>CAWFEQ010000008.1:0-248784 GCA_963814945.1 uncultured Gammaproteobacteria bacterium
GATGCGCTCATTTGGGCGCGCAGTGATGACGGGTATGGCAAGAGCGAGGAACGAAAAAGAAAAGCGATTGAGGAAAAAGAGAGCGTGCGCTGGATTGACGGTTACCGTCAGGTGTGTGAGCTGGCCGACACACTGCCTGACACCCAATGCGTCTATATGGCTGATCGCGAGAGCGATATCTACGAACTGTTTGTCGAAGGCGGTGGGCAAACACATCGTGCCGATTGGTTGATCCGTGCCTCCCATGATCGTCGGATGCTTGAGGAAGCCTGTCTGAGTGATGCCTTGGCCCAGGCACACCGGTGCTGGGCGAGATTGAGTTCGATTTGCCGCCGAGTCACAAACGGCATAAAAAACATGTGACACAGACACTGAAGGCGGCCCGCGTAGAACTGCAGCCACCGCAGCGTTACGGGAACTCATTAGACCCGGTTGAGGTAACCGTCCTGCTGGCGCAGGAAACCCGGCCACCAAAAGGCGAAGAGCCGGTCACCTGGGTACTCTTGACCAATCTCCCGGTCACCACAGCTGAACAAGCAATCGAAAAACTCAGCTGGTACCTTTGCCGCTGGCAAATCGAAATTTACTTCAGAATTCTGAAGAGTGGCTGCAAGATCGAAAAGCTACAATTAGAACATGTTGAACGACTTCGTCCGGCATTAGCGTTATACATGATCGTGGCTTGGCGTGTGCTCTATCTCACCCTGATGGGCCGAGAGTGTCCTGAGCTGCCTTGCGATCTGGTCTTTGAAACCAGCGAATGGCAAGCGGTCTATTTGGTGGCAACGAAGACCCGGCCCCCAGCCAATCCACCCACGCTGAATACCATCGTGAGAATGGTTGCAGGTTTTGGTGGGTTTCTAGGTCGAAAACATGATGGGGAACCCGGCCCTCAATCAATATGGATCGGATTACAGCGAACCCGTGACTTTGCTTTGACATTAGACGCAGTTGAAGTAGCAACGACGGCTCAGACTTATGTATAACGATGTGGTCCAGAACCAGTCATTGCAGAACACAGACCGCGCTGTGCGGATTTCCTTCCCCAACTTATCCCGGGCGCATCCCTGCACCCGTGAAACCTGCTGTTGGTAACCATATCGACGCTATCTGGCGTCGGCGGCCATCCGCCGCCCAATCGTATCAACGATTACGGCAGCCTCTGGTTCCCAATTTCCGTCCAATATCTTTTGAGGATGCAGCTTCCGTAAGGATTGCAAAATACGGGCCATCGCAGCACCTTGTGGGTGTAGGCTTGCAGCACGAGTTACGTCGACCCCGAACACGGTCGGCCTGGTATTTAGCACCCCACGGTATTCGATTCTTGTTATCTTAGCCGTGTAGGAATTCTTCCGTCTCACCTTGATCGAAAAGAAAACCCGATCATCTTTGCCAATGTGTTCGTGCCGGAAGTACCCCGTTTCGCCCGGTTTCAACTTCTTCTTGTTCTTCAATGAGCGAAGGACAAAGTCGTGCCCGTGGAGTTTTGTGCTTTTGGGGAACTCCCCCGCAATAGCCTGGTTAACTGCTTTGTTCAGTGATATCGCATGTGCGATAGGTGTCGTAAACGCTGTTATCACCAGCAGCAAAGTGCCAATCACCGAAAGATATTTCGTCGTGCTCATGATATTTACTCCTGTGTCAGTTAACATTTGGCTGCACCGCAGTCATCGTCTTGAACACGATACATGCCACGTCGGGGCGAACATCTTTGCCCTCGATGGAAAGGCTAACTGAAGTTCTACGCTGGACCATCGCCAGAATTGATCATTTTGCGGGGTGTCTGAGGTTGGCGAGAAATAGTCAGGATTGACTATGGGCGGCTGAGTGACGCGGCTGGAAACACCAACCGGCATCTAACCAGGCGCCATCACCCCCTGCTGCATGTCTGCTTACAGGACATTCCGGAAATGTAAGCTCACATCCTGAACATCAGGAAAGGGTCGCAAGATTGCCTACCCGCCACCGGACCTTGAATGGCTGATTTCAGAAAAAGTTGCCATTCAACGATTACACGATGAATGACAGTTCTGGGTCCAGACCATCAGCAACGGCTAACATTCCCGGTGACTAACCTCGCCCCCCAACCGGGCCGGACCAGAGACAGGCTCATAGCACCAATTCAGCAATGCGCTCGGCCATCAGTGCATTCACGCGCTCTCTCATCATGCCCGCCCGGTGGCGGGCAGCGTCTCAGGGGAACCTGTGGCTGGGTTGGGCCCGGTGTGTGTGAGTCTATGAAACTAGGGGTGGGCTTGTGGTGGACTTCAGGCGTCTAGGGTTTGCAGTAGTGGCTCAAAGGTAACATACACTTGACCTCGGTGAGGTAAACACCTGAAGTTTCACTTGCCGCTCACGGCAGTCGCCGCCGCTGGCGGCATACGCGCTGGCCTTCGTAGATCAGATATTGACTAATGCCGATTAGAACATCGGTCCAGTGCACTTACCAAATAGCATCTGGCCATAGCAGCGTGGTGCGTTATAGCCAGGTGCTAGAATCGTTCCGTGGCAGACCCCATTTACCACGGCACCGATACACTGGTCCTCGCGATACACCGGTGTGCCGTATTGCTGAGAACCACCTTTATTAATGAAGGCTTCGCCTGATTCATTGCCAGCTTTGGCCTGTTGCTCCTTTGCGGCTGCCTCAAATAGCGCCTCTAAAATCGGTCTATAATACTCACGGCAATTGATCTGTTCTTCGGAAGACAGGTTGGGGTTGAAACATGTCTTCTCGTACTGGGCTATCATTTGTTGCAACCACAATTAGATCTGAGACGAAGATTCCTGGGGTTGCGTACTTGCGCAGCCCGCAAGAGCCAAAATGATCGGCGGAGCCAAATTTCTTAAGATGTAACACATCCTCAGAGCCTAGACTAAGTGGAAAGAAACACAACAGGGCGGGAGCTTAGCCTAGCACCTAGATGCGAATCTACTCTCGCTGAGGAGGAAGCATAACGGGAATCTGAAACTTGATTCTTGATTCATTAGAGGACGCCTTCTCGCTCTGCCCTTGACTTCCTAACCCGATTGCACCAACCAGTATACCTATTCCGCCCTTAGTACCGGTCCCCTCACTGGCTACAACAGACACATCAAATGAGACATACGACACCGGCTGGCCTCCATAGCCTTCTGCTGCTCCGATAGAATGTTCCTTCTGCGTCATCCGCATTTGAGGACTAATACGCGCCTCACTACCCTTGAAGTTGTCCTGCGCCTGCTGGACACCTTGTACTATCTGTGTCAGCGACTCCGCGATGAAGTCTTTTAGGTTCATGGCTCGCTCCTTTGCGTTTGGCATAGCAGTGTAAGCTCCGTCTATCCGCTGGACTTCACCTTCGCCCCGACCACCTCCACGATACGCTCAGACACGAGGGAGTCAACGCGTGAGCCGAAGGTCACCCACTAACCGGCAACACCTCAGGCCACCTGCGGCAGGGCCCGTTAGCGGTACCGGAGAGAAGACGGTACGGCTTACTCTTTCCTGCAGGGGAAAGCGTCGTGCAGAGACTCCCAGAGCATGGTCAGTGGTGGCAAGGTGCTCCGCTTCTCTGGATGCTGGTCCGCATACTTCACAAATGTGGCCGCGATTTGTCTTGTGACGAAGTACTTTGGGCAAACACCTGTCGCTTTTAGATCACCCATAGACCCCATACCATCCACAGCCCCCATTAAGTAGCCCGCACAGAACGTCTGTTCATAGGTCTGTACCGTGGATTGCGCTGCATATGGGCGGCAGCGTGACAACAAGGTCTCGACATTAAAGCCGACCCAAGGGCCTGCGGCAAATGCGCTGAGAGTCGGGGTGGTAAGAGCCAGTGCAACAAGAGTTCGCTTCATCTTCTGTGCGCCTATTTTACATGCCTTAATTGCTAATCATAAACCCGCTGCCCAACCCCACCCAGCTGACCGGTAGGCCACTCAACGCGATGCAGAAGAACATAGCCCCAGTACGAAATAGCGGTGATTACTATCGCGGCTGCCAGACATATTGCTGCGAAGACACGCAGATGCGACTCCTTAACTACGTGGATGTCACACCAACGTAACAAAACGCGCGGGCGGGTGTGCTCACACGCTTTCCCCGTAATGGAGCCTAGCCCCCAGCCTTCCCCTCGGTCAACTCTGCAATGCGCGAAATCACCAGCGCCACGACGCGCTCCCCATCATGGCGACCCAGTGACCCGTAACGCCTCAGGGCGAACCTGCTGGTGGGCTGGGGCGTGAGGGTGCGGTGGCACTTGACCTGACTTGATGGTTCGCGACCGTTGGCATCTGGTGTAAGCTCGGCTTTGTCTTTTTGCCTTTATGCCACCTGCTGAAGGGAGCGCCATGTCGCGGATAATACGGTTATCCATTACAGCCCCCATACTGCTTGCTGTCTGGGGTATTCCTGAAGGTGGCGAACTTGCTTACGTCTGCACGGTGGAGCACGTCTATAACGTGTCAGATTATGGGAAGCTGATAGAGTCAGAGTTCGATGACGAATTGGAAGGCGCAAGATTCGCAGTTTCCCGGTTAGATGGCAAAATACTTGGCGAGGTTCTGGCTACCTCGTCGGCCGAGTCAACGCGAGTGGTTGATCGCGGGTCTCGCAGCAGCTCGTTCAAGGCCATCGCGGACTTTGGCTACCGGTTCCAGAGTCTCGAAGTTCAAGAGTTCCGTGAAGGTGAAAGGAAACCGTTTGTGGCGGCATCAATGGGTGGCACTGGCATTGTATCGGGCGTCTGTAGGTAGCAAGCCAACGACGAGAATGCTGCATGGTCTGCTATCAGTTATGTTAGTTGTCCCTGCCACGCGCTCACCATCATGCCCCACCCAGTAACCGGCAACGTCTCAGGCTAAACTGCGGCAGGACAGGGAGCGGGCCTGAGGCGTGGTCGCCCAAACTAAGGCTCACTGACACCGTCAGATCAGACTAGTAGCGGCGCAAGATGGAGGGCAAGAACGGGCCAACTTCGGACCTACAGCACCACAGAGACACGACCAACCGCACGCCACCGCCGGGCGACCGCGCCATCGGGCGTGTGGGGAACGCAGGTGGACAACCCCCTGCCCCCCCGCCTACTGCGTCCCGTCCCACTGGCAGTGCGCGGTCTGGGCCTCACCGACATCATCGCCAATCGCCAACTGCGTGCTGCCCCGACAAGGTTGGGGTGGAAAAGCTGTTTGCCCGTCCCCGTCCGCGCTCGAAAAGCCCAGATTCAAACGAAACCGCCAGCCGCTCTGGTTGTTCGTCGGGGGCACGACTTTGCCGTCCAGCGATTGAATGAGCCCGGAGATGTCGTGGACCGTGCCGTCAATGTCGACCCGGCGCAGCGATGCCTCACAGGCACCGTCCGTGAGGCGATACTTCCCCCCCGGGACGCTCCTCAAAGCACCCCGCCGGCAGGACAAGCTGCCACAACGGCTCGCAGGAGCTGGGCGGCACACAGGGTTGGGGCGGGTAGAACGTGAGGGTCACCGGCTCGCTCGGCAGGTCAATCGCGCTGCCGGGCACAAACGTCGCGCCCACGGAGAGGTCCACCGGCAGAATGGGGTCCGGCGGGAAACTCACCTCCGCTCGCACCGCAAAGCTCTCGAATTGGGTCTCGCCGAACGCTAAGGGGGCTCCCCCGAGCATCAGTATGAGCGTCGCGCTCAGAACCAGACTGCGTGTGGTTTCCATCAGGCACCTCCCCGATTTAACGCTTGTTGTGACCCGTCCGGCAACTCCGTTGCGTTAGGAACGAAACACTCAGCCGTGGCGTACGAACGGAGGGTATACAGTCATCGACGGTATTAAAAGCTATAGGCCATGACCGGCGTCCGGGCTATGGTGGAAAGTACTTAGTTAGTACATCAGGATGTAACGATGCGGTAACAACCAAGCAAGAACGTCGCTTAAGGGTCGTCATCCGAACGATTAGCAGATGTTTATACTGAAGCGGCTAAGCCACCAGCCCATCCACGCGCCCACCGACAGAGCCCACACCCTACCCGCTGGCCTTCGCCTTGGTCAACTCCTCGATGCGAGCAGACACGGCGGAATCAACGGGTGAGCCGAAGGTGACCTTCCGCACATCCTTGGCCAGCTTCTTCAGGTCAACACCCGCCGAGTACACATCCAGCGCCAAGGAGCCACGCTCGTGGCCGACCACCTGAGCTATGCGGTCCACTGTGACGCCTGCGTTGTGCAGTGAGGTGATGAAGTTCTTCCTGAGTCCATGGAACACAGCAGCAGCTGGCAACCCCAACACCTTGCGCTTGTGATAGCTGAATCGCTTGGCGAAACTGTGGTGGCGCTTGTTGTCATATCCGCCACGCTTCAGACCACTGACCAGATAGCCGTCAGTGGATGTCTCCTTAAGGTGAGCCACGAGCGGACCTATGCGCGGGTGTATCGGCACATCCCGCCGCCCGGCTTTGGTCTTGGCCTCAGGGATGCGGAAGTAGGTGTTGTTCACATCGCTGCACTGCATCTCAGCCAGCTCATTCTCCCGGCAGCCGGTGTAGAGGGCCAGCACCGACATGGCCCACAGGTCTGACTTCGAGTCGGTCTCAGTCAGCAGCTTCAGTAGCTCGTCAGGCTTCCACGGACGTTTCTCTTTGTCCTCATCCTTGCGCACCCCTCGGGCTGGCGTCTTGACCGTCCTGGCCATCCTGTCAAAGGGGTTGCTGGTAGAGATGCCACGCCCGCAGGCCCAGTTCCAGAAGCCACTGAGGTCGCCAAGGGTGTGCTTGATGGTCGGTGCCGCCAGCTTCTTGGGTATCAGCACATCGGCCACGTAGCGCCCAGCCTCGGCTCTCAGGACAGCATCCAGCTCACAGTCACCAACCCACGCCATGAAGTCCTCCAGAGACTTCCTGCGCTGCCTGATGGTCGAGGCCCGGAGTCGGCCTGCGTCTTCCTTCAGGTACGCGTCGGTGGCATCAGACAGGAGGGCCAGGCTGTCATCGTCCACCGCAGACAAGGCAGTGCGAATGACCGGCACCATCTCAACTGGTACCTTGCCGTCCTCGTCGAGTGAGTGGACCTTGTCGAGCAGCGAGTCCTTCATCAAGTCCACGTCGTCAGGTGTTAGCAGCTTCAGCCGCCGCTGGCGCCGCAGGGCCCGCAGGTCTGCAAGTAGTTTGTCGGTGGGGTTGTTGTGTTGGATGCCCTGCCGGTTGCCTGCTCGGCGTCCGCCAGCAGCTTGCGAATCTCGGCAATGACTGCGTGCTTGTGCCGGTTGGCCTCGGTCAGTGAGGTGGTCTTCAGGGAGCGGCGGATGAGTTTCTTGTCGAGTACGTCCTGCAGGTGCCGTGGCACCGTCACCCTGACGAACCATGTGTTGCCGCGCTTGAAAAGATGCGCCTTATCCGCCACTGCTATCCCACCTTGCTATCCCATTCCTTCGGGAGTAAGTACTGGAATTATATGCGGATGAAAGCGTTACTGCAAATATGGTGCCGACGGCCGGAGTCGAACCGGCACAGCTTTCGCCACTACCCCCTCAAGATAGCGTGTCTACCAATTCCACCACGTCGGCAATCGAGCGTTACTCAGGCTTTTTGGTCGCGGCACCGTTACTCGCTGCATCCTTGGCCGCTGGCTTCTCCGCCGTGGCAGCCGCGGGTGCCGGCTGGTCCCTGGCCGACTCGGGCGCAACGCTCGCTGCGGGAACATCGGCAGGCGCAGTGTTCCCGGTGCCGGTCGTATCCACCTCCGGCAGATCCGCAGGCGGGAGGTCACCAGCATCCTTGTCAGCGCCGCCACCATCGCCCGCCGGGGCCTCTTGGGGCGGCGGCGCCACCGGCACCTCTACGGCGATACTGCTCGCCGACGGATGCCGGTCGCCAAGCACCACGGGCGATGACAGCAGTACGCTGTTGGCAAAAAACGCGGCGGCGAGAACGGCGGTCGCGCGACTGAAGAATGAACCGCTGCCACGGGCGCCGAACACGGTACCCGAAGCACCGGCACCGAATGCCGCCCCCATGTCGGCGCCCTTGCCCTGCTGCAGTAACACCAGGCCAATTATGGTGAGCCCGAGCAACACCTGAAGAATCAATAAGGCTGTAAACATTATACCCCGTCTAGAAACTATGCGTGTGCCCCTCTCCCACCACCCCTCGGCGGCTGTTGGACTTGGGGCTGATCTGCTGCGCCGGTGGGAGAGCGCCCCATTGTCCCGATCCGTTCGTCAAATAGCTACGGCTATTCTCCTCAAACGATCGAAACAATGGGGCGCCCTCCCACCTTGTTCACTACGATCGCCGAAGTCCGACAGCCTCCTGGGGCGGCACCGGGACAGGGTTATCTGCCCGCTTTGCAGATCGCCAGGAATTCGCCGGCGTCCAGCGAGGCGCCACCGATAAGACCGCCGTCGATGTCTGCCATGGCAAACAGCTCGGCGGCGTTGGCACCCTTGACGCTGCCGCCGTACAGGATCTGCACATTCTCGGCCACCGTCGCATCGAGACCGCCCAACTTGCCGCGGATAAAGGCGTGGACATCCTGCGCCTGTTGCGGGCTGGCGGTCTTGCCGGTACCGATCGCCCAGACAGGCTCGTAAGCGATGACGCACTCACCAATGGCGCTGATACCTTCCAGCTTGATGACGGCATCCAGCTGCCGGGCCACGACCTCCTCGGTGATGCCCTGCTCGCGCTCTGCCAGTGTTTCACCAACACACAGGATCGGCGTAAGACCGGACCGTCGCGCCGCGGCAAACTTGCGGGCGGTAAACTCGTCGTCTTCCGCGTACAGGCTGCGGCGCTCCGAGTGACCGACAATGGCGTAGGTACAAACAAACTCCCTGAGCATGGGGCCGGCGACTTCGCCGGTAAAGGCACCTGCATCCTGGTCACTGACGTCCTGACTACCCCAGGCGATCTTACTGTCGGCGAGCAGATCAGCAACCACCGGAATGTAAACAAACGGCGGGCAGACCGCAATCTGCGTGTTACCGGTGTCGCCTTCACCGGCGGTAATGCCGGCAATCAGTTCTTTCACGCTGTCCAGGGAACCGTTCAATTTCCAGTTCCCAGCCACCAGTATCTGCCGCATGTGCATCTCCTGCAAGCCCTTGAAAATAGCCGCGTAGATTAGCGATCCGGCGGCCAAAAAGCAAATTTTTTCGCGCCCGCACAGATCCCAAACCCGCGATTTACCGCGGGTATAGTTGACTGATTTGGATCACAATTTATACTCGGTCCAGTGTATATCAGGAGACACTTATGAGCGCTTCCGCCGCTGCCGCGGACCGTGATCTGCAGGCCAACATGCGATCCATCATCCAGCGCATCGCCACCGGCCCGGAACTCTCCAAGGACATTTCCGAAGAAGAAGCGCGCCTTGGCACCGCGGCGATCCTCGAAGACAAGATCGACCCGGTGCGGGCCGCAATTTTTTTCATCGCCCTGCGCATGAAACGCGAGACGCCGGAAGAGAACCGCGGTGTGCTCGACGCCATTCGCGATTACACCACCAGCGTCACGGCGGACGTCGATGAGGTCATCGACCTCGCCGACCCTTACGACGGTTACAACCGCACCCTCCCCGCCTCGCCGTTCCTGCCGGCCCTGTTGGCTGCCTGTGGAGTGCCCACGGTGTCACATGGTCTGGACTCAGTGGGCCCGAAATTCGGCCTCACCCACCGCCACGTACTGGCTGCCGCCGGTGTGCCCGTTGACCTGCCGACGACGGCCGCGGCGCAACGACTCGCAGATCCCGCACTCGGCTGGACTTACGTTGACCAGGCCCAGTTCTGTCCCAGGCTGCACCGTCTGGTGACACTGCGCCAGAAGATTATCAAGCGCCCTGTGCTGACCACCGTGGAAGTGCTGGCCAAGCCGATCAGCGGCCGCCAAAAGACCCATTTTGTCACCGGCTACGTGCACAAACCCTACCCGCCGGTTTACACCATGCTGGCTCGTCACGTCGGTTTTGATTCCGCTCTGATTGTGCGCGGTACCGAAGGCGGCGTGATCCCCTCGCTGCGACAGCAAGGCAGGTTTTTCCACTACCGCGACGCGGGTGAAGAACGAGCCGTGGACGTCGACCCGGCGGATCTCGGCATCCATCAGGAAATGCGGGCTGTGCCATTGCCTGACAACCTTCCCGAGGCCGAACGGATCGCCGATGACATTGCCCTGACCTTCAGTGTCCAGGCGGCAGCGAAAGTCGCCGCCGATGCAGGCGTGGCGGCACTGAACGGTGAGCAAGGCGCGACCTACGACTCACTGGTGTACGCCGGCGCCCTGGTTCTGCACCACCTGGGCAGACACCCTGACCTCACAAGCGCCGCCGAGCGGGTACGCGCCGTTCTCGATTCCGGCGCTGCCGCGGCACGCATCACGTAAGCCGGAACCGCCAATGGACGCGCCTTTCGAAGCGGTGGCAGTTGAAGGTGAACTATCTCCCGGCCAGATGAAAAAAATCCGGCCCGGCGGAAAACGACTGCTGCTGTGTAACGCCGAGGGCGACTACTACGCCGTCGAGGAACTGTGCAGCCACGAGGATTACTCGCTGTACCTCGGCTGTATCCAGGGCCGGAAACTCAAGTGCTCGCTTCACGGCAGCTATTTTGACCTGGTTTCCGGCGCGCCGCTGATCGACCCCGCCGAGGAACCTATCCGTACGTATCCGGTGAAAATCAGCGCCGGGCGGATCTGGGTGGATCCAACATGGGAAAAGCCTGCCCCTTGAGGCAGGCGTCCGCTCAACTCGGCGTCGCTCAAGGGCACCCCGTAGCCAGGCCGGTGCGCACCGCACCGGCATTGACACTGGTGCCCAGTCGATGGCCGCATCACCCGCACAGGCATCGACGGCGAGAACAAGAGACTCGCCGTTGCTGTAGTCGCCTTCGACAGAAGCCTCGAACCTGTAGACGACGTCGGAGCGGTCTTCATCGATGACATACAGCGCAGTGCCCGTATGTTTGAGGCGCAGGCCCTCGCCGCCCGGGAGTAAGTGAGCTCTCTCGGTTGCGCCCCGCCCCGTTTGTCCTGAAGGGCGTTCGGGACTACTATTGCGCGGCCCACAACCGAATCGACAAGTCGCGCAGGACACCCGTGAAAACCACGTCAAACGAGCGCAAGCCGACAGGAAACGCCACCGCCAGCGTATCGCGTCGCGCATTCAACAAGAAACGTTTTACCATCAGTCTCCCCGTATGGCTGTGCCTCGTCCTGTCCCTGCCTTTGACCGCTGGCGACATGAGTCCCGGCCAGTGGTTCAGCAATGGCGAACAGACTGCGAAACAGGCCAGCCTGCTCCGACCCAACCGCCACAGCGCACGCAACCTGATCCTGTTTATCGGTGACGGCATGGGTGTCACCACGGTCACCGCCGCGCGGATTCTCGCGGGCCAGCAGCGCGGCGAACCCGGCGAAGAGAACCTGCTCAGCTTCGAACACTTCCCCTACGTGGCGTTATCGAAGACCTACAACACCAATCAGCAGACGCCCGATTCAGCCGGTACCATGTCGGCGATCATGACCGGCGAAAAAACCCGGGCCGGTCTTATCGCCGTCGATGCCACAGTACGACGCAACGACTGTGCAGCGGCGCGCGGGCACGCCGTGCATACCTTGCTGGAACTGGCGGAACAGGAAGGCAGGTCCACCGGCATAGTCACCACCACGCGCCTGACACACGCCACACCCGCCGCAACCTATGCGCATCTCCCGGAACGCGACTGGGAAGGCGACAGCGAGATGCCGGCCGCGGCGCTGGCCGCAGGCTGCAAGGACATCGCCGCGCAGCTGATCGACTTCCCCTACGGCGATGGGCCCGAAGTGGCCATGGGCGGCGGACGGCGCTATTTCCTCCCGGCGACCGCCAGCGACCCCGAATCGGCGACCGAGCACGGCAGCCGCAGGGACGGGCGCGACCTGACAGCAGAGTGGCTGGCAACGCGTCGCGGCGCCGCCTATGTCTGGAATCAGGCGCAGTTCGACACCCTGGACATAACGCACACGCAGCACCTGCTCGGTCTGTTCGACGCCTCGCACATGCAGTATGAAGCTGACCGCAGCCAGGATCCGGCCGGCGAACCGTCGCTCAGCGAAATGACCGCCCGGGCCATCGAGATCCTGCGCAAGAACCGGCGCGGCTATTTCCTCATGGTGGAAGCCGGTCGCATCGACCACGCCCACCACGCGGGCAACGCCTACCGCGCCCTGACCGACACCATCGAACTGTCCCGCGCGGTGTCGACCGCGCGCGCCATGACCAGTGCCAACGATACACTGATCATTGTCACCGCCGACCACAGTCATGTGTTCACCATGGCCGGCTATCCGACCCGCGGCAACCCCATCCTGGGCAAGGTCGTCGCCAATGACGAGTTTGGCCAACCCGAGTCGAAACCCAAGCTCGCAGACGACGGCAAGCCCTATACAACGCTGGGTTACCTGACGGGCCCGGGTTATGCGTTTGACAAGGAGATGGTGCAGAGCAGCAGGAAACGCAAACCGCACGCAGGTCGCGCGCAGAACCTGACCGACATTGACACCACCGACCGCCGTTTCTACCAGCAGTCACTCGTACCACTGGCTTCCGAAACCCACGGCGGCGAAGACGTGACGGTGTACGCCGACGGCCCCGGCGCCTACCTGGTGCACGGTGTCATGGAACAGAACGTTATCTACCACATTATGCGCCAAGCATTGGGCCTGTAGGCGCCTTGATCCTGTCG
Organism: uncultured Gammaproteobacteria bacterium; assembly: GCA_963814945.1. Taxonomy (GTDB): domain Bacteria; phylum Pseudomonadota; class Gammaproteobacteria; order DSM-19610; family DSM-19610; genus Thiogranum. Next base: position 12,669 of record CAWFEQ010000008.1, read on the forward strand.
GCGCCGGGGAAAGCGTTGGTGTGAACGCTCCACCGGCTAAAGGCCGGTAGCCTCCGGTCACGGCTGAAAGCCGGATCGATCGGCCAGCCGGCCGACTAAACCGTAGGTTGGGCTGAGCCTGCGAAGCCCAACATTGAGGTGCCCGATGGCCCTTATCATCGTTGGGCCTCGCTCCGCTCAGCCCAACCGACAAACTGCCAAGCCTAACGGCCTCACCTGATCACCCGGACACCTTAACTGCCCGCCCAACGCTTCGGCACGCGTCGTTTCTGCGGGGATTGTGTTGGGCTTCGCTGCGCTCGCACCCACCTGCCCGTCCCACCAACCTACGTCCCCAGCGGCCTGCTCGGATCCATCGCCTGAAGGCAAGGGGTTTACAGATCCCCTATCGGCGACTCTAAAGCCGGGCTCTGATTCTATCCGCGACCCGAAACGCATTGGCGTAGATTGTCCAGGTGTAGGGCACACTGCCGCCCGTGGGCATGAAGCTGCCGTCGGTGACGTAGAGGTTGTCGACATCGTGGGCGCAGCAATCGGCGTCCAGCACCGAGCTGGCGGGGTCTGTGCCGAAGCGGCAGCCACCGGCCACCAGGTTCTGCGGTGGCGAAGTGCTGATGCTCGAGCGGATATTCTTCGCGCCCATCGTTGCCAGCACCGGTTTGACACGTTCGTTGATATAGCGTCCGACCTTAAGATCGTGCTCATGGGAGCCGATGCGCACCCGGGCCACGGGTGTTCCCCACTTGTCGCGCACGCTGCTGTCGAGGCTGACGAAACAGTTGTCCGTCGGCAGCCAGTCACAGAAGATTTCATACCGCAGGTACTGCGCCGTCGTGAAGACCGATTTCAGCCGCTGCTGCAGCGGGCGGCCCCACACCAGGTGGTCATCGTCGTCCCACTTCTCCGCCAGGGCCCGGCCGATGGGATTGGGATGGCTCAGCAGGAAATCGACCGTGCCGCCCTTGGCGCGCCCGCCGAGGGTCTTGTCATTAATGGTGTACCAGTCCTGCAGGCCGCGGTTGACGAAAGGGCCGCGCGTCTTCAAGGCTGCTGCCACCTCGTCATCCAGTTCGGCGTAAACGAAATCGCCGGTGCCCGAGCCGCCGGCTGAAAACACCAGATTGCGGCCGACCTGCCCGGAGCGGTTCGCCAGCCCGCGCGGATGCTTCGGCCCGACGGAGCACAGCAGCAGGCGGCTGGTTTCAATCGCCTGGCAGGCGACGACGAAGATTTTCGCCGTCGCCTGTTGCGGCCTGCCGTTGGCATCGAAATACTCCGCTGCGAACACCTTGCCCCTGGCATCGTTTGCCAGTCTATACACCTTGGCGTTCGGGCGGATGTCACAACGTCCCGTGTGCACCGCGCGGGACAGCAGCGCCGCACGCGCACTGCCCTTGGCGCCGGAAGAACAGCCGTAGCTTCCGCAATAGCCGGAATACTCGCAACTGCGGCGCTGGTCCTTCGGTTGGGACAGAATGGCGCGCGGCGTCGGCAGCGGGTGCAGACCGAGCGTCCGACAGGCCGCGTCGATCTGCCTGGAGACCGGGTGCTCGCGCGTGGGTGGGTAAGGAAAATCCGCCGTCGAACGCAGATCCGCGAAGGGATGGTCCACGACCCGCCCGGAGACACCGACCTGGGTCTCGACCAGGGTGTAATACGGCTCCAGATCCTGGTAAGCGATCGGCCAGTCGGCGACGTTTGCGCCCCCAATGGGCCCGAACTCCGAGTACAGGCGAAAATCCACGGGCTTGAGCCGGTAGAAAAACCCGCTCATGAAATTCGACGAACCGCCCACACAGTTGCCGTTCCAGAAATCCCAGCCGGAGTCCGAGGTCGCTTCACCGACCCAGTCGCCTTCGGCATCGAGATCCTCGATCACGTGCTGTTCATCGGTGAGCTTGGGCGTATAAACACTGCGCCGGCAGCACGTCAGTTCGTCCTTGAAAAAATCCCGCTCAGTGAGCCACGGCCCCTTCTCCAGCACCAGCACCGAAAAACCGGCCTCGGTCAGCGTCCAGGCGACCGGGCCGCCCCCCGCGCCGCTGCCAATCACACAAACATCAAAGTCCTTCGCCATCGTCCCGAAGCCTGAATACAGGCACGCTGGCCCAACCTACCATAGCTAAGTTGCTTTGCGCGCAAAGCTAACCGGTTCACCAAGCCGATACCAGAGCTTATCCTCCGGCGGCCGCGGAAACCCCGGCTGGTGCTCCAGCCACCGCCACCCGATACCCTGCGGATTCCCCCCATAAACGGGGTCCGCCAGCAACGCCTCCAGCACATACGTCAGCAACAACGACAACCAGTTCCTGCCCGCCCGGCTCTCCTCGATCTCGCGCAACACCGTCTCGCGCTGCTGCTCATCAAGTGCCACAAACGACCGCTGATACTTCGTCTGCGTCAACTCGTTGAGCCAGCCAACACCGTCAAAGATGAAAGTTCTGTCCTCCCCGTCCGCATCCGGGTTCTCCATGGCATTGTGAAGATAACGCAGTGCGCCGATATCGCTGGCGCCCGGCGCATCGTCGGTGGCAGGAAACAGGTGTTGCTGCACCGCCTTCAGCGTCTTCCAGGGATCTGCCAAGGACCAGTCGTCACTGTCCGGCACCGTACTCGCCCGTTCGCGCAACGCTGTGAGCGCAGCAACCGGATACGCCGCCATCAAGGCGCCCAGGACAGTCAGACGGTTCAGGAAGGTGCGGCGGCTGATGGCATCTTCGCGATCGTTCATGGCGTCATTGCTGTCGTTGCGTACCCTGAAGAAATCCATTGCAGCAGTATTACGGCTGGTTTGCAACCAGGTTCCCGCCGCGCACTGCGGCGGCGCTATTCTCGGAATGGTCTTGTACCGCGCTGCACTGCCAGACCCCAAACCCCGATGCCCCGGCTGCGGGCAATCTTCTCCAGCGCCTGGTACTCGAAGGGCGCATCCGGCAGTGCCACGGCCCATCCCTGAAGCAACAGTTCCGCCGCGAGGTCCTCGTCGCCCGCCGTACACACCGCCACGTAGCTTCCGTCCGCGTTGCGGCTACGGGTTTTGCAGTGCACGAAGTCCGTTCCGATATTGAATTTCAGCGCAAGCGCTGTGCGCGGGCCGCACGGCGCCGGTCGCTCGAAAAAGTAACAGGTCTCCTCCGTGGGCGGAATCAAAATGCCGTAGAGGTGTATGGTCCGATTGCGGACCCTCAGCGTGCCGTCATCGTTCACGAAGGCAAAGCCGTCGAACTGCGCGCCGCGTGCCGCTGGCAGCGCGAGGCAGAGGATTAGAAGAATGGCGAAGCTCCTGAGCAGGACCCTCGTGCAACCGGCTTCCGGGACTCTGTCGCCGTGTTCCCCCTGGTCATCGGCAAAGCCCTGGGTCCACTGCGTCTGCCCGTGAAAGGTCAGCGGCAGCCGCGGACGGATTTCGCGCTTCTGGATGTCGTCGCTCGGAGGTGACACTGCGCGTTCCTCCATCATGATCACGGCCAGCCGATCGGCACGGCTGCGAGCGGGATACCGCCCGAACCTGCGTTAAGGTTATCTCGACGAGGGACGCGGCGCAACGACGCCGGCCAGCAGCACTGCCATAATGCGAGTCACAAAAGTGCCGTCAAACGTGCCGGCCCCATCAGTCCAAGCGACGGGCGCACCGAGGTCCTTGACCTTGGCGAGGTCAAATCTGCTCCGATCAGGGTGCCGAGGCTCCCGCTGGTACAGGTGAACAGCGCATACGCTGGCCTGAGCGTAGGTTGGGCTGAGCGCAGCGAAGCCCAACGGCGTCAACTGGTATCCCGACACCTCAACTACCCGCCCATCCGGCACTTCGAACCCGGTCGTTTCTGCGGGAATTGTGTTGGGGTTCGCTGCGCTCAGCCCCAACCTGCGTGTCGCCACCAAGCTATTCTCATCCGTCGCCTACACGCGAAGGGGTTACAGATCCCCTATCAGGGGCTCTGAAGATGACGCTTCCGTCGTCCACCAGCATCGGGCTTGTCAAGGCTCATTGCGAAGGCACTGCTTACAGAGCATGAAACCAGGCAACGCAGCAACAGCGAGAAGAAACACCAAATGTCATTGATCTGGACATCACGCTTGGGGCTATCCATGACACGCTGGATCGACACTGCGGGCACTGTCTGGAGACACCCCCACTGGCGCGCTTGATAACAAAGCTCGGCGGCCGCTCAAGCGCAGTAACCGCACGCCAGCAGCTGAATGTGGGATGCACTGAAACGGACCAGGCGCCGGATCGGCTGAACGTTGTCGGCCCACAGAAATTCCCTGGCTTGCCGCCGGGATACGGCGGGTGCCGGTACTGCAGTCGGGAAGTCTCACTTCACCGCTATTAAAGATAGCTGCCCGGCTGTCGACACTGTCCTTGGGACCCCCGTGCGCGTTGACACTCCGCTGCGGGACTTCCACTTAAATCCGCAAGTTGCCGACAAAACATGGAGGCATTCTTATGGCGTGTTCACACGTGAAGAGTTGTGAACTCTTCGTTCAGTTTGCACTCAACCCAGCCCTCGACATCTGGAAAAGGCATTACTGCGAAGAGAACTTTAGTTCCTGCGCCCGTTACCAGCAGGCGAAAACCGGGCGGCACATTCCGCTGACCCTGTTGCCCAATGGCGTGATCATCCACTCGACCGTGAACGACAAACACTGGGGCACGACGGCGATATTCAACGCCATCATGAAGAACCGTCTGCATATGATGCGCTCCCTCTCCAAAATTGGTATTGACGTCAACGTCAGAAACATCGACGGACAAACGGCCTTGATGGCCGCCGCCGAATGTGGTCACAAGGACATTGTGCTCTTCTTGCTGGACATGGGTGCCGACCTCCAGGCGATGAATGACTTTGGTCAGAATGTGCTCAACGTCGCCCGAGAGCGTGGCCGACAGGACATCGTCGATCTGCTGGAAAGCCGGGGCGCTACGGCAACGGCTGCATAACACCTTCGGGTAAAGTACGTGCCAGACATGTTTACATATCTTTCGTGGTGGACGGGCTCTTTGGCGTTGACAGCAATTGTTCTGGGTTTCTGGTTCGTGCTCAGGCGGCCGCTCGGTGTATCCGGAAGCTGGGCGCGGGTGGTGATGTGGCGCGAAGACAAGTCCGTCGAATCGGCGGAAGCGCCGTTCAGGGCAAATCCGAAAATGCTGCAGGATGCCCTGATGAGGGCCACCATCGCCCATTTCGGCGAGCACGCGGTTTACCAGGCGCTGGCAAAACTGAAAAAGGCATCGACTGAGAAGTTCATCCCGACTGACAACCCGGTGAGCCAGGGCAAGGCAACCTGGACCATGCATGCCACATTCTTGCTTATGCTGATTGTCGGCGGTCTGGCAGGGGCACTGCTGCGTGGCGGCTATGAACTGCAGTTCAATCTGGGTGAACTTCACAGCCAGTTATTCGGATCCGGCATGGGCTACATCACGACGCTGTTCTTCGGCGGCGCGATGGTGGGCTTCGGTACTCAGCTCGCCGGCGGCTGCACGAGCGGTCACGGCCTTATGGGGTGTTCCCGTCTGGTGCCGGCCAGTCTTGTTGCCACAGCAACGTTCTTCGCCACGGCGGTCATAGTTTCACTGATTCTTCACTTCTTCGCGGGGGGTGCGGCATGAACGATCAGTCCCGGTTGATGCAGCATATCTGGTATGCTGTATTCGGCCTGTGTATGGGAGGTGTACTCAGCATGGTCGGATTCACCGACTTCACTGAAGTGCACAAGATGTTCATCTTTGCGGATTTCCGGTTACTGTTCTTGTTTGCGGCGACGGTCGCACTCAGCATGACCGGCTTTGCGCTGTTTGCCCGCAAGTCGAACATCCCAAAGAAGACTTTCAGCAAGGGAACCCTGCCTGGAAGCGTTCTTTTCGGTGCCGGCTGGGCGATAACCGGTTCGTGCCCAAGCATCGCACTGGTGCAATTGGGCGAGGGCAAGCTGATCGCACTGGTTACCGTGCTGGGTATTCTGGCTGGCGTCTGGGCTTACCGCAGAATGGCCGCGGGCGGTATGCAACTCGATACGGGTGTTTGCGGCGAGAACTGACGTGGTGCAGGACTGGACCTGGAACGGTCCGGGAATGCGCCAGACAATTGGGATCTCACAGGCCCGATGCCCCTGGGCGTCAGCAGCCTGGACAAACCGGGCTGGAAAAAATGGAGTCTCCTTCGTCGCACACTCCCACCGCCCCGGCGGCACATCAATGTTCGGGGACGGCTCGGAGCCTGGCCTCGCTGTCCCGCTTTCGCAGTAGCAGACTGATTACTCGGACTCCTACTCCCCGTGGCACCAGAAATAAGATCTGGAGAAACCCGGCACCGTGGGGCGCAAACTGCTGCAGCGCGCCAGCCGCCTGACCAAGCCCCGCCGGCAGGTCGACCTTGACCCTGAACGCAAGACCGGTCGTGAAATCCGCGCTGTCGCGTTATTGTGAAACATAGAACGCAGGGGCTATTACTGTAGATTTCTGGAATTCCCCTGTAGGAGCACCCGTGCCGGGCAAAAACGCCGTCCCCCGGCGCGAATCGCGACCAGGAGGCCGCTCCTAAAGCGAGATTCTCGCAATAATTGGGTTTACACTCTCAATATCCGGTCGGCATGATTTGACGCGACGGGGAAAAATGAAATGACAAGTAGATACCATACGATGTTGTTTCCCGGACTGCCGATTACGGCCATTTCCTCAGCAGATGTACCGTGCGAGACAGGCCAGGCTCGCCGCTGGCTGTTCAGTTTCACCCTGTTATTGATCTCATTTCTCGTTTCTCCGGCCCACGCGGAATTTACCCTCAAGGAATACGCTGTGCCGACCGGTTCCCGGCCTCACGATGTAGCCCCAGCCGTGGATGGCGGTGTCTGGTACACCGCGCAGCGCCAGGGTGCATTGGGATACCTGGATCCGTCAAACGGGCATACGGAACATATCCCCCTGGGAGCTGGCTCAGCCCCTCACGGGGTCATTGTCGGTCCGGACGGGGCACCCTGGATCACCGACAGCGGGCTGAATGCGATCGTTCGGTTTGATCCCAACACCAGGGCAGTGAAGCGTTTCCCTCTGCCGGAGGGATCGGCAAACGCGAATCTGAATACAGCCAGTTTTGATAACAATGGGACATTGTGGTTTACCGGGCAGGCCGGCTATTACGGACGTCTCGACCCCGTCAGTGACGAAGTGGAGGTATTTGCCGCACCGCGCGGACCAGGACCCTATGGCATTCACACCACCCCGGCTGGCGATGTCTATTATGCATCTCTCGCCGGCAGCCATATTGCCCGTATCGATGTTACTTCCGGTACGGCCGAGCCGATAAACCCACCCAGTCCCGGACAGGGCGCACGGCGGGTGTGGGCGGATTCGAAAAACCGGGTCTGGGTCAGCGAATGGCAGACCGGTCAGGTCGCGCTTTATAATCCCGCGACCAGGACGTGGCGGGAATGGAAATTACCCGGGAATGAACCCAGGGCCTATGCAGTGTATGTCGACGAACACGACAAGGTGTGGCTGAGCGACTTCGGCGCCAATGCCATGGTGCGTTTTGATCCGGAAACCGAAACCTTCACCCGCATTGACATTCCAGGCCCCAACGCGCAGGTCAGACAGATCCTGGGACGAGCGGGAGAAGTCTGGGCGGCGGAATCGGCGCAGGACAAGATACTGGTGATCGATGCCCGGTAGACCCGGTGGGATGTCTCCCGGCAAGCCTGTCCGGAACTTCGGGAAGGAGAACAGCATGAGCGGGATACGGGTGCTGGTGGGTACACGCAAGGGTGCGTTTGTTCTGACAGCGGATGGCAGGCGCCAGCAGTGGCACGTCGGTGGTCCCCACTTCGGGGGCTGGGAGATTTACCATCTGAAGGGCTCACCCGTCGATGTGGGACGGCTGTACGCGTCGCAGTCCAGCGGCTGGTTCGGGCAGTTGCTGCAGCGCTCCGACGACGGCGGCAGGACGTGGCAGGCCGTGGGCAACGCGTTCGCATACGCTGGCGACCCCGGCACGCACCAGTGGTACGACGGCACGCCCCGCCCCTGGGAGTTCAAACGGGTGTGGCACCTCGAACCTTCGTTGACTGACCCGGATACCGTCTACGCCGGTGTGGAGGACGCCGCGCTGTTCCAGTCGACCGACGGCGGTGGGACTTGGCAGGAGTTCGCCGGCCTGCGCCGTCATGGCTCGGGACCTCACTGGCAGCCGGGCGCCGGCGGCATGTGCCTGCACACCATTCTTCTTGACCCGGGCGATCCCGCACGCATCTTCGTCGCCGTCTCGGCGGCGGGCGTGTTCCGCAGCGACGATAGCGGCGCGACGTGGCGGCCGATCAATCGTGGCCTGAAGTCCGAGTACATCCCCGATCCCGATGCCGAGGTTGGCCATTGTGTGCACCGTATCGCGATGCATCGGTCGCGTCCGAATGTGCTGTTCATGCAGAAGCACTGGGACGTGATGCGCAGCGACGACGCCGGCGAGTCCTGGCACGAGGTCAGCGGAAACCTGCCGAGCGACTTCGGTTTTGTGATCGAGGTGCACGCGCACGAGCCGGACACGATTTATGTCATCCCGATCAAGAGCGACACCGAGCACTACCCGCCCGATGGCCGGCTGCGCGTCTACCGCAGCCGCGCGGGCGGCAACGAGTGGGAGCCGCTCACCAGCGGCCTGCCGCAGCGCGACTGCTACGTTAATGTGCTGCGCGATGCGATGGCCGTGGATTCGCTCGACCCGTGTGGTCTGTACTTCGGCACCACCGGCGGGCAGGTATACGCATCCAACGACGCCGGAGACAACTGGACGGCCATTGTTCGCGATCTCCCGGCGGTGTTGTCGGTAGAGGTGCAGACACTCCCATGATCCGGGTCATTCTTCCGCCACAACTGCAGACACTGGCGCACGTCGGCGCCGAGGTGACGGTAGACCTGGATGGTCCCGTCACGCAGCGTTCAGTCGTTGACGCGCTCGAAGCGCACTTCCCGATGCTGCACGGGACCATCCGCGACCAGGCCACGCAACGGCGCCGGCCGCTGGTGCGATTCTTTGCCTGCGAGCAGGATCTCTCCCACGAACCGCCGGACGCCACATTGCCTGACGCAGTCGTGTCCGGAGCGGAACCCTTGCTCATCATAGCGGCTATCGCCGGTGGCTAGGAGTACCCGCCCCGCAGGCGGGGCGGGGAGGATAAAGGTGTCAGAGGACTTGATCCGCGCCAATGTTAGCGGATAAGTTTGCCACATATTCCCATCGGCACACTGACAAAAGTGGCTCAGGCGTTGATTGCCGCAACCAGCTGACAGCGGTGCGCCTGACAAACCCGATCGATAGCCCATCCTACGGCTGGACTCTGAAACGCTCCAGGCACCTGTCCCAATACGGCACCCCCGCAAATCGCTCCACCAGGAAATCCACAAAGGCGCGCACCCGTTGTGACAAGTGACGCGTTTGTGGATACACCGCGTAGGCATTGACGCTGCGCCACGCATAGTCGCTGAGCACGGGTACCAGTTTGCCCTCTTCTATCGCGTCGTGACAGATAAATGTCGGCTGTTGGGCGATACCCTGCCCGGCAGCCGCCATACTGCGGAGGAAGTCGCCGTTGTTGGCTTTTAGTACCGGGTTTACTCTTACCCGGAAGGTTTCACCCGCTTTGTCCCGGTAACTCCAGAGTGCGGGTTCCGCCAGGTTGGTATACACCAGACAGGGATGCTGCTCGAGTTCGGCAGGAGTGCGCGGTGTGCCGTGGCGTTCCAGGTAGACAGGACTGGCAATCAGCGTACTGTGGATGGGCGCAAGGCGGCGCGCGATGAGGGTGGAGTCTTCGAGCTCGGCGATACGGATCGCGACGTCGAAGCTTTCCTGCAGGATGTCCACTTGCCGGTCGTTGAAATCCAGATCGAAGTGCACTTCGGGGTGCAGCTGCAGGAAGTCGTCGACTGCCCCGGTCAGGTGCCGCAGGCCGAAACTGACCGGGGCCGCCACGCGCAGACTGCCCGACAAGGCGCCGTGCTCGCTCGACACTGCCAGTTCGGTTTCCTGCAGATCGGCGAGCAGCCGCACAGCCCGTGCATACAGGCTGCGGCCGGTGGCAGTGAGGTCCATCCGGCGGGTGGTGCGACGGAACAGCTGCACCCCCAGACGCTGTTCAAGATCCGCCAGGCGGCGACTCACTGCGGATTTTGCGACCTGCATGCGTTCCGCGGCCCCGCTGATACTGCCTGCCTCCACGACCCGCACAAACGTATCCAGGGCGTCGAATCGATCCATAGCGTTGCCGTGTAGAGAACAAACTGTTCATAATAATAGTCTTTATCCCTGCTACGTCAACACTTAGAGTGGCAACCATCGCGCCGGAAATCACCGGCGCCCGCCAGCACCAGAGACAAAGGAGCATAACCATGACCGCCACAGCCGCAAACCATCTGCACGTCTTGCACGTGGATGCCAGCAGCCGTTACCAGGGCTCGGTGTCCCGCGCGCTGTCCGCCCGGTTCATAGAAACACTGAGGACCCAGCTGGGTGAGGCGCTGGTCCGACACCGGGACGTGGCTGCCGGCCTGCCATTTGTCGACGCCGACTGGATCGACGCGAACTTCACGCCGACCGAAACGCGCAGCGAACAGCAGCAACAGGCGCTGGCCCAGTCGGACGCCCTGGTCCGGGAACTCGTGGATGCCAACGTCATCGTCATCGGAACACCGGTCTATAATTTTGGTATTCCCGCGAGTCTCAAAGCCTGGGTTGACCTGGTGGCGCGCGCCGGCCTGACGTTCCGGTACAGCGAGAACGGTCCGGTTGGGCTGCTCAAGGGCAAGAAGGCCTACGTCATAATCGCCAGCGGCGGGACACCAATCGGCAGTGACATCGATTTCGCCAGCGGTTATCTGCGCCACCTGCTGGGTTTCCTCGGTATCGGCGATGTCACCCTCATCACTGCTGACCGCCTGATGCAACAGGCCGACACAGCCCTGGCTGGTGCCGAGCAACAGATCGCACAGGCGGTCACCGGTCTGCGAACGGCTGCCTGAACACGTAAGGAGTCACAGCATGTCAAACCGTAAAGTTGAAAAAACTGCCCAGGCCCGTGCCGTCACTGAAGGCGCCGGCGTTACCGTGCACCGCACTATCGGCACCCCCGGCCTGCGCCATCTCGATCCGTTCCTGATGCTGGACCACTTCAGCAGCGACAATCCGGATGATTACATCAAGGGCTTTCCGGACCATCCGCACCGCGGCTTCATTACCCTTACGTACATGCTGGACGGGCACATGCTGCACCAGGACAGCATGGGCAACAAGGGTGACCTGAAAACCGGCGGCGCACAGTGGATGAAAGCCGCCAGCGGCGTCATTCATTCCGAAATGCCGCAGCAAAGCGCCGGTCTGATGCGCGGCTTTCAGTTGTGGATCAACCTGCCGGCTAGCGAAAAGATGAGCGCGCCGGCTTACCAGGAGTTTTCACCCGCTGCCATTCCGCGCTGCAGCGGCGACGGTGTGGCGGTGAAGGTTCTCAGCGGCAAGTACGGGGACGTGACCGGTCCGATCGAGGATCCGCACACCGATGTGGCGTATTTCAACGTCACGGTCGACGCCGGGCGGACCTTCACACACCCGCTGGACAGTGAACGGCAAGCCTTCCTCTATCTGTTCGAAGGTGAGGTGACGCTGGAAGATACCGTTTTGATGCAGCATGCACTCGCGGTGCTGGGCAGCGGCGACGCTGTAGCGATCACCGCGGGTGTCCACGGCGCACGGTTCATCCTGGTGTCAGGCCGCACGATCGGTGAACCCATTGAACAGTACGGCCCATTTGTGATGAACAGTGCGGCGGAAATTGAGCAGGCGGTGGCGGACTATCGTGACGGCAGACTGGTGCAGCGGAAGGCGGCGGTTACGGGTCTGTGAGGGGTAGGTGTCGGGTTCCGCCACCTATGGGCACGGCTGCTCGATGTGAATGACCAGTGACTGGTCTTCGAAATGGGCTGTCTCTATGGGTTGCCTGCGCACCAGCAGACCGGATTGGGAACGGTACACGGTGTATTCGTAAGCCGGGTCGATAGTTTCATACACCGAGCTGCCGAAATAGGTGTCTACCGGTGACCAGGACAGCCAGCGTTCGTTGAGATAGTCGGTCAGGTCGATGCCCGGCTTGTCACCGATCTGGTAGGCGACCTGCCGGCGGCTGTTGGCCTCGTCGATCTGGCTGTAACGCCCGCCGAGGCGGTCGAGGCGGTACATGGCATCCAGGCCGAACAGGTTGGCGAGCGGCTTCCATTTCAGGAAGCGCGCGTCCAGGCGCCATTCGTCGCCGTCCAGTTCATAGTGCTGCGCGGTACAGAAATCGCCGCTGCGCAGTTCCACGGAAAAGCGCTGTGGCGCCAGCTGCACGAAGCGCAGTTTTGCGATGGGAGCTTCGTCGGTCAGGCGGTGAAAGGTGTGCAGGTTCCAGCCGACCAGCGCCACGGGCAGGCCGAACACAGCCAGGGTAATAACGGGCAGCGACCTGACTCGTTTGAGGATTGCCATCAAGGCGCCCCGGGTTTCAGGCGGCCTGGGCTGAGCCCAGCGAAGCCCGGCACCCGCTGACAACGCCGTCGATCACGCCGCGCGTCAGGCCGACTTGATCTGCCGTTCAACGGTCTGCACAACCACGTCGGCCAGGTATTCCGCCTGCTGCCTGACCAGGGCCTCGTCCTCGCCTTCCACCATGACGCGAATGAGCGGTTCGGTGCCTGACGGCCGCAGCAGAACGCGTCCTTTGCCCTGCAGGCGCACTTCGGCATTCTGCACCGCCTGCTGGATAGTCTGACTGGCGCTGACGTCGACACGCTCGGCCAACGGCACGTTGATCATGATCTGCGGAAAACGGGACATACCCCGGCGGAGTGCCTGCAGCGTGGAACCGGTCTGCGCCATGGCGGCGAGCACCTGCAGGGCCGAGACGATGCCGTCGCCGGTGGTGGTACGATCCAGGCAGATGATATGGCCCGACGATTCTCCACCGAGCATGCCTGCGTGAACCTGCAGCATTTCCATGACGTAGCGGTCACCGACGTTGGCGCGCAGGAACGCGATGCCCTCGTCCTGCAACGCCAGTTCCAGGCCAAGGTTGCTCATCAATGTGCCGACCACCGGGCCGCTCAGTTTTCCATTGCTGTTGCGTGCCCGGGCGATGATGTACAGCAACTCGTCACCGTCGACCAGTTCGCCACTGTGGTCAACCATCAGCACCCGATCACCGTCACCGTCCAGCGCAATACCCAGATCGGCTTTTTCCTCCAGCACCTTGCTACGCAGCCTGTGGGGCGCGGTCGACCCGCAGTCCTGGTTGATGTTCAGGCCGTCCGGACTGACACCGATGGAGACTACCGCCGCACCCAGCTCCTTGAACACGCTGGGCGCCACCTGGTACGTCGCACCGTTGGCGCAGTCGACAACAATTTTCAGGCCGCGCAGGTTCAGGCGTCCGGGGAAGGTGCTTTTGCAGTACTCGATGTAGCGGCCACGTGCATCTTCGACGCGCACCGCCTTGCCCAGTTGGTCCGAGGGCACCGTCACCATGTCCTCTTCGAGCTCGCGTTCGATGGCGGCCTCGACATCGTCGGGCAACTTGGTGCCTTCTGCGGAAAAGAATTTGATGCCGTTGTCGTAATGGGGATTGTGCGATGCACTGATCACGATCCCCGCACAGGCGCCCAAGGTGCGCGTGAGGTAGGCGATCGCCGGCGTCGGCATCGGCCCCAGCAGACGAATATCGACGCCCGCAGCCGACAGGCCCGCCTCCAGAGCGGATTCAAACATGTAGCCGGAAATACGCGTGTCCTTGCCGATCACCACGCGCCGCCCGCCGCCCTCACCGAGCACGCGCCCCGCCGCCCAGCCGAGTTTCAGCATGAATTCCGCATTGATGGGTTGCTCGCCGACGCGACCGCGAATACCATCGGTGCCGAAATATTTTCTGGTCATTGCCTGTTCCCCCTATCCTCGCAGCTCTTGATTAACGGGCGTGCGTCAGTGAACCGAGCATAGCGCCGCATTCATTTGCAACGCCTGCCAGGTTGCAGCAACGTCGTGCGAGCGCACCAGCGTTGCGCCGCGCTCCACGGCCAGCACCGCGAGCGCGATACTCGCCGGCAGACGCTCGGCGACCTCCAAGCCGAGCAATTTACCGATCATCGACTTCCGCGACAAACCGACCACCAGCGGAAAACCCAGCCCGGCGATGGCCTCGAGACCCGCCAGCAGTTGCAGATTATGCTGCACGGTCTTGCCAAAGCCGAAGCCCGGGTCCAGCAGGATCCACTCCGGCGCAATACCTGCCTGTTCACAGGCGCCCGCCCGGCGGCGTAGAAATGTGCGCACCTCGCCCACCACGTTGTCATAGTGCGGGGCGGCCTGCATGATACGCGGGTCACCCTGCATGTGCATCAAGCAGACGGGCACCTTGCACTCGGCCGCCGCCTGCAGGGCGCCGGGCATGCGCAAGGCACCCACGTCATTTATCAGGCCGGCACCAGCGTCAACTGCGGCGCGCATCACGTCCGGTTTCCGGCTATCAATAGAGATCGGTACGCGGAGTCTCTGCGCCAGAGCTTCAATCACCGGGATCACGCGCCGGATCTCCTCCTCCACCGCTACCGGCGCCGCCCCGGGACGGGTCGACTCGCCGCCAATGTCAATGATTGCCGCGCCGTCGGCCTCCATCGCCAGGGCATGCTCGACGGCCGCGTCCAGGGCAAAGAAATCACCCCCGTCCGAAAACGAATCGGGGGTGACATTGAGTACGCCCATGACCTGGGGGCGCGACAGGTCCAGCGGTTTGCCGTTGCAGTCGAGCTGCAACTCAGTGCTGACCGGCGGGACCGCCGATGGGCTCCGCGCCATCCTTGCTGTCTGCCGGCTCGCTGCTCGCCGCCGTACCGCCGCCCTTTGACGGCGTATCGCTCCAGTCCTGTGGTTCACGCGGCGTCTTGCCGCCCATGATGTCGTTGATCTGGTCACTGTCTATGGTTTCGTACTTGATCAGGGCTTCCGCCATGACGTGCAGCTTCGCCAGGTTCTCTTTGAGGAGGCTTTGCGCACGCACGTAGTTGCGATCGATGATGGCGCGTATTTCGCCGTCGATAGCGTGCGCGGTTTCGTCCGACACGTTCTTGTGCTGGGTCACGGAATGGCCAAGGAACACTTCGCCGTCCTCCTCGCTGTAGGTCAGCGGACCGAGACGCTCCGACAGCCCCCACTTGGTGACCATGTTGCGCGCCAGCTCGGTGGCGCGCTGGATATCGTTGGAGGCGCCGGTAGTGACCATCTCTTCACCGAAAATCATCTCTTCGGCAATGCGCCCGCCGAACAGGCTGGAGATCTGGCTCTGCAGGCGCTGTTTGCTGAAGCTGTAACGGTCTTCTTCCGGCAGGAACATGGTGACACCCAGTGCGCGCCCGCGCGGAATAATACTGACCTTGTAGACCGGATCGTGCGACGGCACCAGGCGTCCGACAATGGCGTGCCCGGCTTCGTGGTAGGCGGTCAGCTTCTTTTCTTCCTCGCTCATCACCATAGAGCGCCGCTCGCTGCCCATCATGATCTTGTCCTTGGCCTTGTCCAGATCGTCCATATCGACGAGGCGCTTGTTTGCACGCGCAGCGAACAGTGCGGCCTCGTTGACCAGGTTAGCCAGATCCGCGCCGGAGAACCCCGGCGTACCACGCGCAATCACCGTCGGATTCACGTTGTCCGCCGATGGCACCTTGCGCAGGTGCACCTTAAGGATCTGTTCGCGGCCGCGGATGTCCGGCAGCGGCACCACCACCTGGCGGTCAAACCGGCCGGGGCGCAGCAGCGCCGGGTCGAGCACGTCCGGGCGGTTGGTCGCGGCAATGACGATCACGCCTTCGTTGCCCTCGAAACCGTCCATCTCCACCAGCAGCTGGTTCAAAGTCTGCTCGCGTTCGTCGTGCCCACCGCCCAGACCCGCGCCTCGGTGACGGCCAACGGCATCGATTTCGTCGATGAAGATAATGCACGGCGCGTGCTTCTTGGCCTGCTCGAACATGTCGCGTACGCGCGAGGCACCCACACCTACAAACATTTCGACAAAGTCGGAACCGGAAATCGTGAAAAACGGCACCTTCGCCTCGCCGGCGATGGCCCTCGCCAGCAGCGTCTTACCGGTGCCGGGCGAACCGACCATCAGCACGCCCTGGGGAATTTTTCCGCCCAGCTTCTGGAACTTGCCGGGGTCGCGCAGGAAAGCCACCAGCTCCGCGACCTCCTCCTTGGCTTCCTCGACACCGGCGACGTCGTTAAACGTCACCTTGACCTGATCCTCGCCCAGCATGCGCGCGCGACTCTTGCCAAACGACATGGCGCCCCGGCCGCCGCCGCCGCCCTGCATCTGGCGCATGAAGAAAATCCACACACCGATCAGCAGCAGCATCGGGAACCATGATATGAAAATCTGCATCAGCAGGGATTCCTGCTCCGGCGCCTGCGCTTTCACCTGTACGCCGTTGCTGAGCAGGTCGTTGATCATCTCCGGGTCATTCGGCGTGTACGTGGAGAAACTCTCACCGCTGATTAACTGACCTTTGACGATACGGCCGTCGATCACGACACTCTGCACCCGCCCGGCTTTGACGTCGGCGATGTAATCGGAATACGCGAGGCTCTGGGCGCGCGGTGTCGGCGGTCCGAAGTTGTTAAACACCGACATCAGGACGACCGCGATGATCACCCAGAGAAGAATATTTTTCGCCATGTCGTTCAAATCGAGTACCTCTCAGCCAGACAGCGGCATCGTGACAGGACACTGTCAGAAGACATTGTCCTGTAAGGCGTTTCGGCCGCTTTGGTGGTTTACTCAAACATACTATACTTTGCGCCCCCTCGCCAGCGCGTAGACTTCACGCGAACGCGTCCTGGAGGCGCCGGGTTTGCGTATCACCACCTTGTCATAACGACTGCGCAAGCCCTTCAACAGATTATCGAATCCCTCGCCGTGGAATAGCTTGACCAGCAGGTCGCCTCCAGGCCGCAGCACGTGCTCTGCAAAATCCACTGCCAATTCGGCCAGATACATCGCTCTCGGCTGATCGACGGCACCCATGCCGCTAATATTGGGGGCCATATCCGACATTACAAGGTCAATTTCCCGACCGTTTAACAGGTTAAGCAGCTGGTCCACCACGGCGGCGTCGCGGAAGTCGCCCTGCAGGAATTCCACCCCGGACACTGGCTCCATGGGCAGGACATCCATGGCGACCACGCTGCCTTTACGACCGACCACTCCCACCGTGAACTGACTCCAGCCGCCCGGCGCCGCGCCCAGGTCGACCACCGACAAACCTGGTTTCAGCATGTGATGTTTTTGCTGCATCTCTTCCAGCTTGAACACGGCGCGCGAACGGTAGCCCTCGCGCTGTGCACGTTTGACGTATGCGTCGTCGAAATGTTCCTTCAACCAGCGGTGACTGCTCTTGCTGCGTGCCATGTGGTGATTTCTGTATACTGCGGCGCCTGTCAATCTGCCCGGACAAATGTACAAGCTGCCCCGGATCATGAATCTAACGGAAGACCAGACGAAAAGGTTACGCGGACTGGGCCACAAGTTGAAGCCGGTAATCATTGTGGGCGCTGCGGGATTGTCCGTACCCCTGCTGGAAGAATTCGACCGCTCGCTGGCACACCACGAACTGATGAAGGTCAAGCTCAACGTCGGCGACCGCGAACAGCGTGACCGGATCGTCGCCGCCCTGTGCGATCACAGCCACGCCACACTGGTACAGCGGGTGGGCAACATTGCCCTGCTGTTTCTGCGCAGGAAAAAAGACTCCAGTTTTGCAACACTATAGCCCGGTCGCTGGCGGTTTAGTGAGTATGATCACGTCCTGGCCGATGAAATCTATGCCAGCCTTCCATTCGCCGGCCAGCCATTCGAACGTCCGACGCGAAAAGAAAGTAACGTGCGTCGGGTCATTCTTGTAGTGCCAGCGCGAGAACGCCTCCCGCCCGAGCACCAGTTTGGTCATGACACCGAAATAGCCTGCGGGTCGCAACAACGCCCAGAGCCTCAGCAGTTCCTCGCCCGGGCGGTGCAGGTGCTCGACCACTTCCGTGGCAGTGATAAAATCATAGCAGCACTGCAGCACCGAACGGTCCGGCGCATAGAAGCAATCATACAGCGCCATGCGATGACCGGTTTCGGCAAACATGACCGACAGCGTCGGGCCCGGCCCGCAACCAAAATCCAGACCATGACTGTGCGGCAAGAGCCGCGCCTGCAAGGGCTCATACAGACGGTTGAGGAAACGCCGGTAGGCGCAGTCACCAGGGTCGTTGCGGTGCAGCTCGTATTCCGACAGCTCGTCGGCCGGCGACAGATACTGCCGTGGTGGAACAAAAACCAGGCCACAGCGTCTACACCGGTAATAGTCACGCCGCCGGTCCTGCCAGTACAGCGCGGCCCGCTCCGCTCCACACAGTTGGCACTGATGATGGCTCGCCGTATCAGCGGGGACAGACATGATGGATGGCCGCTAAACACATGGCAGATGCCGGGTATACTAACAGCAATGATTCTGAAACTCAGGCGACGCGGTGTGCACCGGATAAGCCCCTGGCTGCTGGGCGTCACCCTGCTGGGTGTGGGAATCAGCAGTGGCCAAGCCGCCGACGATGATTTTGACGCGCTCGACCAGGTCGACAGCTTCGAAGACGCCCCGCTGCCCGAAGCCATCAGCTATCCGGCCTGGTTCAAACTCAGTTTCCTCGACCTGCGCGACGACCTCGACGAAGCTGTCGCCGCCGGTAAGCAGGGCCTGCTGGTGTATTTCGGTCAGAAATACTGCGCCTACTGCAAGAAACTGCTGGAAGTGAACTTCGGCAAGACTGACATCGTCGACTATACGCGTAAACACTTCGATGTCATCGGCATGGACATCCATGGACAACGCGCGGTCACCGGCTTCGACGGCAAGGAGTGGGACGAACAGAGTTTTGCCGTGGAAAAACACATCAATTTCACGCCGACGCTGATCTTCTACGACAAGCAGCAGCGCGAGGCGCTGCGCCTGTCCGGTTACTACCCGCCGTACCAGTTCCAGGCGGCGCTGGAATATGTCGCCGACGCCTTCTACCTGAAGGAAAGCTTTCGCACCTACCTGGCGCGTGCCGATGTGCCGGTGGTGTTCGGTGCGGGCGAAATGAACTACCAGGATTTCTTCTCACCGCCCCCGCACGCCCTGGACCGCAGCCGTATCGCCGCCCAGCGGCCGCTGGTGGTGTTTTTCGAACAGAGCGACTGCCACGCCTGCGACATCCTGCACACCGGGCCGCTGCGCGAAACGGCTATCAGCGAGCGCATAGCTAAATTTGACGCCACACAGCTGAATATGTGGAGCGACACGCCGGTGATCACACCGGACGGGCAGCACACCACGGCAAAGGAATGGGCCGATCAGCTGGGTCTGTTCTATACCCCCACGCTGCTGTTTTTCGACGCACACGGCAAAGAGATCCTGCGCGTCGACTCGGTGGTACAGTTCTACCGCCTGCGCAACGTGCTGGATTACGTCCTGAGCGGCGCCTACCGCGACTACCCCACCTTCCAGCAGTGGCGTACCGCCACCGGCAAGTAGCGAGCGCAGGTCGGGCTGAACCTGCGAAGCCCAACGAGATGATCGCCCACGCCAATACGCGCTGCAAAGGTGGGCCAACCGAACGATGTCAAGACCCCAAGTGCGCGCCGTGATGTTGGGCTACCTGTAGGTTGGGCTGAGCCCGCGAAGCCCAACAATGTCCAACCCCGATTCGCGCCGCTGTGTTGGGCTTCGCGGGCTCAGCCTACGTTCGACACGCTGTTTCGGCAAGGTGTCTAGGCTGTCGGACTTGGGCGATCGTAGCGAGAAAGTGGGAGAGCGAGGACAGTTTTTCGAAGGTTTGAGGAGCATAGCCGTGACTGCGCGACGAAAAGCTTCGGAAGAATGGACCCTCCCGCTTTCGCGGTGGCAGAATGATTACTCGGACAGCCTCCTAGCGGCTGGTGAGCTTCAGTTCGATACGTCGGTTACGCCGGTAGGCTTCCGGCGTATCGCCGGTGTCGACAGGGTGATACTGGGCAAAACCCGCGGCGACCAGGTGCTCGGGTGGTATACCCTCTGCGATCAGGTCCTTGACGATACTGGTAGCGCGCGCCGAAGACAGTTCCCAGTTGGAGTGAAAAACCCTGTGTATCGGACGGCGGTCAGTATGACCATCGACACGCAGCACCCAGTCCATGCCGGGCGGTATCTTGTCCATGATCTCCTTGAGGGTTTGGGCCACCTTGGCGATTTCGCCCCGGCCCCGCTTGTCCAGATCGGCCGAGGCCGACGGAAACAGTACCTCGGACGGCAACAGGAACCGGTCACCCTCGATGCGCACATCGGGATTATCCTTCAACGCTTCGTGCAACTTGCCAAAGAATTCGGAACGATAGGCCGCGAGTTCCTCAACTTTGTTGACCAGGGCATCATTCAGGCGCGCACCCAGGTTGGCCACTTCCAGCGTCTTGTCTTTCAGGCTGGATTCAGAAACCTCCAGCGCCTCGTTGAGGCGCGCGATCTGTGCGTTCAAGGCTACCAGTTGCCGGTTGAGGTCATAAGCATCGTCCCTGGCGCGGCTGGTCTCCTCGCGGCTGGTCTTCAGTTCCGCCTGCAATTGATCGCGTGCCGACCCCAGTGTCTGGACTTCCCCCGCCAGCTGCTCGCCCCGCTGCTCCTGTTCGGCAAGTCGCGAGCGGCTGGTTTCCAGTTCCGCCTGTAACTGGTCGCGTGCCGACCCCAGCGTCTTGATTTCCGCCGCCTGCTGCTGGCCTCGTTGCTCCTGTTCGGCGAGTTGCGAGCGGCTGGTATTCAGTTCCAGCTGAAGTGCCGCGAGCGCCAGTTCGGCGTCATGGGCCTTGACGGTGAGCGCCGCCAGCTGCGCCTGCAGATCATCGCGGGTCGCCTGGGTGCTTCGCAGCTCGCTCGCCACGCCCTCCAGACGCTGTTCCAGCTGTCGCTTGTCGTCGCGCGTCTGCGCCAGCAGACCGGACAGGTTGTTCATCTGGCCGCGTAGACGGCTCAGCGCCTCATCGCGCCCGATCAGGGCATCATTGAGCAGGAACTGCCCCACAGAAAACAGCAACAGGACAAAAATCACCACCATCAGCAGCGCTGCCAGGGCGTCGACGAATCCTGGCCAGATGTCCAGCGCCGGGCGACGGCGACTCGCGATCAACATGGTGTGTTAGCTGGCACGCACGCGGTCGCGCGGGTTATTGCGGGCATGCGCTTCGGCCGACAAGGCGCGACCGATGAGCCGTAATTCATCGCGGATATCCTCCGACAACTGATCACGTCCGGAGGACAGCTCTTCTGCCAGGCGCAGAATGCTGGCATCGAGGTCGCGGCGCTGGGCCTCGTCGCGCATCATGCCGCGCTGAAGTTTATCCAGTGTGTCCGCGGTCTTCTCCAGCAGGGCGTGAATGTAGGTCGGTTCACTCAGTCCGCCTTCTGCGTAGTGCTGCAGGCCGGCCATGTGGGTCAGGCTGGTCAGCCAATCTTCCAGCTGGTTGAAAAAGCGGTTCTGCGCGTGACCGACCTGCAGATCCAAAAACCCCAGGATCAGCGAGCCGGCGAGACCGAATAAGGACGAACTGAACGCAGTGCCCATACCGCCCAGCGGTTGCTTCAGGCCCGCCAGCAGGCTGCCGAACATGACGCCGTTTTCACCGCCGGTATTCAGTCCAGCGATCATATGACCGACGGCGCTGACAGTCTGCAGCAGGCCCCAGAACGTTCCCAGGAGACCCAGAAAAATCAGCAGGCCGATAGTGTAGCGGGAAACATCGCGGGCCTCGTCAAGACGCAGGCGTACACTGTCGAGCACCGCGCGCAGCGACAGGGGCGACAGCCGCATGGGCCCCTCGCCGTGCTGCTCCACCAGCTTTTCCAGCGCCAGCAGCATGCGGGTGCGCTTGGCCGGGCCGCGACCACGCCGCCTGCCCCGATGCCGGTTAACCCACCCGGCTTCGAACGACAGGCTGGAAACCTGCTGGAAATTGACAATGACGCCGACCAGGAAGACGGCGACGATTATGGCGTTAAATACCGGGTTGGAAAAAAACGCCTCGCTCAGCGGGTCGAACAGCACAACCACGGCAAGACCGACCAACGCCAGAAAAGGAAGCATCCACACCAGCACCCGTGCTGGCCGCGTCATAGCAGACTCCTTATCACCGTCTTTCCTCCTCCGGCACAGTGCCGGACAACACCGCTCACATCGGCCATAGTGTCAGCTTAACCGCCGCCCGCCGGCCAAAGCTGCAAACCCACGCCCAGGGCGATCCAGGGAAATGGCAATTTCAAGCGTTGATCCTAATGCCAGGCCCGTGAGGAAACCGCAACCAGCGGCGCTCCCATACCAGCCACCGGCCCGGGCCTCATCAAGCCAGCGAAGGTGGTATTATACACGGGGGCGTGCGCCGGTGCCCGTGTTCTGTATCGGCGCGCATCGGGTATCGCCCTGCATGACGATACCGCCGGTCGGGACTCAACGGGCGCACAGCCCGCAACCCTTACAGCAGAATGATGGCTCGGACAGCCTCCTAGGAGCCATCCTGCGTCTGTAACAGAGCCAGCAGACCTTGCAGCAACGCCGTCGGCGTCGGTGGACAGCCGGGAATCACCAGGTCCACTGGCAGGATCTGCTCAACGCCACCCAATGTGGCGTAGCAATGACCGAACTCACCGCCGTCGACCGCACAATCGCCCATGGCGATGACCCATTTCGGCGCCGGCGTAGCGGCGTAGGTGCGTTTCAGCGCAGCGGCCATGTGCCGCGAGACCGGCCCTGTCACCAGCAGTGCATCGGCGTGGCGTGGCGACGCAACGAAGTGCACACCGAAACGCTCAACATCATAGAAGGGATTGTTCAGTGCGTGCACTTCCAGCTCACAGCCGTTACAGGAACCGGCGTCGACTTCGCGGATGGCAAAACTGCCGCGCATGCGCCGATCGACCAGCCGCTTGAGTTTGAACCCCAGCTGGTCCAGCGGCCGGTCCCTGGCCACCGGTTCGGTAACGATGCCGGTCTTGCGGATCTTGTTCAGAATTCGCAGCATCCCCGTGGTCTACAGGTCGTGGCCGGAATAGGAAGCGTTGACGGACTTATTGCACACCGGGAAATCGGGCACAATATTGCCCTGTATCAGGTGTTCAAGCGCCGGCCAGGTGAGCCAGCTGGGATCGCGCGGGAAGAAGCGCGCCACGCGACCATCTGCGGCGAAGCGCACGTAGCAGAGGATTTCGCCGCGCCAGCCTTCCAGCAGCCCCAGCCCCTGCGCACCCGCCGCGGGCGGCGTCCAGGGCACCGCCGTGGCGCCGTCCGGCAGTCCGTCCAGCAGTCGCCCGAGCAGTGCCAGCGAGTGACCGATTTCGTCGGCCCGCACCTGGACACGGCTGGCGACGTCGCCGGTCGTATACAGCGGCGACTGTACCTTCAGACGATGGTACGGCGCGTAGGCATGGTCGCGGCGCAGGTCGTAGTCGACGCCGCTGGCCTTGCCCACATAGCCGACCGCGCCCAGGCGCCGCGCGGTCGCCGGCGGCAACACCCCCGTTCCGAGCAACCGGTCCTCCAGGGAAGGATGGTCATCAATGATGGGTAACAAAGCGTCGAGTTCCTTGCGCAGCGCACCCTGCGCAGTCTTCAATGCGACCACTTGTGCGGCGTCCAGGTCTCTCGCCACGCCACCCGGAATGACACAATCCATCAGCAGGCGGTGACCGAAGATCTCGTGGTTCATGCGCTGCCAGGTTTCGCGCAGCCGGCTGAACTGGTACTGCGCAAAGGCAAAGCCCACGTCGTTGCAGACCGCGCCAATGTCACCGAGGTGATTGGCAATACGCTCGCGCTCCGCCAGGAGCGCACGCAACCACAGCGCGCGTGCGGGTACAATGGTCTCTGCGGCACGTTCCATGGCCATGCAGGCCGCCCAGGTGTGACCGACTGTCGTATCCCCGGATACGCGACCCGCCAGCCGCGCCACACCGGCAGCGTCCCGGTTCTCGGCAAGCTTCTCGATACCCTTGTGCGTGTAACCGAGGCGTTCTTCCAGCTTTAAGACTTTTTCGCCATCGGCCTGGAAACGGAAATGCCCCGGTTCGATAATCCCCGCGTGCACGGGTCCCACCGGGATTTCATTTACGCCCGCGCCCGCTACCGTGGAGAATGGATAGTCAGCATCGGGCTGTACGTCGTCGTTCGGGGCGGTGCCCCCGGCCGGGAAGTCCTTGCGTAAGGGATAGTGGCCTTCGGGCCAGCCTTTGTGGCGCGTCCAGCGGCGGGTGTCCGGATGATCGCTGAAGACAATACCGAACATGTCCTGCAGGTGGCGCTCCGGCCGGCTGGCCGCCGGGAACCAGGGCGTCTGTGACGGCAGCACCGGCTGACCGATTGTGAGCGGCGCACGCACCACCAGATAGTCGCCGTGGTATTCGAAACAGGCGTCGAGGTAATAAAGCGTGTCGTCAACCTGTTGCGCCCACACCGCCGACCAGCGGCAACCCTGGCTGTGTGCCACGGCAGCGAAGCGACCCCAGTCCTCGTGATCGATATCCAGCAGGTGCGCCGGTGCCAGGTGCCTGGCCGAGCCGCGCCGCACCAGCACGTGTTCGTCTTCGCAGCGGGCCAGCAATTCCGAGAGCCAGTCAAACCGGCTCACAACAGACCACTCCCGCTGATCAGCACCGCAGCCTGGTCGAACCAGTCGGCGAGAAACGCGGGGATCGACAAGCCGAGCCACAACACCAGCACCAGGTGCAGCGCCACTGGCCACATGTTGGCGTGCACGGCCCGCTGACCATCAGGTCGATCGCCATAGACCATCGGCTGCAGGTGCCGGAACAGTCCGGCAAAGGCGATGCCCAGACCGGCCAGCAGCGGCAGGGTCAGCCACGGATGGCTTTGCATGGTCGCCGACAGCAAGAGGAACTCGCTGGTAAACACCCCGAAGGGCGGGAAACCGGCGATCGCAACGGTACCGATCAACAGGCCCCAGCCGACCGCCGGCTGTGTCTGGATCAGGCCGCGGATACCGTCGATGGCCTGGGTACGGGCGATGTGGCTCGCGTGGCCGACCGCAACGAAAATCGCCGATTTGGTCAACGAGTGCACCGTCATGTGCAACAGGCCGCCGAAGGTGGCAAGCGGGCCGCCAAGGCCGAAGGCAAAGGTCATCAAGCCCATGTGTTCAATAGACGAGTAGCTGAACAGGCGTTTGATGTCGCGCTGCCGGTGCAGGAACAGGCCGGCAACGCTGAACGAAACGAGCCCAAAGCCCATCATCAGGTAACCGGCGAGGTGTGGATCATGCGCGCTGCCGCCGGCCAGCGCACCGTCGATCAGTATCTTCACTCGGACCAGCGCGTACAGCGCGACGTTAAGCAACAACCCGGAAAGCACAGCTGACATCGGCGTCGGGCCCTCGGAATGCGCATCGGGCAACCAGGTGTGCATGGGCACCAGGCCGACCTTGGTGCCGTAACCCACCAGCAGGAACACAAAGGCGATGGCCATCACCACCGGCCGTAAGCTCGTGGCGTGTTCGGCCAGGACACTCCATAACAGGGCGTCTTCCGCCTGCGGAATGACTTGCGCGGCGGCAAAGTACAGCAACACCGTACCGAACAGTGCCAGCGCGATACCGACGCCGCAGACAATGAAATATTTCCACGCCGCTTCCACCGATTCCGGCGTCCGGTACAGACTGACCAGCAGCACGGTGGCCAACGTCGCGCCTTCGAGCGCCACCCACAGGACGCCGAGGTTGTTGGTCGTCAGCGCCAGTAGCATGGTGAACATAAAGCCCTGGTAGCTGGCGTGATACAGCCGCAGCCGCCCGGGCCCGACGCGTCCGCTGGTCTGCTCCTGGGCCATATAGGCCAGTGAGAACAGCGACGTCGTCGCACCCACCAGCGCTGTCAGGGCAATCAGGTAGACATTGAACGAGTCGATATGGAACTGCCCGGCCACGCCGCCCAGCACACCCCGTCGCAGGACTGTCCAGGCCAGCCAGACGCTGGCAGCAAAGCCCGCGAGGCTCGCCAGTACATTGAATCCGGCCGCACCGCGCCGGTTACCCAACAGCGCCAGCAGGATACTGGCGCCCAGCGGCAGCAACAGCGTGAGGTACAGGGCGTTCATTCGTCCTTTTCCGTCAGCCTGTTGAGCTGGTCAACGTCGAGCGACTCGATACTTTCCCGGATATGGAAAAAGAACACACCGAAGAGTACCGCGGCAACCAGCACGTCGAAGGCTATGCCCAGCTCGACCACCATCGGCATGCCGTGGGTGGCGGCCACAGCGGCAAAGAACAGGCCGTTTTCCAGCGACATGAAACCCACGACCTGGGCGACTGCCTTGCCGCGGCTGACCAGCATCAGCATGCCCAGCAACACCACCGCCATACTGATGGCGATGGTGTTGCGGGTCACCGAAGCCGCCAGTTCCCGGATCGGTTCGGCGACGTAATAGCAGAAGATCACCAGCAGCGCGCCGATCATCAGGACCGTCGCGGGATGTTCCGCACCGTGCTCGTCGCGATCGATACCGAGCCGGGTGACCAGCCGGTGCAGCAGCCAGGGGATAAACAGCGCTTTCAACAGCACCGCCAGCAGCGCGGAGATATACAGGTCATGCTTGCCGCTGTCGAACGCCACCAGGCCGGTGGTAATCGCCATCAGCAACCCTTGCCAGGCGAAGACATGGATCATGGGCACGACGCGGCTCTGCGCCAGCAGCGCGAACGAGGTGAACATTACCAGCGCGGCCAGCGTGAGGATGGCCTGCTGATAGAGCGGCAACTGTTCAAGCACCGTCAGCCCACCTCCAGGATGATGTGACTCAACAGGCCGATCAGGGCCAGCGTCAGAGCCAGCACCAGGAATGCCGGAACGCGGAACAGACGCATCTTCGCCAGCACGGTCTCACCGACTGCGAGCAGGGCCCCCAGGACCAGCAGCTTAATCAGCACCGCGGCGACACCGACCGCCAGCGCCGCCGCACTGATGTGGGTGGCGATACCCCAGGGGAAGAAGATGTTGGCGATCAACACCGCATAGATCAGCAGTTTCAGTTGTGCCGCCCACTCGATGAGTGCCAGGTGGCGGCCGCTGTATTCGAGGATCATGGCCTCGTGCACCATGGTCAGTTCCAGGTGGGTCGCGGGGTTGTCGACCGGGATGCGTCCGGTTTCGGCGATACCCACCAGCACCAGCGCGAGCAGCGCGAACAACAGCGACGGGCGCAGCACCAGTCCCTGGCTCAGGATATGGTCGATAACCGTGGACAGGTTGGTACTGGATGCCACCATGGCCAGGGTAAACACCGCCATCAACATCGCCGGCTCCGCCAGTGCCGCAATGGTCATTTCGCGCGACGACCCCATGCCGCCAAACGCTGTGCCCACGTCCATGCCGGCCAGCGCGAGAAAAAACCGGGCGAGTGCAAAAAAACCGGCCAGCACGATGACGTCGGCAATCGCCGCCGTCGGCAGGTTGACGGCGATAAACGGCACGACCGTGGCAGCCAGCAGGGTCGCGCCAGCGATGACATAGGGGGTAATGACAAACAGCGGTGATGCTGTCTCGGCCATCACGACCTGCTTGCCAAACAGGCGCCGCAGCTCACGGTAGGGTTGCAGCAGCGACGGCGCGCGGCGGTTTTGCAACCAGCATTTGACACGCTTGACCCAGGCGGCAAACAGCGGTGCCAGCGCCACGAACAACAGGGTACCCAGAAATGCCAGTACCCAGTCGTTCATGTAATCAGCCATAACAGCAGCAACAGCGTGACGAAAGTGTACGCCAGGTAGTGCCGCAGGTTGCCGGTCTGGACGCGACTCACCCGGCGGGTGGTAGCGTGCAGTAACCGCACGATGGGCGTGTAAAACCAGTTCCAGGTTATGTCCTCGACGTGCACCTGGTAGCGGATCGGGGCCGGCTCGAGCGGCAGCCCCGGGGGTGACTCCCGTTCCTGCTCCTCGTAAATGCGCCACACCGGCGCGAAGACACGCCGGATCGGCATGGTGAATGCCGTGGCAGTGTACTGCATGCGCGCAGTCAGCGAACCGAAGCCGCAGTCCCAGGCGTCGCCGCGCTCGGTCTGCACGCGGCCGGCGGGCCGCAGAATATAGAACACGACCGCCCAGGCGAGCAGTGCCAGCAGCATGGCGACAAACACCAGCGGCGCGCTGTAAGAGGCGGTATCCGGCGACACCGGTGTCAACCACAGCCAGCCGTTCGCGGTGGCGGTACTGAGCATCTGGCCGGTCAGCGATTCGGTGATAGCGTTCATGACACCGACCACGCCGGTTGGAAAAACACCAAACAGCAGGCACAACACCGCCAGCAACGCCTGCGCCAGGACCATGCCACGGCTGGCTTCACTGCTGCGCCGTACCCGCCGGGTACGCGCCTGTCCCAGGAAAGCGATACCGTACACCTTGACGAAACAGGCCGCCGCCAGCGCGCCGGTCAGTGCCAGTGTCGCTGCCGCAATGGGGATGATGGCACGCAGTACGCCGCTTTCCAGCTCGGGGACCTGGAGCGCGGTCTGGAAGGTCAGCCACTCGGAAACGAACCCGTTAAACGGCGGCAGTGCCGAGATACTTATGCAGCCGACCAGGAAAAACAGGCCGGTCCACGGCATGCGCATCAGCAGACCGCCCATCCGATTGAGGTCGCGTTCATGGCTGCGCTGCAGCACCACCCCGGCACCGAGGAACAGCAGGCTCTTGAACAGGGCGTGATTCAGCGTGTGGTAGAGCGCTGCCACGAGCCCCAGCGTACCCAGCAAGGGGTAGCCGGCGCCATAGAAGATCATCGACAACCCCAGACCAATAAAGATGATGCCGATATTCTCTACTGAGTGATACGCCAGCAGGCGTTTCAAATCGTGCTGCATCAGGGCATACAGCACACCGAACAGAGCAGTGATACAGGCAATGATCAGTAGCGCCACACCCCATGCCCAGTGCACGTTGCCGATCAGGTCAAAACTCAGACGGATGAAGCCGTAGACGGCGACCTTGAGCATGACGCCCGACATCAGGGCCGAGATATGCGAAGGCGCCACGGGGTGCGCTTCCGGCAACCACACATGCAGCGGCACCAGGCCGGCCTTCATGCCGAAGCCGAAGACACCCAGAGCGAAGGCAATCGACGCCCAGGTCGGTGACAAGGGGGCGTCGCGCATCGCTGCAAAGGAGAACCCGTCACCAAAGCCGGCCAGCACGCCGAAACTGAGCAGAATTGCCAGCGCCCCCACTTCGGCCATGAGCAGGTATAGGAAGCCGGCGCGCCGGTTTGCCGGGTTACGGTGCTGAGAGACCACCAGGAAATAGCTCGACAGCGACATCAGCTCCCAGGCGACCATAAAGGAGAATGCGTCGGCGGCCACCACCACCGTCAGCATCCCGCAAATAAACAGCCCGGTGAAGAATCCCAGCACCGCCAGAGACTGCCGGCCGTGTTCGAACTCCCGCACATAGCCGGGCCCGAACAGGCTCACGGCGGTCACCACAAAGCCGATCAGGGCCAGGAAGAAACCGGCCAGAGGGTCAAGCCGCAGGTGCCAGGGCAGCCAGGGAAGACCCAGCGGATAAACCAGTGTCTCGCTCACGCCCTGCAGCAGAACATAGCCACCCACCCCGACCGCCGCCAGGCCCCCCAAGCCCAGCAGCGGAAACACCAGCAGACGCGCCAGTGCGGGCCAGCGGTCGCCGACCAGGGCCGCTGCGCCCGACAGCAACGGGAGCATCAGCATCGCACTTAAGGGGAGAGAGATCGACATGTTCAGCCGCGCGACAAATCCGCGCTAAGTCCAGGCGCAGGCAGACCTTGCTGCCCGATAGAGCGTGAAATCGATACTGGATAGCGGCTGGGACACGGCGCCTGACTCTAGCACATCGGCGTGTGCAAACGAAGCTCGATCGCAACCAACAGCGTGCGGTTCAGCCAGGGCAGGGCTGGCCGCACAACAAAACGCTGTAAGCTATACAAGGTCACCCGCGAGCAAGAGCCGCCATGGAAGTCGTTGCCGGAATTGTATTCGCCGCGCTGCTGATACTCACATCGTTCGCGGTCAATCGGCGGATTCTGGATGGGAAGCTGGTCATTGACGGCTACCGACTGACGCTGACGGCCTCCTCCGTCCTGCTGCTCGCCGTTATTGCCGAGTCCGTCATCAACCCGCTGTACGCCATGTGGGTCGGCAATAAACTCTGGGAGTACCGTGCCTATCCGCTGTACGATGCCAACGTGTCGGCCCTGGCGGTCATTGTCTGGACCGCCTACGGTGTGCACCTGTATTTCACCCGGCAGTCGCTGGACCGGAAGCTGACCCAGCGCTGGAACAGCAACTGCGCCAAGTCGTTTATCATCTCCCTGGAGGCGCCGCTTATCTGCGAGGTGAGCGGAAATTCGGTGTTTCTGCTACTGATGAACAACTACTACGCCTATTACCTGCCGGGCGACGTCTTTCACCTGACATCGTTCCGCGTCGTGCCCGTGTATATGATGTGCATCTATTTCGGCATGATGGTTCTCCGGTGCCTGGAACGCCTGCCGCGCAGCCTCGTATTGCCGCCCGCCCTGTTTGCCGGCGGCATCGTTTATCTGTTCGCCGGATCAGTCTGATTCGGCGCCGGCGATGACCAGCGCCAGGCCCAGCAGGCTGGTCAACAGGTAGCCCGCCGCCGCCACGCCGTGCAGGCGCCCGAACTGCACCGAGTCCGCCAGCCCCTGGGCGCGCAAGTCGGCGATCAGCGGGGCTAGGTAGAACTGTCCCACCGCGGTCAGCACCAGCATCGCCACCAGGACCAGCGCCCGCCAGTTGAACCGCCGCCGGCTGTTGCGCAGCTGGTTGAACAGCAGCAACAGGCCACCGCACAGCAGACCGACATAGGCCATGATGGCGAACATCACCCCCGCGAGCGACCCGGCCAGCGCCCGATCATCGAGCGTGGCAAACAGCGCCGGTGCGACCATGTAACCGACCGCCCACAGGCCACCCACCCACAGGGTCAGGAGAATGCGTTCCCCGGCGAGGAGACGGGCGTTAGACACGCGTCTCCGGCCTGACAGCCGCCGCGCTATTCGTAGCGCACTTCAACGATTTCGAGATTGCGTTCACCGCCGGGAGCCAACACGGTGGCGATGTCGCCTTCCTCTTTGCCGATCAGGGCACGCGCGATCGGTGAGCTGACCGATATCATCCCCTGCCTGATATCGGCCTCATCCTCGCCGACGATCTGGTAGGTGACTTCTTCTCCGGAATCCTCATCCGACAGGTCCACAGTGGCGCCGAAAACGACTTTTCCACGCGCGTTCAGCGTGCTGACGTCAATGATATTGGCATGCGACAGCTTGCCCTCGATTTCCGTGATACGGCCTTCGACGAAGCTCTGTTGTTCGCGCGCGGCGTGATACTCGGCATTTTCCTTGAGGTCGCCGTGCGCGCGTGCCTCGGCAATGGCCTGGATAATGCGCGGCCGCTCCACGGCCTTGAGCTGCTGCAGTTCGGCGCGCAGTTTCTCCGCGCCACGCTTGGTCAAT
Organism: uncultured Gammaproteobacteria bacterium; assembly: GCA_963814945.1. Taxonomy (GTDB): domain Bacteria; phylum Pseudomonadota; class Gammaproteobacteria; order DSM-19610; family DSM-19610; genus Thiogranum. The sequence goes on from CAWFEQ010000008.1 coordinate 44,284, forward strand.
GGAACCTTTCTCATGCCACCTGCTCCTGATGTAAGTCCTGCAAGCGCGCGACGCTCGGCGAGTCGATACAGGTGAGCGCCAGGCTGGTTGCGTAGGCGTGCGCAATGGTCGTGCTGTAGGGTACCTTATGCTGCAAAGCCGCGCCGCGAATGGTGTAGGAATCGGCAATCGCCTGTTTGCCTTCGGTTGTATTGATGATGAGATCGATCTGCTCGTTCTTGATCATATCGACAATATGGGGGCGACCTTCGAGTACTTTGTTGACGAACTCGCAGGCAATTCCCGCAGCACTGATCGCCGCCGCAGTGCCGCGGGTCGCCACGACGGTGAACCCCAGTCGTGACAGTTCGGAGGCCAGCTGCACAGCATCGTCCTTGTCGGCGTTACGCACGCTGATAAACACCCGGCCCGTACGCGGCAGGTCTTCTCCCGCGCCCAGCTGCGCCTTGGCAAAGGCTTCGCCGAAACTGCGCCCAACGCCCATCACTTCGCCGGTGGATTTCATTTCCGGACCCAGCAGGGGGTCGACGCCGGGGAACTTCACAAACGGGAATACGGCTTCCTTCACCGAGTAGTACGGCGGCAGGCGCTCTTCGGTCATACCCTGTGACTTGAGCGACCTCCCTGCCATGCAGCGCGCGGCAATCTTCGCCAGCGGCAGCCCGGTGGCCTTGGAGACAAAGGGCACGGTGCGCGAAGCGCGCGGGTTCACCTCAAGCACAAAGATATCCTCGTCCTTTATGGCGAACTGGGCATTCATCAGGCCGACGACGTTCAGCGCCCGCGCCATGGCCCGCATCTGCTCGCGCAGCCGCTGCTGGGCCTCCTTGCTGAGGCTGTAAGCCGGCAGCGAACAGGCGGAATCTCCAGAGTGCACGCCCGCCTGCTCGATATGCTGCATGATGCCCCCAATCAGCACGTCCTCGCCGTCGCACACGGCGTCAACGTCGACTTCGATAGCATCGTTGAGAAACCGGTCAAGCAGTACCGGTGACGCGTTGGAGACACTCACGGCCTGCTTCATGTAGCTGCGCAGATCGGCTTCATTGTAGACGATTTCCATGGCCCGTCCACCCAACACATACGAAGGCCGCACCACCAGCGGGTAACCGATGTCCGTGGCCAGCGCGACCGCTGCGTCCACGCTGCGGGCGGTGCGGTTCGCCGGCTGCAGCAGGTCCAGCTGGTGAATCATCTGCTGGAAGCGCTCGCGATCCTCGGCAAGATCGATCGAATCCGGCGAGGTGCCGATAATCGGCGCGCCGGCTTCTTCCAGCGCCCGCGCCAGTTTCAGCGGCGTTTGACCGCCGTACTGCACAATAACGCCCTTAGGCTTTTCCCTGGCGATCACTTCGAGAACGTCTTCGAGCGTCAAGGGCTCGAAGTACAGACGGTCGGACGTGTCGTAGTCGGTGGAGACGGTTTCCGGATTACAGTTGAGCATGATGGTTTCGTAGCCGTCTTCGCGCAGCGCCAGCGCGGCGTGCACACAGCAGTAGTCGAATTCGATACCCTGACCGATACGGTTGGGTCCGCCGCCGAGCACCATGATTTTTTCGCGGCTGCTGGGTTCGGCTTCACACTCTTCCTCGTAAGTGGAATAGAGGTACGCCGTGCCGGTGGCGAACTCGGCCGCACAGGTGTCGACGCGCTTGTATACCGGCCGCACATCGAATCCATGTCGCAGTCGGCGAAACGCGCCTTCATCGATACTCAGCAGCCTGGCGAGGCGACGGTCGGAGAAACCCTTGCGTTTCAACGTGCGCATCCGCTCGCGGTCGAGACCATCAGCACCCTGTTTGCGCACCTCGTTCTCGATCTCGATCAGCTCGGCGATCTGCTCCAGGAACCAGGGGTCGATATGCGTCAGCTCATGAACTTCCTCGATCTTCAGACCGGTGCGGAAAGCGTCACCCAGGTAAAGTATCCGGTCGGCACCCGGCTGGCGCAGTTCGCGCCGAATGCGCTCCTCCGCACCCTCTTCCTGCAGGTCCACAAACTCATCAAGACCGTCGATGCCGGTTTCCAGACCGCGCAGCGCCTTGTGCAACGACTCCTGCAGCGTGCGACCGATGGCCATTACTTCGCCCACTGACTTCATCTGCGTGGTCAGGCGATTCTCCGCCTGGGGAAATTTTTCAAAGGTGAACCGCGGCACCTTGGTGACGACGTAGTCAATACTCGGTTCGAACGACGCCGGTGTCGCGCCACCGGTGATTTCGTTCTGCAACTCGTCCAGCGTGTAACCGACCGCCAGCTTGGCCGCGACCTTGGCGATCGGGAAACCGGTTGCCTTGGACGCCAGCGCCGAAGAACGCGACACGCGCGGGTTCATTTCGATAATGATCATGCGGCCATCGTCGGGATTGATGGCGAACTGCACGTTCGAACCGCCGGTATCGACGCCGATCTCACGCAACACCGCCAGCGAGGCATTACGCATGATCTGGTATTCCTTGTCGGTCAGCGTCTGCGCCGGTGCCACGGTGATGGAATCGCCGGTATGTATACCCATGGGGTCTAAGTTCTCGATGGAGCAGATGATGATGCAGTTGTCCTTGTGGTCACGCACCACTTCCATTTCATACTCTTTCCAGCCGAGTATGGATTCCTCGATCAACAGCTCGCAGGTCGGGGACAGCTCCAGACCACGTTCGCAGATCTCGACAAACTCATCCTTGTTGTAGGCGATACCGCCACCACTGCCGCCCATGGTAAACGAGGGGCGAATCACGGTCGGATAACCGACCTGCGCCTGCACCTGCAGGGCTTCCTCCATGCTGTGCGCCACCGCGGCGCGCGGCATCGCCAGACCGATCCTGAGCATGGCCTCGCGGAACTGGTCGCGATCCTCGGCCTTGTCGATGGCCTCGCGGGTGGCGCCGATCATTTCCACGCCGAACTTCTCCAGCACGCCTTCACGCGCCAGGTCCAGCGCACAGTTCAGCGCCGTCTGTCCACCCATGGTGGGCAGTAAGGCATTCGGCCGCTCCTTCTCGATAATCCGCGCGACCGTCTGCCACCTGATCGGCTCGATGTAGGTCGCATCGGCGCTGTCCGGGTCGGTCATGATGGTGGCCGGATTGGAGTTCACCAGGACCACGCGGAAACCCTCCTCCTTCAGCGCCTTGCAGGCCTGCGCACCTGAATAGTCGAACTCACACGCCTGGCCGATGACAATCGGCCCGGCGCCGATGATCAGAATGCTGTTAATGTCCTTTCTTTTCGGCATCAGTAGAGTCTTTTCGTTAACCACAGAGGCGCACGAAGGCGCGCAGGAATACCTTTCAATGCCAGCCAGTCGTGCACACCGCCTGGCACTGCCTTGGACGAAAACAGAGTTAGTGGTTGAATCAATAATACCTCTGTGCGCCTCCCTGCGCCTACGTGGTTAACACAAACTTCCATCAGTTCACGGATCGTCGTCGCTGGCTCAGGGATGCATCCATCAGTTCGATAAAGTGGTCGAACAGCGGCGCGACATCGTGCGGTCCCGGGCTGGCTTCGGGATGGCCCTGGAAGCTGAAGGCCGGCTTGTCGGTCCTGTGTATACCCTGTAAAGAACCGTCGAACAGCGAACGGTGGGTGGCACGCAAAGTTCCCGGCAGGCTTGTCTCGTCCACCGCGAACCCGTGGTTCTGGCTGGTGATCATAACCGCGCCGCTGTCGAGGTCCTGGACAGGGTGATTGGCGCCGTGGTGTCCGAATTTCATCTTCACGGTCTGGGCACCACTGGCCAGCGCCAGCAGCTGGTGTCCCAGACAGATACCGAAGACCGGGATACCGGTAGCGACAATGTCGCGAATCGCGCTAATGGCGTAATCGCACGGCTCGGGATCGCCAGGTCCATTGGACAGAAACACGCCGTCGGGGTCGAGCCCCAGCACATACGCCGCTGGTGTTCGCGCCGGCACTACGGTCAGCCGGCAGCCGCGGTCGACCAGCATACGCAGAATATTGCGCTTCACGCCAAAATCGTAGGCAACAATGTGATACGGCAGCGCAGCGGGATCGGTGGGCGCGGGTAAGCCCCTGTCCAGCGACCAGCTACCCTGCAGCCAGTTGTACTGTTCACCGGTAGTGACCTCTTTGGCCAGATCCATGCCTTGCAAACCCGGCCATTCGCGCGCTGCCTGCAATGCTGCGTCTTCATCGAGCTGCTCACCGGCGACCAGACAGCCGTTCTGCGCCCCCTTTTCGCGCAGGATGCGCGTCAGCCGCCGCGTATCGATCTCGGCAATAGCGACCACGCCCTGGGATTGGAGGTATTCTCCCAGGCTGCGTTCGCTGCGGAAACTGCTCACTCGCCGTGGCAGGTCGCGAATGATCAGGCCCGCGCACTGGATGCGCGGCGACTCCTCGTCTTCGCTGTTAACGCCAACGTTACCGATATGCGGATAGGTCAGGGTGACCATCTGCCGGGCGTAAGAGGGATCGGTGATGATCTCCTGATACCCCGTCATGGCGGTGTTGAACACCACCTCGCCAACGCTTTGGCCAGCTGCACCGATCGACCGGCCCCTGAACAGGCTGCCGTCTTCCAGGGCCAGTAAGGCCGATATACTCAAGGAAACCTCCGCTGCTGGAGTCATGTGTCTTTAAGGCTGTGCGGGCACATCGCCCCACGGCGTCCCGCCCTGAAGGCCGGACGAATCGAAATTCTACTCGATGCGTGCCGCGCTGCCAACATGATCTGACAGAAAACCCTTCTTGTTTTAATAACTTGGGATCAATCACCGGACCCGGGTAACTGCCTCGCCAGACAGCGAAAATTCCGCTCTCTGAACGGCCCGGGAGCCTGTCAATGAGTACTCGGACAGCCTCCTAGAACCCGAGCACCGCGTGCATGTCGTACAGCCCGGGCGGCTGTGCCACGACCCAGCCGGCGGCGCGCATGGCTCCGCTGGCAAAGGTCATGCGACTGGAAGCCCTGTGGGTGATTTCCACCCGTTCACCCTCGGCGGCGAACATGACCGTGTGCTCGCCGACGATGTCGCCGGCACGGATGGTTTCGAAGCCGATGGTGCTGCGATCGCGGACACTGGTTCTCCCCTGGCGACCGTACACCGCACACTGCTGCAGATCGCGCCCCAGTGCAGCGGCCAGCACTTCGCCCATGCGCAGCGCCGTACCCGAGGGTGCATCCACTTTATGGCGGTGGTGCGCCTCGATCACCTCAATATCAACGTCGTCGCCGAGCGCTCTCGCCGCGATGTCGAGCAGCTGGAGACAGAGGTTGACACCGACACTCATGTTCGGCGCCATGACCACGCCGATGTCGCGGGCGGCGTCATCTATCTGGTGCTTCTGCTGCGGTGAGAACCCGGTGGTGCCGATCACCATGCACTTGCCGTAGCGCCGGCAGACCTCCAGGTGCGTCAGCGTAGCTACCGGCACGGTGAAATCGACCAGGACGTCGAAGCGGTCAGCGGCCGCTTCCAGATCGTCGCCGATCGCCACACCGAGCTGCCCGACACCGGCGATGATGCCGGCGTCCCGGCCGAGCAACTCGTGACCGCGACGCTCGGTCGCCACCCCGAGTTCAAGGCCGCCGGCCTGCTGACAGGCGTCTATCAGGGTGCGGCCCATGCGGCCGGCCGCTCCGGGGATTGCAATACGGGTCATAAACGGCGTCACTCACACAAGTCGGAAGCCGCTATTTGAACATAAAGCGGCGGGCATCGCAGCCCCTGCTCCGCACGCGACCCGCTGACGTTACTCGGTGAAGAACTTCTTCACGCCATCCAGCCAGGAATGGTGTTGCGGGCTGTGTTTGCCGTTGCCTTGCAGGCTGTCGTCGAGTTGTCGAAACAGGTCTTTCTGCTCGCTGCTCAACTTAACCGGCGTCTCCACGACCACCCGGCACAGCAGGTCGCCTATGGCGCCGCCGCGCACCGGTTTTACGCCCTTGCCGCGCATGCGGAACAGTTTGCCGGTCTGGGTTTCCGGCGGCACTTTCAGGACCACGCGTCCGTCGAGTGTCGGCACGTCCAGTTCACCACCCAGGGCAGCGGTGACGAAACTGATCGGCACTTCGCAATACAGGTTGGCGTCATCGCGTTTGAAAATGGGGTGTTCCTTGACCTGGATCTGCACGTACAGGTCACCGGGCGGCCCACCGCTCTCCCCGGCTTCGCCCTCGTTGGCAAGGCGTATGCGGTCGCCACTGTCCACGCCAGCGGGCACCTTCACCGACAGCGTCTTCTGTTCCTTGACACGGCCCTGGCCGTGACAGTCGTCGCAGGGATCGCTGATGATGGTGCCGGTGCCGCTGCATCGCGGACAGGTCTGTTGCACCGAAAAAAAGCCCTGTTGCATACGCACTTGGCCGTGCCCGCCGCAGGTGGTACAGGTGGTCGGCTTGGTACCCTTCCTGGCTCCGCTGCCGTCACAGGTCTTGCAGGCCGTGTAGGCAGGAACGCGAATTTTTACCGTGGTGCCGCGCACCGCTTCCTCCAGCGACAGCTCCAGATTGTAGCGCAGGTCAGCGCCGCGATAGACGCGCTGGCCGCCGCGCCCGCCGGCGCCGAAAATATCGCCAAACACGTCACCGAAAATGTCACTGAAGCTGGCACCGCCGCCAAAGCCGCCACCGGGTCCACCGCCCATGCCGGAATCGACGCCGGCGTGGCCGAACTGGTCATAGGCGGCCCGCTTCTGCGCGTCGCTGAGCACCTCGTAGGCTCGTTTGGCCGCCTTGAACTGTTCCTCGGCTGCGCCATCACCGGGATTGCGATCCGGATGGTACTTCTGCGCCGCACGGCGGTACGCCTTTTTCACTTCGGCATCGCTCGCATTTTTTGAGACGCCGAGAACTTCGTAGTAATCCTGCTTAGACATGATCCTGGCTGCCAAGGGGTCTGACCCCTTTTTCTTTCACCTCAACCGACAATTGCACACCTACCACCAGAAAAAGGGGTCTGACCCCTCCGCAGTCAAACGGCAAAATCCGGAGCTAACCTGCGCCGGCCCCGGACCCTTCAACCAACAACAACGGGTACGCCTTACTTGTTGTCGTCCTTAACTTCCTCGAATTCGGCATCGACGACATCATCGCCCGTCGCACCGCGTTCGGCCTTTTCGGCAGCGGCATCCCCTGCTGCCGAAGCGGCCTCGGCACCGCCCTTGTCAGCGTACAGCTTCTCGGCCAATTTGCCGGACTTTTCGGCCAGCGCCGCCGTTTTTGCCTCGATAGCGCCCTTATCGTCGCCCTTGATCGCCTCTTTCAGCGCTTCGACAGCCTCCTCGATGCCGGCCTTTTCATCCGCGCTGACCTTGTCCTCACCCAGTTCCTTGAGCGACTTCTCGGTGGCGTGAATCATGTTGTCGGCGGCGTTGCGCGCGTCCACCAGCTCGTGGTATTTACGGTCTTCGTCGGCGTGCGCCTCGGCATCCTTCACCATGCGCTCAACTTCGTCGTCCGAGAGGCCGCTGGACGCCTTGATCACGATGTTCTGCTGCTTGCCGGTGCCCTTGTCCTTGGCGGACACATTGAGGATACCGTTGGCGTCGATGTCAAACGTCACCTCGATCTGCGGTACACCACGCGGCGCCGGCGGGATATCGGTCAGGTCGAAACGGCCCAGCGATTTGTTGGCACTGGCAACTTCGCGCTCACCTTGCAGTACGTGCACCGTCACCGCGCCCTGGTTGTCGTCGGCGGTCGAGAACACCTGCTGCGCCTTGGTCGGGATCGTGGTGTTCTTGTCGATCAGTTTGGTCATCACACCGCCCAGCGTCTCGATACCCAGCGACAGCGGCGTCACGTCGAGCAGCAGCACGTCCTTGACCTCACCGCCCAGCACACCGCCCTGAATGGCGGCACCGATGGCGACGGCCTCGTCCGGGTTGACGTCTTTGCGCGGCTCCTGGCCGAAGAATTCCTGCACCACGGCCTGCACCTTGGGCATACGCGTCTGGCCACCGACCAGGATCACGTCGTTGATTTCCCCAACCGACAGGCCGGCATCTTTCAGCGCCATCTTGCAGGGCCCCATGGTGCGTGTCACCAGGTCTTCGACCAGCGACTCCAGCTTGGCGCGTGTGATCTTCAGATTAAGGTGCTTGGGACCACTGGCATCAGCCGTGATGTACGGCAGGTTGACATCGGTCTGCTGGCTGGAAGACAGCTCGATCTTGGCCTTTTCGGCCGCCTCTTTCAGGCGCTGCATTGCCAGGGGATCGCCACGCAGATCAATACCCTGGTCCTTCTTAAAGCCATCGGCGAGGTAATCGATCAGGCGCTTGTCAAAGTCTTCACCACCCAGGAACGTGTCACCGTTGGTGGACAACACTTCGAACTGGTGTTCGCCGTCGACCTCTGCAATCTCGATAATCGAGATGTCGAACGTACCGCCGCCCAGGTCGTACACGGCGATCTTGACGTCGCCGCGCTTCTTGTCCATGCCGTAGGCCAGTGCGGCCGCGGTCGGCTCGTTAATAATACGCTTGACATTCAGACCGGCTATCTTGCCGGCATCCTTAGTGGCCTGACGCTGGGAGTCGTTGAAATACGCCGGCACGGTGATCACGGCCTCGGTGACCGGTTCGCCCAGATAGTCTTCCGCGGTCTTCTTCATTTTCTGCAGCACGCGGGCCGACACTTCCGGCGGCGCCATTTTCTTGCCATTGGCTTCGACCCAGGCGTCGCCGTTGTCGGCCTTGACAATCTTGTACGGTACCAGGCTGATGTCTTTCTGCACTTCGGCGTCCTGAAAACGTCGGCCGATGAGCCTCTTTATCGCGTGCAGCGTATTGGCCGGGTTGGTAACGGCCTGGCGTTTTGCCGCCTGGCCCACCAACACTTCATCACCGCTGGCAAAGGCCACGATGGATGGCGTGGTGCGGTCGCCTTCGCTGTTTTCGATCACGCGCGGCTCGCCGCCTTCCATGACCGCGACGCAGGAGTTGGTAGTCCCCAGGTCAATTCCGATAATCTTGCCCATTGTGCTTACTCTCCCAGATCAGTGATTCCGCAAAACATTCAGTTGTCCCCTAGATGGGGCCACACGCCAGTATTTCAAGCCCGCTCATCGATTTGCTGCGCCGCAGCGCCGCGGGAGACGATCACCATGGCCGGGCGAAGCAACCGGTCGTTCAGCAGGTAACCGTTCTGCACCACCGTCACCACGGTGTTCGGTGCCACGTCACTGCGCTCCTGCACGGACATAGCCTCATGATATTCCGGATTAAATGATTCATTTAATGGATTGATTTCACGTATGTTAAATTTGTCAAACGCGTTACTGAGCATTTTCAGGGTCAGCTCGCTGCCCTCTTTCAGTTTGGCCACGTCGATGGAGTCGTCAGCCGCCAGCAACCCCATTTCCAGGCTGTCCTTCACCGGCAGCAGCTCGGTGGCAAACTTTTCCAGGGCGAACTTGTGCGCGTTGGCCAGGTCGCGTTCATGGCGCTTACGCATGTTTTCGATTTCGGCCTGCAGACGCACGCACTGGTCCCAATGCTCGTCGGCCTTGGAGCGGGCATCGGTCAACAAGGCATGCAGCTCTTCGGTGTCCCGTGCTTCGGTGTCCTTCTCGACCGCGTTTGCAGCGTCCTCGCTGTTGGCATCTGCGGGCTCCACCGCCTCTGTGTCGAGCGCCTCCCGGGGCACGACTTTGTCCTCGTTGCTCATTAAATACCTCTATATAACAATTTATTACACTAATTAACTGATCTGAATTATACGACGGTTATCGATTTCAGAAAAGGCATAAACTACAGCCTTCCAGCGCCTCGCGACTTCCGGGCACCCTCCTATATAAGGATTAATCCCGCGCATTCAAGGCCGCACTGAGAATCCGTGCTGTCGCGTCCACGATGGGGATGATGCGCTCGTACGCCATGCGCGTCGGGCCGATCACCCCGAGCACACCCACCACCTGGCCTTCAACCGAGTAAGGCGCTGTCACCAGACTGCACTCGTCGAGCATCTGGTAGCCCGACTCTTCCCCGATAAAGATCTGCACACCCTCGTTCTCCACGCATTGATCCAACAAACCAAGGATTTGCCGTTTCTCATTAAATGCTTCAAATAAATGCCGTAAGGTATTGACATTACAAAGTTCTATAAAGTCCATCAGATTGGTCTGCCCGGCCAGCACGTAGTCGCTGCCCTGCTCGGCCGTTCCCAGGACCTGGTCGGCCATATCCAGCGCCGTCGCCATCATCCGGTCGAGCGATTCGCGCGTCTCGCGCAGTTCCGCAAGCAACTTTTCGCGCACCGCGTGCAGTTCCTGGCCGGCAAACTGCCGGTTGAGAAAACTGGAAAACTGCTGCAATTCCGCTGCACTGTAATTACGCTCGGTGTGCAGGATGCTGTTGCGGACTTCTTTGTCGCTGATCACCAGCACCGCCAGCACTTTCTTTTCGGACAGGGGCAGAAACTCGACGCGTTGCAGCGAGACGTGCTGCCGCCTGGGCAAGGTTACAATGCCCGCCAGCCGCGTCACATCCGATAACAGGGTCGAGGCATTCTTCGCCAGGTCGCGGGTGTCGACGCCGGCAACGGCGTCGAGGTTTTGTGTCAGGGTATCGACCAGGGAGTGTTCCAGCGGTTTTACCGACAGCAACGTATCGACGAACACGCGATAGCCCTGCGCCGTGGGGACACGCCCGGCCGAGGTATGCGGCGAACGCACCAGCCCCAGCTCTTCGAGGTCGGCAATGACATTGCGGATGGTTGCCGCGCTGAGTTTCAACCCGGCATCACGCGCCAGGGTGCGTGAACCCACGGGCTGCCCTTCACGGATATAACGCTCCGTGAGAACTTTCAGCAGGTACTGGGCACGTTCTGTCAGTTCAACCAAGGCCAATCGGATTTTGGGAATGCATGTAGACCATCGACTTTAGCACTCTGGACGGAAGAGTGCTAACAATGATTCGGCGCACCGTCCAAAACGCCCACCAAAATAGACAGTTGGCGGCACGCGCGCGAACCGATAGCATAGCCCGCTCATGACCGGAACATTCCAGACAATCGGGCTCATCAGCAAGCCCAGTGATCCCGCGGTCGCGCAGACCCTGGCGATCCTTTGCGGCGACCTGCTGCGGCGCGGCTGCCAGGTGCTGCTGGACGAAAGTGCAGCGGCCTATTTCCCGCAACCACCCGCCACGGTGGTGGACCGCCAGTCGCTCGCCAGCCGCTGCAACCTGGCGATTGTCGTCGGTGGCGACGGTACGCTGTTGAACGCGGCGCGCAGCGTGGTCGATCCGGGGGTAGCGGTGCTGGGCGTCAACTTCGGTCGGCTGGGGTTCCTCGCCGATGTGTCGCCCGCTGAGATGTGTGAACGCCTGGATGAGATCCTCAGCGGGGAATTCGAAGAAGAGCAGCGTACGCTGCTGCATGCCAGCGTTATTCGTAACGGCAGCAGCGTCAGTGAAAGCGATGCGCTCAACGACGTGGTCATCCACAAGTGGGACATCGCGCGCATGATCGAATTGGACACCCGCATCGACGGTCGCTTCCTCAACGCGCTGCGCGCCGACGGCCTGATTGTGTCCACACCCACCGGCTCAACCGGCTATGCTCTGTCCGGCGGCGGACCGATTGTCGAACCGGCGTTACCCGCCCTGGTGCTGGTGCCGGTCTGCCCGCACACCCTGAGCAACCGGCCGATCGTGCTCAGTGACCGGGTGACCATCGAAGTGCTGCTGCACGGCGGCGACAGCAACCAGGCACAGATCACCTGCGACGGCCAGGTTAATTTCTCACTGGTCAGCGGTGACATCATCCGTATCAGACGCAAGTCGAAGACCTTGCGATTGATCCATCCCAGCCGGCACGACCATTTTGAAATCATGCGCAAGAAACTGCGCTGGGCCGAGCAGCCCTTGAAAGAGTGACGCTTGTCTATGCTATTATCGCTGCACATCCGCGACTTTGCCATTATCGATGCGCTGGACGTCGAGTTCAGTCCCGGCATGAGTGCACTGACAGGCGAAACCGGCGCGGGGAAATCCATCCTGCTCGGCGCACTGGGCCTGCTGCTGGGTGACCGTGCCGACGCCGGCAACGTACGTCATGGCCGTGAACGCGCCGACATCACTGCGGCGTTCGACCTGTCAACCTGCCCCGCCGCCCGCGACTGGCTGCTGGCGCACGATATGGATCGCGACGACGACTGTCAGTTGCGCCGGGTCATCAGCCGCGAGGGCCGTTCGCGCGCCTACATCAACGGGGCGCCCGTGCCGGTCGCGTCGCTGCGCGAGCTGGGCGAATACCTGGTGGATATTCACGGGCAGCACGAACACCAGTCTCTCCTGCGCCGCAATCTGCAGCGGCAGCTGCTGGACAACCATGGTGGTCATGACAAGTTGCTGGGCGAGCTGAAAAGCATTCACCACAACTGGAACGAGACCCGGACAGCCATCCGACGGCTGGTCGGTGGCGACGAGGATCGCGACACCCGTCTGGAGTTTCTGCGCTTCCAGCTCGAGGAACTGGACCTGCTGGCCCCGCAGGCGGCTGAAACCGAACAGCTGCACAGCGAACTGACACGGCTGTCCCATGCGGGACAGCTGATCGAAACCTGCCGTTCGCACCTGCAGTGGCTGTACGAAGACGACACCTCGGCGCACGACCGCCTGGGCAAGGCCGTGGACGAACTTACCGCGGCTGCCGAACTCGACCCGGCACTCAGGGAAGCCGGCGAGTTGTTCAACAATGCGCTCATCCAGCTCGCTGAAGGCATCGACCGGCTGCGCCGCTGCGAAGAACGCCTGGAGCTGAATCCCGAGCGGCTGCAGTGGGTCGAACAGCGTCTGGACGCGCTGCACAGTGTGGCGCGCAAACACCGCATTGCGCCGGAGCAGTTGCCTGCTTTCTACCAGCGCCTGCAGGCGGACAACTTCGACCTGGAGCAGGCCGACCAGAAACTCGCAGCGCTGGAAAGGCAGCTAAGCGAACTGGAGCAGGCTTATCGGAAGACCGCCAGGCAGTTGCACAAACAGCGCTGCAGGACCGCCGAACGCATCTCCACGCAGGTGACCGCGGCCATGCCGACCCTGGGGATGCAGGGCGGCCGTTTCCAGATACAGGTCAGCGACACCGGCCGGGAGGGCCTCTCCGACTACGGCGCAGACGACATCGAGTTTCTGGTCAGCGCCAATCCCGGCCAGCCACTGCAGCCCCTGAACAAAGTCGCCTCGGGGGGCGAACTGTCGCGTATCAGCCTGGCCATTCAGGTTGTGGCCGCGCAGGACACCGAAATCCCGACACTGATCTTCGACGAGGTCGACAGCGGCGTGGGTGGTGCCGTCGCGGAAACCGTCGGACGGCAGTTACAGAGCCTGGGCGTTCATCGCCAGGTGTTGTGTGTCACCCACCTGGCGCAGGTGGCCGCCCAGGCGCACAACCATCTACAGGTGCGCAAGCAGCGCGACGGCCGCAGCACGTGCACCGCCGTCGAACGCTTGTCGGCACACCAACGCATCGACGAGATCGCCCGTATGCTGGGAGGCCGCACGATTACCGACTCAACACTGAGGCACGCCCGGGAAATGCTGTTGATGGCGCCGCGCGGCAGCGACGACGACGCCACAGCCAGCACGTGCTGATCCGTATAGCCGGGAGGGGATCGATCGGCCGGCCGGTCGATTAAAACCGTTGGGCTTCGCGGTGCTCAGCACCAACCTACCCGGCGCCACCAGGCTACGTTCCCGCGGCAGCCGGCCCGCATCTGTCGCGTAAAGGCGCGGGGTTTACAGATCCGCTACGGGGACTTTAGAACGTCAGGTCGGCTTGCGATCGGGACAGTTCGGTCGGGTGCAATCCCCGTAAATGATCAGCGAGTGGTCGCGTATGGCAAAACCGGACTTGCTGGCAACCTTTTCCTGACAGCGCTCGATGGTTTCATCAAAAAACTCGACCACTTTGCCGCACTGGTTGCACACGATGTGGTCGTGGTGATGGCCCTCGTTCATTTCGAACACCGAATGGCCGCCTTCGAAATGATGTCGGGTTACCAGGCCGGCCGCCTCGAACTGGGTAAGTACGCGGTATACGGTGGCGAGCCCGATTTCCTCATGGCCGTCGAGCAGCACCTTGTAAACGTCTTCCGCACTCATGTGACGGGTTTCGCTGGTCTCGAGGATTTCCAGTATCTTCATCCTCGGCAGCGTCACCTTCAGGCCCGCTTTACGTAAGTCACTCGATTCCACGGTTCCATTTCCTGTCCGCCGTGTTAAATACCCGGCGTTTCAGTTATTATCCCGCCCGTTCGGCGGCCAATCGACGTGCTACTTGATGCGAAAGCTTCTCATCCTTATCAGCTCCATTGCAACCCTTTTCCTGACCGCCTGTTCCAGCGATCCGATCGTGAATCGTCTGCCGTTTGTCTATCGCATCAACGTCCAGCAGGGCAATGTCATTACCCAGGACATGGTCAATCAGCTGCGCGTCGGTATGAACAAGCGGCAGGTGCAGTTCATCCTCGGCTCCCCGTTGTTGACCGACCCGTTTCACGCGCAGCGCTGGGACTACGTCTACCTGTTCGAGCCGGGCAGTGACCGCACACTCAAGTACAGTGAGCAGCGCCTGACGCTGCTGTTTGAAGACGACAAGGTGACCAGCATCTCAGGGACGCTGCAGCCGAATCCGCAGCCGGATGCGGTGTCGCCCAACCGTCAGGTCACCGTGGTAGTGCCGCCGCAGGAACCCGAAAGCGTGGGTATTCTCACCAGACTGTGGCGCTGGATGGGCTTCGGCAGCGAGACTTAACGAGGCAGTAAACCGGCTGATCGTCGCCCCGCACCCCTACAAAGGAATTCAGTCGGGCTGCTCCGATTCTGCGGCACCACCGCCTTTCTTCATCCGTTTGCCTTCCGCTGCTCGCTGCTTGCGCACCTGCTTGGGATCGGCAATCAGCGGCCGGTAGATTTCCACCCGGTCGCCTGCCTGCAATACCTGATCGGCTTTCTTCAGTTTGCCGAAGATCCCGACCTTCATGTTGTCCGGATCGATTTCGGCAAAACGTTCCAGGATTCCACAGTGTTCCACGGCCTGCCGCAAGGTTGTGCCTGCGGGCACCTCCAGCGCCAGGATGACCTGCTCTTCCGGTCTGGCGTAGGCGACTTCAACGGGAATGCTGTCAGCGTTTGCCATAAACGTCCACGGCACGTTTCTGGAACGAGTCGACCAGCGAGCTCGCCACCTGATTGAACACCGGGCCGACCACTAGACCCAGCACCCGGCTGGAAAATTCGAACTCCAGGTCCAGTGAGACCTTGCAACCATCGCCCCCCAGCTCGTCGAAGCGCCAGTAACCCTGCAGGTGTCTGAACGGCCCCTCTTCCAGGCGTATTTCGATCATCTTATTTTTCTGATTGCGGTTGCAGGTGGTAAATGACTTGTCGACGCCGCTCTTCGACAGAGAGATGGTGGCGCGCACCTGGTCGTCGCTGCGGGCTAACACGCGGGCGGCGCTGCACCAGGGCAGGAACGTGGGATAAAGGTCAATATCATCGACCAGCGCGAACATTTCCGCCGGCGAATAAGGCACCAGCGCCGACTTGTGAATCGAACTCATTTACATCACTCGGCCAGACCCAGCAGACGCGAAAAATCGACCAGCCCGGTTACGTTCAGAAACACAATCACGACCGCCACCGGTGCAATATAGCGCACCAGCCAGTACCACAACCGGTAGGCCGCGCCGTCACCCATATCCAGCTCCTGCAGGCTGTCGTCGCGTTTCATCACCCAGACGCTGAACACGGCCATACACAGCCCGCCGAGCGGCAGCATGATATTCGCCGTGAGGTAGTCCAGCAGCTTGAACAGCGTGGCATCCTTGAAAACAGGGATGAATGACAGTGGATGGAAATCCGCCCAGCGGTTGAACGAGAATATGGTCAGCAGCCCAAGACTCCAGCTCGCGATGCCCGCATACATCGACGCGTGTACGCGGGTCATACCCTTGTTCTCCACCAGCCAGGCCACAGCCGGCTCGATCAGCGAAATCGCCGAGGTCCAGGCCGCGAATGCCACCAGCAGGAAGAACAGCGTGCCAAACACTAACCCACCGTCCATGTGGCCGAAGGCAATCGGCAGCGTCTGGAATATCAACCCCGGTCCAGCACCCGGCTCCAGCCCGTTGGCGAACACAATGGGGAAGATCGCCATACCCGCGAGTATCGCCACCAGCGTATCGAGCAAGGCGATAGTGATACTGGTTCTGGCGATCGAGACGCGCTCCGGCATGTAAGACCCGTAGACCATGATCGCTCCCATGCCCAGACTCAGGGTAAAGAAGGCGTGACCCATGGCTATCAGGACCCCGTTGGCGTCGATCTTGCTGAAATCCGGCGTGAACAGGAATTCGAGTCCCTGGTGGAAGGCGCCACTGGCCATGGCATAGCCGTCGAGCATGATCAACAGCACAAACAACGCCGGCACCAGAAACCGCACGGCCTGTTCCAGGCCGCTGCGCACGCCGCGCGCCACCACCATCATCGTCAGGGCCATGAACACGGTGTGCCAGGCCAGCAGGCGTTCGGGATCGCCCGTCAGCTGTTCGAAAATACTGGCGACACCCTCGGCGGTCGCACCGGTAAAGGTGCCGGCCATGGCCCGAAACACGTAGGCCAGCGACCAGCCGGCGATGACGCTGTAATACGACAGGATCAGAAATCCGGCCGTCACGCCGGACCAGCCCAGCCAGCTCCAGCGCGGGTTGGCGCCAGCTTCCTCGGCGAGGGTGCGCATGGTATTGATCGGACTCTGACGGCCACGACGGCCCAGCATGACCTCGGCCATCATGATGGGGATACCGATGATGCCGATACACAACAGATAAACCACCACAAAGGCCCCGCCACCGTGCTCACCACTGATATAGGGGAATTTCCAGATATTGCCCAGGCCCACGGCCGACCCGGTCGCCGCCAGCACAAACGCGAGACGGCTCGACCAGCTGCCGTGGATAGATTTACGCAGTGCTGTCATGCCGACCCCGATTTCCGCAAACCAGGTGGGATTGTGCGCAATATAGGGAAAAGGCTCAAGTTCCGGGTGACCTGCGTATAATGAAGGCATGGCAAAATCAAAACAGGCGTCGGCAAGTACTGGCAGCACCATTGCCCTGAACAGGAAGGCGCGCTTTGAATATACCCTGGAAGACCGCCTGGAAGCCGGTCTGGCCCTGGAGGGCTGGGAGGTTAAGAGCCTGCGTGCCGGCAAAGTGCAGATGGTCGACAGCTATGTCCTGCTGAAAAACGCTGAGGCCTACCTGTTTGGCGCGCTGATCACGCCCCTGTCCACCGCTTCGACCCACATCCACCCGGAACCGAATCGCACCCGCAAACTCCTGCTGCACCGCGACGAGATCGACAAGCTCGTCGGTGCGGTGGAGCGCAAGGGCTATTCGCTGATCCCCACGGCCATGTACTGGCGCAAGGGCCGCGCCAAACTGGAAATCGCCCTGGCCAAAGGCAAGAAAGAACACGACAAGCGCGCCGCCCTCAAGGACCGCGACTGGCAACGCGACAGGCAGCGTATTCTCAAGCACGGGTGAGGCCCGCCCTCCCCACTGTGCGCTTTTCCCGGCCAGGCCCGCAAAATGACGCAAGGCGCGCTTCGCTGTGCACGTCTCGCCGGGCTGCTGACAGGCCACCGACGGCGCTGGACCCCGGGCAGTCGGCCGGAGAACCGGAAACTCCTGACGAATTCTGGTATCATGAGCAGAGTAAGACCTGGGGGCGACCTGGCTTCGACGTGGGTTGCAAAACCTGAGGTGCATGCCGAGGTGCAGTGACCTCGTAAATCAGCTGCAAAACTTATAGTTGCCAACGACGACAACTACGCTATAGCCGCTTAAAAACCGGCGTATAGCCTTCGGCCCGGCGTGTGCCTGTACGCCCGGATCACCGGAGTCATCCCATGCAGGATCGCGCTGAAGCTCTTCCGGGGCTGATGCGTTAAAACCTTACCGGAATCGCTGTCGGTCTTCCCTGCCCGTCGGGTAGCCGCCAGTTAAATGTAAAGACGTGGATACGCATGTAGAGCCAACGGCAGAGGGCTTGCGGACGCGGGTTCGATCAACATGGGTCGCCTTTGCCCGAGAGGGTAAAGTGAACAACGGGGCTCACATCGGTGAAACCTAAAGCAGCATGGGCTGCCAGGGCAATACCGAGGGGTAGGAAGAGGGCTAACCTCAGGCCTGCCCTGTAGAGACTCATAGGCCGGCTGACCCCGAACGGGCAGAGCCGCTACTAGGATTCACGGAAACATGATGCCGTGGATAACACGCCCCGCATCCTGGGAACAGGATGAAGGTATAGTCCAGCCCCTATCGAAAGATGGGAATCAGCTGTCCCGCCGCCTCCACCAACTCAGGCCCCGGCCATCCGCCGGGGCTTTCTCTGCTTTCCCAGCCGCACTGCATAACAGAGTTTGAAACAACTCAGGATCTGGCCGGGATTATGGAAAAGGTGGTTTTCGGGCCCCGCCCTGGTGGACCGAGATTCAATTGGAGACGTTTGCTGGCAGGCAACCCGGAGAAGACGGCACTGTCTGGCATACGTTTGCGGATAAAACGGCATCTCCAGCCCGGGCCTTGGGCCGGGTCAACTGTGCACTCTTCGCCAAGGGGCGTACGTATTTTCCCCAATTGTTGCCACATGCATTCTATTTGACTATATGCCCAAGAATTAGAATGAATAGTAGTTCATTACTCCTCCAGCCTGGCCTTCGGGCCTTTTTTTTTCTGCGCCTCTGAGGCTGATTATGGTGAGTGGCATGACTGAACGCGAACGGTGTAGTTGATGAGGGGGCACCATGTTTAACTGCCCTCATTGCAACAATCCCGGCATCTCCAATCTGCTTAAGGCGGTATTGAGCCCCGGATTACATGCCACCTGTAAGATCTGCGGCAAACTGTCAAGCGTGCGCTACCCGTCCTGGTTAGCGGCAATGATCCCCGGCTCGATCCTGATGCTCACCGCGCTGTTCGTGAGGGCTGAATCGCTTGAATGGATTCTGAATATTGTTGGCGTTATCTTGATGATAGTGTTTCCGTTTCTGTTTACGCCGCTGCGGAAAGAAAACGAGGATCCTCCACAAAGCGGCCGGATCGATCGGCCGGCCGATTAAAACCTCCGTTGCCACCAGGCCAGGAGGCGCGGGCCCGGCGCGCATCAGGCTTGTATGGCTGACCAATATCGCGTGGCAGCACCGATAAGGGCTGGGACATCAACGGCAGCCCCCTGGCGGAGACGCGTCAAGTGGGCAGCCATGATCGAACCCGAAACCAGCAGGGAATGTGAAGAGCGGCGGTTTTAATTTGGATTCTTCGGAAACAAGCAGGTTATGCTTCCTCTGTCTCGGCCGGCAAACACTGATATGGAAGCATTCGATCACGTTGTCACTGTAGTGGCGCTGAGTATGGGTATGGCATGGGCCAGCGGCATCAATCTCTATGCCGCGCTGCTCACACTCGCGGTGCTCGCCAACACCGGCAACATCGAGTTGCCGGAACAGTTGCAGATTGTCTCCGACCCTCTGGTAATGACAGCAGCCGGCGTCATGTATGTCCTGGAGTTTTTCGCGGACAAGATCCCGGGTATCGACACCGGCTGGGACGCATTACAAAGTTTTGTGCGTATTCCTGCGGGCGCAATACTGGCGGCGACTGCCATCGGGGATGTGACGCCAGCGGCGCAAATGGCGGCGGCGATCCTCGGGGGTAGTCTCGCGGCGGCGACTCACGCAACTAAGGCGGGCGCGCGCGTGCTGATCAATACGTCGCCGGAACCCGTGACGAACTGGGGCGCATCCATTGGCGAGGATGTCGCGGTTGTCGGTGGGGTTTGGGCGGCACTGAACCATCCCTTTGTCTTTCTCGGTCTGTTGCTGCTGTTTATTCTGCTGATGACCTGGTTGCTACCGAGGGTGTGGCGGGGGGTGAGACGGGTGGTGTTGAGACTGGCAGCCTTGTTCGGTCGAGGGCCGAAACCGGTAACGGTTGCCAAAGCTGCGGACAGCGACCGCAACCCGTCGCCAAAATAGGCGGCGCCCTGCCCCGGCAACTGTTGGCCGACGGTGGCCCTGCGACACTGTGTCGGTTCATCTGGGCCCGGCATCCGTTTCGAACAAAGCAACCAGGTCGCTGTGGGGATTTAGTGCCAGGCTCTTGAGGCAGATTATGCAGGCACCTAGCGATTGCCGCTCGGGGCATCACCGGCATATACCGATATCCGGTTCTTGCCTGAGTGCTTGGCACGGTACAAAGCATCATCGGCTTCCTGGATCCACTGTTCTGGTGACTTGATCGGCATATCCACGGATTCTGTATAGCAGGACAAGCCGATACTTGCGGTTATGCCACGCTTATGTTCGCCTTGTCCGCAGGACAATAGCCGTATCTGTTCCTGAATGCGGTCCGCGACCTGGTTAGCCCCTTCACAGTCGGTGTCCTGCAGGGCAACGACGAACTCCTCCCCACCAAACCGGGCAATGATGTCCGCGCCCCTGGCACAGTGCTTCAGTATGCCGGCTATGGCCCTCAGGATACGGTCGCCTTCCAGGTGTCCATAGGTGTCATTGATCTGTTTGAAATCATCAACATCGATCATGAGCAGCGCCAGCTTGTGCCGGTAGCGTGCACACTGCTCGATCAGTGTGCCGAAATTGCTGATGAAATAACGCCGGTTGTGCACACCCGTCAAGCCATCCAGGATGCTGAGCGATTCCGCGCGTTCCAATGCAAGCTGTAGCTCCAGGGTTCGCTGCTCGATTTCGTGTTCCATTGTTCTCAACAAGCGGTTCGACGTGATCAGCTGTCCAAGCAGATTGCAGAACACATAAAGAAAACGCTCGTTCCATTCAGTAAAGATATTGGGTTGTTGATGGGAGATATTCAGGACCCCTAGCGTTTTTTTCTGAAAACAGATGGGTACGCTGATGATTGAACCCAGGTCAGTATCCTTGCCCTTCGGAGGATGTTCGTATCTTGGGTCTACCGAGCAATCCCGACAGTGCTGAATTTGTCCTGTTTTTGCTGCAAGTCCGATAACGCCTTCACCGACTCTGAACCGCTGCGTCACCACGGGAGCAAGCGGCTTTTCCGCACCCTCGGCATGTTGCTCCGACCAGCTCAGTCCGGCGGCATTGAGAAGCTCATCGCCCTGGACCAGGAAAATCGAACAGCGTTGCATGTCCTGGTTTGCGATCAGCACCTTAAGTGCTCCGCGCAACACGGCCTCTTCGGTCCGGTCCTGTATATCGATCTCGGTGAGTGCGCTTAAGGCAGACAGCGATTCAATCGTATCGACAAGACGATCCTTGAGTTCCATTGCCGCATCGGCAACAACCTCCGGATCACAGAATTCGGGCGTTTCACCACTGATCAGCTTGGCCAGATCCGTAAAGACTTCAAGCTGTTCCAGGCAGTGAATGCCCACGGATTCACCGTCTGTTGGCGTGATACCGAGGATGTTTAAGCCATTCTTGTCAAAAACATTGGATTGATCCTGGTGGACCACACGATCAGCCCACTCATGAGCTATCTTAATCAGCCGACACAGAACCCAGCACGATCCCTGGTAGTGGGGATTAGCATAATGTTCGGTGGTACAGGTGAATAACTCCGGCAAGTGCCAGCGTTTCAGCAAGGCCGCTCCGACCGTATGGTGTGTCGTACCAAACTGCTTGCGCACGAGTTCTGTAAGGCTCCCGGCTTTTTGCGCCGTCTGTTCGAGAACCTGATTGAGTTCCACAGGGAACAGGTGCGCCAGTGCCAACACCCCGATAGCGTGCAATAGACCCGATAAATAGGCTTCGTCGGGGTTTACTGACAGTGCCGGAGCCGCTTTCTTCGCCAGTTCCCTCGCCACATGCGCCGTCAGCACCGCGTGTAACCAGAACCGGCCAGGGGAAAAAGAAGGGCACTGATTATTGGCAAAGGGTTCCTGCAAAGCCGTCGCGGTCACCAGACTCCGCACCGTACGAAAGCCGATGACAAAAATGGCATCTGACACACTGTTGGCACGTGACACCCGGCTGAAGTAGGCGCTGTTGGCGAGTCCGACGAGCTTTGCAGCCAGTGATGGGCACTGATCGAGGATGCCGGCCAGCCGATGCCTGTCGGTCTCCTCGTCCGCTAGCGCCTCGAACAACTGATGGATGGCTGCGGGCAGTGGGGGCAATTCGTCGAGCAATGCCAGTCCTGCCGAAACTGAATCCGTGCCCGTTGCAGATAGCTGTTTGTTCGAGTCCATTCCCATGCTCGCTGGATTTACCGCCCTGGTCACCGGTTGCCGCAGCCCTAGGAGGCTGTCGGACTTGGGGCTGATCTACTGCGCCGGTGGGAGAGCGCCCCATTTTCCCGATCCTTTTCGTCAAATAGCTACGGCTATTCTCCTCAAACGATCGAAAAAATGGCCTCGCTCTCCCACCTTGCTCGCTACGATCGCCCAAGGCCGACAGCCTCCTAGCAGTCACTTGCGGCAAGGACCCGGCGTATTCTGGCCAAAAATCATGGCATTAGGCCCCCTATCGGCAAGCCGTCAGGAATAATTAGAGGTCATCACTCAAAAGCATGGATTACTGGTCGTATGGCCACTCTTTTCAGAGGACGCAGCCAGTGGCGGAAGACGATACTCATGGTCTCTGCGCGGGGGAATAATCTGGTTGGACTGGCCGTCTTTACTGGTGAGGCGTTTCTCCAATATCGCCGCTCCTCCGATCTTCGCGGCCCCGTTGGGGCCGCTGTTCTTCTTAGTCCACTACTGCCCCGTCCTCGGCCAATCCGGAACGATGCTGCCGAAAATGTCTCTCAGTCACTGGCAGCCAGTCTGTGCCCGGCCACAGCGTACCGGCCGAATATTTGCTGTCGACGACCGCCGGGCGGCGGTCACACCGATGGCCTGAGCCTGCAACCATCCCCGCCCTTGCGACAGCAACGTGCTCTTTTCAGGATGCCGCCGTGAAACGCGGCTGGCATGCTGCGCAACACTCGAATGACTGCTAAGGGTTGGCCTACCTGCAGGGTCTATTCACCGAGGAGCGCGGCCTCCTCAACCTGGCGCAGCACTACCTGCACACCGGGCTCGCTCACAAGGCTGGGGAACTGCTCGAGCGGGCGATCCGCGACGGTGCGGTGACAGCAGCCCCGGAAAAGTGGCTCCAGCATCCTGTGACGACACGACTGTATGCGGGAAACCATTCGGTAGAGCATTTAAGTCCCTGATATCGGAGACGATACAGAAAGAGACAGGCTGATCGCAAACACTCCGGTCAGCTGCCGCATTCAGGGCGCGGCACAAGACCCTGTAGGGAGCTATGGTGACATGAGTTCGCGACACATCCTGTTCGTGGAGACCGAGGGAACCGCCCTGCAGACACTCATGCGTTCCCTTACCGGTCCGCATGACGACTGGCAGATCGTGCGCGTTGCGGAAGCGGACGCCGCCCTGGAGGTATTGTCACAGCGCGACGTCTCTGTGCTGATCGCGAGCTTTGGCAACGACCACACAGAATGCGACACCTTTCTGCGCCGGATCCAGACCCGGGCCCCTGCAGTAATACGATTCGCACTGTTGGCGGAATCACCTGAAGGCAACGCGCCCCCCGTATTGGAATCGGCTTGTCAATGCTTTCCGGCCGGCTGCGCATCGACAGAACTGGCCGCCGCAATCAGGCGCGGTATCAGAGTCTGGCAACGCTGTCGTGAAAACGCCGGGCTCACGAACCTGCTCTCCGACCTGCATACGCTCCCGACCCCGCCGCGGCTGTACTTCGAAATCCGCGACGAACTGGACTCGGCGACCAGCGATGCGCGCAGTGTCGCACGAATCCTGGCGCGGGATCCGGCGCTCACGGCGAAGCTGTTGAAGATAGCCAACTCCGGATTCTATGCGCTACCACGCACCGTCACAGACATTCGCGATGCTGTCACATTCCTGGGCACCGATATGGTGACATCGCTGGTACTGGCGACCCACGTTTTCGATCGAATGCCGGCGCCCGGGGTCAACCTGGACGCCCTCTGGAAGCACAGTCTCACCCTGTCGGCGCTGGCACGTCATGTGGCTGCGCAGGAAGGCGGTGACCGGCTCACCATCACCACGGCTGGCATCGCCGGTCTGCTCCATGACATCGGGCAACTGATCCTGCTGGGCAATGCACCTGACATCTATTACCCCATGCTGCGCCGTGCGAGCGGCGACGAAGATGCGCTGCTGGGCATGGAACTGGACCAGTTTGGCGCAAGTCACGCGGAACTCGGTTCGCACGCGCTGGCGCTCTGGAGCCTGCCGGGAACCGTGGTCGAAGCCGTTGCGCTGCACCATGACTGCAGCCGTTACGCCACGGAAACGGTGGCCCTCACCAACAAGGCCGTGTTCGTGGCGGAGTGGTTTCTGCAGGAGTCGACCCTGCACGGCGAGAGCGGCGCGCGCAGCAGCGCACTGGAGGGCTGCCTGGACAGCCCGCGCGGTAAAATCCGCGAGTGGAGAGAGGCCTGCGCGCAACTCATGGCCAAGAGCGCTTGACCCTCAGCAATCGGGCATTCGATGAACCGACGCGCCATAGCCATGGCAAACCGGAACTCTCCTCACTAGCACCAACATGCCTGCAAGACAAGCACTGACAAGCTACCTCCTGACGGTACGGCGTCTCACCGGAGCCGATACGGTGTCACTGTTTCTGTACGCCAGATCCGGTACGCAACCGTGCCTGCTGCTGCACGAGGGTCTGTCGGCGCCCGTTCCGGAACTGGAGACCGAGACACTGGGCGCGGAATTCGCCACCCGGATGATGCAGCAGCAAGGAAAACAACCCGCAGGCGCGGCGCGGCCACTTCGCATGCACCCCAGCCGCGTCGCAGGCGGATACCTGATCGGTCTGGACGTTGCCCGGATTCGGGCCGCCCTGGCCGAAAGCAGGGCTCAGACGCCGCCCAACAAACGTCGCCGGCCTGCGGCATTGCCGTCCGCCAGCCGCGAACAGGGTGTGGTATGGATCGGGCTGCGTTATGACCGGCAACCGTCGCCTTCTTTCATCGCCGATGATTTCGAGCGACTTGGCGCGTTCAACGCGGACACGCCGACGCGTTCCGGGGACTGGATTGCCTGGCACCTGGCACTGGGCGGTTACATGGCGTGGGAATCGTATCAGGTTTCGATCCTGCAACAGGACCCGGTCAGCCAGTTGCCCGGCCGCGCCGAGTTTCAGATCTACCTGGAGCGCGCGCACGACAGGGCGCGGCGCGAACGCTTCCCCCTCGCGCTGCTGCTGGTTAACCCGGACGAGTTTGGCCTGACCAATCATCGCCTCGGCCGCGAAACGGGTGATACCGCCTTACGCCAGGTGGCGACGCAGCTGTCGGTAAACCTGCGATGCTCGGACGGCACGTTCCGTTACGGGGGTGCCGTATTCGGCATCGTAATGCCAGACACGACGCTCGCCGCGGCGCAAAGCGCCGCTGAAAAACTGCGTCAGGCCCTGACACGAAACGGGTACCTTGACGGTGCCGCGCGTTTTACTTTCAGCACCGGCGTAGCCGTCTATGAGCCCGGTGAACAAAGCAACGCGGCCGAACTGCTGCGGCGCGCTGACCAGGCGCTCAACGTGGCCAAACTGGCCGGCGGTGCGCGCAGCGTGGTGTGGACTCCGGACGGCACCGATTCAGGTGTCGGCACCCTCGACCGGTTGAGCGGAATATTCACCGCCGACACCGAGAAAGACTACCGCAACATGCTGTTGCTGTGGGATACCATCACGGTGATCTCCGCACGCCCGGAAACGGAATCCATTGCGGCTGAATTCGTCGGGCGGGTCGGTTCCACCTTCCGCCCGGAACGGGTGGCGCTGTACTCATGCCCGGAGCAGGATCCACCGTGCCTTCTGGCCGCGAACCGTGCGAACGCCGACGGCGAGGGCCGCATTTCGGACCAGCGCGAGGCAGCCCTGTCAGAGCAGCAGAAAGAGCTGCTGGCCATGGCGCGCAAACACCGGCGCACCGAACGCCGGCGCCTGGAACCCAGTCGCCGGGGCGGCGGCGTCACCGCCGGCAAAGCGTATACCGCCTACGCAGTACCCCTGCTGGCGCAGGACGATTGTCTCGCTTGTCTCTACCTGCACGGCCCCGAAGAGACTCTGGCCCTGGACAACTCTGACCTGGTCTTTCTCAACGCGCTGGCGAGCCAGATCGCCGTAGCACTGGACCGTGCTGCGCTGGCCCTGCGCTGGAGGCAGGAAAAGGAACGTGAAAGCCAGCGGCTGCGTGAGGAGGTGAAGGAGTTGCGCCAGGCGATGCAGCACACCCGGCTGGTGTATCAGTCACGGCAGATGAATGCCGTGGTGCAGACGCTGCGCAAAGTGGCACCTACAAACGTCACCGTACTGATCACGGGCGAGAGCGGCACCGGCAAGGAAATGCTGGCGCGCACACTGCATGACCTGACCGCGCGCCGGAAACGGCCCTTCATCACGGTGGACTGCAGTGCCATCGCACACAGTCTGATGGACGCCGAGCTTTTCGGACACGTCAAGGGTGCCTATACAGGCGCGCAGGTTTCGTCACCGGGCCGCATCTTACAAGCCGAGGGCGGCACCCTGTTCCTGGACGAGATCGGTGAAATACCGCTCGAAATCCAGACCAAGCTGCTGCGGTTTCTGCAGGAAAAAGAGATCACCCCGGTCGGGGCCACGCGGCCCGTCAAAGTCGACGTGAGGATTGTGAGCGCCACCAATCGCAATCTGGGAGACGAAGTCGCCAACGGCCGATTCCGCACGGACCTGTATTATCGCCTGCAGGTGGTCACCGCGACCGCCCCGGCACTGCGCGAACGCCCGGACGACATCATGCCGCTGGCGCACTATTTCCTGGAAAAATTCTCATCCGAGTACGGCAAGAGCCTGAAGTCACTGAACACGGCAGCCGAACAGGCACTGGTGGATTACCCCTGGCCAGGTAACGTGCGCGAACTGCAGCACCGCATATTGCAGGCGGTTGTCATGTCCGACGGCGACCTGATAGACGCAGCGGAACTGCAGTTGCCGGACGCGGTGAGTCCTGATCGCACGGTGGTACCGGATCGCCAGCAGCTCAACGGGGTTACGGCACCCGTGCCCCTGCGGGAGCCGGACGCCGGCAACCCTGCGAGCGCTCCCACGCCCGGTCCCGTCAACGGAAATCCCTGGACAGCCCTGCGCGACGCGCTCAGGCAGC
This sequence comes from uncultured Gammaproteobacteria bacterium, assembly GCA_963814945.1. Lineage (GTDB taxonomy): Bacteria > Pseudomonadota > Gammaproteobacteria > DSM-19610 > DSM-19610 > Thiogranum. Next base: position 71,454 of record CAWFEQ010000008.1, read on the forward strand.
AGGTGACGAAAGCCCTGGAACGCGGTGGACCGCCCGTGCCCCTGGGACGCTGGTTGGCCGAGGACCTGGTGCTGGCGGCCAACACCGCGAGCAGGGGCACTGCGCGGCGCGCATCGACGGCGCTGGGCATGGCGGAAACGACCTTCCGTCGCCGACTCGAAAAGGTGAAACGGGATCTACAGACCGGCCTGATGGCGCGTACCGAGAGCTGGTCGGCGGTGCAACCTGTTCTGCCCCGCCTGGTGACCAATGGCGCAGCCCCGGCCAACAAGAACATCCTCGATCATGCACGTCAGATCCTGCTGGAGGAAGTTGCAGAACGCGTTCAGCAGAATACTGCGCTGGGATCAGCGCTGATGGGCGTGACCGCCCCCACCTACCGGCGCTGGACGACCGCGTAGACGTCTGCTGCGGACACCATTTTTTTGCACTGACTTACCACAATTTCGGCGGATCCCGCGAAAATACTGAACGGCAACACACTCCAGGACGCCGGTCCCGCCACTGTGCGCTGCGTCCACGCTCGCCCAAAACCAGCAACATTTCCCAATCACCATATACTTCAATGGCTTAACCGAGCCGGCCCTGCGACCACCACGAGCGACCGGGCGACTGGCATGGAGGTTGCTCAGGGTTAAGCAGCGAAACAAGAAACCCACAACAGCAACCATCGGTGGCCCTGGCATGGTGTCAGTCGAACGAACGATGCAACAGGATAAAGACAGGGGCCTTTCGAGCAGCCCGAGCGCAGCGAACCAGGACACGAAACGATTAGCAACCAGTCGCGGCCGGCAGTGGCCGCAACCCAGGCGGCCTGGCGCCCGGAAGGCGGCGCAGCCGGGGACACGGGCACAACCGGCAATGTTGCCACGCTCGCCGACAGAAGGTTTTTGGGTTGGCCTGTTCGGCCTGCTGATAGTACTGGGCTGTTGCTGCAGCCCTGCGATGTATGCAAAGGCTGCAATTCACAAACCGGGCGATCCATCCAGTCTCGGCAGCGGTGCGGTCCTGAACATCGCGGAAAGCAACGACGGATCACTCTGGATCACCACCCTGGGTGGTGGTTTGAACCGCCGGACCAGCAGTGATCGTACCGCCGGGCAGCCCGTTTTCCACAAGTACCAGAAAAGTGACGGCCTCAAGAACGACACCGTTACGGTAACCGCCTCGAACAACGACGGCGTCTGGAATGACCAGGGCGCCTCGGTGAAGCTTCATGTAGCGCCGCCACCCTGGCAGACGCCCTGGGCTTACGCGCTGTATACCCTCTTTATCGGGGGAACCCTCGTCAATTACAGGCGCGGGCAGAACAGGAAGCTGAACCGAGCTGCCAAACATCGCGCAAAACTGGAGCGCGAGGTACAGACGAGGACCCGGGAATTGTCCCTGCGCAACGAACAGCTCAAGGCGCTCAACGAGAAGCTGCTGGAAGCCAGCACCACCGACTCTCTCACCGGCCTCAAGAACAGGCGCTACCTGTATGACTCCATCGAGTCGCGCGTTGCGCTGGTGGAGCGGCGTTACGTCGGCAGCCAGCGCCCGGAGTCCGCGTCGAAGACCGTGGATATCGCCCCGTCATTGTTCTTCATGATGATCGATCTCGACGGATTCAAGGGGATAAATGATACCTATGGCCACCTGGCCGGCGATCAGGCACTGCTGCAGGTCCGGGACATCCTGCGGTCCACCTGTCGCAAGTCCGATACCATCATTCGCTGGGGCGGCGACGAGTTTATGATTATTGGCGAAAACACCAGTTCGCGCGCCGCCGAGCAGCTGGCCGAGCGTATCAGATACAATCTGGCCGAACGCCAGTATCAGCTCGGCGGTGGGCACGTGGGGCGCCTGTCGGGCTCCATCGGCTTTACCATGTATCCGTTCTCCCCGCTGAATGCCAAAGCGCTTTCCTGGGACCAGGCGGTAGCCGTTGCCGACCATGCCGCGTATACCGCCAAGAAGAACGGACGCAACGCATGGGTGGGAGTTTATGGCACGCGCAAGAGCATCTGGGAAGAGTTCACCAAGACCAGGATAGACCTGGAAGTTCTTGCCAGCGACGGCATGATCGACATCCGCTCATCTCTGGGCGCGGCACTCAAATCTATCGACAACGCCACGCGGGAGGAGGTCCAGTGAGGTTCGCAGGCAGCCTCAGGTCCAAAGCTCACCGCCGGTGCTCATAATGATGTCAGGGGGGACCCCAGCCCGTACGTACTGCAAATCCGGCCTGACGCCAGCCCATCAGACCGCCCTCCAGGTGAAACACGTTGGGAATGTCGTTCTCGATCAGGGTCTGCTCGGCGAGCCGGGTGCGTCGCCCGTTGATACAGTACAGCACCACGCCCTTTGCATCCTCTAACTTGTCCAGCTGTCGCTCGAGCTTTTGCTGAGGAATATTGATCGCCCCGGGCACGTGGCCGGATTTGTACTCCGCCACGCCGCGCACATCGATCACCAGAAACGGGGCTGCGCCCCCCTGTCGGGCGTGCAAGTCCTGCGCGGTGATGGCTGGCGTCTGGAAGTCTGAGGCAAAGGCGGGCAGCGCAAACAACAGCCACAGCAAGGTCGGCAATACACGCGCTGTCCCACCCGTTGCTGTCATTTCAGTCAAGCACATAAATAGGTGGGGCTGAGGCACGAAGCCCAACGGGGCCGACCTGGTGGGCTTCACATGCGTTCAGCCCACCCTACGGGGTCGCCCACCGTGGTATTGAGGTTCCCCGGCGTCACTCCCCGATCAGCTGCTTGAGTTCCTCGACGCGCTGCTCGGTCCTGGAGCCGGGCTTGGCCGCCTGCTCGGTCAGTCTGGCGACCATGTCCGCCTCCTGCTGGGCCAGGCGGACCAGATTGGCTTCATCGACCTCCACCGTGAAGGCATTCTTCCGCAGGTCCCTGACATAGGCGTCCAGCTGCTCGTGGATGTAACGGCGCCGGGCCCGCTTCCGGGTGGCCTCATCCTCGAACGTGTCGAATTTCGCATCGCGGATGTCGGTCACCGTCACCAGGTGCCAGCCCTCTGTGGACTCGACCGGGCCGCCGATCTCGCCCGGACCCAGGTTGAAAATCACCTCGTTCAGCGCCGGCTGGGCACGCCCCTCGGCCACCCAGCCCACCTCACCCAGCTGCTGTTTGGCCCCGGGGGCGATGGAGTACTCCGCGGCGGCCTGGAACATGGTCAGCTCCCCCGCCTCGAGCCTCGCCTTCAGGGCTGCGGCCTCCTCGCGGGTCTTGAGCAGGACTTCCTGGGTCTTGCGCATCTCCACCTGCATGATGGCGTTGCGGTTCGCCTCGTAGTAGGCCTTCAGCTGCGCCTCGGACGGTGCCCGCTCCCGCGCCAGATTGGCCCGGTGCAGATTCACCAGCCGGGTTTTCTGAAATTCACGCAAACGCGCCTGGTACACCGGGTCCTGCTCCAGCCCGGCCGCGCGCGCCTTTTGTGCCATGAGGCGCTGGTCGATCTCTTTCTCCAGGGCCCCGCGCCGGGCATCGGACTCCATGGCGAGCGGATTCAATTCGGTTGCCCCCTTGCCCGCGGCGATCAGGGTGGCCTTGACGTCACCCCAGGTGATGACCTCCTCGCCGATCTTTGCGACCGGCGCATCATCGGCCCGCGCGTCGTCCCCCGCCGGAGCCATGTTACCCGGATAGAGGTCAATCTCGACCCCCTCGCGCAATGCTGCGCGCTGCGCCGCCAGGCGCTTGTGCAACTTGCGCTTGCGCAGCGTGGCCTCGATCTGGGTGTGCAGATCCTCGGTCATTTCCGTATCCGGCACCATCGTCTCCGTGAAGAACGCCTGCACCTCCTCTTCCGACACCGGAATCTCGCCCGCCATGACCTGGCGCTGATACTGGCTGGCCAGCATGCCGGTGGTAAACTCCTGCAGCTCGCGCTGATAGCCGGGATCCTTGTCCAGGCCCTGGCGTTTGGCATCGAGGTACAGCAGATTGGCACTGATCACCTTGTCCAGCACCACAATGCGAGCCGTGTCGCGTTCCGGGGTGCCCAGCGCCGGAACCGAAACGCCCACCACCGCCGAGCTGTTCAACATGGTGTTGATCTGGTTGAAGGTGATCGCCTGGTCACCCACCCGGGCAATCACATCACTGGTAACGGCCGCCTTGGGCTCCTCGGCCACCGCCACCGCCGCCGAAGTGCCCCCCAGGGCAATGGGCAATGCCGTCACTACTGCAAGCAGGATTTTCTTCATGAGTCACCTCTTCACTACTCTGTACGCTTCTGTATGCTGTCTGCCCTGGCGTCGACCTCAGGCTCAACTGTGAGTTGAAGCCCTGCCCCGCCGCGGCCGTCATCGCGGTCAGAAATCGTCCCGGGAGAAAAGAAAAAATGGAGGGGAACCCAGTTCCCCTCCATTGGTTGAATGTCACCCGCTCAGTCCCTCAGAGCGGGTGCTGTCTTCCACTTACCAGCCGCAACCGCCCAGCTGCGTGGATACCTGTTCCCACACCGACTGGGAAACGCGACCCTGGACCAGGTGCTCCTTCCAGGCCGTGCTGCAACTGACAGCCGGCAGCAGGTTGTTGCCACCATGGCAGGTGCTGCACAGCTGGTCAAGCTGAGCAGGGGACGCCTCGCCGAACACCACACCGCCGTTGACGGACCGCTCGGCGTTGTCCATGGCCCCGCGCGAGACGCGCGAATACATGGAATGACGCAGGTACTGGTTGGAAGTTACAACCGGGTCCATTGAACCATGGCAGTTGGCGCACACGTCCGGAACCGGATTAGCCTCCTCCGTGTAGGTGTGCATCCAGCCCACCGCACGGTCGTAGTTGCCGCTCACCGGACCGGAATCCGCCCCGGTGGGATCGGTGTAGACCAGGTTATCCACCCAGGTCGGGATCTGGTCTGCATCCACATGGGTGTGACAGGTCGCGCACTTCAGCGGACCGTGCGAGCCGTCGTTGTTGAGCGCCGCGGCCTGGGCGTAGCTGGTGGTGTCGATGGCTGGGGTCACCGGATAGAGACCGTGAATCGACTCGTGACAGCCCTGGCAGCTGACGTCCTGGTGGCCACGGGTGTAGCGCATCAGGCTGGCCTTGGCCGGGTAGTTGAACGGCGGGTAGGGACTGAAATTGCCGCTCTGCTCCGTGAATGGCGCATCGTGGCAGTCCGCGCAGTGGGGTTCGCCGGCGGCCAGCCAGTGATCCCGACCGTCAGTGGCCGCGCTGAAGGGTACCGGATACGCACTGCTCGCCTCCGTGCAGCCCGGGGTGGTAGCCGTCGGGCAGATGAACGCATTGACCGGATAGCGCCACTGGGACTGATCAGTCTTGTTGGCGTTGATCAGGCTCACGCAGTCCGGCGTGGTGCAGAAGCTCAGGATGTTGACGCTGAAGTCGCCATCCGCATCGGTGGTGCCCACCGGACCGCTTGAGTTGACCTCGATGGTCGCCACGCCGGCGTCCGTGATTGCCGGGTTCCACACCGCGTGGGTCTGGTCACTGGTGCGATCGAATCCATCGACCTTGGGATCCAGGAAATTAATGGCATCCTGCTCGGTTAATGGCGGTAACGGCGGCGTCAGCGCAGCACGGCCGGTGTTAATGGCAGCCACAACGTCGCTTAAGGCAGGACCGGCCGCACGCGGGTTGAACACGCAATCACCGGTGATCAGGTTATTGCAGTCCTCGGTGCGCCACAGCTCCTGACCCAACTGGCTGTGGCAGTTGGTGCACCAGACGCCGCGCCAGTCACCCTGATCCTGGGCCACATTGGTCAGCAGCCACTCACCCACTGTGTTCAGATGGCTCGGGGTTTCCCCCACACCGTCGAGATCCTTCATCGGGTTGGAGTGCACGTCGCGTCCGACAAAGCAGCCGCCGGGATTGAGGCGGTTGTCACCGTTGGCACTGACGTTGTTACCCCCCAGGGTAATGGGATAGTTGTCCATCACGCCATCCGAACGGTGCGCCGGGTGGCAGCCCTGGCAACCGCCGTCGCGTCCGAGGCTGTCGTTGAACACGATTGCGCCGCCTTCATCCGTATTGCGGTGCTGATCGTGAATCGCCTCGCTGATCGGCGGGATGGGGAACTGCCCCGCCGCGTCAAAGGTGCCTGATTTGACATTGGCGATGACGTTGTCCGCATGGCAGCGCTGGCAGATGACCGACTCGTTGCCCAGCCGCGTGTTCTGCGGGATGTTGCTCTGGTTGGTCAGATCCGCCAGCCCGTTGGTTGACGAACACGTGTAGCTGCTCGGGTCGATATTCGGATCGGTCGGATCCGGGTTGTTGGTGCACTCCACCCCGGCATAGTTCACCGTGAAGCTGGTGCCCTGGTCGATGTCGTGCAGGGTCAGCATGTTGATCGCCGCGCCCTTGAGCCGCGGGTACCAGGTCGAATCCACGCCCGGGACGATGTCGTAGTAGGCCAGCCAGAAGTTGATCTCCAGGTTGGTCATGTCCTCGAGTCCGATGCCGAAGAACGGCCCCTGATGCGGGAACGTGTCATCGGCGCCCTGGTAATTCGGGCTGTTGACATTCGGCATGCCCGTCTCGGGATCGATGGAAGGCGAGGAGTGGCAGCGCTCGCAGTTCGGGATGTCGATTGGCGCGGTACCGAAGCCGATCACCGGCTGGCCGTTGCTGCCCATGACCTCATTGCCCGACGGATATTCGTGCAGCGAGGCCTTCATGGCCACATAGGGCCGCACCGCATCTTCGTCCACGGCACCCGGATCACCGAAGAAGCCGATGGTGTCCTCGAACGGTGTCAGCGGCAGGCCCAGGGCCTCCCAGATCCGCGGTGAGGTCAGCATGATCGGCAGGTCCTCGAGCACCTTGGCCTGGGTAAAGACCACGGTGCCGGTGTCGCCAGAGAAGGTCAGCAGGTTCTCGAAGCCGGCGGGTACGGTTCCGGTCGGACCCAGGGGCTGCAGGGCGGCGCCGGAATTGGCTGGATACTGCACCTGACCTGTTACGCCCAGGCGGACCTTGTCGGCCTCCAGCCCGGTGTTACCCTGACCTTCCAGGTTGCCGTAGATGTAGAAGTGGTTCAGCCAGCCATTGGCATAGTTGTCGGTGGGGTCGGTGAAGTTACCGTTGCCCTGTATGACGTTCTGGTAGCCGTTGTAGGGACCGTAAACCAGGTTGTTACCTGCATCAGGTGCGGCCGAATCGAACACCGTGTTGAAGTACTGCAGCGAATTGCCTTCCGCATTACTGATCAGCGTACTGGTGTTCGGCTTGCTGGTATTGCCCTCCTGGCGCGGCTGCGCATCGTGGTAGTAGCGCAGCTGGTACTTCTTGAAGTTGCCGCCCGCATCCAGCGAAGGATCGCGCAGCACCGTTTCGCGGTTCAAGCCGTCCAGGCCAGTGGTGGGATCACCCTCCAGCAGGCGCGGGAAGCCGTCGACGAAGGTGTTGCCGGCGGTCGCCGGGTTACCAATGGCCGGCTTGATCACCTGCGCCAGGATCGAGTTGTACGGCGGCAGGACGCAGCAGTAGGCAAACTCGAACCCGGTGCAGTGCATGCCCAGCTCGTAGTTCATGGTGATCTTGAAGTCCACCTGCTTGGACAGTGTCTGGAGCACGACGGTGGCCGTCTTGCTGGCGCCGTAGACATCCACCACCCGGTAGGTGAACTTGTCGACCTGGTTGTCGGTCATCGTGCTACCCGGGGTGTAGGTGAACGAGCCGTCGCCATTGAAAGCGTTCAGGGTGCCGGCCGTCGGCCCGCTGACCAGCTGGGCCGTCAGCGGTGGCGCACCACCGAAGTCGTTGTAGAGCACACCGGACAGCCGCGAGGCCGTAACCGTGATCGGGTTACCCACCGGGGTGCTGTAAAGGTCGCCCCGGGCGGTCAGCGGCTCCAGCGGGGACTTGGGGGCGCAGTTCGGCGGCGCATTGGCCACGTCTGCCTGGCCGCACAACCCGACGCCAGGCTGGTCGACCTGGATACGGCAGGGTATGGGATTCAGTTTCTTGCCGTTGACGTGGAAGTTGACTTTGCCGTTTTTGCCGTTCGCCGTGGCGATGATCTGATCCGGATAATACGCATTTGACAGGATGATCTGGCCGTCACGAACGCCAGAACCCGAAACCACGAGTTGGCCGTTACCCTGGGTCTTCCATTGGGCAGTCAGGTTGGTTATTCCCATGCAGGCGCCAGGCGGCTGCCCGGTGCCGACGGCGATGGTGACCGTCGCCACGTTGCTGTCGTCAGTGCCGTCATTGGCGACATAGGTAAAGCTGTCGTTACCCGTGAAGCCGGCATTCGGCGTATAGGCGAACGAACCGTCTGAACTCAGCGTCGCGGTGCCGTTGGCCGGGTTGCTCTGCTGCACTGCAGTGAGCGCATCGTTCTCGGCGTCGGTATCATTGGTAAGTACGCCAGGGGCAGCAACTATCAACTGGGTCTGAAATGCGGTCGAGTAGTTATCGTCGTTTGCCACCGGGGCGGTGTTGCCGCCTCCTGCCGGATCCAGCGTACCAATGCCGCCAGGCGGTGTCTGGGTGCTGGTGATGAGGCCGTTCCGATCATAGAGGTTATTGTTGGCCCCCGTTGTCCAGCCAGGCTGAGTGCTGGCGTTGATCTCGTCCAGCATGGTGGTGCCGCCGTTGATGTTGACCGAGGGCAGACCCTCGAGGGCCGCGAAATTCTGGCCGTTATTGAGCAATCCGTTACCGTATTCGTTCCAGGTGCTGGTGCTGCTACCGTGACACAGCTGGCAGCCGGCATTCGCACCGGAGCTGGATCCGGGATACGTGCTGTTGAAGGTGTTAAGAATACCGCCAAACGCGTGCGCCTCTGGCGCCGCCACGACGGCCAGCGCCGCTGTCAGAAAAAATGCAGACCACCGCGATCGACGCGGTACCTTGGGTATCGTAGTCATGCTCCTGTCCTCCTCCGGACGACGTTATTTTGCTGACGAACTGCACAACAGCCGGCAAGGCGTGCGCCAGGCCGGCAGGTTTTCAAGCACAAATCGGGGACTGCGTATGTCGCGTACATCGTTTCGTGCTCCTCCTTACCGACACCGGCCTGCCGTGTTCTGGGCTGACCTGGCAGATTGACGCGGTCGGCTAAACACCTGCTCGCCGCGTTCTTCATGTCGTTAACTGAACTCAATTGCGTCGGCAAGATGTGGGCCGATACGTCATCCGCCCTGACTCGCTGCGACGCAGTGATGCGTGATTTGTATTGATGCAAACAGTGTTCCAATTCTTCGAAAAACCTGCACAATGTTAAGGACGCGTTAAACAGCGGTTTTAAAACAATCGCTTATGCATTTACGGCATTTTTGATAAGGGTTACGTCGTACAGGTGGCAGCCGGACCGACTGCCACTTCTGGCAGTCTCGACCTGACATTCCTGTCATGAATGGCGGACAGGAATGTCAGAACGGTGGCTGCTTATTGGATTCTTTCCCTTTTGCGGATGCTTGCGGATCGCCAGGGTCTGAACAGACAACGGGCGCTTGGAAAAGCGCCCGTTGTCTGCCGGTCGTTACAGGTATCAGCGGGTCACGTCGATACTGACCCGGTCGCTGGCGGTTGCGCCCTCGTCGTCGGTGACGTCCAGCTGGAACACCAGCACGCGGGTTACGCCCGGTCGCACGTTCGGTGCGCGGAACCTCGCCACGGCCGTGCCCGCGTTGAACAGCTTCACCGGTACGCCGGACACCTGGGTCCATTGGTAGCTCACGAGCTGGCCGTCCGGGTCAGCCGACCCGTTGCCGTCGAGACGCACGATCTGGCGCGCGCCCACGGTCTGGTCGGCACCGGCGTCGGCCACCGGCGGCTGGTTGGTACCACCGCCGGGCACGGCGTCGATTTGGCTGATGAAAGCATCCGAAGTGCCGCCGTTGTAGCTGTTGTCGAACGCGCCGGGCGTGGTCGGGAAGTCCGTGGAGCGGGTGTAGCCCGCGGCGTAGACCATACCCGCATCGTCCAATGCGATCACTTCCGGGCGGTCTTCGCCCGAGCCGCCGAGGTAGCTGGCGTAGAACAGCGATGACAGGTCAGCGGACAGGCGCGCGACAAAGCCGTCGGCCGTGGGCGCATAGATACCGGTCGGGTCACACTGGCCGTCGCTGCCACAGGCCGTGTCGGCACCGCTGCCGGTGGTGGGCAAATCCACCGAGGTGGTCTCGCCAGTGACATAGATGTCACCGTCCGCACCCAGCGCGACCGAGCGGATCGATTCATGATCGGAGCCCCCGAGATAGGTCAGCGCCAGCGTCTGCTGCAGGTCGTCACTGTAGACCGCGATAAAGCCGTCGGACTTCGGCACCAGCAACGGCCCGACACCATCGCAGAGGCCGTCCGTGCCGCAGGTGGTATCGTAAGCGCCGGCGGTCGCCGGCAGATCGTTCATATAGGTCTGCCCTGCCGTGACCACGAAGCCGTCGCCCGCGACAACATCGTTGAAATAGGTCCGGCTGCTGCCACTGGTGCTGCCCGGGTAGTAGGTCAGAAAAGCCGAACGTGTGGTGAGAGCGCCGTCCATGCGGGAAATATAGCCCGTGATGGCATTATCCGAACCATCGGTGATGAACACGCTGCCGTCCGGCGCGACCGAGATACCGGAGACCACGTTGCTGCCGAGATAGGTCATCGCCTGAAGCGTGCTCAGGTCCGACGACAGTTTACCGGCAAAGCCGTCATAGTCGCGGATGCCGAAGCCACCGACCGGGCAGCAGGTCGTCATGAAGGCCCCGGGCGTGATGGGAAAATCCGGATTGTTGGTCGTGCCGCCGAAGTAGACGCCGCCGTTGCCGAGCGCGACCCTGACCGGGTAATCGGACGGCGTCGCCACCGAGGACGCCAGCAACGTCGACAGGTCCGCGCTGAAGCGCGCGATGAAACCGCCGCCGACCGGCGTGGTACCGCTCCAGTTATAGGCGCCGGGCGTCACCGGGAAACCGTAACCGGCCTGGCCGACCACAATAATGCTGCCGTCGTCATCCAGCGCGATATCCGCAACCCGGTCGAAAGAATCCGTACCGATATAGGTGGATGCGATTATCGTGGACAGGTCCCCGCTGATGCGGGTGATGAAGCCGTCCGGGTAGGCGTTCTCGAGGGTTTCATCGTAACCGAGGTGCACGGGGAAATCCGGCGACTGGGTCGCGCCGGCGACATAGACATCGCCGCCCGCGGTGACCATTCCCTGGATGATATCGTCGTCATAGTTGCCCGGCGGTGTGGGGTTATGGCCGCCGATATAGGTCGACGCCAGCAGTGGATCGATCACCAGTTCGCGGCTGTGATCGTATTCGCCCAGATGAAACCGGTAGTGATGGTTGTCCGCAAGCAGGTATGCCACCTCGACCGGCTGGCGTTTGCCCTCCACAAGCTGGTACGCGAGTGGCGCGGTGAACCGGATATCGCCGAGTGAGGTCGCGAGCACCAGCTGTTTGCGCGCGTCGATGCTCGTGCCGTTTACGCCTTCGATGGCGATGTCAATTGCCCGCGGATCCGCGCCCGGCGCGACATGGAACAGTTTTTCCACGTTGTTACCGGCGGCCTTCAGGCTGACGCGGATACCCGGATACAGTTCACCGAGGCTGACACTGTCCCAGGTGGCCAGCTGTTTCTTCCAGTTTTCCGGGTTGTTGCCCCGGTAGTCGCTCACGCGCACGGCACTGGCGTTTTCGCCCCGCGGCCGCGCCGGCCTGCTGCCGCTGAAGCTTTCGCGAAAGGCCCAGACCGGCGCGGCGCGCTGCGGCCCGTTGTCCGCCCCGCTCTGTTGCGGCAGGGTATACACCAGCTGGTTCTGCCCGGTGACGAACAGGGTGCCGGCGAACATGCGCGCATAGAACCTCACCTCAGCATGCGGAATCTGACCCTGGTTGCTGACAAACGGGACGCGCGCCGATGTCAGCCGGTCCGCCAGTGGCTCGGCGGGACCCACGGTAGCAGGGCTGTTCGCGCTGGCGTTCAGCCCCGCGAACCCGACACAGCATAAACTGCCGACAAACAACAGGTGCCGTATATCGACATGTTTCATAGTGACATGTTTCATTTTGATCTCCCCGGTAGTAGGAGGCTGTCGGACTTGGGGCTGATCTACTGCGCCGGTGGGAGAGCGCCCCATTTTCCCGATCCTTCTCGTCAAATAGCTACGGCTATTCTCCTCAAACGATCGAAAAAATGGCCTCGCTCTCCCACCTTGCTCGCTACGATCGCCCAAGTCCGACAGCCTCCTAGATCTTCCCTAAATGGATTGCAGGACAACAGGTGTTCAGCCCGGAAAGCTTGGCAGAAACAAGTCACGAAGAAATCACGTAACTATCACAATTGTGTGGTCGGGATTAGCGTCGGGATTAGCTCTTTGGGCTTGACGGGCAGCCGTCCAAACCTGTGCCTGGTAAGGCTTCGCTCACGTCCGAGCTGCACCCAACTTCAGACGCACCGGCGCGAGACAGGATCGCGGCGTTCTCACTCCAATGAGTCGACAGCGCTGACGCCGCAGGCCACCCTTGCACCCCCGCCGCCGAGCGGCTTGGGAACATCGGCATAGTTGTCGCCCCCCTCATGCACAATCACCGCTCGTCCCACCAGGTCGGCGACCTGCAGGCGGGGCGCGAACATCGCCATACGCGCATTTCCGTCCGCATCGACCAGCAATACCGGCAGATCGCCGAGATGACCCTTGCCGACCGGTCCTTCGTGCCGCCCCGTGTTGCCCGGGTCGTAATGACCACCGGCGGCCAGTCCGGCAACCATCTTGCCGTCCTTGGACTGCGGGGCGCAGTCGGGATGTTCGTGCACATGGAAGCCATGCGCACCCGGGCTCAGTCCGTGCAGTCTCGGTATGATCAGCAGACCGAACTCACTGCTGTCACGGAACACGATCGTGCCGATCGACTCGCCCACCCCTTCCGCCGTGATCTTGCGCATATTCAGTGGCACGTCTGCAGCAGACAGCGCCGTCCACCACCCACCTGCCGCAATCGACAGAGCCATACCGACCAACCATTTTCCGCGACGCATCGTACTCTCCTCCGCTATTCATCAAGGCCCGCACTGGCTCAACGCAAGGGCTCGGGGCCGGGCTGAGATTGCGCCGCAGGCGGCTTTTCCTGTTGCGCATCCGCTGTACCGCTTTTCAGCTGTTGGTACCAGAGATTGTGGTGCTCTTTCATCCACTCCTCGCTCACCTTGCCGGTTGCCATACCCCTGAAGGTGCCTGGCACTCCGATGGTGCCGAGGTAGATGTGCCCGAAGGCAATCGTCAACCACAGGCCAGCCAGAACGCTGTGGATGACGTTGGCCAGTTGCATGGTTTCACGGCTCTGACCGAAGTTGGGGAAATCCAGCACCAGTCCGCTGATACCGACACCCAGCAGACCCAGGGTGGCGATGAACCAGAACCAGACCTTCTCTCCGCCATTGGCTCGCCCCGCCGGTGGATGTGCGTCCTTTTTGAGCATACCGCCCAGGCTTTTCAGCCAGACCAGATCGTGGGACTTGAAGGTGTTGATGCGCATCCAGGTGACCACTTCGATGATCACCCCGACCAGAAACAGCGGCCCCCCATAGTTGTGCACCGCTTTGGCCACAGTCGCATAGGCCGAGAAGCCCTCCAGGCCCAGCCATGGGATCAGCACGGCGCGCCCAAACAGCAGGCTGAAACCCGTGATCGCCAGGACGATGAACAATATGGCGGTATACCAGTGCAGCAGGCGCTCGCCGCCCGACCAGCGCGGCAGCATGCGCCCCGACGATGCGTGCTCCAGGCGTTTTGGCCCTTTGATGACATGGTAGAGCAGAATCAGCAGCAGAATGGCGCCTGTCATTGCCAGCACCGCCAGGGTAACGTAACCATTGCGCAGTTCGCGCCACTCCTCGCCCTGGCTCTGTACCAGGTCCCGTGTGGTATAGGGACCGCTCGCCGACGTGTAGCCCTTGTCACCTTCGCGCACCGCGCGCCAGTAATTGGAACGCGGATTCACCTGGGCATCGCGGCTATCCGACTGCGCGGCCTCGGCCTGGACGCCGCTGAAAGCGACATAAACATACCCACCGAGCGGCAACAGCAGCGTGCCGACCAGTACGATGAACAGGCTCCATATCACTATGCGGACGTGGCGCCGGCGCCCGACTCGTGCTTGCATCTTGTTCACCGTCTCGCCCTCCAGTCAGTTGCGGTCAGCGATCGATCTGAGTGAGCGCAGCGCGCTCTCGCAAGTCCTCATCCGGGGTCTGGCTTGCGAAGTGCGTCTGCTTCCACTGCGCATCGTTATGCGTCCATGGCTCGCCAATATAGCCCTGGGCGCACGCCGACAGTGTCAGTGTGAAAATCGCCGTCATCGGCATTCGGCACCGTGCGCTGCGTCTTGTCTGCACCCGAGTCATAGCGCGTATCCCGTTGGTTACCGTCAGCGGTCCATCTGCCCGGTGCGCAAGCGCTGCTCCAGCTTCTGCTGCTGCTCCGCAGACGCCTCCAGGGCCAGCAGCGGATCCGTCCTGCCCTGGTATACACCGGGCTTGAAGAAGGTGACGTTCGGCTTTTCATAACAACCTGCCAGCAGCATCCCCATCGCCAGCAGGACGAGCCACAGCCCCTGTCGTCTGTTCATGCTGTCCGTCTCCTGTTGCGGCCGGGTATGCTTCGCTGGCCGCTCAGCCGCCGGGGTAAGCGGTCTGCCAACCCCAGGTCTGCTCACTGCCGCCGCGCTTGAGTATGCGCTTGCGGTAGATGTCGGCGATCACATCACCGTCGCCGCCGAGCAGCGCCTTGGTCGCGCACATCTCGGCGCACAGCGGCAACTTGCCCTCCGCGATGCGGTTGCGACCATACTCCGCGTATTCTTCATCCGAGTTGTCCGGCAGCGGTCCGCCGGCACAGAAGGTGCACTTGTCCATCTTGCCGCGCACGCCGAAGGCCTCCTGCTGCGGAAACTGCGGCGCACCGAAGGGACAGGCATAGAAGCAATACCCGCAGCCGATGCACAGCTCCTTCGACCAGAGCACGATGCCGTCGGCGGTGGTGTAAAAGCAGTCCACCGGACACACCGCCGCACAGGGCGCGTCCGTGCAGTGCATGCAGGCCACCGAGATGGATTTCTCGCCCGGTTCGCCGTCACGCAAGGTGATCACCCGGCGGCGGTTCACGCCCCAGGGGACATCGTTCTCGTTCTTGCAGGCGACGACGCAGGCATTGCACTCGATGCAGCGCTCGGCATCGCACAGAAATTTCATTCTCGCCATGTCTGATCACTCCTTCATTATGCCCGCCGGATCTGACACAGGGTGGCCTTGGTTTCCTGCATCTGGGTCACAGAGTCGTAGCCGTAGGTGGTGGCCGTGTTGCACGCCTCGCCGCGCACAATCGGCGCCGTGCCTTGCGGATAACGGGACTCGAGATCTTCACCCTCGTACCAGCCGCCAAAGTGGAACGGTGTCCATACCACACCGCGGCCCACGCGGTCGGTGACCATCGCCTGCACCTTGATACGGCCGCCGCGCGTCGGTCCAGGATGCGGCGTCTCGCGCCCGGGACCGTCCAGCCATACCCAGTCGCCGTCCTTGACACCGCGGTCGTTGGCGTCCCCCGGATTGATCTCGACGAACATGTGCTGCTGCAGTTCCGCCAGCCAGACATTGGAACGGGTCTCGGCGCCACCGCCTTCGTATTCGGTGAGACGGCCGCTGATGAACACCAGGGGAAAGTCCTGCGAATAGTCCCTGGCCTGCACCGAAGCGTACAGGGTCGGCAGTCTCCAGTAGGACTTGCGGTCTTCATAGGTCGGATATTTCTCGACCAGATCGTAACGCGGCGTGTACAGCGGTTCGCGATGCACCGGCACCGGATCCGGAAACTGCCAGACGACGCAGCGCGCCTTGGCATTGCCGAACGGCGCGCAGCCATGCTTGATGGCGACACGCTGAATGCCACCGGAAAGATCCGTCTTCCAGTTGCTGCCCTCAGCCGCGGCCTTTTCCTGTTCGCTCAGATCGTCCCACCACCCCAGCTGTTTGAGCATGTCCGCCGTGAATTCCGGATAGCCATCCTTGATTTCTGAACCGACGCTGTAGGCGTCTTCGGCAAGCAGGCTGACACCGTTACGCTCGACGCCAAAGCGTGCGCGGAACACCAGTCCGCCCTCGGCGACCGGCTTGCTCGGATCGTAGAGAATCGGCGTGCCCGGATGCTTCATCTCGGCGGTGCCCCAGCAGGGCCACGGCAGTCCGTAGTATTCGCCGTCCAGCGGGCCGCCTTCGGCGCGCAGCGTCGTCGTATTGAAGGTGCGGCGGTATTTGGCATGCTCTTTGAGCCGTTCCGGGCTCTGGCCGGTATAGCCGATGGTCCAGGTACCGCGGTTGATCTCGCGCAGCACATCTTCAACCACCGGCTCGTTGTTGCGCACCTCGATGTGCTTGAACATCTCGTTCTCGAAACCCAGCTTCTTCGCCAGCAGATAGAGAATCTCCTGATCGGTCTTGGACTCGAACAGCGGCTCGATGACTTTCTCGCGCCACTGCAGCGAACGGTTGGATGCGGTCACCGAGCCGTAGGTCTCGAACTGGGTGCAGGTCGGCAGCAGATACACGCCGTTCTTGCGCTCACTCATGACCGCCAGGTGGGTCGGATAGGGATCGGAGATCACCACCAGTTCCAGGCGGTCGCTCTCGAGCGCCTGCTTCATCTCCACGCCGCGGGTCTGGCTGTTGACCGCATGGCCCTGGAAGATGATTGCATGGTAGTTGTCCCGCTGCGACAGGTTCGCTTTGTCCTCGAGGATACCGTCGATCCAGCGCGACACCGGCATGCCTTCGATGTTCATGGTGTAGGCCATGTTCCCGGTGCCGTCATCGTACTGCTGGGACATATCGAAGCGGTTTTTCAGCCATTCGTAATCAACGTCCCAGACGCGCGCCCAGTGTTTCCAGGCACCCTCCGCGAGGCCATAGTATCCAGGCAGGGTGTGACAATTGGGACCGACATCGGTCGCGCCCTGGACGTTGTCGTGACCGCGGAAGATATTGGCACCGCCACCGGACACGCCGATATTGCCCAGCGCCAGTTGCAGGACGCAGTCCGCGCGGGTGTTGTTGTTGCCCGTGTGGTGCTGGGTATGCCCCATGCACCAGACGATGGTGCCGGGACGGTTTTCGGCCATGGTCTTGGCGCACTGATACAGCTCCTGTTCGGGCACGCCGGTCACGTCCTCGGTGGTCTTCGGGTCCCACTTCTTGACTTCCTCGCGCACCTCGTCCATGCCGTAGACGCGCGTGCGAATGTACTCTTTGTCCTCCCAGCCGTTTTCGAAGATGTGCCACAGCATGCCCCAGACGAACGCCGTGTCCGTGCCGGGACGCAGGCGAATGTACTGATGGGCGTGCGCGGCGGTGCGGGTGAAACGCGGATCGACGACGATAATCCTGGCACCATTCTCCTTGCCCCGCAGGATATGCTGCATGGCGACCGGGTGCGCCTCGGCGGCGTTGGAACCGCACACCAGCATCGCCTTGCAGTTGTGCATATCGTTGTACGAGTTGGTCATCGCGCCATAGCCCCAGGTGTTGGCGACACCGGCGACGGTGGTCGAATGACAGATGCGCGCCTGATGATCCACGTTGTTACTGCCCCAGAACGCGGCGAACTTGCGCTGCAGATAGGACCCTTCGTTGCTCGCCTTTGAGGAACCGCAAAAGAACAGCGAATCGGGGCCCGCCTTGTCGCGAATCTCCAGCAGCTTGTTGCCGATGGCCTCGATGGCGTCGTCCCAGCTGATGCGCTTCCATTTGCCGTCGACCAGCTGCATGGGATACTTCAGGCGTTTCTCACCGACACCGTGTTCACGCACCGACGCGCCCTTGGCGCAATGCGCGCCGAGATTGATGGGCGAGTCGAAATCGGGTTCCTGGCCGACCCAGACGCCGTTCTGAATTTCGGCGAGTACGCCGCAACCCACCGAACAATGGGTGCAGATGCCGCGGCGGATCTCGGTCGGAATACCTTGCTTCGGGCTGTACTCCTGCGCAGCGCGCACCTTGCGAACCAGCGTCAGCGGTAGCGAGCCTGCCAGCGCGGCGCCGCCCAGTGCCAGGCCCGAACGGCGCAGGAAGGTCCGCCGGTCGAGCGTCTGTCCAATCACGTCGAACCCGGTACCCTGTCGAGCCACCCCGCCCGTCTGATCCTGCTTACGCGTGAGTTTCATTGCCTGCTCTCCTGTGTTCCTCCGCCGGGAAGCCGCCGCCGCTGCGGCGCTGCCCGCGCTACCACCGCATGGCCGGCCGGCTCATGACCGGGCCGTGTCGTAGTAGGTCCGGATATGCTCGGTCAAGCGGTAACCCTGGTGGGTGCGGTCATCGGCGCTGACTGCCGGGTCAGGCTGCGCGTGCTGTGCGTCACCCTGCCCTGCAGCGAATACCACCAGCACACCGGTCCCGCCCATTGCCACCGCCTGTTGCAGAAACTGCCGCCGTCCCGGGAAACTCTCATCTCGTGTCTGCATGTCGCGCTCCTCCGCATGCCACCTTTCAAACGACTCAAACCACCGTCCAACGTCCCGTCACTCTTCGAGCTCGAAATAGCGGCCCTCGAAGCGCAGAAACGCCTCACCCAGTCCGCCCACCGCGGCATACAGACAGGCCGCCTGCGCCTGCTGCAGATCCTGGAAAAACACCTGCATCCAGGTGACTATATGGTCGAGGAAAAAATGCCGCTGGCGGGAAAAGCCAATGTCCTCGGCGGTGATGATCACGCGCATGCTTTCACACAGCGTCGCGGCGTGATCTTCCGGGTCGCTGCTGCCGGGCTGCCGCTCGATACCGAGCAGCGCCAGGTCGCGGCGCAGATAGGCGAGCGGACGGTCCGTGAGGAAACCCGTCAGATACCACGACGCATAGGGCACCAGTTCGCCGCGTCCGATGCCGATAAACAGGTTGTGGTACTCGTCGCCGAGGGCCTCTGCGTTGCTGTCACGTGCGGCCACCTTGAGCAGCCTCCAGGCTGTCGCCAGGTCGTCCGCAACCGGGGCGGCATCCTCAATCGCTTCGAGCACGCCCAACAGCTGTGCCGAGGGCGGTGCTGCGAGCAGACCGCTCAACAGGCCATACATACCGGCGCGAAGGCCGTCATGTTCATCTTGCGGCATCATCATCGCGGTAACATTCGCCTGTGGTGTCATCGGCATCTGCATAGACAGGGTCCCGCCCGGGTGCTGTACCGGCTCATGCATGGCTGCAACACCTGTGCCCGGTTGCACCGGAACAGAGTCAAGCAGAAGGGCCGGACTACCTTTTGCCGCAGGCAGACCCGTCGCACTTCGCGCGCTGCGGCGGACAAAATGTCCCACTCTGGGTACAACCGGGGCAGTGGCTGTCAACGCAGCCGCCTCAGGCATCAGCCACCGGTTTGTCGTAGACATTGGGATTTCCCTCCTGCTCGAACATGTCCAGCACCTTGCAGTCCTGACACATCTGGATCCGCCGGCGTGCCTGCTCATCACGGAACATCCAGTGGTCCGCGAGGCGTTCCGTCATACGCTGGACCACGGCGTTGGTGGCAAACGGTTTTCCGCAGCGAATGCAACGAAACGGTTGCTCCTCGTGCAGGGTACGCAATTCGCGGCGGCGCGCCCGATCATAGTCGATGCGCGGCAGCAGTCTTATGGCGTCCTCGGGACAGGCGGCGTGGCACAGCCCGCACTGCACACAGTTGCTTTCAATGAACTGCAACGCCGGTCGCTCGTTGCCCGCGTACAGCGCCCTGGCAGGACAGACGGAAACGCACGCCATGCACAGGGTGCACAGACTGGTGTTGATCTCGATGGCGCCGAACGGGGCATCATCGGGCAGATCGGCCATTGGCCGGGGGTCGGGCGCCTGCGCGTACAGATGGTCGATGGCCAGGCCAAGGGTCGTGCGCTTTTCGTCGAAGGGCATGAAGCCGCCCGGGACAATCGCGGGCTGCGGCAACGCGCAGCCCAGCGTCGCGAACAGGGTGTCATCCCGATCCCCGTTCAACACCAGTTTCAGACAGTCGCGCCGGTAACCCATACCGCCGAGAATCGCCTGCGCACAGCTGATCTGCAGGGATATTTCGCGCAGCACAGACCGCGGGATGGCCTGGGTGGTGAACAACACAATACGCCGCGCGCCGTAGGCCAGCGTGGCCAGCCAGGTATCCATGCCCACCGAGCCGAGTTCCTCGACCTGGAAGGGGAGCACCGATTCCGGAAGTCGTTCGGCCAGCATTCCCAGGGTGCCGGGGCCGGTGGCGCTGTCGAAAAACAGCACCTGGGGGTCGGATCCACCGGCTGTCCGGTAACGCTGCATGGCATCCCGCACCGCGGTCAACAGCGTGCCGACGCCGGGATAGGCATAACGGATGGCACCGCTCGGACAGGCGCTTGCACAACTGCCCGCGCCCTGACAAAGATACGGATCGACTTCAATCATCTCGCCCAGCGAGCGGATGGCCAGCGTGGGGCAGGCGTCTATGCAGCGCCGGCATCCGGCGAGACCGCTGCGGCCATGGGCACAGATACCGGGATCGTAGGCGAAAAATTGTGGCTTCTCGAACGCGCCGACCAGCTCCCGCAACTCGTTTAGCGCGCGTTCAATCGCCTGTTGATCGCGCGGCGCATAGTAGCCAAGCGGTGGCAGATCGTGCCCCAGGCTCGGCGGGTCGGCGAGGTCCAGTATCAGGTCGACACAGTCGATCTGCGCACCGAACAGCTGTGCCGGATTCAGGACACGACCACCACAATCGACGTTGACAGAGAATCGCCCGAGATGCCCCTGCAGGTGCGTCAGCCGGCCTTCAACCAGGGAGATGCCCTGGGGAACAGACCTGTCACCACCGCTGCCCGGTGGGCACAGCAGCACACACCGCAGCACCGGCCGCAGGGCCTGGGCACAGGACACGGCCTCCGGCAGCGCGCCGATGATCAGCAGATTGCCCTGCGAGCTGAAAGCGATGGTGCCAACACCCGCGTTGTCGGGCGTGTGCGCCTGCAATGCCGCGGCGCGGGCCCGGCCGTTGGGAGTCAGGCTTGGGAGTTCCACGCGGACGGCGGCGGCTGTGCTCATCGCCTAGCGCTCACGGGCGGTGGTAGCGGCGGCGGCTGACGACTCTGCGGAACCGGACCCCACGCTGGCGGCGGGCGCTGCCGCGGAGCCTTGCGGCACCCTTGCGGGTCAGGGGGCTCGCCAGCGGGGTCGGCGATACCGGGGTTGCTGGCGCCCGCCTCTGCTCCGCTTGCCGGCAGTTGCGGCGCGGCCTCCACCCGCGACAGCTGCGCCGTCGCGGGCGGCTGCGGAACGCCGGCAGCGGGCGACGCGGCTGCAGCCGGTGTCTGCTCGAGCTCGTGCTGAATCTGGCGCTGCATGTGCTGTGTCACCTCGGCGACCGCCCTGCGTAAGGGCACCAGCAGGTTGTAGTCGGTATCGTAGTCGTCCAGGCCATCGCGGCTCTGGAACTTGGCAGCGCCGAACAGTTTGCGCAACGCCATACGGTGCAGCGCATCGCTCACCCCCGGTGACAGAAAGCCGCTGTAGTCACTTTCGTCATTCAGCGTCTCCAAAGGCGGCATGTCCTGATCGGTGAGTATTTTCTGTGGGCTCTCGGGTGGCGATGGCTCCGGTGGCGAGGTCACCACAACCGGTTCACGCCCTTCTCCCTCCGCGCGGCTTTGTGCATCCTCCGCGCGGGCGCGCTTGCGCTCACTCCAGCGCGCGAGCAGGCCGGGTGCCGGGGCGTCAGCGCCGGGCGAGCCGTGGCGATGGCTTCCAGACATCGGCTTCAGTCTCCGTCCACTTGGCGCGTTTGCGCTTTCCGGGTACCTGCGGTCGGTAGTGCTGCATCACGAACGCCTCCAGCTGGACATGCAATTCCGGCGGCAGCGCCGCCGAAAATACCTGGTCGTCGGCCTCCATGTGTGCACCGGCCTCGTCATAGTCTGCGGTCACGCTGAAGGGCACCAGCTCGCCGGCGGCATTGTCACGACAGATCAGGAACAGGGAAGGTTGGCGCCCGACCAGGTTGTACCAGTAGCTCTCCGCACTGTCGCGGTAGAGGGCGACGCTCAAACCTGTCCATAGCCACTGTACCTGCCCCGCGTCGCGGTGCACGGGCAGCCGCTGCGGGCTGCCGCCCGCCACGGCCTGACCGGCAACAAAGCCGACGAGCCGCCATACAGGCGTGCGCCAAGGGCCGCGCTGCACCTCGGTCACTTCCATTACCGCCGACACGGGAAAACGGGCATGGGGTCGCACAGGGTTCTCCGTCATCCGTCAGGACAGCTTCTCTTTCGCAAGAGGCATACCAGCTGCAATGCAGCAGCGAATCATGGAGTTGTGCGAAGCTGCGGCACACCGGTTGAGACAGAATGTCCCACTGGTCGGACAGTGCGATACAAGACCGCGGGGTAAGGCTGCGGTCGTGCGGGGATGACGGCGCGCGTCACTCCAGCGCGATCTGCTCAGTGATGACGAGCTCGACCCCGAGATCCGGGATGGACAACTGCATGCGCGCGTTTAGGGGATCAGCGGACGACCAGGTCCCCGCGGCGACCGCCTCACGGACGGCACGCTCGATCTCGCGCTGTGAATGGATGCCGACTTTCTTCAGGAATTTGCGGACCTGTTGATTGAGTATGTCCTCGTCCATTGCCGATGCTCCTCACTGCTCACTGTTCCAGACATGAATCTTGCGCTCCAGGGTCTTGCGGGAGATATGCAGGCGCCGGGCCGCCTCCGACTTGTTGCCGCCAACACTTTCCAACACGCTGAGCACATGCTGCTTGCTGACTTCCGAGAGACTCCAGGTCTGCGGAAACGGCTGCCGCGAGGACCCACGCTGCAGCGGCCCGCCGCTTTGCGCGTTCCAGTCGCAGCATTCCAGCAGCGGCCTGCCCAGCAGCAGGGCGCGCTCCACGAGATTGCGCAGCTCGCGCACATTGCCGGGCCAGTGATAGGCCTGCAGGCGTTGCAGTTCCGGGGAGGAGACCGGCAGCGATGGCGCCCCGAGTTCGGGGCTGAGCAGGCGCATGAAATGGGCGATCAGCAGCGGAATGTCGTCGACACGCTCGCGCAACGGCGGCACCTGGATGGGCAGTACGTTCAAGCGAAAGTGCAGATCCTCGCGGAATACGCCGGCCTTAACCTTTTCTTCCAGGGGTACATTGCAGGCCGCGATGACCCGACAGGTTACCGCGCGCTCCTGATTGCCCCCGACCGGACGCACGCACCGCTCCTCCAGAACGCGCAGCAGATTGGCCTGCATCGGCCAGGGCAGCTCGCCAATTTCATCGAGGAAGATGGTGCCGTTGTCGGCACACGCAAACAGCCCGTCGCGGGAGGTGTTGGCGCCGGTGAAGGCGCCGCGGATGTGTCCGAACAGTTCGCTGTCGAGGAGCTCAGAGGGTATGGCCCCGCAGTTCACCGCCACGAACTGGCCCTTGCGTCCGCTGCGCTGATGGACGGCCCGCGCGATGAGTTCCTTACCCGTACCGGTTTCCCCCTGCAGGAGCAGAGTGGACGACACGGGCGCGACACGGTCAATGACGTCCAGAACCTCGCGTATCGCGGGGCTGTCGCCAATCAGACCATCCGCGGCCGCCCCCTGTGGCTGGCGACTGCGAGACAGAAAATTCTCCCGCAACTGGCGGCGTCGGCGCAGGCAGCGCTGAATCGCTTCCAGCAATTGTTCATCCCGAAAGGGTTTGACCAGCAGATCCGCTGCCCCGGAGCGCAGGGCGCTGATCGCTGTCTCCACATCGGCATACTCAGCGGTGAGCACAATGTCGGCGCGTTCGCCCCGGTCGCGCAGGATCTGCAGCCACTCGAGCATGCGGTTGCAGGGCTGGGTCAATGCCACCACGAACAGATCGAAATGGCAGCGCTGGCACAGGGCCTCCGCCTGCTGCGGTGTTTGCGCCGCATCCACCAGGGCGCAGGTGGTCTTCAGTACCTGCTTGAGTTGTTCGCTGCGCGCGCTGTCCGGATCGACGAGCAGTACCGCGACCGGCTTGCGCCTCGGGCCCCGAGCGCCGTCGGCTTCCGCAAACGTGTCGGCATACCTGCTTCCTGCGGCTCCAGCCATAATGGGGCTCCCGATAAGTGACCCTGCAGTGAAGGGGGATCGTCAGCGCTGAGCGGTTGCGTCAAAGCGATCTAGTGACTTCACTGACTGGGTCAAAATGCACCACACTGTGCCCGGTCAACCGGGGCAATTCATAGATCATTTATGACCTGATTGACCGATGACCCTGCTTACAACCTTAGCCGCCCCCCCTGAGCAGTCAAGGCGCCGGGAGGCTGTCGGACTTGCGGCTGATCGACTGCGCCGGTGGGAGAGCGCCCAGATCCGACAGCCTCCCAGCCGTACCCGGGGCTGTGACCGAGTGCCGTCACATTGCGATCAGGGGCGCGTGGCACCCGACTTGCATGCGCTGTCAGCTGCGGGACGACGCGCTCTCGGGCGCGTCAGACTCAGTACGCTGACCCCTGGCTGCCCACATGGAGTTTGAGATCCATGCAACAACCCCTTCACAGCCTGCTTCTGATCCTGTTTTCCCTCTGCAGCCTGACCGTACAGGCCGATTCTTCGGTACTGCGCATGGCCACCACCACCAGCACTGACAACTCCGGACTGCTCAAGGTTCTTTTGCCGAAATTCGAATCGCGCAGCGGGCTTGACGTGCAGGTCCTGGCGGTCGGCACCGGCCAGGCGTTGCGCCTCGGCTGCAATGGCGACGTCGATGTGGTGCTGGTGCACGCTCCCCCCGCCGAACAGAAGTTCCTCGAGGATGGCTGCGGGGTGAACCGCCGTCCGGTGATGTACAACGATTTCGTCATTGTCGGACCGCCTGACGATCCCGCCGCGGTTGCGCGCAGCACGAACGCGGCCGAGGCGCTGGCAAGCATCGCCAGGGCTCAGGCGATATTCGTCTCCCGTGGCGACGACTCGGGCACGAACAAGAAAGAGCTGAGCCTGTGGCAGCAGTCGGGCGTAACACCCGCGGGCAGCTGGTATCGCGAGGCAGGCCAGGGCATGGGTAAGGTGCTGCAGATGACGGGTGAGCTCAATGGCTACACCCTAACGGACCGCGGCACCTGGCTCGCCTACCGCGCCAGGTCGCCGCTGCAGATCGTGTTCGAGCAGGATCCGGCGCTGTACAACCCGTACGGCGTGATCGCCGTCAATCCCGAGCGCTATCCGGATTCCAACTACACCGGCGCGATGGCATTCATCGCCTGGCTCACCTCGCCCGAAGGCCAGCAGATGGTCGCAGATTACAGGATCGATGGACAGACGCTGTTCACGCCCATGGCCATCACACACCTCGGCAAGCGCTGACACGCGGAAAGCATGGACAGTCTGCTGCAGTCGGCACAAGACGCGTTCCACCTGCTGCTGTCGGGTGATGCGGAGCTGTGGAGGGTCGTCGGTATCTCGTTCCGGGTCTCGATCAAGGCGATCCTGTATGCGACGCCGGCCGCCCTGCTGCTGGCATTTGTGCTGGCCTACGCGCGTTTTCCCGGGCGCAGACTGGTGGTGTCCCTGTTCGAGACCCTGATGGCGCTGCCCGCCGTAGTGGTCGGCCTGATCATTTATCTGCTGCTGTCGCGCAGCGGTCCGCTGGGCGACTTGCGGCTGTTGTTCACCCAGACCGCCATGATCATCGGCCAGGTGGTGTTGAGCTTTCCGATCCTGGTGGCGATGGGCTATGCCGCGATCCGCAGCGCCGACCGCCGCGCCTGGGAAACCGCACTGACGCTCGGCGCCAGGCGCCTGCGCGCCATGCTGACGTTGATCCACGAGGTCCGCTACGGCCTGCTGGCGGCGGTGGTTGCCAGTTTCGGCCGGATCATCTCGGAAATCGGCAGCTCGATGATGGTGGGCGGAAATATCGAAGGCCATACCCGCAACATCCCCACAGCGATTGCGCTGGAGACCAGCAAGGGGGCCTTCGCCGAGGGCATCGCCTTAGGGCTTGTGCTGGTCACGCTGGCGTTCGGACTGAACCTGTTCCTCAAACTGTTCCAGCGCCGCGAGGCGCAGGCGTCATGAACAACGGCCACCTGTCGTTTGCGCGGATCGAGAAGCATTACGGGGCGCAGCAGGTGTTGTCCATCGGTATGCTGCGACTGATCCCCGGCCGTATCGTGCACCTCACCGGGCGCAACGGTGCCGGCAAGACCACCCTGCTCAAGATTCTCGCGGGCCTGGAAGCGCCCGACGACTGCGGCGACTGCTGCGAAGTGACGCTGGACGGCCACAGCCGACCCTGGCTGGCGGTACGCCAGCGTTTGCATCGCGAAGTGGTCTACCTGCATCAACACGCCTATATGTTCGATGACACTGTGGTAAACAACCTCAGCTATGGCCTGCGCGTGACCGGCGTAGCACGTGCCGAACGCCGACGGCGCGTCGCCGAGGCGCTGGAGCGGATGGGGCTCGGATATGCGGCCCGACGCAATGCGCGCACGCTGTCCGGGGGTGAACAGCAGCGCCTGGCGCTGGCGCGTGCCTGGGTGCTGCAGCCGCGGGTACTGCTGCTCGACGAACCCACGGCGAACATGGACAGCGATTTCCGCCGCCAGACCTGGGCGCTGCTGAGACGCGTTCTGGGAGAAGACCTCGTGCTCATGGTCAGCAGCCATGAACTGTCTGACACGGATTGCCCGGACTGCCTGCATCTGCATCTGCAGAACGGCCGGCTGAACGCAGAGCAGCCGGCGCTGCGTCTGGTCGGCAGCGACTGGACGCAGACACCGCAGCTTATCGGAGCCCGACCATGAATCCGTGGCGGGGCGGCACCCGCACACCGCCGGCGTTCGCCCTGCTCGACCCGGCACTGCCGCGGCGTCCCGGGCAGTTCTCCGCTGCCGGCAGCCACAAGATCGGTCACCGCTATGCGCAACAACGGCCGGCGGCGGCGGAGCTATCCGGCCGCCCGGCCGCATTCAAAACGGCGAACATGCCTGCAGATCCGGCGCCGATCGCGCAGCTTGTCGGCGCGGCCCCACTGGGCGAGGCAGCGTCCAGGCAGCGGCGCCCATGAGTGTCAAGCCCGCACCCCGCCCCGCCAGCTGCCGGAACCCCGCAGCGGATAGCGCGTTGCACGTCGACACTGCGCGCGCGCGCATCCTGGCGTCACTGCCGGCACCGCCGGCCGCACAGTCGCGGCCAATACGCGCTGCGCTGGGCTGTGTGCTCGCCGAAGATGTCCTGGCGACGATCGATGTACCGGCACACACCAACTCGGCCATGGATGGCTATGCGCTGTGCGGCGCGGATCTCGATGCCGACGGTGCGGCCCGCCTGCGGGTGATTGGACAGACCCTGGCCGGGCAATCCTTTGCCGGACAGGTGCAGCGTGGAGAGTGTGTCCGGGTCATGACCGGCGCGGTCATGCCAGCGGGCACGGACACCGTGGTCATGCAGGAAGACTGCGAACGCAGCGGCGACCTTGTCACCATCCGCACGGGCCAGCGTCGCGGCCAGGATGTGCGTCGGGCCGGAGAGGACATGGCGCGCGGCAGCGTCGTGGCACAGGCTGGGGTGCGCCTGTTGTCCGCGCATATCGGCGTATTGGCCTCGCTGGGTCTCAGCGAGATCCGCGTCCACCGACCGCTGCGCGTTGCCTTCCTGGCGACCGGCGATGAACTGCGCTCCGTCGGTCAGCCTCTGGCACAGGGCCAGATCTATGACAGCAACCGTTACACGCTCTATGCCATGCTCGAGCGTCTCGGCATCACGCGACTCGACCTGGGCGTGGTCGAAGATCAACCGGACGCCTTGCGTAAGGCCTTTACCACAGCCGCGCAGGAGGCCGATGCCGTCATAACCACCGGCGGAGTGTCTGTGGGCGAAGCGGATTACGTGCGTCCCCTGCTCGACGAACTCGGGCAGGTGCAGTTCTGGAAGATCGCCATGAAACCCGGACGCCCGTTCGCCTTCGGTCGCCTGCGTGACGCGCTGTTCTTCGGACTGCCCGGTAACCCGGTCGCGGCGATGGTGGCCTTCTACCAGTTCGTGCAGCCGGCGTTGCTGCGTATGGGCGGTGAGACCCAGCCACCACCGCCGATAACGTTCCAGGTTCCCTGTCAGAGCCGGCTGCGCAAACAGCCCGGGCGTACCGAGTACGTCCGCGCAGTGCTGGAAGCGGACCCCCGCGGACAGCTCAGCGTCCGCAGCCTGGGGCAACAGGGTTCCGGCATTCTCACCTCCATGGCGCGGAGCAACTGTTTCGTGGTCCTATCGCACGACGCGGGGCCCGTGGAAGCGGGAGACCTGGTGACCGTGCAGCCGTTCAGCGGACTGGTGTAAGGCCATGCGGGCAAACCGCCCTGTGTTGGGTTACGCCCCTTGGGCTAACCCATATATGGTCTCCTCCCGTTTTGCAAGACTTCGCGGATCCAATGACAGGGACAGGATTGCTTCCGTGTATCCGTATATAGCAGACTCGTAGGGTGGGCTGAGGCACGAAGCCCACCACAACAGTGCCGTAGGGTGGGCTGAGGCACGAAGCCCACCAGGTGGGTTGCGCAGCATAGCCGGTGGGTTACGGCACCCACGGCGTGCCTAACCCACCCTACATAGAGGATGTTACCGCCTAAGTCAGTGCCATTCTCCCTAGGCGCGAATCGCGGCCCGGTACCCAAGGGGCATGAAAGGCCGCTCCCGCTGCGAGATGTTTGCACTGCATTGGATAAACAAACATCAACAGATGCCTTGTTCGCCGCAACGGGCACCGGGGATAAGTGAAATCCCGGATGGGTCATTTTTACCCATAGGTAACCTGACGGCCTCGGTGCACCGGCCAGGGTGGCGGCAGTGAACCTGTGCACGCTCAGCGACTTGGCACCCGACTGCTGAAGCGATACGTCGGGGTACGCTTCTTGCTTCGGTGGCCAGATACGAGGCATCCATACAGCGGAGGGGCTCAATGGATCTGGCTGACGCATCGCGTCCCGCAGCACAGACCGACCAACTGGTGGACCGTTTCGGCCGCCGGGTGACCTACCTGCGCATCTCGGTCACCGATCGCTGCAATTTCCGCTGCGTGTACTGCATGAGCGAGGAGATGACCTTTGCGCCGCGCAGCACACTGCTGACGCTGGAAGAGACCGAACAGGTCGCGCGCGCCTTTTGCGAACTCGGCGTCACCAAGATCCGCATCACCGGCGGCGAACCGCTGGTGCGGCGCAATATCCTGTGGCTGTTGGAACGCCTGGGCAGCATCCCGCAACTCGAGTCGCTGGTGCTGACCACCAACGGCTCGCTGCTGGCCCGCTTTGCCGCGGACCTGAAAGCGGCCGGCGTCAGGCGCATCAACATCAGCCTGGACAGCCTGGACCCGGAGCGTTTCCGGCAGATCACCCGCAACGGTGATCTGGCTGTGGTGCTGCAGGGCATAGACGCTGCCCTGGCCGCGGGATTTGATCGCCTCAAGCTCAACTGCGTGGTGCTGAAGCACCGCAACCATGACGAGACCCTGGCGCTGACCCGCTTTGCCGCCGCGCGCGGCATGGACATTTCATTCATCGAAGAGATGCCCCTCGGCGCGATCCGCGAACACGACCGTGCTGAGGCGTACTATTCCAGCGATGCCATCCTCCAGGATCTGCAGCGCGAACTGGAACTCATCGCCACCACAGAATCGACGGGCGGACCGGCGCGCTATTACCGCCTGCCTGGCAGCAACACGCGGGTCGGTTTCATTTCGCCGCACAGCCACAACTTCTGCGCGAACTGCAACCGTGTGCGGCTCACCGCCCAGGGCCTGCTGCTGTTGTGTCTCGGGCAGGAACATTCGAGTGATCTCAAGCGCGTCGTACGCGGGTATCCCGGCGATACGGAGCGGCTCAAGCACAGCATCGTCAAGGCCATGGCCATCAAGCCCCAGGGTCATGATTTCAGCCTGCAGGGACAGCCCGTAATCCTGCGCCACATGAATCTCACCGGAGGTTGACATGGTGCCGCACGCCCAGGCCTACCGGCCCTGTATGACCCAGGCGGGTCTGAACCCCACGCACCCGGTGCAGGCGGTCGATGAATTCGGCGAGCGCCGCGACGGCCAGATCGCCGGCGAGTTGCCGCTGACCCTCAAGGTCGACGGGCGCGAAGTGGTCACGCTCATGACCCTGGGCACCTACCCCGAACTGCTGACCCTGGGCTATTTGCGCAACCAGCGCCTGTTCGAGGACATCCGTGCCATCCGCGCCGTGGAGGTCGACTGGGATCGCGAGCAGGTCGCAGTCACCACCGTGACGGGCGGGGGCATCAGCGACTGGGAACACAAGCTCGCCAAGCGCACCGTCACCACCGGTTGCGGACAGGGCACCGTGTTTTCCTGCACGCTCGACAAACTCTACGACGTGCGCTTCCCGCAGGTGACGCTGCGGCAATCGACCATCTACGCGCTGCTCGCGGCCATCACCGCGTACAACGAGATCTACCGCGCCGCCGGCGCCGTGCATGGCTGCGCGCTATGCCAAGAGAGCGCGATCCGGATGTTTGTCGAGGATGTGGGTCGGCACAACGCGGCCGATGCCATCTCGGGCATGATGTGGCTGGACGCCATCGACGGCGGCGACAAGATCTTCTACACCACCGGTCGGCTCACGTCGGAGATCGTCATGAAGTCCGCACACATGGGCATACCGGTGTTGCTGTCGCGTTCCGGCATTACCTATATGGGACTGGAACTCGCGCGGGAACTGGGCATGACCATGATCGCCCGCGCCAAGGGCCGGCACTTTCTGATCTACAACGGCGCCGAGCACATCATTTTCGATGCCACACCCGAAAAGCGGCCGGTGCTGGCCGGTCTGAGCACGGCATGAACGCGCTGAACACGCACGAACCCGGGGCAGCGAAAACGCAAGAAAGCGACCTCCCGCGCTTCATGAGCGTCCGCCAGGTCGCCAGTTACCTGCACATCAACGAGAAGAAGGTCTACGCCCTGGTCCGCGAGGAAACGATTCCGGCCACCAAGATCACCGGCAAGTGGGTGTTCCCACGCGAACTGGTGGACCGCTGGCTGTTAGAGTCCAGCCATGGCGGTCTGTTCACCGACCGGCTGATCCTGGTCGGCAGCGACGACCCCCTGCTCGCCCATGTGGCGCTGGATCTGGCCACCAGTGTCGGGCCGCGCGCCCTGGTCAGCTACTCCCCGACCGGAACACAGCTGGGGCTGGGCCTGCTCGCCGCCCTGCGCGCCGACGTCGGCGGCGTACACTGGGGGCGCGACAACGAGAGTCACATCCGGCACCCCGCGCTGTTGCGGCGCTATGCCCCCCACAAGTCCTGGATACTGGTGCGCGCGTTCCGCCGCGAACAGGGGTTGATGCTGCGCCCGGATCTGTTGCGGCACCACCCCACTGCCGGGGCGCTGCTGCAGGCGGACCTGCGCTGGTCGGTCCGTCAGGATGGTGCCGGCAGCCGCCGCTTCATGCAGGAGCTGCTCGCCGAGCACAGTCTGGACGAAACCCGTCTGCAGGTCGGGGCCCAGGCCCTGTCTGAACGCGAGTCCGCCGCGCACATCGCCATGCGCAAGGTCGACGCGGCGACGGGGGTACGCGCCTGCGCCACCGAATTCGGCCTGGCCTTTCTGCCGATCGGCTGGGAGGCCTTCGACTTCGCACTCGAACGCGGTGTGTATTTCCGCACCCTGTTCCAGAAGCTGCTGGACGCCCTGCGCGGGCCCGACACGCGTGACTACGCCGCACAACTCGGCGGCTACGACCTGGAACCGGCGGGCGACCTCATCTGGGGCACGGAATAAGTCATGCTGTTTCTGCGCAGCATTCAGCTTGACGCCTCCGACCCCCAGGTATTCCGGCGGGCGGCCGCGCCGGGTGAATGGGCGGTGCCCGGCAGCTTCGCGCTGCTGGACATCGAACCCCACACTCAGGATCCGGCACTGCGCGAGGCCTTCCGGCACGGCTTCGTCGGTATACGCAGCTTCGGCTACACCAGCCTGGTCACCGTCGCCGACATCAGCCCCGTGGAGCTGACCGACGTCATCGAACGCATCATTGGCCACCTGTGTGACTGTTGCGGCGCCCCCACCCACAGCGCAGCCCGCAACGCGGCTGAACAGGAAGTCGGCTTCACCCTGGAACTGGCCGCGCATCCCTCCGGCACCCTCATCGCCGTGGAACGCGAACTGACCGCTGAGGGCATCGAAGAGACCTACAAGACCGTGTCGCCGCCCGCGGGCGTGGACCACAGCCGTGTGCGCCTGTGGGCGGCGGAGGGATAGACGGGTGGCCGGTGCCAGGCGCAGGACAACCATTGATCTCTTGAATGCTTCGGTTCGCAAATGCCGTCATCGTTGTCTGCGCCGCGACCTCGGCGCGGCTGTCGGCGGCCCGCTACCACCGCAGTGTCTCATTTGGCGACCGCCGGCTTCTCCCCCCAGGGCCATGAGGATCTGCGTCTCGAAGGCCTTGTAATCGCGCGCGCCGACGACACGTTTACCCTCGCAATAAAAAGGGGAAGGAGTTGCCTCCCCCCTTTGAGTCAGCCTAATGGCTGGTGGTTATGCCAGGAGGCTGTCGGACTTGGGCGATCGTCCAGCAGCCCCAGCGACGCCAATGACGAAAGCACAACCCTGCGTGCTTTTCGCCCTTTTCGCCTTATCAGGCGTCTTCCCAACGCTGTCTGTCATTTCTCACTCCTCCTGAATTTACGCCGTTAGCTTCAAATTATGCCGTTAGCTTCCAACCTGCCGCTGTACCGCTTTGCTTACTCTGAGCCGCACCATCGCTGATCGCTGCTCGCTTCGAAGTAACTGTCGGCACCCCTCAGCCGACAACCGCGCGCCGCGTGACGCTTCCTGAGACTGCGTTACACCCTCAGCAATACCGGTGCCACGTCCTCGCCGTCAGGCAACCCCTGATTGTCGGTACAACGGTGCAATGCAGCGCGGCAAAGTCTCCGTCAGGCGACATGACACCACCGCCAACTCTGGCATGACTGTCATGTCAAAATTGGCAGATCTGTTCACGGCAGCCCGGTCGAAAGCGCGCGGCCGCGTTCCGCAATCCGTTTCTTAAGCCGATGGTTGTATAAGACCGGGGCTGTAATCCGGTTTCGACAGGTGGCTTACAAGATCAAATGCATCCTGGTGTATTGATTCTGGAATTCACCGATAGTGAGGTCCTGGCCCCGTCCTGTAGGAGCACCCGTGCCGGGCATAAAAGCCCGCTCCTACAGGAGGACATATGCAATGACTGGGTTAATACAGAGGCACACGGGATCGGCCTCCAGCCCGGCGGCACGCGCGCGGCTGCACTTCCGTGGCAAGCGGATCCCTGGCGACAGCACCCTTGCCCAATAACCTGGTTTAGCTTTCTCGTCGACCCGCGATAACATGTTCGCCGCTACTGGCAACGCAATGCGGGCGAGCATCCAGCTTCGCCCCGGCCGCCAGTACGGTCACCGAGATCAGCGCGAGCAACATCCCCGCGAGGGTGTAGATAGTCAGGCGCATGATGCGCCGGATCACGCGTTCGTCCCCGGGATCGGGCAGACTGTGGGGATCACTGCGAACGGTAGCCATGGTCTCCTCCTATGGCGGTCTCTGCGCCATGGTGTTTGTATGGACACGCACCTGGTTTATCAAGGTGCGTTCTCCTCCTCTGCCAGCCCGCATCCACCTCGGACACCGGGGCCGGTACTATTTAGTTCTAGCAGATCCTCGCGGGGGCGTCGTTCAGGGGGCTGCCTGCGCGCCTTCGTTTGATCCGCCCTGCTGCTCGCTCCCCACGGAAATCAGCTCCACGTCGAAGACCAGCGTCCGGTGTCCCAGCGGTCCGCGGTCGCCGTAAGCGAGTTCCGGCGGGATCACCAGCTGGATCTTGCCACCCTCCCTGATCAGCTGCAGCCCCTCGGTCCAGCCCTTGATCACGCCATCGAGCTGGAATGTGGACGGCTCGCCGCGCTTGTAGGAACTGTCGAATTCATTGCCGTTGGTCAGGGTGCCACGATAGTTCACCGTGACCTTGTCGGTCGGTTTCGGCGCCTTGCCCGTACCGCTCTCGATGATTTTGTATTGCAGGCCGCTGGCGGTGGTTTTTACGCCCGGTTTTCCGGCATTTTCCTGCATGAACTTCTTGCCAGTCGAAATATATTGCAGCTCGGACTCGACCTGCTTCTTGCGCTGAGCCGCAACCACCTTGCGCTTGAGCTCCATCAGGGTCGCCTGCATGGCCTGGGGTTCCATCAGCGGCTCGGCGCCGGAAAGCGCGTCTTCGATGCCCTTGACCACGGCCTCGGCGTTCATCTCGACACCCTGACGCTTGAAATCGCCGCCGATCTGGTAGCCCAGGCTGTAGTTGATGCGCGCGGTCTCGTTGTCGAGTTTCAGCGGCCTCGCCCGCGCGGAGGATGCCGGCCGGTGTGGCCAGCAGGACAATACTTGTAAAGGTGGCAATTCGCATGGTTCGCATCATGGGTTGTTCTCCGTTAAGTCTAGGCGCTGCGGCTGCGGCGCGGCGAATCATACTGCACAAGCCGCAAGGCTTCTCAAAAAAGGGCCGCCCGAAGGCGGCCCTGGTTTCCCCGCTCAACAAGCCGGGTCTGGGGGGCTGCGGGATCCCTACGGTACGACGTTGCAACCCGGTGCCGTCGCCTTGTCGCCGACACAGTACGGGACCATCATCTCGTTGTCCTCGTGCTCGACGATATGGCAGTGCCACACGTACAGCCCTTCGATGTCGAAGGTCGAGTTGACGCGGGTGACCTCACCCGGGTAGGCGATCACCGTGTCCTTCCAGCCGGCCTCGGTGGCTTCCGGCGGTCTGACTACCCCGCTCAGCGCGCCAGTCAGCGGATCGAAGGCCTCGCGGTTCACGACCTTGAACTTGACCAGATGCAGGTGGATCGGGTGGCCGTCCACGGTGTGGTTCCACAGCTCCCAGGTCTCGGTCGAGTTCAGCGCCGGGTTGGTCTGTAGCGGACTCGACCACAGGGTCACCGTCGGTGCTGGTGGTAGAACCATTGATGCCGAGCACGGCCGCCTTCGGTGCGAACGGCACGGTCTGGCGACAGCAAGCCATTCTTGTCCAGGCAGGTGCCGGGATTGTAGCGGATCCGGGGTCGACTTGCTTGTCGTAGATGATCGCCGCCATTAGGCAGGATCGATCGCGCAGACCAGACTGCGGACTCTTCCTCGAGCAGCGCCAGGTCACGCGCACCCGCGAAGGGTGCTTGTGGTGTTGGCCGGGTCGGTCGGATCGGGCAGGCTCAGCACCAGATTCTGAGGCGCGGTGAAGCCTTCGCCGGCCGGCGTGTATCCGCCACCAGCGCGAACTCCATGACCTGGCCGGTGGTGGTCGGATCGGCCGGGATATCCGGGAAGCCACCGAACGGGGCATCCGGCGCGGTGTTGATCATGCGCACGCGAACCGTACCCGCCGGCAGGCTGGAGAAGTCGACGAGCACGTCGGCGCGTTCGGCGTTACCCATCAGCAATGCGGTCTCGGGCGCAGAAGCCGGCGAGTGGCGGCGGGAACGGTGCCATCACCCGGATAGTACGGTACGGAAGCCCGTCTCGATCTTGACGACGTTCGGCATCAGGCTCTGCTCGGCGCCGATCTGGTAGAACGGCACTTCACCGATGATCCGCACCCGCTGCGTCGAGCGCCTGCAGGCTCAGGTTCAGGAAGCGCGAGTTGCAGCCGTCCAGCAGCCGGAAGCGGTACAGATCGGGTTCGACTTCGCAGCGTCGGCCAGGACACACCGTTGACCACCATCACGTTGAAGAACGCTTCCGGGTTCCAGATCGGTGCGATATCGGAAGGATACTTCGCGTCACCGATGAGCGGAATCTTCAGCTTGCGTTCTTGGTAAGCCCTCGAAGAACGCGCGGTCACCCGGGTAGAACAGCGAGCCGTCGGCGTTGAAGGAACGGTCCTGGATCACGATCGGGATTTCGCGATACTTCTCGCGCGAGCCGCCGAGCGAGGCTGGCAGGTTGGTGGTGGCGAGATCTTCGCCAGCAACCGGAGCAGGTCCGGGCAGGGTGCCGGACACCAGGCCGTCCTCGCCGCCATTAGGAGCGGCAGGATCACGGAGCAGCCAGAAGCCCGCCGGACCCGCATACACGTTGCTGCGGGTCATGCCGAGCGAATGGTCGTGATACCAGATGGTGGTCGATGGCTGATCATTACGGTAGATGAACTCACCCACGCCTGGCCTGCTGGCCGGGTTGGTGATTCTGCCGTACTGATTCACGAGCGTACCCTGCGTGGCATAGGTCGCCGGGATGTTGTTGGCACGCGGCAGGTACCAGGCCTCCGGGTAGCCGTCGCTCTCCGGAGTAATGTGCGCACCGTGCACGTGGGTGATGATCGGCACCGGCCCGAGGTAGGGCTGCTGCAGAATGGCGCCGTTGGCAGGGGCCGGAACGCAGTCCTTGGTCTTCAGCGGGTCAGTGCAGGTTAGCTGCTCGGGGTTGGCCCAGTGCAGCGTGCGGTCGATCGGCAACAGGTGGCTGAGATAGTTACACGCCGGATCGGTGGCCGGGGTTGCGCTCGCTTTGCAAGCCACGGGATCGACCACCAGGTCGTTGATCCAGTCCACCGTGCTCGGGGTATTGACCGTCGCCTCGATGGTGTAGGCCGGGTAATTGAACTGGGAGTTCGGTGCCGGGGCGATTCCCACACCGCCGCCCAGTGCTGTTGAATCCGGCGCCGGATCGGCATCCGGGCCGTAGCTCCACACCGTGGTGGCCGGGAAGGCGTCGGTACGGCCGTTGATGGTGTTCCAGATGCCGCCCGGCAGGATCTGCTGCTTGAACTGGCGCACGGCGATGTCGTAATCGTTGGCCGTACCGGTGTTGTTCATCACCGGTGGAATGACCAGCGGCGTTACGTACTTGGGAATGGTGGTGGGATTCAGAGTGCCGCCTGGCAAGGGTTGCGCCAGCGCGCTGGACAGCATGACGCTGGTCGCGGCCAGAACGGCGGGGCCGGCAAGCCGGGCAAAATTGCGTGATCTACTCATTAGATTGAGCCTCCTCGTGGTCACGTTTCTAGGTAGTGATGAAGTTGTTATTTCCTTAGTGTCGGTGAACCCGATATCCCGGGCCACCCCTTACAACGCCGGCCGTCCCTGACTGGTGACAGACAGCGTCTCTATTGCAAGGAGTGTTCCAATCCAGCGACAAATTGTCGCACTGTCAAGATACCGTTAAAATGTTCCCAACACCCAACACGTTATCTTTTTGCCATTGTTTTATATAGGGTTAAATGACGCACGCCTCGAGTCGGCCGACTGCCAAAAGTGGCAGACTGGGCCTGACATTTCTGTCATGAATGACATGAAAACTGTCATAAGGGTAATTACGCATTGGGCAATATGTCCCAGGTTGCCGATGCTCCCGGGTCGTCTCCGAGTGTCACCAGGCCCTGCCAACGCTGAAGCCCAGCGCAGCAGTATCGCCTGCAGGTGGGTGGGCATGTCGCCGACGAACCCGTCCGCCTGCACTGCGAGGTCGGCAGTATTGTCGCTGATCGTGTCACGACACGTTGAACAAAAGCCGGGCTGTTGCAGCTAGACTATAGGGACCATGAACGGGGCATCGACACCACGGGCTGCTGAAATCAGGCTGAGTCCACCCCGGACTGGCGTTGCGCAACTGACGCTCGCGGGCGACTGGCTGTTCCGTTCGCCGCTGCCCCCGGCCGCGGAGGTTGAACAACAACTGCACGCCCTGCCCTCGATCGAACGCCTCAGCTTCGACGGCACCGGTATCACCGCCTGGGACAGTGGTCTGCTGACCTACCTGACCCGCGTTGTCGCCGTGTGCGAACAGCGGAACATCTCCGCTCAACTCGATGGCCTGCCCGACGGTGTTGCGCGCCTCATCAAGCTGGCCCGCGCCGTCCCGCCGCCGAAGGATACAGGCCGCCATGGCCGGAAAGCCCCGCTGCTGTCACGCATCGGCACCGCGACCCTTACGTTGTGGCAGCAGGCGCCGGACATGCTGCGTTTCCTTGGCGAATCCACGCTGGCCGTCGGCCGGTTCCTGCGCGGCAAGGCACAGTACCGGCGCTCGGACCTGCTGCTGACCATACAGGACGTTGGTCCGCAGGCCCTGCCGATCGTGTCGCTGATCAGTTTCCTGGTCGGACTGATTGTTGCCTATATGGGCGCCGTGCAGCTCGCCCAGTTCGGTGCCCAGATCTATATCGCCAACCTCGTCGGTCTCGGCATGGTCCGGGAGATGGGTGCCTTGATGACCGGCATCATCATGGCGGGCCGCACCGGCGCGGCGTTTGCCGCGCAACTGGGCACCATGCAGGTCAACGAAGAAATCGATGCGTTCAGGACCCTCGGCATCGATCCCGTCGATTTCCTGGTGCTGCCGCGCATGCTGGCGCTGATCCTGATGATGCCGCTGCTGGTGCTGTATTCGGACCTGTTGGGTATACTCGCGGGTTTTCTGGTTGCCGCGACGGCCTTCGACATCAGCGCGTTCGAATACTACCAGCAGACCGTGCGTTCACTGCACCTGCATGATGTCCTGGTCGGACTGAGCAAAGGCACGGTCTATGGCATTCTCATCGCCTTCGCCGGCTGCCTGCGCGGTATACAGTGCGGGCGCAGTGCCCAGGCGGTCGGCCAGGCCACCACCTCGGCGGTAGTCACCAGCATCGTGTTTATTGTCATCGCAGCCTCTATCATGACCATCATCTACCAGCGGCTGGGCATTTGAATGCCGGGGAACGCATCGCCAGGGGCACAGCCGCACGCACACATAGAGATCCGGGATCTCACCATGGCTTATGGTGATTTCGTCATTCAGCGCGACCTCAGTTTCGATATCAACCACGGCGATATTTTCATCATCATGGGCGGCAGCGGCTGCGGCAAGAGTACCCTGCTGCGCCACCTGATCGGCCTCAAACCGCCCGCCCGTGGTAACGTGCTGTACGATGGCGTCAGCTTCTGGGAAGCGCAACCCGAAGAACAGGAACAGCTCAAACGGGGTTTCGGTATGAGCTTTCAGAGCGGCGCCCTGTGGAGTTCACTGACGCTGGGCGAAAATATCGCCCTGCCGCTGGGTGAATACACCAGCCTGACAGCGGATGAAATCAGCGAACTCGTGGCGTTCAAACTCGCCCTGGTCGGCCTCGCGGGCTTCGAGGCATTCTATCCGTCGGAAATCAGCGGCGGCATGCAGAAGCGCGCGGCACTGGCGCGCGCCATGGCCCTGGACCCTGCCATCCTGTTTTTCGACGAGCCGTCGGCCGGTCTCGATCCGATCACCTCCAGGCGGCTGGACGACCTGATCCTGGAACTGCGCGACAGCCTCGGCACTACCATCGTGGTGGTCACGCATGAGCTCGCGAGCATTTTCACTATCGGCAACAACTCGGTATTTCTCGACCCCGAGACCAGGACCATGATTGCGACCGGCGATCCGAAGTGGCTGCGCAGCGAGTGTCCAGAGAAGAAAGTACGCGATTTTCTCAATCGAGGTGAAGCATGAGCAAACGCGCCAACCCCGTGGTGATCGGCGGCTTCGTTGTCGGTGCCCTGGTCCTGGCTGTGGCAGCAGTATTGATTCTTGCCGGCGGCCAATTGTTGCACACCGAGCGGACAAAATTCGTCATGTACTTCCACGGCTCCGTCAAGGGTCTGAATGTCGGCTCACCGGTGATGTTTCGTGGCGTCCCTATTGGCACCGTCACCAGTATCCAGCTGGTGATGGAAGAACAGAAATCCTTTTTCAACATACCGGTGATCGTGGAAGTCGACAGGACGCGCTTCGTCAGCAGAAATCCCGCTGCCGATAAACGCCGTCCGCTGAGCGAGCTGATCAACGCCGGTATGCGCGCCCAGCTGGAACTGCAGAGTCTGCTGACCGGCCAGTTGTTCATCCAGGTCGATTTCTATCCAGGCACACCCGTCACGCTCATGGACGACCCTATGTACAAATCCAGGTACGAGGAGATCCCGACGATTCCCACGCCTATCGAAAAGCTCGGTAAGTCGTTGCAGGAGTTTCCCATCGATCAGGTGCTCAACAACATTGCCAGCAGCACCAAGGGTCTCGACAAGCTGGTGAATTCGCCCGAGCTGCAGCAGTCCATCGTTGCACTGCACGGAGCCCTGGAGGACGTCAGGACGCTCGCAGGCAATATCAACGCCCAGGTTGATCCCCTGGCCGCCAGCGCCAACAGCACGCTGAGCGAGCTGCGCAAGGCGCTCATCAACCTGGACAGCGCCGTCACCGACGCCAGGGCCGCCATCGGCCAGGCAAACACTACGCTGCAGACAGCCGACACGGTGATAGGCGACCCGCAACTGACCTTCCAGCTCAACGATGCCTTGCGCTCGATCACGGCCGCCGCGAATTCGATCCGGGTGCTGACCAACTCGATCGAGCGCGAGCCGGACATATTGCTCAGGGGACGGCAGTGATACGCGTCCCGATCGCCACGATGAGCAGCGCCGCACCTTGTGCTAATCTTTTCCTGCTGGATTCGCGCCGCGTTCACGGGTGCCCGCCATGCAACGACGACGATTTCTGGGTATCCCCCTGCTGACCGCCCTGAGCGCGGCACACCGGCCGCTACGCGCAGGCAGAATCATCGAGGACGGCAGGTTGGGAGACGACGCCGTGACAGCGCCGCGCACCGTCAAGCTCTTCCTGTGCGGCGATGTCATGACCGGCCGCGGCATCGACCAGATTCTGCCTCACCCGAGTGCGCCGGAAATCCACGAACCTTACATGACGTCGGCGGCCGGCTATGTGAAGATCGCCGAACGCGCCAACGGCCCGATTCCGCGCCACGTCGACTTCGACTACATCTGGGGTGATGCACTGTTCGCCCTGCGGAATGCCACAGTGGATGTGCGCATCATCAACCTGGAAACAGCGGTCACCCAGAGCGACGACTACTGGCCGGGTAAAGGCATCAACTACCGTATGCATCCGGCCAACCTGCCCTGCCTCACTGCGGCCGGCATCGATTGCTGTGCCCTGGCGAACAATCACGTACTGGACTGGGGTTACGCTGGGCTGCACGAAACGCTTGCGAGCCTGCGACAGACCGGCATCCACTCGGCGGGTGCGGGGGCGAACAGTGGTCAAGCCATGGCCCCCGGGGTCATCGCGCTCGACGGGCAGCGCCGCGTCCTTGTCTTTTCCATGGGATCGACCAGCAGCGGCATTGGAGGTGCCTGGGCCGCTGGCCTACACAAAGCCGGGGTCTGGCTGCTGGATGACCTTTCCCGGGCCAGTCTTGACGCCGTTGCCCGCCAGG
This sequence comes from uncultured Gammaproteobacteria bacterium, assembly GCA_963814945.1. Taxonomy (GTDB): domain Bacteria; phylum Pseudomonadota; class Gammaproteobacteria; order DSM-19610; family DSM-19610; genus Thiogranum. The sequence continues at coordinate 112,671 of CAWFEQ010000008.1, forward strand.
TGGCTGCAACCAAACAGCCCCGCGACACAGCCATTGCCTCGATTCACTGGGGGGATAACTGGGGCTATGAGATTGCCCCGGAACAGCGCCGCTTTGCGCACGCACTGATCGACTATGCGGGTATCGACCTGGTCCACGGGCACTCTTCGCATCACCCACGTGCTATGGAGATTTACCGCGACAAACTGATTCTTTACGGTTGTGGCGATTTTATCAATGACTACGAAGGCATCAGCGGCCACGAACAGTTTCGCGGTGACCTGGCCGTCATGTATCTGCCCGTGGTTGAGCCGTCTGACGGCCGGCTCGCAGAGATGACTCTGCAGGTCATGCAGACCCACCGCTTCCGCCTGCGGCGCGCCTCGCCGGACGACCGTCGCTGGCTGGCGGGAGTACTGGATCGTGAAAGCAGGAAGTTTGGCACCTGCGTCGAAGACGGCGACCTGCAGTTGCGGGTATGCAGCGTCTAGAAGAGCCTGTCCGAGGGCATTCTTAACCGGAGTTCACAATTCAGCACCTGTCCGCTATCCTTGTTCGCGGGACTACCGGGCTCTGTATGGCCGGCGTTGCGAACGCAATGGGCCGCGGGACCATTAACTTGCGTTCTGTAGGCCAATGAATGAGGTCCGCTCCGCCGTGTCGGCCCTGCCCGCGGGGTAACACGCAACCGATGGCAGCCGCGATGAGGCGCCTGGCATCCACACAAGGATCACCTATGCCGAAGACCGCTGCCGCTGGCACCGCACCGCTGGTGGATTCTTTTGACCGCCAGGTTCAGTACCTGCGCATATCACTGACCGACCGCTGTGACTTCCGCTGCGTTTACTGCATGAGCCAGGACATGCAGTTCGTGCCGCGCGCCCAGGTGCTCACCCTGGAAGAGATTCTGACCATTGCCAGAGCCTTTTGCGACCTCGGCGTGACGAAGATCCGCATCACCGGCGGCGAACCGCTGGTGCGTCGTAACGCCCTGTGGCTGCTTCAGCAACTGGGTGGGCTGCATGGCCTGCAGGAACTGGTGCTCACCACCAACGGATCGCAGCTGGAGCGGCTCGCACAACCCCTGCGGCGCTCCGGGGTACGGCGTATCAATATCAGTCTGGATTCGCTGCGGCCGGAGCGTTTCCGGCGCATCACCCGTGTGGGGGAACTCGACCAGGTTATGAGAGGTATCAGCGCTGCACAGGCAGCCGGATTCGAACGCCTGAAGATCAATTCGGTCATCCTCAGAAACCGCAACCACGACGAGGTTGCTGACCTGGTCCAGTTCGCCGTGGACCGCGACATGGACATCACGTTTATCGAAGAAATGCCTCTGGGCGCGATAGATGACCATGACCGTGCCGAGGTTTATTATTCGAGTGACCGGGTGCGCCGGGATATTGAGCGCCATTTCCCTCTGCAGGCCACCGACGAGACCAGCGGTGGCCCGGCGCGCTATTTTCGTATCCCGCAGAGCCACACCCGCATCGGGTTGATCTCGCCACACAGCCACAATTTCTGCGCTGCCTGCAACCGCGTGCGGCTGACCACCGAAGGCCGGTTGTTGCTGTGTCTGGGCCAGGAGCACTCGGCAGATCTGCGCCGCGTGGTCCGCAGCCACCCGGGTGACGCGCAGCGACTGAAGCAGGCCATTGTGGACGCCATGCGCATCAAACCGCGCGGCCACGATTTCGCCCTTGCAGAGCAGCCGGTCATCCTGCGTCACATGAATGTCACCGGGGGCTGATTCATGCGTAAGGCAGCCCGGGCCAAAGCGAGCGCAACGTGCCAATCGCAGACATAACCGGGGTCATCCTCGCCGGCGGCCGCGCTCAGCGCATGGGCGGTATGGACAAGGGACTCATCCCGCTCAACGGTAAACCGATGGTGGAACACGTCCTCGCTGCGATGCGCCCGCAGGTGGGTGCCCTGCTGATCAACGCCAACCGCAACCTGGAAGCCTATGGACGTTACGGTCTGCCGGTGATCACCGATCGCATGGGTGATTATTTCGGTCCGCTGGTGGGTATGGCCAGCGCGCTCGAAGTCAGCACCACGCCCTGTCTGCTCGCCGTTCCGTGTGATTCTCCGCTGCTACCCGCCGATCTCGCTGCGCGTCTGTATCAGGCAATGCAGGCGGCGAAGGCCGAAATCAGTGTGGTGCACGATGGTGAACGCATGCAGCCGGTATTCGCCCTGCTGCGCCGTGACCTGCTGCCGAGCCTGCTGGCGTACCTGGATGCGGGCGGCCGCAAGATCGATACCTGGTACGCCCGGCACCGCCTGGCGCTGGCGGACTTCTCCGACCGGCGGGAGCTGTCCTGCAACGTCAATACGCCCGACGAACAGGCGCGCCTGGAGCAACAGCTGAAAGTGATGGACAACCGCCACCCGGCCTGATCACGCACAACGCATCTCATGCAGACACTGTTCAATGACCCACCCGTGCTGGGTTTCGCCGCTTACAGCGGCACGGGCAAAACCACTCTGCTGGTGCAGCTGCTGCCGCGACTGAAGGCACAGGGACTGCGCATCGGCATGATCAAACACGCCCATCATTCCTTCGATGTGGACAAACCGGGTAAGGACAGCTACGCGTTGCGCAAGGCGGGCGCCGAGCAGATGCTGATTGCCTCGGAGCGGCGCTGGGCGTTGATGAGAGATTGCCCTGAACCGCGGGAGCCGGTACTGGCGGACCTGCTGGCGCGACTGGACCGAAATCAGCTCGACCTGATCCTGGTCGAAGGTTTCCGCAGCGTGCCTTTTCCCAAGATCGAGTTGCATCGCCCATCCACAGGCCATCCCCTGCTGCATTCGCGGGACAGCTCCATCATCGCCATCGCCAGCGATGCACCGCTCGAAACCCACCTGCCACAACTGGATATCAACCGGCCGGACGACATTCTGAAATTCGTGCTGGCCTGGTTGCAAGACGCGAGGAAAACCTGACGCCCCCGCAGATCGGCGCGGGCCGCCGGAGCCCTGGCTGTGACGCTCCGTTCCACGTCAGCCTGACGGGTCCGGCGTTGGGCTTCGTGCCTCAGCCCAACCTGCATCTATGCAATGATTGGGTTAACCTGGTGACGGCTTACTGCGACGCGACCCCGCGTGTCCACACGGATTGGCGGGGCACTGCCACACCCGCCAAAGCTTCCGCCGGACCGGCCGCTAATAGCTATGTGGCTGCTTTTTCTCGCAGGATACGGAATCCCTGGTAAAGTCTTGCTGAATTTCTTATCCTTGGTATTGCACTAATGAGCAGGCGGTCGATAATAAAGGTATAAATCCTTTCCTCTGCTACGGAGGGATGACACGGTGTCTCAACAGGCAACACCTGTCATGCGTGATTGGCTCAAGGGCCATGTGTGTGGTGCTTTATGGTACCAGCGAAACCTCGCCAGACTGCCGAGACGCGGCTGAAAGGCGTCCCCCTCTCCCCCGGCGTCGCCATGGGACGAGCCTGTTACTATGTGCGGCAGAGCGACGAACCGGTTGCAGGAACCGCAACTGATCCCCAGCGCGAAACTGAACGCCTGCGTAATGCCCTGAGATGGCTCGCCCGCCAGCGCTCGGTGCTGGCCCGCGAAGCTGCGCTAAGGCTCGGCGAGAAACACGCCGAAATTTTCGAGGCGCATCGTTTGATGCTGAGCGATGAGTTCTTTCAGTCGCAGCTGGTGCGGGTCATTGAGGAAGAGGGATGCAGCGCCGAAGAGGCTGTCGAGAAAGAGCTGAACCTGTACAAGCAACAGTTCTCAGGCGCCGACTCGGAGTATCTGCAACAGCGTGTTGCCGATATCAGCGAGATCCAGCAGGCGCTGCTGGGCTATCTCAGGCGCGTGGTTGCCTGCCGGCGTTGCCACGAGGCGGTCGACTGCAGCGTGGGGCACTGCCGGCTCGGCAATGATCACATCCTGATCGGCGAGGAGATAACCGCCAGCCTGCCCATAGAAACCGACCAGCACACGCTCGGCTTCATTGTCGACAAGGGGGGACCGACCTCCCACGCTGTCATCCTGGCACGCGCCCTGCGTTGCCCGGTTATTGGCAACATCAAGAACCTGCCCACGGCCATTCCTGCTGAAGCCAGGATCCTCATCGACGGTGATAGTGGTGAGGTTATCCTCAATCCCAGCGACCGGACCCTGGCGCGCTACCGGGCCGCCCTCGGGCGCGGCCGACACACTCTGCGGGCATCCGCGCCGGTACCGGGACTGAGAGTGATGGCCAACATCGGCCAGTCCGGGGACGTTGGCGACGCCCTGGCCGCCGGTGCGGAAGGCGTCGGCCTGTACCGGACGGAAATGGAACTCCTGGTGGCGGGCAGACTGCTCACTGAGCAGGAGCAGGCGGCGCGTTACAGCGAGGTGCTCCGGGCCATGGGAGGCAGACCGGTGTGTATACGGCTTCTGGATCTGGGCTGCGACAAGACCGCAGAATGGCTGGCCACAACCTTCCAGGAAACACCTGCGTCAAGCCAGCGCGGCGCGCGTCTGTTGTTGGCCCGACCCGAACTGCTGCGCGCGCAGGCACGGGCGCTCGCCCGCGCCAGTGTCTACGGACCGATTCATGTGCTGTATCCCATGATCATCAGCGTCAAACAGTTTATTGAGTTGCGGACGTTGTTCGACGAGGCGGTGGCAGAATTGCAGCCCGTTGGCCTGCAGCACGGCGTGCTCTTCGAAGTGCCGGCGGCGTGCCTGGCGGCGGCGCAGATCATGCAGGTGGCAGATTTCGGCTGCATCGGCACCAACGACCTCATCCAGTATCTGTTCGCCGCGGATCGAAGTTACGGTGACGCCGCCAGCAAGACCTGCTTCGAGACCGATACCGTTCTCTGGACGCTGATCGAGCAATTGTCCCGGGCGGCCGCACAAGCGGGTAAACCGATGGCGATCTGTGGCGAAGTTGCCGGCAATCCCGCGTTGACCTGCAGAATCATCGACACCGGTATCACCGCGATCAGCACCAGCCCGGCACAGATCGCGGGCGTGCGCCGGGCGGCACAAGACAGGAGCGGAGCCCGCCCCGTCAGCATCCGGTCTCCGGCGTGATCGCCGGAGTTCACCGCATCTCGAAACGCCGGGTATCCTCGCTGGCATAGTTCGCCACGCTGGCGTCAACCGCGGCCGTGGTCTTGATCCGCTGTACGACTTCGCCAAGCCGTTTTCCCGGAATAGCGCAGGTCATTTCGCTATTCGGCATGCCGGTGCGCACGCGGCTCAGCATACAGCCCACACTGACAGCGACCTTTTGCTGTTCCTTGGCAATGGCGATGATATGACACTGTGGCTTGCCCTCGAACCGCAAGTCGGGGAATGCGTCGGAGAGCATCATGGCCTGCTTGGCATTGATCCGCAGGAACACCACGTCGGGGACCTGTCCGGCATCTTTCAATGGCCCGTAAGTGACATACGGGTACTTGTGCGTCACGGCCGGTATCTGCGGGAACAGCTCCGGCGTCACCCAGCCTGCGCTCACCAGGGTAAAGACGTCCGCCTTGTCGCCGACTTCGTCCAGGGATTTGAAACCGTGGGTGACACTACCGACGCTGCAGTTGGCATGGTCTGCCGCGACCGTGCTGAAGGTCCGGTCGGCAGCCTTCATCCAGAAAACACACCCGGCCGGTACGCGTCCGCTGCGGCCATCCGCGGTGGGTTCCGGCATGGCATCCGTAAATGGCTCGACACCGGGAAGCGGCTGCTCGGTAAAACTGATGGCCAGGGGCGGGTTCTGCAGCCCCAGGGAATCGGCAAGGTCTTCGGCAAATTTTGCCATGTCCTGTTGTGACACTGTTGTCTCCTTAGTTGTATCGGGGGATTGTCGCTGCAACAACACACGCGCAGACCGCCGGGAAAATGGAACGCCCGTGCATCACACGCGAACATTGCGAAACTGCCAGGGATCGTCGCGGTCAAGCTCTTCGTCGAACAGCTGGCCGCGCCCTGTCAATGGATTCCAGTCGGTATACCGGCCGATGACGGGGCCCAGGTAATCGCCGGCGATCTCCAGGTTGCGGCGGAAATCCATGTCGTCGGGCTCGACGACCCCGCATTCGGGATTCTCTATCGCCCAGACCATACCCGACAGCACCGCCGCCGCAACCTGCAGACTGGTCGCGTTGTTGTAAGGCACAAGCCTGCGCGCCTCGGCTATGGACAGCTGGGATCCATACCAGTACGCGTTTCTGGCATGCCCCGCCAGCAGGACGCCGAGTTCGTCAACACCCGAGACGATTTCGTCCATGAGCAATCGCTGCCTTGGCTGTTGCGTCCACTCCTTGCCGGCCAGCTCGTGGACCGAGAGCACGGCGTCATCGCAGGGGTGGTAGGCATAGTGGACCGTGGGCCGGTAGCTGACGCTGCTGCCGTCGCGCAGCGTGAAGTAGTCCGCAATCGAAACGGACTCGCCGTGGGTAATGAGAAATCCATGGAACGCCCCCTCGTTGGGGGCCCAGCTGCGCACCCGCTGCGAAGCGCCGGGCCGCCGCAGGAAGATCGCTGAGGCACAGCCGCTGGTGTGCCGCGCCCCGTCCGCCGGCAGCTCACGTTCGTGACTACCCCAGCCCAGCTCCGACGGCTGCAGGCCCTCACCGATAAAACCATCGATGGACCAGGTGTTGACGAACTCGCCGACCTCTTTGGGGATCCGGGCGACCTGGGTGTCGCGTTCGGCGACGTGGATCACCTTGATGCCGAGCCGTGCCGCGAGCCCTGCCCACTGCGCGCGAGTCGCGGGCAGCGGCGTGTCCACGCCGGTGTCGCGTGCAACGTTGAGCAGAGCCTGCTTGACGAAATGGGAAACCAGCCCGGGATTGGCGCCGTGGGTAGTGACAGCGGTCGGCCCCGGACCCTCGCTGCGCAGCGTCAGGGCGCTCTCCCGCAGTGCATAGTTGGTGCGGGCGGACAGCGGTAGACGGTTGTCTGTATAACCTCCAGGCCAGGGCTCGATGCAGGTGTCCAGATAAAGCACACCCCGTTCCCTGCAGAACCGCATCAGATCCACGCTGGAGACATTGAGCGACAGGTTGAGAAGGAAGTCGCCCCGGCCCAGAAGCGGGTCCAGCACCGGCCGCCAGCTGTCCCTCGTCAACGGGCTGACGCGGAAACGCACGCCGAGGGCCTGCGCCTCAGCCTGTCCGCGTTCGTCTCCCGTGACGATCATGACGTTTTCGGCACGGGTACCCACGTGGCGAAGGATCAGGGGGAGGCTGCCCTGCCCGATGCTGCCAAAGCCCAGCACAACGATCCTGCCCGGAAACTCGACGTGCCGGTGATAACCGTTCATGTTCACCCATTAAACCCCGTTTCAAGCCACAGCCACGGCCATTGGGACCGCCCGCACGCAGCCCCCGCGCTGTCATGGTGCGTTGCCAGACCACTTAGCGGCAATTCCTCCAGGTTCGACTATACTTCAAACCGGGGCGCGATTTGGAGTGGCACGACGGTGCTGGTTCCCAGGGCGCACCCCCAGGGCCGATGACAAAAGAGAGTAAAGGTAACACGGGAGTCTGGCTTTTTCCCGGTGCTGCCGTGTAACGCTGCCGCGTCGACACAGGCTGGTCGGCAGGTAGTGCCACTGGTCGGATTAGATCCTAAACCGGCGCGAGTGGCACCTTTGCCGGCCTGCACCCTCGCGATCACGCCGCCGGGGCACTGTCAGCGTCGCCGCTATGCAAACAGCAGCCGCAGGGCGATGCCGTTTCGGCGATTCCTCGTTTATACTGCCCCCCACCTGTCTCCGGAAGCCGCCACACAGTCATAAGCCATGCCGAATTACGCCCCGAACGCCATTACGCCACACCCGAAACTGACCGAATTGCCCCCGCTGGCAATGGACAAGAAAACCCTCGCTGAGGACTTCCTGCGTTACTACAACCGTACCCTGGGCAGAGACAAGCAGCACTGCACCGACCACTACCTCTACGAAGCGCTCGCCTACACGGTGCGGGACCGGCTCATGGAACGCTGGAAGGAGACGCGCTTCGCCTACGAGGAGAAGAATGCCCGGCGCACCTGCTACCTGTCGCTGGAGTTCCTGATGGGGCGGGCGCTGAGCAATGCAATGCTCAACCTCGGTATCACCGATGCGGTTATTGAGCTGCTCTACGACTATGGCGTCGAGCTTGAAGAGATCGAGGCCGCGGAACACGATGCCGGCCTGGGCAACGGCGGCCTCGGGCGTCTCGCCGCCTGTTTCCTCGACAGCTGCGCCACGCTGCAACTACCCGTACTGGGTTACGGGCTGCGCTATGAGTACGGCATGTTCCGTCAGGAAGTGATCAACGGCTACCAGATCGAGGAGCCGGATCACTGGCTGCGCGACGGCAACCCCTGGGAGCTGGAGCGCCCCGAGTACACCTTGCGCGTGCACTTTGGCGGTCGTACCGAGTTCTACCGGGACGAGAACAACGATCTGCGGGTGCGCTGGGTGGACACACACGATGTGTTGGCAGTGCCTTATGACATTCCAGTACCCGGCTATCGCAATAACACCGTCAACAGCCTGCGGCTGTGGAAGTCCAGTGCCACTGACGAGTTCGACCTGGATGAATTCAACGCCGGCGACTATTCCGAGGCGGTCGCGTCCAAGAACAACGCCGAACATATCACCATGGTGCTGTATCCCAACGACGCCAGCGAAAACGGCAAGGAACTGCGTCTGCGTCAGCAGTATTTCCTGGCGTCGGCCAGCCTCAAGGACGTACTGCGCCGCTGGAAACGTCTGCACGGCAGAAATTTCGAAGCACTCGCCGAAAAGCACTGTTTTCAGCTCAACGACACCCATCCGAGCATTGCCGTCGCCGAGCTGATGCGCCTGCTGGTCGATGAACACCGAATGGGCTGGGAGGTAGCCTGGGTTCTGGTCAGCCGTTCCATGGCCTATACCAACCATACGCTGTTGCCCGAAGCGCTGGAAAAGTGGCCGGTACACATGTTCAAGACGCTGTTGCCGCGGCTGCTCGACATCATCTACGAGATCAACGCCCGCTTCCTCGCCGAAGTGTCACAGCGCTGGCCGGGGGATACCGATCGCCTGCGGCGCATGTCGATCATAGAGGAAGGGGATACGCCGATGGTGCGCATGGCCTACCTCGCCATTGTCGGTAGTTTCTCGGTAAACGGTGTCGCCGAACTGCATTCGCGGCTGTTGAAGGAAGGTTTGTTCCGTGACTTCTACGCACTCTGGCCACACAAGTTCAACAACAAGACCAACGGCGTCACCCAGCGGCGCTGGCTGAGCATGTGCAACCCCGGACTGTCGGGGCTGATCAGCGAGCACATCGGTGACAGCTGGATAACCCTGCTGGATCAGTTGCGTAAACTGGCGCCCTACGCCGATGACGCGGTGTTCCGCCAGCGCTGGCACGACGTCAAGCTGGCCAACAAGCAGCGTCTGGCCGATATGGTCGCACGCGAATGCGGTGTGAGCTTCGATACCTCGGCGCTGTTCGACGTCCAGGTCAAGCGTATTCACGAGTACAAACGCCAGTTGTTAAATGCCCTGCATGTCGTCCACCTGTACAATCGCGTCAAACGTGGCGACACCGGCAACTGGACCCGGCGCTGCGTACTGATCGGCGGCAAGGCGGCGCCCGGGTACGCCACAGCCAAGAGCATCATCAAGCTGATCAGCAATGTCGCCAAGGTGGTCAATTCCGATCCCGACGTGGGCGATCTGCTCAAAGTGGTGTTTCTGCCCAATTACCGGGTGTCGGCAATGGAAGTCATCTGCCCCGGTGCCGACTTGTCGGAGCAAGTCTCCACCGCCGGCAAAGAGGCCTCGGGCACCGGCAACATGAAGTTCATGATGAACGGTGCCATCACGATCGGGACGCTGGATGGGGCGAACATCGAGATCCTGGAAGAAGTCGGCGAGGACAATTTCTTCCTCTTCGGCCTGACTGCCGAACAGGTCGCGGAAACCCGTCGGGATTACCGCCCCTGGGATATCATCGCCGCCGATGAAGACCTGACTGCGGTCATCCGGTTATTAAAAAGCGGGCACTTCAACCAGTTCGAAAAGCGCCTGTTCGACGGCATTATCGCGTCCATTACCAGCGAGCACGATCCGTGGCTGACCGCGGCGGACTTTCGCAGTTTCGTCAACGCCCAGGAACGGGTCGCCGCGGCCTATGCCGACCCCGAACGCTGGACCCGCATGAGCATCCTCAACACAGCCAACAGCGGCAAGTTTTCCACCGACCGCACCATGCTCGACTATAACCGGCATATCTGGCAGCTGGCGCCGGTGGAGCCCCACCCACTCTAGACATCATGTATTGACCTCCCCCAACCTCAAGCGACATGGATTAAGCTGAGGTTGGAACAATACACCCCGTGGTTCAGAGCCACAATTGAGGAGGACAGGTCATGAAAGAGTTTAGCATGTCGGGCGCCACATCCAACTGCTGCGGGGTCCCGTTGAGGGTGAATGCAATCATGGCTGGCTCCCTGCAACGCGTAACCCTGTTTATGGCCCCCGCATGGCCCCGTGTCAAGAAGACACCGACGGGGGCCCGATCCTGGGGAAACGGGTCACCTGCTCGTTCTTAGTATGCCGCTACCTTGCCTCCGGTGATCCTTCCGGCGGGTAATCGAGCGTGCTGCGCATCTTCTTGCGATAATCGGCGGTGAAATTCGGGAACGGCAGTTCGTGGGCACCACACCAGGCCAGCACCTGTGCCTCGGCCGCCTGCTGCCGGTCGGCGTCGAGCCCGGGGTCGCGGGTGTGGTAAACCGTGCGCGAAGGAAACGCGAAACCGGTACCGGCCTCCTTTACGATCTTCATAACGCGCAGATAGATGTCTTCCTGGATGGCACGAAATTCGTTCAGGTCTGTGGTATTGATGTTCACGCGGATGTCCACCTTCAAGGCACAATCGCCGAAGCCCGCGAACCGTACCCTGGGTTCGTCATCGACGACCCGGGGATGGGCCAGCAGCATGTCCCGCAGTGAAACCAGCACGAAACGCAGCTGATCGTCCGTTGTCTCGTAACGCAGACCCAGAATGGTCGACAGCAATATACGGCTGCGCATGCTGTAGTTGACCAGGTGCATCTTGGAAAAGTCACCGTTGGGAATGGTCGTCACGGAATTATCAACACCCCGGATCCGCGTCGAGCGCAGCCCGATCGACTCGACGAAGCCGACGCGCCGCCAGTCCGGGGTCGGGTCCTCGCCATAGCGGCAGAAGTCACCGACACGCACGGGACGGTCGGCGAACAGGTTGAGGCTGCCGATGAAATGCTCAATGGTGTTCTGGGCCGCGAGCGCAATGGCAATACCGCCCACGCCGAGACCCGCGACAATACCGTACAGGGGAGCACCGAGCTGGCTGCTGACGGAGAAGACAATGGCGATGACCGCCACGCTGCCGACGATCCGGGCGGCGAGGCGCAGCAGGTGGGCGTTGAGGCTCTGGTCAGGTATTTTCGGTGAGGCGATTACAAGCTCGGCAAGGACCGTCGAGCCCGTCCAGGCTAGCCAGGCGAGCGCGAAATAACCGACGGCGTCGGCCACCAGCGTCAAGCCCTCGGCGACCCGGCCCGTCAGGGTAAGCTCGCGGTTTGCCACATCGAGCACCAGCGGCGTCAGCAGCAGCAGGGTCAAGGGGGTCGCAAGGCGGCACAGATGGGCCGTGGCGGATCGACCGGAAAACCCACACCGCGCCAGCCGGTGAATAACGATAAACACCACACCGGTGAAAGCTATCAGCAGTGCCAGGGCGAGCCACTTCCACACGGCCTGCCTGTACACACTGTACTTCAGCCAGTCGGGCAACCCCTCTATGGTGCGCGGCGGAATGATCCAGCTGGCCATACTGAGATAGGCACGCATTTCGGCGTAGTCTTTCAACGGGACATCGCGCTGGTAGGGCAACGTCCGCGCCTTTTCATAAAACTCCGCGGCGCGAACCACCGTCGAGGGGCTGAACAGGAAGTCCCCGGCGCGCGGGCCGCTCGCAACGCGCGCAATGCTGATCTCGGTGTGCGGAATGGTCCAGCGTGCGGGCTTTTCGTCATCCCCTGTGTCTGCGTAGGCCGCCGCATCCGGGATTTCCGCTGCCGGCGGGAGCTCGATGCGCGACAACACCTCGTACAGGTAGACAACCGCGTCGCGGCCCATCTCGAAACCGGCCGCAGGCGGGACCTCGCTCAGGTCGAGCGCGCGCTCCGCCTTGACTGCGAGTTCATGCAAGCGAGCAGCAGCTTGGCGGCTCGGCGTATCCCAGTACTCGTCACTGACCAAGCGTAAGTAGTCATCCCCCGTCGTCAGGAAGGTGTTCAATGTTGCTCTCGGACTGGACAGGTCCGGTGGCTGCAACGGGTGCCCGGCATCGGCCACGACAGCAATGGACCACCACAATACCAAAAGCGCCAGGCAAATCCCAAACCGTCCGGAATACTCAGTCCTCACAGCTAATTCCCGAAGACGCCGACGCTTCCCGAAAGCACGCATCACCCATCAGCAAGCCGCCATACCTTTACCATGATGAGGTAGTCCACCGATCTCTAACACATCCAATCCGCTGCCAACAGCCCGCCACTGCACCGGTCGCGCTTTTGGACGAGCCATCCCCAGCGACAGATGCGTGCGCTATGGACGCGCTTCTGGAAACCGATGGCGCCGCGAAGAAATCGATAGATACCAAGTCACTGACATGATGGTTCAGCGGAGCGGTCAACGTCGGAGACGGTGCTTTCCTGCACCGTACCGCGGCTCCAGCGACATCAGTCTACATACTATCCAGTATCGCCTTCCTCCTGGCCTTATACTCCGCCGGCGTGATATAGCCCCCGGCAGCCAACTTGTCGAGCTGATTGAGTTGTCTGTTCCGGCGTCATCGATTGCGCGGCAGGCGCACGAGGCGCCACGGGCTGAAGAGAGGCGCCCCCTCCATAGGCCATGCTTTGCAGAGCCTGTGTCTGTTGCTGCTGCTCACGTGCCTCTTGCTGCTTTCGAAAGCGCATGTCGGTGAGCAAGTGCCCGGCCAGTAAGCCACCGAACGCGTAGGCAGCGGCGTTGCTGCCGCCGACCGCCGTCGGCGTGTAGGTTGCTGTAGAAACACCCACGGCAAGTAATCCAGCCGGCAGTACCCTCAAAACAATCGAACGATGTTGCGTAGTCTTCATATTGGTTGTCTCCTGCTGTCTGAAGTAGCTGATCACTGGCAACGCCGCAAGCTGAAGCGCTGCATCTGATCGCCAATGCTGGCTACAACGCTGAACTGGTCCTGCTGTATATCAATCGGCATCGCCCGCATCCTATAGGCTTGGTACGCGACGAAGTCCTGCAGTTCTGCGTGTATATCCTTAAAGGAAGCGGGCGAGATCATCATATCGAAGACCACTACATTGTCCTCAATGCGCCAGAAACCGACTGCGTCGGCCTTGCCACGCCGGCTATATTCAAAGGAACCGTCGCGGTGTAGTACCAGGTTTTCGGCATTCTTCGCGCCGCAACTTGCCTGCGCATTGATTTCCCAACTGCCTGTCAGAAAGCCCGGATCCAGCGCTGCATCCGCCACGCTGGGCAACAGAGCCGTCATCGCCATGGTTAACGGGATACTCAACAGGTAACTTCGTAGCATGTTTATACCCTCCTCTACAGGGTTTCAACGTCATCACGAGACAACCGGGCCTGCCTGGCAAATACCCGGCTATGAAAAAACGTTTGGTTTAAGCGTATATCCACACCCTCGACACACCGATACAAGAGCAAAGCCCTCCGAATCCGGTGATTCCAGACGCAGTTTCACTCCTTTGTCATTAATCGACTGTCAGTCGCCTTCAGACTGATCGCTGATGCTCTGCAGGTTACCGTCGGCGTCGAACTCCAGAATCCTGGTGAACTGGCCCTGTTGTTCGTAGACCCACTCCCCATCTGCCTTGGAAGTGGGCTCTCCGCACGCAGCAAGCACCTGTGCCGCCGTCACCGGCACCGTCTGTTCGTCATCGATGATAGTCTCGCCGCACATCATCGTTGTGGCCATTGCACTCTCTGCGCCTAACGTGAGAGCCAACCAGGACGCGATCTTCAAATAAGCCTTCATGTCTTCACCTCTCTCTCAATGTGCAAAAGCGGCAGGCCTGCCGCCGGATCAGGCGCCTGCGCGCCGCCACCGGCCGGCGCGGTGGATAGGCTCCGCCACCCCCATAGTCAGACCACATGGCGCCATGGGGACCCATGGTCGCTGATCATGATAACTCCAGAAGTCCCTTTCAGGCGCTACGGTGTGGTCTCCTGGCCGGCACGACCCGCGCCGGCGAAACAGCCCGTTGAGCCTTGCGGGCAGATCACGATATAGACGGTGCGCTTGCCGCAGCCGGTGACACCGACTGTGTATTCGGCGCGCTCCTCGCCGCCCCACAGAGCCGGCTGGAGCATATTGCTCGACAGGATCTCGCCGGTCGCCGCCTGGCAGCCGAGCTCGAACTGCCCGCGGCGCACGGCCGTCTGGATGGCGACATCCTGGTCGCTGGCGAGGATCTGACCCTGCGACTGGCAGCCGGCCAGCGTGAGCAGAGCAAGCAACGTTAACAAAAGGCGTGTATTTGACATGGTTTTTCTCCCCTGCGTCGATGTTTCACGTATCTGACAACCCTTGACAAATGGGCCCCGTGTCCGTCGGGCGCTTACAATCGTTTGCGCATCCTCTTAACGCTCCGTTGACAGGCGCGCTGCGTGGCCTGGCAACCGACCGGGCAGCCGCGGACATTATTGGCTAACCCTGTTGTTGTTGGGCCGGGCCGCCATGGCAATTTCGCGGGCCGCTCCCTTGCGAGAGCGGCCCGCGCGTTTCACGACCAGGTTAGCTGATCGCTTATTCGCGACCGGCTTCGACTCTCTTCAAGCCTTCCTCGAGTTTCTTGATCTCCTCGGGCGACAACTGCGGACGGTCTATCTTGATGGTCAGCTTGTTGAACTGCGCGGTGAGCGGGTACGGCGGCAAATAATCGTCATCGTTCACGCCGGTCAGCGTGTCGGAGCCGATGTCGAAGCTCTCGTCCCATTGCAGGATGATCGGGATGGTCTTCTCCATCTTCCTGGTTTCTACTACCGTGCCGTCCACCTTCAGCGTGCCGGTGCCGCTGCGGCCGATGCCGGAAAAGCTGTTGTATGCCATCGTGCCGAGCCCTGAGCCGTCATACTTGAAGTCGAACTCCAGGATATGCCTGCCGGGGGAGAGCGCTGCCCGGCCTTCCCACTTGATGCGCTCGAGATCGAGCAGGTTCCACAGGAACACCGGCTTGCCCTCGCGCAGGTAGAAGCCGTAGCCGGCGAAGCGCCCGCCCGAGGTGACAATCATACCCTCCGCGCCCCCTTCGGGGACCGTGATGTCCGCCGTGATGGTGTACGAGGTATCGAGCAGGAAGGGGGCATCGCCCTGCGGGATGCCGGTCATCGGCCGCGTATAGACAAGCTCGTCGCGCCCGGCGAGGACGCTCGGACGCTCAGCCGCGACCCGGGCGCCCACCGACGCATTCAATGGAAGGACCTGATACTTCTTGGCTTCCTCGAGGAACAGCGCCCGCATTTCCTTCACCTTGTCGGGGTGCTGCGCGGCGATGTCGTCCGACTGGTTCCAGCTGGTGCTCAGGTCGTAGAGCTGGAAGACCTGGTTGTTCAGCGGGTCCGGGTTGGCCGCCTCGAACGCCTGCCACGGCGCGCGATTGACCTTGGTGCTCAACAACCAGCCGTCGTGATAGATCGCCCACTGGCCCATCATCTCGAAATACTGCGTCTTGTGCCGGGACGGCGCCCTGGCGTTCTTCTTGTCGAAGGTGTAGGCAAAGCTGGTGCCTTCGATCGGCTTCTGCTTGATGCCGTCCACAACCTCGGGCGCGCCGATGCCGGTGACCTCCAGGAGCGTGGGCACGATGTCGATCACGTGAACGAACTGCTCGCGCAAGCCGCCCTTGTCCTTGATGACTTTCGGCCACGATACCACCATGTTCTGGTTGGTGCCGCCGAACCGCGAGGCGTTCTGCTTGAACCAATCGAACGGCGTGTCGAAAGCCCACGACCAGCCAGCCGACATGTGGTTATAGGTCTTTTCGGTGCCCCATTCGTCGTAGAACTCCATCTGCACATCTACCGGCGGCGCCACGCCATTGAAGAAAGCGACCTCACTGAACGTGCCGAGCGGCCCACCCTCGGCGCTGGTGCCGTTGTCGCCGTTCTGATAGATGATCAGCGTGTTGTCGAGCTTGCCCAGATCGTCGAAAGCCTGGATCACGCGGCCGATCTCGTGGTCGTTGTAGGCCACATAGGCGGCGAAGACCTCGACCTGGCGGATGAAGAGTTTTTTCGCCTCGGGGGTGAGCTTGTCCCAGGGCGTCAGAATGTCATCGGGCCAGGGCGTCAACTCCAGACCCTTGGGAATTACCCCGAGCTTTTTCTGGTTTTCGAAGATGGTTTCGCGCAACTTCTCGTAGCCGTCGTCGAACAGGTGCATGGCGTGGATCTTGTCCACCCACTCCTTCAACGGGTGATGCGGCGCGTGCGAAGCACCGGGTACGTAATAGATAAAGACCGGCTTGCTCGGGTCGGTCTGGTGAATTCGGTACATCCAGTCGATGGCGTCGTCGGCCATCGCGGTGATCAGGTTCCAGGTGCCGGGCTCTTTGCCGTCGAAGGGATAGATCTGCGTGGTGTTGCGGAACAGGTTCGGCTGCCACTGGTTGGCGTCGCCGCCCACAAATCCGTAGAAGTACTCGAAGCCCATGCCGGTGGGCCACTGATTGAAGGGCCCGACCTGGCTGGCCTGGTAGGTCGGCGTGTTGTGGTCCTTGCCGAACCACGACGTGGCATAGCCGTTGTCCAGCAGGATGCGGCCGATCGTGGCATTGTCCACGCCGATGACGCTGTCGTAGCCGGGGAAACCGGTGGCCTGCTCGGCAATCACGCCGAAGCCGACCGAGTGGTGGTTGCGCCCGGTGATCTGCGCGGCGCGCGTCGGCGAGCACAGCGCGGTGGAGAACATGCGGTTGTAGCGCAAACCCTCGTTCGCGATGCGGTCCATGGTCGGCGTCGGAATCACGCCGCCAAAGGTGCTCGGAATTCCGAATCCGGCGTCGTCCGTCATGATCAGCAGAATGTTGGGCGCCTCCTTGGGCGCCACGACGGTCGGCGGCCACCAGGGCGTGGACTGCATCGCGTTATCCTTGATCACGCCACCGAATTTCGGGGCGGGCGGGGGTAGTTGCTTGCCGCTGATAGTCGTGGTGGCGCTGGGCGAGCCCAGTGTGCCGGTAACCTCCACGGCAAACGCGCGGGAACCCGCCATCAGAAACAACGCGGTGGCGACCAGGGCCGCTGCAGTATACCGTCTCAGACTTGTCATCTTCGAACTCCTATTTATTTGTTTGTAATGCACCCGACACGCCCCGATGGCGCTGCCCCATGGGTTCCGGCATCGATCCCAACACCGGGTTCTGATTAAGCCTTTTACCTACTACCCCTCAAGATCGCGAACTCCCGGATCTTCACGACCGGCATTCGCAATTCCGGCTAGTAGCGAGAGGCCGGTTTTACCGCCCCCGCGGGAATCCACCCCTGGCTGACGAAATATTGTCCGAGGTCTGCGGCGATCTTGTCGGCCAGCCGGCGCCCGTCGTCCTCGACCGTATCGAACTTGGCCTCACTGACCCCCGCCACCGTGCCGCTGACCAGGGTTGAGGTCAGGAGGTGGTGGGTCAACAACCCGACCCCCATCATCTCGGCCATGCCCGGCTTGGACGCGCTTTCACCGCTGGCCTTCATGGACTCCACTTCGGTCTGCCCCGCCGCAGTCAACTCGAAGACCTGCACATCGGCCTGCACATCGGTCCGCCCGGCTGCGAAGCCGATGGCTACGCGCTCCAGGCGGTTGCCCTCGTCAATCGTCAGGAACTGGCCCTTGATGATCAGCGTATTTCCGCGACGCGACGGATTACCCATGGCGCGTTCGGCCCACAGCCCGTAGCTCTGGATCTTCTTCACCAGTTCGTCGGCGACGACATAGGCAACGGTATGGCCGACCTTGAGCTCCTGGGGCGTGCGGGCAGAGGTGTTTTCAGCGTGTTCATAGCGTTGCTTGATCTCCGCGCTCAACCCCTCATCGAGCTTGACCTCATCCGGTGAGACGGCGAAGTCATACACCAGGATATGGTCAGGCCGCGGCTCGCTAGCGGTGCTCGCGCTGGTCTGCTGGACATTGGTGGGCGCGCAAGCGGCAAGGAGCGTTAGCGTAAGCAGAAGTGTGAAGACTATGGCCAAACCGGCCTGTCCGGCCCGGCGGTTACCGGCGCCGTTGCTGGTGACAGAATTTTTCGTATTCATAACCGAAATCCCCTGATGTTTATGGTTTTCTGTTTGCTCACAGGCGCCTCCGCAAGGAGGCCGCCAGCATAGACCTGAATTCTGTGTGCCGCCACCTTGCGCGGGAGCAGCAACGTTGGGCTTCGCCACCCTCAGCCCAACCTACCATCGGTGTTGGAACTATCTCCAGCACCAGGAGGCTGTCGGACTTGGGGCTGATCTACTGCGCCGGTGGGAGAGCGCCCAAGTCCGACAGCCTCCTAGAACTTCCAGTTCATGCTGAGCGCCAGGATGTTGAACGCGTCGTCTTTGAAGTCGCCTTTCAGATCGCCCTTCAACGGGCCGCCGGTCTGGTTGACCGGCGCGCTGCCGGCGTCCATATACTCGTAGGCGGCGCCCAGGGTGATGTCCTTGCTCCAGTCATACTGCAGGCCCAGCGCGTAGCGGTACTGGCGATCGAGCGGCAGGACGATGGAGCGATCGGAATTGGTCACCGGAGAGCTGTCGTAGGCGAAGCCAGCGGACATTGACCAGCGCGGATCCAGCCGGTAGCGCACACCCAGCGCCGTATGCCAGGTGTCCTGAAAGTTTGCGTTCACTGAAGTGTCGCTCGAGATCGGGTTGCCGGGCGCGTTGGTGCGGTCGACGGATAAACCGATCTTTCCGAATTGCGACCAATTCTGCCAGCCCAGGTCCGCCATGATCGCCAGATCATGGTTCAGTTCGTGGTAGGCACTGAGCATGAGCTGGTCGGGGAGCGTGAAGTCGAAGGTCGTCTGGGCGTTGTCGAGTCCTGACAACTGCAGGGCGGTATTCAATGCCGGACCGACTCCCGCGAACGAGGGCGTGTCCTTGTACTTGAGGTCCACCTTGGAGATAAAGGTCAGACCCACGCGGGTACCGGCCGCGGGTTCGACGAGCACGCCGGCATTCCAGCCGATGTCCGTATCGTCGGCGTCGAGTTTCATGCGCCCGTCTTCGCCGGTGTCCAGGTTGTGGAGGTTGGTCTGGGCAGTGAGTTCCCCGTAGACCAGTGACACACCGCCGCCGACCGATAGCCAGTCGTTGACGCGGTAGCCGACCGCACCGTTGGCAAGAGCGGTGAGAAATTCCTCCTGCTGGATATAGTAACGGCCCGCCCAGTCATTATCGAACTTGACGCCCAGCCCCAGGTAGGACCCGAGGGTGAAACCGAGTTTCAGATCGTCTGACACGCTGCGGACGTAGGACAGGCTGCCCGTGGGGGTGAGGCCGCCCGCATTGCCGCCATTGTTGCCACCGAAGGTGGCCTGGTCGGTATCGAATTTGACCTCCGAATAGATCGGCTGCACGCCGACCATGAGTTGCGACTGCTCAAGTCGGGTCATGCCCGCGGGGTTGGCAAAGGCCGTGGCGCCGTCGGCCGCGCGCGAGGCCATGCCCGCGCTGGCCGTACCCACATCGGGCGTACCCATTTCATACAGCCATAAGCCGGCGGCCTCGGCCGATATCCCGGGCAATGTCAGCGTCAGCGCCGTCAGCGTTGCCGCAATGTTTCTGGTCATGTGTCTATAGCTCCTGAATTTCCGGCTGCTGCACGAGCAGCCGCCCTGGTTTGCCGCAGGGAATCTACCTGACAGCGATATGCTCACCTCTAGGAGGCTGTCGGACCGGCGCCAGGCAACCGCATCCGGTTCAAGCCTGTTATTCCAGCGTAGTCTTCAGACCTTTTACGCCAAGAACCAGCGCCAGGCCCCTTTAGCACCCGATTACAGGTGCAGGACCACGTCCTTGTCGTTCTCCATCACGAAATCGCCCTTACTGGTCTTGCCCGCAGCGGCGCCTGTTTCGGCCACATCATACACGCTGGGAAAGTCCCCGATGTCTTTGCAGATTATGAACATCACCGGTGAACTTCACCTTGTTGACGCCGAAGCCGCCGAGCTTGAGACCATCGGGCTTGCACTTGCAGGACGTACCCTGGAAAGTCAGCGTGCCGCCGCCGATATCGCCACCGACGATCCACATGATCCGGGTCTCGTCAATAATAAATCTATCCAATACCCCACTAACCGGGACCGGGTGCGTCTGCGCGCTTTATCCTGTCGGGCAGTGACGAGTGCAAAACGATAGCTATCAGGGTCATGTGCGTAAATAGTGTCGCACTGCTGGATGTTGTCAGATCAGGACAAAAATCAGACAATTTCGGACAAGAACGAGAGCGAATTGAGGATCGGCGCCAGTGGAGGATACACAGCATCGCAAGACACCGCTGCGGAGCCCGCGCAGCCTGGCCGATGGAGTCGTGCGCGTCGGCCCGCTGATGAGCGTGCCGGCGGTCCTGCGCGAACTCGGCCGCGACCCAGAGCCCATCTTCGCCAGTGCGGGTCTCAAGCCGGCGCAATTCGCGGATGCCGACACCGAGATTTCCTATGTCGCGGCGGGCAGGCTGCTGGCACGCAGCGTGGCAGCTACCGGATGCCGGCACTTCGGCTTGCTGGTGGGCGAGCATGCAGGCCCTTCCTCGCTGGGGATTGCTGGGTTCATGCTGCGCAGCGCCCCCGACGTCGGTACCGCACTGCGCGGTCTCGTGCAGCATTTGCACCTGCACGATCAGGGCGGGGTACCGATCTTGCTCATTAAAGGCAGCGTCACGCTGCTCGGCTACGCCATCCATCAGTCAGGGGCGGAGGCCACCGACCAGATCTACGATCTCTCGATGGCGATCGGCTGCAACATTATGCGCGGCCTGTGCGGTGAGAGCTGGAACCCCACGGAGATACTCCTCTCGCGGCGGCCGCCGCGGGACCTGGAGCCTTACCGGAAATTTTTTCGAGCTCCCCTTCACTTCAACGCTGAGCAGAGCGCCGTGGTATTCCGTTCCCGCTGGCTGGACCATCATATCCCGAGCGCAGACCCCTTGCTGCATCGTCATCTCGAGAAGGAAGCGATCGAGCTGCAGGCGCTTCGAGACGCCAACACCACCGGTCACCTGCGCGGGTTGCTGCGCAAATCGTTGCTGGCGCACAAATGCACGGTTACCGACGTCGCCAGACAGCTGTGCATACACGAACGCACGTTGAACCGGAAGCTGCAGAAGCTGGGCACGAGTTTTCGCCACGAACTCGATGACATCCGCTACGAGATGTCACGGCAGTTGCTCGCCGACAGCGCAATGCCCTTAGCCAAAATCGCAACGACGCTCAATTATGCCGACGTGAGCGCATTCAGTCGCGCGTTCAAACGCTGGACGGGAATCACACCGGCACAGTGGCGCGCCCAGAGGCCGTCCTCTACATAAGGACCCGATGCATTTCTTTGAGCGGTCCGCGCGTGCTGCGCCCGGCTCGACGGCGGACTGTTGACGCACGCACCAGCACCGGCCTAAACAGCTCAATACAGCCTGTCGCTGGGTCATATAGTGGCCCGAACATGCAGCGGACCACTACTCGACCAGTGTCCTGTGTTCCCAGGGAAGCTGTGATTTATTTAATGGGCCATCGCAGGGTGCGCTGTGCGCACCGGACAGAACGTGCACGTTATTGATTCATGGTGCGCGCGCCGTACCCTACAGACACTGGAATACCTGGACGCCCTGATATCGCGAATTAATCTGCGGCTCCTGGATCGAGATCTCGATCCGCCGGGCAGACCGTTATATGCTGGCAATCATGCCACGAATGAAACGACTATTGCTGGTGGCTTGCGGCTGCTAAGCCCAACGATCAACCGCCGTAATCAGCGTCCCCATGTTGGGCTTCGCTAAGCTCAGCCCAACCTACGGGTGCGGATGGCGAGACCTGGCCAATGCGGCGTTGCGGACCCTGCTCCGGTGCCCATTTATTGCGTACAAACTGCACTCCTCGCAGTGTCCGCGCCTTGCATGGACGCCCGACCCGCGCTTTTGAGATGGGTTCTGGATCTTCCTCTGTGCGCCTCCGCGCGCCTCGGTGGTTAGACAGCAACTGAACGTCGCGATGAACGCCGCGATGTTGGGCTTCGCTGCGCTCAGCACCAACCTGCGCACAGCCGTCCTCGCACGACCGGGGTTTACGCAACCCGTACCGGGACTTTGAAGCGCTATCGGTGTTGCCACTCGGCGGGACTTGCACCGGGTCAGCGGAGCGGTATAAAGCGAAACGGCTCGCCGAGCGCTTGCAGCACGGCCGGGTCGCGCCGGTAAACGTCGTTGAAGAAATTCACCTCGCCGTCGGCTTCCGGTTCTGCCGTCCAGTACACTAGAAACACCATAATCGGCGTTTTCAGAGTGACCGTCTGGGTGCGACCGTCGGCCAGGCGTTGCTCGAGTTTTGCGCGGCTCCAGTTGACCGGGTCGTTCAGCAACAGTTCTGCCAGTGTCAACGGATGTTCCACGCGGATACACCCCGAACTGAAGGTGCGGTCGGCGCGTTTGAAAAGGTCGCGGCTCGGCGTATCGTGAAGGTAGACAAAGTGGCTGTTGGGGAACATGAACTTGATCCGTCCCAGCGCATTCTGTGGTCCCGGTTCCTGGCGCACGACGTATGGAAAATAGTTGACGGTCAGCCGCCGCAGGTCGATGTCAGCAGTATTCACCGGTTGGCCGGAGGCATCGAGCAGCACCATATTCCTGCTGGCCAGATACCCCGGATCGCGGTGCAGGGCCGGAATAATATCCTGTTTGAGAATGGTCGGCGGCACGGTCCAGGTTGGATTGAGCACCAGGTAGGTCATTTTCGCCTTGAACACCGGCGTCTCGCGGTAGGGCGTCCCGACGACCACCCGGCTGTCCCAGACGCTCTTGCCGTTCTGCATAACGTAGGCATGGAAGCCCGCAATGTTGACGATGAGATAACGCGGTTCCAGATCGCGAAACACCCAGCGGGTACGGTCCAGGTTGACACGCAGCTGGTCGATGCGGGCGTTAACAGGGACGTTCAGCGCCGCCAGGGTACGCCGACCAACGGCGCCGTCCGCTTCCAGCCCATGGTGGCGCTGGAAGCGCTCCACCGCCGCCACCAGCAGCGGGTCATACAGCGTGGGCTCGTCGACCCGCGGGCCCAGTTGTGAATCGGTGACTGCCAACCGCGCGCGCAGCGCGCTCACCCGGTCGCTCCTGTCGCCGGGCTTCAGCGTCGGGCCGGCAGGCACTGCGGGCCAGCCGCCGGCGCGGGCGATGTCGCGATAGCGTGCCAGGGCCTGTCTCAGCCCGGTATAAAACGGCCCGTTGGGCGCCAACTCCGTGTCCAGAAAGGTGGCCAGCGACGGCGCTGCCACCGCCGCTTCGATCACCGCGACCGGATCCTCGTCGTGCAGGCGTCGCGTCAGATTCCAGTCCGGATCCAGGTCGGCTGGGTCAACCTTGCCGAAATGCAGGTGATAGCTGTACCGGATCAGCGCATCGGTGGCCAGAATATCGCGCTCGGCCCGCTGACGGGGATCACCACTGTCAGGCGGCCACTCGGACAGAACGCGGTAATGGTAGTCTTGCGGGTCCAGACCGTGCCCGGTCGCATTCTGCAGCACCGTAAGCAGCGCCTGAAAACGGGCCGTGTCAGTCCAAACCGGACTGAAGCCGCGCCGGGCGTACAAATCTGGCAACAGCGAAACGGCCGCGACCCGCGTGCCGGCCAGCACACCGTCCGAGCCTTCCTGGATGGCCTCGCTGAACTGGCGGATGTATTCCTCGGTGGGCGTTAGCGCACGAACCGGCGCACAGATCACCAAAAACAATAAGAAGACCACGGATTTCTGCATGACATTCATAGCGTTGATCGTTATAGTCGCGCGGGCAACAGCCGTTAATAATAACACGGCAGACCGTGCGGATTTTTTGCGATCCGCTGCTCCGCTTAAAAGCACCGACAGAAAAAGGGGTTTTCATGCAAGGGCCAGATGGCGCAGCCGATTATTTCTTCACCGATCCGTTACACGACCCGAAGCGCCGCACGTTCCTGCGTCACTGCAGCGGCGCCCTGATACTGGGCAGCGGCCTTCTCCCCTTCGAAATCGCCAGTGCCTCGACCCGCCGCGAAATCAGCATGGTCAACACCCATACCAGCGAACGGGTAAAGCTGTGCTACTTCCGAGACGGCGAATTCGTCAGCGAGGCCTGCCAGCGCCTCAATTATCTGCTGCGCGACTTCCGGTCCGGTGACGTGCACCCCATCGACCCCAAGTTGTATAACCTGGTCCATGCCATTCAGACCGAGGTGGGACACCGCGGCCAGGTGGAAATCATCTCGGGCTACCGGTCGCCGGCAACCAATGCCAAGCTGCGCAGCGCGTCCAACGGTGTGGCCAAGCGCAGTCTGCACATGCAGGGCCAGGCACTGGATATCCGTCTGACCGGCGTCGACACTGCGAAGGTGCGTGACGCGGCACTGGCCTTGCGTGCCGGGGGCGTCGGTTATTACCAGAAGTCGGATTTCGTCCACGTGGATACGGGGCGCGTGCGTCACTGGTAGTCCTGCCGGGCCTGCGGCATGCCGGTTGCGGCGAGCGTGTTTCCCGACTCCCTTCAGCGGTGCGGCGGATACCCGGCAAACACGGGCAGGTCACCCGCCGCGCAGGACCACTCGGCACGCGACCCCCAGAAAATCCGCGCCTGCGGTTCACCCGGCGGCCTGCTGTCCAGAGAACCTGCGGGAATCACGACCAGCTCCAGCTCCGGCACCACCCTTGGCAAGGGACTGCCACAGGTCCTGCAAAAACAGGTTGCGAAGCGCTCGGCCTCGGGCACTTTGTAGCGACTCAGCAACGCCTCACCCTTGACCCAGCGCACCGTGCCCGGCCGCAGCATCAGGTTGGTGGCATGGCCAGTGCCCGATGCCTTGCGGCAGCGTTGGCAGTGGCAGTGATAGAACCCGTTCGCGTCGCCGCTGACTTGGTATTGCACCGAACCGCACAGGCAGCTGCCGGTCAACGTGGTTTGTGACATTCCGCTCTTTCCTCTGTCGCGTAGGTTGGGCTGTGCCGCGTAGGTTGGGCTGAACATAAACGATGCCCAACAGCCGGGCACCGTTGGGCTTCGCAGGCTCAGCCCAACCGACAAGTTCCTGTTAGAACGAAGTGCGAGGATCATCAGGCCAGCTCCCTGTAGTCGATGCTGATGCGGTCGCCAGCGATGGGACGAAACCGCTTATCGGCGAAGCGCACGTGAGCCGGGTGCTGGCGATACGAGCCTATCACCGCGGGGTGACAGAACTCAACGTTCCAGCAATAGCGGTAACCGGCGGCGTCTTCGACCGCCTCCCCGCCGAACACGCGACGGACACCGGGTATGGCGGCCAGCACCCGGCGTCCTTCGGCGATCATGGCCGGCGCGTCTGCACCAGCGGCAACATTGTAGATAATCAGGTGCGACACCGGTTGCCACGGCTCGCAGATCGACAGCAGTTCGTCGGCACGCTCTGCTGAACCCCACAGGCGCATGCAGCGTTCCATTTCCACCTGCATCAACGTCTGGACGCCCCTGACCAGCCCGGTGTAACCGGCCTTGATGGCGCCCGCGTCGAGGTTCCTGCGGATCTGTTCGGCCGCGGCATCGGACAGTGCCGTGTAGTAGTTGATCTTGCTCACACCGCGCGCAATCAAATCGCGGAACTGCTGATCGGACAGTCCTGTTCCACCGTGTATCACCAGCGGTATTCCCAGCGAGGCGTTGATCTTTGCAAGGCGGTCCATGTCGAGCCGGGGCTCGCCGCGCATGCGCCCGTGCACCGTGCCGATAGACACCGCGAGGAAATCCACGCCCGTGCGCGTGACATAGAGGCCGGCTTCTTCGACCGAGGTATACACCAGCTGACCCGGGTGCTTCTCGGCATCTTCACCCTCGACGCCGGCGACATACCCGAGTTCGCCCTCCACCGGCACGCCGCAGGCGTGTGCCATGTTCACCACCTCTCGGGTGCGCATGACGTTGTCTTCGCACGGCAGCGTGGAGGCATCCACCATGACACCGTTGCAGCCCAGCCGAATGGCCTTGACGGCCGTCTCCAGCGAAGCCCCGTGGTCGAGATGGATGGCCACCGGCACCCAGGTGCGCCGGGCCGCCGCCTCGGTGGCCGCCATTGCCAGTTCGAAATCGAAATACTCGAAGTGCGACTCGGCAAGGCTGAGAATCACCGGCGCGCGACAGGCCTCGGCAGCCCTGATGATGGCCTCGAGAAAATCCAGGCTGACGAGATCGAACGCGGCGACCGCGTAACTGTGTCGATGGGCGTGACGCAGCATGTCACGCATGTTGACCAGGGCCATAGAGTCCTCCGTACAAATGAATTTTCCGGGCATTCTGCACGAGTAATTCGCCAGGACAAAATCCGATTTTCTGCTCCAGATGATAAAGCAGTGCATACCGCAGCGACTAAAGGCGGCGGCTTCCGGTTGCGGCGTAGGTTGGGCTGCGCGCAGCCTAACCTACCCACACCGCTCGGCGACAGACGCTGCAGTCCCATCGCGTCAACGACCAAAAAAACCCAGCCGTTCGGAGATACGCCGACCCGCCTGTTGCACCAGGGGTATCCACGCAGGCTGGCGGCGTTCTATGGGTGCCGAAATGGACAGCCCGGCTACTACGGCGCCAGTAGTGTCACGTACCAGGGTACCGATACACCCGACTCCCTCCTCCGCTTCTTCATTGTCCAGCGCATAACCGTCGGCCTGGGCCCGGTGTACCACCGCGAGCAATTGCTCCGTCGAAGTGACAGTGTTGGGGGTATAGGACGGCAGACCGGTGCGTCCTGCGTAGGCACGTACAAAGGGGTCGCCAAGCTCAGCGAGCATCAGTTTACCGACGGCCGTAACGTGCAGCGGCGCGCGACTGCCGATGACCTGTTCCACGCGCATCATGCGCTTGGGGCTGACGCGTTCGACGTAGATCACCTCGTCATTCTCGCGCACGGTAAGGTTGACGGTTTCGCCCAACTGGTCGCGTAACGACTCCATGATGTCGCGTGCCTCCTCGCGGATGTCGATGCCGCGACGTACCCGTCCGGCCAGGTGCAGCAATTTTCGCCCGAGCAGGTAGTGACCGCGGCTGTCGCGTTCCACGAAACCGACCCCGCTCAGCGCCCCGAGGATGCGGAAGGCGGTGGACGGATGCAGACCGGTTTCGGCCGAAAGCACCTTGAGGCTGACCGCTGTCCCACTGGCGGCGATCGCATCCATCAGGGCTGCTGAACGGTCAATGACCTGAATTGACCCGGGGCGCTTATCCATATTTCATATTGTGAAAACGATTATGTATTGCGAAATGATAACCCAGCCGCTATGGTAACGCCAGGAGGCTGTCGGACTTGGGCGATCGTAGCGAGCAAGGTGGGAGAGCGCAGTAGATCAGTCCCAAGTCCGACAGCCTCCCAGGCTCCGGCAATGAGCAGCGGCACGGGTGTTGTCCCGGTCGCTTCTGCGTAAGCGCCAGATTTTTCGTATTGTGAAATAGTTTCTGTTGCATGAAAACGCCGTCGTACCAGGAGGACTGCGCCATGACCGCAAGTACCGCTGAACAACTTACTTCTATCCCCGCCTTCTGCGAGGGCATTCAGTATTTCGGCGAAGCCTGGCCCGAGTTCGCCCGGCACGCCGACCAGGCGGTCATCGCCGCCGGTCAGTCGGCCATCACCGACAGCAGCGACGCCAGGGCGGTGTACCAGACGCTGCTGGGTGCCGACGCCCTGCGCTACCTGACGCTGCAGGTGACCGCTTCCAAGGGGTCCGGCCACCCGGGCGGGTTCGCGTCCAGCGCCGAGGCCCACGCCGCGCTGATGATGCTCGGCCACACCAACATCATCACCGAAGTCGGTCACCACGCGCCCGGTTTCTACTCCTCGATGTTCCTCGACTCCTCACTGGAAGAAATGGGCATACGCAGTATGCGCGACATGATGCAGCGCTTTCGCGAAAAACACGGTCTGCTCGGCCACCTGTCCGGTGCGATACCCGGCCTGCTGGCCCCCGCCGGCCCGCTCGGTCAGGGTCAGCACTTTGCCATGGCCGCCGCTTACCTGCATCGCGACAAGCTGTTCCCGGTGACCATCGGCGACGGCGGTATGGGCGAACCCTATGTGCTGAATGCCATGATGCACTTCCACACCGCCTTCCCGGACATCACCAACTTCCTGCCGGCGCTGATCTGGAACGGCTATTCGCAGGAGCACCACTCCATGGTGTCGCTGCACAGCAATGCCCGGATGATCGACTACTGGAAGGGTCACGGCTTCGACGCGGTCATCCTGGTCGACGCCAAGGACTTTGACGACAGCGGCCAGGAAAGTGCCTTCGTCGACAGCACACGCTTCTCGTTCGGCCAGCGCCTGGCGTTTGCACGCGCGGTGTTACAGGGCGTGGACCAGGCAGCGCGTTCCGCTCTGGGCGGCAAGCTGACAGCCTTCATCATCAAGCAGCTCAAGGGCAGCGGCGTACACACCGTGGGCGCCAAGTCGCACAACCTGTACCCGGCCGACACGCTCGACCAGCCGCATATCACCGACGGTCTGAAACGCCGCGCTCTGCCCGCCGAGGCCTGGCAGATCGTGCGCGACAATTTCAGCCGCGCCGGCGGCGGTCCCGCGGCAAAAACGGTGGTCACCGAGTCGGAACTGGCACTCACACCGCTACCGAAACTGGCCATGCAGGAGTTCGCCAGGGGCGAAAAAGCCGTGCCGGCCACCGCCATGGGTGCGCTGGTTGCCCAGGTGGGCCAGGCCGATCCGCGCTTCGTGGTCACCAATGCCGACGGTAACGAGGCGTCGGCGATGAAAAACATCAACGACGCGCTCAAGATCCGCCACCCCACCCGCGACCCGTTGTACAACCAGGAACCGACCGGCCAGGTGTACGAACCGCTCAACGAAGACGCCTGCGCGGGCTTTGCCGCGGGTCTGGCCCTGTTTGGTTCGCGCGCGCTGTGGCTGTCCTACGAGTCCTTCGCCATCAACGGCTGGCCGATCGTGCAGACGGTGGCGCAGGCCATGGCGGAACTGCGCCGCAGGACGCCGTCGATCGTCACCATGTTCACCGCCGGGGCACTGGAACAGGGTCGCAACGGCTGGACCCATCAGCGCCCGGAGATAGAGAACTACTTCGCGGCGATGATGCGCAACGGCAACGTCTACCCGCTGTTCCCCTGCGATGCCAACACCATCCAGGTGGCCTACGAATATGCCACCAACAGCTTCAACAAGAGCATGGCCATCATCGCGTCGAAGAGTCCGCTGCCGGTGTACCTGTCACTGGATGAGGCACGCCATGCGGTTGAACAGGGGGCGGCGACGATTTATGCCTCAGCGGCCGGCAGCAGGGGCACCATTGTGTTTGCGGTGACCGGCGACATGGTGCTGCTGCCGGTGTTTGCGGCCAAAGACCGCCTCGAGGCCGAAGGCTTTCGGGTGCGCATCGTTGCCGTTGTCAACCCGCGCCGCCTGTACCGGCCGACGGACATTGCCTGGGACACCGTTGCCGAACCCGACAACCGCTTCATGGACGACGATCACTTCAATGCCTTGTTCGACGGCGACGTGCTGCTCGGCGTGAGTGGCGGCCCGAGCGCGCCGCTGGAACCGGTGCTGTTGCGCACGCGCGCGCCCAAGCGTGACGTCCTGTGCTGGAAGCGCGGCGAAACCACCGCGTCACCGGCGGAGATCATGGACTTCAACGGCATCACTGCGGGGTTCATGGTGGAGCGGGCAAGAACACTGCGTCACCAAGAACCATGCTGACAAAGCCTCATGTCTGCCGACGGGTGGCGGCCGCAGGGATGCGGCCGTCAAGCCTGCCGGGGTGTATTCGCGGCGTCTAGGAGGCTGTCGGACTTGGGCGATCGTAGCGAGCAAGGTGGGAGAGCGAGGCCATTTTTTCGATCGTTTGAGGAGAATAGCCGTAGCTATTTGACGAAAAGGATCGGAAAAATGGGGCGCTCTCCCACCGGCGCAGTAGATCAGCCCCAAGTCCGACAGCCTCTCATGAAACAAAACCTAACCTACTGAATGTATTGGCAACGCATTTGGCTGTTTGCTGCGCGACAGCGCGCCGCCTGCGGGGCCGGTACTCCTAGCTGAATGACACCGGGCTTTGTCAAGGTGTGCTCGGTAACCGCTGACCCGCGCAGGAACATCGCGTGCCTGCGCGGGTCTATGGTCAGTAGATTTCGCAACAGTGTAATGTCATGGCGACCACGAAAATAATTGTACTCGACGACGACCCCACCGGTTCACAGACGGTACACAGCTGCCTGTTGCTGACGCGCTGGGACGTCGACACCCTGAAGGAAGGACTGCGCGACGCCGCGCCCCTGTTCTTCCTACTCACCAACACGCGCGGCATGAGTGCCGACAAGGCGGCATCGGTCACCCGCGAAGTGTGTGTGAACCTCAAGCAGGCCTTGGCCGACCTGGAACCTACCGGCCAGGCCATCAACCCGCTCCTGGTGAGCCGTTCCGATTCAACCCTGCGCGGTCACTACCCCGTCGAAACCGATGTGGTCGCCGACGAACTCGGCCCGTTTGACGCCCACTTTCTGGTACCGGCCTTTTTTGAGGGCGGACGTATTACCCGCGACAGCGTGCACTACCTCCTGGTGGCGGGCAAACCGGTGCCGGTACACGAAACCGAGTTTGCCCGGGATTCCGTGTTCGGCTATTCCCACAGTTACCTGCCGGACTATGTCGAGCAAAAGACCGCTGGCCGCATCAAAGCCGGTGCGGTCGAGCGTTTCCTGCTGGAAGACGTACGCGGTGATTCACTCGCGCGCCTGATGGCGCTGGGCGGTAACGCCTGCTGCGTCGTCGACGCCGAGAGCCAGCGGGATCTGGATCATTTCTGCAGCCAGCTCATGGCCGCCGTCCGTCACGGCAAGCGTTTTCTGTTCCGCAGTGGCGCCAGCCTGCTGACCGCGCTCGCGCAGCTGCCACCGCAACCGGTGCACCCCGAGGCCATGCGCGAGTACGTGCGTGACGGCCGCGCGGGCGCAGTCATTGTGGGTTCACATGTCAGCAAGACGACGCAGCAGCTCGCCGAACTCCTCAAAATGCCCGGCACAGCTTCGATTGAGATCGATGTCGAAAGAATCACCAGCGAACGCCACGCCCTGCTCGATGCCATTACAAACCAGGCCGCGCAGCTGCACGCGCTCGGCAAGACGCTGGTCATTTACACCAGTCGCACAGAAAAGACCTTCTCTGACCAGGCCACGCGGCTGGCATTTGGCGAAATGGTATCGGCGTTCCTGATGGCGGTGATCCACCGTTTGCCGCCGACGCTGGGATTTCTTATCAGCAAGGGCGGCATTACCTCCAACGACGTGCTGAGTTTTGGTCTGACGCTTTGCACCTCGCGGGTGCTCGGGCAGATCCTGCCGGGCTGTTCCGTGGTGCGCTGCCCCGCAAGCCATCCGCGCTATCCGCTGCTGCCGGTAGTGATCTTTCCGGGCAACGTCGGCGACCAGTACGCGCTGGCGACAGCGTACAGCCGCCTCGCCGGCAGCGAACTCACGGTGGTCCGGCAGGCGTCGGTTTGAAACATGAGGGTAGCTTGGTAGTTGCGACAAACCGCGGCGGTGGATCGGGGTCGGCATGATCTACCGATCATCGCCTCCCCCAGGCTGAGCTGTTGTTTACGTCGAGCGAACCGCAATGACCATCACTCAGCGCGCTGATCGCTCACCCGCTGGATCTCGGCTTCCGCCGCATACCAGTCGTCGTCCGGGCTGCCACCGTGAAAGCCACGCTGCAAGGCACGGTAGTAGGCTGCTTCGGCAACCATGAAGTAGTGACTCTCTTCGGTGGGTGACGATTGCGCCACTGACGTAGCAGCAGCGTCGACTGACTTACTATCAGCAGATTTGACTGGTTTGGCCTTTGTCTTAGCAGCGGCTTTAGCCGGTTTGGCCTTCTTTGCCGACATGGGCTGTTTCCTCCTCTCTGGCGTGCACTCCCGACCGGAAGTGCTGACCTGGTTTTCACCCGTTGGTGTCGTTCCATTGCGACACTGCACACTGGAACATGCTGACCCTTATTGAACCGTGTATAGACTGTGAAACCGGACTATATACCCAATCATTGCAAAAATCTCGCTGCGGGAGCAACCCCCTGGCGGCGATTCGCGCCGGCGGACGGCGTTTATGGCCGGCACGGGTGCTCTGTAGGTTGGGCTGCGCGCAATCCAAAAAACAGTGTCGGATTATCCAGTGGCACAGGATAAGGCGCAACCTTGACTACCGATGCACCGAGCCATTGTTGACGCCGGTCAATCGCGCTGCACGAACCCACCTCATGCCGACAGCTGCCTCAGACAGTCGAGGGCCGCGGTCTTGTAGCACTCGGCCAGCGTCGGGTAGTTGAAGACGCTGCCGGCGAGCACATCGACAGTGGCATGACACAGCATGACCAGCTGTCCCACGTGCACCAGTTCGCTGGCCGATTCACCGATGATATGCACGCCGAGTAAGCTGCGCTGGTGACGGTCCACCAGCAGCTTCATGAAACCCCTGTCCGCGCCGATGATCTGGCCACGGGCGGTTTCCGCAAAACGGGCCCGCCCGACCACGTAGTCTGCCCCCTGTTCGCGCAGTTCGCGTTCCGTTTTGCCTGCATAGGAAAGTTCGGGAATGGTGTAGATCGCCATGGGCAGCAATTCAGCGGCCTCGGACTGCGGACCGCCAAAGGCGTCGTTCATTGCCCGCCGGCCCTGTTCCATGGCCGTCGACGCCAGCGACGGCCTGCCCGCCAGGTCGCCGATGATATAGATATGCGGTTGTGCCGTCTGCTGCTGCGCATTGACGCGCACCCAGCCGTGATCATCCGCCGCAAGACCGGCGGCCTCGAGATTAAGCCCGGCATAGTTCGGTTCGCGGCCAAGCGCATATAACAGGACATCGGCTTCCAGACTGTGGCCATCGCCCGTGATCAACGAGACACGCTGGCCCTCGCGCTGGATCCGCGCCACACTGGACTGCATATGCAGCTGAATGCCCATATCCAGGAATTCCGCTTCAAGGATCTGCTGTATATCCTCGTCCAGGTAGGCGAGCAGGTGCGGGTGTGAATCCACCAGCTCTACCCGGACCCCCAGGGGGGCGAATAGGGTGGCGAATTCACACGCGATCACGCCGCCGCCGACGACCAGCAGGCGTTCGGGCAAGCGGCGCAGTTTGAGAATGGATGAGGAATCGAGCACCCGTTCCTTGTCAAACGGCACATCCGGCGGCCGGCGCGGCCGCGACCCTGTCGCCAGCACTATAACACTGGCGCGCAACTGTTCCTGTTCGCCGGTGGGACGCCGCAGGACCAGGGCATGCGGGTCGGCGAAGGAGGCTTCTCCGGGCAACAGCGTGACCCCGCTGGCCATCAGCTGCTTCAGCAGCTGTGCTTCCTGGTTTTCGATGACGCGCTGCTTGCGCCCGACGACTTCGCCGAGAAAACCGCCGTGCACGGGAGATCCGTTGTACACCGTCTGACGCATGCCGCCCGCGGCGAAGCGCGACGCCAAGTAGGCGGCCTCGCGCAGCGCCTTGCTGGGAATGGTGCCGGTCTGCAGGCTGACGCCCCCGATATAGGGTTTGCGCTCGATCAGTCCGACGCGCCTGCCCAGGGCGGCCGCCTGCAGTGCTGCGCTCTGTCCGCCCGGGCCGGAGCCGACGACCAGCAGGTCGTAGTCGCAATGCGTCATGGAAGTATTTCAGTATCCTGCTGCCTCGCGGCGCGCGCAAAACAAACCGCAACGGTTTGCCGTCTCCGCTGGAAGCTTGCTCGACACGCGCCCGGACGTCAACCGTCTGCGCAGTCCCGCGTGGGTCAACGTGACCTGGAAGCCTGTCCGAGTAATCACTCTGCTACTGCGATAGCGGGAGAGGTAACAGCCTAGCCAGACGCCACTTGCAGCTGGACCGGCTCTTCCCCTACTTCGAAGTAGGTCGCCGTGATCTGAGCGTTAAGTTCGCTGTGCACCAGCTGCAACTCGTTGATGAATTCGGTAAGGCCGCCACTGACGATCTCGCCGACGCCAACCT
The DNA here is from genome assembly GCA_963814945.1 of uncultured Gammaproteobacteria bacterium. Classification (GTDB taxonomy): domain Bacteria; phylum Pseudomonadota; class Gammaproteobacteria; order DSM-19610; family DSM-19610; genus Thiogranum. The sequence continues at coordinate 146,917 of CAWFEQ010000008.1, forward strand.
GGCTGAGCATGCGTTGCGCCCTGCCGAGCACGCGCAGCGCCGCTTCCGAACTGGTGGTACTGCGTAGGCAGTGTTCAACTTCACTCAGACAATAGTGCACAGCGCGTGGGAACACCGGGTCCTGCAGCAGGAAACGCAATGCTTCCTTGCCGCGCACCCGAACGTGCACATGACGCCGGTACATCTGGTAAGCGGCGAGCGAGTCGAGCACACTCTTCCACTGGATATCGTCGAATGGCCGTAACTCCTCGGTGATCGACGGCAACAGGTTGCTGCCGCGCACATCGATGACCCGGGTCGTCATGTCAGAGCGCTCCATGTTGCGCCCCATGCGCAGGAAGTCATAGGCCTGGTCGTGACTCATGGTGCTGGACAGCTTGCCCGCCAGCAGCTGGCTGTAATCGATGATTCGCCGCATGAAGGCGTAACGCCCGCGCCGTGACATACCGCTGGTCTTGTTGTCGCTGGCGTAGGCATGCAGGTCGTTCACCGTTTCCCAGGCGGCGCGCGGCAGAATGGCGCGCGTCGTGCGCAGGTTTTCGCGCGCTTGCGCGAGTGAACAGGCAATACAGTTCGGGTTACGCGAATCGGCCACCAGGAACCGCATGACGTTGCGTTCGCTGGCTTCGTCGTAATGCTCGCGAAACAGGTGTGCATTGCCGGTGATTGCGACCAGCGGCTCCCACCCGATCTCGATGCCGCGCGGCATATCTAGCAACAGGTTGTTGTTGACAAGAATAATCCTCGCCGTGTTCTCGGCACGTTCCACGTAGCGCGCCATCCAATACACGCGTTCTGCCACACTGGATAACAACATAGCTATGTCTCTCCCGTATCCACAATCCAGGTATCCTTGCTGCCACCGCCCTGCGAAGAATTCACCACCAGCGAGCCTTTCCTGAGCGCCACGCGGGTCAGCCCTCCCCGCGTGACGTGGCTGGATTCGCCAGACAATATGAACGGGCGCAGGTCCACGTGGCGCGGTTCGACCGCGTCTTCGCACAGGGTCGGCGTGGTCGACAGCGACAGCGTCGGTTGCGCGATATAGTTGCGCGGGTCTTTCTTGATCAGCTCGGCGAAGCGCTGGTGTTCTTTCTTGCTCACCGCGGGTCCGACCATCATCCCGTAGCCGCCGGACTCGTTGGCCGGCTTGACTACGAGTTTGTCGAGGTTGGCGAGCACATAGCCGCACTGCTTGTCGTCCATGCACAGGTAGGTCGGGACATTGGGCAGCAGCGGCTCCTCATCGAGGTAATAGCGGATCATGGCAGGCACGAAAGCGTACACGGCCTTGTCGTCGGCGACGCCGGCGCCGGGCGCGTTGGCAATAGCGATATTGCCCTTGCGCCAGGCGCGCATCAGACCACGCACGCCGAGCACCGAGTCCGGACGGAAAACTTCGGGATCCAGGAAAAGATCATCGACACGCCGGTAGATCACATCCACACGTTCCAGGCCGCCCACGGTCCGCAGATAGACGCAGTCGTCTTCCAGCACCACCAGGTCGGTACCGGCGACCAGCTCGACGCCCATTTGCTGCGCCAGGTAGGAATGCTCGAAGTAGGCGGAGTTGTAGATGCCCGGCGTGAGCACCACGACCGTCGGATAGTCCGCCGGCCGCGGCGACAGCGACGCCAGCATGTCGAACAGCCGGGTGGGATAACCATCCACCGGCAGGATACTGTAATCCTCGAACAGCTCCGGAAAAACCCGCTTCATCACCAGGCGGTTTTCCAGCATGTAGGACACCCCGGACGGCACCCTGAGATTGTCTTCGAGCACGTACAGCGTGCCGTCTTTATCGCGCACCAGGTCACTGCCGCAGATGTGTGCCCAGACGTCGAAGGCGGGCCTGATGCCCATGCACTGCTCGCGAAAGTTCACCGACTGCCTGAACAACTGCCGCGGGAATACGTCATCCTTGACGATGCGCCGCTCACTGTAGACATCCGCGATAAACATATTCAGCGCCCGGACACGCTGCTTGAGACCGGCGTCGGTATGCTGCCATTCGCGCGCAGAAATAATTCGCGGAATGATGTCGAACGGCCAGGTTCGGTCGATGCCGCCCCCTTCGCTGTAGACGGTAAAGGTGATGCCCATGACACGCATCGCCAACTCGGCGGCATCGCGCCGCTCCCGCAGGTCCGCGTCGCTGAGTGCGCCGAGGTAGCGAACCACGCCACGCGCCGCACTGCGGGCGTTGCCCTTGGCCGTGATCAGTTCATCCCAGGTGTTCGCATCCGCGTATGCCTTCCACCGGATCGTCATTCCTTGCAGTGCCTCAAAATGATGTGGGCCGGCCGGTGTCCGATCGACCTTGGGGGGCAAGGACTGAATGTGAGCGTTGACCGGTGCCATAATGCCTGCAGGATTGATCGGCAAACTTTGTGCCACCAGCTGCTGATGCACAAGTTGCGGGTTTTTAAGCGCCTGGACGTCTTTATACCGGGCCGCCACGCACCAATTGCAGGCACGCGGGCGCAGACGAGCGATCGGCGTGCACCAATAGGGCGCCGCGAGGACAGGCACACTCGCGCGACTTTCCTGCACATTTGCCAAACGCCTGCACCGCTATCAGGTCCGCCCACGCGGGCGGATGGACGCCCTGCCGCCGCTGACGTTGCAGCAAAATAATCGAGTCCGACCCCATTATCTTACCCTCGAGCTTGCATCACTCTGCATTGCCGCGATGTATCCAGTCCGCGCCCAGTGTCCCCTGCAAACGCTTCAGGTACGCCTTGCTGGATACCACCTGCCGCATCCGTTCGGCTTCCTGGATACGTTCGACCAGGCTTGCGCGGTGGCTGTCGTCGCTGTCGCCGACGTCGGCGATCTGCTTTTCCAGATACTGCTGGTTTTTACGCCACAGTCGTTCGTCGCGCGTTTGTTTGATGACCAGCCTTTCCTGGTACCAGTCGCTTTGTAGCAAATACTCGCGGGTGAACATCTCCCGAACGGCGGGGTTTTCGAGGTCTTTGCCCTGGCAACTGCCGTGCGCCATGAAGTGCAACAGGGCGCGCAACGGCGGGCAGGCGTCATCGATAGAGCCGTCTTCGAAGTAACCGCGCGCCACCCGGCGCTGCGCCTCACAGATGTTATCGATGCCGTCGACGAAGGCCTCCAGATCCTGCGTTTCGGGGCACAACATGGCCTCGTCGAATACCGCCGACGGCGAGTCGAAGACTTTCCCGAAGTTGTCGTGCACAAAATGCTCAGTGATGCGATAACCCAGACGGCTGGCATACACAGTGCGGCCCTGGTACTCGAAGTCTTCCATTTTCTGCAGCCAGCCCTGCGCGATCATATAGGCTGGGTCGCGGTGTTCCACCGCCATGCGGCACCAGATCTCCGGAATCAACAGACTGATATCGTGGTCGACGCGCCGCCGCGCACCGATATAACCGGCGGCGGTAGAAAAGCTGTCATAGCCACAAAGAATGTATGACACCAGCGCGCTATTGAGATCCGCGGTCGCCGACAAGCTGTTGAACGGGGCCTTGGTCAAGGCGCCCTCCGACCCGGCACCGGTGGTGGACGGCGACTTGCCGGTGAGGCTGCAGATGAAGTCCATGAACAGCTCGGGCAGTTCCTGGTAGTGAATGGGATTGTAGACCGCCAGCGAGCGGATGCCCGCCTGCTTGTCCGGCGCGTTGTTGCGGCGTCCCGAAATCACCGCGTTTACCGGACGATAGACAGGCTGCTCGGGCTGTAGCCCACGCGCCAGCCGCGTGCCCATGTCAGCCAGGTACCGCACCCGCGGGTTGGCGAGATCCGGGCGTTTCTGCAGGTAGCGGACGTTCAGACTGGGCTTGCCGTCGACCAGCCGGGGATGTGCGGAGGACACAAAGTAGCTGCCCTCCGGTGCCTGTGCGGCGGCGCGAATCAGCTGTTTCATGGGCTGGCTGTAGGCCTCGAAATCCACTACATCTTCGACCAGCTCGCGGGCATCGGCGGCCGACAGCGGCTGAAAGTTGGAAATGAAGTTGTCTGCGCCGGACAGATCTGCCTCGGTCTGCAGATCCACTCCCCGGTTGACCGCCTCATCCGGGCGCTGGAACAGCCTGGCTTCGCAGTTTTCCACCAGTTTGATACAGTGGTTGTTGTAGGCCGGGTTGAGGCCTTCCACGTAGTGAACCGGTACCACCGTAGAGGCCGTGATGTCGTCTTCCATCTGGACCTTTTCCGCGGCGACAAAATCCTGGCGCAACTTGTATACCCGCCAGTTGCCGTCGCTGCTCAGGCCGACACGCAGGTTGCTGGCAATCAGCTTGCGGCCGTCCAGTTTGAGTTCGTGCCCGGGATAGCCGTTGATGTTGTCGACCGAGAACTGCCGGCGCCAGTGACGGCCCCACTCCGGTTTGTAGAAGCGCTTGATCATGAACACCAGCGCGAGGATATGCTGCGGGATACTTTGCAGCCATTGATTGTACTCATCCGAGTACTCGCTGATCGACGGGGTCAGCAGCTTGATCACCGACCCCAGGGTGCGGTCCCTGCTCAGCAGGCTGCGCCGATCATCATGGTCCTGCGGATAGCGGAAACGGTTCGAATAGTCGCGCGTGAAGATGCGCCCGACCTGGTCGAGATCCCGGTCGATATCGTCGATGTACACGGCACCGGAAATAATGCTGCCGGCGATCGATTTGGAAATTTCCGATTTTCCCCCACCCGAAACCGTGCTCGGTTTGTGGCAGCACGTGCCCTCGCCGAGCGTACCGATCAGGCGCCAGCTCGGCGCATGCGGGTGGCGTTCCATGTGCACCTTGAACCCACTCGGATAGACGTAGGTGTGATCGGCGAGCAGCTTGATGGCATGCGGCTGTTTCTCGATTCGCCAGCTCACCCGCAGCTCGCGGATATCAAGGCAGGCGTCTTCCGGCACATAGATGATATCCGCATAGTGCTTGTCGATGGCGTAACCGCTGGCCTGCACCGAGATCCAGGGCGCCAGTTGTTCACACAGCGTGGCGAAGTTGCGCTCGTTGGCCGGTGCTTCGCCCGGGTGCTGGTAGCGCTCGCCCAGGTTAAAGCGCGGAAACGCCAGTGCGCCACCCGAGTGCTCCTCCTCGCACCCGCCAAACAGGTTCGCCGAGTAACTGATCTGCGACTTGATCTCCTTCTTGCTGTAGCCATAGTAGTTGTCGGCGACCACAGTGACGATGACCCCGCGCAGGTCGCGGCAGACGATCTTGAACGGCTCGCCGTCGTTGTACAGTTCGTCCTCCTGCTGCCAGCACATGCACTCGCGGCGTTGTCGCTCACGGGCATCGGCGTAGTGCGGCAGGCCGAGGGTCTGCTTGCGCAACCCCACCAGGTGCGGCGCGAGGATGATGCAGCCGGTGTGGCCGGTCCAATGATCGATATCCAGTGCGGCATCGTTGTTGGTCAGGAAAGGATCACCACCGTTCCCGAAAATCGCCTCGATGAAATCGAGGTTCGATACCAGGCCTCCCGGTGCAAACACGCGTGTCTCCATGGTCTTGGCAGGCAACACGCCCTCCACTGCCGGGCGCACCAGTGGCCGGACCAGCAGCGATACCCACAGCCCCTTGGCTTCCGGTTGCTGGGTCGTCAGCGGCAGACACAGCAGTTCATCGGGCGGGTTCAGGGCCGCGCGCAACAGGGCCGCGAAGGTCGCTACGGGGACTCTCCTTTTGTCCGCCGGGACCGGCAGGCCGCCCTCGGCAATGTGAAATACGCCCTTGGTGGTGCGCCGGTCGTTCTTTGGGTTGTGCAGCACGCCCTGCAGGACGCGGTAGGACTCCACCAGTGGTGAAGCAAAGTGATTGCCGTGCAGCGGCAGCGACAGTTCGCGCGCCAGCCCCGGCTTATCCAGTATGAACGTCTCGCCCGGCAGGTGGATGGCCTCCTCCACGCCGTTCTCCCGCAGATAGTCATTGATGAAATCCTGGATGCGCTGGTCCACAGGGCAGCGATAGCCCGACAGCAGGCGCTGCTGCCTGGAATAATTCTTCAACAGACTGTCCGCCACCGTCAGATAGGACTGATCGTCGCCCAGCTCAAACGGCTGCTGGCCCAGGGCTGCCAGCTTCAGGTTGATGTACTGCAACGCAGTCAGGCGCTGATCGCTGCTGCCACCGGTCGCCGGTTGTGATTCAGGTGTGCTCATACTGACAGATTCCATTGATTGACTTAATCCCTGCATAAACCTGGGTGGGGTTGAGCGTTGGGCTTCGCTCCGCTCAGCCCAACCTACGCTCAGCCCCACCCGCTATCGGACCTGGTGCTGTTGCCTGGTCAGCTGCCACAACCAGTCACAGCCGCACAACGTCGACGGCCACTTCCAGTTCCTGGGTTTCTCCACCACCAAACAGCACCCCTTTCAGTGGCGCAGCATCGGCGTAGTCCCGGCCCCAGGCAGCGGTGATATGCCGGTCGGCCGGTATCTGGTCGTTGGTCGGATCGAAATCCACCCATCCCTGGTACGGGACGAAGACACTGAACCAGGCGTGCGACGCGTCACTGCCGACCAGCCTTTCGCTGCCTTCCGGCGGGAGGGTTTCCAGATAGCCGCTGACATACCGTGCCGCCAGGCCGTTCGACCTGAGACAGGCGATCGCCAGGTGGGCAAAATCCTGGCACACGCCTTTACGGTGCTCCAGCACGTCTGCCAGCGGTGTGGCGATATCGCTGAAATGGGGATCGTAGGTAAAGTCCCTGTGAATACGCCGCATCAGGTCCTCGACCGCCTCCAGTAACGGCCGCCCGGCGCCGAAAGAAGCGGCACTGTATTCGCTGGCCTGTGGACTGAATACCACAAAGTCCGATTCCAGCACAAACTGGCGCGCTTCCAGCGCCTGTATATCGTCCCTCGCCATGCGCAGGTAGTCGCGCACCTGTTCCCATGGCGCGGGAAACGCATGATCCAGCAAGGTCCCGGGCGAAACCACCTCGACCTCGCTCCTCGCGGTCACGCTCAGTTCGCGGTGCGGCTGCTGAATAGAAAAGAAATCCAGCTGGTTACCAAAAAGATCCTGCCATTGATGGGTGAGCGCCGGTAATGGGTCAATGATCAACTGACAGCTGGTGCAGGTCTGCTGGGGCGTTTTGCGCAGACGCAGACGCCCCACATTGTGACAGGTCGAAACCGGTCCGCCGTAGCGGTAACGCGTGGTGTGTGTGACCCGGTATCTCAATTCAGTCCGCTCGCGTTCGTTGCCGCAGCAACTGGTGCGGCGTTTCAGCGGCACGGAAATAGGCTTCCGTCAGTGCGTCGGACAAGGCCGGCAGACGGGCGCCCAGCACGGCAAGAAACTGGTCGAGCAGCTCGCGCCGCTGGCTTTCCGCCGGGGCTTCGGCGAGACGCTGCACGTCCGCGAGCCGGACCAGCGTCGCGGCCTCCAGCGTCAGGCGGTTCAACTCACTGCGAATACCCTTGTCCTGTTCGCGCGGCAGATCGCCGACGTGTTCTTCCATCCGTGACAACTGGTAGGCCAGCGAGCGCGGGTTGCGTTCATCATAGACAATCAGCTCCAGCAGGCTGTCCACCTGCAGTCCATGGCGGTAACGGCGGCGATAGCTCATCAGGCTGTCCACCACCGTGAGCAGCGACTCCAGCAGCACCGGCTCCTGCCCCTTTTTGGTCACCGGCACCAGCAGCGAACGCAACAGGCCGGCCGTCAGCGAAGCCCGTTCGATACGCCGCCCCATATCGAGGAACAGCCAGCCACGACCGCGGGTCATGTTTTCCTGCGTCAAGCCTGAAAACGCCGTGAACGCCTGAACCAGGTTATCCATTTCGTCCAGTGCATCCATCAGCTGCGCCGCCGTGAGGTGTTGCAGCGAGCGTAACTCTGCATCGATGTCGTTGATCACCCGCCAGGTGTCGTTCGACAGGCGGTCGCGCACCGAGCGTGCCGCCAGTAACAGGGCGCTCAAGGTCTGTGCCAGGCTGCCAGGGCGCTGTTCATGGCGGATAAGCGACAACAACTCATGTTCGCGCGCAGCCGCAGTCAGCTCTGCCGCGCCGGCAGCCGCCTGCAGGCGCGGCGCCTGCCGGTTTAGCGCTGCCAGGAGGCACTCCAGAGAGCCGGTGTCTTCGCTTTCCGCAGTGATCAGGACCTGCAGCGTCAGGCGCAGCAGGCGGCTGGTGAACTCGGCGCGTTCCGCATAACGCCCGAGCCAATACAGGTTGTCCGCGACCCGTCCCGGCAGCTCGCCACTGGTGGTGAACACGTGCCGCGCCTGGCGGCTTTCCAGCCACAGGCTGGTGTGTCGTTCCGGTTCCGTGGCCAGCACCCAGGTGTCCTTGCTGGCGCCACCGGCCTGGTTCGACACGACCAGCCTGTCGGCATCCGCAGAAACACGCGTCAGCCCCCCGGGCATGGCGTGATATTCGTGTTCGTCGGCAACCAGAAAACTGCGCAATACCGAACGCCGGGGTTCGACGCCGTCTTCCACCAGCACCGGTGCCGTGGACATGGCCAGTGGTTCCTGTCCCACAAAGAGATGCGGTCGGGCCCGAATCTGCGCAGACAGGTCGGCGCGTTCCGCCGTGCTCAGATCGCTGCCGAAGACGAAACGAAAGCCGATGCGCGGATGCACCGGTTTGATCACCAGGCGTTCGAGGTTCGCCAGCACGTAATCGCAGTCCTGCGCGTTACCACACCACCAGCTCGACACCGAGGGCAGGCGCAGGTCCTCGCCGAGGAAGTGCCGCGACAGCGCCGGCAGAAACGGCAACAACGCCGGCGTATCCAGCAGACCACTGCCGAGCGGGTTGGCGATACCCACCCGTCCGATGCGCGCGACGTTGACCAGCCCGGGAACACCGAGGTATGAATCCTCGCGCAGCTCGACCGGGTCGCAGTAGCTGTCGTCCATGCGCCTCAGGATGACGTCCACCGGTCGCAAGCCGTCGAGCGTCATCAGCCAGACGCGACCGTCTTTGACCTGCAGGTCGCCACCCTGCACCAGCGTGTAACCGAGATAACTGGCCAGGTAGGCGTGTTCGAAATACGCCTCGTTCGCCGGTCCCGGCGTGAGCAACACGATGTTGGCTTCATCCTCCGGGTAGGGTGACAGTCGGTTCAACCCCTGGCGCACGGTGCGGAAGTAATTGGCCAGACGGTGGACGTGCGAGTCGCGGAACAGGCTGGGTAACACGCGGGAAACCACCATGCGGTTTTCCAGCGCATAACCGGCCCCTGATGGGGCCTGGGCACGATCACCGAGTACCTGCACCTGCCCGTCCGCGGAACGCGCCAGGTCGGCGGCATAGAACAGCAGACTGCGCGGGCCCGGCAAGGGAACGCCGACGCAGGGGCGCAGGAAACCGGGGTGCGAACACACCAGCTCCGGTGGTAACAGGCCCTTGCGGACCAGCGTGCGCGCACCGTAGATATCGTGGAGTACCAGATTTAGCAGTTCCGCGCGCTGCATCAGACCGGTCTCGATGACCCGCCAATCCTCGCTGCCGATCAACAAGGGTATGAGGTCCAGGTCCCATGGCCTGCCCATGCCACCGGGATCACCGTAGATGTTGAAGGTGACGTCGTTGTCGCGGATCTGACGCCAGGCTTCCTCGCGCCGACGCTGCAACTCCTCGCTGCCCAGATCACTGAGCGCACTGACCAGGTACGACCAGTGATCACGTACATCACCCGGGGCGGCGCACATCTCGTCAAACGCGCTGACAGGAAAGCCGTAGCCACCGAACAACCCGGGTGCTGAAGACAAACTTGAACCGGCTGTCACTTCAGGCATGGCATAGCCCTTGTGTTATCCCGTGGCTCGCGCGCCCACTGTAAGTTGTGTCACCGCTGCGCTCAAGTCGCGCCTGTTCAGTCCGCACGCCAGCGCAGATCGAGCGTGTAGGGGTGGTCCGGGCTGACCGTATCATGCGGCAACTGCATCGGCCCGGGCGTATGCCCGTGGTCCCAGAAACGGGCAATACGCCGCGATTCGGCTTCGTTGGCGTTTACCGGGAAGACTTCCTCGTGGCGCCCGCCGGGATGGGTAACATGATAGGTGCAGCCCCCGATCGAACGCTGGTTCCAGGTATCGAGTATATCGAACACCAGGGGTGCCTGCGATGCGATGGTCGGGTGCAGACCCGACGGCGGCTGCCACGCCTTATAGCGCACCCCGGCGACGAACTCACCGCGACGACCCGTCGGCCGCAACGGCACGCGACGGCCGTTGCAGGTTACCAGGTGCCGGCTGTCGGTCATGCCGTTCACCCGGACCTGCAGGCGCTCCACCGACGAATCGACATAGCGCGCCGTGCCCTGGGAGGTCACTTCTTCGCCCAGCACGTGCCAGGGCTCAATGGCCGCACGCAGTTCCAGCTCGATGTCGCGCTGCACCACCCGGCCATAATGCGGAAAGCGGAATTCCAGGAACGGCGCCAGCCACTCGGCCTTGAGGGGAAACCCGGCCTGCTGCAGGTCGGTGATGACATCCTCGCAGTCCCGCGCCACAAAGTACGGCAGCATGAAGCGATCGTGCAGCTCGGTGCCCCAGCGGACCAGTTGGCGCTGGTACGGTTGCTGCCAGAACCACGCCATGAGCGAACGCAGTAACAGCATCTGCACCAGGCTCATTTGCGCGTGTGGCGGCATTTCGAAGGCGCGGAACTCGACCAGGCCGAGCCGACCGCTGACCGAGTCCGGCGAGTACAGCTTATCGATACAGAACTCTGCCCGGTGCGTGTTGCCGGTGACATCAATCAGCAGGTTGCGCACCAGGCGGTCGACCAGCCAGGGGGAGGGCACCTCGCCGGTCGGCATTTGCTGAAAAGCGATTTCCAGTTCATACAGACTGTCGTCGCGTGCCTCGTCGACGCGTGGCGCCTGGCTGGTCGGTCCCAGGAACAGCCCGGAAAACAGGTAGGACAAGCCAGGATGGTTCTGCCAGTACGTGACCAGGCTGCGCAGCAGATCCGGGCGGCGCAACACCGGACTGTCGGCGGGCGTTGGTCCGCCGATGGTGACGTGGTTGCCACCACCGGTACCGGTATGCCGGCCGTCGAGCATGAATTTTTCCGTGCCCAGGCGCGTCAGATGCGCTTCTTCATAGAGTGCCACGGTATTGTCGTGCAGCTGGTCCCAGCTCGCAGCGGGGTGAATATTCACCTCGATGACGCCCGGGTCCGGCGTTACGGCGAGGCGCAGCAGACGGTGATCGCGCGGCGGCTCATAACCCTCCATGATCACGGGCATCTGCAGCTCGGCCGCGGTCGCCTCGATGGAGCTGATCAGATCGAGATAGTGTTCAAGGTGTGTCAGCGGTGGCAGGAAAATGTGCAGCCGTCCGTCCCTCGGCTCTACACACACCCCCGAGTAGATCCGATCCCCGGACGCACCGCCCTGAACCCCGCCATTAACCGACTGTTCGTGATAGCCCGGCGGCGTCCCCGGCGCCGGGATGAATTCGCGGTAGCGCCGCGCCACCTCGCCAAACACGTCGCCGAGCTCCGGCCGCGGTTCGAAGGTACAGCGTTCGGGTTCCGGCTCGCGCAGTTTCTGCTCCGCCCACAGCAGCGACTCCAGCGGCAGCCGGTAACCCATGGGCGAGTCGCCGGGCAGCAGAAACATGTGGCCGCCGCGAAACGTCCAGTTGGCGGTCTGCCAGCTGCCCCGGTCGCGGTCGTGCCGCCATTTCAGTGGCAGGACGTAGCCGGTCACCTGGTCGAGTCCCGTTTCGAACAGGCGGCGCAGGCGCGCGCGCTCCAGCGGGTCGCGCAGCCTGCTGTCCAGCACATCGACGTTGTCGGGCAGCCTGCCTTCCTTCCACAGGTAGTACAGCACGTCTTCGTAGCCGGGCTGGATGCTGCCGGTGTCCACGCCGAGATAGCGGCGCAGCACCTCGATAAACCGCAACGCGTCGGGGGCCGCATACGCATAGTGGCCGGTTTCCTCGGCACTCCAGCGCGGCTCCTGCCACACCGGCAAGCCGTCGGCACGCCAGAAGCAGCTCAAGGCCCAGCGCGGCAGCATTTCACCCGGGTACCACTTACCCTGTCCGTAATGCAGGGCGCTGCCACTGGCAAAGCGCCGCTGCAGCCGCTTTAACAGGTCGCCCGCCAGCTCGCGCTTCTTCTCTCCCAGCGCGGCGATGTTCCACTCCGCACCGTCCATATCGTCGATGGAGACGAAGGTCGGTTCTCCGCCCATGGTCAGGCGTACATCGGCCTGTTGCATGGCACGGTCGATCTGGTGCCCCAGCGCGGTGATCTCGGCCCACTGGGCGTCGTTGTAGGGCTTGGTGACGCGCGGATCTTCGTGGATACGCCGCACCTCGTTGTGGAAATAGAACTCGACATCCGCCTTCTCACTGGCGCCCGTGACCGGCGCCGCGCTCACCGGATCGGGCGTGCAGGCCAGCGGGATGTGCCCTTCCCCCGCAAACAGACCCGACGTAGGGTCGAGCCCCAGCCAGCCGGCCCCGGGCACATAGACCTCCGCCCAGGCGTGCAGATCGGTAAAGTCGTGTTCCGGCCCGGACGGCCCATCCAGCGATTTCTGATCGGCCTTCAGCTGCACCAGGTAACCGGAAACAAAGCGTGCCGCGAGGCCCAGGTGCCGCAGGATCTGCACCAGCAGCCAGCCGGTATCCCGACATGAGCCGTTGGCCTTGGCGAGGGTCTCCTCACAGGTCTGCACACCCGGTTCCATACGGATGTTGTAGGTGATGTCCTCCTGCAGACGCTTGTTCAGGTCGACGAGGAAATCGTTAGTCGAACGCCGCGACTGGTCGACGCCGTCGAGCCACTGGCGCAACCGCGGGCCGCCTTCACGGATCTCCCGGAAGGGCACCAGCTCGCGCGCCAGCTGTTGTTCGTAGCTGAAGGGAAAATCTCGGGCCGACTCCTCCAGGAAATAATCAAATGGATTGATCACCACCATTTCGGCAACCAGGTCCACTTCGATACTCAGGCGGTCGGTCTTTTCGGGAACTACCAGTCTTGCCTGGTAGTTGCCAAAGGGATCCTGCTGCCAGTTGATGAAGTGCTGCTCGGGAAGCACTTTGAGCGAATAGCTGTGAATCGGCGTGCGGCTGTGCACGGCGGGACGCAGGCGGATGATATGCGGCGAAAGATTCACCAGCCGGTTGTAGCGGTACTCTGTCTTGTGGTTGAGCGCAACGCGTATTGCCATAGTTAACCTCTACCCTGGACGCCGGCATCCGCCGACATTGGTGCACAAATCATTCCAATCGCGTGAATCTGGCGACACGCAGCGATCTGCTGCCGCAAGACCGTGGCTTGCCTCTATTATGCGCCTACAGGGGGCGGCGCGCAGGCACCGCAGGAGCCCATGTCCTGCCGGCGGCCGCCCCAACCGGGTGCACCTGCCCGGTCAGCGGGCCTGATACCGGCAGGGTCGCGGGGCACCTCAGAATCCAACCGCGCGAATTGTCGCGTAAACCGCGGTGCGCTGATAAGGCTCGTCCCGCACTGCAAGCCGTTGCCAGCTTGGCACGAAAAGCACCAAGCCGGCGCACGCCGGTTACCTGCGGGATTGATTCCTGCTACAGTCCGCGGTTCGAGGCGTGCTAGGAGGCTGTCGGATTTGGGACTGATCTACTGCGCCGGTGGGAGAGCGCCCCATTTTCCCGATCCTTTTCGTCAAATAGCTACGGCTATTCTCCTCAAACGATCGAAAAAATGGCCTCGCTCTCTCACCTTGCTCGCTACGATCGCCCAGATCCGACAGCCTCCTAGTACCCTGCCTTTTCAAGAGGACTGTGAATGATCCGTTCCGCAACCCTGCGGGACATTGATGCCCTGGTGGAAATCGAGAACGCCTGTTTCGATTCCGACCGCCTGTCGCGGCGCAGCTTTCGCTACCTGCTGACCAAAGCCAACGCGGTGTCCCTGGTGGCCGAACACCAGGGACAGGTGTGTGGCGATGCAGTTATTCTGTTCAACGCCGGCACTTCATTGGCCCGCCTGTACTCCATTGCCATACACCCCGATTACCGCAGCCTGGGGATCGGTGCGCAACTTGTCAAAGCCGCCGAAGACAGTGCCCTGGATGGCGAGTGCGCCTATATGCGGCTGGAAATCCGCAAGGACAATGCGGCGTCCATCGGGCTGTTCGAGAAGGTGGGCTACCGCGAGATCGGCGTCCAGCCCGATTACTATGAAGACCATAGCGACGCGCTGCGCTACGAAAAGCTGCTGGCCCCCCATCTGCGCCCGGAACTGGTGCGCGTGCCCTACTACCAGCAGACGCTGGATTTTACCTGCGGCCCGGCGACCCTGATGATGGCGATGCGTACGCTCGATGACAGCATCGAGATGGACCGGCGCCTGGAACTGCGGCTGTGGCGCGAATCCACCACGATCTTCATGACCTCGGGTCATGGCGGCTGCGGTCCCTATGGACTGGCACTGTCGGCACACACGCGGGGTTTCAAACCGGACATCTATGTCAAGGATGAAGCCGCCCTGTTTGTCGATTCGGTACGCAACCTGGAAAAAAAGGAAGTCATCCGCCTGGTGCAGGAAGATTTCCGTGAAGAACTCGAGAAACGCCATATTCCCATTCACTACTACGCCCTCAATGTCGAGGATCTCAAACAGCAATTCAAGTCCGGCGGCATCCCGATAGTCCTCATCAGCTCCTATCGGATCTACGGCGAAAAATCACCGCACTGGGTTGTGGTAACCGGCTTCGACAATCATTTTGTCTATGTGCACGACCCTTATGTCGACGAGGAAAAGCACGTGTCCCAGACCGACTGCATTAACATCCCCATCCCGCTGAAGGAATTCGAGCGCATGACCCGTTACGGTCGCGCCGGTCAGCGGGCCGCGCTCATCATTCGCAAAATGGGCAAACGGCGCACGAAAACGCCCGTCAGGGCAAGAAGGGCCCACTGATGGCCAAACAGCTTGTCGTGGTAGAAAACCTGGACGACTGGCAGCAGGGTTTTGCAGAATCTACCGTGGTGCACGTTGACGCTTACCTGACGCAGGACGAATACCTGGAGATGCGCGACGTACAGGTTATCAACCTGTGCCGTGGTTACCGTTACCTGAGTGTCGGCTATTACTGCTCCCTGCTGGCCGAGGCACGCCGTCACCGTGTCGTGCCGACGGTGAAGACCATTCTCGATCTGAGCAGCAAAGCCATGTACGGGCTCGACGCGGAAACCCTGGACGCCCTGGTCGAACGCCGTTTCCTGCGCGCCGGCCACGATACCGAACAGACCGCGTTCTTTATGGACATCTTCTTCGGCCACTGCCAGCAGGAAGAGCTGCAGGACGTTGCCCGGCAGATTTTCGAAACCTTCGCCTGCCCCCTGCTGCAGGTCGAGTTCCAGCTGCAGGGACGCTGGCGCATCAACACCATCAAGGCGTTGACGCTGAACAAGCTGAACCCGACGCAGTTCTCCTGGTTTTCCGCGGCACTCGGCCGCTACCAGAAAACCCGCTGGCGCAGCCCCCGGCCGCGGACACCGGCGCGCTATGACCTGGCGATTCTCTACGACCCGACTGATCCCCTGCCGCCCTCGGACGCGCGCGCGCTGAACAACTTCGTCAAGGCCGGCAAGAAACTCGCCTTGTCAGTCGACCTTATCCAGCGCAAGGACTATTCGCGGCTGGCAGAGTACGATGCCCTGCTGATCCGCGATACGACACGCATCAATCACTATACCTACCGCTTCGCCAAGAAGGCAGAAAGCGAGGACATGGTGGTGATGGACGATCCCACGTCGATACTGCGCTGCACCAACAAGGTCTACCTCGCGGAACTGCTGCGCAAGCACAAAATCCCCGCCCCTAAAACGGTGATCCTCAGCAAGCAGGAACTCCGGGAGGCAGCGCAAATCATCGGTTATCCGATCGTACTCAAGATACCGGACGGGTCTTTTTCGCGCGGCGTTTCCAAGGCGGAAAATGAACAGCAGTTGAACGAGATTGCGCGCAACCTGTTCAAGGACTCGGAACTGATCCTGGCGCAGGAGTTCCTGTACACCGCGTTTGACTGGCGCATCGGGATCCTCAACCGCCAGCCCCTGTTCGCCTGCCAGTATTTCATGTCGAAGTCCCACTGGCAGATTGTCAACCACGGCCCGTCGGGGCGCTTCACCGAAGGGGGTTTCAAGACCCTGCCGGTTGAAGAAGCACCCGCGGCGGTCGTCAACGTCGCCGTCAAGGCGGCCAACCTGATTGGCGACGGATTCTACGGCGTCGATGTCAAACAGAACGACCGCGGCGTATTCGTCATCGAGGTCAACGACAACCCGAACGTGGAGGCCGGTGTGGAAGACGCCTATCTCAAGTCCGGGTTGTACGAGCGGATACTGGGCGAGTTTGTACGCCGGCTGGACCAGCGGCGCGGCCTGTAGACAGGCCGATAGCGCTCACCACGCCCGCCCCTGTCTTTCCTGCTGCGGCTGGAATACCATAAGGCGAACAACAGCTTCCCGTGGGAAAGACCTGGGCGCCTCGATGGGCGCAGCGGATATGCTCGGGGGTGATTTTCCACGCTACAGGACACATGACAAAAAGCTCTTACGCATCCGGCCCGGTAATCGACAGCTTCGACCTCCAGCCGGGACGCATCCTGGCACGCAAGTACGAGGTTATCAGCCCGCTGGGCGCCGGCTGGGAAGGTGAGGTGTTCCTGGTTCGCGAGCAGGCCACCGATATCGAACGCGCGGTGAAACTGTTCTACCCGCAGCGCAATCCGCGGGACGCTACCGCTAATTTCAACGCCAGAAAGCTGCATAAGCTGCGGCACTGCCCGATGGCTATCCAGTATCACACCCGGGAAACCATGACCTACCGCGGGGTTCCCATTACCATCCTGGTATCCGAGTTCGTGGAAGGAGAACAGCTTTCCAGCTTCCTGGCGCGCCAACCCGGTAAGCGGCTGACGCCCTTCCAGGGATTGCACCTGCTGCATGCGCTTACCGTCGGCATCGAGTGCATCCATCTCATGAAGGAATACCACGGCGACCTGCACTCCGAGAACATCATTATCCGGCGCTACGGTCTGGGCTTCGATCTGAAATTGCTCGACTTCTACCACTGGGGACCGTCCCGGCCCGAGAATATCCGCGAGGACGTGGTCGACCTGGTGAGAATACTTTACGAAGCCGTGGGCGGATTGAAGCACTACAAGCACCAGCCAGCCGAAATCAAGGCCATCTGCCGCGGCCTGAAACGCTCGCTGATCCTCAAGCAGTTTCGTACTGCCGGGCAGCTGCGGCAATATCTGGAAACGATGACGTGGCAATAGTGTTGCATAAACCGCGGCTCTATATGGGCGCAGACAGCGACGGTATTGAAAGCTTTCACCTTGCCGGTGGTACCGCCTGCGCTTTCACGCGGCGTGCGCCGGGCAAGCAATCGGATAACGAAGATTCGCTCGGCCTGATCCCCTGCGAGGATGCGGCAGGCGTGCTGGTGGTGGCCGATGGCCTGGGAGGCCTGCCCTCGGGCGAGCTGGCTTCGTCGACTGCAGTGCGTCAGCTCAGCCGCAGTATCACCGGCATGTGCAGTGACCAAACACCGCTGCGTGAAGCCATTCTGGACGCGATCGAGCAGGCCAACCAGATGATCATCAACGCCGGTGCCGGCTCGGGGACGACGTTTGCCGCGGTGGAAATCGAAAACCACGCCGTTCGGCCGTACCACATTGGCGATTCGGAAATCCTGATTACCGGCCAGCGCGGCAAGGTCAAGTATCAAACCATCGCTCACTCCCCGGTGGGTTACGCCGTGGAAGCCGGACTGCTCGAAGCCGATGACGCCATCTACCATGAAGAGCGCCACCTGGTCTCGAATATTATTGGCAGCACCGATATGCGGGTGGAAATCGGACCACGCATTCCGCTGGCGCCGCTCGACACCCTCGTCATCGCCAGCGACGGTCTGTTCGACAACATGCAGGTCGACGAGATTGTCAGCATTGTCCGCAGCGGCTCACTGCCCCACGCGGCGCAAAACCTGGTTGAAGTCTGTCAGGCGCGCATGGCCCAGTCATCCGATGTCCGGCCCCACAAGCCCGATGACCTGGGATTTATTCTGTTTCGCCGAATGCGTTAACCGGTAGGTGAGCGCAGCGCAGCCCAAAAAGGGCGTTGCGGACAGCCTGTTACCTTGGCCTTCGCTGCGCAAAGCCCGAGCTGCGGATTCGATCGGCCGAGTTGCTGGTATCCGGGCATTGACGACGTGCAAAAATATCGATCGTCACGATCAGTATTTTTCGCTTTAATCTTCCGGTCACAGTACCTATATGTCAGCTGACAAGCCCGACATTTGGGGCATCACTGGTATTTGAAGTATGGCGAACAAAGCGCAAATAGAAACCACGGGCAAGAAAACCCGGATCACACTGGCGAACACCCGGGGTGCGTCCGGGCCCGATGACGACCACTGGGACGCCGACAGCGGCGACAACGTCGATTTCGATGAACGTTGGCTCACATTGGCGGCAAAAGGAAAGGAACGGTCGCGAATTCAGCGGCAGATGAAAGCGCGTCGGGAACTGGAAAGGCGCAGAGACGAGAAGCGCCTGCGGGACCTGGTCGAGGACTGGCCGTTCTGACGCGCACCCGACTGCCGGCAAATGCACACCGGTTGACGCGCCTCAAGCAGCACGCCGCTACACAGCAGATGACGCGGGTTGCGTAAAGTAAGACAGGGTTTTTTCTATGCTGTCGCGGTGCCCGCAGTTCACGGGGTACACGCCGTAGGCGACGCGCTGGATAACCGGGGCGCTGTCGACCCGGTACAAGCGTTTTTCCGCCAGCTGCTTGCTCACCATCGCTTCCGCGAGGTAGGCGGTTCCGCCGCGGGCGAGCAGCAATGCCTTGGCCATCCGCCCCAGCCCCACCCGGGCCCGCGGGGTGGCCATTTCAGGAAAGTGACGGGCATGGGCAATGGCGAACGCAGTGCCCCAGTCGACCATGACGTAATCGCCCTTGACAGCCTCGTGGGCCGTAAGACCCGGTCGCGATGAGACCATGATCAGTGACACCGGTATGGTCTCAGCCACCATGAGTTCCGGCGATTGCGGGGCGTCGAACAGAAAGCCGAGATCGATGCTGCCCTCCAGCAGCTTGCGCAGCAGCGTTTCGACGCTGTGGGCCTCGGCGATCAGGCCGACTTCGGGGCACTCGCCGTAGACCCAGTGCACCCAGTCCTGCAGAGCAATATCCCACAGGCTGGGTACCGCGGCGACCGACAGCAGCGCTGGCCCGTTCTCGCCCATGGCCATTTCCTGGCACACCTGGCTCCAGGCCGTGGTAATGCTCTCGGCGTGGCGCAACAGCTTTTGACCCGCCGGCGTCAGCTGAATGTTATTGCGGTCGCGGGTAAACAGTGACACGCCCAGTTCTTCCTCCAGCAGCCGGATCCGGGCGCTGACCGCTGACTGGCTGAGGTGCAGGTTATGGGCCGCCTGGCCGAAATGCCGAGTTCGGTAAATCTCCAGAAAGGTCTTTAAGAGTTGTGTATCCACGGACGCCACCGCCGGGCCGGCCGACTTCGACCAGCCTTCACGATCTCGACTTGCCTATTTTTTTACTTTACCCTACTCCGCGGCCGCCCAAAACAGGGGCGTTGGCGTGCAACCCGGGGATACACCCGCCAGGAGCCTGTCCTAAAGAATCATTCTGCTACTGCGAGAGCGGCAGAGCAAGGACAGGCTGCTGGAGGCACACCGCCCGACTGATCGTTTTCCGGAGGCAACCATGAAAATGACAAACCTTGCTTGCGGCATGTCCGTGGGCATTCTGGCGTCGGTATGCACTGTCGCCGGCGCGAATCCGGATATGCAATCGGCGTTAGCCAACTGCCGCGATGAAGCGGTATCTACGGGCCTGCAGGAGGAGCCGGACATCCAGGCTTACCTCAACCTGTGTATGCAGGCCTGGCAATCGCCCGATGGCTATCAACCACCGGACGTCTTGCCCGAAACACATCCTGAAGCAGTTGTTGAACCGCCGCCAATGGATAACCCGCAAGACACGACCCTGTCGCAGTAAGGCACGCAGGGCGTGCGTGCGCGCGGCCGCCTTATCCCTGTCCGGCCGCGGTTGCTGTGCGGCGTTTGCTTTGATGCGAGCGCTTGCGGTTATCCGCTGCAGGCGGCTGCACGCTGCCGGCACTGCCGTGCTGACTGCGTGGCCGACCGGGACCTCGCTCAGCGCGCGCCGCACTCTCCCACCCACCACCGGATTTCGCTCCGTTGCCACGTCGCCCGCCTGCTGCGCCCGCACCGCGGCATGCCTGAATCGGCTCGGCCTTGATTGCGGCGTCCGGTTCATAACCCGTGACCACGTGCTTTGGCAGGTTACGCTTGAGCAGGCGCTCGATGTCCTTGAGCAGCCTGTGTTCGTCGACACACACCAGGGAAATCGCTTCGCCGGTATTGCCGGCGCGGCCAGTGCGGCCAATGCGGTGGACATAGTCCTCCGGGACGTGCGGCAACTCGAAGTTGACCACGTGTGGCAACTGGTCGATATCCAGACCACGTGCGGCGATGTCTGTGGCCACCAGAACGCGTATCGTGCCCTGTTTGAACTGCGCCAGGGCCCGCGTGCGTGCACCCTGGCTCTTGTTGCCGTGGATGGCCGCGGCGCTGATACCGTCGCGCTCCAACTGCTGGGCCAGGCGGTTGGCACCGTGCTTGGTACGGGTGAACACCAGCACCTGTCTCCAGTTGCGGGAACCGACCAGGTAAGCGAGCAGCTCGCGCTTGCGTTCCCGGTCGACCGGATGGATGACGTGGGCCACGCCTTCGGCGGCGGTGTTGCGGCGCGCCACCTCAACCAGAGCCGGTGAATGCAGCAGGCCATCGGCGAGCTTCTTTATGTCCTCCGAATAGGTCGCCGAGAACAACAGATTTTGCCGCTGGCCGGGCAGCAGCGCCAGGATCTTGCGGATGTCACGGATGAAGCCCATATCCAGCATGCGGTCGGCCTCGTCCAGCACCAGGATTTCAATGCTGGACAGGTCGAGATTTTTCTGCCCGACGTGATCCAGCAGGCGCCCCGGTGTTGCCACCAGTATGTCCACGCCGCTGCGCAATCTGCTGATCTGCGGATTGATATTGACACCGCCGAAGACAACGGCGGACGTCAAAGGCAGATATTGGCCATAGGTCGCGACACTATCTGCTACCTGTGCGGCCAGTTCACGGGTTGGGGTCAGCACCAGCGCGCGGATGACTTTCCGGCCTTTGGTCACCCGGCCTGCGCTGAGGCGCTGCAGTAACGGCAGCGTGAAACCTGCGGTCTTGCCCGTGCCGGTCTGGGCGCCGGCGAGAATATCCCGGCCTTGTAAAATGATCGGAATCGCCTGACGCTGAATCGGCGTTGGCTCGCTGTAGCCCTGCGCGGCGACCGCACGCAGCAGTTCGGTCGACAGACCGAGGGTATCAAATGACATGTAAGGCAGTGCTCCTGAGACGGCCTGCCCGGGCTGTGCGGCCAGGGTCGGTCCAGGCGGAAACGTTGATTGTGTTCGAGGTCAGCCGGGAAGGATTACCGCGAGAGTTAAGAGCAGACCGAAGTGCTCCAAGCGGGTGGCAGTATAACAGAACCTCGCGATAAGCTGGATACTTTTCACAGCGCCGGCCGGATCGTGTGCAGGCGCATCGCCGCCGTAGTCAACACAGTGCAGTGGTGACGGATCACAGCAGGCCGGCGAGATACTGCTGACGCTGGTCCGCGGGCATGTCAGCCATACGTCCCGCCTCGGCGTAAAAGGCCTGCAGGTCGCCATGCTGTTTTGCCAGCAGCGCCAGGAACACGTCGACATAGGTGTGATAGGCGGCCACCGAGCCCAGCCTCGCGTTGTTGAGGTCGCCGGCAAACCAGCTGTCATAGCCGGGGTCGCCATCCAGAGTCTGACGCAAGTCGCGATACTGCTGGCGCAGCGCCCGCAGCCGCTGCTGCTTCGCCAGGCGCAGTGTGTCCGCGGGCATGTCCTGCCGGTAGAGTTCCTGCAGATCATGACGCGCTCGCGAAATCAGCTGCACCACGTGTTCGCGGTGACGCCAGTAACTGCGGTAGTCGGCAACATCCGCCTGAGTGCCATGCGTCCGCAACCAGCGTTCCACCCCGGCACGTTCCACCGCAGTAGCGAAGGACTCATTGAACGCGGTGTCCCCTCTCACATACAGCTGCTGGTGGGCCAGTTCGTGGAAAATCAGCCCCGCCATCTGCGGCTCGGGCCAGTCGAGGACAGTATTCAACAGCGGATCGTCGAACCAGCCCAGCGTCGAGTAGGCAGGAACGGCAGCCACATAAACGTCATAGTGCTGCCGTTTCAGCTCGTCAGCGTAGGTTGCCAGCATCGCACGGTCAAAGTAGCCTCGGTAGGCGGCACACCCCACCACCGGGTAACACCAGGTTTTCAGTTCGGTGGAGAATTCCGGTGCCGCATACAGAGCGAGTACCGCGTAGTCGCGTCCGAGGTCGGCATACTTTGTGTAGCTGTCGGTATCGGGAAGCCCAAGCGCGTCAACGGCGAATGCGCGTATTTCCCGGGCCATTTCCAGACGCGTGCGCAGTTGTTTATCGCCATGTTCGTCGGCGATCAGCGTATCGATGGCCTGTCGCCGGTGAACGATGTCCAATTGCCCGCCGGCCGACTGGCGGTAGTAGCGCAATTCGCTACAAGAGGACAAGAACACCGCCAGGGCGACCAGGCCGGCCACAGCAGCGTATCGCCACGGCACCGCCGGATGGCCCGCAACAGAGGCTAAAACTGGGCGCATGCCTGCAGTCTGCACCGGCCCCGGCGGGTGCGTCAATCGACCAGCAGGCGCATGGCCAGGTAAAGCACCGGGGCGTTGAGCAGGTGCCAGGCGAAATGGGTTCCCAGAGGGAAAGCCGGACAGATCGCCACATCGGCGGAGCGCGCCAGCAGGGAGACGGTGAATATGCCCAGCATAGCGGCTACATAACGCGCCTGCCTGTGCCCCGTCGCGCTGCAGTACAGGCCCATTACCAGCAGCGCCAGCCAGGCGGGCAGATAGAAGACGGAACCATTGAGGAAGTCCGCCGGCAGAGCGGCCTGCACCCAATAGGTGAGTACCTGGTAGAGGATAATGGCGAGTGCGACGTCCGGCCACCGCCAGCGCGCCACACGCAACAGGAAAGACAACAGGAAGCCATTGATAAACAGACCGATCGGAATGACGTCTGCCCATTCTGTCCAGGGTGTCGCCAGCGTGTGCCAGAGAAAGCTGCCAAGGCCGACTGCAGCCGCCAACAGCGCCAGCACCAGGACGTCCCAGTACTGACGCGCCGAACCGCGCAGGCGCCAGACAACCACCGCCGCGGCCAGCACGAAGGCCAGGTTGCTGACTGCGTTGAGGGGCTCCGCCCAGAACTGGTCGGCGCTTCGCTCGCAGTAGCGCGTAACGGCAAGTGTGACTGTATTCATCGGGGCACCCTTGGCCATAGCTGCATAAGCGTGGGTCGGGCTGAGGAACGAAGCCCAACGGAAACAACCATGAATGTTGCGCTGCGCTGGCGCTGACCTCCCGTAGGTTGGGCCGAGCCCAGCGAAGCCCGACGATCAGCGGCCCGGTGTTGGGCTTCGCGGCGCTCAGCCCAACATACACGCAAAAACCCCCGCTCGTTGGCGGGGGTCGACTGGACTCAGCGGGCAGGGAAAACTCAGCTCGCGAGCTTATCCGTGATGGTCTTGACCACGACATCACTGGACGTCGCGTTGACATTGACCAACTTGCCGGCCTTCTGATAATAATCGACCAGCGGTGCGGTCTTCTGGTTGTACACGTCGAGCCGATTGGAAATTGCTTCCTCGGTTTCGTCGTCGCGTTGCACCACTGCCCCACCGCAGACGTCACAGACACCTTCGACCTTCGGCGGTTTGCTCTTGACATTATAGATAGCGCCACAGCCAGTGCAGGTGCGGCGGGTGGTCAGGCGATCGAGGATAACGTCACGTGGCACTTCGAGGTTGACCGCCATGTCGAGCTCGATACCGAGCCTCGCCAGCAGATCCTTGAGTGCCTGCGCCTGGGGAATCGTACGCGGGAAGCCGTCCAGCAGGAAACCGTTCGCACAGTCAGGCTCCTGCAGGCGTTCTTCCATGATGCCCATAATCAGATCGTCCGGCACCAGGTCGCCGGCATCCATGAACGCCTTGGCCTTCTTGCCCAGGTCGCTGCCGGCAGCAACTGCGGCGCGCAGGATGTCACCGGTGGAAATCTGTACCGAGCCATCGACGTCGGTCAGCATCTTGGCAACTGTACCCTTGCCCGCACCCGGCGCCCCTAAAAGAATTAATTTCACGAAGCGTACTCCTCTGAATCAGCATGTAAAATCCGGTCCGACGCGCGTGTGACGGCGCCAATCAAAGCGAGCTATTGTGCGGCACCCGCTGACAGCACGCAAATGCCTGTTCAAGCCCTTAAATGTAAAGTAGATTTGTCTCGTCCAGGCGATACCGGTCAACACGCCACTGGGCATTGGTATAGAATTGCCAGGCTCGCTGACAAATAAAGAAAAACTGACGCACATGCATCTTTCCACCCGTACCAAACTGTTCCTCAGCCACTTTCTGGCGGTGATCCTGGTCTCCGGCAGTATCGGCTCCTACTTCTATTCATCAGCCATCGACAATCTGACCCACAGTCTGCAATCGCGCCTGATGAACAGCGCTGCCATCCTGAGCGAGGTCTTTTCGGCCAAAGCGCTGTCCGGCCTGAACTCGGCCGCGGACATGCAGAGCCAGCAGTACCAGGCCCTGATGGAACGCATACGCCGGGTCGCGAGCACCAATCCCGATATCGCCTTCGTCTACGTGATGCGCAAAGTCGGCGACCAGGTGGTTTTCGTTCTGGACTCGGATCCGCGGCCCGCGGCACTGGGAGAAGTTTACCAGCAGCACATTCCGGAGCTGTTGCAGGGGTTCAGCCGCCCCTCAGTCGACAACGATATCACCACGGATAAATGGGGCAGCTTCCTGTCCGGCTATGCACCGTTGCACGATGCCCGCGGCGATTACCTCGTCGGCATTGATATGTATGCCAACGAGGTCGAACACAAGATGCGCCAGCTGAAACAGGCTGGCTTAATCTCGCTGATGGTATCCATCCTGCTGGCCATCCTGTTTGCCAACGTCCTCGCCAAGAACTTCAATGTGCGCATCAACCGGCTGGTACGCCGTTGCGGCGAGATCGCCCGTGCCCAGCTGGAACCCAGCAGCGCCAACGGAACGGGTGACGAACTCGACCATCTCGGCCAGACCATCGAAGCCATGGCCGAACACCTGGAGCACAGCCGCGAGGAAAATGAGCAGGCACGCCGGGCGCTGGAAAAGCACAAAGACGAGCTGGAAAAGCGGGTACAGGAGCGCACCGGTGAACTCCTCGAGGCCAACGACCAGCTGCGCGAAGAAATCAGGGAGCGCGAACGTATCGAAGCGGTGCTGCAACAGACCGCCCGGACCGACTATCTCACCCAGTTGCCCAACCGCCGCGCCATGATCCAGATTATGGACAAAGAAGCCGCACGTTTCGAGCGCTCCGAACACCCCTTCTCGCTGGTACTGCTGGATATCGACCACTTCAAGGCGATCAATGATTCATACGGTCACGACGGCGGTGATGAAATACTCGTCCGCATCGCCAAGCACATGCATGGCTGGATGCGTGAGAAAGACGTGCTGGCGCGCTGGGGAGGCGAAGAGTTCCTGATATTACTCAGCGACACCGATGTCGATCAGGCGACCGAGCAAGCGGAACGCCTGCGGGCCGCCATCGAGGCGCAAACCTTCAGCGTCCAGCAGGGCGACACACGCGTCACCGCGAGCCTTGGCGTTGCCGGCTACCTCAGCAACCAGGGCATCGACAGCTGTATCAAGAACGCCGACATCGCGCTGTATCGCGCCAAGTCCGGCGGTCGCAACCGTGTGGTCACCTACCGCGGAGCCTGATAGGCGGGGACCTGCGGCACGGCGCTCTCGCGAATCTCGGTCACGTCATCGCACCCAACACGGTAAAGAATATCCTGAAACAGCATGGCACGGGCAATTCAACCGATGGGCCGATTCACTGCCGAGAACGGCTTGGCGGTATGCTCAATTTCTACTATCGTGAAGCAGCTTGAAAGTCCTCCTTCCAATTTTTGCACCAATCGCGCTACCGCTTCGTCTCTGAGCAGGCCATGGGTGTCGGAAATGACGCCGATCCGGATCATGTCAAACGCGCCCGGACTTGAAGACGCTCAATGTCCGTCCGGTGGCCAGACGAAAGCCGAGTTCGATCGCGAAGGCCACGGCGATCATCACCACCAGGATCCAGATCCGACCAGGTGCCGTGAGCGCGGTTTGCCATAACAGCGTTGCAAGAGCAACAAGGCACAGTGCAAGGCCAATCAGCGACACCCAGCGCCTGCTGTGCGTCTCACCGGCCAGTTTTGCGTTGGCGCCATTGACGGCGGCAAAGATCAGCAGAAAACCGGCGCTACCCATGGTAGACAGGCTGGACAGATCCACGAGGTTGGCGACCAGCAGCGTCACGCCGCAAGTGATCAAGAGTCCTCCTACGGGTTCGTTCCAGATCTTGCGCTCCAGCACGACAGGCAGTTCACCGTCCTTCGCGATAATGTAGCTCAACCGCGCGGCACCATAGACCGTGGCGTTGATGGCCGATGCCGTTGACAGCATTGCGGCGATGGCGATGAGTGTGAAGCCGGTCTGGCCCAGGAACGGCGTGGCGGCTTCGGCTAGGGCATAGTCCCTGGCCGCGACAATCTTATCGATGGGCAGGCTGCCAACGGTCACCACGGCCACCAGCACGTAGAGCGCAATGACAAAACCCACGGCTGAGTAGAACGCGCGCGGCAGCGTCCTGGCTGGATTGCGTACGTCCTGGGCGGTGTTGGCAATCAGTTCAAAGCCCTCGTAAGCCAGAAAAATGATCATGCCACCCGCAACGAGGTGCAGCGGGGATGACCACTGCGACACGCCCAGTCGGCCCGCATCCACCCCCGAGATGCCCGCAGCGATAAACAGTCCCAGGATCGCCAGCTTGATGAATACCACCCAGTCTTCCGCTTCCCCGATCAGCCGGGCGCTGAGCAGGTTTAGCCCCGCGATACCGATAACACTGACGCTGATCAGGGTGTGTTTCCAGAAACTGTGCGATTCGGGCGCAAACAGCGAGGCGCCATAGCTACCGAACGCATAGGCGTACAGCGACAGCATGACCATGTAGCTGATCCACAGTAGGATGTTCGCACTGCCGGTAAGCAGTCCGGGGCCGAACGCCCGGTCGAGAAAGGCCACGGTGCCTCCCTGGCTGGGAAACGAAACAGACAACCGTGTGTATGAATAAGCGCTCACCAGCGCGACCACCCCGGCAATCAGAAAGGCGAGGGGCGCACCCCCGTGCGCCAGATCCACCGAAAGCCCCAGGACGGCAAAAATACCGCCCCCCACCATGCCGCCGACACCAATGGCGGTCGCTTCCCAGTACCCGATCTTTTGCGGTTTCGACTGACTCACGTGTGCGGTTGTCCAGGTGTCCACAAGCGTGTCCGGCTGCGGGGCATTTCGCTATCATCAAAGGCCGCGGATCGTGTTTGCTCAACCGTTCGGTCGCTTCCGGCAGAGTTCAACGCCACCTTCCGAGTACTTTCTGGTTCGTTACCACGCTACTGTACGCCTCTGTCTGAACGGATCAAGCCGCTGCGCGGCCACAGCAGCGTGAACCGGCGTCAATTGGGCGCATACCCACTGTCTCGATTTGTTTGGTACGCCTTTATCACAATCAATCCATTATGTCGCTGAGTGTCCCGGCGCTACGAAGCGGGGAGTGTTGGTGCTCGTATGCGTTTCCCTTGTTAGACGGCACGTTCGTCATACAAAGCCTCTAAGGCGTGCAGATAACCACGGAGCAATTAGCGTGGCAAGCAGAGCCACAATAAATAGATTTCCTCTTGTTATGTTGAAGACCTGCATGATTTCATGCCATGGCTTTCCCGCCACACAATGACCAAACACAAATTCAAACGCTAACGTTAGTACGAACCATAACATGCCAACAAAAACATACGCCTTGTTCTCTGTGGAGCCAAAGAATGGCACTGCGAGAAAGGCCACTAAAAAAATGAACAGCGACAGTAGCACTCCGCTTGCAGGAAGTGCGAGCCCTGCACCGATCATAGGTACTAGCAGTTCACGAATCATTGCGTTACCAATGGCTACGATCACCATTATGAGCCAGATACCTATCGCCTTTGATAACATGGCACTACGTATGGCTGATCCTAACGATTACGCACATCCGTGCGACGTTTTGGTCTCCGCTGACGCGCCGTCTTAGCGGCGTCGCTGCCATTTCGGATAAAAGAAAATGTGTAAGAGCCCCATGCCACCGTGCCCGATAAGGTATGCCTGAATGACTCCGGTAAGAAACTCATGCGCCTCTTTTGCGTCGTCAGACCAGGCCAAATCATAATTCCAGGCAAGAAACCAAGTTAGTCCTGAAATAAGAACTAATAACAGGGCCCCGAAACCCAGCCCTTGTACAGTCGCCGCGAGGCCATAGGCCCTCGCTTCGGTAAGCTTGAGTTTCATTAGTTGTCGGATATCAGCGGTCAGTTGCGAGAACTCGCCTATCGAGTAAGGGAAATAATATTTGAATCCATGCTGTTGCAGTGCGGCGGTCAGAAAACCCAGTGCGATAGGGATAATAAATAATCCGGTGCTTATATGTAGCCGAGTACCGTGAAATTCGACGGGGTGCTCACTGATTGCGCCGGTGTCGGTGAAGCCCATACAATTGCTAACAATGATTTGACTTATGACCAGCACTAAAATAGCCAAATGAAGATACCTTATGAGGGGAGGTTGGCGCTCCCGCAGGTATTGCACAAAAGTGCGAACGGGTTGCATTCGAAGCCTCAAACTTTTAGATGCGCGTAGTCTTCAGGCAGTCACGCCGAATAGCCGGCCAACGCCCGCCGTTAATGTCATTGCAAGTGCGCCCCAAAACGTCACCCGCATTGCGCCGACAGCAATGGGTGCGCCGCCCGTCCGCGCGGCAAGACCGCCAAGAAGAGCAAGAAAGAAAAGGGATGAAACCGCGACCACCGGTATCAACTGAGCGTCTGGTATAGCCCATGCCAATATCAATGGAAGTGCAGCGCCCACGGTAAATGTGCCTGCCGAAGAAAATGCCGCCTGAACGGGCCGAGCAGTAACGGTCTCCGATATGCCTATTTCATCTCTCGCATGCGCCCCAAGGGCGTCGTGAGCCATTAGCTGCTCAGCAACTTGTTTCGCCAAATCGGGTTCAAGCCCTCTGCCTTCGTATATCTTTGCGAGTTCATCCTTTTCAAACTCGATATTTTCCTCCAGCGATTGCTTTTCTAGGGCTAGATCCGCTTTCTCTGTATCGGACTGAGAGCTGACTGATACGTACTCACCAGCAGCCATAGACATCGCTCCCGCAACGAGTCCGGCAACACCGGCAAGAAGAATGTTTTCGTGCGTGGTGCTGGCCGCAGCAACACCGATAATAAGACTTGCCGTGGAGACAATGCCGTCATTTGCGCCCAATACGGCGGCGCGTAGCCAGCCTATGCGGTGTGCTCTATGCACTTCATCGTGACTCATGTGACCCCTTGGTAGCGTAATTGCCGTTCAGATCCGACATGTTAGGTTGCCGCACGAAGCTCCCCCAGTGCAGAAGCAATAACACGAAGTGCAGAACGCATTAATAGCCAAACCAAACCTAGCGCAACCACCATGTCAGGCCAGCTCGAACCGGTGAACCAGACGGCCCCGGCCGCCACTAAAACTGAAAGATTCGATGCGATGTCGTTTCGCGAACACTCCCACACTGAACTCATGTTTACATCTTCGAACCGGTGTCGCCACAGCAGAAAAAGACAAACGGAGTTTGCGGCGAGGCCGATAAGACTAAACGTACCCATTACCTCGAAGATGGGAACGCTTGGGGCAAACAGCTTGTAGACAAGTTGTGCGGCAACTGCAAGAGCGGCAGAGAAGATCAGCCCGCCTTTGAACAATGCAACTTTAGCTTTTACAGCGGCACCCCTTGAAACCGCATAAAGACTTAGACCATATGTCAAGGCATCTCCGAGGTTATCGAGACTGTCAGCCAGTAGCGCGGTTGATTTGCCATAAAGCGCGGCCGCTACAATGACCAGAAACATAACAACGTTGATGCCGAGGACAACGTGCAGCGTTCCTCGTTGCCTTTCGCGAAGGCGATCTATCGAACAACTATTGTCACAGCACCCGCTCACCGTTGACTCTCACATGGACAACCGGACGTATTGTGTTGAGTATAGAAGATATAGACGCCCCAACCTAATCTAAACCGAGGACTACCATTAAAGATGGATACCTCAAAGTGCTTTTAACCACTAAGCATTGATGATTAAAGGAGACGCGGCTATGAAACAGAATATAATCTATGTGGGCCTTGACGTCGATGCCCACCAGTACCACGGTTCGGCTCTGGACAAAAAGACTGGAGAAATCATTACATTCAAATGTCGACCGACATTAAAAGGCCTGTTGAACCAACTTGATGGGCTCCACAAATGCTTTCCAGAAAGCGCTTTCAAGCTATGTTATGAGGCGTCTTATATTGGTTACACGCTGCAACGGGATCTCGTTGAAAAAGGCTATCACTGTGATGTGGTTGCTCCCGCCAGTATTCCCAGTCCACGTGGGAAACAAGTCAAAACGGATCGCATTGATGCGGCACAACTGGTGCAATCCTATGCCAATGATCTGCTGACGCTTGTGACCATCGCCGCAGGCCGGGCAGGTGCTATGAGCACCAGCCCCTCCGGATTGACTTCGCAGTTCACGAAGCGCCCCTGCCGCTGCTCGTGCACCAAACCCGCCTTGCGGAGCACCGAAAGGTGCTGGGACATGACCGGCTGGCTGATCTCGATGCCGTCACGCAACCCACTGGCATTCATGCCACCTGTCGCGAGCTTCTCGAAAATCGCGCGGCGAATTGGATCAGCCAAAGCCTTGAAAATATCGTTCTCGATCACGGCATCACATATGTACACACTTATCTGATTTGCAACCGCCTCAATTTTCCGATGCTGACGACATGACAAGGTCGGCCAAAAGGTCTGCATCTCCGCCTACCGCAGAGACACTATGTTTGGTTGCGTATCGCGAATTGTCACAACCCTAAGATTGAAGGCGCGGCAAGAATGGTGGTATCCTCACTGACGGGTTGAACGCTTGACCGATCGCCATTTTGCAAGAGGCCTGCGGCATGGCGGGAGAAGGTGCGGCCCATGTCCGGACTGCCGCACAGATTGTCGCGCGACGATCGTTCCGTCCGGCGTGTCCTCACCTTTTTTGCGACTTTGGACGGCACCGCCGGATTTGACCGGGGGCGTCGCACCGCATCTCGTTCAAGAGGTCTCCCTGGTTGAACGAGGTGAGCCCGCAAAACCGGCCGTTCGACGAACGGCGAGCACGGAGACAACAGATGCAGCCATTCGATGACCACCCTCTTCCCTCCACGGAAGAAATCCTGCAACTAACCCGCCTCGACCCGATCCCCTCTTATCTCTCGCCAAGCCTTTATCTGTCCGTGTTCGACGCGGTAGTCGACCTCCGGCTGCGCGGGATCGAGGCCGACTGGACCGTCATTCTGGATTCTGGCTGGCGGTGTCTGGGCCTTGCCCATGCGGCGTTGCAATTACATCAGGATCACGCCTCGTCGCTGCGGCGCTCGCTCTCCCTACAGCAGCTCAGCGACGACTTCGCCGACGCGGTGCTGAACGTGTCGACGATCGTTTTCGCCGCGTCCATGTCATCGTGCTTGAAACTAAAAAACACATTGATCTTGCCGCTGCTGATGGCGCGTGCGACCGAATCCAGCGCTGTGGCATGATTCGGTTCTTTCGCCTCTCGCAGAATCCGGTCGGCTTCTCGCAAGGCCGTCTCGTGTAAAGGGTAGCGCTGGATTATATCGTCGAGAACTTAACACCCCGGGCGTGCTCGAAGGCATCTGCGTCGGAATCGGTTTCACGCCGGTGTTTCCGTTGGTCAGTGCGGTGCATGTTGTTGCCCTCCCTGGCCTAGCGATTCAACGCACGTTGTGCGTTCCAGTTATGCTTCGGTTCATCTCTGAACCTCTGCTTGCATGCTGCTGCTGATAGGGCGGTAAAACACTGGAAGGGAGTTATTCTCTTCCGGTGAATACGTGCTGTCATTATATGGCTGACGCTGAAACCCTCTCAATTACAGAAAGAATTCGGCTCACATTGGCAAGTCTAGACCAATTTCGGGGTATTGCAGTGCATGCACCATTAAAATCGCTGATTTTGCCAAAATTCGACTAATAGGTTAGCGTCACTCCCGGCTTACCGTTCAGGGTGCCAAGGTGGGTTACAACCCGTACAAACCCGGTCGTCCTTCCCATACGTATCACAGCTATATCATGGCCAATACCCGTTTGGTCCTGGAGGTGGATGTCCAACCGGGAGATCAATCCCATGCAGCCCATTCCATGCCGGGCTTGATCAGTTTGCTGGAACGGCTACCGCAGGAACGCCAGCCGGCCTTTATCCGGGGCGATTGTGATTGGCGCAATGATCCCGTGATGAGCGAACTGGAAGCCATGGACCGGCATTATCTGTTCAAACTGAAACGCTCCAAACGGGTCAAGGTACTGATCGCCCAGGTGCATGGTCTCGGCGTATGGACCCGGTTCAATCAGGAATGGGAGTTAAAAAAAAGCACCCTTCAACTTCAGGGTTGGCAAGGAGCGCGGCGGGTGGTGGTTGCCCGGCGCCGACTGCTGAAAGACCCCCTGATTGGGATTGAATACCAACGCGGCGGACAACGCGAACTGGCTTTGGTAGAGGGCCCCGAAGATATGCGGCTGTTTGAGTACAGCGTGCTGGTCACCAATCTCGACGATGAGTTAGTGAACCTGATGCGGCACTACCGTGACCGTGCCGACTGCGAAAATAACTTCGATGAAGCGAAAAACCAATGGGGCTGGGGTGGCTTTGTCACCCAACAACTCCAGACCAGTCAAATCATGGCCGGCATAGTGGCATTGATCTACAACTGGTGGAACCTGTTTGTTCGCCTGGCCATTCCTGATAAACACCATGAAGCCATCACGAGCCGTCCATTGTTACTCAGCAGTGTGGGGCGGCTCACGGAAAGCGGCCGGCAACGGCACATGGTCATCACCTCGACCCATGGTGAGACGCTCACCATACAGCGTGCCTATGCACGCGTTCACGCGTTCTTTTCTTGGTTGAAAGCAACTGCGACTCAGTTGACCCATAGCGAGTGCTGGCAACTCATCGTGACAAAGTCGATGGAGGTTTTTATGGGGAATGATCCCCCGGATAGACTTCCCCAAACAGGATGAGGAGAGTGATGGTTAAATGTCGTGATCCACTATGCTGGCGTCTAAGCCCCAGCAAGGACAACTGAGGATTTTAGGTTGAAGCACCTGCGCTGTGAAGATGCCAGCTTACACACGCATCGTGCATTCAATTGCATGCAAAAATGGGGGCAAACTTTCGCTGGACCAGGACAGCCCAGTATAATGCCGACTGCACTGGGCAGAAATCCGGGCAAGTGCTACAGACCATATTTTTTAATCTTATACCAAAGGGTGCGCTCGCTGACACCGAGCAGACGCGAGGCCGCCGATTTGTTATCGCCGCTGCGCTCCAGCGCTGCCGTTATCAAACGTTTCTCTAATGCCGCGACATGCTCCTCCAACACCAGCGATTCAAACTCACCGGGGCCGCTTGCTGCTGCAGGGGTAGATGCGACCACAGTGGCAGCGTTCATATCCGGCGGCAGCAGGTGCATATCGACAGTCGTTCCGCGGCACAGCACGCTGGCGCGTTCCATGAGATTTTCCAGTTCGCGGACGTTTCCCGGCCATGAATAGGCCAGCAGGCTTTGCGTCACCGCCTCGGTCAGGCGCGGTACCGGACGACCCAGTTCACTGCTGTGTTTCTGCAGAAAATGCCCGGCGAGCAAGGCAATGTCCTCGCGTCGTTCCCGCAAGGGTGGCACGTCAACGCGCACCACGTTCAATCTGAAAAACAGGTCCTGGCGCATTGCGCCGTCGTCCACGGCCTGCTGCGGATCGCGGTTGGTAGCCGCGACGATGCGCAGATCGATCTTGACAACACGCTGCGCGCCCAGGCGCTCCACAGCCCCCTCTTGCAGCACCCGCAGCAGCTTGGCCTGTAAGGACAGCGGCATTTCAGTGATTTCATCGAGGAAGATCGTGCCGCCGCTGGCCAGCTCGAATTTGCCCATGCGGTCGCGGTAGGCACCGGTGAAAGCCCCTTTCTGGTGGCCGAACAGTTCGCTTTCCAGCAGTTCGGCGGGGATCGCCGCGCAGTTGATGGGCACGAACAAACCGCCGCGCCCCGAGGCCTGATGGATGGCGCGCGCCACCAGCTCCTTGCCGGTACCGGTTTCTCCGGCGATCAACACGTTGCTGCGCGCCGGGGCCACCTGCCGGATGAGTTCGTAGAGCTCGCGCATCTTCGGGCTGCGCCCGATGAACTCGCCCCATCCCCGCTCGACCTCATCGCGCAGGAAACGGTTTTCGCGCTGCACGGCGCCCATAGCGAGCGCCCGCGTCACCGCCAGTTCCACGGTATCCATTTCGAAGGGCCGGATAATGTAATCGGCGGCACCCAGCTTCATGGCCTCAACCGCCGTTTCGATGGTGCCGAATGCGGTCAGCACGATCACCGGCACCTCCTCGCCCCGCTCCCGCAAACGTCTCAATAGTTGCATGCCGTCCATGCGCGGCATGTTGAGGTCGGTCATCAGCAGATCGAAGGGTGCCTCGTCGAAGCAGGCCAGCGCCTCCACACCGTCGGCGGCCTGGACCACGTCGTGGCCCATGTTCTTGAGGGACATTTCCAGCAAGCGGCGCATTTTCACTTCATCGTCGACCACCAGAATCCTGTGTGTTTCCATCAGCGCTCGTTACCCTCAGCGTGTCTATCGAAGCGGATGTTAAAGCAGGCCCCGCCCCACGGGCTTTCCGTCATCCAGATTTCACCATGGTGCACCTGCACGATTTGCTGCACGATGGTCAGGCCGAGGCCGATGCCGCCTTCGCGCCGGGTGAAGAATGGATCGAACACCCGCTGCCGGAGTTCGGCAGGCAGACCGGGGCCGTCGTCGGAGACACTGACCACGATCGATGCACCGTCGTTGCGCGTGGCCATGACGATGCGGCCTCCCCGCGGCACGAAGTGCAGCGCATTGATCAGCAAGTTAAGCAAAACCTGGATCAGTTGCTCGCGGTCGCACACCAGCATGGCGTCTTGAGCCGTCAAATCCCGCTGTAATCGCACACCCTTGCCCTCCGCCTTGGCTGCCAGCAAGTCCAGTACATGCTCGGCGATGGCGTGAACATCATGAGGCTTGAAGTCCGGTGCACGGGGACTGGAACACTCCAACAGTATGCTCACCAGGCGGTTTAGGCGATCGGTTTCGCTGATAATGAATCCCGTCAGTTCCCGTTCCCTTTCGCCCAGATTGGGCTGGCGTTCCAGTAGCTGCGCGGAAGAACGCAGAATACCCAACGGCGTGCGCACCTCGTGGGCCATCACCGCCGCCATCTCGCCCACCACCGCCAGCTTCCCCGCACGCACGATCTGCTCGCGCGACTGTTCCAACGCTCCTATCATATCGGTATAAGCGCGGCTCAGTTCACCCACCTCGGACAGCGTCGCCGGCGTGTTCACCGGTTTGCTTTGTTCGCCCTTGCGATAGCGACGCGTGAACTCCGTTAAACCCACGATGGGTCTGGCGATCCTCGCTGCCAGGCGCGTTGCAACCCATCCCGCCGCCAACAGCGTCAACAATAACAAAACAACCATGGCTAACAGCAAATGCCAGATCGGCGCAAAGGCTACGCTGGTAGGCACCACCATGAGCAGGTGCCAGCCGAAGCCGGGGAAATGCTGATAACCACCCGACGCGGCGCCACCCACCAGCAGCGCCGAGTAACCGAGCAGGTCACCGGCACGGATATCGGGGCCTTTACCATGGCTGTCCAAATACCAGCCTTTGAGGTCAAGCCCGTCGATCCCTTGCCGCGGGCGCAATCTAGAGGAGGCGGCAATGAGCCTGCCCGTGGCATCGAGCAGCAGCGCATCGCGCGCGCTGTTGGCGACCGCATCATCCAGCAGATCCCACACTTCCTCCCAACCCAATATGGCATAGAAGAAACCCAGCTCTCCTTTGCCAAACGCGTCGGGGACCGCGGTGCGCAAGGCCACCGTCGCTGCAGCATTGGTCTGCAGCGGTTCCAACACCACTGGTTCGTCGGAACCGGCTCCGGGCATCTTCAGCCATGCGCGCTCCGGGACCTTCGTCCGTCCGATCCACGCGGGATCGCTCGCCGCGACTATGTCTCCATCCCTATCCGTGCAGAACAGCAGGTGGTAGACATGGCCGTGCCCCTTTTGCAAATCGGACAGAAAGCGCGACAAACGTTTGTCGATATCATTCACGCGAATATCCTGCATCACCTCAAGGCGGCGCCAGATACGGATGTTTTCCATCCTTTCGAAAAAGAATGCATCGATGCGTTGCATCACCGCACTGGCG
The DNA here is from genome assembly GCA_963814945.1 of uncultured Gammaproteobacteria bacterium. Lineage (GTDB taxonomy): Bacteria > Pseudomonadota > Gammaproteobacteria > DSM-19610 > DSM-19610 > Thiogranum. The sequence continues at coordinate 183,518 of CAWFEQ010000008.1, forward strand.
CCAAATTGCAGATTATCGGCGATCTCCGCTTGAAGGGTTTGGCGGAACTGATAAAACGATAGCCCCCCTACCAGAACAACGGCGCCAAAAACCAGCGAGAAAAAGGCCCGTCGCAGAGCCTTGTTGATCGTCACCGGCACTCTTTTGTTCCTCGCCATCCATTTCCGCCTACGCTCATTCTACGCAGCCCGCAGTGGTCGCACAGCAGGACTTTCCTATTTAACAAAACCCTGCTATTTTGCGCTCGTAGTCACCCGGGGCATACTCCCCCGAATTGCCAACGGCTTACATCGACTCATCACCTATAGGTCACCATGCAGCGTTGCGCCTCGCCATTCTGCTCGACTCGGCGCATCGCGCTCTAGCCATGCCACCATCGAGACTCGGCGCCGGCCTGGCATTGCTGCTCCTCATTGCCGGTTTTTCGCCCACCGCCGTCTTAGGCGAGAACAGTTCCTGGAAGCCTGATCCCTATAGCCTGGGGCACGGCCTGAATTTTCCGCAGCAAGGGCTCGTCGTCGGTGGTTACTTGAGCCTGTATTACTCCGATCTGCAGCACCAGGACGGGCAACTCAGCATCAGGGATCTCAGCCTGCTCGTCAGCAAAACTCTCACAGATCGCTGGCATCTGTTCTCCGAAGTGGAAATCGGTGATGCCCTGCGGTTTTCCCGCGACGGCGTCAGCCGCAGCGGTGCGGAATTCGATCTGGAACGGCTGTACGCCGACTACCGGGCGACGAGGGAAGCCAATTTCCGCTTCGGCAAATTTCTCACCCCCGTGGGCCGCTGGAACGTGATCCATGCCGATCCACTGGTGTGGACCGCGGACCGGCCGTTGACCACCACCGCGGCTTTTGCGCGACACGCCACAGGCGCGATGCTCTACGGCGACGTTGACATCGGCGGGAACAGCCTGGATTACAGCCTGTACGTCGATGACAGCGAGCAGTTGGATCCTGCGCAGAACAATGAGCTGGCTTTCGAAGACGATACGTCGGGCCTCTCTCCCCACAATGCGTTCAAACACGCGGCGGGCGGGCGCGCTGCCTATCACTTCATGAACGACGCCGTCCATGTTGGCGTTTCCTATGTTCGCTTCAGGATGAGTGACTTGCAGGAGCGCCAGGAACTGTTCGGCGCGGATGCCCTGCTGACAGTCAAGCGCATGGAGTTAAGCGGAGAATGGGTTCATCGCAACAGCCTCGGCTCCACTGAGCCGGATGAACACGGCGGTTTCCTCCAGGCGGTGCTGGCGCTTCCCAACCGCTTTTACCTGGTAGGCCGGTGGGAAAAATATCGGGTGGCCTCTCTTCCACCTACCGCCACCATCGACACCCTAGGCATCACCTACCGTCCCCACGAGGCAGTGTCGATCAAACTGGAATATCGCGACGGCAAGCACAACGAGATCGTGGCACCCAGCGGCTGGCTCGGCTCGCTGGCGATCCTTTTCTAACCCCATGAACGGTCTCATCCGCCAGCTGACGAGATGTGCCGTTATCCTGCCGAGCCTGCTGGGTTGCGGCCCGGCATCGGCCAGGGACGAGATTGTCGTCATCGTCGCCAGGGATGCAGCGGATTTTCCAGTCAATCGGGTCATGTTACGCGACATCTATCTGAAAAAGATTTTCATGGACGACAACGGACGGCCATTTGTTCCCGTCAACCTGCCGCCTGAAAATCCTTTGCGCCACAGCCTAGCGGAAACCCTGTTCAACAAGAGCGCGCAACAGCTTCAGGATTATTGGAACCAGCGTTACTTCCAGGGCATCGCGCCCCCCTATGTCGTGCATTCGCAGGAAGCGGTGGTGCAGTTTGTGGCCAAGACGCCGGGAGCCATCGGCTATATCGCCGCCTGTCGTCTCGATGCGCGGGTCAAACCGGTGCTGGCGATTTCCGTACCAAGCGCGCAGCGTGCGGCGCTGGAGAAACTCTGCCCGCCCGCCCGGGACGCCGACCAGCCCGATTAGTGCAAAATTCTTCATACAATTTTTGCGCACTGCAAACTTTCGCGGCCTGGAATTCATGCACCTGTTCACAACTAAATTATATATATCAATGCAGTAGAAAGTTGGCATAAAGCTGGCAACGGTCCTGGCAGCTGGCCTCCTGTGAGGCAGCAACACAAAGGCGCCAGGATGAGTACCACGGTCGAACTCAAGCACAACCCCTGTATCGTCGCGGGCGTCCAGCCCCTCCTCACCGAATTTCGGGACCCCGTCAGAATCCACTTCCGCGGTCAGCACGATACCAGACGCGAACCTTTGGAGGACTTCATTCAACGCATCTTCCAGCAGACCTTCGGCGCACAGTTGCACGTGTTCTACCCGAACCTGACCGCCTTCACTACCGGCGGCCAGATCCGCGGTGTTGTTGGTTATCGCAACGGCATGGCGCAGCCGCTGTTCTCCGAACAGTATCTGGACGCGCCCGTGGAAAAGCTGATGGCGAAGCATCTCGACCAAAGCGTCGAACGCCGGCAGGTGGTGGAAGTGGGCAACCTGGCGCTCGCCAGCGCCGGTGAGGCACGCTGGGTGATCGCGGCGACGACGGTGTTCCTGCAGGCGGCGGGCTACCGCTGGGTGCTGTTCACCGCCATCAGACCATTGTTCAACGCTTTTCAGCGCCTGGGATTGAAGCCGGTTCAGATTGCCATCCCCGACCCCAGTCGCCTGCCTGACGGCGGCAACCTCTGGGGCACCTATTATCAGGCCGGACCGATGGTGTACGCCGGCAACATCGAGGCCGGTTACAACAAGTTAAGCGCCCATGTCTCGCAACACCACCCCAGACTCCGGGCTCTGCTACAGGAAGCACAGCGCCTCGGCACAAACATCCGCCTTGACGAGCCAAGAATCGTCCGCGAGGCGGTTTAAATCATGCAAGCGATTTTCGACCGCATCGCGCGTTTCGCCGGAGAACGCCCCGAACACACCGCCCTTGCCGACGGCCGCGCTTCCCTTAACTATCTGCAACTGCAACAGGAGGTCGAACGCATCGCCTCTGCGCTGCATCTGCAAAGGATCGGGCTCCTGCTGGCCAACGGCTGCGCATGGGCGGTCCTGGATCTGGCCGCTCAACGCCGGGGGGCCACGTGCATCCCCATGCCGGCGTTTTTCTCCAACAGTCAGTTGCGACACTTGATTGCCGACGCCGGGCTGGAAGTGATCATCACTGACCAGCCGTCACGCGCGGTGGAGCTTGCGCAAGCCCCCCTGGCGACGGAAATCACCGTGGCGGGAAAACAGCTGGCCTGCTGCTTCACCAGGCAGACGCAACACCATGCATTGCCGCCGCGCGTCGCCAAGGTCACTTATACCTCCGGCACCACTGCACAACCCAGGGGCGTCTGCCTCACGGACGTGGCCACGGAACGCGTCACCGTTTCGTTGAGTGTAGCCGTCGGCGCCACCGGGGAGGATAAAGCCCTTACCCTGTTGCCGCTCTCAACCTTGCTGGCAAATATCGCAGGCCTATACGCACCGCTTTACAGCGGCAGCACGGCCTATGTGCCCGACCTCGCCGATTGCGGCATCCTCGGTTCCACCGGGGTGCGCGCCGATCAGCTGATCGCGGCGCTGCAGCGTTATCAGCCCACAGTCACCGTACTGGTTCCGCATTTGTTGAAGATACTGGTCGAGGCGGTCACGCAGGACGTGCACCTGCCCTCGTCGCTGCGCTATATCGCGGTAGGCGGCGCGCCCGTGTCCAAAGCACTGCTGAAACGGGCCCGCGCCCTGGGCCTCCCGGTCTATGAAGGTTACGGGCTGTCCGAAGCGGCGTCGGTGGTCAGCATGAATGTCCCCGGACAGGACTGCATCGGCAGCGTCGGACGCCCGTTGCCCCATGTGAACGTGCATATTGCCGCGGACGGCGAAATCATGGTCGGCGGCAATCTCTTCAGCGGTTATCTCGGTGAACCCATCGATCAGCCGGAAGAATGGGCGACGGGCGACATCGGCTTGCTCGACAGCAACGGCCATCTGCATATCACCGGGCGCAAGAAAACCGCATTCGCGACGGCGCATGGCCGCAAGCTCGCCCCCGAGTGGATCGAAAGCGAACTCACCGAAACGTCCGCCATTGCCCAGGCAGCGCTGTTCGGCGAGGGGCGCAGTTGCAACATCGCCGTGGTCGTGCCCAGCAACGCCGCAGCAGTCGCACGGATAGGACCGGCAATCGGGGCCTTGAATCAGACCCTCCCCGACTATGCGCAAGTAAACCGTTGGATCATCGCCGACGAACCCTTCTGCGTCCGCAACGGTCTCGCCAACGGTGCCGGTGCGCTCAATCGTCAGGCCATCGCCACCAGGTATTCGCATCAGATTGAGCGATTGCACGAAGGACAGAAGTCACGTGCAATTCCATGATCAGCTGATTGCTGCCACTGCCGGCGAGCGCGAATCGTTCCTGGCGATCCCCATCCTGCAGCGCGCCCTGCGCGGCGACATTACCAGGGATGACTACATCACCTTTCTGGGAGAGGCTTATCACCACGTCAAGCATACCGTGCCCTTGCTGATGCGCTGCGGCTACCGGCTACCCGAACACTATGCATGGTTGCGCAAGGCCGTCGGCGAGTATGTCGAGGAAGAGATAGGCCACGAGGAGTGGATCCTGGACGATATTGCCGCCTGCGGCGGCGACCGCGCGGCAGCGCGCAGCGCAACACCGTTCCCGGCCACGGAATTGATGGTGGCCTATGCTTACGACGTGATTCAGCGACGTAACCCGCTGGGTTTTTTCGGCATGGTCCTGGTACTGGAAGGCACCAGCGCGGCTATCGCCTCCAGAGCGGCCGCCGCTATCAGGCAACACCTGAATTTTCCCGCTGACGCCTTTCGCTATCTCAATTCCCACGGCGTCCTGGACCAGGGTCACATCAAGTTTTTCGAGAACCTGATGAACCGGATCACTGCCCCTGAAGATCAGATGACGGTGATCCACTGCGCGAACATGTTTTATCAGCTGTATGGAAACATCTTCCGCTCCATATCCGAGCACACCTAGACACAAGAGATGAAACCTATGCAACGCATCACACAAACTCTATCCATCCTGCTGTTGTGCCTGTCCTCAACCGCTTCGCCCGCCACAGATAATGGCCTGAACAGCGGCATTCTGGAGGTTCAGCACGAATGGGAGCACGTCCACTACCAGATCCCGAGGGACAAACAGGAGGCCGCCTTTCCCCAGGTGGAGGCAACGGCGGACGCGCTCATCAAGCGCTATCCCGGGCGCGCCGAACCGCTGGTATGGAAGGCCATCGTTCTCAGCACCCATGCGGGCGCCAAAGGCGGACTCGGCGCCCTCAGCATGGTCCGCGAGGCCCGCGATCTGCTGGAGCAGGCGGAAAAGATCGATCCCGATACCCTGGACGGTTCCATTTTTACCACTCTCGGCAGCCTTTACTATCAGGTACCGGGCTGGCCCCTGGGGTATGGCGACGACAAGAAGGCCGAAATTTTCTTGAAGAAAGCCCTGACGATCAATCCCAACGGTATCGACCCGAATTACTTCTACGGCGACTTCCTGTACCGCAAGGGTCACTATCCGGAGGCGCTGTCCTTCCTCGACAAAGCCATGCACGCGCCTCCGCGGCCCAACCGGCCGCTGGCCGACGAGGGCCGGCGCCAGGAGATTCAGGCCATCATCGCCAGAATTAAAGACAAGGCTTAACACGGCCCGCATTGGCAACAGAGACTCATGCGGGCAGTCCTCATTTTCTCTGCGCCCTCTGTGGTTAACTTCCTCAAAAAAGGCTGAAATCATGAATCTGGAATCGCAACGTATACTCATCACCGGCGCCGGCGGCGGCATCGGTCAGGAATTGTGCACCCAGCTCGTCGCGCGCAAGGCCAGGTTGTGCCTGCTCGACAGAAGTCACGAGATAAGCGAACGCATGGAGCAGACACTGAAAAGCGTCCAGGCGGATATTCTCACGGCACAAGCCGACATCACCCGTGTCGAAGAGCGCGAACGCGCCGTCAACATGATGATGCAGGCGTGGGGCGGCATCGATATCCTTATCAATCTTGCCGGGGTAATGGACTTCGCCCGTTTCGACCTGCAAGACCCGGGAATGCTACAGCGCATACTCCAGGTAAACATAGAGGCACCCATGCTACTGACCCGTTACGTGCTGCCGCAGATGATCGAGCGGGGTAACGGGCGCATCGTCAACGTCGGTTCGATGTTCGGCAGCATCGGCTTCCCGTGCTTCGCCGCCTACTCGGCCAGCAAATTCGCCCTGCGCGGTTTTTCCCAGGCACTACGCCGCGAACTTGCCGGTAGCGGTGTCGGCGTCACCTATATCTCGCCCCGCGCCGTGAAAACGCCATTCAACCCCCCGATGGTGCACCGCATGGCGGAGCTTGGCATGATGCACATGGACGATCCGCAATGGGTGGCGAAAAAGATGATACTGGCCATAGCGAAGCAAAAGGAAGAAGCCTATATCGGCTTTCCGGAAAACCTGTTCGCGCGCATCAACGCCGTCGTTCCCGGACTCGTCAACCGCGCCATCATCAGGCAAGTCCCGGCGCTGGTTTCTTTCACGCAACAAAGAACGCAGGCGTGAGACCAAGCTGCATTGCCAATCCAGGACAGCTAACTCGAACCGCACCGCCGAGGGGTACAGCGACGAAGCGCTCAAGGATTTCGCGATACGCACCGGGCACACCTTGATTCCCAGACGAAGCACACTGAGGCATACATTGACAATGTCTCATGTCTGTCGGCGGGTGTCGGCCGCAGGCATGCGGCTGTCAAGCCTACAGGGATGTATTCACGGCGTCACGCTGACAGACATGAGGCTTTGTCAATGCAGCTCTTAATATGAGTATAGAAGATATCGGATCTCCCTGGTTACCACGTAATCTCAATGTAAGGCTCGACGCGACCTCAGATCCCGGGGTGGCCCCTGCTACTCACCAGTAACGCATCAGGGACTGTTGCCTCTTGGGTGCGAGAACCCATCGGCCAACAGCGACCAGCGTTTTTCGTGAAATTGGGGTCACGTGAAATTGGGGTCAGCGTGAAATTGGGGTCAGAGTCGAATTTTTCTCAGAATCGCAGAAAAATTCGACTCTGACCCCAAATTCGCAATCTCCTGTCCTTTCCTACGTCTTGCGTTTGTCTTGAACTGAGGTCCCTTTCCTCCGCCGGCATTACCCGGCTTCCCAGGTCTTACGAACCTCGCCGCCACCCCAAGGCGCCCGGCCTGTCCCTCACGGGCCTCCGGTTGGTCATCCTGTCACCACGCCAAGGGGCTTCCCGTGTTGCGCGCGTTTTCCTTGTGTACATGCTGTCGCCACTACCCCGGCACAGGGACTGGGGGCACCACATCGCTCATTCCCCCAGCCCTATCAGCCTTCCCCGAAAGGGTGACCGGGTCGGCCTGTGCATCGGCATTTTCGAGGCTTGCTCAGCGTTCACTCGCATTACGGCCTGCACACTCGCTGGATCATCTAAAATGACCCGTTACATCAGAGGCTTCAGTTATTTCGTTACCTCCATAACTGCTCCGATTGCTTCCGGCTGGAGCACAATTGCCGGGTGGTTCTCTCACCCACTGGGAAACGCCGCCTTTGCACGGCGCACACCCATAGTTGCCGTTCCCGTCAGTCCTGGGGACGGCGGGAAAGTACTGAAATCAGACCTTACACCTCGGCATTGAAGTTGAGGTAAACGGTTATGGGGTGTACATGGAATCCCGGATTCGACAATATTCCGGCATCTAGTGTGATGTAGGTTAACGGTCAAAGATCAGCCAGAATTTCTGGCTGCGATGAATAAGAATCGAATGTTACGTCGCACACCCTCGACTAGACTCCGCGAAGCGCATCATGATCAAGCGCTCGCAGAAGATTCCCGATATACTTCTCATAATGCTTCCATCGACCAATGGACTTGTCGTATATCGGTCGCCTCACCTGCTGCTGGCTTGCGGTTGTCGCAAGGCGGCGCGACCTGTGAAAGTGCAGGCACTGCTCCTCCCATACCAGTCCAAGGTAATTGAATAACTCCATGCAGGTAGACCTGGTATCCATAACCAGATCTTCATAGCAGATCTCATGGATCGGAATCCGGATTCTCTCAAGCCAGTGCGCCATGAGCCTCCGGTACTGGCTGTGGTAGGCGCCAAGGCTTGCCAGATCATAGGCGTACTCGTGGGTCCCACTGAACTCGTGAAAATAGCAGGACAAGCATGAATCCAGGGGATCGCGCTTGCAGTGCAATATTTTTGCATCTGGGAACAACAACTCTATCAATCCCAGATGTAAAAAGTTTTCCGGCATCTTGTCACTGACAAAAGGTGTTTTGATATTGATAAGCTGGCTCAGTCGGGACAGGTAATGCACCCTGTATTGAGTCAACTCCTCGCGGGTGACTGTTTTCATGCTCGCCGGGTATAGCAGCCGTTTTCCGCCCGCAGGATCAGCCAGCCTCGCGACGAGTCTGGGCAGAATGTCCAGTTCTCCGGCACCCTGGCACTGGCTGTGACAATTGATGATCTGTTCCACCAGGGAAGTGCCCGAGCGCGGCATACCTACAATGAAGATCATAACGGGCGCGACATCGGCGGGCTCGGCGCAGGCGCTGACAGTATCGTGTACAGGCAGGTAGGCGTCGATAATTGAGTCGACAATGGCGGCGAATCGCTGGCTGTCGTAATTCACGTGTTTCTGCTTATTGGCTTCTTTGAAGTGCGTGAATGCCTTGTCATAGTCGCCGGCTTCATCCAGCAGCCTGCCTAGCGCGAAGCGCAGCGATCTTGCAGCTTGCGGCAAATGGCCGCCGCCCTCAATCAATTTCTCCAGCATCCGGACTGCCTCGGCGCAGCGCCCCGTATATGTACACAGATCCGCAAACTTCACGGCGACCCCGATATCGTCTGCATTATCCTTCAACAGGGGGGACAGGTATTCGACAGCCCCGGTGTAATCACCAACGGCTTCATACAGGTTGACCAGCCCGAGCATCAGCTCCTTATCGCCACTATGGCTTTGCAACGCATTCCTATAGTGATCGGCAGCTTCATCGGGTCGTCCTGCGCGTAACAGAGTCCTGCCTATGGAGGCAAGCAGCGATACGTTGATAGGATCCAGCTCTCGCGCGCGACGGTAGGCGGCCAGTGCCTCGCTGTACTGACCGTCCTGGTCAAAAGTGTCGCCCAGTGTATGCCAGAGCCTGCCCCGTTCTGGATGAGCCGCTAGCGCCCGTGTCAGTGAATCTATCGCCGCCTGAAGATTACCGGTTTCTCTCAGAGAAATAGCAAGATTGTTCTGCGCTTCAGGCCAGGCGGGCCGCAGCCTCAATGCCTCGCGAAAATGACCGACGGCGGCACCAGGCTCACCCATGGCATACAGCTGTCGCCCGAGATTGTAGTGGGCATCCAAATTGCCTGGTTGAACCCCGAGACCATTGCGGTAGCTTGCTGCAGATTCCTGCGCGTTGCCTGCCATGTCGAGCGCCAGTGCCAGATTAAAATGGTATTCTGCAGACAGCGGATACACTTTGACGAGCCGCCTGCAGATTTCCACCAACGCTTCCTGCCGGCCCAGTTGCTGGTAGACGACTGCCAGGAATTCCAGCAGGTCGGTGTCGCGCGGGTGTGCATTGCAGTATTCCCACGCGAGTTTCTCGGCATCGCGCAGGTTACCGGCGTGGTACAGATCCAGAACCCTGTCCCGGACCGCCCTGGTTTCACCGTTCTGACTGGAGTTTTGCATGACATGCAATTATACAGAGATCGTGCGTCAGCGGCCTCAAGGAGGTGCTGGACCGGGTCCACGTTCCCAGGGACACGCGCCACAACTGCTTCGAGCGCAAGGAAATCATCACAGTCACGACCATCCGCCACTACGCCGAACGCTTCGCCAGAAAGATGGGCACGGCAACTATTTCGGCATCTGAGACCTTCACAGTATTACCGGGAATGTCTTGTTCTGGCCGGTTTCGGACTATTGGGAACCCCGCTTCGGCGGGGTTTCGGTTTCTAGGAATGTCCGTTCATGTCGAAAGCGGTCTTTTGCATGTCCTCAGATCAGGACAGAGCCGGACCCCAGGGCCAGCCACCCGCATGTCATCAGGGGCACGTGTGTTTTTTTCTGCGGGATATATCTATACCCCCCGTTCGTAGTTAGCATCACAACTTGTAACATTCTGTTTTGTTAACTTAGCGACGGTGACGCCCGTTGCATTTTGCAGGACTGTGCATGACCGTGCCGGACTGAGTTCGGCACAATATCGCCCAGACCAACCCCTTCGCTCTATGTGGAATGATTCAATTTCGCAACGTCCGGGATTGAGCGGCAAATGGTCATTCAACGCGAGTAGGCTGGCGCGCCGGCTTACACTGGGCAAACAGGGCGGATTCAACTCAATATCAATTCGCCAGGGACAGGGTGATAGGTGCGGAAAAAGCGGGTAACAACCAGCGTAAAGCATGGCATCCGGGGTGAATTGGGGGTGTCGGACGATGACGAGGCGGACCGCTGACGGCAAACGACCGCTGGACCCGGGCAAAAAGGGCATTTATTCTTCTTATATTCGGCACTTGACTCTGACCCCAGAAGCTTCGCCGCGCCCGTCTGGCGCACATCCAGCAGTGCCGTATGGTTAACCATCACCCCTACATCACCTGGCAAACTCAAGTACTGGCAAACTCAAGAACTACGCGCGAAGGCACTTCACCGTGCTCCAATCGTTTCAACACGTCGTTGATAGCCGACAGTGGTTGCAGCTCGATGTCGGCCTTCACCTTGCCATCGGCAGCGAATGCCAACGCTTCGGCCATGTCCTTGCGATTGCCAACAAACGAGCCACGAATGGTGATGCAATTAGCCACCACATCAAACAATGGCGTTGGGAATTCGCCCGGCGGTAAACCGACCAGCACACAGGTGCCAAATTTGCGCGTCATGCCAACGCCTTGCTGAAAAGCAGACAGCGACGGCGCCGTGATCAGCACGCCATGAGCACCACCACCGGTGGCTTTTACCACCGCTGCAACTGAATCTCCCTGCTTGGCATTGATCATCGCATCCGCGCCAAGGCGCTTAGCGTGTTCGAGCTTGCCATCGTCAACGTCGACAGCGCACACCTTCAGGCCCATAGCATTTGCGTATTGAATACCCAGGTGACCAAGACCTCCGATGCCAGAGATCACCACCCACTCACCCGGTTTTGCTTGAGTTTGCTTGATGCCTTTATAGGAGGTGATGCCAGCACAGATAAGCGGCGCGGCGTCTCGAGCTGATAGATGTGCAGGAATGTGCGCAACATAATTAGGGTTCGCAATAATATATTCGGCAAAACCGCCGTTTTGGGTGTAACCACCGAATTGCGCATCAGCACACACGGTTTCACGGGCGCTGAGGCAGTACTCGCAATGTCCTCAGGCAGAGTAAAGCCAAGGCACACCAACACGATCGCCCTCTTTTACTGCAGTAACACCGGCACCTAACGCCGTGACAATACCTATGCCTTCATGCCCCGGAATGAATGGCAATGCGGGTTTGAGCGGCCAGTCACCGTTAACGGCGTGCAAGTCGGTGTGACACACACCGCAGGCCTCCGTCCTGACGAGTATCTGGCCCGGGCCAGGAGTAGGAATCTCAAGTTCCTTCAGAACCAATGGCTTGCCGAACGCCTCGACCACTGCTGCTTGCATTTTGCGTGTCATGGAAATGACCTCATTAAATAAAGATTAGGTGCCTTGGCAATAATGCTGACTCGTACTTAATACGGTTTCTGTTGAAGGATGTACACGGAGAGAAATACGCCGATTCACGATTACGGAATGTGCTTACCAGAGTAATTGCGCTTTCAAATCGAGTCTGTTCGGTAACGAACATAACTGAATCAAGAAGAGATGCGTCATTTTCAGTAGATCAGCCGCGACCGTAAAGCTGCATCTTTTATCCCAGGCCTGAATGGTACTTAATTAAGGGTCAGCGAGTCACGTAGCATAGGCTAATGGTTTGAAAAAGAAAGAGAAGGTTGGCTAGGACTGGTAAGATGTTTGTGGCGAAACATCGACCCCACCAATCCCGAGGCCAACCTTCATGACACACTGTAACCGCCCATCGCTGCCACAACAACGTCGTCTTGCCAAACAGGTTCAGAACATCGATGCCAATCATTTCTTCAATCTCCTTAGCGGCCGGCAGTTACTGGAGGCGGTGGAGGCGCAGCTCCCCGAGCACCGGGAACGGCAGTATCCACAGACGCTGACATTAGCGATGTTTTTAGGGCAAGTCATGAGTGCCGACGGTTCCTGTCAGAACGCGGCGAATGAAGCGCTGGTCAATCGCCTGCTGAGCGGGATGTCGGTGGGCAGCGCCAATACCGGCTCTGCGCGCAAATCTCTGCAACTACTCATGGCTATCACATTGCAATGGACTCTTTCATACGCCAATCGCTGCATGAATAGGAATTCGCCAAGGACAACCGGTGCCGCGAAGACCGTTGTTGCCGACTGTCTGCTCATGAAGCAGCAGCTTCTGATTATGAACCGCGCCCGGCGGCGTGCACCTAATCTAACAACCCTGGATCGCTTACTGCTCGGTTTCTATTCGCTGTTTCTCCGCCCACGCCATATCCAGCGGGCTGCCGTGATTATCCGGACTTCGACGCTGCTGAAATATCACCACCTGCTCAAGCAGCGAAAGTACCGACTGCTGTATGCTTCCAGCCGCAAAGGCAAACCTGGCCCCAAAGGTCCGTCGCCAGAACTTATCTAGGCCATCGTTGAGCTGAAACAACGTAACCCACGGTTTGGCTGCCCACGGATCGCACAGCAGATCAACAGAGCATTTGGCATCAACATCTATAAATACGTAGTGCGACGCGTCCTCGCCGCGCATTACCGGCCTAATCCTAATGGCGGTGGGCCGTAATGGCTGACCTTCCTCGGTCACACGAAGGAAAGCCTCTGGAGCGTTGATCTGTTCAGGTGTGAATCCATTCTTTTGAAGAGCCATTGGGTACTCGTGGTCATGGACCAGTTCACGCGACGCATCATACGCGTGGGAAAAACATTGTGGGGGCCTGCTCCAACTGCCAATTGCCACTTGAGTAACAATTCGCCAGGGACAGGCTTGACAATCAATTCGCGACGCACAAATCATTCCTAGCGAAAACGGTAGAGATTCCAGGCCATATCATAATCCAGCCGGGATTCAGCATTCTCGCCATTTAACACCTCGGTAAAAAATCGTTTTATCTTGGCATTTTTCGTCACCGCAGTACCTTCGAAATAGGCGTGGGAAGATCCCACATAAGATTCACCGGTGAAGTTGACATAGATTGCGTGCTTCGCATTGAGGTTAAACGGATAGTGTCCAAGCCGTGCCTTTTGTTCTTCGCCCAGTTTAAGGCGCGATGCGTTAAGTGCGCTGTCCTTTTCATTTATCGTGACATAGATGCGGTTTCGACACTGTATTCTGTCCACCCAGACGGCATGCCCTTCGTTATTGGTATCTGCCGACGCCAATAGAACGTTATCGAAAATAAGGAGGTTGTTGCGGTACACGGACGAACTGAATAAGTGTTTGTACAGACAATTACCCATAGTGTGCAGCACTAAGTTCACGCTAAACGGACACCATTTATCCGCACTTGAGGCAAAACATCGGTCCCATTTCTCAGCATCATCGGGGAAACGTCGGTCCGCTTCAGCTTCAACATTTTTCACATGCTCGGCGTGGATATCCTGCAGATAGCCGTCGATTTTGGCCAAGCAACGATCCAGTGCAACAACCGATGCCTGTGCATCACGCTTGTCGCTCTTGTAGCTCGCTACACCCTCGACTCCGCCACCGTTGGCCGGCCATGTGAAAGCCAGTACTTCCACATCGTAGAGTTTTGAAAACACTTCTGCGCGATCCAACACGGCTTCGACGTCATTATTAAACCCATGTACGAAAAACACAAAATTGCGCCCTGTTACGTTCTTCTTTCCGAGAGCGGCTGGATTGACGTTGGCAAGCAGCCTGCGCGCGATGTAACGGCTCGCGTAGATGGGTTTGGCTTCACCAGTAGAGGTGTCAAGCTCTGGCACCAGTCCAGCTTCGTCCGCCATCGCTTTGGTGATCTGATCTGGTAAGATGGTGATATACCACTTACCTTGTTTTCTCACCGCTTCTGCCATACGCAGTTCATTCGGCCCGAGTGCATTCGGTTTCGGACCAAAGGCGTGCACATCGTTTCGGCTTTCATCCACCTCGCGATTCGTAATAATAAACATCTGTCATCCCTCATTTTAAGATTAACAGCAAGACCAAACAGCAACTTCACTATGGCCTATCCGGCCTACAACCAGATTGTTACGATTCTTGTAAATTCTCGATACTTTTCTATACGGACTATGGGGCGGCTCCAATTCGAAAAACGCAAGACGGGGCATCAATAACCCGCCGGCCCATTATGTGCCAGACGTCGTGAATAACTGACAACAATTAACAGAGGAGATCCTTTTGGGCGGCTAATTGCTGTTCACTCATTAACGGTTTTTCGCTGTGTGGTTTGCACGTCTTGCGTGATACACCGTATGGTGCAAAAAATAGAACCCTTACTCTCAGGCTGCTTCACGATAGTAGAAGTTGAGCATGCCTATCCTAGGCGAATTAGTAATTATCACCTGAAAACTACAACTTAGACAGACTTGTTCCTGAAAGCTACCTTCCCTGCCCTGCTCTGCCATGAAGGATCTGCTGATACTCCTCATCCATCTATTGACCACCATCGCCAAACTCCTGGGACCTGGTGGCGCGAGGGCTGTTGTCGCTGACAGCCTGCTCATGAAGCAGCAGCTCCTGGTCATCAACCGTTCGCGGCGACGCGCGCCTAATCTCTCAACACTCGATCGGTTTCTGTTCGGCTTCTGGTCGCTGTTTCTCGATCCAAGCCGTATCCAGCGAGCTGCCGTGATTCTTCGGCCATCGACACTATTGAAATTCCATGACCTCCTGATAAATCGCAAGTACCGGCTACTGTACTCATCATGCAAAAAAGGTAAGCCAGGCCCCAAGGGTCCATCACCCGAACTCATTCAGGCGATGATTGAACTAAAGCAACGCAATCCACGCTTTGGTTGTCTTAGAATTACTCAACAAATCAATGAAGCATTTGGCATGGATATTAACAAGGACCTGGTCCGGCGTGTCCTCGCCAAACACTATCGCCCAATGCCTGATGACAACGGATCGTCATGGCTGACCTTCATCGGGCACGCGAAGGGCAGCCTCTGGAGTATTAATCTCTTTCGTTGCGAATCCATTTTACTCAACACCCACTGGGTGCACTCATGGACCAATTCACGCGGCGCATCATTGGCTTTGGTGTACATGCAGGGGATGTCGATGGTGTTCCCCTCTGTCGGATGTTCAACACCGCCATCTCAACCAGGTGTGCGCTGAAATATATCAGCACTGACAACGACCCACTATTCCTATATCACCAATGGCAAGCGAACCTGAGAGTTCTTAGTGTAGATGAGATCAAGGCCGTTCCGTATATGCCTATATCGCACCCCTTCATTGAGCGACTCATCGGAACTATTCGCCGTGAATATCTTGATCACACCCTCTTTTGGAATGCTAAGGACCTTGAGCGAAAACTCGCAGACTTCAGGCAATACTACAACCGAGAAAGGGTCCATCAATCGTTAGGTGGAGATACACCAGCGGTGCTTAGCGGCAATCCTCTACCTCTGCGCGCAAATCTCTGCAACTATTCATGGCTATCACATTGCAATGGACTCTTTCATACGCCAATCGCCGCATGAAAAGGAATACGCCAAGGACAGGTTTGATAAGTCACTGAATTTGAATGGTGGCTATGGAATCAGAGTGTAGAGCTCAGGGCTTTCTCTCCAGTCGTCCAGTTCCTGCAACGCATGCAGCGGCATTCCCTACTGCACATGTCACGACGCCCAGGTCTGCTGCAGACTGTGGAGTTAACGGATTTGAGATGCACGCTGATGCCAATAGGCGCTCTGCTTGGCATCTGCATTTACGCCGAGTTCTCCCTGGCCATAGACATGAGCCAGGGTCTGCATTGCCAGACGGTTACCATGATTGGCTGACTTGAGGAGCCACTCCAGCGCTTTGGCATCGTCCTGGCGTACATCCCATGCGCCACTCTGGTAACGCATGGCCAGCTCATACTCGGCATGGGGATCTCCGCTGCGGGCTCGTGCCATGAGTCGATCGGCCGACTCCTGATAGACCATGGTAGTGTAGTTGACCTCGTTGGCAATGCTACGCATGATGTTGATGGCATCGGAGTGACCCTGACGCGCGGCACGATCCAGCCAGTCACGGGCGAGCAGCTTGTCCTGAGCTACGGAATCTCCCTCCAGATACATCTTGCCGATCAGGAATTCGGCGTCGCTATTGCCCTGTTCGGCGGACTTGGTCAGCCAGTGAATCGCTTCGGTGTTATCGCGCTGCACCATCTTCCCTTCATGATAAGCCTTGCCAAGGAGATATTGAGCGGTACGATTGTCATTCTTGGCCGCTTCTCGCCACCAGTAGATGGCGCGATCGTTCTTCACTTCGGTGCCACGCCCTTCGGCGTAGAGGGTACCGAGCATATACTGCGAATAGGTGTCGCCCTCGTGGGCGGCACGACGGATCCAGTTGTACCCCTGCACCAGATCGGGTTTGATGCCGTCACGTCCCTCCAGCAGGGCTAGACCATAGAGCAGCTCCGCCTCGGGTTGCCCACCCCTGGCCTCGTTCTCCAGCATCTTCAGTTCGGCAGCCTGGTCGATCTGTGCGGCTGCCGGGATCGTCACCCCCAAGGCCAGCGCCGTCGCAAGGGTGCGTAGGTAGAGGTTCATGAAGTCATCTCCTTTCGTAATTAATCCTGCTCTAAGAGCGGATTGATCTTGCTCAGCTTGGGGCTGTGATCGTCGTGATACATCACTGCAATCAGAACCGATATGCCCTGTGTGCCTGGTTGTGCCATACCCTATTCCTCCAAATCGATGACCTGAACCGGCAGACTGTAATCAGAACTCAGAGTTCAGGGCTCAGTCTAAGGGCGAAGGACGAGGCGAATAGTACGCCAGGACATGTTGTTGCCTGGCTGCCTGCGAATGTCATGAATGACGGCAAGTGGCGACGTTTCCATCCTGCATTCCTACATCGGCTGTCTGCCATAAAACGACATTCCCTGGCATCCTGTGAAGGTCTCAGTAGCAATATCGGTCATTCGTAACGTCGAAAATCTGCCGCTCAGCTTTTGGCGTCGGCTGAATTTGCATTGTGTACGCTCGACATGGGCATGAACTGATGCCCTGGGTGTCGGGCACCCCCGCTGCTCGTCGACACCTTCGAGACCGTGTGTTCCGCCGTGGGCCCCGCCTTTACTTGAACCGCGACCAAGCCTTCGTGAAGCTTTCCTCGGCCGCTGCCCACACGCTTCGGCACCCTTGCGCATGTCGTCCCAAGCGGTGTCGCTGGCCTGCTGGAGTTCCATCAGCTTGTCCTGGACCTGGTCGCGCTGCTCGTGCATCTTCTTCAGGTTTTCCTCGTACTGCACCTTGGTATCGGCCTGGACTTTCTGCGCGCGAGCTTCCAGTTTCTTGATCTCCGCGCTCCATTCGTCGATCTGCGATTTGAGCTTTTCGGTGAATTCGTCTTTGTCGGTCATTTCGAACACTTCCGGGTTAGAAACAATGAATCTTAATACCAGCCGATCTCCGCTGACACACCAACCCCGCCGAGGCGGGGTTAGGTGTGTGCAGTAAGGTGTGCTGCAGTGATGGTCATAGCAATCTCCTAATTCCGCTTTGTAGTTAAGGTCCTTTAACGGACGATGCTGGGATTGATCGGCGAGTTTGGAGCAAGCGGCCAGACATAGCTTGCTGGGGGCGTAGCCGAGCAACACTCCGATCGCCGACAAGATAGCAATCAGGACAATCAAACCCTGACAAAGTATAGGAAAAACAAACGCGATTTACATCACTCGTCCACGGATCATCCATGGGTAACGAAGGGACCTGCGCCCTGCCACCATGGCGAAATCCTGCGTCTTTCCGCACTCACTATCCAGCTATTCGCCCTCGCCCCTACCCCTTGCGCGGCTATCCCGGGCATCAGGGCAACCGGCATCCTGGCTCTCCCTTCTGGGTAATCGCCATTGGAATGGGGTGAAGGGTTTGATGGTGTCAGCCAAACAGGTCAGCCGGTGGCGCCCGGCTTGCCGGCCGCAGACCTCTGGAACCAAGGTAAGCTTTTCCTGCAGATGTGTCAGTATCTTCTCGATCACCACCGGGTCCTCAATGCAGGCAATCACCTTCACAGGGCCACCGCATTCACCGCAGGTCTCGATATCGATATTGAACACCCGCTTGAGACGTTGCGCGTTTATGCCCCTTGGGTACTTCCACGGTACCGTGCCTCCAGGCCTTTTGATGCCTTACCAATGCGGATCGCACAACCAACCGAATCCGTCTGCACATAGACACAGGCAGCCTTGGCATACTGTGATAGCGCGTCGGTGAGCTTCGTGAATCTGTGCCACTCCAACGCTACTGCTCTGTTCATCGCTCCAGCACCTGTCTATCAAGAGCACGGCTTAAGACGTGCCGGCTTTTGCAGTCGCACTTGATGCCTTTCTTCTGAGAGAGTTCCATATTTGATCGATTGCCGGCGAGTCCTGAATACGCGGCCAACCTTGAGTGCGTACGATGTTCTTTTGAATTCCCATACCTGCGAGAGCCGCTTCAACGTCAGTGAGATTGCCTTGTGCAAGGCAGATCGTACTCATATCCACCAGGAAATAGAATGGGTAAGTGCCGCTATCGCTCTGTGTGTTTGCGAGTCTGTCTGAGGAAGCTTTTGCAATGTGTGTAATGACAGTTTCATACGAGAAAATGATGGACTCACCAGTTTCGATTCCACCATCGGCTATTCTGCCCTGTCCTCCGCAATTATTCCCCGACAAAACGTTTACTCCGATTTTACGGAGAAGTTTAGAAAAGGATAGAGGGATCGTTGTATGCTGAGTCAATGGAATTGTTTTCTCTGATCATCAACCTGGCGGCTGAACTCGCCAAGCTCGCACGGACGCTGTTGACCGATGGCATAGGTTTCATGGCCTTACTTGTACGATCCCGCACTGCCTTGGCGGCTGAAAACTTATTTCTCCGAAAATAACTCGCCTTCTACCAAGAACGCAACATCAGACCGCGACGCTTCGACAACGTCACGCGGTTTATGCTGGTGCTGCTTTCACACGGTTTCGCATGGAAAGATGGCCTGGTGAATGTCACGCCTAAGACTTTCATCGGGTGGCACCGCGCGGGCTTTGGCCTGTTCTGGCGCTGGAAGTCACGGCCAGGCGGCCACGAATACCGGCCGAACTGCGCGCGCTCATCCGTGAAATGGCTCTGAGTAATCCGTCCTGGGGTGAGGAGCGCATTGCCAATGAGCTGTTGCTCAAGCTCGGGATCCAGATTTCGCCCCGTACGGTAGGCAAGTACGTCCCCAAACGCCCGCGGGGACAGCCGCGTGGCGATCAACGCTGGTCCACCTTTGTTCGCAATCATGCGTCGGCGATACTGGCCTGTGACTTCTGTGTTGTCGTGACGGCAACGTTTCGGCTGCTCTACGTATCAGTGGTTATCGAACACCAGACCCGACGGATTGTGCACTGCAATGTGACAACCCACCCCACTGCAACGTGGACACTGCGGCAATTGCTAGAAGCCATCCCCTCGGACCATCGCTACCGTTTTTTCATCCATGACGGCGATGGCATTTTCTCGCCCCAGCTCGACGGATCCATTACACACATGGGACTGCGTGTACTCAAAACGCCGCCTCGAAGTCACAAGGCTAACAGCCTCTGTGAACGGATCATCGGTACGCTACGCCGAGAATGCCTTGACTTCGTGATCCCACTGACTGAAAACCACTTACGCATCGTTACAATACACTGGGTCGCACATTACAATCGAGGTCGGCCCCACACCAGTCTTGGGCCAGGCATCCCGGATCCGCCAGTCGATCTTCCTGTCACTCCACACGAACATCGGCATCGGATTCCGAGCCACTGTAAGGTAGTAGCTCACCCTGTCCTGGGTGGATTACACCACGAATATCGCTTGGTAGCGAAGGCTGCATGAATTTTTGCGGATCACACCCCACCGCCAACTCGAATGAATCAGCCAATTGTAAGTCTCATTTGAAGCAAGACACAAAGGCATTGTGAAACGTACAATGGCTGTTAACATGTTGATCTCTCGATACGGATGAGTTTTTTGACCGTAAGCGTTCCTCCGTTGTATTGCACGCAGAGCCCCGCATCCCGCTGTCACGCAGCCTGACGGCCGGTGAAGTTTACACCGGATCGTCTCGTCAGGGGTTCATCGACGAATTTGGCCGCGCCCCAGCCTGCAGAGGGCACTTCGATCCGGTCGAAGTGAGCCTCCCGGATTCGGGTGATCGTATCGAACAGCAGCATAATCCCGAGTCCGACAGACTCCTGAACACGAAGGAAATGCTTCATGCCACAGCGCAAACCCGGATTGCTGATACATCTACTGATAATCACCCCGCTCTTCTTGCTGTTTTGCGCCGCAGTCCACGCCGCTACCGGAACAGCAACCCCGGAGGTCTCACGCCAGGACATCCGGCAGGTGATCGAGACGCTCGAGGACGACAAGGCGCGCGAACAACTCGTCAGTCAGTTGAACGTCATACTGCAGGCCATGGAGGCTGAAAACCCGGCGACGGAGAACGAGGTCGCCAGCGCCACGGCAGAGCTGCTGCGATCGATCTCCGCTGGAATCGTGCAACTGGCGGGCGGCACCACCCGGGTCGTGGACGTAGTCGATGTCCTGCCCGGGACCACGGCCTGGTTCGACAACATTGTCCGGGATCCGAAGGCGCGGCAGGAATGGGGCATTCTTCTCGCCCGCCTCGCCGCCATCCTCGGAAGCGGCTACCTGGCCGCCTGGCTGGCATTCCGGCTGCTGGTGCAACCGCGGCGCGCGGCGCTCGCCGCACGCAGCTACGGCAGATTCTCCGGCATCGCGATGCGCTTCGCGCTGCTGCTGTTCGACGCGGTACCCATCGCGGTCTTCGCCCTGACCGCCTATCCCGTTCTGGTGGTCGTGGATCCGAACGAGGAATCGCGCCTGGTCGCGCTCGCCTGGATCAACGCCTCGATCATCGTGCGCGTCGCGCTGGTCGCCGGCCGTTTTCTCCTGTCGCCCGATGCGCGCTCACTGCGGCTGGTGCATGCCGACGACGAGACCGCGCAATATCTCCAGATCTGGCTGCGGCGTATCACCGGCACCGCCGTATTCGGTTATTTCGGACTGCAATCGGCCCAGCTGCTAGGGCTCAAACAGGTGCTCTACCAGCCCCTGCTGCACCTGCTCGGCCTGCTGGTATTCATGCTGCTGTTCATTTTCGTCATGCAGAACCGTGCGACGGTCGGCATGATGATCCACGGGCGCATGGACGAGGAGCGCACCCACAGCATGTTCTCCTCGCTGCGCATCCGGCTGTCGAGGATATGGCACCTCGTGGCCGCGGTTTACCTCATTCTGCTCTATGGCGTATGGGCCATTGGCATCCCGAACGGCTTCACGTACATCCTGCGTTCAACCGTGCTCACGCTGGTGGTGCTTGCGGTTACCCAGGGACTGATGAGTCTCCTCGATGCCCTGTTCCGCCGCGGGCTGAGTCTCAGGAGTGATCTCAACGAACGCTTCCCGGGCCTTGAGAAACGCGTCAACCGCTACTTCCCGGCATTGCAGAAAGCGATCAATGCGGGCCTCTATCTGGTGACCGCCTTCACCCTGCTCGAGGTCTGGGGTGTGGACACCTACGCGTGGCTCACCAGCGGTCCGGGCAGCGTGCTGGGCAGCGCCGCGGCGCACATCATCGGCATCATCGTCGTTTCGCTGCTGCTCTGGGAAACCGTGAGCAGCATCATCGAGCGCTATCTTGGCGAAACGGATGTCCAGGTGACCAGCGCCCGCACCCGGACCCTGCTCAACGTCGCCCGCAACGCACTGCTCGTGGTGATCACCATCGTTTCCAGTCTGATGGTGCTGTCCGAGCTCGGCGTAAACATCGCCCCGCTGCTGGCCGGCGCCGGCGTGATTGGCCTGGCGGTAGGCTTCGGCGCCCAGCGGCTGGTGCAGGATGTCATCACCGGCGTGTTCATCCTGTTCCAGGACCTGATGGCGGTCGGCGACGTGGTCAAGCTGGGGGACACGGCGGGCCTGGTGGAGTCGCTTTCCATCCGCACCGTACGCCTGCGCGATCTCAGCGGCACCGTGCACACCATCCCGTTCAGCGCCATCACCACGGTCAGCAACCTGACCGAGGATTTCTCCTACTACGTGTTCGATGTAGGCATCGCCTACCGCGAGGACGTGGATGCCGTGATCGATCTGCTGCGGCAGATCGGCAGTGAACTGCGCGAGGACAAGAAGATCGGTCCGCTGCTGCTCGATAACATCGAGATCTTCGGCGTGGATGCCTTCGGAGACTCGGCCGTGGTCATCAAGGGACGCCTGAAGACGCTGCCGATCCAGCAGTGGACCGTGGGCCGCGCCTTCAACCGTCTGCTGAAAATACGTTTCGACGAGGCCGGCATCGAGATCCCGTTCCCGCATCGCACCCTCTACTTCGGCGAGGCGAAAGACGGCTCCGCACCCGCCGCGCACGTGCAGATGACGCCCGGCATCGCGGTGCAGCGCACGCCCCATGAAACGCTCGACGCGGGGCGACAGGACAGGCAGCCGCTGCCTGATCAGGACCCGGACGGCGCGCCGGAGCACTGATCACCCGAATCCAGTAATTGTCGGCCACCGCGCGGCTGCGCCGCTCGTCGAACCCGGCCGTCTGTAATCCGGGGTTCGAATCCAGTGTTTATGATTCATGCAGGCATACAGACCAATCCCGCTCATGAGTATCTACTCGCGTGCTAAGGAATTTGCAAAAAATAGAACAGGGTGAGCATGAGTACGAAACAGGCAACGGCGATGTACCAAACGCCTGTGAGCTTGGCAAACCGTATCGGAGCAATGTTCAATGTACCGCCCAGCAGGATGGATCCGTACAGAATCCACTCGAAGAGTTCCGGGCTGATCCTGCCATACAGCAGGAAAATCACCGTGTCTATGGCGAATTAGTAAGGATCAAGGGAAAACGATTACTTAGACAGTCTTGTTCCTGAGCGCAACCTTCCCTATAAGCGAAAGTATCACGTCCGCAGTAGCTGACATCGTGGAATAGTGTGGCGTCGGGCGGGGTGGGTATGCGAACCCCCTGTTTTTTTACTTTTTAAATCTGTTGCTTGTTAGGTCTGGCGTTTTTTTTGTTAAAACCAGTTTTGTTATCTTCTTATCTATCAGTTTGTTACAAGGCAATATGGCGTCCCCAAGGGGGTTTGGTGGTTGTACTAGCCAATGGTTGATCCGCATCCACGGAGTTATATCCAATTGATTTCATTTTATTTTCGTTGATTTCTTATCCGGAGCCGCAGGCATCAAGATACCGGTATTTCAGGCATTTATGAGCATGCAAGTAAAGTCTTAGGAGAACATTGTAGGAATCGTACCGGTGGTATTGGTTGTAAGTGTTTTAGTGGCAGACCCGGTTGATAGCCTGTTCGCGAATGTCGTGTTTCCACCCCGAACGCGACATCCCCCATTCTCCTGGGCTCGTCTCGAACGTACTGTAAGGTGCCGTTCCCGGGTCGGCCCCTGGACGGAGATTTTCGGTAGAGTCGAGATGTGGCGCGGTGGTCTAAGGTTCAGCCTGTCTGTTGCCGCCCCTTTCGTCTGGCGGTGCCTCAATAGCTGAACCATCACTCCGTTTCCACACCCCGCTCGTCGCACCGGGCGTGCGGATCTCCCGCACCCGGCGCTCGGACAAGCACTCACGCCTTCGAACACGGCACGTTGCGCTGCAAGCTGGAAAGACGAACGAGACGTAACGTCTCGTAGAGGTACACGTCAGGATAAACCGTGCCCCCACTGCGTCTGACCTTGTGCTTGTTACGCAACCACCGACGCAACCGCATCGAGGTGTAGCTGTCGAGCGCACGATGCGCACGGCTGACACTTGTCCGTCCCGAATATTCATGCAGCCTTCGGAAGATGGACATGGTGAAGGCCGTGAGCGGCTGGGAATTCAACAACGTTGCAGGATTCCGCTACTCGTACTGGACGACCGTCCGGCGTATCGCTGTTCAAGGACTGGTGTGTACGCCACGGATGGTAGTAATCCAAATACGACGACATAAGTCGCTTGAGATGCCGCTCGTTGAGCACGATGAAGACGAACAACACCCGAAACGTAGCCGCCGGGACGATGAAAAAGTCGATCGATACGAGATCTCGAACGTGCTGGTCCAGGAATGTTCTCCACGTAGGTGATGGGGGCCCGGTCCGCTTAGGCTTATACTTTTCTACCGTTGACTTGGCAACGTCGATTCCAAGCATCGCGAGCTCAGCGACGATCTTCGGCGCGCCCCACGTCGGGTTGGCTTCCCACATTCGCCCAATAAGCTTTCTGAGCTCTGGCGAAATTCGAGGTCGGCCTGTTTTGGTCGACTGACTCAGTGCGCGCCAGTAGTCACGGAATCGCTTTTTCTGCCAGGTTGTTACGGTCCTGGGCTGAACAAAGTACAGGGCTGCGCGCCAGCCCGCCCAAAATTTCGCCATGAAGCACCAGAGCAGCCGGTCAACAGGCCTGATACTTGGTCTTTGTCCTGATCTTCTATACAGATACAACTGATTCCGCAGCGCCGCATTCTCCGCCTGTAAAGACAGCCGCGATCGGACAGATGTAGTCAGCAACGTCAGCAGGAACTGGATCAGCTGTATCATGGATCCAAGGATCAACCATCATCCAGAAAAATGCAACAGAACCAACAGGCTCCTATTTTCGGGACCCACACGTATTCTCTCACGTCACTATAGTATGACCTGATCCCTGCACCTTACTTCGCTGCCGCGCTCATCTGTGTCTGATAGGCGTTCAGCACGTCCTGCAGCGTATCGTAGAAAGCATCTTCGCCGAACAACTGTTTCAGGTGGTAGCGGCCGAGCTCCTCGACATCTTCCAGCACCTGCGCAACGACCAGGTGCACACCCTTTTCCTGCAGCAGCGCGAAAATCGCACGCAGCGTCTCCGCCGCAGAGTAGTCGACGTCGTCTACCGCAGACGCGTCTAGGCACAACCAGCGCAAGGGTGGATCGGCGCGTTTGACGAGATCTGTGATTTCTTCCGCCAGCTGCTGGGAATTCGCGTAGTACATGCTGTGGGTGAACCGGTAGATCAGCAGTCCCGGCGCGGCCTGCGCCCCGGTTGACACCGGTTGCGCACGCAGAACCCCTGAGTCAGCAGGCACCAGCACCACGTTCTTGGGTCGATAGCCGCGCCGGGTATGATCGATCAGCGACAGCACGATGGCGAGCAGAATACCCTGTTCGACACCGACGAACACCACCATCAGCGCGGTGATCAGGGCCACCCAGAACTCCGAGCGTCTCTGCGCGAAGATACTGCGCATGCCCTTGAAATCGACCAGGTCGACACCGATGAGGAACACCACCGCGGACAACACCGCTTCCGGCATGTAGGCGAGTGGCCCGGTGAGAAACAGCAGCACCAGCAGCACGATCGCCGTGGTCACCAGCAGCGACAGCTGGCTGCGCCCGCCGGCGCTGTCGACCATCTGGGTCTTGGTCGGGCTGCCGTTGACCACGAAGGTGCCAGACAGGCCGGCGCCGATATTGGCCAGCCCCAGTCCGACCAGATCGGTGTCCTCGCTGAAACGCTCGTTGTAGCGTGCCGCGTAGGCGCGCGAGGTCGCCGCACTCTGCGCCAGGATCACCACGAACATGGCGAACGCCGTCGGAACCAGTTTCTGGATCAGGTCCCAGCTCCACTTCACGTCCGGCAGCCCGATGTGCGGCAGACCGCTCGGCACCGCACCGAGCACGTGGACGTGTTGCCCAAGATCGAGCGCCCAGCCGGCGACAATCGCGCCGATCACGGCGATCAGAGCCCCAGGGATTTTTTTCGAGATCTTCTTCGAGCCGACAGTGATTACCAGCACGGTGAGCGCAATGGTCAGTGCGTAGAAATTGATCTGCTCGATCTGCTGCACATCGTTCCAGATCTTCTGCAGCGTACCATGCCCGCCACCCTTCAGGCCGAGCATGCCGGAGATCTCGCCCAACGCGACCTGGATGCCGACCCCTGTGAGAAAACCGATCAGCACTGTGCGCGACAGAAAATCCGCCATGAATCCCAGACCGATGATACGCGCCAGTATGAGGAAGCCCGCGGCCATGAAAGCCAGCACCGCGGCCAGCGCTACATACTCGTCAGAGCCGGTCGCCGCCAGCCCCACCAGGCCAGCGGCGAGTATGGCGGCGGTGGCCGAATCGGCGCCCACGACCAGGTGGCGGGAGGAACCGAACAGAGCAAACAGCGCCATCGGAATGAGAATGGTATAGAGCCCCGTGATTACCGGCGTGCCGGAAATCTTGGTGTAGCCCATCACCTCGGGCACGGCCAGCGCGGCCAGCGTAATGCCGGCGATGATTTCGGCCGGGATCTGGTCGCCCTTAATCGGCAGTACACCCTGCAGGATTGGCAGGCGGAAGCCCTGGGATTGCTTGTTTGCTGTTACCATAGGATTCCCCTAGGATACCGCGCCTCTAAAGCCCGGCAGTCCGTGCAAATTGGGGTCAGAGTCCGTTTCTTGCCATTTAGCAACGCTTTCGGTAGAAGTTCGAAAGTATCCGAACAACCGACTCTGGCCTCAATTTTCCTGACCCCAATTTTCGACCCAATTTCCCCAGGCAATAACAAACCGGCCGCTCAGGCTGATTTGCCAGTTGTCTGCGTCGCGTCGCTTACGCCTTAGCAACCCAGGATTTGCACCAGCCCGTGGCTGCGACTTCCTTACCCGGGAAGATGGGGCAGGCACCGCTGGCAGCGGCACCGCCCTGGTAGAGGTTACAGGTTGAACAGCTCTTGCCGGCCTCGGTGCTGTGCTCGGTGTACTGGAGGGCCTTGGCGGTCGGGTCATCGACAGAGACCATCTCGGCGCTTGCGCTGCCATGATAGCCAAAGGCGGCCATGACGGGGATGGCGGCAAGCCCCTTCAGTACGCTGCGACGGCTGACTTGGTTCTTCTGTGCTCATGGCGTTCTCCTCAGGTTATTTAGTCGTTTACACGTATACAATTCCTGGTGCGTACAGGAAGAATAGGCGCCTCATTTTCTATAATCCGGGGAGATGTATTCCGGAAGCAGTGAACGGTTGTATAAAACTCCACACACAGGATGCAAACGAGTAAGCGCTCATTTAACGCTCGACGGTGTCCGGGCGTCGTTTGGACCTTGCTCGGTCCGCCACCTGCACAACCCTAGGCCCAACGCCGGTCTTTGGTAAACAGGATATTCATCCACAATTTATAGCCCAGTTCCGACAGGCTTTGCTGCACCTCGGCGCGTATGTTGTCCAGCTCTTCAATGTCAACACTGCCGCTGTCTGCCGGGGCCAGAAACGTGATATCCACCGCCAGTTCGCGCCCCACCTTGCTCGACCGCACCACCGTGTCTATGGCGAATTATTAATTCTCCCTTGAAACCGGCCGCATGAACAGACTTGCCACTGATCGCTGGCTTCCCTACCCTGCTCCGACATGAAAAACCTGCTGATACTCCTCGCCCATCTACTGACCACTATCGCCAAGCTCATGGGCCCCGGTGGCGCAAAAGCAGTTGTCGCCGACAGTCTGTTGATGAAACAGCAGCTTCTTATAATGAACCGCGCACGGCGGCGCGCACCCAATCTCTCAGTCCTGGATCGCCTCCTGCTCGGGGTCTGGTCACTTTTTCTCAATCCACGTCATATCCAGCGTGCTGCCGTGATTCTCCGACGACCATCGACACTGCTGAAATTCCACCGCCTGCTCAAGCAGCGCAAGTACCGACAACTGTATTCCGCTAACCGCAAAGGCAAACCCGGACCAAAGGGACCTCCCCCCGAACTCATCCAAGCTATTGTCGAGCTGAAACGTCGCAACCCTCGCGTCGGTTGCCCACGCATCGCGCAACAGATCAATCGAGCCTTTGGTACTGACATTGATAAAGATGTCGTACGACGCATCCTTGCCGACCATATCCGTCCGGATCCCGGTGGTAGCGGGCCATCGTGGCTGACCTTTCTTGGTCACACGAAGGACAGTCTCTGGAGCATCGATCTGTTTCGTTGCGAATCCATTCTGTTAAAGAGCCACTGGGTCCTTGTGGTGATGGATCAGTTCACGCGCCGCATCGTCGGATTTGGCGTCCATGCTGGTGATGTAAACGGTCTCGCCTTGTGTCGGATGTTCAACGCTGCCATGGCAGCTGAAAGTGTCCCGACATACCTCAGTTCCGACAATGACCCGTTATTTCAATATCACCATTGGCAGGCGACTCTGTGCATCCTTGAAATCGAGGAGATCAAATCCCTTCCTTATGTACCCTTATCACATCCCTTCGTCGAACGGCTGATAGAAACCGTTCGTCGTGAATTGCTCGATCAGGTGCTCTTCTGGGATGCTATAGACTTGTCTGGGATGCTATAGACTTGGAGCGAAAGCTGGCGGATTTCCGCCACTATTACAACGCACACCGCACTCATACTGCGCTTGGTGGTGCCGCGCCCGCGGAGATGTTCGAAAACCGCAACGCCCACTTCGCCTACCTCAGTCGATTCCAGTGGAAATCACACTGCCGCGGTCTATACCAGCTGCCTGTGGCAGCTTAAGGAATAATTCGCCATAGACAGGAGTGGGAGCGGTTTATACGGAGTCCCTTAAGATTTTCCGTATAGTTTGTTATAAGAATTGAATTATACGGAGTATGCATACATACTCCGTATAATTAATGGATGGCAGGTAGATGATCGATGCTAAGGCTCCCACATACCACGCAACTCCTGTACGCAGAACTGCTTCAGCAGTGCGCAATTGCGCTGCCCAATCAGCGCGGGATTTCTTTTGTGACCAAGACGGTCGGTGGCAACCAGTACTGGTATTTGGAACTGGTGGTGGGCAGTACCAAGCGCCAGTATTCCCTTGGCCGTGACACCGATGAACTTCGCACGCAAATAGAAAAACAGAAAAAGCTGTTTTCCCAGGCTGTCCCGGATTTAAAACAGCGTGAGAAACTGGTCGCTATGTTGGTGAGTGGTGGTGGGTTTGCGCCCGGCGCTTCCGATGGGCGGGTCTTGGAAGTGTTGGCCCAGGCAGGCACTTTTCTAACTGGTGGTGTGTTGGTAGGTTCCCATGCCTTTAATACCTACGGCAACATGCTGGGTGTGAGCTGGGCATCCGCTGCGATGCAAACTCAGGATCTGGATCTGGCCAGCCTGCATCAGGTGGAAATAGCCATGCGCCGGGATGCACCCGACGTAAAATCTGTTTTACTGGAATCTGGAATGGGCTTTTTTGAGGTGCCTGCACTGAATCCGAAATCGCCATCCACCAGTTTCAAGTTGCGTGGACAGGAGTTTAAAGTGGACCTGTTGACGCCACTCGAAGGTCCGAATACAAGCAAACCGGTGCAGCTGCCGCACTTTAAGACCTTTGCCCATCCCATGCGTTTTTTGGAATATCTGCTAGACGATAGTCAGGATGCCGTCATTCCCTTTCGTAGTGGCGTGCTCGTTAATGTGCCGAACCCGGCACGTTTTGCGCTGCATAAACTCGTAGTTTCTCAGCGTCGTCCCGTTGCGCAACAAACTAAAGTGAATAAGGATATTCAACAGGCCGAAGAACTCCTGGCAGTATTGCTGGAAGATCGACCGGGTGATATGTGGATCGCGCTTGAGGCAGCTGAAGGCATGCCGGCCAAGTTTCAGCGGCAACTTGCTGACGGTATGAAATTCTTATCCGCGGGTGTGAAGCAGGCGTTGAATGGTTATAGCGGTGGAAATGGATAGGATCGAGGTCGTCTGCCATGAAGAACTTGCTGCTACTTGTGGGCGGCGAATTCGTAATGATGTCGTGAGTACCATCACTTAGCCACACTTGTTCTTAAACGCAACCTTTGTCCGTCCCGAATATTCATGCAGCCTTCGGAAGATAGACATGGTGAAGGCCGTGGACGGCTGGGACTTCAACAACGTTGCAGGATTCCGCTACTCGTACTGGACGACCGTCCGGCGCATCGCTGTTCACGGACTGGTGTGTACGCCACGGATGGTAGTAATCCAAATACGACGACATAAGTCGCTTGAGATGCCGCTCGTTGAACACGATGACATGGTCGAAAAGTTCTCGGCGTAACGTCCCGATCATTCGTTCCACATAGGCGTTTTGCCATGGCGACGCAGGTGCCGTGATGACCTCGTCGATACCCAGGCTTTCAATCCTCCGCGTAACGCAGTCGCCGTATATGCCGTCGCCGTCTCGAATCAGATAACTTGGAGCAGTATCAAACGGAAACGCTTCGACAATCTGTTGCGCCGTCCACCGCGCCGTTGGATGTTCGGTCACGTTGAAGTGAACAATTCTCCGCCGGTCGTGGGCCAGCACGATGAAGACGAACAACACCCGAAACGTAGCCGTCGGGACGATGAAAAAGTCGATCGATACGAGATCTCGAACGTGCTGGTCCAGGAATGTTCTCCACGTAGGTGATGGGGGCCCGGTCCGCTTAGGCTTATACTTTTCTACCGTTGACTTGGCAACGTCGATTCCAAGCATCGCGAGCTCAGCGACAATCTTCGGCGCGCCCCACGTCGGGTTGGCTTCCCACATTCGCCCAATAAGCTTTCTGAGCTCTGGCGAAATCCGAGGTCGGCCTGTTTTGGTCGACTGACTGAGTGCGCGCCAGTAGTCACGGAATCGCTTTTTCTGCCAGGTTGTTACGGTCCTGGGCTGAACAAAGTACAGGGCTGCGCGCCAGCCCGCCCAAAATTTCGCCATGAAGCACCAGAGCAGCCGGTCAACAGGCCTGATACTTGGTTTTTGTCCTGATCTTCTATACAGATACAACTGATTCCGCAGCGCCGCATTCTCCGTCTGTAAAGACAGCCGCGATCGGACAGATGTAGTCAGCAACGTCAGCAGGAAGTGGATCAGCTGTATCATGGATCCAAGGATCAACCATCATCCAGAAAAATGCAACAGAACCAACAGGCTCCTATTTTCGGGACCCACACCCGAAACGTAGCCGTCGGGACGATGAAAAAGTCGATCGATACGAGATCTCGAACGTGCTGGTCCAGGAATGTTCTCCACGTAGGTGATGGGGGCCCGGTCCGCTTAGGCTTATACTTTTCTACCGTTGACTTGGCAACGTCGATTCCAAGCATCGCGAGCTCAGCGACAATCTTCGGCGCGCCCCACGTCGGGTTGGCTTCCCACATTCGCCCAATAAGCTTTCTGAGCTCTGGCGAAATTCGAGGTCGGCCTGTTTTGGTCGACTGACTCAGTGCGCGCCAGTAGCCACGGAATCGCTTTTTCTGCCAGATCGTTACGGTCCTGGGCTGAACAAAGTACAGGGCTGCGCGCCAGCCCGCCCAAAATTTCGCCATGAAGCACCAGAGCAGCCGGTCAGCAGGCCTGATACTTGGTCTTTGTCCTGATCTTCTATACAGATACAACTGATTCCGCAGCGCCGCATTCTGCGCCTGTAAAGACAGCCGCGATCGGACAGATGTAGTCAGCAACGTCAGCAGGAACTGGATCAGCTGTATCATGGATCCAAGGATCAACCATCATCCAGAAAAATGCAACAGAACCAACAGGCTCCTATTTTCGGGACCCACCACTGGACAGCGAAGTGATTACCCGCACCTTGACCCGCGCCATCGAACTGATAAAGGAACGCCAGGCGGACAACCGCGCCGCCCGCAGCAGATCGCGAAGGAACTGAAAAAGCTACAGGCCGAGCTGGACCGCTTTATGGCGCTGATCGCCAGCGGCAAGGCACCCAGCAGCGTGCTGGCTGAGATTACCGCCAGGGAGCAGCGCATACAGGCCCTAGAACAGGAGCTGGCCGAGACCCAGCTGGCACAGGCACCAACCCAGTTGGACACCAAGCGCCTGCACAAAGCCCTGAGCGAGCGCCTAGGCCGTTTTGCGGAGCTGGTACGGGCCGACGTACCCGTTGCCCGCCAAGCCCTGCGCAAACTGCTGGCCGAGCCCATGGTGCTTGAGCCAGTGGACGGGCACTACCGCATAACCGGCCAAACGAAGCTCGGGGCGCTGCTCGACCCGAACCATATAGGAATGGCGTCCCCAAGGGGAGTCGAACCCCTGTCGTCGCCGTGAAAGGGCGATGTCCTAGGCCTCTAGACGATGGGGACAAAACTCAGTGTTTGTCCGGTGGTGTCATTGGCTGGGAAATGACGGTCCCGGTTAGCAAGACAGCAAAACCGACTGGTACGAGGACCAGTATATTCACCGCCAGGCTGTCAGTGTCGCGAAACAGGGCAGGAAACCCGCCGGTCAAACCCACCGTGACGAGCACGATCCCCAGATAGACCGTGTAACAGCCCAGGCGGCCCAATTTCGATTCACCCGACTTCTGCAGGCCTGCGCCTGCCGATTGGTGGAGCTAGGCGGGATCGAACCGCCGACCTCTTGCATGCCATGCAAGCGCTCTCCCAGCTGAGCTATAGCCCCAAAAGCGAAGGCGCGAACTTTACGTGACTGGCCGCCCACTGTCAATATTGACGCCAGCGGATCCACGCTAATCGCATCATTTATCAATTGTTTTGCTTTTTCAGCTTGGCCCAGGTGTCGCGCAGGGTCACGGTGCGGTTGAAGATCGGCCGCTCGTGGCTGTGATCGGGGTCGACGCAGAAGTAACCCTCGCGCTCGAACTGGAACTGCTGCCCGGCCTCGGCCTCGCCCAGGCTCGGTTCGAGGTAACAGTGCGTCAGGGTGCGCAGGGACTCGGGGTTGATGTAATCGGTGTAATCCGCGCCCTCCTCGCCCTTGTCGGGGCTCGGGTGGGTGAACAGGCGGTCGTACAGCCGGACCTCGGCCTGTATGACCAGCCGCGCCGATACCCAGTGGATCACGCCGCGGACCTTGCGGCCCTCCGGGTTGTTCACCAGGGTGTCGGGGTCATAGGTGCAGTGCAGCTCGATGACCTCACCGCTGGTGTCCTTTATAGCCTCATCACAGCGAATCACATAGGCGTTGCGCAGGCGCACCTCGCCGCCGCTCACCAGACGTTTGAACTTATTGGGTGCCTGCTCGCGAAAGTCCTCCCGGTCGATATAGAGTTCGCGCGTGAACGGCACGCCGCGCGTGCCCAGGGACTCGTTCTGCGGATGGTTGGCAGCCTGCAGTTCTTCGGTCACGCCCTCGGGGAAATTGGTGATCACCACTTTCAGGGGATGCAGCACGGCCAGACGCCGCGGCGCATGGTGGTTCAGATCCTCGCGTACGCAGTCTTCCAGCACGCCCATCTCAATGTTGTTGACCGACTTGGTGACCCCGACACGGCCGCAGAAGGCGCGGATCGCCGCCGGCGTATAGCCCCGTCGCCGCATCCCGGCGATGGTCGGCATGCGCGGATCGTCCCAGTCTTCGACGTAGCCCTCGTCGACCAGCTGCGTCAGCTTGCGCTTGCTGGTAACGGTAAATTGCAGTTCCAGCCGGGAGAACTCGATCTGCTGCGGGTGGCACGGCACGTCGAGGTTATCCAAAAACCAGTCGTACAGGGCGCGGTGGTCTTCGAACTCCAGGGTGCACAGCGAATGCGTAATGCCTTCGATGGAATCCGACAGGCAATGGGTAAAATCATACATCGGGTAGATACACCAGGCCTCGCCGGTCTGGTGGTGGATCACGCCGTGGCGTATGCGGTAGATCGTCGGGTCGCGCATGTTCATGTTCGGCGACGCCATGTCGATTTTGGCGCGTAGAATGTGTGAGCCGTCCTCGAAGTCTCCCGCGCGCATGCGCGCAAACAGATCCAGGTTCTCTTCAACAGAGCGATCACGGTAGGGACTCTCCCTGCCCGGTTCTCGCAGCGTACCCCGGTAGGCGCGTATGTCCTCGGCACTGAGGTCGCAAACATAGGCCTTGCCCTTTTTGATCAGCTGCACGGCGAAGTCGTACAGCTGTTCGAAATAGTCCGAAGCGTAAAACAGGCGGTCACCCCAATCGTAACCCAGCCAGTGCACATCCCGCTGGATCGCCTCGACGAACTCCAGGTTCTCCTTGTGCGGGTTGGTATCGTCGAAACGCAGGTTGCAGGTACCCTTATTATCGTTGGCGATACCGAAATTCAGGCAGATCGACTTGGCGTGGCCGATGTGCAGGTAACCGTTGGGTTCCGGCGGAAAGCGGGTTGCCACGCGTCCGTCGTGCCTGCCCGCGGCTAGGTCGGCGTCAATGATGTCGCGGATGAAATTGGAAGCTGGCACGGTTTGCTGGTCACTCATCGCTTAATCCTGTGCGGCGCGGTGCGCTATATAGTCGAGCGCCTTGTCGATCCGTCGCAGGCTGGCCTCGCGCCCGACCAGATACAGCGTCACGTCGATACTCGGCGAGGCGGCGCGGCCGACGATGGCCACGCGCACGGGCTGCGCGACCTTGCCCAGGTTCAGCTCGAGTTCCGCGGCGACCGCCTTGACCACCGTATAAACGGTCTCCGCTGTCCAGCTATCCAGCGCCGCCAGTCCCTGCTTGACCTTTTCCAGCGGTTCGCGCGCCACGGGACGCAGGTGCTTTTTGGCCGCCTGCTCATCGAAAGACTCGAAGTCACGGTAGAAGCACTCGCTGATCTCCGCCATCTCCACCAGGGTGGTGGCACGCTCGTGCTGCGCCTTGACCACCTCCAGCAGGTCCGGCCCTTCGGTAGGGTCGATACCGCGCAGACCGAGATGGTGAGTCAGATACCGGGCGATGTGCATCGGGTCGGTCCTGATGATGTGCTGCTGGTTGAGCCAACGCAGCTTGTCCGTGTTGAACACCGAGGCGGCCCGGTTGACGTCGACGATATCGAACAGCTCGATCATTTCATCGACGGAAAACAGCTCCTGGTCACCATGCGACCAGCCGAGGCGAACCAGGTAATTCAGCAGGGCTTCGGGCAGATAGCCGTCCTCGCGATACTGGACGACGCTCATGGCGCCGTGACGTTTGGACAGGCGCTTGCCATCACCGCCGAGAATCATCGGTGTGTGTGCATACGCGGGTACTTCGAGACCCAGCGCCTTGAGGATGTTGATCTGGCGAGGGGTATTGTTGATGTGGTCGTCGCCGCGAATGACGTGGGTGATATCCATGTCACTGTCGTCGACCACCACGGTCAGGTTATAGGTCGGTGAACCGTCGCTGCGGGCGATGACCAGGTCGTCCAGCTCGGCGTTATCGAAACTGATACGCCCGCGCACCAGGTCGTCAAAGGCCACTTCACCGCTTTCGGGGTTGTTGAAGCGGATCACGAACGGCGCGTCGTCTTCCGGCGGTGTGGCACCGTGGCGGCAGTGCCCGTCATAGCGCGGCTTCAGCTTTGCGGCCATCTGCTTTTCGCGCAGTTTTTCCAGGCGCTCTCTGGAGCAGTAACACCTGTAGGCGTGGCCGCTGTCCAGCAGTTGCTGGATCACCTGCGCGTAGCGCTCGAAACGGCTGGTCTGGTAGAACGGACCCTCGTCATACTCCAGGCTCAGCCAGGTCATGCCTTCGAGAATGGCGTTGACCGATTCGGCGGTGGACCGCTCCAGGTCGGTGTCCTCGATCCGCAGAACGAACTGGCCGCCGTGCTTGCGGGCAAACAGCCAGGAAAACAACGCCGTGCGGGCGCCGCCGATGTGCAGATAACCGGTCGGACTGGGGGCGAAACGGGTGCGTACTTTCATGACAACCTGTGATCGGGCGCGCCGCAAAGCGCGCATTGTAGCCGGAACCGGGGCGGCTGCCTATGCGGGTCAGCGATCGAGAAGCGGGTTGCTGAAATAGCGATTGCGCAGTGCGGTAACCGCGCTCATGCCGTTGCTGGTGACGTCGTAAATGCGCCAGCCACGCGGCGTAAGATAGAAGTCAAACGTCAGGCGGATCGTCGGGCCGTCCGGATGGTAAAACACTCCGCCGGCCCGCCAGGTGCCCACACTGGTACGTACCGGCGTCAGCGGCCGGAAAAGCGGCATGCGCACGTCATACATACCCATCTGGTGGGCCAGCAGCGAAAACAGCCGGTCGCGGACACGGTTCTGGAAATGGCTGCGTTCGAGCACGTCCATCCGCGCGTAGCGCGGACCGGCGATCAGATACGCCATATAGGCGAAGTCGAAATACCGCGCCGCCTGCTCTTCCATGAGGTTGACGATCGACGCCGGGTCGCGCGGGTCGTCGACCCCGCTCATGTCCTGCATCCAGTAGAGTGCGGACTCCATCAGGTCGATGGCGTCGGGCAGTGTGCGTCGCACCGGCACCTGCCCCACATCCGGGAGCCAGGCAGAGGCCGTGAGCGGTGTCAGCGTGACCGCGACCAGGACACAACCGAGCAGGACCTCTCGCAGCCAGTTGCGCACCGTCGCACCTCAGGCGGGTTCCTCGCGCGGAATTACTTCGCCGCTGACAACGCGGGGCTGCTCTTCCTGGCGCGGTTCTTCTACGCTCGGCCGCTTGCCGGAGGGATCTGTAAACCGGTCGTTGAGTGTCTGCACCAGGCGGTTGGCGCTACTGATAATATTCCGCAACGAGCGGCGGCTGCGGCCGGTCCAGCCCACCGGATCGGGCTCGAAAATGCTGCGCCAGATACGCACATTACGCTCGAATGCGCGTGTCAGGCGCTCGGCTTCCTCGCCAACGTACTGCAGGGCAATCTCGCGCTTGACCTTGTCGGCCGCCCAGCGGCGCACCTGGAAATGCAGGTACAACAGCAGCGCTGCCAGCACCGCGGCCACGCCAACCGCGTATGACGGATTGGCAAGCACCCGCTGCACGGCACTGTCCATACTGGCGGTCATGTTTGGCGGCAGAAAACGGCTGCTGACCACCAGGAGGGCAACCAGAGTCAACCAGCTGGTATCCCAGATCAGCACCTGACGACGCCAGCGCGCGATCAGTTCGCGTATCTGCGGCACATAGTAGTCTTCGATCTCCTGGGCGTGCTTTTCCAGCGCACCGACGATACGGTAGGCGCGTTCGACGCTGACCTGTTGGATACGGTTGAGAATCTCGCTCAGATCCTGATCCCGCTTCCACTCGAAGCGCCGGCGCAAAGCCTCGTTCTCGATCGGCACCGCCGCTTCCGGATCATAGATGCAGTAGAAGCGCCCCGCCGTCAACCCTTCGCGCGCCAGGGCACGTTGCCAGGCGCCGACCACTTCCTCGGGGTTGTCTTCACGCGCGGTGGTATCGATCTGATTGAGGACGTACAGGAACTTACTGCTGTCGGCGCGATCCTTGGTGGCACCCACCAGGTGCGCCAGCGTGTCACTCATCGCACCCGGCTCCGGGTGACGGGCGTCGAAGAACACCAGCACCAGGTCAGACAGGTCGATGATGTGATTGGTCAGGCGTAACGTAGCCGAGCGCTGTTCGTCGGCATCGAAACCGGGAGAGTCGATGAGGATGCGGCCCTTGAGGTTGTCGCTGTTGCAGGTCTTCAGCGCCAGGTAGGCATCGATACGCCGGCCCTGCCCCGACTCGACTTTGTCCAGTTCTTCGCTGGTCTGATAAAACGGAAATCGCGGATCGGCGTCCAGCGCCAGCCCGGGCAGGGTGCGCACTTCCTTGTCGTTGCTGTAACAGACGACGGTGAACTTGTCGTCGACCGCCTGGTTGCCGGTATCCTGCAAGGGATAGGATAGATAGTGGTTGATAAAGGTCGACTTGCCCGCGGAAAAGGTGCCCAGCACCGATACCAGCGGCCACCAGGGAATGTGGGTGGCGTAGGACTCGTCGGTATTCAGCAGGCCCATGGCATAACCAATACGCGACAGCTGGCGAAAGCCGTCCACAGTAGACACCAGAATCGGGTTCTCTTCCTGCAGGTGCAGCTCGAGACTCTTGAGCCGCTTTCTAATCGTCTTGTCCGGTCTAGGCATAATGGCGTTCCTTATACAGCTCATTCACCACGGCACGAAGTTGTTCATGAATCGCATGGGGCCGGAAACGTTTTCCATATTTCTGCCCATGTTCCGCGTGTCATAGCTCATGTTATAGATGGTGTACGACATGGAGTCCATCGATTGATTCATCTCTTTCATGCTGATAACGATGGCACCCATGGCGGCATTCTGTTCCTTTACGTCTTTACTCATCTGCTCCACGTACCCGGTCATCCTCACCATGTTGTTGGCGACGGTGTTCATGTTGTTGGTCGTGGACGAAAAGTTCTTGTTGATATTCACCATACTGACCTGTATATCCGCCATCTGTAAGGTAATCTTGCCGATATCGTTGGTCAGCTTGTATATCAGAAAAAACCCGTATGCCGCGAGAATGATAAACGCCAGCATCGACGGGTAGACCACCAGTTCCCAGCGGCGCGAACTGGCCTCGAAGCTGCGCGCAAACTGGCTCATGTACATGGCCATATCGGTCGCGACCCGGTGTTCCGCCTCGAGCGCGACTTCTTCGACTACGTCATCACTTCCCCGCTGTGTGGGCTGCGACTTCGTGGTATTGTCTTCCGACATTCCGTACCACTCCGAAAAGCTTGGGTTACGGGTGTTCTCAGCCGCCCGTGTGCTGCAATCTCATCTCCAGCTTACGTGCTGCAGACGCATCCAGCCGATAAAGCACGTCGAGCAGTTGGCGCGCGCGCGACTCGTCGCCCTGCTGCATCAGCAGCTCTATGGCCCGGGAATAGGCAGCTGTGGCTGCACCTGTCTGCCGCAGGGAGTAATAGAAGTTGCCCATCTCGCCCCAGACGTCGGCATTGTCCGGGTACGCCTTGCTGATCGACTGATAACCTGCTGCTGCACCACTTAGGTCACGGCGCCAGTACAGACCACGAACCTCTTTCAACTCCTGTTCGAGTTGCGCGTCGCTGGCGGTGATCTGCGGTCCAACCGTCGTGCCGGTGACCGCCGTCTGTGCCGGCTGTGTCGAAGCGGCCGCGGACGACGGCTCGGGTATTGCGATGCTTTCCGGTGTTGCCGTGCCCGCGGCGGGTTCCACGGCAGGCTCCGCTGCAACCTGAGCCGGGGTATCGACGCCCGCGGGCTGTTCAACGTCTGCCGGGTTAGGGCTGGCCAGCGGGCGGTATCTCGACGGCTCAGAGCCCGCGCCGGCCCCGGGGTGTTGCCACGCCGTGAGGCCACCGGCTTCGCCGGTTTCATCCACGGCCTCTGACGCGGGCGGTGTCTCTGCAGGCACTGGCGCAGCAGTCACAGGCGCAGCTGGCTCGGCAGCATTGGGCGCTAACGTCTCCGCGGGCGTCGGCGTCGCGGCAGCGGGTCCAGCCGGCTCGGCAGTGGGCGGCAGCGTCTCCGCGGGGGCCGGCGCTTCGACGGCAGGCGCAGCCGTCTCGGCAGCGGGCGCAGGTGCCGTGGACTCATCAGGGTGCAGCTCTGCGCCCGGCGCTGTCACAAGGGGCGACGCGGTTTCGCCGCTGCCCGACTCATCGCCGGGGGGCGCGGCGTGCTCAATGGCTGCGCCCTCCCTCTTGATCACCGTCTTTTCCGGCAACGGCCGCGTCACGGTGCGCGCCGGCGGCACGGCCGGTGCAGCGGGCTGTTCACTGAAAGCCTTGCTGGACGAGGCCTGCAACTTCGCGAACCACTGCGGAAACAGTTCCGCGCGGTTGGTGACAATAAAGAACGCCGCCACCATAAAGGCGATCAACAGGCCGTGACTCAATATTTTTTGCACCACTTTCATTGTCGGTTTACCTGGTCTGTTGCCCACCGTCCGGCTGCGTCGCCGGCCGCTGCTCTGCTGCCGGTTTTTCGCCTCCCACACTCCGGTAACCCGCGGGCACCTGGAACAGCTCCGGCGCTTGCGGCGCCACACGAATATCAGCTATTTCACGGAAGGACCCCCCGGGCAGTTCTTCACGAATAGCAATCTGCAATTGCGGGTCATACCACTGCGTTGTGGTTTCCTTCTTTCCGTCTGACCCGGTTGTGGTTCTCTGCCAGCGCTCGGTAACGCGACCATCGAGTGACTCCTTGTCCTGCAGTATCGATTCAGTGACGGAGCCATCGGGCCACACATCGCGCAGCGACATATGGCGTTTGTCATCGATCCAGTGCAGGCTGCGTAACTGTTTGCCCTGATTTTCAAACGTAACTTCCCACTTGATCACCGGTCTGCCGTTCAGGGTTTCGGCGCCGAGTTTCTTGCAGTGCGCGTCGGGCAGGCCCGTGCAAGGATTAGTGTCCTTGGGCGGCAACATCGGGTTGCGCCCCGGCGCTTGCGGCATATCGCGCTGCATATAGATCTTTTGTTGGGGCGAGAGGAGCAGCACCCGGTGGTTTTTCATGTCGTAAATCTCGACCATCTCCTGCCCGTCGTCGCCGTGTTCCAGGCGCACCTGGTTGTCCCCCACGTACAGCTTTGACTGTCTCGACTCGCCATCCGGCGTCGACTGTATCGCCACTCCGGAGAACTGCACATTCGACTGGGCCTGAACCGGGGCAACACCGAATACCCCCAGGACTGCGGACAAAACAACCCCTGCGGCCCACTTCATGAGCCTGTCTCCTCACACACCGTTAACTTTGTCGGGTTTACGGACCCGCACTTGCGTGCAGGTCCGTACCCTTCCAGCCTTTACTTGCTCGCAGGAGCAGCGGGGGCCGCCGGAGCCACTGGTGCAGCATACGGGACGCCGCCATAAGGGACGCCGCCGCCATAGGGAGAGCCACCATAGCCACCATAGCCCGGATAACCACCACCCCAGGGACCACCACCCCAGCCACCATAGCCGGGATAACCGCCATAGCCATAAGGACCGTAGCCCCCGTAGCCATAATCACGACCATAGCCATAACCACGACCATAACCACGACCATAACCACGACCGGAACCGCGACCACTGAAGTTCATGTTGAAGTCGCCGTCGCCGAACATGTCGCCCATGCCGTCACCCCAGCCGTCGTTACCCCAGCCGTTGCTCCATGGACCACCACCACCCCAGGGGCCGCCCCACGCATGGGCGGACGTCATGGGCAGAGCGGTCGCACCTGCCAGCATTGCTGCAAGAACAGTCTTTTTAACGCTTATCATCTCGGTTACCTCCGATTTGAACTGAAAAACATGGCACGGACCATCCGTACCACCGGTTGTTCCCCTTTTGGTTTGCCGTCGCTACGAAAAACGAGGGGAACAACGTTCTTCGTAAGCAGATCTGATCAACGGAACGGATTTCTGTCAGGTCATTCGCACACATACAACCACCCACTACCAGACACCCGGCCAGCCAAGACCGGGAACGCCGCCCCAGCCCGGTGAATAGATACCGCCCGGCACACCGTAAACACCAGACCCGTAATAGCCCGGATAAGCGCCACCGTACGCGCCACCGTAACCACCGCCATAAGGGTAAGCGGGTGTGCCGAAGCTGCTGCCCGACAGGCGATCATACGGAGCCGCCGGGTTGTAGCCCGATACGGGTGGCGCCGCCTGAGGCTGCGGTGCCTGCTGGACGCTTTCTGACTCCAGGGGCCGGTAGCGCGAACCCACCGGCGGCGGCGCGTAGTACTGTTGCTGTGGCTGTGGAGGTTGCGGCTGCTGCTGTCCCCACTGCTGATAACCCGATTGACCATAGCTGTAGGGCTGGCTCTGCACTGCCCACGGGTTACTGCCATCGCCGCCGGGAGCCTGCGGCTGCGGCTGGACGGGTTGTTGCGGCAGGTAACCGTAACCGGGCTGCTGAGCAGGCGCCTGCTGCGGCACATACCCGTATCCAGGCTGCCGCGCGGGCGCCTGCTGCGGCACATAGCCGTATCCAGGCTGCTGCGCGGGCGCTTGCTGCGGCACATATCCGTATCCAGGCTGCTGCGCGGGCGGTGCCTGCTGCGGCACATAGCCGTAACCAGGCTGCTGTGGCGCAGGCGTTTGCACGGGCGCCTGTTGTGTCGACGGCCACTGCGAGGCTGGGATCTGCACCGCGATAGCCTGGCGCGGCATGTTTTCGTCGCGCTGGGACCGCTGGTCAGATTCATCGTCACCACAGCCACGCACCAGCAGCATCACGAGCAACACCAGGACACCCAGCCCGATCACCGCATGACGGATTTTCCAAAATCCGCCCTGCGGTGTACCGGTCGCCTGTGTGCCCTGAGTCGTCATACAGGGTGCCGCAAGCCAGTTTCATTGGACCTGATGCTTCGCAGTATCTGCGGCCGGCGCCGGGTACTGATACTGCGGATAGGTCCAGCCGGGCGCGCCATAGCCATACGGTCGCGGCGGATAAGCGTAGCCGTACCCCGGCGGCGGTGGATAACCATAACCGTAGGCCGGCACCGGCCGAGCCGCGGGTTGCTGCGCCGTCTGTTCGGCAGGCGCCGCCGCCTGCGCGGGCGCAGGCGGCGCAGGTGGTTCGCCAACCGGCCGGTACTGTGGTGTCGCCGGCATCAGCTGTTGGTGCTCGCTTTCCATCTGTTGGATGCGCTGATTCTGCTCAGCCTGCAGCTGCTGCCTGCGCTCCTCACGCGCCGTCTTCTGCTCTTCCCAGCGCTTGGCCTGTTCGGCTTTCTGCTCTTCCCAGCGTCTCGCCTGCTCGGCTTTCTGCTGCTGCCATTCCTGCTGCATGTCTGGCGGCGCCTGCATTGGCGGTGGCGCTGGCGCTGCCGGCGCCGCGGCTACCGGCGGCTGGCGTTCAGCCTCGCTTTGCGCCTTCATTTCATCCATACGCTTCTGCATGTCATCTACACGCTTCTGCAATTCCGCCTGACGCGCCTGGTAGTACTGCTCCAGTTGCTTGCGGTGCTCTTCCTGCTGGCTCATGAACTCCTCGCGAGTCAGAGCACCACCGCCGCCGGGCTTCGCCGAGAAATCGCCCGGCATACCGGGCGGCATGCCGCCTGCAGCCCCCTCAAGCCCGGGATCCGGCCGAAAACGCGGCGGCGCCGGT
Source organism: uncultured Gammaproteobacteria bacterium (assembly GCA_963814945.1). Lineage (GTDB taxonomy): Bacteria > Pseudomonadota > Gammaproteobacteria > DSM-19610 > DSM-19610 > Thiogranum. The sequence goes on from CAWFEQ010000008.1 coordinate 226,572, forward strand.
TCGAACGGGCCCGGTGGCGGCGGTACTGCACCCGCGCCGGCGTTGGGATTCGACGCGGCTTCCGGGGATGCCGCTGCCGTATCCGCGGTTGCCTCTTCGGCCTGCGCGCCCGGGACAAGCAGTAAGCCGGAAACCGAGACTGCCAGTAACAACTGCTGCCAGCCAGGCACCTTTTCATATTTCGAATTAATAGTCACTTTATCTCCTCCGCGCTGAGCGCCTGTTTCCGTCCACCACCGACCGCTTTCCTGATAAGCTGGCAGTGCGACATTACTCGTATTACAACTTCCCAATCTCCCTCGCCCGGTCAGACGTCAGGTGCACCGACTTTTTCTTCTTCCTTGCTTGTCGGCTCTTCCACGGCCGCATACACAGGGACCCGGAAGCGTTTCTCGGCACTGATGCACCCGAGCGGTATGACGATCATGGTAAACACCGTAGCGGCAGTCATGCCAAACAGAATGGACACTGCCATACCGTTAAATATCGGGTCCGTCAGGATCGCGCCAGCGCCGACCATGGTGGTCAGTGATGTGATCAGAATCGGGCGCAAGCGCGTCTTGGCGGCATTGACTGCCGCGTGACGGATGTCTGTACCTTTCTCTACCTCGATCTTGACAAACTCGACCAGCAGTATGGATACGCGCACGATAATGCCACCCAGTGCAATCATTCCGATCATGGACGTTGCAGTAAATTCTGTGCCCATCACCCAGTGTCCGGGAATGATCCCGATCAAAGTAAGGGGAATCGGCGCCATAATCAGCCCCGCCAGAGCGTAATCGCGGAATTCGACCACGATCAGCCCATAGATCAATACCATGGCTGCCATGAATGCCAGGCCCATATCGCGGAAGGTTTCATAGGTCACGGTCCACTCGCCGGTCCACTCGTAGTCGGATACCAGGTCGTTGGCGGGCGGACCGATCAGGTTCATCGGCATGCCTGCCATGATGACGCCGTCGGGTGTGGTGTACTGGTTCACCAGGTCCTCAACACCCAGCATGCCGTAGATCGGTGCACCCAGGCGGCCGGTCATCTCACCGGTCACGTACTCGATGGCCCGCAGATCCTTGTGAAAGATGTACGGGTCTTCGGGACGCTTGACGAAGGTGCCCAGTTCACCAAGCGGTATGGTCCCGCCGTTGGCAGTCGGGATGGGCAGATTGGACAGCCTCGACACCTGCGAACGCAGCGCGAGTGGCGCCTGCATGACGATGTAGGTCGGCTCCAGTGGCGCACCGCGTTTGACGTCACCCAGTTTGTACCCGCCCATCACCATGGCCAGGTTACGGTTGATGCTGTCAACCGACACGCCCACGCGCGTGGCCTTCTCGCGATCGACCTCGAACTGCCAGTAGGTATAGGGATCAGCCATATAGGTGTCGACGTCCACCAGGCCATCCACCTGCTTGAACATCTTCTCCATGTCACGCGCCACCTGACGGCGGGTCTCGGCGTTCGGGCCGTGCACCTCGGCAACCACTGTCTGCAAGACCGGCGGTCCCGGCGGCATTTCAACAACCTGGATGCTGCGCGCACCCAGTTTTTCCGCCAGCGGCGTCAAGACATCGCGGGCTACCACCGACAGCTGGTGACTGGTGCGTTCACGGTCGTACTTGTCCAGCAGCATGACCTGGATGTCGCCCTGCCACGGCAGCTGGCGCAGGTAGTAGTGGCGCACCAGGCCGTTGAAGTTGAACGGCGAGGCCGTACCGACGTAGGTCTGCATGGCGGTCACTTCCGGAATCTCCGCGCGGACTCTTTCCGCCAGCTGTCGGACGACGTTGGCGGTCACCGGCAAGGCAGTGCCCTCCGGCATGTTGACCACCACGTTGAATTCCGGCTTGTTGTCGAACGGCAGCATTTTTACTGGGACCAGCTTGAAGTAGAACAGCGTGCAGACGGCCGCGGTGAGCGCGATTACAGTGACCAGGAAAATGATGCCCAGGGAGCGGTGGTTGATCAGGGGCCAGATAATCGGCTCGTAAAACTTGCCGATGATCTGATGGGTGCGTTTTTCGCGGGCTTCCGCCTTGCGAAACGCCTTGAAGCTCGCGGGACGCACGCGCACCGCGAACCAGGGCGTGAAGATAAACGCGGCTACCAGCGAGAAGAACATGGCAGACGAACCCAGAATCGGGATCGGCCGCATGTAGGGTCCCATCAGCCCGCTCACCCAACCCATGGGCAGCAGCGCGGAGATAATGGTCAGGGTAGCCAGTATGGTCGGGTTACCGACCTCGCGTACGGCATCGACGGCAATACCCACGGTGGTACGGCCCGCGACCATCCAGCGGCGGAAGATATTTTCCACCACCACCGTGGCGTCGTCGACCAGGATGCCGATGGAGAAGATCAGGGCGAACAGGCTGACACGGTTGATACTGTAATTCAGCGCCCAGGCCGCCCATACCGTGACCAGGATGACGATGGGGATAACGGTGATAACCACGAAAGCCGAGCGGAAACCCAGACCGATGAGGCACAGGACCGCCACCGCACCGGCGGCCTCGAACAAAGCCATCAGCAGGTCGTTGACCTTGTCGTTGGCGGTCTTGCCATAGTCACGGGTAATAGTCACGCGCACGTTGCCCGGAATCAGCGTGCCACGCAGCGTTTTCAGCTTGTCGAGGATTTCGTTCGCCACCGTTACGCCGTTGGTGCCTTCCTTTTTCGCCAGTGCAATGGTCACCGCGGCCTCACCGTCAGCCACCGGCTCGTCTTCGCCGGCCGCCTGCCCGGTGAAATAGCTGACGATATGCTGCGGGTCTTCGGGCCCGTGTGTCACGCTGGCCACGTCGCGCACGTAGATGGGAATACCGCCCCGCGTTGCCAGCACCAGGCGGCCGATTTCATCGGCCGTGCGCAGGAAAGCGCCCGTATATACCGAAAACGACGTGTCACCGGATTCGGACGAGCCAGCCTGCATCTTCTGGTTGGCGGCGTTGATGGTCTGTGATAGCTGGTCCAGCGTCAGGTCGAATCCCGCCAGCCGTTCCGGGTTGACCTCGACGCGCACCTGTTCGGCACGTCCACCGACCACGAACCCCTGGCCGGAATCCGGCACCTCGCGCAAGCTTTGCAGTACGTCGACGCCCAGTGTGCGCAGCGCCGCGTCGTCAACCGAATCGGATGACAGGGTGACCGTCACCACCGGAACGTCATTGACGCCCTTGGGTTTGACCAGCGGCATGGACACACCCGGCGGTATCTTGTCCAGGTTGGACTGCAGCTTGTCGTGCACCTTGACAATCGAGGGTCCCAGCAGCTCGCCGACCTTGAAACGGACGATCACGATCGCCTGGCCGCGCTGGGTGATCGAGTACACGTGCCGGTTGCCCGGAATCTCGCTCATGATGCGTTCCAGCGGTTCGGTCACCAGGCTGGCCACCTGTTCGGCCGACGCCCCCGGGTACTGAACGAACACATCCACCATCGGCACCGAGATCTCCGGGTCTTCCTGCCGTGGCGTGAACATCAGGCCCAACAAACCGACAAACAGCGCTGCCAGCATGACCAGCGGGGTAATCGGTGAGTCGATAAAGTTGTTGGCAATGCGACCGGCGATGCCCAGCCCCGAGTTCTCGGCCTCGCGGCGATCCATGATCTCCAGCTCGTCGAGATTCTGTTCCGGCGGGCCCTGCTTGTCTGCGTCGTTATCCGTCATTGGCTATGCACCGAGTTAGTCAACGGTTTAATCGGTATGCGCAGGGCTATGCCCCCAGTCAGACGAGGCCCCCGCCGGTGGCGTTGCGTAGATGCGTTCACCGACCTTGAGTCCGGAAAGCACGGCAATCATGTGACCGCTGACGTAGTCACCCACGCGGATCAGGCGCAGCTCCTTGCGGTTGTCCGGCGTCGCGACATACACCGCCGGCAGACTGCCCCGCCACAGGACCGCCGTATCCGGAATTACCGGCACGTTCTGCAGGCTGGATGCCTGATCCGGCACCATCACCTCGGCGTACATGCCCGGACCGCCCGGCACGCCAACGGGCAGGTCGAACTTCACGGTCACGGTGTGGCGGACGGGGTCTGCCGTGGGGAAGATCTGGGCGACGCGCCCATCGACGCGCACGTTGCCGACGTCGATCTTGACCGGAATCAGCATGCCCTTTCTGAGCCCGCCCATGAAGGTCACCGGAACGTCGACCTGTACCTGAAGGTAGGTCAGGTCGGCATATTCGACCAGCGGCTGGCCGGGCTGCACCGTGTCACCCACTTCGACCATTTTCTTAATGATGACACCGTCGAAAGGGGCAAAGGAACGCGTATCGCGCAGCTGCGCATCGATCTGCTGCAGCTGCGACTGCGCCGCCGCAAGCTGAGACTGGGCCTGGGTCAGCAGCGTGCCGCGGCTGTACAGATTGGCGCGCTCGTCAACCCAGCGGTCGCCGCCTTGTCGGCCGGGCATAAAGCTCTGGCTGAACGGCTGGGTAAACATCTGGTCGAACATGTTGGGTATGCCCATACCGCCCGACTGGGAAATGCTGCGGTCCTGCGGCGACCAGATTTCGCGGTTATATTGGACCTGGGCGTTGGCAATCTGCGCCTGGGCCGCGGCGATCTGTGACTGCACCTCGCGGCGCTTGGCCAGCAGCTGCGCGTCGTCGATGGCAACGAGGATGGCGTCTTTTTTGAACTTGTCGCCTTCGGTACCGGCAATCAGGTCAACGCGTCCGGGAATCTGTGCCGTGAGCGTCACCTCCTTGAAGGCCACCACGGTACCGCCCAGGGTGACCGCGCTCGCGGTACTGCTGGCCTGAACGGTGACGATCTGCTCACCGCCGGCGCTGTCCTGCGCTGCAAGGTCCAGTGATGTCAGACCCAGTGTGAACGCAAGCATCGCGGCGGAAACGACTGTCGCCAGCTGCGGGTGGCGCGTGTGCACGCGCACAAAATCGCGGCCTCGCACGCTAGCGCGCGGCCGCGTGACCGGTTGTTGACCTAGTGACGCCACGGTTGTCTCCTCAGACACTGAAACATTATTTTTGCCTTGCAAAATCCCATGTTGACGTTGTTTTTTTAAGGATATCTTGCCCTAGGTCTGGTGCAAGCTTCATACCAAAATATTAATTTTCTGTTTTAGCTGCTAAAATGAACAAATAGCCGAATGTCCAGCTGCAACGTCCGACTTTATGAGCTTTATTTGGTTTATCGCCTTATTTATTGATATCAATGAACTTCGCTCATCACATCGACAGCTGCAACACACCTGCAACATATTCCCGGCGTTGCAACGCAAAAGCGTTGCAGCTTGACGTGCATCAACGCGCTAAACTGTTTACGAACTGTACGATTATTTTGTTACCCGTACTGAGTCACCTGGCCGCGGGGGTAAGCCAGGTGAGGACACGGCCCGAAACATAGAGCGATGTTGGGAGGAGCGGGTTTAATGAATGCACTAGAGCAATTCACGCCACTGATGGATGCGGTGATTTCCCACATCCACGAGGGTGTAATACTTACCGACTACAAAGGCAAGATTCTGTTTCACAACCCGGCTGCTGACGAGCTGCTGGGCTTCCCTACGTTTGATTCGGTCGGCGAAATCCAGGCAGCCACCGGTATTGACTTGCGCAAGTCGCTGACCCTGCCCGCCAACAGCGACCTGATCACCGGCCGCCGGATGATTGACCAGCACCGCTTCGAGCAGCGCATCACACGTAACGGCAAGACCCGGTTTCTGGAAGTCAATTCCACCATGGTACCGATTCCCGGCGAACCCGCCCCTATCCACCTGATGGTCATGTCGGACATTACCGACAAACGCCGCCTGCAGGCGGTATTGAATGACAACCGGACCTCGGGGCTGATTACCCAGGATCCGCGCATGATCGAAATCGCGACCATGATTGAACACATCGCACCGACGCGCGCCTCCGTGCTCCTGCAGGGCGAATCTGGTACCGGCAAGAGCCTGCTGGCCCGCATGATCCATGATAAGAGCAAGCGCAACAGCGCGCCGATGGTGGAAGTCAACTGCGCAGCGATTCCTGAAGCATTGCTCGAGTCCGAACTGTTTGGTCACGTCAGAGGTGCCTTTACCGGCGCCACGCAGGACCGCGAAGGCCGCCTGCAGTTCGCGCACGGCGGCGCCTTGTTCCTGGACGAAATCAGCGAACTGCCGCTGCACCTGCAACCCAAGCTGCTCAAGGCGCTGGAAGAACAATCCTTCCAGATGGTCGGTTCCGATAAGACCGTCAAGGTCGACGTGCGTATCATCGCCGCCTCGAACCAGAACCTGCGCGAGCTGGTCGACGCCGGCAGCTTCCGCGCTGACCTGTACTACCGGCTCGCAGTCATCCCGGTGGAGATTCCGGCCCTGCGCGACCGTCCGGGCGATATCCCGCTGCTCATTCGCCACATCTGTGACCAGCTGGTCAGCCGCGGTTATCCCGATAATCTGGAGTGCGACGAAGAAGCGATGCAACTGATGATGGATTATCCGTGGCCGGGCAACGTGCGCGAACTGACCAACGCCGTCGAGCACGGCATGATACTGGCCAAGAACGGCCGGGTGACCGCCGGCGCCCTGCCCTTTGACATACGCCACTACCATAAGCTCGGCCCCAGCCGGCATCAGCAGACAGGCCCCGGGATACCACAAAGGGAATCCGACCCGCATAAACGCGAAATTCTTGACGCGCTGGAAGACAGCAATGGCAACCGCGCCGAAGCGGCGCGCAGACTGGGCATTGACCGCAGCACCCTGTGGCGCCGCATGCACCGCCTCAAGCTGATCTAGGAGGCTGTCGGACTTGGGGCTGATCTACTGCGCCGGTGGGAGAGCGTCCAAATCCGACAGCCTCCTAGGCCTGGTTTTTCGCCGCCGCAACCAGCAGTTAACATATAAATAATTCTATTTTACAGGTGCTTACAAAGCATACCTGAAAGTTCCGTTGAAATTTAACTTAGTACTCCATAATATTCTAACTCGGTTATATGCGAACAGGAGTACCGTATGGTTATCGATGCATTTACCATTGGTGGTGCCGTCGTGGCGCTGGTTCTGATTGTCGCCACCGTGTGGTCGACGGGCTGCTGCCGGAAGCGCGGTTAACGACAACTGGTTCTGCCGCATCAACGCGAGCCTGAGAACAATTCGGGCGTTGACCCCCAATGCCCATAACCCCTAGAATCCTGCTCTCCAGTACACGGGCGATTAGCTCAGCGGGAGAGCACTGCCTTCACACGGCAGGGGTCGCTGGTTCGATCCCAGCATCGCCCACCAATCAAATCAAGCAGTTGGAAACCCTTCCACCTAATATGCGGGTTTCCAACTGTTTATTTGTCACAGCGGTGTCACACTCGTTCGCGAACTCGCGGAGTGTGGCAATGGCAACCTTCAGAAAACGCGACCCCTACCAGTGGCAGGCAATGGTCCGGAAAAAGGGCCAACCGCTGCAGACCAGGACCTCCGAGACACGTGCCCAGGCCGAGCAGTGGGCGCGCGCCATTGAAGTCGAGACGGACAGGTCAGCGCAGACTAACGTGCCCGAGTACGGGCGGTTCTTGAGTGGGGTTAAACACCTCCTTGTTATCCAATCAGTTACGTAACTTTCTTAAAGTGACTTTGTGTTCCACGTGGGGACAGTTTTTAAAAGTAGGAGCCGGTGTCCAGACGGCCAGTGTGCAGGCAGACTCCGGAGCGCGCTATCTGCAGCGGACTGGCACTGCCAGCGATGCTGGCCCGGCGCCTATTCAGCAGGGAATGTGTTGGCCCATTCAAATCAATGGGTAAGGAGCGCAACTTCAACCTGACTATGTGCTGCCCTGGTGAGCACACCACTGATTTAAGTTGGTAATGTAAGTCATTGAGTTCCGATCAAAGTCGATCCGGCTCACGTTTCTTCTCCTGCAACCGGCTCTGGATGCCGAGAAGTTCATTGATCAATGGATTCTCAGGATCGACTGCGGCGGACGGGTAGTCGCCGCTTCTCGTGTCATCACGCCTCACCACCGCATTCACCTCGATCCGTCGCTGGCGATGCGCTGCGATCTGCAAAGCGCCCTCCGGGGTGAACGTGCCGGCACGGGCACGTCTGATCAGACCGCGCAGGCAGGCCAGCGGTGTTGCCTTAATGACCCTGGCCCGGATGCGCGCAGCCAGTTCATCAAGGAGTTGCTGCGCCAGGTCTGCGGGAAGGCCGGCGAGCTTCTTGCCGGCCTCCTCCCGTTCAGCCGCCGACAAGATCTTGGGGTATTCAAGGTCAGATAATTCCCCACCACTACTTTCTACGGAACTGAGTACGACCGCCGTCGTTGCCATCTCCTGTGGTGGTGGTGATTCCTTGTCGGTTCCTATGGTGGTTCCTGGTATGTCACCGCTGTCAGGGGGACCCTCGCACCCGTGACCGGGGGTAGTGTCACGGGCGTCAGGGGCCGGTGACAATTTGTCACCCCCTTCCAGCAGCAACCGATACCGGTTTGAGCTACAGGAGCCATCCTTGCGATAGCGTTGCTCGGAGCGCAGCAGGCCGCGATCAACGAGTGTTTGCATCACCCGCCGAACGGTGCGGATGGAAACACAACACTTGGTTGCCACCGTCGACACACTGGGCCAGCACACACCGTACTCATTGGCGGCATCGGCCAGCGCCATCAGAATCAGTTTCGGGGTGGGCGAAAGCTCTTGCTGCCAGGCCCAGTTCATTGCGGCGATACTCACCCCCTCGCCCGCGCCTCCTGCTTGGTCGGACGCCCGCGTCGCCGCGGTTCCGAATCCTGTGTGACAGGATCGGTTACGGTAACGGTGAACTGCTCCAGCCAGTCATGTGCCGCCCGGCAGGGCCATAGCCGGTTGCGACAACCGGGCGGCTGAATACGTGGCGGCAGCGGGCTGCCGGCGCAGAGCTTGTTGCGTAACCGCCCGAGCGAAATCCCCAGCAACCTGGCAATCTCGGTGTCGGTGTAATAGTTACGTCGTTCGATGAAGTCTCTGTGTTCACGTCGTGCCTCCTTTGCACACCTTGCAGTCATGTCGGAGGCACCATGAGACACGCCGTCTCACAGCGGAGCTACGTTAAATCCATTCACGTGGTGTCGTGGTTTTTCTGGAACCGAATGAACACAGAGGATCATTCTGATGGCAAATTTTTTGAACCGCGTGAAATCCTCAGCAACCCGGCGATCTGGGTATCGGTGTAATACTTTACGTCGTTCGATGAAGTCTCCGTGTCCACGTCTGCCTCCTTTGCCCACCTTGCGGTCATTGGAGTTGGAGGCGCCATGAAACACGCGGTTTCACAGCCGGACTATGCTGAATCTATTCCAGTGTTGCCGGGGCTGTCTATACGGAAAATTATATATAACTCCGTATAATGCTTGATATATACGGAGTCTATCAATATACTCCGTATAATTTACGGATCACCCGACCATGCAAAGACTCCCACAAACTACTCAGCTGTTATACGTGGAACTGTTACAACAGTGTGCTGTTGCCCTGCCCAATCAGCGCGGCATTTCATTTGTGCCGAAAACCGTCAACGGTCACCGTTACTGGTACCTGGAACTGGTGGTGGGGGGCACCAAGCGCCAGTTCTCGCTGGGGCGTGACACCGAGGCATTGCGGACCCAAATCGATAAACAAAAAGCCCTATTTGCCGAAGCTGCACCGGATTTAAAACAACGTGAAAAACTGGTTGCCATGCTCGTCAGTGGCGGTGCCTTTGCCCCGGGCTTTTCCGACGGGCGGGTACTTGAGGTACTTGCACAGTCCGGCGTCTTTCTATCCGGTGCCGCGCTGGTAGGCTCACACGCCTTCACCACCTACGGCAACATGCTGGGTGTAAGCTGGGATTCGGCTGCTATGCAGACACAGGATATGGATCTTGCCAGTCAGCGTCAGCTTGAAGTCGCCATGCGCCAGGATGCACCCGATGTGAAGTCCGTCTTGCTCGAGTCCGGGATGGGCTTTTTCGAGATACCTGCCCTGAATCCGAAATCGCCATCCACCAGTTTTAAACTGCGTGGTCAGGCGTTTCATGTGGATCTCCTCACTCCCTCACAGGGACCGGAAACGGCCACACCGGTGTACCTGCCCCACTTCAAAAGCTATGCGCATCCGATGCGTTTCATGGAGTACTTGCTGGAAGATTGCCAGGGCGCCGTGATACCTTTCCGCAGCGGCGTTTTCGTCAATGTGCCGAATCCAGCGCGTTTTGCTTTGCACAAGCTGGTTGTGTCCCAACGCCGTCCGGTCGCCCAACAGGGCAAAGCCAGAAAAGACATTCAACAGGCAACAGAGTTGCTGGATCTTCTCCTGGAAGATCGTCCCGGCGATATCTGGATTGCGCTGGAAGCAGCGCTTGCCATGCCGGAAAAATTCCAGTTCCAGCTCACCGACGGGATTGGGCAATTAACAGCCGCCATAAAAAAGGCCATAAGCGCACATTTCAATCCATCGGCATCCAGGAACTGACCGGATGCGCCCCTCATCAGCCAGATCCAATATGGACTAGCATCTCTCAAAAACCGAATGTGATCGGCTCTGGGAATGTGCGCTGTGGACTTTGAACTGACCGCGCCATGCATACAGACTTTTCCTTGTCACAATTTTGTCACAGCGCGAACAGAATTCAGTGTGATTCGGCCTTATCGTGAAAGAAACTATGTGACTGTTATTTCTTGTGTTAATCTATAAGCTCTTGAAACAGAACGGGCGTGATAACGCATTCACACGGCAGGGGTCACTGGTTCAATCCCAGTATCGCCCACCATTGAGATCAATCAGTTGGAAGCCACTACACCCCTGTATTGGTTTCCAACTGATTATTTGTCACAGATTATTTGTAACAGCGTTGTCACACTCATTCGCGAATGGCTGTAGGAGCGGCCCCCTGGCCGCGATCCTTTCGCGAGCACCGCTTGGGTCACAAGCGCTCGCTCCTGCAGCCGAGTGTGCCAATGCCAACCTTCAGAAAACGCGGGACTAGGAGGCTGTCGGATTTGGGCGATCGTAGCGAGCAAGGTGGGAGGGCGAGGCCATTTTTTCGATAGTTTGAGGAGAATAGCCGTAGCTATTTGACGAAAAGGATCGGGAACATGGGGCGCTCTCCCACCGGCGCAGTAGATCAGTCCCAAATCCGACAGCCTACTAGGTACTACTCGCTCATGTGTTCGCGATGGCCCGCAACGAATGCTGCCGTTTAGTCGCCGCCAATATAAACAACACGTTAGTGACAAATATCGGCCCAAACGCCCTTCAGGGCGTCTTGCTTTGTCGCCACTTTTTTAAAGATGCGGCACTATGCCGCGCCAGATCTTAATGAAATCTTAACATTGCTGCTCTAGCATGATAGTATATGAGCATATACTAATACAATATCTATCTAAACGGAGAGCAGTCATGAGTGGTTTTGTCGAGCAGCTCAGGCTCGCAGAAAAGGCGGCTGAGGACATCTATTTCGCGAAGGTTGACCGCGAATTGATCGAGTCCCTTCACAAACGGATGCAGGCAGAGAAGAATTCCTTTCAACCTGCCGATCCAGCGCCGAAGCACGGGCGTATGGACAGCCCCGTTGTCACGAAAGAGACTAGCGGTGGCTAACCTGGCATTACTACCACTAACAGCGGCAGCCCTCGGGTTGCCGTTTTCCATTGTACGGCAGGTCCGAGTTTGGCCGCAGGACGTTTTCGTTCTCTTGTCTGGCGAGCACTCGTGATTGACTGCGGTGCCTCAACAACGCACAAAGAGGGGTCCGACAAGGAAGCGCAAAGCTGTCTTGGCCATCTTAGTCTAACCGTGCGTGCCGCCACAACTGTGCCCTGGCGGCGGCAAAACTGCTGTTGGGTGGAAAAAACCAAACGTGAGAGGGGGTTGAGGGTGAGCTATTGGCGGGAAGACCGCGGGGACTCAGCAATTCGGTTGTGGAAGCGCCACCCGACGACCGCTCTTTTGGTTGAGTCTCACGAAATGCGTCCGTTATGCTTCCTTATACCTACCGGGACGAATATCGCCTATCTTTACGGTGGGTTACAACCTCTGTGGTTTCCGATGGAGTCGATTGATGACGACGCTCGCCAAGTTGAAGAGGGATGGGGCACCCATCGTAGTGTTCGGATTAATTGTCTCCGCGAAGATCTATTCTCTTTGGGTCCACCTGACCGGAAAATCGAAGCTGTGGGTGATGCTGAGGAATATAGGAAGCATTTATGAACACCCTACCGCATGGAAGCGATTATCTTCCAGTTGCAGGTGTCACGAATGGACTGAATGAACAATATCGGCACAACAGGTAGCTGGATTAATCGCATCGCATCGCGACACTTCAAGAAGAACTGGCTGTCTCAAGTTACGATATGGTCGATATCGACCGAAGGTGCTCGATTACTGGCGGCGGATTATATTAGTATCTAAACGGGGACTTCCGACCCTCTTCTGATATTTACGCTACAAATAATAATCTACTTCGTAGATCGAGGACGAGAATGCTGTGAGATTATCTGTGATTGCTGGCGCCTGGTTTAGAAATATGTTTAATATCCTCAAATACTGTACCGTGCTCGCATTAGCGGGAATCAATCCGGCACAGGCATGTCCGGTGGACAACAAACACATAGAAATAACCGTCGACGGCCATACTGTGATTGCCGAGGTTGCCGCAGACCTTGAAAGCCATATGTGCGGTCTTGCATTTCGGGACGACTTGCCGGCAGACCACGGCATGTTGTTCGCTTACGCACAGGATCAAATTGTTGGTTTCTGGATGAAGAATACCTTCATTCCTCTATCGATCGCCTTTTTGGATGTTGATGGCAAGATTCTGGAAATCCACAACATGAGTCCAAACGATTCAACTCGTCGGTTCATCTCAATAGTACCAGCACGGTATGCACTGGAGGTGAATCAGGGGTGGTTTAAAAAGAATGATATTGTGATAGGTGATAGAGCCAAGTTCGATCTGCACGCAGGCCCTGAAATATTTTTATATCACAACGCAGGCAAATAAACCGCGTATTTCATTCCACTGAAATGATCGCCTGCAAATGTCTTTCTACTATAAACTGAACCTGTTTGAAGGCGGAAACCGGCCGGTTGGTGGAGTACGATTAGTGGTCCGTGGAACGGCTGGCCCATTTCGGACTAACTGGCTATGTGAGCACTGTTGCGATTGCACGCTCCGTTCTGTGTGACTCGGCCTTATTAGAAATCAGACTATGTAACTGTTATTTCTTGTGTTAGTCTACGACCCCCTGAAACAGAACGGGCGTGATCAGGCATTCAAACGACCGGGGTCGCTGGTTCGATCCCCGCACCGTTCACCATATTAGTATGTATAAACAGCAAGTTGCCCAACGGCGGCAGGGATGCCGAGTAGTTTGTAACTTCCGGGTAACGCCCGGGTATCAGAATGACCAGGCAAGGAGGCCGCCATGCCTGTGCTTACCCGCCAAGGTGCGGAACTTGAACTACAGGGCCGACAGCCCTGGAGGAGCCCGATGAACGCGTTCAACCTTACCGTTGTTATTCTCGCCATCGGCGTCGTTGTCGTTGCCTGCCTGAACGGCATCTGCTCGCTTATTCTGGCAAAACGCGGGAACGAATATACCGATGTCGAAACTCGCCGGCCTTTTGCTCGGCTCTGGTCGGCATACAGGCGCCGGCAGATGTGAGCGTCCTGCGGGAAGCACCGGGCAGTAGGCTGGACAGTGCACCCTGAGGGTACGGGCGCTTTGAAGAAGCTTTAAAGAACTTTAAAAAACGGTCCGCAAACCGTTGACGAGACCAGTCGGCCAGTTCATCAGACGCGTCAGTGTGCAGGGAACGTGACCCTGAACTCCGCCCCGGGATCCTGGCCCACAACATCCACCTGGGCCTGCATGGCCTGCGCCAACTGATGTACCAGCGACAGGCCGATGCCCGTGCCGACGGTTTCGCGAGTCAGTTCGTTCTCCGAGCGGTAGAACAGCCTGAAGATCTTTTTCATCTGGTTACGGGGAACACCCGGGCCATAGTCGCGCACGCTGAATTGTACGCCGCCAGTGTTCAGTCGCCGGCAGGCGATGTCGATGACCTTGTGTTCGGCCTTGGCGGAAAACTTCAGGGCGTTATCCACCAGGTTGATAATGATCTGAGCGAAGGCATCGGTATCGACACAGATAAGCGCCTGACCGGTGTTCTGGTTACAGTCCAGGTTCAGCACAAAACCCGCGCGCTCGATCTGAGAGGCCACCTTTGCGCGGATACCACCTACCAATTCAGTGACGCTGACTGCTTTGACAGTGACCTGCATGTCGTTGCGGGTCATGCGCGCCAGTTGCAGCACATTGCTGATCAGACGTGACAGGCGTTCGCTCTCGTCGAAGATGAAATCGTAGTAGACCTGCTTCTTTTCTTCCGGTGCCCAGCCTTCGCGCAGCATCTCACCGTACATGCGAATGGACGTCAGCGGGGTTTTGAGTTCGTGACCGACGGCGGAGACAAAATTCTGTTGCTGACGCGACAGCTCGATCTGGCCTGCGCCCAGGCGGTATAGCAGATAGAAACCGCCGCACAGCACCACAACGAGGGTGGTGGCAATCCAGGTGATCAGTGTGCCGCCTGGCCCGGGGGGCAGCCGGGTGATGGTGAAAATGATTTCCAACTCGCTCAGCGGTGCGGACAGGCGGGTCTGGTAGAGTAGTGCTCCGTTCAGTTGCTCAGCGCTGGACAGGTAATCGCCCGCTTTGCTGCCGGCAAAAGCTGCAAACACCTCGCCCTGATAAGCGACGATGAGTTCGCTCATCTGCGACAAGGCGGTTTCGCTGAAAGCGGTCTGGATAACGCCCTTTAGAAAGGGTGCCTGCTCCAGCAGCACACCCTGAATGTAACGTTGACCGTTACGCCACACCTTACGGAACAGCACGAAGTGACCGCTGTCCAGCAGGCTGAATTCGAAGGGATCGATTTCGCTTTCGAAAATACGGATGTCGCGTTCAGCTTCTTTCGAAGCGGCGGGCGTGGTGGCCGGTTTGCCTGGTTCGAACGAAGGCACACCGTGCGCGGACGGCAGTTCAGGTAGAACACCGCGTTCCCTGCGCGCGCGTTTTTCGGGTGCCGCTGACTTCGGTGTGCTGACCAGCTCTTGCCGCTCGTCGGCCGGCGCGACCTGGTAACGCTTGTCCAGCTTCAGGTCCTCGACCCGTCCCAGTTTACCGGCGGGTGCCGGTTTGTTTTTCTGCTCCAGTTTCGCCACGGGTGCGTTGAGGCGGTCAAAGGCGGCCTGGCCCGTCACCTCCCGTTCGGCCGGTGCGCCGGGGATGGGACTCTGGGACACTGCTTTGCCAACCTGTGAGAGTGCTTCGTCCAGGTTGTACGCGGCTGTGGCATCCGTCTGTTCGTGTGTGTCGTCACCGGTATCCCGGAACCGCCGCGCAGACGACAGCGTTCGATCGCGCCCGGTTCCCGCACCGCCTTGCACCAGCCTGTTGTCACTCAGGATCCGGCGGATGCGTTGTGCCAGCGCCTGACGCTGTTCCAGTTCATAACCGGAAATACCGAAGTCAGCGGGCCGTGCACCCGGTTGTGGTAACAGCGGCGTGCTGAAAACTCCCTGGGCGTCGACCTGGAAATAGCCGATCAGACCCGGGAGACTGGTTTGCAGAGGATAGGCTGACAGGGGTGAGCGCTGCAGGAAGTTAGCGGCCGGATCACCGGCGACCACCAGAAAGGCGTAGTCGGTGAAGGCGCGGTCCTCTTCGGCATTGATCAGGGCGGTGACGCGGTCGTCGATGCGCGCGGCCAGCTCCTCGGCCAGCAGCTGGTACTGGTGAAACGCCTCCCATTTCAACTGGCTGTAGGCCCGATGGATCAGAACAGCCGTGGGGACGGCCAGTGCAAGAAAGAACACCAGCAGCCAGCGACGCAGCGTCTTCCGGTCCAGCCCGCGGAGCGGGGTGTGCAAGACGCTCACGCCGTCAGCAGCCGGTAGCCCGCGCCGCGTACCGTGGTGAGATAGCGCGGTGCGCCGGGATCCGCTTCTATTTTGCGTCGAAGCTTGGCGATGTGGATGTCGACAGTACGGGTTTCCATGTCCAGGTCTTTGGCGTAACCCCAGACTTTGTGCAGCAGTTCATCGCGCGACACCGGCCGTTCCGAGTTGGCGTAGAGATATTGCAGGATCTCCACCTCGCGGCGGGTGAACGACAGGGTCTGTGCACCGCAGCGGCCGCAGAGATTGGCGGTATCCACCTCGAGGTCGTCGCCCAGGTACAGATGAGTGTTCCTGTCGAAACCGATACGCGAACGCCGCAGCACGGCCTGCACGCGCAGCACCAGTTGCGCCACCGAGAAGGGTTTGGCCACGTAATCGTCGGCCCCGAGCGACAGACCCTGAATAATGTCTTCATCGCTGGTTTTGGCGGTCAGCATGATAATCGGTTGCTCGCGGTCCGCCACGCGGATGCGGTTGCAGATCTCGAACCCGTCCATGCCGGGCAGCATCACGTCGAGCAGCACCAGGTCAAAGGTGCCGCTCAAGGCCTTTTTCACCCCCGCGTGACCCTCTTCGGCAGCGTCCACGTCATAGCCGTGGTACACAAACACGTCGATCAATCCGGCACGGATGGCGGCTTCGTCTTCGACGATCAGAATACTGATCTTGCGTTGCATAACGCTCTCAAGCTTATCAGGTGGACCCCAGCCAGGTGTGTAAATGTTGTGTAAATCGGCAGGCAAAGCTTTTACCAAAGTCTGTCTACTGCCATGCCGGGATCCTGCCTAGACTGGGCCCACGTTCCAGACCCTTAAGCAGGAGGTAGACAGCATGGCACTCATTACCCGCGTCTCCCGGTTGTTCCGGGCCGATTTTCACGCTGTCCTCGACCGTATCGAGGAACCTGACGTCTTACTCAGGCAGGCCATACGGGAAATGGAGGAAGCGCTGGCCCACGACGAGCAGCGCCTCAGGCTACTCAACCACGAACAGGGGCAACTCATTGGCCGGATCAGGGATCTCGATCACGCGTTGAACGCCATCGAAGAAGAACTCGATCTGTGTTTCACCGCCAACAAAGTGGATCTGGCCCACGCGCTGATCAGGCGCAAGCTGGAAGCCCAACGCCTTAATAAACACCTGTCATGTCGCCGCGAGACCTTGCAGGAAACGCTCTCCGGGCTCACTGCACGGCTGAAAGAAAGCCGTTCCCAGCTAAACAGCATGCGCCAGAAGGCCGAGCTGCTGGCCGACGACAGGCAAGCCGACGACCCCAAGGACAGCTGGAGCGGGCCGGATATTTCGGTGCGCGATGAAGATGTCGAAATTGCCTTTCTGCGCGAAAAGCAGAAAAGGAGCGGGCAATGAAACGGCCCACTTTCTTCGAAGGCGTCGGTGTGGCGTTAGCGGCAAGCCTGACCGGGGCTGTCTTGTTCGGCGTGCTGGCGTCGGTTTTCGCCGGTGGCCTGGTGATGCGCCTGTTGATCGCCGGTATGGCTTTGGCCTACGTACTGTATCTCTTGCGCCGCAGCCGCGAACGGGTGGGCCGTATCGTCGTCGTCGCAGGCTGGCTGTTGGCGGCCGCTGTC
The DNA here is from genome assembly GCA_963814945.1 of uncultured Gammaproteobacteria bacterium. Lineage (GTDB taxonomy): Bacteria > Pseudomonadota > Gammaproteobacteria > DSM-19610 > DSM-19610 > Thiogranum. The sequence continues at coordinate 244,084 of CAWFEQ010000008.1, forward strand.
ATCGGGTTTCTGCATCCGCCACTGGTGCTGTACCTGGTGCTGCACATTGGCCTGATATGGCTGATCCGCTCTCTGTATTTCTATAACAGTGCGCTGTCGTCACTTGCCGACCTGGGCCTGACCGGTCTGGCACTCACCGCGGCGGTCTGGGCGCTGACCAGTACGGGCAGCCTGTTACTCGGCCTGTGGTGTTTCTTTCTGGTGCAGGCGCTGTTTGTCACCATCCCGAACAACCTGCCACGCGAAACCGTCGAAGCGCCATCGGTAGCAGACGGTGAAGATCACTTTCAACACGCCTATCAGGTGGCGCAGGCCGCACTGCGCAAACTTTCGTCCATTCACTGAACCGTCAGGAGGTCAGACCATGACATCTAAACTCATCGCATTCGCACTGTTCGCCTTTACCGCGGCGGGTGTTGCCGTTTATCCGGCGTATCAGAGCATCGGCGCCATTACGCCGACCGATCCGCTGGGTGTCAAACTGCCGCCCGTCGACCCGCTCGGCAACGAGAGACCCAGAGTGGAGGTCGTCTTCGTACTCGACACCACCGGCAGCATGGGCGGCCTGATCCAGGCGGCCAAGGAAAAGATCTGGTCCATCGCCACCACCCTGGCACAGGCACAAGCGGCGCCGGACATCCGCATGGGCCTGGTGGCCTACCGCGACCGCGGCGATGCCTATGTGACCCGGGTAGTGGATCTGTCCAATGATCTGGATTCCATGTACGCCACGCTGATGGATTTTCAGGCCAATGGCGGCGGTGACGGACCGGAAAGCGTCAACGAGGCCCTGTATGACGCCGTTCACAAGTTGTCGTGGAGCCAGGACGACCAGACCTACAAGGTGGTGTTCCTTGTGGGTGACGCACCGCCACACATGGACTACCAGGATGACGTCAAGTACCCCGAGACGCTGGCAGCGGCCCTGAACAAGGGAATTCTGGTCAACGCCATCCAGTGCGGCCAGGACAGTGCCACAACCCCCAAATGGCAACAGATCGCGCAACTGGGCAAGGGCAGCTACTTCCGTGTCGAACAGACTGGCAGTGCCGTGGCGATCACCACACCCTTCGACAAGAAACTCGCCGAACTGTCCGCCCGGCTGGATGACACGCGCGTCTATTACGGGACCGTCGAGGAGCAAGAGGCGCAGCAGCGCAAGCTGGATGCCACGGATAAACTGCACGCCGCTTCATCGGTCGCCTCCCGTGCCCGCAGGGCGACATTCAATGCTTCGGAAAGCGGAACGCTCAACTTCCTCGGCAAAGGTGAACTGGTGGACGACATAGCCAGCGGCCGCGTCGACCTGCCCAGTGTCGCAGCGGAGAAACTGCCGGAGACCCTGCGTGTTATGTCACCGGCAGAACAGGCAGCATTCCTTAGAGACAAATCCACGCAACGCGACGAGTTGAAGGAGGAAATCAGGCAACTGAGCGAACAGCGTGCGGCCTACGTGAAAAATAAGGTCGAAGCCGCCGGCGGCGCGGGAGACTCGCTGGACGACAAGATTTACGGCGCCGTTCGCGAACAGGCAGCCAAGAAAGGCCTTGTATACGAGGCCGACGCACCGGCTTACTGAGGGCAAACCACTTCGGCCCGGCAGCGTTGCTGCCGGGCCGAGAGACCGGATCGACCTGGGGTCAGACCAATACATGGGGACGTGAAACCGCCTTAAAGGACGTATGGTGCTGAGCAGAGCGAAGCCCAACGATCAGCGGTCCCGCGTTGGGATTCGTGCCGCAGCCCAACCTTCAGACAATGACCGGGTTAAGCTGTTGAGATTCCAACATGACTGAAAATGGCCCCTGGATTCGGGAGGCAGGGGTCGGAGGTTCGAATCCTCTCACCCCGACCATTAAAATCAATCAGTTAAAAACCACGACACCCCCTGTATTGGTTTCCAACTGATTATTTGTCACAGCGTTGTCACACTCGTTCGCGAACGAACGGAGTGTGGCGATGGCAACCTTCAGAAAACGCGGCCCTTATCAATGGCAGGCGCAGGTCCGGAAAAAAAAAAGGCCAGCCCCTGCAAACCAGGACCTTTGAGACACGTGCCGAAGCCGAGCAGTGGGCGCGCCTCATCGAAGTCGAGATGGACAAGGGCGTATTTGTCTCCCGCGCCGAGGCCGAATCCACCCCACTCAAGGAACTGCTGGACCGCTACCTGTCAGAAGTCACTCCACTGAAGAAAGGTGCAGCACCCGAGACCAACCGTCTGCGGGCCTTCATGCGACATCCCCTCGCCCAGCGATTTGTCGCCGGCATTCGCGGTGTGGATATCGCCCGCTTCCGGGACGAACGGTTGCGGAAAGTGAATTCGGCCTCCGCCAAAAAGGATCTTGTGTTACTGGGCCATGTGTTCGAAGTGGCCCGTAAGGAATGGAGCATCCACGTACACAACCCGGTGCGTGATATCAAACTGCCGGCGAACGGCAGACCGCGATGCGCCTGGGGGAACTCATCCGCCTGCACTGGGAATACATCGACCTAAGCTGCTGCACGGTTCATTTGCCGGATACCAAGAACGGCGAGGCACGGACGGTACCACTGTCCACGACCGCCATCCGGGTGCTACGCGCCCTGCCCCGCAGCCTGCATGGCCAGGTCTTCCCCGGCCTCACCACCGAGGCTATCAAGCGCGCGTACATCCGCGCGGTGCGCCGGGCCGGCATCGAGGACCTCCGGTTCCATGACCTGCGCCACGCGGCCACCACCCGACTGTTCGAGAAGGGTCTCAATATCATGGAGGTCGCCACGATCACCGGCCACAAGGATCTGCGGATGCTACGCCGTTACACGCATTTAAAGGCGGAGGATTTAGCGAGAAAGCTGGGGTGAACAATTGTTGCCTGTCGCCAGGAAGCAGATACCCTACCAGTGATTTCATAAGGCATTGTTCTATAGAGAGATAGTCTCATATAAGTAAACACTCACCCGGACCGATAAAACTATTTATAACTGACCATTTCAACATATTTTGCTATAATGACCATGGTAACCGGGAGACCCAAACCCATGAGTACTGAAGCCATTGCCGCCAACCTGCTGCGAATTCGCAAAGACAGGGATATGACCCAGGAGCAGCTCGCCGAAACCGCCGGGCTGTCGAGGGGCGCATATCGCAACCTAGAAAAAGGCCGCGCCGTACCGAGATCCGATACCCTGAGAGCCCTTTCCGAGGCATTGGGGGTATCCGTCAAGGAATTACTGATTCCTGTACACGCCCTAGAGTGCGTGCGGTTTCGCTCGCTCAAGCGCCTGAAAAGCCGGGACCAGGTGCTGGCTAAAGTGTCCCGCTGGCTAAAGGATTTTACCGAGCTAGAACAGCTGCTCGGTGAACAGCCCGGACTTGCTCTCAAGGAAATCTGGCGGGTGCTGGCACGGAGAAAGCGGCTCGATATTCAAGCTATTGCTGCTATTGCCCGAGAGCACTTCGGCCTCAACGATCATGAGCCGGTACACGATATTTGCGGACTGCTCGAATCACAGGGAATTAAGGTTTATTCACTCCAGGTAGCGAATGATGCCTTTATGGGCCTGTCAGTCGCAGAAGAGGACGGCGGTCCCGCTATCATCGTGAATACCTGGGAGCGCCTGCCGGTAGAAACCTGGATCTTCAGTGCCGCACATGAACTTGGCCACCTGCTGCTGCATTTAAGTGCATACGATGCCGCCGAAGAGCAGGAAGACAATCAGCAGGAACGTGAAGCTGATGAATTCGCCTCCCATTTCCTGATGCCAGAAGCTGTCTTCCGCAAGGAATGGGATGAAACCGCTGGATTGCCTCTCGTGGACAGGGTTCTCAAGGTCAAGCGGGTATTCAGGGTAAGCTGGCGTACCGTCTTGTACCGCATCGCCCAGTGGCAACCACAGGAAAAGCGCTCTCTTGTCTGGCAACGCTTCAATGAAGAATATCGGCTTCGCAAGGGACGCTCCCTGCTGAAGCACGACGAACCGTACGCGATTACCCGGGAGATATACCAGGACCCCATGGCTGCAAGGCCCGTTGGTGTAGAGCCCGCGCCAATGGAACAGCACGATTTCCAGATGGACTGTTCTCCCGCCTGGTCAGAAAGGCGATTGAAGAGGAAGTGATATCACTCTCGCGTGGAGCTGAAATCCTGCGTCTATCGCTCAAACAAATGCGCGAACTATCCGCCTCCTGGATTGCGTAGTTGATCCCCGCATGGAACTGGTTGCCGATGCCAATGTGCTGATCGACTATGCACAGACAGATCCATCCGTACTCACGTTGCATGTCAGGCATGTTGGATCGATCTATGTGCCAAGCGTCATACTGGACGGAGTCGATCAGCTTAATGCAGGCGACTGGAAAGCCTGGGCCTGACTGTCGTTGAGGAGCCACTGGAAATACTGGTGGCCGCTACCGAAGAACATGGCCAGTTATCCTTTGAGGACAGGGTATGTCTTTTACTGGCCCGCACCAATCAATGGACCTGTATCACGAACGAAAGGCCTCTCACCGGGCGTGCAGCGAAGAAAATGTTGCCTCCATCTGGGGATTACGCTTGATGATCAATCTTGTTAGACATGCCGGGCAGCTTTCCAGAAACACTGCAATTGAAGCGCCCAGGCGATACATCATATCAATCCTCGCTATATAACGCAGGAGATACTGGATCGTTTTGAAAGTGAGTTAGCTTAAAAGCAGTCATATCGTCTACCCAATCCACCGGC
>CAWFEQ010000009.1:0-315687 GCA_963814945.1 uncultured Gammaproteobacteria bacterium
AGACCACCTTTTCAAAGGTTCCCAGACCCACTTGGCGGAGCTTTTCAGGAGCGCTTTCCATCCAGCGCATCGGCATCTCGTAGATCACGAGTTCGTGGTTGTTGGCCAGCTTCAGGCCATCGGCGAACTCGCCGTCCCAGGAAAACGCATGGCGCCAGCGCTGTCCGCCAGCAATTCGGAAAATGCCACGGTAGCCGCCGAGGAAACGCGTAATCTCATCGGCGAACGGGTCGGCGACGGGTTCGTTCTCCCGCGCCATCCAGTACGAATTCATACTCGTAGACGCCATCGGGCAGGTTCAACCCGTTGAGGTCGATGAGATACCAGTCGGTGTTGGCCACATCAGGCACAAGTGGCTCCGTGCGCTCAACGCAAGGGATCGAACTTGTCTGGCGCTGTTAGCGGGGCGAAACGCACCTTCACCTGGCTGTCAGCCTGCGCTGGAATGCGGACGATGCCATCGTCTGGTAAGCTCGAACCGCTCGTGTTGTTGTTAGACATGCTACCTGCCTTTCTCCGAGAGATTCGGAGAAGCGTATAGTGATTGAGCGCGAGCTGCATGCCTGTTCTCGGCCAACAGGCGCGCTGGTCCTCGACTCACCTGAATCAGTCGAATCAGTCGCCGAACGGCCGCATCAGCAGGTCGCGCTGGGCGTATTCCACATCGGGTCGCCGCTTGAACCGCTCAACCAGATCCGTGGCCACGCTGCTCATATCAATAACCAGTTCCACGGTCTGCGGGGCACTGGCGCTCACTGGGAAACCGACGTTGTCGCCAACCTCTGCGGCGAAGCCCTTCAGGTCTTCCGTATTGCCCGCCGGGGCTGCGGCGAGAACCTGTCCGAGGGTACTGTCGGCCTGGAACTCGACTGCGACAGTGGGATTCCAGTAACGTTGCCGCGTCTTGTCGGCCGCGTCCAGTAAGCGCGCACTCTTGACATCCGCGCGTGCCCCGAGGTACGCGACCAGCTTTGCGGCCAGGGCACCGGCATTGATGGCGACAACCAACTCCTGCCCGGAAGTCGGCCAAATGATTCGCAGTGGTATACCTAACTCGGCGGACAGGCTGTCCGCCAGGCCGGCCAGGTGCGCCTGGGCGTCCGGGCCAGCCGTTATCGCACCCACAGTGACCTCACGGGCTTGGGTATGGGGGGCGAACTTGACGATCACCTGTTCACCCGTGATCGGCTGAGTCTGGGGCAGCACGCCGGACGGCCCGCCCGTCTGGCATGCCGCCGTGCTGCTCCACGCGAGGAGGACGGCAAGAAGAGAGAGACGCTTTGTCATCGCAGTTTCGGCCATTGATCACTTCGCGGAGGCGGTTGAAGACTGTCGACGCTGCTAGGACGCTGTCGGATTTGGGACTGATCTACTGCGCCGGTGGGAGAGCGCCCCATTTTCCGCGATTCTTTTCGTCAAATAGCTACGGCTATTCTCCTCAAACGATCGAAAAAATGGCCTCTCTCTCCCACCTTGCTCGCTACGATCGCCCAAATCCGACAGCCTCCTAGGCGCGGGGCAGCGACCTCCTCGCTGCCCCTTACGACGCATAGGCGACAGATTACCCGGGCGTCGTCTCGCACAGTTGGTTGTTGGTTTCGTCGGACTCATCAACTTGAGCCTTGTCGTCGGCCGTCGCGCAGATGCTGCAGTCCGGATCGAAGCAGTTTCCGCCGGGCGGGGTCATGATGGTGAACGACTGCGACGCACCCGCGGTCAGCCCTGGCAAGGCTTGATCGACCATCACTGTCTGCCCCGGGTCGAGCGTTACCCGCGTATTGAAGGCGCCGGCATCCGCAGCGCCAACGTTGGCGACCGTGACCTCCACGGTTGTCACGCAGGTGCCGCCCCCTCCCGGGCAACTCACACTGGGTCGCCCGATATCGCTCACGACCAGGTCGGGTTCTTGCGCCGGCTCTTGCTCGAGCACGCGCTCACGGATCGGCTCGACATGGACGCTGCTGTGGTCTCCGGCCGTGCCCTCGCGGGTCAAGGCGGCCGTGCTGTAGACCCCGGTGACATCCAGACTTTGCGGACTACGAATGACAACGAATCCTTCAATGTAAGGTTCCGGCAGCTGGCCGTCAAAGTATCGTCTAGCCAGGTCGTCACAATCGACTGCCAGGGCCTCATCGGGTCCCAGTTTATCCTTCAGAGTTGGTAGCACCTTGCCCGGCCGCTGCTTACCCGGCGGCACGGTCAGTGCCAGCTTCTTGGTGAAGGCGACTGCCCGTTCTGCCGGATTATGCACATTGATCGTGGTGGCGTAGAAGCCCCGGGCCAGGCGCATGCTCGTGGGGTCCTTCTGCACGCCGCACACCAGCTTCGCGGCGTACTCAAACCTCGCCTTCACAGGCTGGGGAATGTAGGCATTGAGCAGCCCCTTGCCACAGGGCTCGGGACACTCGACCGCGGAGCGCGGCAGTGCGTTGTCCTGGATCGTGGCGAGCACCTGCGCCGGTGTCAGCGATGGGTCGGCCGCCAGGAACAGGGCCGCCACCCCGCTGACATGCGGGGCCGCCATCGACGTGCCGTTGTAGAACGCATAGCCGCCGTTCACCATGCTCAACACGCCGTCCGGGTTGCCGTCGCCGTCGTCATCGCGCTGCACGTCACCGCCCGGCGCCATGATGTCAACGGTTGCGCCGAAGTTGGAATAGCGGGTAACCAACTGGCCGCGGTAGTCGCTGGCCGCGACCGTGATCACATTATCGCAGCTTGCCGGCATGAAGTCGGCCGCATCGGCGGCGCTATTGCCGGCGGCTACGACCACCGTGGCACCGGCGGCGACCGCATCGTTGATGGCGTTCTGGGTCGATGGCGACGCCGAACAGGCACCGCCGCCGCCGAGACTCATGTTAATGACCCTGGCCGGATCAGGGTTCGCGGGTACGCCCGGCACCGGCAAGCCCGCCGCCCAGCGGATGGCGTCATTGATGTCGGCTATGGTGCCGCCGCATTTGCCCAATACACGCACCGGAACCACGGTCACCTGCCAGTTGCTTCCGGCCACGCCAGCCGAATTGTTGCTGTTGCCTACGCCCACGGTCCCGGCAACATGCGTGCCGTGCCAGCTGTCGTTGCTCGGCTGTGAGCCTGGGAAACACTCATCGGCGGCTGTCGCATCACCGGGATCGGTGGGATCGCCATCGCGTCCGTCGCCATCGTTGGCAACGAAGGTGTCACTGATCATGTCATAACCGGGGGCGAGGTTTGGCGAGCCGGTTATATCCGCGTGGTTTGGCAGTATGCCGGTATCGATCACGGCCACCGCCACGGACGCGCTACCGGTGCTGTTATCCCAGGCTCTGGGCAGATTGATGCCGCCGGGAGATTCGCCAGTGCCACTGCCGTTGTTCCGATAGTGCCATTGCAGCGGGTAGCCGGGATCGTTCGGCGTGGTATCCATAGGCTGCAAGATCCAGTTGGGCTGTGCATACTCGACATCGGGTCGGGTGTTCAGCTCCTGGGCGATTGCCAGCACTCGCTCCTGGGCCTCTCTTGCCGAACTTAGCGAAAACAGGGTGTCCCGGGAAAATTCATAGATGAGTTCGCCCCCAGAGGTTTGTCTCGGAGAGCTTTGAAAGCCCAAGGGTGCGAGATCTTTGGGCGCCAGACCACGACGTGCCGTCCCTTCCATGGGTTTCAGTTTGACAATCACCTCGCCGGGCACGAACTGCGGGGCCTGCGGTGGTGCCGCCAGGTCTTGCACGGTCGTTGGGCCGAATCCCTGGGCGACAACAGCGCCCTGGCCGAAGACATTCACTGCGGCAAGCACCCACGCCCAGGCGAATGTCGCCAACGGGCGCCGGTTGCTTCGACAGCGGCACTTGTGAGCGTGCCTGGTTGGATTACCGGGTTGTGTGATTGCATCCATCAAGATTGTCCTCCATTGTGTTAGTTATCTGGCTAGTCGTCGGGGTCAAAGAGCAGCTAAGCCGAAGAAGCCCGCACACGAGACGCCCGTACGATTCGGGGCCGTGCTGGCGATGGGCAGGAGGAGGGGGAGAGTGCAATCCTTGTGATTCCCTGCGTCATCGTAATGCCTCCTGCAAGTTTCCCTGACTGTAAGCCGGGTTACAGCGCAACGACCAATCAGAGCCACTGACTTGACCAACGGACTGCAGCTCTGAGAATCGTTTAGCCTGTCGTGCGGTGTCTTGCGCACCGTTCAACGTAACCAGTGTAGCTTACAGTGGGTGGAATTCCAGTCATACGGCGCGCGATGCTGAGAGTGAGTGGTGGGGTTCGCATACTCACCCCACCCTACGCAGGCTGTCACGACGAGCCGGCTGCGGGGGCGCGGGAGCGGTTGTGGGTGGTGGGTTTCGTGGTCTCACTCCACCCTACGTGTTGGGCGTTGTGCGGTAGCATGTGTAGGGTGGGGTGAGGACACGAACCCCACCGTTGACGACGCTGCAGACCAGTTCGAAAAGTACTATCCTCAGTTTGCATGGGATGAGAGCGGGAGTGCTACTGCAACATGGACTGTTCGCTTCGCGGGGTCATTGATTTTCTGCTGTATGCGTGGGCTGACTTGCGCCTGAGCAAGGCGTCGCTGTCTTTCCGTATGTCCGACCATTACCCGCGATGCTTGGAGTTCCTCGCTTTAGCCAAACCGGGTACCTGAAGCCAATGGGTAAGAATAACGTTGCGCGGTATGGCGCGCCGGTTCGAGGCCGGGTGCGATACCTTACGCTAAAGGGGTAGATCTTGAAAACATTACAAGTTAACGGCGTGCTCGAGTCCGAGGTTCGGAGAGAAGAAAAGCGGGCTGACGGCGGCGTGAAAATCACCAACCGAAGGCTCATCCAGGTCGGTGCTGCCCGCGGGGCGGCGCAGGCGCTCAAGCTGCCCGTCGAGGAAACCGACGTCGTTCGGGTGGAGCTCGCAGGCGGATTCGATTTATGGATACGCGCGGATGATCTGTACCAGGAGTTCGGTGTCAAGACCTCGCGCGGGATTGCGGACCCTGAAGCCGAGCTGTGGGAGCTCAGCATGGAGGTTCCGACGCGCGACGACGAACGCGGCAAGATCGTCAAGGGCATCCAGGCGTTGGAGGTATTCGGCGTCGACGTGGTGGGAAGCTCGGCCAAGGCAGTCGCCAAATGGTTCGAGGACAAACAGCTCAAGAAACGCGACCCGGGCCTATACCGCTGCGCGCTGGCCAGTGACTTCAATCTCACACCACTCGATGACAAGGGCGTCGACAACGCGGGCGCGATGCTCCTCTTTATCCACGGCACCGCCTCCAGCACCGCTGGCAGCTTTGGCAAGTTATGGGACCCTGAAAATCAGGAGGGCAAAAAGGCCCGGGAGGAACTGGCCACTCTGTACGCTGAGCGCGTCTATGCTTTTGAGCACCGTTCCCTGACCGAAAGCCCGATTGCCAACACGCTCGCCCTGGTGCAGCAGCTGCCCAAGGGCGCGGAGCTGCACGTCGTGACCCATTCCCGCGGCGGGTTGGTCGGAGAGCTGCTGTGTCTGGGGCAACGCGATCGCAAGAGCGAGGTCCTCACGGCGGCCCGTATCGACGAGCTGTTTGCCAACAGTATGGACCTTGGCGAGCTGCTGGGCATGGTCGCTGCGGTGGACACCGATAAGGAATACCAGCAGCAGCGCAACGATCTGCAGACGCTGCTTCGGGAACTGGACAGGAAGCAGCTCAAGGTCAAGCGCTTCGTGCGGGTGGCATGCCCGGCGCGGGGGACGACGCTGGCTTCAGGACGCTTGGATCGCTGGCTGTCGATTGTGAGTCACCTGGCTGGCGAGAATCCCTTGTTCGAGGAACCCGTTGATTTCCTCCTTGCCGTCGTTAAGGAGCGCACCGATCCGCGCACCTTGCCTGGCTTGGAGGCCATGATGCCGGGTTCACCGCTGGTGCGTATGCTCAACCTGCCCCAGCTTCAGGTGGCCGCCGATCTGTCCGTCATCGCCGGCGATCTGGAGGGGCGCTCGTGGTGGGCCAAGCTCAAATGGCTGGCTGCGGACTGGTTCTACAGTGGCGATCACGACCTGGTGGTGAACACGGGCTCGATGTACGGGGGGCTCAGGCGCAGCGGCGGTGCCCGTTTCTTTTTCGACCAGGGCAGCAACGTCAATCATTTCCGCTATTTCACCAACGAGCGCACGGTGCAGAAACTGGTCGCCGGGCTTATCCGGTCAGATCAGGACGCGGCGGGCTTCAGCCCGATCGAGAAAGCCAGGCACGCGGAACCTGCGCGCGCGCCAAGGGCCGCACCGAGCGGGCCGCGACCGCTGGCCGTTGTCCTTCCCGGCATCATGGGCAGCCATCTCGAGGTCGCCGGTGACCGCATCTGGCTCGATTACGGGGATCTTGCCCGCGGTGGCCTGGAAGACCTTGCGATCGAGAAGAGGCAGGTGTCGCCGGACCAGGTATTCGACGACTATTATGGTGCGCTGGTCGAATACCTTCGCCGGACTCACGCCGTCGTACCGTTCCCCTACGACTGGCGCCGCTCGGTACTGGAGAACGGTGCGGCGTTGGCGCAGCAGCTCAGCGAAGCGCTACCTGCCCTTGAGGCGACCCGCCAGCCTGTCCATATCGTCGCTCACTCCCTCGGTGGGTTGGTCGCTCGGGCTATGCTCGCCCGGCATCCGGGGATCTGGCGGCGTGTCTGCGCCCTGCCCGGCAGCCGCCTCCTGATGCTCGGTACACCCAACGGGGGGTCGCACGAGATTGTGCGCCTGCTGGTCGGGCAGGCGGGTACCCTGATCCAGCTCGCATTGCTCGATCTGACCCATGATCGCAATGAACTGCTGGAGATCATCAACCGTTTTCCCGGCGTACTCGAGCTCCTGCCCACGGGAGACGGGATGCATTGTTACACCGAACGCTTCTGGCGCGAGTTCAAGCAAGACTCGGTGAGCAGTTGGCCGCTGCCGAACGCGAGTGACCTGCGCAGCGCTGCGCAGAGCTGGGAAGTCTTGCGTTCCGCACCCATTGATGCCGAACGCATGCTGTATGTAGCTGGCTGCGCGCGCCGCACCCCAGCCGACTTCGAGGTTGCCAGCGTGCCGGAGATCGAAGTCGGCGGCGAGCGCAAGTTCGTGCGCTTCTTCAGCAGTCGTCAGGGAGACGGCAAGGTCCTGTGGGACACCGGACGCCTCCCCGGTGTTAAGACCTGGTATCTGGACGAGGTAGAGCACGGTGATCTGGCGGCCCACGAGGCGGCTTTTCCGGCGTACCTGGAGCTGCTGCAGACGGGCGCAACGGCGCGCCTGCTCGCAACGCCGCCCTCGGGTGCGCGTGGCGCCGCGGGCGAGCAGCTCCAGGTTCTGGCACCGGACGTACCCGATAGCCTGCCGGACGAGGCACAGCTCATGGCGACAGTGCTTGGTGCCGGGTCGCGCCGGGTGCCGGGCAGGGTAGCGCTACCCAGGACCAGCGTTTCCGTTCGCCATGGCAGCCTTGCGTATGCCCGCAATCCGGTGTGCGTGGGTCATTACCGTGGCGACACCATCGTGAGCGCCGAAGGCTATCTGGATTCGATTCTGGATTACCGCCTGAGCAATCGTCACCAGCTCGATCTGTATCCCGGTCGTCTCGGAACCTGGGAGAGTTTTATCAATCCGGACCGCTATGCCAAGCCAGGCGGCGCGATAGTCATCGGGCTCGGGCAGGTCGGTGAGCTCAGCCCCGGCAGCCTCGAAGTGAGTTTTTCCCGCGCCTTGCTGGGTTATGCACTGCAAGTGGCTGAGTGGCCGGACGCGCGTTTCGGCGCGGCTGAAGGCGTGCCCCGCTCAGCCCGGGTGTCTGCGTTACTCATCGGGACCGGATTCGGCGGTCTTACGGTGCGCGACTGCATAGAGTCTCTGTTGCGTGGCGTGAAGCAGGCCAATCAACGGCTGCAGGATACCGGACTGATCGACAAGGTCCTGATCGACGAGATCGAGTTCCTCGAGCTCTGGCAGGACGTGGCTATCAACGCCGCCTGCCAGCTGGAGCAGGCCCTGCTGGACGGGGACCTGGCGGAGCATTTTGTCTGGCGCGAGCGCCGGCTCGAAGCTGGAGAAGGCGGCCAACGGCGGGTGCAGCTCGAAGAGGCACCGAACTGGTGGCATCGCATGGAGATCATTTATGACGCGAAGCATCAGGAACTCCGCTACGTGGCCCTGACCGACCGGGCACGTGCTGAGGAGTCCCTGGTGGCCGGGCAGATGCGCCTGGCAGATGATTTTATCCGCACGGCGATCGGCAAGACCGGCCATGATCAGGAGATCAGCCGCACCCTGTTTGAGATGCTGCTTCCCAACCGCCTTAAGGAGCTGGCGCCGCACCAGTACGACCTGGTGATCGTTGTGGATGAGGTTTCGGGCCGCTTCCCGTGGGAACTGTTGGAAGACCGCTGGAGCACGTGCGGGAGGCCGCTTGCGGTCGCGGCCGGCCTGGTGAGACAGCTCAAGACCACGGAGTTTCGCGAACGGCCGGCGTATGCCGCGCAGGATTGCGCCTACGTGGTGGGCGACCCGGCGTTGCCGCCACCCGGCGCAGCGACTATGGGGGTGCAATTCTCCGCCCTGCCTGGCGCACGGGCGGAAGCCGAAGCCGTTGCCGAGTATCTGGGCAGGGAAGGTTTCCGTGTGGACGCGCAGATCGGCAAAGACGCCGGGAGGATTATGCAGGGGCTGCATGCGGACAGCTACCGCATGTTGCACCTCGCAGGACACGGCGTGCACGAGTGGCCGATAGAGGAAAAAGGCGGGACCGTCTGTCCCGCCTGTGAGCAGCCGCGGCCGCCGCAGCGAAAACTTGTGTCGGGCATGGTCATCGGTGCCGATGTATTCCTCACGCCAGGCGACATCGAGCAGATGCGCTGGGTCCCGGAACTCGTATTTATCAACTGCTGCTACCTCGGCAGCACCACCAGCTCCAGTGCCCCGTGGCAGCGCTTCAACCGTCTGGCCGCCAACATCGGTGCCCAGTTTATCCGCATGGGGGTCAAGGCCGTGGTTGCGGCAGGCTGGGCAGTCGACGACGACGCTGCCAAGACATTCGCGCTGTCGTTCTATGCACACCTGTTGAGCGGCGATGCCTTCGGCGACGCTGTCCGCGCTGCCCGGGATGATACTTTCACGCGACACGGCGAGACCAACACCTGGGGTGCATACCAGTGCTACGGCGATCCCGCGTATCGACTCAGGCCCGCGAAGAAAGGGGATGGCCGGGGACAGCGACGCTGCTTCACGTCACCCTCGCAGCTCGCCGTCGCACTCGAAAATCTGGTCGCCGCGGCACGCATGGGCGGCGTCCAGCTCGCGGACATCGACGCCATCCTGGACAGCGTGCCGCAAGCCTATAAAAGCGCCTGGCTGCAACGGCCCGAGGTAGCCGCGGGGCTGGGGCTGGCCTTTGGCGAGCTTGGCAACTTCGAGGAGGCGATTAAACATCTGGATCGGGCGATCAGCGAGAACAAGGCGGAGTTCCCGGTCCGTGCCCTCGAACAGCGGGCGAACTTCAAGAGCCGCTGGGCGGTGGATCTCGTGCTCCGCGGGCATCAGGCGGACGCCGCGAAGCTGGCCACCCGGTTGATTCGAGAGGCCACACGTGAGCTGAAGCGGCTTCTGCAGTTCGCGCAGACCGTCGAGCGGGTCAGCCTGCTGGGCAGCGCCTACAAGCGCAGTGCCTGGATCTCGACGGGCGAGGCGCGAGCGGAAGCGCTGCAGGCCATGGCCGGTTACTACGCGAAGGCGCACCAGGCGACCTACCAGGAGGGGCGCGGCCAGCTGGACACCGATCCCTTGCTCAACTGGCTGGTAGCGAGGGTCCTCCTGGCTTTTCCCGACAAGCCGAACGATGCAGCGCTTGCCGACATCCTTGACTGGTGTCGCAAAGCCGAGGTGCAAGCCGTCGAGAAAGAGGTGCAGAATCCAGATTTCTGGAATACCGTGGTCAAGCCGGAATGCGATCTGCTCCTGGGGCTCGCAACGCAGACGCTGGACCAGGACAAACAGAGGATCGTTGACGGCTACCTGCGGGCAAAAAGGCGCGGTGCCAGCCCACGCGAGTTCCGCTCCGTGCTCGAGCACCTGGAGTTTCTGGCTGATGTGACCTCAGGCAGCAAATCGAAAAAGGCAAAGGCGCAATTGGAGGCCTTGCGCGACATTCAGCGACAGTTGCAGGCACACATGGCGGGCGAGTTTTCTCAAAGGCCGGAGTCGTAATACCAGGAGGCTGTCGGACTTGGGCGATCGTAGCGAGCAAGGTGGGACGGCGAGGCCATTTTTTCGATCGTTTGAGGAGAATAGCCGTAGCTATTTGACGAAAAGGATCGGGAAAATGGGGCGCTCTCCCACCGGCGCAGTAGATCAGACCCAAGTCCGACAGCCTCCCAGGACATCCTCGTACGAGAGGAACGAATCAGCAAGGAGCAGGATGATGGCAGCGAAGAAGCGGATTGCACTCGCGTTTCAGGGCGGCGGATTTCCGGCCGGTGCGCTTGGCGCGGGGGTGGTGAGATATCTGGTGGAGAAGGGCGCCTTCGCTCACCACGATATCGAACGTCTTTTCGGGGACCTCGGCCGGGGCGCTGGTGGCTTCGGTCTGTTGGGGCTGCAAACTCAAGGGCAGGATCGAAGAGGCGCCCGAGGTCCTGGAGAGACAATGGCTGCATTTCGCCTGGGGGTTCGTGCCCAATGCCAAAGTGGCGCAGATGGCCCAGCTCTTCGGGACCATCAGTCAGATGAACCCCCTGTACCGGTACGTCTCCGAAGGCTATGGTGATACCGTTCATGCGGCAGCTGCTGAAGGATTGGGTCCTCAGTTACATCCCGGTCCAGGAGCTCATTGCGCTACGGGATACGGCCGGGCAGCATGTGCCCGGTCTGGCGCTCGGCGCTGCCGAAGTGCTCAAAGGCGAGATCAAGGTGTTTTCGGAAAAGAGATTTTTGTCTCGAGGCGATCCTGGCCTCGGGCTCGCTCGATGACGTGAACGGCATTACGACCATCAAGTCGGGGCCGCACAAAGGCGTCTATTGCGACGGCGCCTGGGGGACCAATCCACCGATCACCTGTCTCATCGATTACGGCGTCGATGAGTTGTGGCTGGTGGAGGTGTTTCCCAAGGAACGCGAGCGGCTGCCGCGCACACCGGACGAACGCAAGGATCGCAAGGATGAGCTGTGGCAGAATTCTCTGGTGGAACACGAGCTCCAGGATATCGAACGCGTCAACAAGTGGCTCGCATCCGGAAGAATCAACAACGAGGATGGCAAGTACCGGCACATTGCAGTCCGCACCATGCCAATGACGCTCGATCTCCCGGCCGGCGCCGCGCTGGTCAACTCCGAGTCGTTCATTCGGGAGATGATGGATTACGGTTGCCAGCAGGCCAAGTGTTTTTGGGCACCTCGCGCAGCGCGCAAGACGGCTTGACAGGCAGCATGGACCTCGGTCAGTGACATGGTGGGTTTCGTGCCTTACCCCACCATCCACAACCCCGACGCTCACAAGAGATAACGCTCCACGTTGCTCACATCGGTGTTGCGTACCAGGTAGAGCATGGGGTTGCGGCGCTGGGCTGACTGGCCGGATTCGCGGACACGCACCGGTTCGCGTTCGAGGATAGCCAGGCGGCGGCTGATGCAGTCTGCGCGGTATTCCGGTCTGGCCTTGCGGCCGCGCTCCTCGACGGCGATGCGCGTCAGGGCAAACTGGTCCCGGGGTTGCTCGCGTTCCACGCGGCGGCGAATCGCCGCATGGGCCTTGTCCAGACTGCCCTGCTGCACGCAAAGATCGTAAAGCGCGCTCAGGCAGCGGAAGTTGTCGATCCGGATCGGCACCAGACCCTGCAGCCAGGCGAGCGCGACGATCAGCCTGCGTCCGTAGACGTCGTAGGCGTAGGCAAGGGTCTCGCGCTGGAACCTGGGCTCACGTCCCACCGCCTGCAGGTAGCCCTTCCACGGCTGGGCAAAGCCCTGTTTCCGCGTGCCGGTGCTGCGTTCATCCGCCCAGGCGACCTGGCGTTTTCGCGACAGCTTGAGGACGGCCTGCCAGGCATCGTAGTCGTCCCCGAAGCAGCGGCGCAGCGCGCCCTCGTCGGCGTGCCGGAAGCGGGCGAAAAGCTCCGGCAGCGAGCCGGTGCCGAAGTTCACCTGCAGCGGGCCAAAGGACAGCCCGGCCCCGTCGAAGTTGCCGGTTACCTGCTGATACGGATCGCCGGAGGTTTCGAAACCGGCGGTGATCTGGACGGCTTTTTCCAGCGCCAGCTCGGGCTTGATCGGCGGTGTGTCCTCCGGCAACGCAACCTCCACGTAAAGCTCGTTCCCCCGGCGCTCGCACCGCGCCAGGTCGCCGTCCTGCACAAGCTTGTTGGCCGCCTTCTCGAGCGCTTCGGGATCATCGCCCTTCAGCCACGCGAACAGCCCCTGCCGGTGGGTACCCAGGCCCTGTCGGGCATTCAGATCTGTGACCGTGAGTGGCCGCCCATAGGTGTTACGCAGGATCTGCGCGGCTGCGGCCAGATTGCGGTGCAGGAACACACTGCCATCCGCCTTGTGAAACTCGCGCAGACGAAAGTTCGGTGTCACCCGCGCATTTGGCGAGCCGCCGACGATATAGTCATTTTCATAGTGAATGGATCCGGCCATGGTCGATCTCCCTGCAGGTGGCGCGGGTCTTTCCGGAACCTGCAGGCAGCAAGGCTCTGACATACCCGCGCGTATAAACCGTTACCGCCGACCCGGTGGCGCCCGATCCCACCCGGCAGCGGATGCGTACCTAGTAGTCCGTCAGCAATGTATTGATGGATACAAGCGCTTGAGCTTTATGCGAGCATCTTGGGTAGTAAACCGCCAGTTCACTTCAACGGCCTCAGTGTTCCGGCGTTGCTGCCATGCGGCGACTTGGTCGCGCAAGGTTTCCTGGCCGGGTATGCGGCGGTTCAAACATTGGCGTTGCAAGATGCCGAACTCGATTTCAGCCATATTCAACCAACTGCCGTGTTTCGGCGTGTAATGAAACTCCAACCGATCCAGAATGCGCTTTGCCTCGGAGGCCGGGAATGCCTTATACAGCGACGAAGGCTTGTGGGTGTTGAGGTTATCCATGACCACCACTACGCGCTTGGCGTTGGGGAAATGCACATCAACGATTTCGCGCATCAGCAAGGCCCAGTCATGACAGGTATGGCGGTCAGTAACCTTAACATGACGCCAGCCGATCAGCGGCGCAGAGACCATAAACAGATTGCTGACCCCGTTGCGCTCGTATTCGTAATCGTACTTTTCCACATCCCCGGCACGACATGGCAGGGGCAGGCGCGTCTCCTTCACATGCTGTTTGCTCGTCTCGTCCATGCATACCAGCGGTTCGGACTCCGAGACCGGCCGTTGGTACACCGACAGGACATCCTCCATCGCACACACAAACTCTGCACTCTGTATTGCCGGGATGCACCAACACGACTTCAGCCAAGGCTTAAGTTCGTTTTTTTTAGGGTCTGGCGCACCGTTTCGCTCGATATCGATTCGAACACCTCAAGTTCAACCAGCCGCTCCGCTAACAGTCGCAGGGTCCACCGCGTGCGTCCCTCTGGTGGTGATGAACAGGCCAAAGCGACCAACTTCGCCTCGCTCTCGCCATCGAACACTGGCGGGCGCGTCTGCCGGGGGCGCTTGGCGTTTAATGCCTGCTCCAACCCCTCTTCGACAAACGCCTTGCGAACGCGTTCGACGGTCGGGCGACTGACGTGAACGGCATCTGCAACCTCGGTGTCAGAAGCCCCACGGCACTCGTCGGTTTCATTGCAGGCGAGGAGGATGCGCGCATGAGCCAGCTTTCGTGCCGCCGACTTGCCTTTGGAGATCAGTTCCTCGAGTTGCTCTCGTTCGTCTGCGGTGAGTGTCACCTTGAACTTTTTCGCTGGCATAGTTTTCTCACGCTCCTTCAGTGCATCACGGATGGATCTTGAGATTCTACTTTAATTTACATCAGTAGTTTACTGTTGGACTACTAGGAGGCTGTCGGACTTGGGACTGATCTACTGCGCCGGTGGGAGAACGCCCCATTTTCCCGATCCTTTTCGTCAAATAGCTACGGCTATTCTCCTCAAACGATCGAAAAAATGGCCTCGCCCTCCCACCTTGCTCGCTACGATCGCCCAAATCCGACAGCCTCCTAGACAGTGTAGTCGTGTCTGCAGCACCGAATCTCTGCATGAACCAGCTTGAGCCAGGGCGGCGGCGGGGGCGCGTGAATCTTATGGTGTTTTGGTGGGTTACGCCCCGGGGGGCTAACCCACCCTACGCGTTTTGAGGGGGTTCTCAGATTAGGTGGGAATTACGAAGAGGGTGGGGCGCCGCCTTGCGCGGCGCGGCGTTGCGAGATTCAGCTGCTCGCAAAAATTCATGCAGCCCCAGGTGTCAGTTGCTATTCGTGATGCAATCCACCCAGGACAGAATGAGCAACCTTGAGATGGCTCGGAGCATAATGACGCTGTTCTTGGAGTGTCTGCAGCGAAATGCCAACATCCGCTTTGATCTGTTTCAACAGCGCCCGATTGATGCGGATCGCCGCGCTGGTGGTCAAGCTGCCGCGCACCGATCCGCTGGTACTGGACGTCGCCTTTGACGAATTGCCGGCGCACGACAGCGGCGAGCGCCCCGTGGGTGCCGCCGACCGCCCAAGAATTTTCATCTCCCACCGTAGGGATGACGCAAGTGCCCAGGCCACTCGACTCGCCGACAGCCTAGCGCAACATTTTGGTGCGGATGCAGTACGTGGCGACTACGAATGGATGCAGCCGGGTTCGGCTTTCTCTCAACAGCTAAAGGCTGACCTGGAAAACTTCGCGGTGGTGCTGGTTCTCATTGGTCCGCGCTGGTTGCAGGCCGAGGACGCCGAGGGGCAGCGTCGGCTTGACGATCCTCAGGACCTTGTCCGAATGGTGCGGATCGAGGGGTCATGCGGATCGAGGGGTCAGAACACTTGAAAACGCGGATCGAGGGGTCAACGCGGATCGAGGGGTCAGAACACTTGAAAACGTGATCGAGGGGTCGTGATCGAGGCGAGGGGTGGCGATCGAGGGGTCAGAACACTTGAAAATGGGATGTCTTATAACTCCGGAACAGATAACGGATAGCGGGGCCTTCTGGCGTGTTTTTTCAAGTGCTCTGACCCCTTGATCTTTTTTCAAGTGCTCTGACCCCTTGATCGCCCTCTGGAGATGGCTAATGGGTGACCCCTTGATCGCCCTCTCCCACCGGCGCAGTAGATCAGCCCCAAGTCCGACAGCCTCCTAGACTCGATCGTCCCACAGATGTGGACAAACAGATGATTGACATTCATGACGCGCCTCCCTCAACGTGTGAGCCGGTTCGGCACCGTGGTGTCAAGAGGACCTGGTGATGCTGGAAGCAGACAGGTAATTGCAGGACCTGCTTCTTGGGTTGTCTCATGACGTGAACCCGCCGATACCATCCACTGCAGTACGTTTGGCGGGTTTACAATAACTGCGGCAGCGATAAGCGTTGCGGCATTCCATTATCTTTTATGTTTTTCAGGAGGTGTTAAATGAACAAGCTGTTCCTTATTCTCCCCGTTATTGTCATGACGATAATCACGCCTGTACACGCTCAGGATGGCAGTGGTAATCCACTTGATGCGCTGGAGCAGGATCTCAATCTAACTGGTGCGCAGATTGAGAAGATGCAACTAATCTTTGAACGATTCGCGGAGAAACAGTCGCTGGTCCCGACACCGGGGCAGGTGCTGCTTGACAACAAAGACATGCTTCGGGAAGTCCTGACCAGCAAAGAGTTTGAACGTCGGAAAGCCGAACAGTTAGTCAATAAAGTGACCGCGATTATACAGATGGCCACGGTGAACCGTCTGGAATTGCGGCACGACTTGTATCAGCAACTTACGCCTGACCAACAACAACAGTATATGGATATGGTACAGGCCAAGGTGGCTGAGTTGTTGCAATAGTGTTACAGCCAATTGATCGGGAATCTGTCAAACGTGACAGACTCCCGTTCGTTCCTTTTGCCTCCAGCGACGGCCACATGGTGTCGTCTCTGCGCCATGGACGTTCAGGAAAGCGGCCGGGTGGAGTGGCCTGCCCCAGATTTCACGTACACCTGGATTAGGTGGCATGATGGAACCGAATCACCATTCCACGCAAAGCTGCCATTCAATGACTTGGTGGGGATTGACCGCAAAGGGGCGGTGGCGGTTAATATACGCGGCCACGAAACGAGCACGTTCGGCCAACTCCCGCCCTACACGGACGACCAGCGAAGGGCAACTATGCAGCAAAAGTTGCCATTCCCGTCCATCTATCGTACTTCGCTAACCGGGCAGAAGACATTATCCGACGTTTGCCCGCTGACAGCAGGTGAACGCCCTGAAATGAGCACGTGTGAGCATACTGGGCGGGTATCCATATCCTTAATTAATACTTGACTAATTTAGTCAGGTAATCTAAGGTTACAGGTAGAAGATTTGCTATGTGAACGATTATTCGCTCAGGTTGCAAATTTATTCCGGGCCTTACGAAGTTGCCGCAATGGCAACGGAAACTCGCGATCAGAGTGCCTCCTTGGCAGAAGTATCCCGCAGCGTTTTCACCGATCCGGCAGATTTACCACGGTCGAAGAACGAGGACATAAGCAGTTCTCAAACCCACCCGAATGCGTGTGGAAACCAGGCGTATCTATGGACCATCTGGTAGTGATGGAGAAACAGGTTCCTATCAGCCAGTTAATTAACACCAGAACCATTGGAAGGAGGTCATTGTGGAACGACGCCTTTATTTTCTGCTACCTGACGTTGCACATGCCAGGGCTGCAGTGGCTAAGCTCGAGACAAATGGCATCGAGAGCAAATATACGCATGTCATCGCCGCAAAGGGAATTGACCTGGAAGGTCTGCCCCTTGCATCGCCCAGTCAACGCATGGGCCTTGCTGCTCGCTTGGAAACTATTTTCTGGGATGGAACTCTTGTGCTGTTCTTCCTGGCGTTAATGGCGCTGATTGTTCTGATCCTGATGAACATCAGTGGGTTCTGGTTGGTAGTACCATCCATCATCATGCTGACCACATTGATAGTCGGAGTTGGATTTACCAAGTACATACCCAACGTCCATCTGTCCGAGTTTGCCGATGCACTCCGTCACCAGGAAATCCTGCTCATGGTCGATGTGCCCGTAGGGCAGGTAGCCCGGGTAGAGAAACTGATCCATCACAATCACCCCGAAGCCGTCGCCGGTGGCGTCGGTTGGCATATCAACGCATTGCCCATCTAGCGAGAGAACTGCCGGGTTCTGCGACTGACATACCGATGTCTCCCCGTGCTAGCGGACAGGCGTCAATAACTAAGGAGATATTTAATCATGAATAACCAGAAACCGTTACAACACTCGCCGCCCATCCGATTTGAAGAGCCTAACTGGGTTGCCTCATCGGCCCTGCCGCGCGACCGGGAACAAAGTCATCGATTGCATGAACCGGACCATTTGATCGGCACGATAGATCCGATGACGGGTCGGGACATTATTGATGTGATCGGGCACCCGTCACTTGTGGATGGTAATTTGACCATTTACTTCGAGTCCGAAAAGACCAAGACGGAGTTTAAGCAAATGCCCCTGAATCACCCCTATCGGCATGCTCTCGGTAAACCTGCTGCAGATATGGATCGTGGCGGCTGATTTGGGTCAATAGATCCATTGTGGCTGAACACTGGTTCGTTTCCTTTTAGCGGCATCCAACCGACGACAAGGACGCAGGCGCTATGACTCAAAATACTTTCATGTTTGCCAAATGGATGCTGATGCTTGTATCCATTGTACTTTCCCTGACATTGGTATTTTTCCTGGAGGTACATTTGTAGAATGTCAGAGGTAGGCATCTTTAATCCCACGGGATCTCTTAAGGACGATGTTAGCCATGCGGGTGAATAGGCCGGAACGAGAAAGTCAGCAACAGCAAATAATCATTTTTATAGTGAGGTGAAGCAATGGAATTACCCGAACGCGACGGTGACGGATACCTGGTCGACAGCAGTGTGTGGACGTCGGAGATCGCACGCGCGATGGCGAAAGTCGATGGTGTGGAACTGGACGATACAAAGTGGCAGCAAATACTCAAGGCGCGCGAATATTACGAGGAACACGCTGTGGTGCCACCCATTCGTAAATTTTCCAAATACATGGGCGAAGGCCAGAAAGCGATGTTCAAAATGTGGATGACCGGCCCAATGAAGCCGATCACAAAGTACGGGGGACTGCCTAAACCAACTGGTTGTGTCTGAACGCAAAGCCTCGCTCGTATCATTTCACTCGATCAGAATGGTTTCTTACCTGGCCCCGCCAAGTACCAGATAATCAGGCCGATCAGTGGTAGAAAAAACACTACCAAAGACCAAACCAATTTTTCAATACTCTCTGCCGAACTCTGCAGAATCATTACAATTGCATAAATATCTGCAATCAGGATTATGAGACCGCCAATTCCAGTGAGATCCATAGCTTTCTCCAATTGTTGATTGTTAAAAGCTTAATCTTGACCTTGAAGTTTCCATCGATAGCGTATTGAATGCCTTGAGGATCTGGCCACCCTCGCAGGTCTTCGCGGCAAGCAGGCTCGAAAAAGATATTCCCTCTATAAAGCTACTCAACACTCCCGACGGGCTTGTCCAACAAACGGTTCAGATTGTGGTTCGCTTCGCTCTCACAATCTAACCTTATTCGTTATGCGGCAGATTCTTGATTCACATCCCAGCCAGGAAACACGAGAACTGCGGGATGGCACTTCAGTGCCCTGGCAAGAATCTTAGCTCGCTCCACCCCCAGATTAACCCGATCATTTTCAATAGCAGAGATCGTGGATTGGGGAATACCCGTTACATCAGAAAGCTCATTTTGACTCATCTCCTGCAACTCCCGGAGAATCCGCACTGACTCGCCGACTGAGACATCCACCAACTTCTTCGCTTTACGATAATCTCTCATGTCACTTTCTCCTATAATCGTGCGGAGTCACGTTAACCACCTGAACCAGGACAAGATCCTTCTCAACTCTATAGATGACCCGATATTGAATATTTAGTCGGGATGACCGGTGCCCTTTCCATTCACCGCGAAGAGCCTCGTCTCTGAATCCTCGAATTTGCCCTAATCCATCCGGGCCACTGATCGATACGATATCTTTCCATTTTTCATACCGTTTCAGCACATCAGTCGGCAGGGACTCCAGCTGTTTGATGGCTCTCCTGTGCTCATATATGTCCCACATACCGTACTTAGTATATATACACTATATGGTATGTCAACTCTGAAGCATAACGATCAAGGCCAGCCGCGCGGCTTTGCCGCGTCGGCCTGGGCCGGGTTGTTATGCTGCGGATAGTTTCTTCACCTTTAAAGAGCTGCGCTTCTTTTCGGCAAACCATAAGTCATATTGTGCTTGCAGATTCAACCAACTCTCGGCAGACGTCCCGAACGCCAAAGAAAGGCGGACTGCCATTTCAGGGCTAATGCCTGCATGGCCATTCAAGATAGCGGACAAAGTTTTTCTACTTACACCAAGCGCTTCCGCCGCCTCGGTAATACTTAATCCCATCGGCTCGATGCACAATTCTCTGAGCACTTCACCGGGATGGGGTGGGTTGTGCATCTTCATCATTACACCTCAATGATAATCTTCATAATCCACCGCTTCCGCATCCCTTCCAACAAAGCGAAACGTCACACGCCAGTTGCCACTAACCCAAATCGACCAGTCACCTCTTCGACGACCCTTCAGTTCATGCAATTTCAATCCCGGGAGATCCATATCCTTTGGGTCAACGGCAGCGTTCAATTGGCCGAGAATCAACCTCAGCCGATCAGCGTGCTTGACTTGAATTCCCGACTTGGTCCCTTTCAGGAAGAATCTCTCAAGCCCTTTGTGCTTGAAGCTCCGTATCATAGCGATGAGTGTAACCCATCACGTTACGGGTTACAAGCGCGTTTTGGGTGGCAGCATAACAGTGGGTATCTGTGAAATTCAGGTATGCTAACACGTGAAAATCAGACATATCCCGCTCCCCGGGTATTTAAGCGTTGTCCGGTATCTGGCCAGACGCTACCGCCAACCCACTGTGATATCAAGGTTCCTTGAATCAGTGCCTGCATAGATGGGACATCATCCGGGCGTGACGCCGTATCTGCCTTATTTACCCATCTATCCGCACTTGTCATGCGTCAGACCGACGAGCGTCGCTCATGGACTTGTAAGCCGTCAGTTAGCGAGTGCTTCTCACCGCTTTGTCCATTGACTCCAGGGCGGCGCCCCATTCCGGTCCCTGGTTGCCGTGTTCGGCCATCAGTTCCATCAGGCCGTATGCCAGTTGACGGTGTTCGGGGGAGATATCGCGCAGCTTGCGCAGCATGTACATGTAACCGCCTTTCTCCATGCGCAGGGTGCTCACCAGTGCGTAGAGGTTGAGACTGGTGCCGCCGTGCGGGTCGGCCTTGATCAGGTCGACGACCTGTTGGAGTACATCGCTGGACATGTCATACCCTGGGCCGCGGTTTGTCGGCCACGTGATTGCGCCAATATACCGGTGCCGCTTGCTCTGCGCGAGCCGCCCGGCCATCATGGGCCATGAAATCTCGCCGGCATATGAGCGGCCTCGGTATGAACCGCGAGTGCGATGGTCGCACCACGCCCCATGCGCATCTCCGCATGCACCAGTCACTGGCCACTGTGGCGCTCGCATTCGCCTTGACGTGCGCTATCATTGGGGCCAGAAGCACCTGCCGATCGTTGCTTTGAGACGCGCGGCGTAGCTAACGCGTTTCGGCATATTTGGGCAACTGCGGCACCTGTCGACGTCGATTGCTTTCTTTATGCTCTGATGTCCGTCAGGTGGGCATCGTGAAGCATCTGCGCCGTGAAAATGCCGACTGACACAGGCATCGTCCAGTGAATTGGCATGCAAGTGCGAGTGCACACTTTCGCTGGACCAGGACACCGGCAGGAAAATCTGCAATCCGAAGAAAACATAAACGAACCACAAGGAGGTATGGCATGCGTAGTTCAGGTCAGTGGATCACGGCAGTTCTGGTTGTCGCCTTTGCATTTGCGGGCTGTACGCCGCACAAGCTCTACCGGACGGACAACGAAATCTGTGTAAGCAGCAAACCGGAAGCGGAGTGCCAGGATCGGGCGCTCCAGGTGTTGAAGGATCCTGCACGACCGGATGCGGGCTACTTACTGGGTTTCATCGAGTTCGACGACCAGGGTCAGGTTTTTGAACGGCAGCAGATGGACGCTGTCCTCAATACACTGCTCGAGCAGGCGGCCTCGCAGGACCTGTTGATGGTGGTTTTTGTGCACGGCTGGAAGCACAGTGCGGCGCCGGGCGACGAGAATATCGAGATGTTTCGCCGAAACCTCGAGCGTCTCAGCGAGCTGGAATCCAGAATCAGTCACGAAACCGGTACCCCGGAGCGCGAGGTCGTCGGCATCTATCTGGGCTGGCGAGGCGGATCCGTGACGCTGCCGGTTGTGAAGGAGGCGACCTTCTGGGATCGCAAGAATACCGCGCACAAGGTCGGGCACGGCGGTGTTACCGAAGTGGTCAGCCGGCTCGAACTGTTGCGCAAGACGAAAGACGCGATGGCGGGCGAGCAGGGCAGAAGCCGAACGCGCCTGGTGGTCATCGGTCACAGCTTTGGCGGTGCCGTGGTGTATTCCGCGCTTTCCCAGATCCTGACAACCGGATTCGTCGATACGGTGGGACCCGCGGGCGCCAGTACGGATGTCAAGGGGTTTGGGGATCTCGTGGTGCTGATCAATCCGGCTTTTGAGGCGACGCTATTTACGCCGTTGAGCGACATGGCTAACGAGCGGCGCAGGTATTTTCCGGGACAGCTGCCGGTTATCGCTGTGCTGACGTCAGAGGCGGACGACGCAACCAAGCGGGCGTTTCCGATAGGCCGCTGGTTTTCGACCTTCTTTGAAAAACACCGAAAGGAAACCAGAAAGAACGCCGTGACCGGTGAGGATGAGATCATCGACCAGGAAAAATCGAATATCATTGCGGTCGGCCATTTCGAGCCCTACCGGACCCATTATCTATCGGCCGCCGGGGAAGCGGGTGCGGACCTGCCCGGCCCGCCATCGGTGGAAGCCTCCGTGCAGCGGTTCTTCGAACTGAGCAAGCACTGGGAGAACGATGTCCCGGGCAGTGTGATCGAGTTCGAGGGGTCGGTGCTGGAGCGCACCAACAACTCGGCCGGCCGGAACCCCTACCTGGTGATCCGTGTCGACAAACGGCTGATCCCGGACCATAACGACATCGATGACCCGCGGATCGCGAGCTTTATCCGGCAGCTGATTCTGATCGCGGGGCAGAGCAAGAATCTGCAGGAGCGGCAGCTGATGCGCACTCGGGGGCTCACGCAATGAGGTTCTGCTATCCTGTAGCTTATGGGTACCCGCCGACGCTACCGAAAGAAGGCCGACCAGTTCGTGGTGGCCATTGAACTGGACCTCGACACCGACGGGTTCAGCTACCGGAAGTGGGGTGCCCAGCAGCGGTGCAAACGTGGCGACTGGCTGGTCGACAACGCTGGCGATATTTACACCGTCGACCGCGAGGTGTTTGCCAACACCTACCGGAAGGAGGGTGCCGGTAAATATGTAAAGACCACGCCGGTTTGGGCCGAGGTGGCGGCGGAAGCCGGCAGCCTGGCGACCAAGGAAGGTCAATCCAGCTACGCGGCGGGCGACTACCTCGTTTACAATAATGAAGACGGCAGCGACGCCTATTGCGTCAACGCCGCCAAGTTTGAGTCCATGTACGAGCCCGACGAATAGCGGTGGCAGGCCACGTCAAGCCCGGGCATTTCGACGGCGTCAATCTGCTCGAGAAATGACGGGTACCCCCTGCGGGAACAGTCGTCAGGAGACGGTCGTATCTCGTCGCCGCCTGCTGCTATCCTATAGTCTATGAATACACGCCGACGCTACCGAAAAAGAGCCGACCAGTTCGTGGTGGCCGTTGAACTGGACCTCGACACCGACGGCTTCAGCTACCGGAAGTGGGGTGCCCAACAGCGGTGCAAGCGCGGCGACTGGCTGGTCGACAACGGGGGCGATATTTATACCGTCGACCGCGATGTGTTCGCCAACACCTATCGTAATGTCGGTGCGGGGAAATATGTCAAAACGACACCAGTATGGGCCGAGGTGGCGGCCCAGGCCGGCAGCGTGGTGACCAAGGAAGGTTAATCCCGGTACGAAGCGGGAGACTACCTCGTTTACAACAATGAAGACGGCAGCGACGCCTATTGCGTTGGTGCCGCCAGGTTTGAGTCCATGTACGAGCCTGACGAATAGCAGTGGCAGGCCAGATCAACCCCGGGTATTTCGGCGGCTTCGGTCTGAGCCGGCTTTCCGGACCCGCGAGATTGCTGTCGCGGAATCCGGACCGACTACGGGCGGCCGAGGCGGAAAAGATGCGGCGACATGTTCAATTTCTACTATCATGAGGCAGCTTGAAGGTGCTCGTTCCGTTTCTTGCGCCCTGCGCTACAGCGGTATGCATTGCCGCGTGCTCCAGGTCCACTAACCGGTATACTGATTAGCAGACCTCTCGGCTGGCAGGGACGCCAGTTCGGGTGTTGCCGCGCGGGTGTACAGGCGCCACCGCCCGGAGCGCACGCTCCTTTATCGACTCGTTCAGGACAAGGCGGCCCAGACCGGCGCGGTCACCCTCATCCAGCGGTTTGGCTCGGCGCTGAACAACATCCATTTTCACATGCTGTTCCTGGATGGCGTGTACGTCGGCGGCCCCGATGGGGCAGCCCGGTTTCGCCGGGTCAAGGCACCGACGAGCGCTGAGCTCGCGCAACTGGCGCACACCCTTGCTCACCGTGTTGGGCGCTATCTGGAGCGGCAGGGGCGGCTTACGCGGGACGCGGACGACTGCATGGATGCAGGAGGTAGGGCACCAAGAGTAGGCGCTTTAGGCGACGCATGGAGCAGTTGCCGAGAACCGCTATCTGGCCTCGGATGCCGTGGACGAAGATCCGCTGGCTCAACTGCTGGGGCGTTCCATCACCTACCGCGTCGCTGTGGGGCCGCAGGCAGGGCGCAAGGTATTCGCCTAAGGCGCCTACTCTTGGCACCCTGCAGACGCTGCCGGCCTGCGACGAGCCGTTCGATGACCCGGTGGGCAAAGTGGCCGGGTCCAGCCTGCATGCCGGGGTGGCGGCGAGGGCCGATGAACGCAACAAGCTGGAGCGGCTGTGCCGTTACATCGCCCGCCCGGCGGTGTCGGAAAAACGGCTGTCGCTGACACCGAACGGTAACGTCCGTTACCAGTTGAAGACACCGTACCGCAAAAGCTTGCCCCGCGAGCGTAGCGAGTGCTTTGGGCACGGTACGACCCACGTCATTTTCGAGCCGCTGGATTTCATTCCCCGGCTTGCCGTCCTGGTGCCCAGGCCCCGCGTTAACCTGACGCGATTTCATGGTGTGTTTGCGCCAAACAGCAAACACCGTGCGCAGGTGACCCCTGCCAGGCGGGGCAAGGGGAACCCGGGCAAGGTATCCGATGAACCGCAAACACCCGCCGAGCGTCGGGCCTCGATGACCTGGGCGCAGCGCCTGAAGCGCGTG
The DNA here is from genome assembly GCA_963814945.1 of uncultured Gammaproteobacteria bacterium. Taxonomy (GTDB): domain Bacteria; phylum Pseudomonadota; class Gammaproteobacteria; order DSM-19610; family DSM-19610; genus Thiogranum. The sequence goes on from CAWFEQ010000009.1 coordinate 24,638, forward strand.
TTCCACATCGACATTGAAACGTGTCGTGAATGTGGCGGCGCGATGAAGGTCGTTGCCTGCATCGAAGATCCGGTCGTGATGCCCAAGGCACTTCGTGGGGCAGGCCCTCCAGAAGATCCTCGATCACCTGAAGGACAAAGCCGAAACAACAGCGCACACCCCGCTGCCCGAGAGCCGCCGGTCGGCCTGTTCGGCTGATATCCAAAACCGACTGGTTGGCAAGAAGCGTCGCCGCGTCGCCGTGGCCGGGTCACGGCTTGCCGGATGCTCAGGATGGGGTGATAGGTGCGGAAAAAGCGGATAACAACCAGCGTCAGGCATGGTATCCGGGGTCAATTGGGGGCGTCGGACGGTGACGAGGCGGACCGCTGTCGGCAAACGACCGCTGGACCTGGGTAAAAAGGGCATTTATTCTTCTTATACTCTCTTGAGTGGTCATTAAACAGGTGCTATTGTGGGTGCTTATTAGGATGCTTTTTGGAGGTGCTCATGCCTATCAAATTTTCCGAGGATCTGGTTCCCCTGACCGACCTGAAGGTGAATCCGGGACGCGTGGTGAAGCACGCGACCGAGGCGCACCGGCCCGTGCTGCTTACCAGCCGCGGCCGAGGTGTAGCCGTAGTTCAGTCGGTTGGCGATTACGAGAAGGCCGAGGAAGAGAGGGAGTTCATGCGGGCGGTGGTCGCGGGCCTGGCGGACCTGGAGGCGGGGCGTGAGGTGTCACTCGACGAGGCCAGGGCGAGGCTCGGCCTGAAATAACGCCATGCGCCGGATGGTCATCAGCTTCGCCGAATCCGCGCTCTGCGATCTCGAGGCGGTGCAGGCCTGGTACGCGGAGCAGGGGCTGCCCGACGTTGGGGCGATGCTGGTGGAGGAAGTGTTCCGGCGGATCCAGGCGCTGGCTGACCATCCCGATATGGGCCGGGTGGTTCCCGAATTCGATCAAGCCTTCCTGCGGGAGCTCATCCATCCCCCGTTCCGCATCGTGTGCCGGCGTGATCCCAAGCGCGTGAGGATTGTTCGCGTCTGGCGCAGTGAGCGGCTGCTGCATCTTCCCCCCGCAGACAGCGCGGGATAGCTAAAGACTTGAGGGTTTCGTAGTGCGATCCCAACGGGAGGATGGTTGCACTGTAACGATCTGGACTACGTGCTTTGTAGCACGACATTGCTTCCGTCTTCATCATCCGACAGACTGTTGATAGGGTGATTTTGGTACCGAGGGAAGGACTTGAGCCAAAGCGTAAATGACTCACGTTCTGCGTGAGTAACAACAAATTATTGATAATGGTATTTTTCATGGTATTGAGATTTATGACCACCAGGAAACCCGCGTCATCACTGGACTTTGGCGGGCTATTGATAATCGAGTGGGAGTGAGCACGACCCGCGCGGCTGTCCCGATGCAGCAAGACGAAGACATCCGCTGGATGCGCCGTGCGCTCGACCTGGCGGCGCAGGGCGAGGCCAGCGATGAAGTGCCCGTGGGTTGCGTCATTGTCCACCACGGACAGGTGATCGGCGAGGGCTGGAACCGGCCCATCTCCGGCAACGACCCCACCGCGCACGCCGAGATCGTCGCGCTGCGCGATGCCGCCCGGCGCATCCGCAACTACCGGCTGATCGACGCCACCCTGTATGTCACCCTGGAACCCTGTCTGATGTGTGCCGGCGCCATGATCCACGCGCGTATCGGGCGGCTGGTGTTCGGCGCACCGGATCCCAGGCGCGGTGCCGTCAACAGCACCACCCATGCCTTTGCGACCCAGGGGCTGAACCATCGCATCGAAGCCTGCGGCGGCGTACTCGAGGAAGAGTGCGCCCGAGGCCTGCAGGCATTTTTCCGCGCACGCCGTGGTTGCTAACCGGAATTACCGACGCTGTCAGAGAACTCTGCTGCGGGGCCGAGCGCATAGCTCAGGATCGAATGTTTGAACGGCGGGATCGGCCGTTAATGAGACCCCTTCTCCCCGCCCAGCGCCGCGAATGGCGAGGCCGTGTTCGCCGGCTTCTGGGGTGCCTGGAGTACCGTAACGGAGACCGACCCGGTGTCGGGCGCAGCCATCTGCGTGAGTGGTTGCAAGGACGCGGTCGTTCATTGTCCCACCGAGGGCAGCGCGGATCGGATCGCGTTCTGCCTCGAGCAATGTCCGGAGCCCAACGGCCGCACCGTGCAGGTCCCCTTGAACCAGGGCATTTTCGTCCATGATACCGTGAGGCACCGGACCCTCACGCTGGCCAAGACCGGCGCAGGTTTTGATGAATTCCTGTTCTGGAACTTCTCGGGCAAGGTCCCCGGCGTTGGCCAGGGTGACGAGGGCGGCGAGGACGACGAGGACGACGGCGACCCGGCGCGCTGGCGGTCCTCGACGTTTGTCGCCGTTTCGGCCGGGCCGGGCGCCACTATCAAGGCCGCCTTCAAAGCCGAGACGGCTGACGTGGTGGGTATCTACCTTGGCAGGGGGCCGGGAGAGGCGATCCGACGGTCCGCTCCGTTCAAGCCTGCAAGCCGGACACACAGTTACGCCCGGCAGCCTTGGCGCGATAGAGCGCTGCATCGGCGAGGGTGAGCAGCTGCTGGAGCCGCATTCCGGATGCCAGGAATGCAACACCGATGGACACGCTCACCCTCGCCACCGAGCTGGCACCGTCCGCTTGCGAAAGGTTCGCCCTGATTGAACGGCATATACGCTTTGCGATCCTTACGGCTTCTGCCTGACCGGTATGGGGCAATACCACCACGAATTCATCGCCGCCGTAGCGACAGGCATGATCGATTGACCGGACGTTTTCTTCGATCACCCGGGCCATGTCGGTCAGTAACCGGTCTCCAGCCAGATGGCCCTGCTCATCGTTGAAGCGCTTGAAATTGTCGGCGTCGATCATGAGCAAGGCCAGAGGTTCGCTGACCGCCGCGCACTGATCCACGATGCCCGCAAGCGTACGTTCCATCCAGCGCCTGTTATGCAGGCCGGTGAGAGGGTCATTCAGTGCCTCGCGCTCGTGAATGCGCCGCTGCACATCGCTTTGCACCAGTGCCCTGGTATTCCTTCGCATACGTGTCGAGAGGATATGCAGGAGGTTACGGGCCAGCACCGGTGAACGATCGATCAGCGACCAGATGATCATGGCGTCGATGGCCAGTACCTGGCAGTGGGAGTGCGCCACCACCGTGGCGGAAGGCCGTGAACATTCGATGACCGACATCTCGCCGACACATTCACCCGCCTCCAGATAGACGCTTGAGCACAGATCATCGTGGGTGAATCGCACTTGTGCGCGACCGTTGAGGATAATATACAGGGCGTCGTTGTCATTGGTGGGCTCCAGCAACACTTCGCCCGGTACCAGTGAACGCATTCGACAGGATTGCAGAATCCATTCGAGGTGTTCCGGATCCTCGCCCTGGAACAGGGCGAAGGTGCCGAGTGTTGCCCTGGTTTGCAGGACCCCTTCAGCCACTTCCGCTTCTTTACCCATCATGGCAACACCCCGTATCCGCCATATACCCGACACCATGTGGATACCGGTGGGCATTGACAGACAGACGCGTCGGGGAGATCGGATTACCGCTGCCTGAAGGCCAAATGAGCCAATCATGCGGGCGCGCACGCCTGCGAGTGACTCGCTGGTTGGTTCCGGCAGTCCCGCTGTCATAGGTCAACCCCTTAGACCGGTAACTTTTGCGCCCCCCGACTTTCGCCGGGGTGGCCCTTGTCAAAACATCCCGATGTGCGGAGTTCGCTGCCGCTACTGCGGCCAGACTACGTCACAGAGACTGTGTCGACTGCATCACGGATTTCTTGAATTCTGCCGCCCGCAATCCGGCCGACGTCGTCCGTGGTGCACAAGTTCTCAGTTCGAGGACCGCATTTACCAACTGATCCTCAGCATAGCCTCCTTCGAGGCACGCGAACAGCAAAACGATCACGTTTCAAACAACGGGTAACGTCCGTATCAACCCGTGTTGCGCATACCGCTGGCGATCGCGTTTATGGAGCGCAGCAGTGGTTCCATCCAGCGCTCCCGTTCCCCGTCGTCGACCGACGGGTTGCGCGTGCGCGCAAGCAGCTTGACCTGAACATGGTTCAGCGGATCCAGGTAGGGGCCACGACGGATCAGTGACAATGCCAGGGTTGGCGTTTCCGCCAGAAGACAACTGATATTGGCGACCTTGGTCACCATGGCCAGCGTACGGTCGTGTTCTGCGCGGATCCGGCTATAGATGCTTTTCGCCGCAGCCTGGTCTTCAGCCAGCGTGGTGTATTCCTGTGCAATATCCATTTCCGACTTGGCCAGCGACATCTGAGTGTTACTCAGCAGCGCACGAAAAAACGGCCAGTCGCGGTACATCTGCTGCAGTGTCTGCAGGTTGTCAGCGCCGGCCTGGGCAAAGGTTTCGAGGGCAGTACCGATACCATACCAGGCGGGCAGCGTGTGGCGTGACTGGGCCCAGCCGAAGACCCAGGGAATCGCTCGGATCGAGCTCTTGGAACGGTCCTGTTTCTTGCGGTGACTGGGCCGTGACCCGATGTTCAACAGGCCAATCTCGGTGACTGGCGTGACTTCATAGAAATAATCCAGCAGTCCGGCGGTATGGTCGACGAGATCGCGGTAGGCCTCTTCTCCCGAGCGTGCCAGCGAGGCCATGATGCCGGCGTACTGCGCGCAGTCGTGGCATTCGTCGTGCACCACGCCGCGGCTGGCTTTCAGCAGACCGGTGACGCCCATCGACAGTTCGTAGATCGCGGTCTCTTCGTTGCTGTATTTGTACGACAGTACCTCACCCTGCTCGGTTAACTTGACCTGACCGTGCACCGTGCCGGCCGGTTGCGCCAGGATGGCGTCATGGGTCGGTCCGCCGCCGCGCCCCAGCGTGCCGCCGCGGCCGTGAAACAGCCGGCATTCGACGCCGTGTTCTTGGGCGATACGGATAATCTTCTGCTGCGCTTCGTACAGGTTCCAGGCCGACGCCAGGATGCCGCCGTCCTTGCAGGAGTCGGAGTAGCCCAGCATGATTTCCTGCAGGCTGCCGGAGGCGCCGAGCAGCGCGCGGTACACGGGTTGCTCAAGCAGGCGCGACAGCACCTGCTCGATGTGGGTCAGATCGTCGATGGTCTCGAACAGCGGGCTGATGCGGATGTGACAATACCAGTCGTCGGCCTTGCGGCCGGCCAGACCGCACAATGACGCCAGCCACATCAGTTCCAGCACCTCGCTGGCGCTGTGGGTCATGGAGATGACGTAAGTGCCAAAGGCCTCGGCACTGACTTCAGTACGCATGTTGGTCATCACATCCAGCACCTGCAGCGTCTCGGCGGTCTCCTCGCTGAGGGTGTCGCGCGCGATGTGTACGGGCGGCTCCTGCAGCAGACGACACAGCAGCGCGATGCGTTCGTCTTCCTGCAGTGCGTCGTAATCGCCGGCCACCCCCGACTGCATGCACAACTCTCTGACGGCTTCGTGGTGGCGCGTGGACTCCTGGCGGATGTCCAGGTGCAGCAGGTAAAACCCGAATGTCTCGACCAGGCGGATCAGGTCCAGCAGGTCGCCCTGCGCGATATTGGCATCACCGTGCGAGGCCAGTGACGACGCAATCAGCCTGAGGTCATCGATGAATTCCTGCTCGTCGCGGTAGCGGCAGGGAAAGTCGTCGGCGTTGGCGTTCGCCGCTTGTTCGAGGCGCGCCGTGGTCAGTTTCAGGTTGTGGCGCAAACGGTTGCGCATCATAAACAGCTTGCGCCGGTAGGGCTCGTGCGTGTACCGGTCCGGCCGGTCACCGAGAAGCTGCGGGCACTGCCGGATTTCGCTTTCGAGGTTGTCGACAAACGCCTTGCTCGGCTGCACCAGGCGGCTCGAGTACGGCAGCTTGCTGCGCAGGTCCTCGACCTGGCGCAGGTATTCGCAGAGGATTTCACGCATGTGCATGCGCAGTGCAAACTCGGTGGTGGCCGGCTTGACGAAGGGATTGCCGTCGCGGTCGCCGCCGATCCAGGAGCCGAACTGCAACAGAGCGGGCACGTTGAGGCCGACCTCGCCGTAGACCCGGGTGAATGATTTTTCCAGGTAGCGGTAGACCAGCGGCACGGCCTGGAACAGGCTCTCGCGGAAATAGAACAGGCCGTTGCGGATTTCGTCCTCGACACTGGGCTTGTGTACCCGGACTTCATCGGTCTTCCACAGAATCTGGATCTGGTTGCGCAGCTCGGTGACGATCGCATCACGTTCGATCCTGCCCACCCGGTGCCCATCGAGGCGCTCGGCGGTGAGGAAGATGCCGCGCAGAGAGTGCATTACCGCGCGACGCTTTGACTCGGTGGGGTGAGCGGTGAACACCGGCAGGTACAGGGTCCTGTTCAGCAGTGTCTTGACCTGCTCGGCATTGATGCCGCGGTAATGGAATTCGCGCATGGTGTGGTCAAAAGACCCGTACCACAGGGGACCGCCTTCGCGGACCTGGCGGCGCCGTTTCTTGTGCTGGAAGGACTCTTCGGCGATGTTCACCAGGCTGAAATAGATGTTGAAGGCGCGCACCACGTGGCTGAGCGTATTCGGATCGAGGCTGTCGATCAGCCGCGCCAGGCGCAGGCGTAGCGCCGGGTTCTCCTCTTTGCGCAAGCGGATATAGCCCTTGCGCAGCGTTTCCACCGCGGCCAGCACAGCGTGTCCGGCCTGGGAGGCGAGCACCTCGCCCAGCAGGTTGCCAAACAGGCGCACGCGGGCGCGCAGTTCCTTGTCACGGGGAGGCGGAGTCACGCTGCTGTTAACAGGCATATCCATATGAATCTCTCGCATTTTTCAGAAATTGGCCCCGATTGATTCACCAGGACCACTGGCGGGAACGGCGCGCCATTATACCCTGTTAAGGGGACAGCGGGGGTACCTGGTCGTCGGGGACGCGAGGCGCCGGCCGGTCAGGTAGCCGTTTCGCTGAGCTCGGCGGCGAGTCTCTGGCGACGGCAATCCGGATGTTCCACGGGATCTTTGACAATGCGTTCGTAGAGACGGATGTATTCCGCGGCACTGCGCGACCAGGAGAAGTCCTGAGCCATACCGGTGGTCTGCAGCGCAGTCCAGACCTCCGGGCGGCTATAACAGCTCAACGCGCGGTCGATGGCGTCCAGCAGCGCCACGGCCTCCATGTTGTCAAAGACAAAGCCCGTGGCCGTGCCGGCGGCGATGTTGGGCGCGCTGGCGTCGGTCACGCTGTCCGCGAGGCCCCCGGTATTGCGCACAATCGGCGGAGTGCCATAGCGCAGACTGTAGATCTGGTTAAGGCCGCAGGGCTCGAAGCGCGACGGCATCAGGAAGATGTCCGCGCCAGCCTCCAGGAGGTGGGCCAGTTGTTCGTCGTACTCGATGCGCACGCCGATTTGCTCAGGGTACTGCTGTGCGGCCCGGCGCAGGCCTTCTTCCAGCTCCGGCTGGCCGGTACCCAGGACCACCAGTTGCAGACGACGCCTGATCAATTCCGGAATCACTTCGAGCACCAGGTCCAGGCCTTTTTGTTCCACCAGTCGGCCGACGTGGCCAAGCAGCGGAAAGCCCGCGCGCTCCGGCAGGCCAAAGGCACTTTGCAGCGCCAGCTTGTTCTCCCGCTTGCGTTCCAGGCTGCGCGCCGTGTAGGTCTGTGCCAGCAGCTTGTCCTTGCCCGGGTTCCAGACCTGGTAGTCGACACCGTTGAGAATACCGCTCAAGCGGTCCTGACGATGTTGCAGTAGGCCGTCCAGGCCACAGCCCAACATCCTGGTACGGATCTCTCGGCTATAGGTTGGACTGACCGTGGTGATCCAGTCCGCATACACCAGGCCGCCCTTGATGAACGACAGCTGCTGGTGAAATTCCAGCTTGTCCAGCGACCACCAGTCAGCCGGTAACTTGAGTGCCTTGAAGGTGTCCGCCTCAAACAGGCCCTGGTAGGCCAGGTTGTGGATGGTGAACAGCGTCGCAGGCCGCCGCGACTTGCAGGACAGCAGGGCTGGCACCAGTCCGGTCTGCCAGTCATTACAGTGCACCAGATCGGGTTGCCAGCCGAGGCCCGCACGATTCATGGCGATGGCGCTGACGGCGCGCGCGAACAGTGCAAAGCGCGCGGCATTGTCCGGCCATTCCTCGCCGTCCTCGTCCAGGTAAGGTCCGCCCGGTCGGTCGAAGTGTTCCGGCGAATCCACCAGGCACAGGCGCACACGCGTGCGTGGCAGCCAGCCCTGCAGCAAACGCACCGGGGTGCGGGCCCCTGGCAACACAATGTCGGTTTCCAGTCTGAGCTTGTCGGCGCGACTGATGGCAGAGGGGTAGGCCGGCATAATAACGCGCACGTCCTGCTTTGCACTTTTCAATGCGCGTGGCAGACTGCCGGAGACGTTAGCCAGTCCTCCGGTCTTGACAAGGGGGTGGACCTCGCTGCTGGCAAACAGAATATTCATAACTGGTACGATGACTCGGAATGGGGTAGGTTGCGGTAACGCTGGGCGAGCGTCAAGCGCGCTGCAAACCAGGTCGGGACAGGATCAATACTCAGGACCAATACATGGAAGACTGCACGTTCGTCATATTCGGCGCCACCGGCAATCTTGCCAAAGTCAAACTTCTTCCGGCGCTTTACCAGCTGGATGCAGCCGATCGTCTGCCGGCCGGTCTGAAGGTGGTCGGTTTCGGGCGACGTGACTGGGATGACAGTATCTGGCGCGAGCAGGTACGCGGCTGGCTGGCCGGTGAACCCGCGAACGAGGCAGTGCTGGCGCGCTTCTGCGAGCGGCTGTCTTTCTTTAACGGTGACCTCGGGGACGACCGAGCATTTCCGCGGCTGCACGACCATCTGCTGGGCGATACCCACTTCTCTGCCAACCGGATTTTCTACATGGCGATCAGTCCGGCGAACTTCGGCCGGGTCAGCCGTCAGCTCGGCATGGTCGGACTCAACCGCGAGGACGCAGGCTGGAGCCGCCTGGTGATTGAAAAGCCGTTCGGCTATGACCTCGACAGTGCCGAAAGTCTGAACCGTCGGCTCAACCAGGATTTCCAGGAAACGCAGATCTTCCGCATAGACCACTATCTGGGCAAAGGCACGGTGCAGAACGTGCTGGTGTTCCGCTTCGCCAACCTGATGCTTGAACCGCTGTGGAACCGCAACTACATCGACCATGTGCAGATCACGCACTCGGAATCGCTGGGCACCGAGGGCCGCGCAGGTTACTACGACACGTCGGGTGCACTGCGCGATATGGTCCAGAGCCACCTGTTGCAGTTGTTGACCCTGGTGGCCATGGAACCGCCGGCCAACCTCGATGCCGAATCGCTCCGCGACGAAAAGGTCAAGGTACTGCGATCCATCCGCCCCATCCATCAGAGCGCCGTCAATGCCCACGCGTTCCGCGCCCAGTATACGGCGGGGCGGGTCAACGGTGACAGGGTGCACGCCTATCTGGATGAACCGGATGTCCCGGAAAACAGCGTGACCGAAACCTACGCTGCGCTCAAGCTGTTTATCGACAACTGGCGCTGGCGCAGTGTGCCGTTCTACCTGCGTACCGGCAAGCGCATGCAGAAGAACAACTCCATGGTGTCGATTCGTTTCAAGCACCCACCGCAACAACTGTTCCGCGAGACACAGATCGAACAGCTGAAACCCAACTGGATACTGATGAATCTGCAGCCGCACGATTGTATCCGCCTGGAAATGCAGGTGAAGCAGCAAGGGCTGGAAATGCGCGCCGAGACCACGCGCCTGGATGCCAGCTACTGCGGTATCAGCACGCAGCTGGACGCTTATGAGGCGCTGCTGCTCGACGTGATCGACGGCGACCACTCGCTGTTTCTGCGTTACGACGAAGTCAGCTGGGCCTGGCGGGTGGTCGATCCGGTACTCAACGCCTGGTCGGTGGAGCGCGATTTCATTCATACTTACCCGGCCGGCAGCTGGGGCCCGAAAGAGGCGGAACGCCTGTTCGTGCGCCAGGACCACCGCTGGCGCAACACGCTGGAAGACGAAGACCCGGAAGATTGAGCTTGCAGACCATGAAAGAACTGACGCAAACCCCCGCCTGGAGAAAACTCACCGAGCATTTTCAGCAGGTCAAAGAGCTGCAGATGCGCGATCTGTTCGCCGCGGACCCGCAGCGCTTTGAACGCTTTTCACTGCGTTGCGGCGATCTGCTGCTGGATTATTCCAAAAACCGTATCACCGAACAGACCATGCAACTGCTGCTCGAGCTGGCGCAGGAGTGCGATGTGAAGGGCTGGGCGCAGCGCATGTTCAGCGGTGAGAAAATCAACTTCACCGAGCAGCGCGCGGTGTTGCACACCGCGCTGCGCAATCGCAGCAACACGCCGGTGATGGTCGACGGTAAAGACGTCATGCCACTGGTAAACGCGGTCTTGCAGCAGATGCGTGCCTTCTCTGAACAGGTCCATTCCGGCGAGTGGACCGGCTATAACGGCAAACGCATCACCGACGTAGTGAACATCGGCATCGGCGGTTCGGACCTCGGGCCGGTGATGGTGACCGAGGCGCTGACGCCCTGCGCCGGCGCGTTAAACGTGCACTTTGTGTCCAACGTCGACGGCAGCCAGATCGCCGACACGCTGGGCAGGCTGGAACCGGAGACCACCCTGTTCCTGGTGGCGTCCAAGACGTTTACCACGCAGGAGACGCTGACCAACGCGCACACGGCGCGCCGCTGGCTGCTGGCGGCGGCGAAAGATGAAGCAGCGGTGGCGAAGCATTTTGTCGCCATGTCCACCAACACCGAGGCGGTGCGCGCGTTTGGTATTGATACGGCCAACATGTTCGAGTTCTGGGAGTGGGTCGGCGGGCGCTATTCGCTGTGGTCGTGCATCGGTCTGTCGATAGCGCTGTATATCGGAATGGACCAGTTCGAGACCCTGCTCGCGGGGGCGCATGCCATGGATCAGCATTTTCTCAATAGCGACGCCGCCCACAACCTGCCCACGGTGATGGCGCTGCTGGGGATCTGGTACCACAACTTCTTCGCTGCCGAGACCCACGCGGTGCTGCCCTATGACCAGCACCTGCACCGCCTGCCTGCCTATCTGCAGCAGGCCGACATGGAAAGCAATGGCAAGCGCGTGGGCCGGGACGGCGGGGTGGTCGGCTACAGCACCGGGCCGGTGATCTGGGGCGAGCCCGGGACCAACGGCCAGCACGCCTTCTATCAGCTGCTTCACCAGGGCACGCGCCTGATCCCCTGTGATTTCCTCGCCGCGGTCAACGCCCACCACAGTCTGAAGAACCAGCAGCGCATCCTGTTCAGCAACTATATCGCCCAGACCGAGGCGCTGATGCGCGGCAAAACGGCCGACGAGGCGCGCGCCGAGCTGTTGGCCGATGGCCTGTCCGGCGAGGCCCTGGAGGTGCTGCTGCCGCACAAGGTGTTCCCGGGCAACCGGCCCAGCAATTCACTGCTCTACCCGAAACTGACGCCCTACATGCTGGGCATGCTGATCGCCCTCTACGAGCACAAGATCTTTGTCCAGGGCATCATCTGGGGCATCAATTCCTTCGACCAGTGGGGTGTGGAACTGGGCAAGCAGCTGGCACAAGTCATTCAAAAAGAAATGGATAGCAGCATCGACCGCGGTTCCCACGACGCCTCGACCGTCGGATTACTGGCGTTTTATCGGAAAATGGTCCAAGATTAGCCGAAGCAGCCACGGGAGCGTGGGGCGCAGGGATCAATAATTCGGCGAATGGACCGCCATGGAAATGCCACTTTGGGGACACGACATGCGTGAATCAACTTACCCGACTTTCGGGGAACGCGTGCGCGCCGCACGCGAAGACTACGACCTGGGTCTGGCCTTTTATCGCAGGAAGCAGTGGAAGACCGCGGCACGGCACTTTGCCGAGGCCGACCGCAACTGCGGCCACGACGATGCCTACATGCACCTGTACCTGTCCTACCAGGGCCTTTGCCAGGTGTGCAGCGGCGATATCAGCGGCCTGAATCTGTGCCGGCGGGCTGCGGCCATGGAAACCATCCAGGCCAGGGTATATGTCAACCTGGCGCTGGCCGAGCTGAAGCTTACTCACCGCAAGCGCGCCTGCAGTGCGGTTAAAATCGGCTTCAGCATCGACCCCACCGATCCGAGTCTGCTGCGGTTGCGTGACAGCATGGGTGTGCGACGAACGCCGCGGCTGCCCTTTCTGAAACGCGAGAACCCCTTGAACCGCTGGCTGGGGCGTTACACCTGGCAGCGGCTGCAGACAGCGCCGTAGTATATTCAGGTCTGTTGGACAAATGTCTCGGCACCGTCACTTGTCGCAGTGCCATGGGGGGCAGCATCGCGTTGATCCGTTAGTCACTGACCAAATTAGATTAGCGGCAAAAAGAAAGGCGGCCTTGGCCGCCTTTCTTTTTGAGTCTTGCAGAATCGTTAGCTGCGGCGGCGTCCAACAGCCACCAGGCCGACCAGGCCGGAGCCGAACAGCCACACAGCTGCAGGTACAGGAACAGCTTGCAAAGCCAGGTTGCCGTCTGCCGCTACCAACAGGTCGTTGACGCCCACTCCATCTCCATTGACGCTGTTAGCATTATTCGTAATCCCATTCAAGAATGCAGACGTGCTTGGGTTGGTGAGCTGCAGGGTAAAGACGGAGTTACCAGCGACAATAGTATCCGGATCGAAGACGGCGGCATCAAAGCTGTCCACCTGAATATCAATATTGGCTCCTCCAAATATTCCACCGCTCAGAAAGCCACTGCCACCGACAATGGTTCCCGACAGTATGCCATCGCCATTTGTGAAACCGGTGTCCATGTTAAAGTTGAAGTTGGGTGTCGTGTCGAAATAGAGGTCTGCTGACCCACCGGTGATATCGAATGTGACCAAGCTTCCACTCACCAAAGTAACGGTTTCTTCGAAGTTTGCGGCGATAGTCAACTCATAACCGCTACCTGATCCAGTGGTGTTAAGGTTCGGTGCCGCCGCCGTCCCCCCCCCTGGGAAACCAATTCATGGGACGTGACGTAACTTTGATACGCCCCGGTAAGATTCTGACCCTGTGTTGCGGTAGCGGCTCCATCGATGACGGCAGCACCCGTTCCGAAGTCATAGGTATCAAATAACCCAACCGTATCCTCATCGCCATCAGTTGTCGAGGCTTGGGTATAATCGGCGGTACCCACCCATGGCACGGACGCTGCCTGAGCCTGAAGACTTGCAATAGATAAACTGACTAACGTTATTGCTGCCAAATTCCTAGTCGCGTTTCTCATTCCTTATAATCCTCCGTAATTGAATCCATGGAATCTATGCGCGAGTCCTTGTCAAAACTTACTCATCGCTTACAGATCACTTTCATGACGAATATGCTGACAAACAAGAATCGTGCCAGACGCAAAGAGTTATTGTTATTCAATAGGGTAGATACAGCTGTAAATCTTTGTTGGATCGGGAGTGTAAACAATGCCGTAACTCTCCCGGCTGCGGGTAAGCCTGATTCAAGATATTCTGCTTATTTTACAGAGAGGTACGTAGAAACGGGCGCTGGTAAAGAATTTCGACAGGATCTCAGGGAGTGAATTGGCTATTTTTTAGGCATAACGGCTGTCAGCTGAGGGTCATTTGAGGTCGGCGGTCCAGACCAGCAGGCCCACAGGGGTTTCCGGCCGGGGCATCGCCTACCCTGGATCAGCGACCCGTTGAACTTTCGTTTCGGGTCGGGCGCGGTCCTTTAGAGTCCCGCCTGCAGGCTCTGTCTGTCCTCGGATCCAGTTCAGTTCTAAACTTAAACGGGCTTGGCACAATTCTTCTTCTCATGGCTGCTTAGTTGTCAACTCTTCGCGCTGATTTCGGCGGCATGGGCGACAGCCGGCTCTGCGCGTCCGATGCCGAAAGCGGGTCTGCCGGCTGCAGATCCTTGGCCGCGCCAGCATCCAGCATTGATCGCAGGGCATCGAGGGAATGAAACGGTCGGTGCGTTTCCTGTTCGACCGACTCGAGTATCCCTGTGACTCTGTCGGCGTCATCTGGATCACGACCATAGATCCGAACGATATAATTTTCCATACTGCTCTCTTGTCGAATAGGTATCCGCCGGAAGCAAAGTTAAAACCTGCTCGCTTACGCAAACCTTCCCGGGCAGCTGGCTCGCTGCGACGGGCAGCTCCGCCTCGGGTGGAGCTGCCCGCCGCTAGCGGGCGAGGAGGAGTTGGCGCGTTGCTCCCTAATCCGACTACGCTCTCAGTGAATTGTAGAGTTCGCGTGTAGCCCGCGAGGGCTCGACCTGGAACTGCTCGGCCAATATTGCGCGACAGTGCTGGTAGGTCGCCAGCGCCTCCGGAATGCGTCCGGTTTCCCGATAACAGAACATCAGGCGCTGGTACAGCGTCTCGATCAGGGGGTCAATTTCCAGGCCTTTGCGGTAAAAGCGGATGGCCGCGCCCCACTCGCAGGCTTCTTCCCATGCCGCCCCCGCTTCGTCGATGTGACGCAGCAGCTTGCTGCGCAGGCGCTCGCGCAGCGACAGGGACCATGTCCGAGTGGCTTCCCGTTCCAGGAAGGCCCCCTGATAGAAATTCAGCATGCGTTCTTCGCAGCGTGCCAGCTCCTCCACTGCCTGCGGCTCTTCGAACCTGTTCAGCAGGCGTTCGGCGTGGTTCACCTCGCGCTCGAAAGCCCACACGTCGACCCAGGCGAGTTCGCTATTCAGCGTCAGACGGCGGTCATACACAACAAAGAGATCTTTCAGATCGATCAGCTGTCTGAGCCGGTGGAGGGTAACGTCGAAGGCGTTCTGGGCTTTGTCGCCGTCGGCGTCCGGCCACAGTGCCTGGCTGAGCAGTTCAGCGTGGACACCACGCCCGCCGAAGGCGATCAGCGCCTGTAACAGCTCGAGGGGACGCTGATGACGGGCTTTGGGGCTGCCAGTCACTGCCTGTCTGTGTAACTGCACACTGAACCGGCCCAGGGAATGAATCCGCACGGGACGGTCCAAGTCGCTAGCAGTCGATATTTCCTCCCAATTGCCTGTATATGGCGCGGTGAGCTCGCGTACGCTGTGGCTTGGCAGATCGATATTCATGGCGTTACCTCCGACACCTTTTGCGTGGTGGCATCCCTGTGTTAGTCATGGTTATGCCTGGGAAGCCGGTTTCCTCGATTAATGTTATATAAATCAACCGCATTTAGAGCAGGGTCCAATCTTGCCCCGGACCATGGGCACAACGACGAGGAACGACGCTGCTTTCCAACCTTGTTCTCTCGCTCAAACGAGTACCGGTATGTTCGCGACTCTAAGGCGTGTCGACTTACGCAGAACTTACAGAAACGAGATTTAGCTCGCTGCGGCGGGCGCGGGCGCGCGCCTGGCGGCGCAGCGCGCCGTAAGCGGGCCAAGAAATATTCCTGAATTATTTATATAACAAATTCAGCCGGTTAATAATTCATGCCTCGTGAATTGCCAGATTTCCCGACACGCAAGACTATATCCAAATCACCCAAAGATTACATAAACATACCTAAAAACAGTTGGTTAGGGCATGATCAGAGTTTAGCTCTGTGTCAGGAAGACTGACGATGTTTACTTGTTAATTGTCTGCAGCATGGGTATGTTGCGTCCGGAAGCCGGCCAGACAACCGCTGTGACTGCGCGTCATGGAGGAAAGTCCGGGCTCCACAGGGCAGGGTGCCAGGTAACGCCTGGGGGGCGTGAGCCCACGGAAAGTGCCACAGAAAATACACCGCCCAAGCGCTACGGCGCCGGTAAGGGTGAAATGGTGCGGTAAGAGCGCACCGCGCCGCTGGTAACAGCGGTGGCAGGGAAAACCCCACCTGGAGCAAGACCAAATAGGGGAACATTGGCGTGGCCCGCGTTGTTCCCGGGTAGGTCGCACGAGGCGTCCGGTGACGGGCGTCCCAGATGAATGGTTGTCCACGACAGAACCCGGCTTACCGGCCGGCTTCACTCTATATATTGGGTCTGCGCGGGAAGCTGAATGGCGGCCCGAAACGCTGTACAATACGGCATCTATCCGAAGCAACCTGAGTTGTTAATGGCCGGCAAAGTTTTCGTCAAGACGCACGGATGCCAGATGAACGAGTACGACTCCGCGAAGATGGTGGACGTGCTCGCCGCGGTACATGGCATGCAGCTGACCGGCTCGGTCGAAGAAGCAGATGTGCTGCTGCTGAACACCTGTTCCATTCGCGAAAAGGCGCAGGAAAAAGTTTTCTCCCAGCTCGGCCAGTGGCGCGAGCTCAAAGCCAGCAGGCCCGACATCATCATCGGCGTTGGCGGGTGTGTCGCCAGCCAGGAAGGTGAGGCGCTGCGCGAACGCGCGCCGTTTGTCGATCTGGTGTTCGGTCCGCAGACCCTGCACCGGCTGCCGGCGATGATCGCGGCAGTGCGCGGCGGGCACGCTTCGGTCATCGACGTGTCCTTCCCTGAAATCGAAAAGTTCGACAACCTGCCGGCGCCGCGCGCCGAAGGTCCCACGGCGTTTCTGTCAGTCATGGAAGGCTGCAGCAAGTACTGCACGTTCTGCGTGGTGCCTTATACGCGCGGTGAAGAAGTCAGCCGGCCGTTCGACGACCTCATTGCCGAAGCCGTGAGCCTGGCCGCACAGGGCGTGCGCGAAATCAACCTGCTTGGCCAGAACGTCAACGCCTACCGCGGTTGTATGGCGGACGGTTCGACCGCCGACCTGGCGCTGTTGATCACCTACATCGCGGCCATAGACGGCATCGACCGCATCCGTTATACGACCTCGCACCCGCTGGAAATGAGCGACAGCCTGATGAACGTCTACGCCGAAGTGCCCGAACTGGTCAGTCATCTGCACCTGCCGGTGCAGAGCGGATCCGACCGCATACTGGCGGCCATGAAGCGCAACCATACAGCGCTGGAATACAAGTCGCGTATCCGCCGTCTGCGCGAGGCGCGCCCGGACATCAGTCTTTCGTCCGATTTCATCGTCGGCTTTCCGGGGGAAACCGACCGCGACTTCGACAACACCATGCAGCTGATCCAGGACATCGGCTTCGACCAGTCGTTCAGTTTTATCTATAGTCGTCGCCCCGGAACACCGGCCGCCCAGCTTTCCGACGATGTACCCATGGTCACCAAGAAGCAGCGTCTGGCCCGCCTGCAGGCGCGCATTAACGCCATGGCCGCACAGATCAGCGCGGCCATGGTGGGCAGCGAGCAACGCATCCTGGTTGAAGGACGCTCGAAAAAAGATCCGGCCGACATGGCCGGGCGTACCGAAAACAACCGTGTGGTCAATTTCCGCGGCGGGCCGGACCTGATCGGCCGTTTTGTGCAGGTACGCATCAGTCGGGCCATGCCCAATTCACTGCGTGGCGAGCTGCTCGCCAGCGACGACAGCCACCCCGCTGCGAGCGCCGCCAACTGGGGTTGACACCTCCAGACACACCCTATCGCCGATTTGGATCCTGAACCCGCTTCTATCACCCTGACCCTGGAACCCGCTGACAACCAGCGACTGGCTTCGCTGTGCGGTCAGTTCGACGAGCATCTGCGGCAGGTCGAACGCCGCCTGCAGGTCGAGATCAGCAACCGCGGCAACCAGTTCCAGATCGCGGGTCAGGCCAGTGCGCCACAGCTTGCCGGCGAAGTGTTGCAGGACCTGTACGACGCCACGCGCGAGGCGCCCATGACACCCGAGCGGGTGCACCTGCACCTGCAGCAGGCCGGGCTCGACGCGCTCACCGAACAGCAGGACGATGATGACCAATCCGACCGGGTGATCCATACCCGTCGCAGTATGGTCATGGCGCGGGGCTCCCACCAGGTGGCCTACATCCGCAACATCCACGCTCAGGACATCAACTTCGGCGTCGGTCCTGCGGGCACCGGCAAGACCTACCTCGCGGTGGCCTGTGCGGTGCAGGCGCTGGAACGCGAGCAGGTGCGTCGCCTGGTGCTGGTGCGACCGGCCGTCGAAGCCGGCGAGCGCCTGGGTTTTCTGCCGGGCGACCTCACACAGAAAGTCGATCCTTACCTGCGCCCGCTGTACGACGCGTTGTATGAGATGCTCGGTTTCGAGCGCGTTGCCAAGTTCATCGAACGCAACATTATTGAAATCGCGCCGCTGGCGTTCATGCGCGGCCGCACGCTGAACGACGCCTTCGTCATCCTCGACGAAGCGCAGAACACCACCGTCGAACAGATGAAGATGTTTCTCACCCGTATCGGCTTCGGCTCGACCGCGGTGGTCACTGGTGACATCACCCAGGTCGATCTGCCCAAGGCAGTGAATTCCGGCTTGAAGCACGCCATCGATGTGCTGGAGGGCGTCGAGGATATCGGGTTTACGTGGTTCGACGCGCGTGACGTGGTGCGTCATCCGCTGGTAAAGAAAATTCTGCATGCCTACGACCGTTACGAGAAACAGCAGCATGAAAGCTGAAGCCGACCGGCGGCTGGTTCTGGAAGTACAGCACGCCAGCGAAGTGAGCGACGTGCCCGATGGACCGGCGCTGCACGCCTGGGCGCTGGCTGCGCTGAGTAGTGACCCCGCGGCGATGGAACTGGTGATCCGCATTGTTGACGAGCCGGAAAGCCGCGCGTTGAATGCCCGTTACCGCGGTAAGGACAAGCCGACCAACGTGTTGTCCTTTCCCTTCGAGGCGCCTCCGAAAATCGAGATGAACCACCTGGGTGATCTGGTCATCTGCGCTGGCGTGGTAGCGCGCGAGGCTCGCGAGCAGCACAAGCCGCTGGATCACCACTGGGCGCACATGGTGGTACACGGTGTGCTGCACCTGCGTGGTTACAATCACCTCGATGACGAGCACGCAAGCGTCATGGAGGCCATGGAAAAACAGATACTCGAAGGGTTCGGTATCGCCGATCCCTATGTGCAAACCGACATGGCCGTCTAACGGATAAACAATGAAAGAAGACCGATCAGACAACGGGTCCACACAGCGATCCTGGATAGACAAACTGAGTCACGCCCTGCTGGGAGAACCGCGTGACCGCGAGCAACTGATACACGTGCTGCGCGAAGCACAGATGCGCGGCCTGTTCGATAGCGACGCCCTGTCGATGATCGAAGGCGTGCTGCAGGTCGCCGATATGCAGGTGCGCGATATCATGATCCCGCGCTCGCAAATGGTAGTCGTCAGCCGCGACGCCTGTCCCGAACAGTTGATCTCGGTGGCCATCGAATCGGGCCATTCGCGCTTTCCGGTGGTCGGTGAAAGCCGTGACGAGGTGGTCGGTGTGCTGCTCGCCAAGGACCTTTTGCGCTACTCGTCTAAGAACGAGGGGGGGCATTTCTCCATCCGTGAAATCCTGCGGCAGGCGGTGTTCGTGCCCGAAAGCAAGCGCCTCAACGTGCTGCTGAAAGATTTCCGTGCCAGCCGTAATCATATCGCGGTCGTGGTGGACGAATACGGCGGCGTCGCCGGCATGGTCACCATCGAAGACGTGCTCGAACAGATCGTCGGTGACATCGAGGACGAGCACGACATCGACGAAGAAACCTTTATTCGCAAGTTCAGCGACACCAGCTACGCCGTCAAGGCGTTCACGCCCATCGAGGACTTCAACGAGTACTTCGGCACCAGCTTCAGCGACGAGGAGTTTGACACCATCGGCGGGCTGGTCACCGCCCAGCTGGGGCGCCTGCCCAAACGCGGTGAAACGGTGTTGCTGGATACCATGAGCTTCCAGATCATTCGCGCCGATAATCGCCGCCTGCACCTGATGAGGCTCACACTGCTGCCCAATCCGAACACCCCGCCGCAGATCGACGCCTGACCGCATGGCCTTGAGCAGCGCCCGCACACTTTGGCGATGGCTGCTGGCGTTCCTGTGTGGCACCGTGGTACCGCTGGGTTTTGCGCCGTTTGGCTGGTATCCCGTGCCGGTGCTGGCGCTGGCGCTGCTGGCGGGCCTGCTGTCTGGCACCGCGCCGCGCCAGGCGTTTACGCTGGGCTGGCTGTTCGGCCTGGGCGAATTCGGCGTCGGTGTTTCCTGGGTACATATCAGCATTCACGAGTACGGCAACGCCGGGCTGGCCTTATCCATCGCCACCATGCTGTTGCTCGTGGCCTACCTGGCACTGTTTCCGGCGCTCATGGGCTGGGTGCTCAGCCGGACGGCGGGTGCTTCGCGCCCCCGGTTCCTGCTGGCCACGTTTCCCGCCGCCTGGGCCCTATCCGAGTGGCTGCGTTCCTGGCTGTTTACCGGGTTTCCGTGGCTTAACCTGGGCTATAGCCAGATCGATGCACCGCTGGTCGGGTTCGCGCCCCTGCTCGGTGTGTACGGGGTCGGCTTCCTCACGGCGTTGAGTGGCGGGCTGGTGACCCTGCTGGTGACGACCCCTGGGCGATCGCGCCTGGTCACGGGCACGCTGGTGGTGCTGCTGTGGCTGGCCGGCTGGCAGCTCAACCAGCATCACTGGACACGGCCCGCGGGCAAAGCGCTGACCGCCACGCTGGTGCAGGGCAATATTCCCCAGGCCCTCAAGTGGCAGCCAGACCAGCAGCAGGCGACCCTCGACCGCTATGTCGAACTGACTTCGGAGCATCTCGGCAGCGACCTGGTGGTCTGGCCGGAAACCGCGGTACCGGCCTTCTACGATCAGGTCGAGGCGGATTTTCTTGTCCCGCTGCGCGAACAGATGCACGCCAGTGGCGTCAGCCTGGTCACTGGTATACCGGTGCTGGATCGCAGCGACTGGGAATACTACAACGCTGTCATCAGTCTCGACGAGCCGGGGGCGTTTTATTACAAGGTGCACCTGGTGCCGTTTGGCGAATACCTGCCGTTGCGCGACTGGCTGGCGGGCGCGCTGAGCTTCCTGCCGGTGCCGGAATCCGACTTCACCGCCGGCCGTATTGATCAGCCGTTACTGCAGGCCGCGGGGCACGCTGTCGGTACGTCCATCTGCTACGAGATCGCCTTCGGCGAACAGTTGATCCACACCCTGCCGCAGGCGGCGTTCCTCATCAACGTCAGCAATGACGCCTGGTTCGGCGCTTCGCTGGCGCCGTACCAGCACGAGGAAATGGCGCGCATGCGCGCCCGCGAAACCGAACGCTACATACTGCGCGCGACTAACACCGGCATCTCCGCCATTATCGACGCGGATGGCAGTATCCTTGCCCAGAGCGATCAGTTCAAAACCGAAACCATTACCCACAGTGTGCAGCCGCGTGCCGGCGCCACGCCGTATGTGCGCTGGGGTAACTGGCCGGTGGTGGCCTTGAGCGTGATTCTGCTGCTGCTTGCAGGCAGGCGACACGGGCGGGTCAGGCGTGTTAACAAGTCTCCGTCTCGTTACCGTCAGCGTTAGGAACTCTTGTCCTTGGCCTTTGCCTTGCTGGCAAGCTTCTGCTGCACGCATTCCTGGATGTAAGCATCGCGCAGGGCGCCCTCGGGCTGGTCTTCCTCGCTCAAAGCCGCTTCAAGACACTCGACCTGGTAATCCGTCATTTCGTCCTTGCTCACCGAATTGTTGTCAGCGGCACTGGCCAGGCCGCTGAAAGCAAGGGCGGTAGCAAACATCATGCTGTGGTATTTCATCGTTCAATCTCCTGATAGACCTGCCGGTCTGAACTGAATGCACAGGCGCGATGCCTGCGCCGCGAAGTAACGACTTAACCTGGTTGACTGTAAAACGAAAAAATTCGATGGTGACGATCTACAGCTCGAATGGCCGGCGCTTGCCGGCGCCGCGGTCCAACGGGCCTGGAAACCGGGTGTCGCGTCACTGAACGAACTAAACGGAGTATGATCAGGGTTTCGCCACTGCGAACCGCGCCGGCATACTGCCCGCTCGACGGGAAGGTGAGAATATGCCCGTGATACCGCCTACACCTGAAACCTGGTAGCGTCAGTGCCTATGAAAAAATTGGATATCGTTGTGGCCGGCGGCTTAGTGCTGCTCATCGTTCTGGCGGTGGTGTACTTGCAGCGCCCCCAGCCCGAGCCGGAGTTACCGCAGCTGCCGCCGGCAAGCCAGGTGCAGCCCCCACCGGCAAACCAGCCCGCGGAACCAGCCATCCGCTATCCCATAGCGCCGCCCCCGGTTGAACCGCCGCCGAAGGAAACCCAGCTGGTCGAACCGGCACCCACCGCGGTGTCCGAGGAACCGGCCACGCCCGCTGAGCCGCAACCGGAACGGCTGCCAGGACTGAATAACAGCGATGCGCCCCTGCAGGCGGCGCTCGAAAGCGTACTCACCGTACAGTCGCACGAGCCGTTATTCTATCCAGACGGGCTCGTACGCCGCCTGGTGGTCAGCGTCGATAATCTGCCCGGCCGGCAGTTTCCGCGCAGTAACTACCGGCTGGCGCGACCAACGCCAGGCCTAATGGTCGTGGAGCGCGAAACTGCAGGGCAAGACGAGCGGCTTTACCTGAGCCCGGAAAACTACGCGCGCTACAGGGCCTTCGTCGGCGTGATCGACGGGCTGGACAGTGCCGGCCTGGTCGCGATCTACCGACGCTTCTACCCGTTGTTCCAGCAGGTTTACGAAAACCTCGGCTACCCGGCGTCGGCGTATTTCAATGATCGTTTGATCGACATCATCGACCAGCTGCTGGCGACCCCCAACGTCGCCGGGCGCATCGAACTGGTGCGTCCCCACGTGTTGTATCAGTATGCCGATCCAGAGCTGGAAAAACTGTCCGCGGGGCAAAAGGTGCTGATCCGTATCGGCCCCGAGAACGCGCGCACGGTCAAGGCAAAGTTGCGCGAGATTCGCCAGGCGCTGGTGGGACAACCGAGTGCGAGTTGACGCTCGCGGGCGTGCGTGGCGTCGTTGAGGCACGACAGAGACGCCTTGAATCTGTAAAGAAATCCAGAAAAATGTCGGTGAAGTTTACGCTTTTCCCGTACGCAAAAAACGGCGAAGTTACCTAAGCCACTAATATCCTGTAGAATCCAGTTTCCAAGTACAAAAATTGCTTACAAAGAGGGTTAGAGACTGGTTGTTCGGTCGTCGGGCACTTTGCCTGAAAATGTCCGGGCTGCTATGAGGAAAGTGGGAAGGAGGACCCAATAGCAAGGAGGACCTAGTTACACCATACTGTAAACGACATTGCAGTTGCTTAATGTAGAGTGAGCCGTTGTGTACACCAAAAACGAATGGCAAGAAAAACTGGCCGGCAAAAAAAAACACCACGCCTTGCAATGTGCCCGCGAGCGGGACCAGCGGTCAAGCGAGCTTGAGAACGCGCGTGAAGGGCAATACCGCGGGGAGCTCAGCGACCTCAAGCGGAGGATCGCGGACCTCACTGCCGAACGAGACGCCGCACACCGCCAGGTGCAGCTCATCAACAACCTCCGGGAACAGCTTACCAGCCTCAGCGCAGAGCGCGATGCCGCCCGGCGGCAGCTGGCGGCAATGGCCGGCAAACACGAGGCTGCGCGGCAACAGGAGGCGCTGGTCGCCGACCTGAAACAACAACTGGCTGCATCAGCTGGCGAGCGCGATAGTGCCCGCGGCCAACTCAAGCTGCTCGACCACCTCCGTCAGCGAGTCATCAACGTGGCGTCGCAGCGCGATGCGGCGTGCCGACAGGTGCAGGCGTTGGAAACCTCGCTGGCAGCGCTGACCGCCCGGCTGGAAGTCGCTGAACGGCACATTCAGAGCCCGGATCCTGGACAGGCAACGCCGCCTGCCGCACGGGTCACCACCCGGGCGGTGCGGCGCGCGGCGACTGCCGCAGGCGTCGTGCTGTCATTCGGTATTCTGGCGAGCGCGATGAGCTTTCATGACGCGCAGAGTACCGTGCAAAACGAACGACAATCGGCGGCGTCGACCGGCGAGGCGACGGTGCCGCTCCAAGCCCTGGAAACGCGCCGCGCCCGCGCGACTGGTGACAAATTCGCCGAGCAGCCGAAAGATCCGCCGCCGCCCCAGACCAAGAAACCCAAGACCCGCTTCGCCGGGGTCAACCGCTCTACCCACCGCCAATGGGGACCGCCATTGCTGATGCCGGACCCTCAGGCTGTCAAAAGCGTCCGCGGTTTCGACCCGCTGGTTCAGAAACAGCAGCAGAACCTGCTCGCGCTGGGTTTTGACCTCGGTGAAGCCGATGGCTTCAAGGGGCCGCAAACCGAACAGGCGCTGCACGAATTCAAGTCCCTGTATCTTTCAACTGCAACGGCGGGTCTGAAAGAGCCGCTCAGCCGCAGGGCGCTGACCGCCATAACCCGGAACTACGCCGACCTGGCGCGCAGCGATGCCAGTCATTTTGATGTCGACCAGGGTGTGCTGGCGGCTATTCGCCTGAGCAGTGTCCGCACCGGGATCGACTTTTCCTACCTGCTGAAATTGGCCGCGGTCGAAAGCAACTTCAACCCGCTCAGTAAAGCGGCGGGATCTTCGGCGACCGGACTCTACCAGTTTACCCGCGAAACCTGGCTCAACACTGTCAAGGCGCACGGCGACAAGTACGGGCTGGAACCGTATGCACAGCAGATCGAATACGTCATGGATAGCAATGGCTACCGCCGTCCCGTGGTGCGCGACAAGGCCGTCTATGAGCACCTGCTCGAGCTGCGCACCAACCCACGGGTATCCGCGATGATGGCCGCGGAGTCGGTCAAGGATAACCTGCAAACGCTCACGCACTCGTTTGACCGCACGCCCTCGCAGGCCGATCTGTATTTAACGCACTTCCTCGGCACCGATGGCGCCATTTCTTTCCTCAAGGCGCTCGACGAGACGCCCGATGCGCTGGCAGTGGATATGTTCCCGGCCGCCGCCCAGAGCAACCAGGATATCTTCCACCCGAAAACCTGCCGGCCACGCACGGTGGACGAGGTGTACGCACTGTTCGGACAGAAGCTCAACCGCGCGCGCTACGACGTGGCCGCCTACTGAACCACGCGCGCTGCCGTGCCGGGCCTGCGCGGCGGGCGCTTGAGTTGCGACACCGCTCGCGTCGATAATAGCTGCAGCGTGGCCCGTCCGGTCGCGACAGTCCCGCGGGAGTATGCCCGACACGACACTTCTTATTCTTGCTGGCATCGGTGTTCTCGCCAGTGCCTGCCAGTGGTTTGCCTGGTGGGTGAAACTGCCGGCGATTCTGTTTCTGCTGCTCACCGGTATCCTCGCCGGTCCGGTGCTGGGCTGGCTGGACCCGGACGCACTGCTCGGCGACCTGCTGTTTCCCATTGTATCGCTGTCGGTCGCGGTGATCCTGTTCGAGGGCAGCCTGACACTCAAGTTCGCCGAAATCCAGGGCCTGGAGCAGGTGGTGCGCCGCATGGTGTCCACTGGCATGTTGGCGAGCTGGGCGGTGACAACGCTGGCAACCCGCTGGCTGCTGGATTTCTCCTGGGAGCTTTCGCTGTTGTTCGGCGCGGTAACGGTGGTCACGGGTCCGACCGTGATCGTGCCCTTGCTGCGCACCGTCAGGCCCAGCGCGCATCTCGCCAGCATCCTGCGCTGGGAGGGCATCGTCATCGACCCACTCGGCGCACTGCTGGCGGTGCTGGCGTTCGAATTTATCATTTCCGGCGGGACCGGCGGCGCGCTGGGGCACACGCTGCTGAGCTTCGGCGGCATCCTGCTGATCGGGCTGGCGCTGGGGGCCGCGGCCGGCCAGTTTCTCGGTGTGACGCTGCGCAGGCACTGGCTGCCCGAGTACCTGCACAACGTCGTCACCCTGACACTGGTGTGCGCAGTATTCGCTATCTCCGACGCGGTGCAGGACGAATCGGGTCTGCTCACCGTGACTGTCATGGGCCTATGGCTCGCAAATATGCGCGGCGTGTCGGTGGAGAACATCCTCAACTTCAAAGAAAGCCTCAGCGTACTGCTGATTTCCGGACTGTTCATCCTGCTCGCCGCGCGGGTCGACTTCTCGCAGTTCCAGAGTCTGGGATGGCCAGCGTTTGGAGTGCTGGCCATCATGCAGTTCGTCGCCCGGCCGGTGAAGATCGCGCTGTGCACCTGGGGTTCGTCGCTGCAATGGGCCGAGCGCGCGCTGCTGGCCTGGATCGCGCCGCGCGGCATCGTCGCCGCCGCTGTTGCCGCTCTGTTTGCCATGCGTTTGCAGGGGCAGGCCTTCGCCGACGCCGAACTGCTGGTGCCACTCACCTTCATGGTGATCATCGGGACGGTCGTCCTGCAAAGCAGTACTGCTCGCCTGATCGCCACCTTGTTGGGCGTCGCCGAACCCGAGCCGCGTGGGTTCTTGATCGTGGGCGCCAGCGAGGTGGCGCGTGCCATCGCCAAGGCGCTGAAAAAACGCGGCTATGAGTCCCTGCTGTGCGATAATAATTGGAACAATGTGCGCGCCGCACGCATGGAAGGACTAAATACCTTTTACGGCAACGCGGTGTCCGAATATGCCGACCGCCGCCTGGACCTGGTCGGCATCGGCCGCCTGCTGGGGCTGTCGCCGCAACGCGAACTCAACGCGCTGGCGGCGCATCGCTACCGGCGCGAGTTCGGCGACAACAACACCTTTACGCTGCTGACCGATACTGGTGAAGACAACAAGCGCCGCGTGTCCGCACCGGCCGGCTCTATCGCCTTCGGCACGGATGTCAGCTATGCCAAGCTGGCCAGCCTGCTCAGCCAGGACGCCGAGATTCGGGAAACCAAGCTGTCGGAGAGCTTTGACTTCGATGCCTATTATAAAAAGTACTACAAGAGGGCCATTCCGTTGTTCGCCATCGATCCCAAGCAACGACTGCGGGTGTTCTCCGCCGGTAACGACATCAAACCCGGGCCCGGCTGGACCCTGTTAAGCCTGATTCAGAAAGACCTGGAACCCGGGACAGATGCGCAAGCCGGTGTGGCTGCCGGCGACACTGCGGCGCCGCAACCGGCAACGTCGTATTGATGGGGGTTGGGCTTATAGCGCAGGTTGGGCTTCGCTGCGCGCTGCTCAATCTACAGTGTGTGTTACAACGCCAGCGGTGGTCGCGCTACTCTCCGTTG
Organism: uncultured Gammaproteobacteria bacterium; assembly: GCA_963814945.1. Classification (GTDB taxonomy): domain Bacteria; phylum Pseudomonadota; class Gammaproteobacteria; order DSM-19610; family DSM-19610; genus Thiogranum. The sequence continues at coordinate 51,538 of CAWFEQ010000009.1, forward strand.
GGGGGTGCCCGTTGTGCCGGGGCGGCCAGCTCATCAGTCTGACCGGTTCCTGCCTTGACCCAGTCGACTCCTTTGACTGGACCGGTCCCGGTGACTCAGCCTTCGAGCCCGCTCTCGATCCACTTGCGGATGCGGTTGGAATCGCCGAACGGCGTCAGCTTGCCAAAGGAGTTCAGCAGCACGATGACCAGTGGCTGGTCGGCGATCTCGGTCTGCATCACCAGGCAGCGTCCGGCCTCATTGATATAGCCGGTCTTGCTGAGCCGAATCTCCCAGTCGTTTTTCTTCAGCAGGCGGTTGGTGTTGGTGAAGCGCAGCTCGCCCCGGCCTTTATAGGGGCGCACCGTCATGTGGCGCGTGGTGGTCGCCGAGCGGATCAGGGCATAGCTCTTGGCGGCACGCACCATTTGCGCCAGGTCGCGGGCGGAAGCCACATTACCGGCATCCAGCCCGGCGGGGTCGACAAAGTGGCTGTCGGTCATGCCCAGCGCCCCGGCCTTGCGGTTCATGGCCTGGACGAAGGCCTTTTTGCCGCCGGGATACGTACGCCCCAGCGCGTTGGCGGCGCGATTTTCAGAGGCCATCAGCGCCAATCGCAGCATCTCTTCCCGGGTCAGCCGGGCGCCGTATTTCAACCGCGAACCCGTGAGCCGTCGCAGGTCGCGGTCGTCTTTGGTGATGGTGATGGTTTCGTTGAGCGGCAGCGAACTGTCAAGCACCACCATGGCCGTCATCAGCTTGGTGATTGAGGCGATCGGCCGCGGTTCGTCGACGTGCTTGGCATACACCACGTTGCCGGAACGATCCAGGATGAGTGCAGCGACCGACCGCAGTTTCAGTTTCTTGGGGTTCAGGTTTGACCAGGGTTCAGAAGCGGGCGGGTGGCCGGTATCGGTGTCTCTGGTCAGTGTGGCCAGTTGTTGCGGGCTCTCCTGTGCATGGCTGGTTCCCAGCAACAGGGCGAGCGAAAGACAGCAGAGCAGGAGCAGATTGTTGTTCATCTTCGGGCCGAACTGTTGCTTATCCAAGTCGCGAGACTTTGACTGACTCACGCGCCAAATGCAAATCGTTGCGAAAAAATTCAGTTCAATGCAGAACGACGGCGATCACACCGAGCGTTGCCGCCGGCTGTCTGCGTTGCGGTTATCGGCCGCAATCAGCTTGTCATGAATGCGCTGGCGCCGGTGCCGGTCGGCAGCACGGCCCGGCAACAGTTCACAGCAACGCCGGGCCGCGGTCAGGTCCTTGCTGACATGTTCGTGATACTTGGCGAGCCGTTCCAAAGACTCGGTGCAGCCATCGGCAGCGAGCGCTTCCCACAGCGCCACCGCCTGTGGCCAGTGGCCGGCGCGGCGCCAGAGGTGGGCCAGGAAACGTTTGCCTGCGTCGCACAGGTAGGCGTTGTGCGCGCGCAGCAGTTCGCGCGCAGCGTCTTCATCGCTTTGCGCGAGCCAGCGGCTGAGGGCGTGGAGGTCCACACCGAAGTCCACGGGGCGTGCGATTGCCTGCGCCAGCGCGGTGTGCGCGACGGCCAGCGAAACGATGTCCTGCTGGTTGTGTGCCACCACTTTGATGAGCTGGCTGGCGTGACCGCCGCGGACATAGCTGAACCAGGCCGCCGGCGCCTCGCTGCCAGGCAGATCATCGACGCGGGTAAAGCCCAGCAGGTGCTGCTCTACGCTGAGCAGCCGGCAGTCGTTCCAGCGGGTGCCAAACAGCCGTCGTACCGGGTGCAGCAGGTCCAGGTGCGGCAGTCCCCCTATCGGCTGCGGCAAGGACTGCATGCGAAAACGGCTAACCAGCAGCGGCAGATCGTAGCTCTTGCCGTTGTAGCTCACCAGCCGGTCGTTGGCCGAGAGGCATTCGGCGAACGCCGACAGCAAGGCGGCTTCTGCAGAGAATCGGGTCAGCAGGAACTGGGTCAACTCGATGGCACCGCCATTGACGACGGCGAACCCCACCAGAAATGCGAGGGTGCCGCTGCCGCCGGACAGCCCCGTGGTTTCGGTGTCGATGTAGACGTGGCGCCGGTTGTCGCTGTCCGCATCGCCGGGCAACTGCGGTTTACCGCACAATGCCTGCAAGCCAATCCTCCCCAGCGCACCGCTCAGCGGAAAACATTTGCGGATGTGAATCACGCCCTCGGTGATCAATTCGCCGCCGAGTTTGGCTGCCAGCGTCTCAACGGCAAGGCCGGCAGCCGGCGCAGGCCTGCTCGCGTGAACGGGCCGACTGCGGCCTCGCTGCTCCAGCCGCGCAATGCGCTCGCGCAGAGTGGCCAGCGACGGTTTTGGCGCAGCTGCAGCCGGCGCGGCACCTGCCTGTGACTGCAGGCGCGACAGCCGCGACTTAAGATCCATGGGCCGACAACAGACCCAGCACCGTCAACGCCACCGATTTCGGTGAATAGCCGCGCGCTTCATCGCTGGCCAGTATCGGGCCGACGCAGGCCGGGCAGCCGTGCGCGCAATCGCAGGCGGCCACCAGCTGCTGTGCGGCGGCGGCGATGGTGGCTTGGCTGTCGAACAGCGGCGCCGAGATACCAATGCCCCCCGGGTAGTTGTCGTACAGAAACAGCGTCGGCGTGAAGCGCTGCAACTGCAGCGCATCGACCGCCTCACCGTCGCGGTTCAGCACCTGGCCGCGGCCGTTGGCGCCGACGGTCGCAAACCACTCGGCATTGCCGTCGCCGACCGCGCGGCCGATGTCCCGTGGTTCCGACAGCATGCGCATGGCAGCCACAATGTGCAGGGCATAGCCGGCACCCAGGAAACCATCCAGCGATTCCTGGCGGGACGTGAAGGCCTCATCCAGCGCGTCGGGGTGCAGCTGCCACCACACCGCCGTGGTGTGCATCTCCTGGTCAGGCAGCTCGATGGTGCCGTAGCCGATGTTCTCGTGGCTGTAGTAACGGATCTTCTTGTAACCGGCAAAGCGCTTCACCAGGTGCACCTCGCCGTGCGCCACGGTACAAGGAATCAAGGGGTCAGTACCCTTTTTCTTTGAAAAAGGGTACTGACCCCTTGATTCCTGACCCCTTGATTCGACCCTTGTTTCCGCGAAGGAATCCAGGATCTTCAGGCGCGTGTAGTCGATGGCGTCGGTGTAGTAGTCGGCGCGTGTGCGGGTGACGAACGCCTTGCGACCTTCCCAGTCGAGCCTTTCCACCTGGTAGGGCGCCGACTGCACCATATAGATGGCGCCCGCGTAGATGGTTTCCGGGGCGGAACTGTAGTCCACCTCGGCGATCACCGTCTGCGCGCCGCCGCTGGTGTCAATGACCACAAAGTTGCCTTCCGCCACCGAGCGCAGGCTGACACTGTTGGCTGGATAACTGTCCGCCATCCAGTGCCACTGCTGACCTTCGCGGTGCACGATGCCGTGCTCTTCGAGGTAGCCGAGCATTTCGCCAAGCTCTTCCTTGCCAAAGCGGTCGCCCAGTCGGAATGGCAGCTCGAAGGCCGCACAACGGATGTGATCCAGCAGGATCAGCAGCTGATCGGGATCGATGCGCGCCTGCTCTGGCGAGGCTTCGAGGAAAAACTCGGGGTTACGGATAATGTACTGGTCCAGCGGCAGGCTGCTCGCCACCAGCACACCCAGTGCGGTGCGCTGCCGCCGGCCGGCGCGGCCAAGGCGCTGCCAGGTGCCGGCGATGGTGCCGGGATAACCGTTCAGCAGGCACACGTCCAGCGAACCGATGTCTACGCCCAGTTCCAGCGCCGACGTGGAAATCACGCAGTCGATAGCGCCGTTGCGCAGTTTCTTCTCCATGGCGCGGCGCTCGGTTGGCAGGTACCCGCCACGATAGGCAGCTACCCGCGCCGGGTTGCGCGGGCCCTTGTCGAAGGCGTCCTTCATGTACTTGGTGAGCACCTCGACCATGAGCCTTGAGTGCGCAAACACAATGCTCTTCAGCCCGCGCTTCACCGCCATTCTGGCGATGCGCGTGGTCTGGGAGCGCGCCGAGGCGCGGATGCCCAGGTCGGGGTTCACCACCGGCGGGTTCCACAGCAGCAGGTGTTTCGTGCCCTGCGGAGCGCCGCTGTCGGTGATGGCGGTCACGTCGGCATCGATCAGCAGGCCGGCCAGTTCCGCCGGGTTGGCAATGGTGGCCGAACACAGGATAAACAGTGGATCCGAGCCATAGAAGCGGCAGATGCGCTGCAGGCGGCGCACGACGTTAGCCACGTGCGAACCGAACACACCGCGATAGGTGTGCATTTCGTCGATCACCACATAGCGCAGGTTCTCGAAGAACTGCGCCCACTTGGTGTGGTGCGGCAGGATGCCCTGGTGCAGCATGTCGGGGTTGGTGACGACAATATCCCCGCGGGTGCGCACCGCCTTGCGCGCATCACCCGGTGTGTCGCCGTCAAACGTAAAGGCGCGCACGCCGAGTTCACCGGCCTCGTTCAGCGCCATCAGCTCCGCCACCTGGTCTTGCGCCAGTGCCTTGGTGGGGAACATGTACAGCGCCTTGGCATGGTCGCGCAGTGCGGCCTGCAGCACCGGCAGGTTGTAGCACAGCGTCTTGCCCGAGGCGGTGGGTGTGACCACCACGGTATGGTGACCGGCCTGAACGGCTGCCCAGGCCGCGGCCTGGTGGCTGTACAGCCGGTCGACACCGCGGCGCTGCAGCGCCGCGGTGAGCCGCGGCTCCAGGTCCGCCGGCAGGGCTGTAAACTCCCCGGTCTTTGCAGGTATCACCAGTTCGCCGGTGATGCGTCCGGCGTAGGTCGCTCGCAACCGCGCGACCAGCGCCTCGGCGGGGTCGGCCCGGCTTGCTGCCGCCGGTGATACCAGGGATCCTTCAAGCTGCTCAGCCGACGCCCTCATACGCTGTTCTCCATTGGTTCTCCTTGCCTAGCATAGAGAACAAAGGGGGAACCTGGCAAGCCCGGTTGACGAATCAACCGGATCCGGGCGCGCTCCCGGGCTGGTTTAGCAGCAAGGGCTGCAAATGCGGCCAGACATTATCGACGATCTGCGCCTGGCCCGCCGCGGTTGGGTGGATGCCGTCGGCCTGCATCAGTTCAGGGTGATCGGCCACCTGATCGAGCAGCCGGGGCACCAGGGCGACATGCCAGGTGTCGGCCAGCTGTTGAAACAGCGCGGCGAAGCGGCTGTTGTAAAAGGCACCATAATTGGGCGGCAGGCGCACACCCGCGAGCAGCACTTTCGCGCCCTGTTGCTGACTAAGTTCGATAATGCGCGTCAGGCTGGTTTCGATTTCGCTGAAGGGCAGGCCGCGCAGGCCGTCGTTGCCGCCCAGCGCGACGATGACTACGGCAGGTTGATAGTGCTGCAACGCATCGTCCAGCCGGTTCAGGCCGGTGCGGGTGGTATCGCCGCTGACGCTGGCATTCACCACGCGGTAGTCGAAGTGGTTTTGCACCAGGCGTTGCCGCAGCTGTGCCACCCAGCCCTGGGCGGTGTCAATTCCGTAGGCGGCGCTGATACTATCGCCCAGCACCAGGATGGTCGGCTGGCGCGCCCGTGCACTACCGGTTGCCGGCACCAGTGCCAGCAGCAGTAAACTCATCAGGAGTCGTCGTAACATGGGTCTGCAGTCACCCGAAGCCTTTGTGCAAGCCATTGGCCTCAGCAAGCGGGTCACCACCGCCGAGGGACCGCTGGTCATCCTCGATGATATCAGCTTCCACGTCGCGACAGGCGCATCCGTGGCGATACTGGGTGCTTCCGGTTCGGGCAAGACCACCCTGCTCGGCCTGCTTGCGGGACTGGACGTGCCAAGCGGTGGGCGGGTGATTATCGACGGCCGCGATCTTAACGACCTGGACGAAGATGGCCGCGCGCTGTTGCGTGCCGACACCATCGGTTTCGTGTTCCAGAACTTCCAGCTGCTGAACGGTCTCACGGCCATGGAGAACGTCATGCTGCCGCTGGAACTGGCCGCTGCCGACGACCCGCGCGGACTGGCGATCGACTACCTGACGCGCGTCGGCCTTGGCCGGCGCGTGCGGCACTATCCCAACCAGCTCTCCGGTGGCGAACAGCAGCGCTGCGCCATCGCGCGCGCCTTCGCCGCGCAACCCAAACTGCTGTTCGCCGACGAACCCACCGGCAATCTCGACCAGGAAACCGGACAGCGCATCATTGACCTGCTGTTTGCGCTCAACCGCGAGCAGGGCACCACGCTGATGATGGCTACCCATGACGAAGCTCTGGCCGCAAACTGCGCACAACGGCTGCAGCTGAACGCCGGGCGGCTGGCGTAAACGTCATGATCAGCCGCAAGCCACAATCCAGCCTGACATTTTCCTGGCGCATGTTGTGGCGCGACTGGCGGGGCGGCGAGCTGCGCATTCTGGCCGCAGCACTGGTGATCGCTGTGACCAGCGTGAGCGCGGTGAGCTTTTTCAGTGACCGCGTCGACCGTGGCATGCAGCAACAGGCCGCCGAGCTGATCGCCGCCGACCTGGTGGTGAGCGCGGCAAGACCGATCAGCCCCGCCCTCCGGCAACAGGCCCGACAACGCGGCCTGCGCACTGCCGAGGCCATGCAGTTCCGCAGCGTGGCGCTGGCCGACGAGCGGCCACAGCTGGTGGAAGTGAAGGCCGTGACGCCGGGTTACCCGTTGCGCGGTGCATTGCGTATCGCTGCGGCGCCGTTCGCCGCCGACAACGCAACCAGCGACATCCCCGCGAGCCACAGCGTGTGGGTGGAACCGCGCCTGCTGCAGTTGCTGGATCTCACGGTCGGTGACAGCCTGCAACTGGGCGCAAGCCGTTTCACTATCACGCAGGTGCTGACTTACGAGCCGGACCGCGGCGGCGACATGTTCAGCGTCGCGCCACGTGTGCTGCTCAATGCCCAGGACGTGCCCGCCACGCAACTGATCCGGCCCGGTTCGCTGGTCAACTACCGTCTGCTGATTGCGGGCGATGCGGCCAGTGTGCAGGATTTTCGCACCCTGCTGCGCGAACAGCTCGAACCCAACGAACAGGTGCTCAACATCAAAGACGGGCGTCCCGAGTTACGCGCCGCGCTGGACCGCGCACAGCGCTTCCTGGGGCTGGCGGCGCTGATCAGCGTGCTGCTCGCCGGCGTGGCGGTGGCCACCGCCGCGCGCCGTTTTGCACAGCGGCATCTCGACACCAGCGCCATCCTGCGCTGCCTGGGTGCGACACAGCGCACCATTATTCGCGCCTTTGGTCTGGAAATGCTGTGGCTGGCGCTGCTCGCCAGCAGCGTTGGCGTCATCCTGGGCCTGCTCACACAAACCGGCATCACCCGGATCCTCGACCAGTTGCTGCTGACCGCGCTGCCCGCACCCTCGCTGCGGCCACTGGTGCTCGGTTATGCCACCGGCGTGATCCTGTTGCTGGGCTTTGCGCTGCCGCCGCTGCTGGCGCTGCGCCACGTGCCGCCGCTGCGCGTGCTGCGGCGCGACCAGACCGGCAAGACCACGCCCGCCTCGCTGGTGTACGCCGGGGTGCTGGCGAGCATGGGCGCGCTGCTCTACTGGCAGATCGGCGACCTGTACCTGGTGCTGTACGTGCTGGGCGGCATGCTGGCCACACTGCTGGTCCTGGCGCTGGCCGCCTGGGTCCTGATCAAACTTCTCAACGGCCTGCGCCAGCGGGTCGGCGTTGCCTGGCGCTTCGGCCTGGCGAACATCGCGCGGCGCCCCGCCAGCAGCGTCATCCAGATTGTCGCCTTCGGTCTGGGCATCATGGTGCTGTTGCTGCTGTCCACGGTGCGCAACGACCTGCTGAACGACTGGCGCCAGAGCCTGCCGCCCGAAGCGCCCAATCATTTTCTCATCAACGTGCAGCCCGACCAGGTGGCCGGCATCCAGTCGTTCTTCGATAAACAGGGGCTGGTTAAACCGGCCCTGTATCCCATGGTGCGGGCGCGTCTCGTGCGTCTCAACGCGCACCAGGTCAGCAGCGACGACTATGAAAACACCCGTGCCAAACATCTGGTCACGCGCGAGTTCAATCTGTCGTGGGCGGATAAACCGCAAGTCGACAACACGGTCGTCGCCGGCAAGTGGTGGCGCCAGCGCGATTTCGGCAAGCCGCTGCTGTCACTCGAAGAGGGGCTCGCCGAAACCCTGGGCATCAAGCTGCACGACACCCTGACGTTCGACATCAATGGCCGCGAGCAGACCTTCACGGTCAGCAGTCTGCGCGCCGTCGACTGGGACAGCTTCCACATCAACTTCTTCACCGTGGTGCCGCCCGGCGTGCTGGAGCACGAACCGGCCACTTGGGTTACCAGCCTGTATCTGGACGCTGCACAAAAGCGCCGACTCGGCCAGCTGGTACAGCAGTTCCCCAATGTCACGGTGATCGATATTGAAGCCATCATGAACCGCGTGCGAGGCATCATCGACCGCGTCATCCTGGCCGTGCAGTTCATCTTCCTGTTCACCCTGTTCGCGGGGCTGGCGGTGCTGTACGCCGCCATCCAGGCCAACCAGGACGAACGCCGCTACGAAAGCGCGGTGCTGCGCACCCTGGGTGCACGCAAGCCGGTGCTGCTGCGCGGCCTGTTCGCGGAATTTCTCACGCTCGGCGCGCTGGCGGGTCTGCTCGGTGGTCTGGCGGCAACCGCGCTGGCCTGGCTGCTGGCCGAGCGCGTGTTTCACTTTGCCTACCAGTTCGACCCGCGCATTGGGCTCGCGGGGATCGCGCTCGGCCTGGCCATTGTCGGCATTGCCGGTGTGCTGGGTACGCACCGCGTGCTGACCCAGCCGCCGGCCATCACCTTGCGGGAAAGCACCTGATGTGTGCAGAAAATGAAGTGCTTCTTGCCATGTTTCCGAATCAGGTCTTGAGCCGGGTCGCTCTTCGATGCCCGGGTGCGTTTCCTTGAACGATTGAATCAATGCATCCACTACACCTGTTTCGACGGTTGAATTCGCTTCAGGTACACGCAGTCGATCTGGAGAAATGGGCGATGGCGAGCTCATATCTCCATACAGCGCCTGTGGTGCTGCGAACTCAAACATCATTAGCGCCAAAGCGAAGAGCGCGCGTTTGATAATAATAGCCAGGGCCAAAGTTATGCCAGAGATGAAATTACGGTTTATACCGATGCCATATCACCAAATGGGGCGGAGTGAGGCGCGAGGCCGGTCATGATATATGATCAATCTACAGTAGCACACAGCAAATCTCCGCATCCTGAGCGCACTGTATGAAGGATAAATGCCCTATTTTGTGACGCCTATGGGGAGTTCAGGGTTCCCGGGTAGGCGTTCGTACTGACCAACTCTCGCCATCTACTGGGAAACAGTGAAAGGCAAGTTGACTGCTGATTCCGGACAGTTGATCCAGGAAGCTGAACTTGTGGTTTGGGGCCAGTGCTGCCAGGCCTGCGATGAAATCCGGTTGTTCGAGCGCCACGTACATAGTGCCGTCCCGGCACGCGGTCTTGAGCTGGTAGCGCACGTTGCCCTGCCCGGTCAGTAAAAGGCTTTTTTGGGAGTCTGCCGGGCTTGCACGGTTAGCGTCATGTTCGATATTGCCAGATGGACGCGATTCGGACGATCGTCAGTTGAAGGCTCGGCGCCGCAATTCGCAAAGTTTGTCTCGCGTCAACTATATTGTCCGGTTTGGGTTTCGGCCTGTTTTTCAGCTATCAAGTAATGTCATAAGTGGAAACTGGCGAACTGGAAATCATTCTGAGCGGCTTTGAACCAGCCCCCTTACCCTTGAGCCTCGTCTATCCGTTTACTCGGCTTATGGCCACGCGGGTCCGTACATTAGTCGACTGGCTGGCTCTCGATCAAGCACAGAGATAACAGAAACACGGCCGCGCTTCGGCCGGGTTATCCTCCATGCACGGGCGCTAAGAAATCACGCAAACTGGCCGATGAGAGAGGCTGCAACAAACTACCACGAGGCTGTCGATGCGTAGACTGATGATATCGGCGTTTGTCGCCAACCTGGTCCTGTCGCTGGTATCGCTGCTGATGTTACCGGATCAGGCGGCCATCCACTTCCGTGGCGGCGGTGTCCCGGACGCCTGGGCGTCGAAATGGGCCAATGCGCTCATCGTCATAGTCATTCAGATACCGCTGTTTGCGCTGTGTATGTCGGCCGGCCGCCTCACACTGAGTACCCCAGCGAGATGGCTCAGCCTGCCCAACAAGGACTACTGGCTGAAGTCGGAGAACCGCGTTGAACTGCAAGCGCGGTTCAGCGGTCTTATGGAAGAGTTTGGACTTGTGCTGTTTCTGTTCCTGTTTGTCGTTGGCCTGCTTACGCTGGAAGGTAATCTCAGCGACCCGGTGCGGTTGAATGAGCCGCTGTTTCTGGTGTTCTTTGCCGGATTCATGTTCTACGTGCCGTACTGGCTGGTAAAAGTGTTCCGGCGTCTGAAGGTGCCTCAATAGCCATACCACTGCAGTCTCGACGGGAAGTCGAATTTTCCAGCCGGGGTTGCGCTATGTTACCGGGCTGAGCAGCCTGTAATTCAGATCTGCCGGCAGGTGTTGATGTCGATGGGTAGCACGCGCGCCGGCCGTTGCGACCCGGTCATCACCGCCCGATGCTCTCCATGGCAGTCTCACAGACCGAGCACGAAGCGCGTGATCCCGAGGTCACGCCGCTGGGAAGGAGTGCGACTCCCGACGAGGTCGCCAGCGTCATCGGCTTGCCGGCGACGCCGGGTGCCGCCTACACGGCCGGGCAGTGCATCGTCGTGGACGGCGGCAACTCGATCGCAGAAGAGCGACGCTGAACGGCTCGCTCAGGTTCCGCCCGGAAGCGCGTCGTCGGAACCGGCAGGTTGAACTCAACCTGCGGAGCCCACCATTGCGTCGTAACCCTGTCGGGCTTCACATGCGTTCAGCTCAACCTACAGTCCTTGGCCTGCGGTGCTCAGCCCGATCTGCGATGGTGTCCGCAACGCCGTTGTTGGGCCCAACCTACCGCTCAGCCGAGGTGACAGCAGCGGACCTGTTCTCCATTGGTTCTCTCGAGGTAGAATCGGCAGCGCGCCGACAACAGGTTAACCACCAGCATGCAACTTACCCGCCGCCAGCAGGAGATCTACGCCTACCTGCGCGATAACGCCGACCGCTTCGACCACCCGCCGAGCTACGACGAGCTCTGTGAGCTGCTGGGTTTGAGCTCGCGCGGTTCGCTGCACAAGCATATCCAGGCGCTGATCCAGGCCGGGCTGGTGGAACCCATGGATGGCCTGCACCGCGGCATCCGCCTGGTGGAACAGGGCGAACCGCAGGCGGGCATTCCCTTACTCGGCACCATCGCCGCCGGCCGGCCCATCGAGGCCGTGCCGCAACCGGAGTACCTGCAGGTGCCCGACGAACTGCTGGGCCGGGAGCCCTGCTACGTGCTGCGGGTGCGTGGCGACTCGATGATCGAAGCGGGCATCCTGGACGGTGACTATGTGGTGATCGAACAGCGCTACAGCGCTCGCAACGGGGAGATCGTCGTCGCACTGGTTGACAATGAAGAAGCCACCCTGAAGCGCATCGAGCAGCTGCGCGGCAAGGTCATCCTGCACCCGGCCAACGCCGGTATGGCGCCGCTCGAGTATCCGCCCGAGGCGGTGCAGATCCAGGGCGTATTGAAAGGTCTGCTGCGCAGCTACCGCTAGGAGTACCCGCCCGGCGCTACTGACTGGGCGTAATGCCGGGCCCCGAAACTCCCCGGGGACAGTCCTCGAACATGCCGAAGCCGACGTTGGTGAGCGTCTTGCGCATGTCTTCGACTTTGGCCGCGGCCTGCAGCTTGCTACGGAACGCTTCCAGTCCACCGAAATCACGGCACTGGTCGATGAGTGGACGCAGGCTTTCAAAGTTCTTGACCCGCGTGAAATCCACCGAGTAGTCCATGGTTGCCGACGCCTCCGGTGGTTTGACCGGCGCGATGCCGGGCCCGGTGATATTGTCCGGGCACTCGTTGAACAGCGCGAAGCCGACACTGGAAAGTGTGCTGCGCAGCTCCTCGAGGTTGGTGCTGTTTTCCATCTTCGTACGATAGATTTCCAGCGCATCGAAGTCACCACAGTGCTCCACCAGCGGGCGAATGCTTTGCAGATTGTCGATGCGCGAGAAATCCACGCTGTAATCGGTGGCCATGGCCGGGCTGCTGACCAACGGCAGGGCCAGCAGCAGTCGTTGTACTTTCTGCACTTTCGTCAATTGATGGTCCTCCCGGACGTTCCCCGAAAACAAACTGCGGACCGGCTTACATACCAATGCCCACGCCGATGCCGAAGCGCACCCCGCCGGTATTGTAGTCCGTCTCCTCGGGCCACAGGTACAGCTGCTCGGCGGCGATCACCGGATAGACGTAGTCGGATTCACCCACCTTGCCGGCTTGCGAACGGCTGAGTTTGCCGACCACGGTCACCAGGCGGTCTTTCGCATACGTAGCCGGCTCCAGGTAGCCTTGCACCTGGAAAATAAAACGCCCCAGCGGTTGCTGGTCAGTTTGTGGCTTCTGGTCAGAGTCGAGCGGATAGCCTAGCACCTCTATGTCGGTGCTGTCCTTCAGGTTGGTGGTGCGCAGGATAACGCCACCCCAGAGCACCTGTCTGCCCTCGGCAGCGGGCAGCTTCGCCACGCTGTTGTTCGGCGTCAGCGAACGGTAGACTCCCGCGGTATCAAACGCCGGGCCGGTGGCGCACGCACTCAGCAGCAGGGGCACCACCCACAGCAGTCGGCGCCCGCCCACGGCAGTCTTTCTGTTATTCACCATCTTCACCTGGCATCAACGGTAGGGGTAGGGGTAGCCCAGGGGGTACCAGCGATCGTAATACCACGGGTCGTACCAGGGGTCGTAATACCAGGGGTACCAGCCGGCGGGCACCATCACTTCCTTGGGCCACAGGTAATACTCCTGCACCTGCACCACCGGGTAGGTGTAGGCAAACTCGCCGACCTTGCCGGACTCGCTGCCCTGCAGGGTGCCAGTGACCGTAATCTTGCGCTTGTCGCCATACACCTTCGGGTCGAGGAAACCCGGCACAATGGCGATGAAGCGCCCGGGGCTCTGGTCGGTATCCTCGTCGGGTTTGCCGTTTCTGACCAGCGGCCGCGCCAGCACCGTCAGCCGGGTGTCGTTTTCGCGGTTGTCGGTTTCCAGAATGTCGCCGCCCCAGCGTACCTGCCGCGACGCATAGCCGGCAGCATTGCTGCGCACGGCCTCGAGTTCCGGATTGTCGGGTGGGGCTTCCCTGATGGCCTTGGGGATTGGCGAGGCGCAGCCGGCCAGCAGCAGGGCCGGCAGCAGCCAGATGAGACGAACTTTTTGCGCAGTGTCGCGCCCAGGAGAGACCTGGATGGGAACTATACCCCGGGCCCGGTGACCAGGCGGACAGGTTAGTGACAACATGGCGGTCATTTAAACAGGCTCAGATACGTCCCATACCCCTCTTTCTCCATGTCTTCCTTCGGTATAAACCGCAACGCCGCCGAATTGACGCAATAGCGCAGCCCCGTCGGCTGCGGCCCGTCGTTGAACACATGCCCCAGGTGCGAATCGCCGTAGTGGCTGCGTACCTCGGTGCGCGGCAGGAACATTTTGAAGTCGCGCTTCTCCACAACCATGTCCGGGTCCAGGGGCTGGGTGAAACTCGGCCAGCCGGTGCCGGAGTCGAACTTGTCCGTTGAAGAAAACAGTGGTTCGCCGCTGACGACATCCACGTAGATGCCCTCGCGGTGTTCGTCCCAGTACTCGTTCTTAAAGGGCGGTTCGGTGCCTTCCTTCTGGGTGACTTTGTACTGTAATGGCGTCAGGCGGCTCTTCAGTGCGTCTTCCGAGGGCCGGGTGTATTCGCTTGTCGAGTCGGGTGCGTGTTGAGTTGAGTCCGGGTGCATATCTTCTTCCCCGGTCTGTTGCGGATGTTGATCGCTCCCTCCGCCGCTGGCAATGCCCGCAATGAGCGGGGCGGCGATCAGGGCCAGCAGGCCCACTCCGATCCGAATGTTCAGCATAAGCATACTCCGTTAACGCCGCTACCAGGCGGGCTTGATACAGGGGCCCCCACAGGGGCCGGCTACCTGATTCTGACCATAGCGGGGGCGGAGAGTTGCGTCTCGCGGTCATCGGCTGTCAAACAGCCGTCGAGGGTCCGCCACCACCAGAGCGGCCGCGTGGTCGCGATTCGTCCGCTGGGCAGGGCACCGTGGCCACTGCAGGCGCTCCCTACAGTTGTTACAATCCAGCTTCTTTTCTGGGACGTGCCCAAATCCCATGGCCACCGACTGGCAAGCCGTCATCGACACCTTCAAGGCCGTCGTCCCCAGGGTGGACTTCTGGTCGCTGCGCCTGGTGCTCGACGAGACGGAGAGGCTCAACGTGCGCGCGGGCGTGGTGCAGCCGCCGAGCCTGGCGCAAAGCCGTGGCGCGCACATCAGCCTCAGCGATCGCGGTGGCATGGCCTATGCCGCCACCAGCACCTTGACCCGCGAGGGTCTGCGCGCCGCCATCGAGCAGGCGCTGCAGTGGCTCGAGGTGAGCCGCCGGCATGCGCTGATCGCCGCCGGGCGCGTGCCGCGACCACCGCGCCCGGGCAGCTATGCCTCAACGGTGAAGACTTCCTGGGAGGCCTGGAGCCTGGCGGAGAAACTGACGCTGTTGCAGGACATCAACCGCAGCCTCAAGATCGCTGACGCGATCGTCGACTGGCAGGCCCATCTCAGCCGCCGGCGCACCGAGGTCATGCTCGTCACCAGCGACAGCGTGGCCATCGAGCAGCAGTTTGACTATATCATCCCTGGCTATGCCGCGGTGGCCAACAAGGGCGCGCAGACCCAGATGCGCACCGGCGGCGGTTGGGGTTCGGCACGGCAGGGCGGGCTTGAGCAGCTCGCGGCCTTCGACTTTCCGGACAGCGCCAGGCAGGTGGCCGAGGAGGCCATAGCCCTGGTCGGCGCTCCCGAGTGCCCCCGCACAATCGCCGATCTGCTGCTCATGCCGAGCCAGATGATGCTGCAGATCCACGAAAGCATCGGCCACCCGCTGGAGCTCGATCGCATCCTCGGCGATGAGCGCAACTACGCCGGCACCAGCTTCGTCACCCTCGACATGTTCGGCAGCTACCGCTATGGCGCGGAACTACTTAATGTCACCTTCGACCCCACCATCGCACCGGAGACGGCGAGCTACGGTTTTGACGACGAGGGCATGCCGGCCGAGCGGGTCTGGCTCATCCGCGAGGGTATCCTGTTGCGCCCCCTCGGCGGGGCGGTGTCGCAGACCCGCGCCGGCGTGGCCGGCGTGGCAAATGCGCGGGCCTGCGACTGGAACCGGCCGGCCATCGATCGCATGGCCAACCTCAACCTCGAGCCCGGCACCAGCAGCCTGGACGAGCTGATCGGTGCGATAGAATACGGTGTGCTCATGGAGACCAACCGTTCCTGGTCCATCGATGACAGCCGCAACAAGTTTCAGTTCGGTTGCGAGCTCGGCCGGTTGATCGAGAACGGCGAGCTCAAGGGTCTGGTGCGCAACCCCAACTACCGCGGCATCAGCGCGACCTTCTGGCGCAACCTCTCCGCTGTGGGCGATGCCGGCACCTTCGAAGTCTGGGGCACACCCAACTGCGGCAAGGGCGAGCCCAACCAGATGATCCAGGTTGGCCATGCCTCACCCGCCTGTGTGTTCCGCGACGTCGAGATCTTCGGGGGCGACTAGCCGTGGAAGCGTATTTTCGTGAACTCAGCGACAGCCTCTGCACGGACCTGCCGGCGAGCGAGATACTGCTGCTCAATTATCAGGGCGAGGTGTCGGACTTCATCCGCCTCAACATGAACAAGATCCGCCAGGCCGGCAGCGTGCGCCAGCAGACCCTGTCCCTCGATCTCATTTCCAATGGCCGCGAGACGGCCGCCTCGCTGCCGCTCGCCGGCCGTCTCGACGACGACCTGCTGCGGGCGGGGCGGCTGCTCGGCCGGTTGCGCGAGCAGTTGCCGCTGCTGCCCGAAGACCCGCACCTCAACTACGCCACCGAGCTGCACAACACCACCCACCACGGCGAGAACCGGCTGCCTGCACCGGGCGCAGCGCTCGAAGACCTCATCATTGCCGCCCAGGGTCTGGACCTGGTCGGCGCCTGGGCCGGCGGTGAGATGAGCCGTGGCTTTGCCAACTCGCTCGGCCAGTTCAACTGGCACAGCGCCTACAGTTTCAACCTGGACTGGAGCATCTACCTTGCTGGCGACAAGGCGGTGAAGCAGAACTACGCGGGGTTTGCCTGGGACAGTGATTTCCTGGCACAGAAGATTACCTCTGCGCGCGACACCCTGGCCCTGCTCGGGCAGAAGCCGAAGCGACTCGAGCCCGGCAGATACCGTGTGTTCCTCAGCCCAGGCGCGCTGTATGAGCTGATGGGGATTGTCAGCTGGGGCGGCTTCGGGCTGAAGAGCCACCGCACCGCGCAGACGCCGCTGCTCGGCATGGTGCGCGAAGGCGCCACACTGCACAAAGCCGTGAGCGTCACCGAACACCACGCCGCGGGGCTCACCCCGCGTTTCACCCCTGCGGGGTTCATCACGCCGGAGCGTGTCGAGCTCATCGAGAACGGCGGGTATCGCGACTGTCTCGCCAACAGACGCAGCGCCCGGGAGTACGGTGTGGCAGTCAACTGCGCCACCGAGCAGCCGCAGTCACTGGAGATGGGCGGCGGACAGCTGCATCAGAATGACCTATTCACCGAGCTGGACAGGGGGCTGTACATCAGCAACCTGTGGTACTGCAACTTCTCAGACCGCAATCACTGCCGCATCACCGGCATGACCCGCTTCGCCTGCCTGTGGGTGGAGCAGGGCCGGGCGGTCGCGCCGGTCAACGTCATGCGCTTCGACGAGAGTATCTATCACATCCTCGGCGACCGCCTGGAAGCCCTCACCCGCGAGCTCGAACATATCCTGGACACCGGCAGTTACGCGTGGCGCTCCGACACCAGCGCCCGCCTGCCCGGTGCGCTGGTTAACGACTTCACCTTGACTCTGTGACTCTGAACACCCTGGCGCGAAGGCCGTCGCATGCTTCCACATGTTCATCCAGGGCAAGCTGATCGTGTGAGAGCCGGGCATCGCATGGGTCAATGGTGTCCACCATGCGGCGGCAATCCCGATGACAAAGCGGCGACCTCGTGACGCTCGACGGTTATTGGGGAATCGGAATCGTCACCGCAGGGGCCGCCGCGCTCGACCCCGACCTGCGCCTCAACGGCGCCTGATGCAACCTCTGACCAGCCCATCGCGTTGCCGGACAGCGATCTGCATCGCGCAAACTCTCGTTGATTACTCCGGCGCTGCGTGAATGCCCGGGAGTAACCCGCCTGCGGGGCGGGTACTGCTGGGCATGAGGATAGTTCTGTCAAGGCAGACTGTATATATATTGTATAATAATAGTGGTTGACAAGCTGGGAATGTACAAGTATTGTCCAATGAAGATTTCTCCTGTTGCCCTGACACAGGAAACACACCAGGGCGTGGGGAAATTCCCGAAGTTCGTGCGGCCTGGTGAAAAATTAACCAGCCCCGCCAGTGAACTGACCGCTCGGTACTCCGACTCACCGGGCTCCACAGGTAGCACGAGGAGATACGCACATGACCAGAATCACCCGACTTTCAGCTGTTTTGGGCTCTGCCCTGGGTACCGGGCTCATTGCCCAGACGGCACTTGCCGGCCCCGGCTGTGATCACGCCGCCAAGACTGCGGCTGGCTACCCCAGCGGCTACTCGCCAGCGCTCTATCAGCCTGAGGCGAGTAACGGCGCAGGGGCGCGGCTGTACCGCATGGGCATGGGTTACGCCACCCAGCACGGCACCAGTACCGCGAAAACGGGAGAGGCAGACATCGTCGACACCGCGATTGAGGCCGGCAGCTTCAACACGCTGGTTACCGCCGCCAAGGCGGCTGGCCTGGTGGACACGCTGAAGGGTCAGGGCCCCTTCACCGTCTTTGCACCCACGGATGCCGCTTTCGCCAAGGTGCCGAAGGCACAACTCGACGCCCTGTTGAGCGACAAGGCTGCGTTGACCAAGGTGCTGACCTATCACGTCGTACCGGGCACGGTTAAGGCAGCCGATGTTATCGCCCTGACCAGCGTTGCCACAGTGGAGGGCCAGTCTTTGACGATTACGGTCGGTGACTCGGTGATGGTGAACAACGCCACCGTGATCCAGACCGACATTGAGACCAGCAATGGTGTCATCCACGTGATCGACGCCGTCATGCTGCCTCCCGACACGGTGTCGCAGTTCTGATCGGCAGTCCTGGCGAAGAGCCGCCAGGGCGGGGTGGGAGGTGAGTGAGGCTGGCCCTCACGGTTCTCCCACCCCGCGCCTCAGGGCAGGGAGGTAAACAGGCGCGTTGCATATGCAGCAGTGGAGGCGAGTCCCCGGTACCCCACCGTTGCGGTGCGTGGATCGCCGGTTTGCAGATCCGGTCGCTATCGACTGGCCGTAAGATGCTTGCGGCGAAACGCCGGTCCAGTAACATGGGCGGTCCCGGGTAAGGAAATAGCAGCAAGCGGATCGATCCCATTGTGCCCAAGGAATTCCTACGCATTCGCGGCGCCCGCCAGAACAATCTCAAGAACCTGAGCCTCGATCTGCCGCTCGGCGAATTGATCGTAGTGACCGGGGTCAGCGGCTCCGGCAAGTCATCGCTGGCGTTCGACACGGTGTATGCCGAAGGGCAACGCCGGTACGTCGAGACCTTCTCGCCCTATGCACGTCAGTTCCTGGATCGCATGGATGCGCCCCGCGTCGACCGCATCGAGGGCATTCCGCCGGCGATAGCCATCGACCAGACCAATCCGGTACGCACGTCGCGCTCCACGGTCGGGACCATGACCGAGCTCAACGATCACCTGAAACTGCTGTTCGCACGCGCCACACAGTTGTATTGCCGCGGCTGCGGTGCCCCGGTCCGGCGCGACACGCCGGACAGCATCGTCACTGCGCTTTTTCAGCGTGCGCGCGAGCACGTGCCACGCGTTACGATCACCTTTGCCATCGACGTGCCGGAGAAATTCAGCGAGGAGGAAGTTGAAGGTCTGCTGGCACAACAGGGCTATACCCGTCTGCACTCGCGCACTGGCAAGCGGATCGAAGTAATTCAGGACAGGGTGCGGCTGGCGCCTGATCGACGCGATCGCATGGTCGAAGCACTGGAAACCGCGCTCAAGCACGGTCATGGTCATGTGACGGTGTATGCGCTGGACGATGACGACCGGGCGGCAGACCCCTGGCGTTTTTCCAGCGAGCTGCACTGTGCCGACTGCGATATGCATTATCAGCAGACCACGCCGAATCACTTCTCCTTCAACTCGCCCATCGGCGCCTGCGAGACCTGTCGCGGTTTCGGCAGAACGCAGGGCATCGACTACGGCCTGGTGGTGCCGGATGAAAACAAGAGCATCGCCGAAGGTGCAGTGAAACCCTGGCAGACGGACGCCTACCGTGAATGCCAGGGTGATCTCATGGGTTTTGCGCGAAAGCGCGGCATACCCACCGACGTTGCCTGGAAGACACTCACCCGGGCTCAGCGGCGCTGGGTGATCGACGGCGAGGGCGACTGGGAGGACGGTGTCTGGTACGGGGCACGGCGCTTCTTCGCCTGGCTGGAAACCAAAGCCTACAAAATGCACATCCGCGTGTTGCTGTCGCGCTACCGTGCCTATGACGAATGTCCGGGTTGCGCCGGCGCGCGCCTCAAGCCGGACGCACTGTTGTGGCGCCTCGGCAGCAAGGCCGAAGCCGACGCCGTGTTGCCGCCGAAACAACGTCTCCGGCCGGTCGGCCTGACACTCAGCGACAGGACCTGGCAGCAGCTGCCCGGGCTCACCATCCACGACGTGACGCGCCTGTCCCTTGAGCGTGGGGCGCAGTTTTTCAATAAACTGGCACTGCCCAAGCCCCTGGATGAAGCGACCGAACTGCTGCTCGCGGAAATCCGCGCACGTCTGCAATATCTCGTCGATGTCGGGCTGGGCTATCTGACCCTGGACCGGCAGTCGCGCACCCTGAGCGGCGGAGAAGTGCAGCGCATCAACCTCACCACGTCGCTCGGCACCTCGCTGGTCAACACCCTGTTTGTGCTCGATGAACCCAGTATCGGCCTGCACCCGCGTGACATGCAGCGCGTCATCGGCGTGCTGCATCGCCTGCGCGACGCCGGCAACACATTGCTGGTGGTCGAACACGATCCGCAGATCATGCTCGCCGCCGACCGTATCCTCGACATGGGGCCAGGACCGGGCGAGCGCGGCGGCCAACAGGTGTTCTTCGGCACGCCTAAACAATTGCTGCGCTCACGGGCCTCACTCACCGCCCGGTACCTCCGCGGCGAACTGACAACCGGCGGCACCAGAAAGGGCACAGGCACCAAACAGGGGGAAGCCTTATCTCTTAAAGATAAAGATAATGCTGTCCCCTTTCTGGAAATCCGCGGCGCCCGCGCACACAACCTGAAATCCGTCAATGTCAGATTCCCGCTGCAGCGACTGGTGTGTGTGACGGGTGTCAGCGGTTCGGGCAAGTCCACCCTGATCCAGGACGTACTCTACAACGCACTGCGCAAAGTCATGGGCAGGCCCGTGGAGGCACCCGGCGCACACCAGGCCATCAGGGGCCATGAACAGATCGGTGACGTGGTGCTGGTCGACCAGTCACCCATCGGCAAGACAACGCGCTCCAACCCCGCCAGTTATGTCGGCGCCTGGAATGCCATTCGTGAACTGTTTGCCGTCGTGCCGGAAGCCACAGAGCGCGGCTATAAAGCCAGCACCTTCAGCTTCAACTCGGGTACCGGGCGCTGTCCCACCTGCGGCGGCAACGGCTTCGAGCACGTGGAGATGCAGTTTTTGAGCGACGTGTACCTGCGTTGTCCCGACTGCAACGGCAGCCGCTATCGGCCAGAGGTGCTGGAAATCACCCTGGACGGCAAGTCGGTGTCCGATGTGCTCGACCTGACGGTTAACGCAGCGCTGACATTTTTTTCCGACCAGCCCGCGGTGCAGAAGGTGCTTGCGCCACTGGCCGCGGTGGGACTCGATTACCTGACACTGGGCCAGCCCGTACCGACGCTCAGCGGCGGCGAAGCGCAACGCCTGAAACTGGCCGGGCACCTGGCGAAGGCGGGCGGCCGCAAAACAACACAACAGGGGACGCTGTTTCTCTTCGACGAGCCCACCACCGGTCTGCACTTCGACGACATTCGTAAACTGCTCGCGGCCTTCCAGCGTCTGATCGACGAAGGACACTCACTGCTTGTCATCGAACACAACCTGGACGTGATCAATGCGGCTGACTGGGTCATCGACCTCGGGCCGGAAGGTGGCGATGCAGGCGGCAGCATTGTCTGCGCAGGAACACCCGGGCAGATTGCAAAACATGAAACCAGCCACACCGGGGCGGCATTGCGGGCCTATGCCAGCGAACTAAAAATTGGGGTCAGAGACGGTTTTTCGGCTACCAGAAAAATTGGGGTCAGAGACGGTTTTTCCCGTATGGCCGGTAAGAAAAGACTGAGCAGTAGCCGAAAAACCGTCTCTGACCCCAATTTCCCTGTCCCCTCCGGTTCCATCGAAATTCTCCACGCGCGGGAACACAATCTGAAAAACGTCACGGTCGATATACCGCGCGAGAAGTTCACCGTCATCACCGGCGTATCCGGTTCGGGCAAGAGCACGGTCGCTTTCGATATCCTGTTCAACGAAGGCCAGCGGCGTTATCTTGAGTCGCTCAACGCCTACGCGCGCCAGTTCGTGCAACCGGCATCGCGCGCGGACGTCGATGCCATATTCGGCATCCCGCCCACTGTGGCCATCGAACAGCGCACCAGCCGCGGCGGTCGCAAGAGTACGGTCGCGACCCTGACCGAGGTGTATCACTTCCTGCGTCTGCTGTTTGTCAAGCTCGGTACCCAGTACTGCCCGGACTGCCAGGTGCCCGTCCAGCCACAGACCGGCGAGTCTATCCTGGCACAACTCAGCAAGGCGCAGCGCAACCGCGAGATTACCGTGCTCGCGCCGCTGGTCATCGCGCGCAAAGGTTATTACACCGATCTGGCCAGGTGGGCCGCCAATAAAGGCTTTGACCACCTGCGTGTCGATGGCAAGTTGCTGTCCACAGGTGACTGGCCACGTCTGGACCGCTACCAGGAGCACCATATCGACCTGCCGGTCGGTACCATCAAGGTGACCGCGCGCAACGAAGCGGGCGTGCGCAGCCTGCTACAGCGCGCGCTGGAGTTCGGCAAGGGCGTGGTCATCGTCAAGCATGCCCGCGGCGAAACCACCTTCTCCACCCACCGCGCCTGCCCGAGTTGCGCGCGCAGTTTCGGCGAACTCGACCCGCGGCTGTTTTCCTACAATTCCAGGCACGGCTGGTGCGAAGCCTGTTTCGGCACCGGCCTGCAGTTGAGCGGCTTCGATGCAGAACAAAGCGGCGAGGAAATCTGGTGGACCGACTGGTGGGAGGGAGAAGCGCCCGTATGTCCCAGCTGCGCGGGCCAGCGCCTTAACCCGGAAGCGCTCGCCGTGCGCTTCAACAGACAGTCCATCGCCGGGTTCACCGGCATGACCGTCAAACAGGCCGGCGCACTGTTTAACACGCTCAAACTCAAAGGGCGCGAGGCCGGCATCGCGCGCGACATCCTGCCGGAGCTGCAGACGCGGCTGAAGTTCTTATCCGACGTGGGGCTTTCGTACCTCACCCTGGACCGTTCGGCGCCCACCCTGAGCGGTGGCGAGGCGCAACGCATACGTCTGGCCGCGCAGCTCGGTTCCAACCTCAGAGGGGTGTGTTACATCCTCGATGAACCCACCATCGGCCTGCATCCGCGCGACAACCGGATGCTGCTCGACACCCTCGGCAAACTCGAAGGGAAAGGCAACACCATCGTGGTGGTCGAACACGATGAGGACACCATCCGCCGCGCCGAACACGTCATCGACCTCGGGCCCGGTGCCGGTGTCAACGGCGGTGAAGTGGTCGCGGCCGGTCCGGTCAGCCACCTCGTCAAACAGCCGCGGTCCCTCACCGGTCACTTTCTCGCCAGGCCCCTGCAACATCCGCTGTTCCCCAGAAGACCGGTCAACATCAAGGGCAGAGGCGCCGATCCCTGGCTCGAAATCCAGGGCGCACGGCTGCACAACCTGAAAAATCTGTCGCTGCGCGTGCCGCTGCAACGACTGATCTGTGTCACCGGCGTGTCCGGTTCCGGCAAGAGCACGCTGGTGCGCGATGTCCTGCACGACACCCTGCATCTGCTGTTGCAGAGAACAGGCAAAGGCAAGAAGAAGACCACCCTGCAACACACTGTCGGCTGCCGCGCGATCAAGGGCATTGAACACATACAGCGTGTACTGGAAGTCGACCAGACCCCCATCGGCAAGACCCCGCGCTCCTGCCCGGCCACCTATGTCGGGGTGTGGGATGATATTCGCAAACTGTTCGCCAGCACCACGGAGGCGCGCATGCGCGGCTACGGGCCGGGGCGCTTTTCATTCAACGTCAGGGGCGGGCGCTGCGAAGCCTGCGAAGGGCAGGGCATCAAGAAGATCGAAATGAGTTTCCTGCCGGATGTGAAAGTGCCCTGCGAAGTCTGCAACGGCGCCCGCTTCAACCCCGAAACACTCGGCATATTCTACAAGGGCAAGAGCATCGGCGACCTGCTGGCCACGAACGTGCGCGATGCTACCGATTACTTCCGCGCCCATGCAAAACTTCACCGCGCACTGCAACTGCTCGATGACGTTGGTCTCGGTTATCTGACCCTGGGGCAGCCCAGTCCCACATTGAGCGGCGGCGAAGCCCAGCGCATCAAGCTGGTAACCGAGCTGGCGAAAGCCAGAACCGATAAACCGGGGTCAGACCCGATTGTAAAGAAATCAGGACGCAAGTCTGACGCCAGCTTAAAAGGCACGCTCTACGTGCTGGACGAACCGACAGTCGGGCTGCACATGGCTGATGTCGAAAAACTCATCCGCGTCCTGCACCGCCTGGTTGAAGCCGGCAACAGTGTCATCGTCATCGAACACAACCTGGACGTTATCGCCGAAGCCGACTGGATCATCGACCTGGGTCCCGAAGGCGGCGATGGCGGTGGCAGCATCGTCGTTGCGGGAACGCCGGAGGCGTGCGCCAGGACCAAAGGCTCGCACACCGCAGAATTCCTGCGCCCATTCCTGCGTGAACGCGCAGCAATGGCCTGAAGATCGAGACGCCAGGCATTCGGTACCAGGTCAGGATCCTGGCCGCCGCGTGACCGCGCGCTGGCCAGTGCAACAGATTGAAATCGGGTGGATTTGCACCAAACTCGCGGTGTCTTACTCGAAACGGCGTCCTGCCGCACAAGCTGACCACTGGCCTCAGCAAGCCGCTCGGCGCCTTCTGTGCACAGCTGCGGAACGATGCCGGGAACCGGGCCAACCGATGCTCATGGCCGCGGCGGCAAGTGCGTGGTGCGTCATGCTGGTCTCCTGCAAGTTATGTGCTATGTTGAAATTCAGGAGGTTAACGGCGTCATGAGACGGTCTTGTCCGGGCGCGCGGGCGGCGTATTTGCCGCGCTGGGGGTGCTGGATTAACATGCCGGAAGCCACCGGACGTCCCCCCGCCCGTGGCGCAGTTACCAGATTGACTACAAGCAGATTAACCATAATCAAGCATAATCAAACAGATGAGAGGGCCCCACCGATGACAAACACCCGCTGCTTAGAGCACGTCCACTCCTGCCGACGCGTGGCGCAAACGGCGTTGTTGCCCGCGCTGATCCTTGCCCTGAGCGGCTGCTCGGGTACCATGCCGCAGATGGGCGGCGCCTCGGGCATGACGGCCACGGGTGCTGCCAGTGGCGCCAACGCCGACAACGCCAACAGCCAGTTGGAACATTGCGACGAGTCATTGGGCACACTGGCGGTGGTGGAAGACCAGTCGGCGGGGTGGTGGCACACTTATTACAGCCTTTATCCGAGGCTCGGCAGCACGGTGCCCGTCTTGCGCATGATGATCCAGCAATCCAACTGCTTCGTGGTCGTCGAGCGCGGCCAGGCCATGCACAACATGATGCAGGAACGCGCCCTGGAGCAATCCGGTGAAATGCGCTCGGGCAGCAGTTTCGGCAAGGGCCAGATGGTGGCCGCCGACTACGCGATGAGCCCGAGCATCCAGTTCTCCCAAGCCGGCACCGGCGGCATGAGCGGCAGCATCGGGCACCTGTTCGGTACGGCCGGCTCCATGCTCGGTGCCCTTGCCGGTGGCCTGAAATCCAATGAGGCGGCCACCACGCTGCTGCTCGTAGACAATCGTTCCGGCGTGCAGATTTCGTCGGCCGTGGGCAGCGCCAAGAATTTCGATTTCAATCTCTTTGGCGCCGGCTGGAGTAACGGTACGTTCGGCAGCGCGGGCGGGTTCACCAAGACACCGGAAGGCAAGGTGATCACGGCCGCCTTTGCCGATTCCTACAACCAGATGGTCAAGGCCTTGCGCAACTACAAGGCGCAGACGGTGAAAGGCGGTCTGGGGAAAGGCGGCAAGATCAAGGTCGGCGAATAGCCCGTCTGACGCCACGCAGCGGCCGGCGTTGCTACGGTCGCCGCGTGGTTTGAGCGACGAGACGGCGTCGACCCTGCAGCTGTCACCGGGTTTTTCCTCGTTGGCGAACGCAGCGGCCCTTGGAGGAGAAGGCGACCCTGGCGGGTACTGCGCCGACAGGCCGGTGTTGATCAGGATAGGACTGGACGCACCGCATCAGGCACCCACCCGGGTGCCTGCGAAGAGCAAGACCTGATCTCCAGTTTTCTCCCTGACGCGCAGTCCAACACCCAGGCGCGTTTTGCAGTGCCCGGACTTTCGCCAACCGGCACGCGTCTGCTGAGGCGGCTGGAACTGTCTCGGCAAAAAAAAGCCCTGCCGGATCGGCAGGGCGAGGGCAATGTGCGGCATCGGTGCCGCCTGACCTCAGAGGGACAGATCAGTCACCAGTGCCGCCACCCCCGTGGCACACACTGCAACCCACCGGCTCACCCTCGCGCACCAGCGTGCCCCGCAGGTTGCGGTCCGCTTTGGCGACAGACAACACCGTACCGGTATTGCTCGAACGCGATCCGCCACCGTGGCAGGCTGCGCAGGCTGCCGAATTCCCCTCGGCAAGGTGCTCGTGGCCGCCCCTCGCGAAACTGGTGCTGTCACCGACGGGGTGCATGCCATGGGGTCCGATGGTCCGTCCGGCCGTGGCGAGCTGCACGGCCGTCAGCCGCTCGTCACCGCTGTTGACGACCCCGTCCGGCCCGATATAGAGATTCTCGACATTGGGCACCGGCAAACCAATATCCGCCGTGACCGGTTCCGTCGTGCCCGGCAGACCGGTGGACAGCGGTGTGACAGCGGCCGGATAGAAGGGGTCGTAAGCACCCTGCGCAACGGTGTTCCAGAAGTTTGTCTTGTAGGTGCTGCCATCGGCCTTCAGGCCGTTCAGCACGCCCGTTTCAGTCAGGATGGGATCCGCCGGGTTGGCGGCAGCCGAATAGGACAGGGTAACACCGGGCGGATTCAACACCGGTTCAGCACCCTTTTGGAGGACCTGTGTGAGCAGCACCTGGAACGGCGGCAGAATGCTGGCAACGCGGGTATCCAGGTCACCGCAGTGCATGCCCCGATCATTGATGGCGACGACGCTGTAGTCGCCGTTGAGTAGCTGTGGCCGCTCGGCCACCACGCTGGCGTTCGGCCCGGTGGAATCCTGGCTGGTGGAGTTGATGGACACGTCCGGTACTGGCTGCGCATCCTGAACGCTGGCGGCAGTCGTATCGCTGGCGGTTGCACCGTTGTTGTCGGTTACCGTCAGCGTCACCGTGTAGCTCCCCGCTGCGGTATACGTGTGGCTCGGGTTGGGCACGCTGCTGGTCCCACCGTCGCCGAACTCCCAGGCATAGGCGTCAATCGTCCCGTCGGGATCACTGGAGCCGGCGCTCATGAAGTTGACAGCTACGCGAGTTGTACCGCTGTGGGGACCGTTGGCAACAGCCACCGCCGGAATATGCGCCTTGGGCGCGCAATCGGCGGGCGCGTTGATGACATCGCCCTCGGCCATCTGGCCGTCAGACTGTATGGCCCGCACGCGGCAGGGCACCGGTTCCGGCCGTGAACGGGTGATGAACCAGCCGCCACGGGGGCTGACCGTGGCGCTGCCGAGCACCTGACGACGGGCCGTAGGCATTCACGAGGCTTACCGTTGCCTGCGGGGTGCTGGTACCGGCAACGTTCAGGCGTTTGCGGGCATCGTCCCAGGTTGCGCGCGCTATGCTGAGCGTTGCTGCAGACGCCTGCCGCTGCTGTTCGTCATTGTCAGCGAATACCGCGCCGGTGCCGGACACGCCGGCGGCCGCGGTAAGCGCAGCCAGCAGACCTGCATACCATTGCCGCGCACGTGTAACCAGGCAGGCCTGGGCAGTGTCTGACATGCCAGCAGACGTCAGGTCGGGGTTCATCGCATCTCTCCTCAATCATATCCGGCTTCTATCCGCTTTCGCTGCTCACGGGTTCAGTTGGTACTTCTGTCCCACTGCGGATCAAAGCATGTGTGAAATCGCGGTATGGCTTTCGTCCGCGGCAGGTGTGCCGTCTTTACTCTGCCTCCCCGGGGTGTTGCTGGTGAAAACGCCCGAAAGATCCGGTGCTGTCGCAGCGTGACTATGTGCCAAATGCAAGATCAGGGCCAGCGGGTAACCACTGCCCGCCGCTCTCGCCATCATGGCAGGCAAGCCCCTTCGAGTAAGTCTATGAAACAAAGAGCGGAAATAGCCTTTCGCAAGCGACGGCCGAGGGTGCGTTACCAGGCGTCTATAGCCCTACATCAGAGCCGCATGGTCCGTGCACTGGTGTGTAACTGAGGAAGAACTGTCACCCCTTACGGGCAGCCTGTCAGTGACCCGCGACCTCCTGTTGCCGGAATGACGGTATTGCCTGGCTGGGGGCCAAACATCGATTCATGGAAACTTTTCCAATACTATGAGCCAATTACATTGACGTCATATCGTCCGCACCTGCACGAAGATCCCGGCGCACCTGGTGGCGCCATTTACCGACAGACCGCTTAACGGCCAGTGGAGACAACCTCCCAGGAGCCGTCGGGCGTCGTTGGCTGTCTCTTTGCGGTCCCCGTAGTCGTTCCACCGGCGGTGCGGCAGCAGTTCCAGGGTGTGGGTCTGTCGCTGCAATGCGTTCTGCTCGTTTGCGCAGAGGACCGGACTCAGTTCCAGGACCGCGGGCCAGAAGGTCATGTCCTTGGCCGGTTCCTGTCCTACAGGCTTTTCTTATATAGGATTGTATTGAAGGACGGGAGACGACCCGACCCGGTCGTTTAGCCGCGCCTTATATAACCACTACCCTTAGGGCAAGGAACGGACCGATCCGCGCACTCACTGAACAGAATTACGACTTTGTCCCCCGAGCATGCCGTACGCTGACCGCCAGGGAGCAAGCTGGGAGGAGACCATATACGAGGTAGCGACACATTTAAGCAATCTGTAAGTTATGCCAGAATTCTGTCAGGACTTCTTTACACTTTTCTCGTACGGACAATTACTTACCCTACGGGTAACTGCCTGAGCCCATACATTTTTATTTTTGCGCATGAAATTTGCATGGTCCCAGCGAGTCGCTGACCTGAACGCTGTTCCTGCATTCAAGGAAGTCAGGCAGTGACGTCATGAAGACAACAATAGCGGTAAATGATGGAGGATTGAACTGTGAAGAAGATCGCTGCTGCGTTCATTATTCTAGGGGCAACAGGCAACGCGAACGCGATGCTGGTTAACATCGATTTTCAGCCGACCGATTCAACCCTGTATAGCGGCCAGGGAATCCTCGGCGGCAGTGGGGACGCGACCTGGAATTCAGTCGATATAGGCGTGGCGACAAATCTGACTCTTGCTGATAATTCAGGCTTGAGTGGCATTGGCGTCAATACGGGTGGATTTACAAATAGCTATGAAAACCTGACGTCATCAATTTACCCAGCCACCAATCCGCTACTTGCAGATCGAATCGTCTACGTGACTGCGGACTACACACAGGCATCCCTCTCGCTCACCGGACTGACTCCCGGTTCGCTGTATAACATCGTTGTATACAACGCGTTTTACGCTCAGGAATATTCCGTTGGCGGCGACACAGCAACCACTGATCCCAAGTTTGCAGCACCCTCCTCCGGCGATAGCGTCTATCCTTACTGGACGCAAGGTGTCGAATACGCCAGGCTCGATTCACTCATGGCGGATGCCGGTGGAAATCTGGTGATTTCGGTGACTCCTCAGGACGGCGCAAATGACATAACCGGCACATCCGGCGCGAGCGAACTGGGGTATGCCACCATCGCCGCACTGCAGATCCAAAGTGTGCCCCTCCCTGCGGCCGTGTATCTCTTTGGCACAGGCCTTTTGGCCCTTCCGGGAATCGCGAGACGGAAGAAAGCGTAGGGCAGTCACAACCTTATCAACAGCGGCTCCTTCGGGAGCCGTTTCTGTTATAGCATTGAATGACGTGTCTTGGCCGCTCTCGGACGTTCAGGCCGCACTTCCCCTCCACAATTCTTGGCTCTCGCTTCGGTAATCATGCTGACTGGTGTTCATCAGGGCGTGTGCATCAGGCTCACGCACACAGAAAGCGCCCCGGTAGCGTGGTGGCGGCATGGTCGGTGGTGCTATCCACACGACTGAAGGTTCTCTCGAGCCTTCTTCTTCGCCACTTGCTTGCCGAGGCGTCCCGAGGTGGGCAGTGAAGGCTTGCAACTCAATGGCTGCTATTCAACCTTGTCCACCTTTCACCACTAATATAGTTGATGCGGGCGATTTGTATACCTGTTCCCAAGGGAAACTCGTCTTCCCTTGACACATATCAAGTCTGTTGGAAGCATGGTGGCGATTTACATGTATGGTTTAGGCTATGCATCCATTCTACGAAGGAGGCAGAGTCAGGAGGACGGCTATTGGCCGGTTCCTGTCGTACGGGGAGTTCGACCGCCGAGTGCTCGTGCCCGGTCTGCCTCCAGACGAGTTGATACTCGCCCCCACGGATGAGCAGCTCCGCCTTCTGTGCGCGGCTATTGACCTGAAGTGTTTCCGCATCGACCGCCTGTCATTGCGTTGGCGGCATCGTCACCCAGGGGGCCGGTTTGAGAACAATTGTACCGGGACCGAGCACTTGATACGCTTGGTCGTGCCTTCGAAGCGCCCCTTTGGTGGGAACTCGGAGCAGCCCGTCTGCCCAGGCCCGGCACCCGCCTGGCACTAATTTGACGCCTTACACGCATCTGGGAGTGCGTCAAACTGGCGGGGTAGCGTATTTTTGCTTAGTTAACAAAGGCTATCAGGTACCTCCCTTGGTCTGGCATAACGCTTGCAGCAAACTCCAGCAAAGATGGCGTCCAGATGTAAGTCTTGCCGCGGAAGAACAAAAAGAAGGACGCAGGACCAGGCGTCGTGGATGGCCCAGCTTTATCGACGGATTCCTACAGGAGCGGCCGAGCCATGACCATATTCAATAAGTACCTGAACCGTTACGCGGAATCGAGGCAAGAGGAGTACACCCTCCAGGAATACCTCGATAGCTGCAGGAACGACACCTCTGCCTACGCCACAGCCGCCGAACGCATGCTGATGGCCATCGGCGAACCGGAGTTGGTGGATACCCGACACGATCCGCGACTCAGTCGGTTATTTTCCAACAAGGTCATCAAGATCTACCCGGCCTTCAGGGAATTCTACGGCATGGAAGAGACCATCGAGAAGATCGTCTCGTACTTCCGGCATGCCGCGCAGGGTCTGGAAGAAAAGAAACAGATTCTGTATCTGCTCGGCCCGGTCGGTGGCGGCAAGTCCTCGCTGGCCGAGAAGCTGAAGTCCCTGATGGAGCACTGCCCGTTCTACTCCATCAAGGGCTCGCCCCTCAACGAGTCGCCCCTGGGACTGTTTTCGCCGAGCGAGGACGGCCCGATTCTGGAAGATGACTACGGCATTCCACGTCGCTACCTGAGCGGCATTATGTCGCCCTGGGCTATCAAGCGCCTGCACGAGTTCAACGGTGATATTTCCAAGTTCAGGGTGGTGAAACGGCGCCCATCGGTGCGGCAGCAGATCGGTGTTGCGAAAACCGAACCGGGTGACGAGAACAACCAGGACATTTCCTCACTGGTCGGCAAGGTGGACATCCGCAAGCTCGAGCAATACTCGCAGGATGATTCTGACGCCTATGCCTACTCAGGCGGCCTGTGTCTCGCGAACCAGGGGCTCCTGGAATTCGTGGAAATGTTCAAAGCCCCCATCAAGGTGCTGCATCCTCTGCTGACCGCCACGCAGGAAGGCAACTACATGGGCACCGAAGGTCTGTCGGCGATTCCCTTCGAGGGCATCATCCTGGCCCACTCGAATGAGTCGGAATGGCAGGCGTTCAAGAACAACCGCAATAACGAAGCCTTCCTGGACCGCATTTACATCGTCAAGGTCCCGTATTGTCTGCGTGTCTCCGAAGAAGTGAAGATCTACCAGAAGCTGCTGCGCAACAGCTCGCTGGCCAAGGCACCCTGCGCGCCGGATACTCTGGAGATGATGGCGCAGTTCGCCGTGTTGTCGCGTCTCAAGGAACCGGAAAACTCCAGTATCTTTTCCAAGATGCGCATCTACGACGGCGAGAACCTGAAGGACATCGATCCGAAAGCCAAGTCCTACCAGGAATACCGCGACTACGCCGGCGTCGATGAAGGCATGACCGGACTGTCGACGCGTTTCGCGTTCAAGATTCTTTCCAAGGTGTTCAACCACGACCACTCGGAGGTGGCCGCCAACCCCGTACACCTGTTATACGAACTGGAACAGCAGATCGAGCAGGAGCAGTTCCCGCCGGAACTGGAGGAACAATACATCTCCTACCTGAAAGGCTACCTGGCATCAGAGTACGCCGAGTTCATCGGCAAAGAGATCCAGACGGCTTATCTCGAGTCCTATTCCGAATACGGCCAGAACATCTTTGACCGCTATGTGACCTATGCGGATTACTGGATCCAGGACGAAGAATACCGCGATCCGGATACCGGTGAGAGCTTTGACCGCTCGGCACTGAACGAGGAACTGGAAAAGATCGAAAAGCCTGCCGGCATCAGCAACCCTAAGGATTTCCGCAACGAAATCGTCAACTTTGTACTGAGGGCCAGGGCCAACAACGAGGGGCAGAACCCGGCCTGGACGAGCTACGAGAAATTGCGTGGCGTGATCGAAAAGAAGATGTTCTCCAACACTGAGGACCTGCTGCCGGTGATTTCGTTCAATGCCAAGGCGTCGGCCGACGACCAGAAGAAACACGAAGACTTCGTGAATCGCATGGTGGAAAAAGGCTATACCGAAAAACAGGTGCGCCTGCTGTCAGAATGGTATCTGCGCGTGCGCAAGTCGTCCTGAAAGGTGATGCCTTGACGCAGGTTATCGACAGGCGGCTGAACGGCAGGAACAAGAGCGCGGTTAATCGTCAGCGCTTCATCCGCCGCTTCAAAGCGCAGATCAAACGCGCCGTCGCCAACGTCGTTTCCGGCCGCAGCATTGTCGATATCGACAACGGCGAAAAAATCAACATCCCCGCCAGGGATATGTCAGAACCGGTCTTCCAACACGGTCCCGGTGGACGACGCGAAGCCGTGCATCCTGGCAACACCGATTTCGTTAAAGGGGACAGGATCAAACGTCCGCCGGACGCGGCCGGTGGCCAGGGGGGCAAAGTCAGCGACAGCGGCGGCGGCGAAGATGAGTTCGCGTTCCAGCTGTCGCGCGAAGAGTTTCTGGAACTGTTCTTCGAGGACCTGGCATTACCGGACCTGGTGAAGACCCAGCTCACCACACTGGTGGACTTCAAGAACGTGCGTGCGGGCTATACCAGTGACGGGGTGCCGACCAATATCAACGTCATACGCTCGCTGCGGGGTGCGCTGGCGCGGCGCATCGCCCTGCGCGGCCCCCACATGAAGCGCCTTCGCGAGGCCGACGCCGAACTGACTGCATTGCAGCCGCTCTTCCATGAGGACGATGAAGAGCCGGCCGCGCGGATTCTGGAACTCGAGGAAGAGATCCGGCGCCTTCGCCAGCGCATCGATGCCATTCCGTTTATCGATACCTTCGACCTGCGCTACAACAACCGCATCAAACAACCGAAGCCCACGACCCAGGCGGTCATGTTCTGCCTGATGGACGTCTCGGGTTCCATGGATGAGGAACGCAAGGATATCGCCAAGCGCTTTTTCATTCTGTTGTACCTTTTCCTCACGCGTAACTACGAGCGCATCGAAGTCGTATTCATCCGCCACCACACCACCGCCAAGCAAGTGGACGAAGACGAATTTTTCCATTCGCGTGAAACCGGCGGGACCGTAGTGTCCAGTGCACTGAAACTCCTGCACGAGATCATACGCGAACGCTATCCGCTCACAGAATGGAACATCTATGCCGCACAGGCATCGGACGGCGACAACTGGGAAAACGACAGCGCTACCTGTCGTGACCTGTTGATGAGCAAAATCTTGCCCTGCCTGCAGTATTTCGCCTACGTGGAGATTACGCCGGATGCCCATCAGGGGCTGTGGGCGGAGTATGAACGGGTGGCAGGCGCCTACAGCAACTTTGCCATGCAACAGATCGAAGGCCCACAGGACATCTATCCGGTGTTTCGCGAGTTGTTCAGGAAGCGGGTCGGATGACGGGCAAAGTGCTATCGGAAGGCTCGGAATGGACCTTTGAGCTGGTTGAGCGCTACGACCGGGAGATTGCCCGGGTCGCAGCGAACTACGGTCTGGATACCTTCCCCAACCAGATCGAGGTCATCAGCGCCGAGCAGATGATGGACGCCTATTCGTCGGTCGGGATGCCGGTGAACTACCATCACTGGTCGTTCGGCAAAGAGTTCCTCGGTGTCGAGCAGCGTTACAAACGGGGCCACATGGGGCTAGCGTACGAGATCGTTATCAATTCCAACCCCTGCATTGCCTACCTGATGGAAGAGAACAGCATGACCATGCAGGCGCTGGTGATCGCGCACGCCGCGTACGGCCACAACTCGTTCTTCAAAGGCAATTACCTGTTCCAGACCTGGACCAACGCCGACGCCATCATCGACTATCTGCTTTTCGCCAGAAACTATATCGCCGAATGCGAACAGCGTCATGGCGAGGAAGAGGTGGAGCTGTTACTCGACTCCTGCCACGCCTTGATGAACTACGGTGTTGATCGCTACAAACGCCCCTCGCGGCTGTCTGCCGATCAGGAGCGCCAGCGCCAGAAGGAGCGCGAAGAATATCTGCAATCCCAGGTCAACGACCTGTGGCGCACCCTGCCCGCCAGAGAGGTGGCAGAGTCAGCACAGGATGAACAGCGCTTTCCAGCCGAACCGCAGGAGAACCTGCTGTACTTCATCGAGAAAAATGCACCCCTGCTGAAACCCTGGCAGCGCGAGATCGTGCGTATCGTGCGCAAGGTCGCGCAGTACTTCTACCCGCAGCGTCAGACCCAGGTGATGAACGAGGGCTGGGCGACATTCTGGCACTACACCATTCTAAATACACTGTACGATGAAGGCCTGGTGAACGACGCATTCATGATGGAATTTCTGCAGTCGCATACCAATGTTGTCGCCCAGCCGCCCTTTAACAGCAAGGTCTACAGCGGCATCAATCCTTATGCGCTCGGCTTTGCCATGATGAGCGACCTGCGCCGTATTTGCGAACAACCCACCGACGAGGACCGCCACTGGTTTCCCGACATTGCCGGCAGCGACTGGATCAAGACGCTGCATTTCGCCATGCGCAACTTCAAGGACGAAAGTTTCATCGCGCAGTACCTCTCACCCAGACTCATCCGGGAATTCAAGCTGTTTTCGGTGCTCGACGACGACGCGCAGGAGCAGCTCGAGATTTCCGCTATCCATGATGAGCGGGGCTATCGCTATATCCGGCAGTCGCTGGCAGACCAGTACAACCTGGGCAGCCGCGAACCGAACATCCAGGTTTACAACGTCAATCGTCGCGGTGACCGCTCGCTCACACTACGACACACGCAGTACAACCGGCGCCCCCTGGCAGAATCTGCCGAACAGGTCGCGAAACACATCGCGCGCCTGTGGGGCTTTACGGTGAGACTGGAGGCTGCTGCAGAAGACGACAAGATTGAAGTCACGCACGAACTGAAAATGGAACACTGAAGTCAAACCAGTCAGTGCATAGATGTAGGTTGGGCTTCGCTGTGCTCAGCGCCAACCTACGCACGTGTATTGGGCCTCACCCGAGGTGGAGTCCAGCAACAGCGCCGTTACAGGCCATGTCACCCGTAAACAACAGGCTTCCGTCGAATCGCGGCCAGGCACCCTAAAGGGCATAAAACGCTGCTCCTACGTAGCGTGGGCATCGTTTATGGCCGCGCTGTTTCTCTCAACCGGAACAGCCCCTGCGTCTCGCTGTCGCTGGTGAAATACAGTGCGCCGTCCGGTCCGATGGCAACACCGACCGGGCGAGCGAGGCGGTCTCCGTTGCTGCGCTGGAAGCCGCTCACGACATCGATGACATCCGTGGCGCTGTCATCGGCAAAACGTACCAGCATGATCCGCGGCGGCCGCCGCGTGGCCGGATTGCCACGGTAGGCGCCCCTTGGCTGTGTGCCCCAGGATCCGTGGAGGGCGACGAAGGCGTTATTGGTGAAGCGCTGATCCAGTGCGCCCTCCGCTACAAACGCGACCCCCAGCGGTGCATTGCGCGCCGGGAAGGTCGCAACCGGCAGGCTTACATCCTGCTGCGCGCGCGGCGGGTCGTTCTGGATACAGGTATCGCGGCGGATCCGGCTGCCGTCGTACTGGAACCACGGCATGCCGTGGAATGAGCCGGGCGTAAGCCGGCTGAAGTATTCCGGAGGCTGCTCATAACCCAGGTGGTCGGGGCCGTTATTGCTGGCGTACAGTTCGCCGGTCACCGGGTGCCAGTCGAAGCCGACCGGATTGCGCAGGCCGGATGCATACGGTAGGAGGCGCGCAGGCGTTGTGTTTTCATCGAGCACCAGTACCCCGCCACGGCGCCTGTCGAACGGGTAGGCTGCGCCAAGGTATTCATCGCTGCAGTTACGGGAAATGCCGAGCGAGACATACAGCCGGCCATCAGGTCCTACCGCAACCGTGCGGCTGCTGTGCCCGCCGCCTGCCGGCAGCGGGGCAACTCTGTGCAGCGCATCCGGCGAGACTGCCCGCTGACCGGGGCGGTACGGCACGCGGTAAAGACCATCCGTCTGCGCGATGAAAAGCTCACCGTTGCGCCAGGCAACGCTGTGCGGGTAGTCTGGAAGATGTATGAGCACCTCCGGCGCGGTATAGGGTGGTCGCAGCCGGTAAACGTCTCCGGAACGCGAACCGATCAGCAGCTCGCCGCCAGGGAGAAAGCTCATCAGCCGGGGCTGGTCGAGATCCGTCGTCAGCAGTTCGAGTTCGAGACCTTCCGGGATTCGCAGTTCCCAGCGTTCACCGCTGACCTCAAGCGCCTGGGTGCGGTAGTTCAACCCGCTGGCATACAGAGATGCCGTGACGGCCAGCAACAGCACGGCGAGACCGGCGCGCAAACCGGGGGTGCTTTGTTGGGACGGTACGCTATCGGTGTGTCGCATGGTGTCAAAACCACCGTTCGCAGGTGTCGCTCCCTGTGCTGAACGAACCAGGCCATGCTGCAATCATCTGCGCTATGATACAGATGGCCAGGAGCCTGGGCTTGAATACCATCGCAGACGGGGAGCATGAACCATGAAACGCATCAACGCAATTATTTTCGGCTTTGTCATCGGCATACTGCTGGGCCTCTGGTTTGGCTTCAACATGGGAAAAGACCGGCCGCTGTTCAGCAACCCGTTCGCAGAGGCTGGCATCCAGGACAGAATAAAGGAGACCGGTGACAGCCTGATCGAAAAGGGTGGTGAAGTGCTCGAAAAGAGCGGTCAGGCCTTGCAGAAGAAATCCAGGGATGCGGATGGCGAACCGCCGGCGATACCTCAGCAATATCCGCCGCGATAACCGCCGTCGAGCGTGTTACTGTCGCCTGGAACCGGCATTTCGTAGCGAAAATGAATGTTTTTGCAGATTCAAATGCCGATCGGTTTCCGCCCCAGCAGTTTCAACAACAGGTTACGCCCGCCCAGCAACACGGGGTAAATGCGCCGCGCACGCTCGGCCGAACCGAACAGCCAGCGGTTGGCGCGATTGAACAGTCCGTGCGGGGGTGCGGCCAGCGCCAGCGCGTGCACCGCGTCCACGCCCTGCAGATAGTGGCCGTCCTTGATCAGCACCACGCCGTTATCGAGATCCATACCGGTGGCTCGCAGTTCGCTGCGCGTGATCGCGTCTTCGCGCGCATCCACACAGCGCAGGTGGCCATACGCTTCATCCACCTCAGCAAAGCGCGCGCCGGCGGCGCACACCGGGCAGTGGCCGTCATAGATCATGATGTAATCCTGTTTCATGTCTGCTTCGCGCCTGGTTTGAGGTGCAAGAACTTCGTCACTTTCGCGCCCATCCTTGTCAGTATCAGCCGCGCCGCCCTGGGCATCGACTGCAACGGTTTACCCCCAGCTTGTGTAGCTTACGCAGGTTGGGCTGAGCTTGCGAAGCCCAGCGGATTACCGCGAAATCACCCGCCGAGAGACCGAGCACAGCCAGGAATAGGTCACAATCAAAGCCTCCCAGTGCGCAGCACCGGTAGCCCCGGGTCTCTTTGGCAGCAGCCACCACTGGGTGGTTCTATCACAACGTGTTTATGCCGCCTTATTCTTTTCAATATACTCAAGCATCGCACGTGCCAGCAAGCCGGCACGGCTCTCACTTTGGGACCCGGCCTGCTCATCGACCAGCGGAGGAATACGCCCGGGCAGGGTGATAGTGATGCGCCTGGCCTTGCTGGCCAGCCTGGAGAGATCGACATTCACCAGCGCTCAGGTACCGTCGGCATAATCGGGATTGTGCCGATGTTCTTCAATCGAACAGTCCCCGGGTACAGGTTCAGCGCCGCAACCGGTATCATGGCCCCCACGAGGAAGAACAGAGCTAAGGAGACCCTCCATGAGCATTGGCCTGCGCTGGCTGCTACTGACCCTGGTGCTGCTGCAACTGAGCGGCTGCGGCATCAACAACATCCCCACCTACGACGAACAGGTCAGCGCGGCCTGGAGCCAGGTGCTCAACCAGTATCAGCGCCGCGCTGATCTGGTGCCGAACCTGGTCAATACCGTCAAGGGCTTTGCTGCTCAGGAAAAAGACGTGCTCACTGCGGTGGTGGAAGCGCGTTCGCGCGTGGCGCAGACGCAGCTTCCCAGGGATGTATTGACCAGCCCCGAGGCGTTCAAGACCTTCCAGGACAACCAGGCACAACTGACCTCGGCGCTGGCGCGCCTGATGGTGGTAGTCGAACGCTACCCCGAGCTGAAGTCCAACCAGAACTTCCTCACCCTGCAGTCACAGCTCGAAGGCACCGAGAACCGCATCGCCGTGGCGCGCCGCGATTACATCCAGGCGGTGCAGCAGTACAACACCGAGATCCGCACCTTTCCGGGCCGCATCTGGAAAGCGGTTCTGTACGCCGACGCTGAGCCGAAGGAGAACTTCACTGTCTCTCCGGAGGTGCAGCAGGTGCCCCAGGTCGACTTCCAGACGCGCTAGGAGGCTGTCGGACTTGGGACTGATCTACTGCGCCGGTGGGAGAGCGCCCCATTTTCCCGATCCTTTTCGTCAAATAGCTACGGCTATTCTCCTCAAACGATCGAAAAAATGGCCTCGCCCTCCCACCTTGTTCGCTACGATCGCCCAAGTCCGACAGCCTCCTGGAAGCGCCGCAGAGGCGGCGAAACGCGTGAGCCTTGTGGCTTCAATGAGCTAACAGTTAATTCACGTGATGCACGTAGGTTGGGCTGAGGTACGAAGCCCAACAAGCCAAAGCCGCCAACGTTGGGCTTCGCTTGCGCTCAGCCCAACCTACGAATCTTCACAGAACTTGCAGATTTCACTCATGCAGCAGCCACGACCCATGCCGCACTGCCGGTCCCACAACCTGCCTTTGGGCGGCCTGCTGCTGGCGCTGTGTTTTCTCAGCGCACTGGCGCAGGCCGCGCCGCAATTCCCGGCGCTGACCGGGCGCGTGGTCGATAACGCCGGCGTACTGTCGGAGTCCACCGAGCGCGCGCTGGACAGTCTTCTCGCGCAACAGGAGCGCGAGACCAGCAACCAGGTGGTGGTGGTCACCCTCAAGGATCTGCAGGGCTACAGCATCGATGACTTTGGCTATCAGCTGGGACGCCACTGGAAAATCGGCCAGGCCGGGCGCGATAACGGCGCGCTGCTGATCGTTGCCCCCAAGGAACGCAGGGCGCGCATCGAGGTTGGCTACGGACTGGAAGGCAAGTTGACCGACGCCACCGCGCACAACATTATCCAGAACGTCATGCTGCCGCGCTTTCGCCAGGGCGACTACGACGCCGGTATCCGCGCCGGTGTCGATGCCATGCTCGCCGCCATCGGCGGCACCTACAAACCCCTGCCGGAAAAGCGCAGCAGCATGCATCGCGGCGGTGATTTCCTGAGCTTTGTGATACTGGCCATTGCGCTCGGTGAGTTCTTCTCCGGCACCTTCCGCTCGCGACTGGTCTCGGCCGGCGTGCTCGGTACGGGGGCTGGCCTGTTGGTCGGCCTGTTGATGGGCTCGCTGGCCTTCGGTGTGCTTGCCGCTCTGCTGGTAATACTGTTTCACTTCTTTATTGGTGGTGGCGGTGGTGGTCCCGGGCGCGGCGGCCGGAGCGGCTATTACGGCGGCGCCTATGGCGGCGTGCTCGGTGGTGGGAGTTTCGGCGGCGGCGGCTTTTCGGGCGGTGGTGGCAGCTTCGGCGGCGGCGGCGCCTCGGGAGGATGGTGATGGCGTTTCTAAGCGATCAGGACCGGCAGCGCATCCGTGCGGCCATCGAGGCGGCCGAGCGCAGAACGCGCGGCGAGTTCGTCACCGTGATCGCGCGGGAGGCGGATGACTACCTCTACATTCCCATACTGTGGGCCGCATTGATCGCGCTGCTCATCCCGGTGCTCGCCCAGTTTGTCTACCAGCCCTGGCTGGCCGCGCACACCTATACCACCCAGATCGTCAGCTTCGTGCTGATCGCCGTGCTGTTTCGACTGCCGGCGATCAAACACCGGCTGATCCCGAAAAGCGTGCAGCAGCAGCGTGCCCACCGCGTCGCGCTGGAGCAGTTTCTGTTGCAGAACCTGCACGCCACCGAAGAGCGCACCGGTGTGCTGCTGTTTGTGTCGAGGGCCGAGCACTATGTCGAGATCATCGCCGACAAGGGCATCAACGACCGGGTCGAGCCCCACACCTGGGACGCGCTGGTGCAGGATTTCGTCGCGCAGGTGCGCCGGGGGCGCATCGCGGACGGTTTCGTGCGCACCATCGAGGCCAGCGGTGAGCTGCTGGAGACGCATTTCCCGATCGGCGAAGGTGACCGCAACGAGCTGCCGGATCGTCTCATCGAGCTGTAAGCGGAACAGGCACCTTATCAGCTGTTCCGCGCCGTTGTCCTGGCCGCGATTCGCGCCGAAGCACGGCGCGCCTACAGCATTCCCCTGGCATGCTCAGACAACCCGGCGCACAATGCGGCACGACCGCACCTCCAACCCCGCACTATGCCACGAAGTAAACAGAATACACTGGCCGAACAGCGTCCAGCCAGCCGAAACCTTCGCGTACTCAAGCAGCTGTTCGCCTTTCTGCGACCCTACCGCAGTGCCCTGCTGGGTGCGGTGCTCGCGCTGCTGATCGCGGCGGGCGCGGTGCTCGGTTTCGGTATTGTCCTGCAGCGGGTGGTCGATCAGGGCCTGAGCAGCGGCTCGGGTGCGGCGCTGAACCAGGCGCTGTCGCTGTTCCTGGTGGTGGTCATAGTGATGGCGGCCTCGGTGGCGGCGCGCGTCTACCTGGTCACCTGGATCGGTGAACGGGTGGTAGCCGATATCCGCAAGGCGGTGTTTGCGCAGGTGCTCAAACTGGACCCGGCGTTCTTTGAAGTGACCCGCACCGGCGAAGTGATCTCACGCCTGACCACGGATACCTCGCTGCTGCAGGTGGTGGTCGGTTCGACGCTGGCGATTGCGGTGCGTAATGCACTGCTGATCGGCGGCGGACTGGTGATGCTGACCCTCACCAGCGGCAAGCTGGCGTTGCTGGTGTTGCTGGGCGTTCCCGTTGCGGTGATACCGCTATGGCTGCTCGGGCACCGGGTGCGCAGCCTGTCGCGCAGCAGCCAGGACCGGATTGCCGATATCGGCGCTTTTGTCGATGAAGTGTTGCACGGTATCCGCACCGTGCAGGCCTTCTGTCATGAGCGCATCGACCACCGCCGTTACGGCGAGCAGGTGGAGGCGGCTTTCGAGGCCGCCATCCGGCGTACCCGCGTCAGCGCGCTGCTCACGGCCACGGTGATGTTGTTCACCTTTGTCGCGGTCAGCATCGTGTTGTGGGTGGGCGGCCACGATGTGCTCGCCGGGCGCATCAGCGGCGGGCAGCTGTCGGCGTTTGTGTTTTATGCCCTGCTGGTCGCCGGTTCGGTGGGGGCGCTGAGCGAGGTGGCTGGTGACCTGCTGCGTGCCGCCGGCGCCACCGAACGTTTGCTGGAACTGCTCAACACCAAACCGCTCATATCGCCGCCGAGCGCGCCCGTTGCACTGCCCGAACCCGCGCACGGCGAGGTGCAGCTGAGTCATGTTACCTTCAGCTACCGCTCCCGGCCCGACCGCCCCGCGCTCAGCGAGCTGTCACTGACCCTGCAACCCGCGCAGAAGGTGGCGCTGGTCGGCCCGTCAGGCGCCGGCAAGTCAACGCTGTTGCAGCTGCTGTTGCGCTTCTACGACCCGGACGCCGGCGTCATTCGTTTCGATGGCGTCGATGTTCGCCAGGCCGATCCGCAACAGCTGCGCCAGCGCATGGCGCTGGTGCCCCAGGACCCGGTCATCTTCGGCGCCGATGCCTGGGAGAACATCCGCTACGGGTTTCCCGGGGTCAGCGACGCCGACGTGCGCCGCGCCGCTGGAGCCGCGCACGCGGTGGAATTTCTCGACCAGTTACCGCAGGGCTTCGATACCTTCCTCGGTGAACGCGGCATCCGTCTGTCCGGTGGACAACGCCAGCGTATTGCCATCGCCCGCGCCATCCTGCGTGACCCGGCCGTGCTGCTGCTCGATGAAGCCACCAGTTCGCTGGACGCCGAGAGCGAACGCCTGGTCCAGGACGCGCTGGAACGCCTGATGCAGGCGCGCACCACGCTGATTATCGCGCACCGTCTGGCGACGGTACGCAAAGTGGACCTGATCCTGGTGATGGATCATGGGCGTATCGTCGCCAGCGGCCGGCACGACCAGCTGGTCGCCGAACACGGACTGTATGCACGGCTGGCGGCGCTGCAGTTCCGCGATCTCCCCGAACCGATCACGTAGGAGCGGCCTCCTGGCCGCGATGGCGGGCCACGAATCGCGCCGAAGGCCGGCGCACCTACCGGATTGTGCCAACTGTGTTATGGTGTCCGCGTGCTTGGTCGACTGCTCAATGTGTTTCGCCCGTCCCCGACTGAACCCTCAGCGCCGGTGGATGAATTCACCCGCGCCATCAAAACCTACGCCAAAGGTCTATCGTCGAACGAGGGCCGCGACCTCGATACGGCGCCGATCGACGAACAGGCCGGGCTGGTGCTGTTTGATCTCGCGCTGCGCGCACTGATGGCCTCCGGCCACCTTGCACAGGTCAACAACGTCGACGAACAGGTCGCGCTGCTGATGTTCGCCATGCTCGCGAGCTCGCCGCTGGTCCTGCATTTGCGCAGGGAAGGTCATGATATTCAGCACGACCGTGTGTTCGGCGTCGCCGCGGCGGCGTTCACCGCCAACCTGGACAGCGCAGCACGGGAACAGATAATGGAATTGAGCGCCGGCTTGCTTAAACGCTTCATCGAAGAGGCACAGAAAAAAGACCAGTTCGAAGCATGGCTTGAAACGAACCGACACATGATCTGGGGACTGGTCGTCAGCGATAAGCCGGAAATGCGCCAGGCCCTGGCCGGCCATTACATCGCGCTGCGCGCCGCCGTTGAGCAGTTGCGTTGAGCCGTGTACTGTCTGACAACGGCCACCCGCAGGAGCATCCGGGAAACCGTTGGGTATAAATGGTTTCCTGGCCGCGAGTAACCGCCTCCAATACAGGACGACATCACGCCCAGTCTCAGCCCTTGCCTTGCCTGCTGTTTTAACACCGCAAAGCGACAACCGTCCAAGGCCAAAAGCACGCTGCCATTGAATCTGTGGTAGTATTCGCTATTCCTGGTACAGGTACCCTGGTTTGTGTGGCGAGTGAGCCCTGTCAGTTCTCACGGAAGTTGCTGTGCACACCGGGCGTTTGATATTTCAGCGTTCGGAGGTGAACAAGATGAAACAGTTAACGCGCACAATCGTGCTGGTTGGCCTGGGTATGACCAGTGGACTGGTATCGGCGGCAACCGGCTACGTGGACGAATCCGCGAAGTCCATCGTTCGTACCGGCTACGGTGATTGCCTGCATACGGGTCGCTGGTCGGTCGAGAATGCCATCGCGGAATGTGATCCGGAAATCGTAGCGATGCGCGATAAGCCGGCCGAAGTAGCGGCCGTGGAAGTTATCGTTCGCAAGGAACTCAAGCCGATCCGGCTGGAAGCCGACGCCCTGTTCGCATTCGACAGCGCCACCCTGACCGACGAAGGACGGGCCCGCCTGGACAACGCCCTGAGCCAGATCCCGGACCTGTCGATGCTGCAGGACAAGCGCATCACCATCACCGGTTTTACCGACCGGCTGGGGCCGGAAAGCTATAACCAGAAACTGTCGGAAGAGCGCGCACAGGCCGTTCAGGATTATCTGGTTTCCAAGGGTATGCGCGACGAGGCCGTCGATGTGCGGGGGCTCGGCGCCGCGCAACCGCTGGTGACCTGCGAGGATAAACGCGGCAACGCGCTGATCGACTGCCTGGCGCCGAACCGGCGTACTGAGATCGAGTTCTCGGCGATGGAAGTGATCGAAGTGGAAGAACCGGTAGACGTTACCGAG
The DNA here is from genome assembly GCA_963814945.1 of uncultured Gammaproteobacteria bacterium. Lineage (GTDB taxonomy): Bacteria > Pseudomonadota > Gammaproteobacteria > DSM-19610 > DSM-19610 > Thiogranum. The sequence continues at coordinate 95,666 of CAWFEQ010000009.1, forward strand.
TAATCCGTATTCCCGCAGTCCGCAGTTAAAGCGGGTCCCCACAAGGGACCCGCGCCACCTTGTTGCAGGAGCGGCCCCCTGGCCGCGATAACGCACTACACCCAGACCGCATCCCACAAAGGATAGTCACCAATACGCTTCACAAGCCCCGCGCGCAGCGGACTAGCCACAACATACCGTGCCGTGGCAACAACGTCCTCCTCTTTGCGTAAGGCGTGATCATGGTAACCCGGCTGCCACAATCTCCCGCTGCGGTGTAATACCTTGTTCACCTTCCGGCTGCTGATGCACTTGACAGTGCGCATTACCTGGCCCAGTTCCGCACCGTCTTTCAGCTGCAGCAGCCAGTGCAGATGATCAGGCATGACGACGTAGGCGAGTGTTTCGGCGCGCTGGTTTTCTTTCATCAATACATTGACCAGCAAGCGTCCGTGGTCCCATTCCAGAAAGACCGCCTCTCGATTATCGGTCACGCAGGTGATGAGGCAGATGCGGCCGAATGCGGATACGCGGCCGTTACGCAGATTTTGCGCGTGAGGGCAAGTCGTGTTCATGTCACCTCCTTGTGACGGTTGTAAAAATCATGCGCCGTGCGAACCGGGCGCCCCCACTGGCGAACGGGCGGCGCGTCGGTTGAGGGGAAATTTTGCGACGGGGGATGGGTGATCGCAAGGGGGTAAGGTATGGCCTGATTTGCCAATTTTGGGTGGGCCAGTGACAATTCCAGACAGAAGATCATCATATGGATGACGGCGGTCGCCGGCATCCCCGACATCCTCATCGAAGAGTCAGATGTCATCACCCTCGACGAATGCCATCGCTCCACCCAAAACGTCTGGCGCCAGTTGCCCGAATACTTCGATGCCTTCCTCCTTGCTCTCACCGCCACGCCCCTAAAAAAACCAACGGCTTCTTCGGCCAAAACCTCATCTCCGGATACACCCACGAAACCGCAGGTGCGTATTGCAGACGGGTTCGATGCCCCTTCCGTAGGAGACTGCGTGATCAATGTGAGAGAGCGGGTGTTGACTTCTTTTTCAAGCAGTGGGGCGCTTGGGGAGAAGATGGCGTGAAGCGTTCGAAAAAAGCCAACGGGCGCAAACTTCAGGGAAAGATATGGGACATGATTCCGGCTGGCGCGATTTAACCAGTGCAATCAATACAGGGAACGGCAAATGAAAGGGAGCAAAGTGCCGGATGCCTATATAGGCAGGGAACAGGCCTACGTAAAACACACCATATTGAAAACATACCTTCAACGCCTGTTTATGATTGTGGGGCAAGGCAAGGAAGCTGTCATAAATTACGTCGACTGTTTTTCTGATCCCTGGAAGGAAGGCGATGAAAGACTCAGTGATACCTCAATTGGCATATCGCTCGAGCAAATGGCCAAATGCCAGCAAAGTCTAAAAGAAAGTTTCGGGCGATAGACTAAATTTCGAGCCTTATACATTGAAAAAGACCCAGTTGCGTTCGCCAAATTACAAACTTTCCTTTCACAGCAGCCTTACCGTGGAATAGAAGCAAAGTGCCTCAATGGCGACTATACAGAGCTTCTTAGTGATGTTGTTTCCTGGTGTGGTGACCATTTTACCTTTTTCTTTGTTGATCCAACGGGCTGGCGAAATGTGGTCAGCGCGAAAACTATGCTGCCATTGCTGCAATTAGGTAAAGCCGAGTTTCTCATTAATCTGATGTACGACTTTGCTAACCGATTTGTCGAACTCGAAAGACATGCCGAAGATATGATGAAGCTCTTTGGGGAAGTCCCGTCCTTCGGGGGAGAGATTTCAGAAGAGCGGCAGGCGATCTTATTGACATTGTATCGCAATAATCTAAAAACGCATTATCACGGCCGGACGGCCTATGGGCCAATAGCAAAACCAGGGAAGAGGCGCGTTCATTACTACTTGGTTTATTTAACACGACACGCGCGTGGAATCAACGTCTTCAAAGCTGAAGCGGAAGGTCTGGAAATAGTGCAACGCATTGCTCAGTAGGAATGCAGGTTGCGACACCAGATTCAGCAGTCTGATACCGAAGATATGTTTGGTGACGATGTGGAAGGCCACCAGGTGAAGATGAGTATCACGACAACAGGATGATGGCAAAGCAGTATCTGCTGTACCGACTATGTACGGAGCCTACTCTGATTGACTGGGAGATCTGGGCGGACTTTCTTGAGGAATCGGATTTGTATCCCGGAGCCTTTCAGGCAGCCATGAAGGAACTGGTGAAAGAAGGCCCGGTGAAAAACATCGATGCAGACATCACGCGGCGAAGAAAGTCATCAAACCAGACTGGCCGAGTAAGAGCGAACGGTGGGCAATAGTTTGATTCGAGCAATTGGGGGGCAGACCACAGTTACTTGTGACAAGAGTTAAAAAGGGACGTGAGTTAAAAAGGGACGGGAGTTAAAAAGGGACGGAGGGATTAAAAAATCACCCGCGATTACATGGCGGCACAGGCCACCTCCAAGAAAGAACAACGTCATCTCAAAGAACACGCCTTGCGCGGTAACGATATTGTCGATAGCGTGGTGCGCTTATGTGTCATGAACTTATACCTGCACGGGATCGGTGGGAATGAGAGCCTCCATTTCCGCTAATAATGCCTTGGCCAAAGAAGTGCGGGATGACCGTGTCGAAATGGTCCTGGCCAATCCGCCCTTTGGAAAGAAGGGCTCCATTACCGTCATCAACGAAAAGAGCGGCAAAGAAGAACAGGAAAAGCTGGTCTATGAGTGAGCGCGAAGACTTTTGGGCCACCTCCCCCTCTGTCTCCCTCCAACAAACAGTTCAACTTCGTGCAACCCCGGAGGCAGCCTTGGGAGAGTTCCCTAAAAGTAAAAGGGGACGGAGGGATTATTGTTTAATCCCTCCGTCCCCTTTTTCCCACCGGTTGTAATTCCTCAAGCGCCTTCAGGATGGCTTCGGGTTCCATGCGTTCTTTGTAATCGACATCGGCGTGAACTTCGCGTATGACACCTTGGGTGTCTATGATGAAAGTCCCGGGTACCGGCAGCACGTTGCGCCCCTCGCCGTTGTACTCGGCGACGTTCAGGCCGTGGCGGACGTAGACCTCAACGAGCTCCGGGTCCAGCTCGTAGTACAGTCCGTAGGCTTTCATGACCGCGCTTTCCAGGTCGCTCAGCACTTCGAAAGGCAGGCCATCCTTCTTGATCTGTTCGGCCGACTTGTCCGGCCGCTGCGGTGTCACTGCGATCAGCTGGGCGCCGTAGCTTCTGAAGGCGGGCACACTTTCCTGCAGCACGTGCAGATGCAGGTTACAGAACGGACACCAGGCGCCCCGGTAGAAGACCAGGATGACCGGGCCCTTCTGCCATTCCTCCGACAGGGTGACCGGCGACCCGAAGGCGTTGTTCAAGGTGAAATCCGGTGCCTGCGCGCCCACTTTCAACCCGGGGTCGGGCAGGCGGGCGGCCAGGTTGTCGGCCGCCTGTTGCATTATGCGCCGATCTTCGGGCGAGAATTTGGCAGCGCCGGGGGATTTGCTGCGTTCCTCCATGAACTGCCGCTTCTGTTGTTCGTAGCTCGGCAGCGGCATCTCGTCCGCGTGTGTGGCAAGAGGTGGCAGTGTCGCCAGACCCAACAACAGAGCGGCGGCTGGTAAGCGGTTTTTCGTCATTGGAACTCCCGGCGGCAGTTTGTCCAGTGGACAAGCTTTCTTCGCTGAAGTTCCGGGTAGATCAGCAGTGGGGAATGGCGACAGACCACGGTTTCGGAGTTAACGGATACTCGGCTGCGCGCAGCATTGAACCGCAGTTCGAAAACCGTGGTCTGTTCCCATTCACGTCCGCGGGCCGCCTGACACGCCTACGGCAATGTTCCCTTTTGTTGTACGGGCCAGGGCGATCCACCTGCAGGAGCGGCCTCATGGCCGCGATGGTTTTGTCGATCCGGTAAACCAATCGCGCCGAAGGCCGGTGCTCCTACAGCGGCCTGGTTGATTCGGGCCACGATGCCCTGTTCGGCGCTGGCGCCGGCGGGGACATCCGCGCCCATCTGTACGGTGACTTCGGGTTCGACCAGCAGCACCGCGCCGGGTGATGCCCGGTAGTGCTCACCGGAACGATAGCAGCGCTTGCGCCAGAGAAAGCCCACCATGGGGGAAGGCAGGTTCGGACGTTGTTAATCCGCGGGCAGGGTAAAGCCCGTCTTCTACCCCAGCCGCTGCTGCCGGTCGACGACCGTGTCGCGCCAGCTCTGTAGCTGGCGGCGCATGCCGTTCCGGATCTTGATGGGGCTGGTGTCCATGTTTGGGTAGTGTGCGCGACATTCGCGAGCGCCTGAACCTGTTGCAAGCACGTTTCGCATAGTTGATTCGCTGCGCAAAACGCACCCGTCCAGGACCGGGAGCAGGGTCGCAGACAACCAGCCTGGCCGGCGCGCGCGCTGTTATGCATTTCTCAAAAACGCCCGCTGATTGCGGTTCAATCAGGGATGAACTCGTCTCACATGGCCAGATAGTCGGCGATTGCCTGCACCTCGATTGAAGTCAGACTGGACAGAGATCCCATGCCGCCGCGATTGCTTGCAATGGCCGAGGATATTGCCGACGCTGATCTGCCCCGCTTCCCGTTCGGCCCATGGCATTCGGCGCAGTAGGATGTATAGAGTGCCTGTCCGTCAGGACTGGATGACTGTGGCGGAGCAGGCTCGGTCGGAGCAGGTTCTGTCGTAGTGTTCTGTGGCGGAACAGGCTCTGTCGGAGCAGGCATACCAACGCAGCTGCCGTTGTTGCCAGTACTGTGGTCATCAGCGCCGTTATCATGCTCGCCATCGTGGTCCAGATCGTCGTCGTGATATCCATCCCGATTGCTGTCATCGTCGTTATAGCCGTCATGATCGCAATCTTCGTCTAGATCGTCATTGGCATGGTCCCGCTCGTTGTAGGGATTCGCATCGACGCTGTCAGGCAGGCCGTCTGAGTCGCTGTCGTCTGACCGGCTGTGATAGTCATCATCGTAACTGTTGGGAATGCCGTCGTCGTCGTTGTCCTGCGGATCGCTGGTGGAATCGTCATACTGGTATCCGCCGTGATCCGGGTCAGCCCAGTCGTCCACGCCATCGTCGTCCGCGTCCGATTGTGACAGGGGGTTATTCGCTCCGACATCATCCAGGATCATTGGGTTGTCAAGTACGCCGTTGTTGTCGCGGTCATCGGCAGCGGCCGCGTTGCGACCCATGGGGAGGGGGACGTATCCCAGGTCGATTTCGCTCCCGTGATTCAGCATCAGACGCGTGTGAACCCTGCCGGTAGAATCCCGGAAGCCGATGGGCGTGATGACCTCATCGGGCGTGCCTTCTCCAGTCACCATCACCAGGTGGAATCCGACGCCGGCGGGCAGGTCGAGCCGGAAGGGGTGCCGGTTGGTCGCATTGTCATTCGAATTCACGGCATAGTACGAGCCGTTGTCTCCGAACGCTTCGATCAGCGTCCCGGGAACCGTCCCGCCAATCGATGCGCCGCCCACAGCCGCCGACGAACTTGGGGAACTGCTGCCGCCACCACCGCCGCACGCGGCCAGAAGCAGGGCGGACAAAACAATAGTCAGACGAAAACGTGTATCCATGATGATTCTCCTCTTATAGATTGGGAGAATTATCCCAAGTCAACGGTGAGTTTGCGCCGCCGTGTTATCCAGATCAACTGTCCGAAAATGGGGACAGTTTTTCGCTGGAGGCGGCTTTGGAGGCTGGGAGACTACAGAATATATCGGATAATCAGTTGGATACAATTGATGCTTTTGTCAATCGCGCCGCTGGGCGGCGCTTCTGCGGGTTGTCTCGCAGGAGCGGTCTGCTGACCGCGATGCGCTGACTGTTTCCGCACATTTCCAATGCCCGAACCTCTGCTCGCTATACTTTTCTCCTGACGAGTACAAGCCTGTTTCCCGCAGATACGAGGAGTTGCCATGGACCTGGACCCCGAGGGCAGACGCCTGCCGATCAAGATCGATTCGGCTTCCAATGGCGAATACGTACCGCGGCCGCTGCGACCGCCGGAGCGCGCGGCCAATCTGGAGGCTCAGCGCTTTGTTGGCGACGCGGCGCGGAAAAGCGGGCTGCAGCGCCGGGCGTTCCTGAAGACCTGTGCGGGATCGGCGGCGACGCTGCTGGCGTTCAATGCGCTGCACGCGCGGGCGGGCGTGCGCGGCGGCTGGTTCGATATCCCCGCCGGGGCGGCCTTCGACGAGGTGCTCGCGCAGGCGGCCCTGGGCGGCGATGAGTTCATTTTCGACATCCAGACCCACTGCGTGGATCCCTCGGGCAGCTGGCAGAAGGGCGAGGACGGCAAGCGCTGGACGCGGGTGTTGAACCAGGTCTTTCCCCAACGGCGCAAATGCGCGGGCGAGGGCTTCGGCTGTTACTCGGCCGAGCAGCTCGTCAAGGATGTGTTTCTCGACAGCGATACCGATGCGGCCGTGGTCTCGGCGTTGTGGGGTGCGCGCGGCAGCAATCCGACGCCTATGGAATACGCGGCCGAAGCACGCGCCATCGTCGACACGCTGGGCGGCCGCGAGCGCGCCATGATTCACGGGGGTGTGTTGCCCAACGACCCGGGTGCTCTGGATTTCATGGAGGTGCAGGCGCGCGAGTACGGCGTGAGCGCCTGGAAGACCTACCCGCAGTGGGGACCCGAGGGGCGCGGTTATTACATGGATGACCCGACCTATGGCCTTCCGCTCATCGAGAAGGCGCGCGAGCTGGGGGTGAAAGTGATCTGCGCGCACCGCGGCATCCCGCTGGGCGATCTGCAGTACCGCTATTCGGATCCGGCCGATATCGCGCGCGTGGCGCGGCGTTATCCCGATGTCACCTTTATCTGCTATCACTCGGGCTGGGAGCCGGGTGTCACGGAAGGCCCCTACGATCCGGATCGGGATCAGGGCGTCGACCGGCTGATCAAGGCGCATCAGGAGAACGGTTTCCGGCGTAACGCGGGCAATCTCTACGCCGAGCTCGGCAGTGTGTGGCGCTATCACATGAGCAAGCCGGACGAGGCCGCGCATCTGCTGGGCAAGCTGTTGACGTATTTCGGGGAGGAACGTATCTGCTGGGGCACCGATTCGCTGTGGTATGGCAGCCCGCAGGATCAGATTCAGGCCTTGCGCGGGTTTCAGATCAGCGCCGAGTTTCAGGAGCGCTACGGCTATCCGGCGATCACACCCGAGGCCAGGTGCAGGATTTTCGGTCTCAATGCGGCGCGGGTCTATGGGCTGGATGTCGAGGGCATCCGCCGGCATGCGCAGGCCGATCCCATCGGCAGGCTCAGGCGGAATTATCTGGCCGCGCCCAATCCGGGTTTCCGCACCTACGGGCCGAAGACGCGGCGCGAGTTTCTGGGGTTGCGGGGTCGCGGCGATGGGCGGCCGGGTTAGTCGGCGGGAGCCGGGACAGCACGCCCGGAGGGCAACCCGTTCGCACCGGACGAAATCGTTTCAAAACGTACGGAAAATGATACGCTCGTGACCCGGCAGGCAGGCCGCTGTGTGCCTGGAAGTGGTGTTTTACCGTACGGACCCGGGGAGAATGTCATGGCAAATTCGTTGGGTGATCAGTTTCTCAAGGCGGGCCTGGTGAGCAAGGACCAGCTCAACAAGGCGAAGAAGTCGAAGAGCAAACAGCAGCATCAGAAGAACAAGCAGAAGACCGAGGTGGTCGATGAGGCGGCTGCTGCTGCCCGCCAGGCGGCGGCAGAGAAAGCGTCGCGCGATCGGGAACTTAATCGCCTGCAAAGGGAAGAGGTCGGGCGCAAGGCGGTTCAGGCGCAGGTGCGTCAACTGGTCGAATCGAATCGCTTAGCGCCAGACGATGGCGAGATGGGGTTTAACTTTCAGGATGGCACCGTGATCAGGAAAATCTTTGTCTCGGCAGAGGTGCGCAACAAGCTGGCGCGCGGCCTCCTCGCCATCGCCAGACTGGATGGCCGCTACGAGGTGATTCCGTCGGTTGTGGCCGAGAAGATCATGCTTCGCGACGAAACCTGCATTGTCAGCAATGCGACGACTCAACCGGAGAATGGGCAGGACGATGCCTACGCGGATTACCAGGTTCCCGATGATTTAATGTGGTAGCCACCTGGGGCGTAGCTATTCAAACGGTAGGGGCGCCATCGCCCATGCATGCAACCGGTCCAGGCCGCCTCTCAGCGGCCCGGAATCAGCGCATGGAATCGGGTGCTGCGGCGGTGAGTTTTTTCAACCCGGGTGTGTTGCGTTCCACCAGGCGTTCGATCAGGCCGCCAGTGCCGTGATTACGAATCTCCAGCGCAAAGGTGCTTCGGTAATTAATGGCCAGACTCACGCCTTCAATCCGTACGTCATAGATCTTCCAGGTGTTGTCGACTTGTACCAGGCTGTAGTCAACCGCGAGCGGTGCCCGGCCGCTTTCGACGATCCGGGTACGGACCGTGCTCCGGCGGCTGTCGGCCGATACACTTGAGGACAGAATTTCGATCTCCTGATTGGTATATTCGGCCAATGCTGTCGAGTAGGTCTTGATCAGGAGCGTGCCAAATTCCCGTGCAAACACTGAACGTTGTTCCGGTGTAGTCTGCCGCCAGTTCTTCCCGAGTGTCAGACGCGACGGGTGACAAAATCCACGTGGGGAACAACGTGCTCCTGGACGACACGATTGAGTTTTGCCGGGTCGCTGCGCTCATAGCTGCGTGCGTAAAACGGTTTCTGGGCGGAGTCCAGCAGACGCTGCTTTGTATCGTGTGCCTGGGTCATGCGGCAAACTGTAGTTGACCGGTTGGTCCAAGTCAATAGCCGGTGCGGCGATGAAGTTAACATTCGGTATTTATTCACTATTTATTTAAAGCGAAGATCCTCGGAACGCCTTTCCCGCCCTCAACACGCCGAATCTGCAACCAGGATTCTTAGCAAGGATTGCCTCTCTTGAGTACGTCGCCGGGAGTTGCCCATAACATGGCCACTGCAGTCGAAGACTGTTCGCTCATGGAACTTTCGCTCTGCGTTTCGAAAAACCGCAAAGCGCCAAGCTCGTCATCCGCGTCGGGTCGACAGGCCGGTTTGTTGTTGTCGCTGCTCATCACTGAAATACTCTCTAAGTGACTAGTGAAAAAGACCTGAAGCTGTTGCTGAAAGCATTGGCGTTTGCGGCTGCCAAGCACAAGGATCAGCGTCGAAAAGATGTCGATGCGTCGCCCTACATCAACCATCCGATTTTGCTCGCGGATGTCCTCTGCAACGAGGGTCGCGTCACTGACATGGAAGTCATCTGCGCCGCCCTGTTGCACGATACCGTGGAAGACACGGCTACCGAGCCGGAGGAACTCGAGGCGGAGTTCGGCAGGGCGATTCACGATATCGTCATGGAGGTCACCGATGACAAGACGCTTGCCAAACAGGATCGCAAGCAGGCCCAGATCGAGCATGCGGAGGGGCTCAGCGACAAGGCGAAGCTCGTGAAGCTTGCGGACAAGATCGCCAACTTGCGTGATGTCGCCAATAGTCCGCCACCGGACTGGAGTCTGGAGCGGCGGCGCGAATATTTCGATTGGGCCAAGGCGGTAATCGATGGTTTGCGCGGCGCGCATGCAGAACTGGAGGCCGTTTTCGATGTGGCCTATTCAAACAGGCCATGAGCCGGCTTGACAGGGAATGATCAACCACTGGCAACCGATGGGCTCAGACGTGGTTGATCGCGGCGATGATACCGAAAGCGGAACTCAACATAACTACCAGTGAACATGGACAATAAGCAAAAAGCCCAACAACGCGCGGACCAGATCCAGGCTTTCTGTGATGAAGTGAAATTGCTGGAGGTGGACCAGGTGCTGCAGCTGGGGGCGGATCAGCGTGAGGCTGTTGCCCGCTATCATGAGGGCCTGCTGAAGACCCTGACAGAGAAGTTCGACATCGATACCAGTTCCCGCCAGAAACAGTTATCCACGGGGATGAAGATCGCTTCATTCATCGGCGCCCTGGCCCTGGCGGCCAGCGTGTTCTTCCTCTTCTACCAGTTCTGGGGATACTTCACCACGCCGGTACAGGTATCGTTGTTGATCAGTGCACCGCTGTTGACTCTGTTGCTCACCTGGTGGGTGTCGCGCCGGGAGACGACCGGGTATTTTGCCAGGCCGATGGCTATGGTGAGTTTCGCCTGTTTTGTGCTGAATCTCGTGATGCTGGGGCAGATATTCAACATCACGTCCTCGGATAAGGCCTTGCTGGCGTGGGCGGCCTATGGGTTCCTGCTCGCCTATGCCTTCGATGTGCGGCTGTTGCTGGCCACGGGCATTCTTTCGCTGGCCGGGTTTATCGCGGCGCGCACAGGCACCTGGTCGGGGATGTACTGGCTGTCGGTGGGCGATTGGCCGGAAAACTTCTTTTTGCCCGCGCCGATTATTTTCACGGTGCCGCTCTGGTTTCGGCAGCAGCATTACAGCGGTTTTGCGCCGATCTACCGGGTGTTCGGCTGCCTGTTGTTTCTAATTCCTGTGCTGGTGTTGTCAAACTGGGGCTACGGCAGTTATCTGCCCTGGGATGCCGCGATCATTGAGGGTGCTTATCAGGTGCTCGGCTTTGCAGTCAGTTCCGGCTTGATCGCGCTGGGGATTCGCCAGCAATGGCCGGATGTGATCAATACCGGTAATGGCTTTTTTGTGCTGTTTCTCTATACCAAGTTCTTCGACTGGTGGTGGGATATCATGCCAAAATACCTGTTCTTCCTGGTGATCGCGTTGACCTCCCTGCTGCTGTTGTTTGTCTACAAGCGGGTTCGTCTGCAAAGCCGGTTAACGGAGCACAGCCGTGCGTAAGTTACTGCTCGCTGCCGTGTTGTTGCTGCTGTTCACCAATGCCGTGGTGCTGTCGGGTGTCGCCTATAACCGTGGCGGTGAGCCTCTGGTGGGTATCGACCTGACCGAGCGGGAACTGACCATAGTGCAATCTTACAGCGGTACGGACGAAAACCGTGGCACGGCCTTGTCGCTGCAGTGGCAGGTGCTGGGTGCCGACGAGCCGCCTGAATATCGGTATGCCCGCGGTGGTGCGCCTGAATGGCTGGATGAGGCGAAGTTGTCTGAACTGGGTTTTAGTCCGGCGGAACTGAAAAGCGATAAAGAACAATATCTGCACAAATGGAGATCGCTCGCCAGGGAAGTGGTGTTCGTGCTGGAATACAATGGTGAGGCCTATCAGCAGTCGCTGCTGTCGGCCGAACACAAGGTAAGTCAGCTTCGGGAAAGGGTGGCAGCATCCCCCGACGATGAAGAGCTGGCCAGGAAGCTCAAGCAGCGTGAAAAATGGCTGAGGCGTTTGCAAGTAGCGCAAACACGCTTATATGCCGTAGATGCTGGTCTTGAACCACAGGCCCTGGCGGAAAAATATGCGGACCCGAACAAATACCTGTTTGTGCGTGGTGACATCGGCCTGCGCTGGAACGACGATGCTGTCACCGGTCAGATACGACGGTTGTATGTCCAACAGGTTCATGTGGCGCTGCCTTATTCGCAGCAGCTGGCCAACCTGACGAAAGGGCAAAGGTTTAATACCTATAATGCGGAACCCATCCCGCCGCGCTATCAGGTCCGGCTCAATATCGGCAAACGTCTTGAGCCCTGGATTGCATCGGTTTCACCCATCGCCGATGGCGGATAGGGTCAGACGAGATTGATCGCGGCGAGTACGTCGATCCTGAAGTACATGTTTCAATGGTTCTGACCCCATTTTTCGTGACCCCATTTTTCGACCCCATTTTTTCAAGGCGCGAGACGTTCCGTAAACCAGTGCGACTCGTCGTCCCGACGATAAATAAAGCGGTCGTGCAGACGACTCTCCCTTGCCTGCCAGAACTCGATCGTCTCCGGCGTGACGCGATAGCCGCCCCAGAACGATGGTAACGGCACCTCCCCGTCCAGAAACTTGTGTTTCATCTCGTCAAACATGGCATCCAGAATCGCGCGTGATTTGATCACCTGGCTTTGTTGCGACGCCCATGCGCCGATCTGGCTGCCACGCGGACGGGTTGCAAAATACTTCATGGACTCGGCCGTGGAGATCTTCGCTGCGGTGCCGGTCACCTTCACCTGGCGCCCAAGTGCCTGCCAGGGAAACAACAGACTCACTCTGCTATTGCCCGCGATCTGTTCGGCTTTGCGGCTGGCATAGTTGGTGAAAAACACGAAACCCTTTTCATCGAACAACTTCAGCAACACCATGCGCTGCCAGGGCTGACCCTGCGCATCCACGGTCGCCAGCGACATGGCATTCGGTTCGGCGAGATCCGTCTCCATCGTTTGTGCATACCACTGCTCAAACTGGCTGATCGGATCGACGCACAAGTCGGCGCTGACCAGACCGTTTTTCATTAACTCCTGACGCAACGTCTCGGTCTTCACTGGCAGAACAAAGCCTCGAAGTCGTTACCTGCCGGTGCAGGATAGCAGAACCTGTTCACTGGGTCGGACATATTCTAGGAGGCTGTCGGGCTTGGGACTGATCCACTGCGCCGGTGGGAGAGCGCCCCATTTTCCCGATCCTTTTCGTCAAATAGCTACGGCTATTCTCCTCAAACGATCGAAAAAATGGCCTCGCCCTCCCAGCTTGCTCGCTACGATCGCCCAAGTCCGACAGCCTCTCATCAAACAAAACGTAACCTATTGGAGTTATTGGCAAAGCATTTGGCTGTTTGCCGCGCGACAACGCGCCGCCTGCGGGGCGGGTACTCCTAGGGAACGCAGCGTTTGCTGCCTTCAGGTTCGATTGCAAAGGGGCGGCTGGACAATACTTCCAGATTTCAGCTTAAGGGACGTTTATGTTTTTTGCCAGCATAAGAATCCAGCCCGCTGGGTAAAAGAGAACAGAGGGTCGGTATGTTGGGGAAGGTAGCCGTTGGGCAGCTGCCTTTTCCGGCACACAAACAGGGTCCGTTGTCGTCGGTTGGGCTTCGCTTGCGCTCAGCCCAACCTGCGACAGCTGACCCCATTGATCACGGAATCGGCGCGAAGGGGCCACCTTCGGCCATGCATGGTTATCCGCGCCCGTAGGTTGGGCTGAGGAACGAAGCCCAACCGATCGGCGTAGAGGGTCTTCGGTCCCCATCTGATCAGTTCGCGACCGTGCGTACGTGCGCCTGGTCACTACTGGCCGAGGTTAATGGGCAGGGCCGTGGTGTACTTCATCTCCTCCATGGCGAAGCTGGAGGTGACATCGGATAGCTCGATGCGGTCCACCAGCGTCTTGTAGAAGCGATCATAGGCGGCGATGCTGCTGACCACGACCCGCAGCAGGTAATCAATCTCTCCGCTCATACGATAGATCTCCATGACTTCCGGCATATCGCTGACCGCGTGCGAGAAGCGCTCGATCCATTCCGTGGTGTGTTGCGCGGCCTTAATAGCGACAAACACCGTGACATCCGCGTTGAGCAGTTTCGGGTCAAGCAGCGCGACTCTGGCACGTATATAGCCCTCGGTTTCCAGCTTCTGGATGCGATTCCAGCACGGGGTAACCGAGAGATGGACGTGTTTTGCGATCTGCTTGACAGTCAGGCTGGCATCCACCTGCAGCAGTTTCAATATTTTCCGGTCGACGCTATCCATGAACTACAGTCCTGCCGAAACGCACTAAATAAGAATAATATACTATTAATTCGCGTTAAAGTTAACAAAAAAGCATTATTATTCCACAGTACTGGATTTAAGAGAAATCTCTTTATAGACTGAATTTGCCGGTGCGCTACAGACTCCGGCCAGGAGAGAGTGACATGAAAACCGAAGACCAGCAGCTGACAATAGATGGTGTTCCGGCCTATGTTTCGAGCTGGAGCGCGGCAAGTCTGCCCGGTTTCGTTCCCGCGGTGCTGGACCGCTGGCGGCGGAACTACGGTGAACTGCCGTCCAGGTTTGCCGTGGTGTTGTGTCCGCAGGTCGAGGTCAGGGCCATGGGCGGGCTTCCGGATCGGGTCAGAGAACTGACCGATGCGCGCGTGCGCTTTTTGCATTTTACCGGTTGCCACAAGCCTTATGTTGTCCTTTTCCATACTGGCGAAGATGCCGACAGCTGGCGCAAGGAGGTGCAGAGCCAGCTCTCCTGGTCGGAAAGTTACCTTGCGGAACTCGCGGATGGTGTAACGCGGTTGCGGTTTGTCGATGCAGTCGAGGAGCGGGACGACCTCCAGGGAGCGGAGGACGAATAAGCCCGCGATTGTCAGTGAGCATCAGGATGCCGTATCAGCCTTTATCGGTCGCGCACTGCACAACGGTTAAATGCTTTGCAAGACAAAGAACCGGGAAGCGGTGACGCAGGAGTTAACAGCCATTGCTATTTGAACCTGGCAGTTGCATACGTTTCGGTCCGCACGCCGATTCCACCCTGTGCAACATAGAACATACCGGCTATTGCCACAGGTTTCTGGAATTCACCCATAATGGGGCTCCCGTTAATCCATAGGCGCGCCGTCCTTCGGCGCGAATCGCGGCCAGGGGGCCGCTCCCACAGCGAGAGTTCTGTAATGATTGGGTGGATTTGCCCATAACAGGACCCGTTCACGCGACCTCCGGTTGTCGGGCCGAACGGCGGAGGTGGCGCCGCCCGGTTGGTTCAGGTGCGCTCCCCGTCGCAACTGCGGATCAGTGATTTGGGCGCCAATGCAAGAGGGGTGGATACACTGCGCGAGCAGCTCGCGGCCCGTCAGTGTTTCCTGTGTATCGATAAAGCCCCAACCGCTCGGACACAGCAATCAGCCCCTTCGGTAGTACCGGTAACGTCTCCCGCACTCCCACAACCAACCAGCTCCCGGACCGCAACCGGTTCAAGAGCTGCCCCAGCAAGCGCACCTGCAGCTCTTCATCAAAATACGTAAACACCAGGTTGCGGCACAGGATCAGATCGAAGCGTCCGTCCGGCAGCGTAGTGCGCACATCCTGCTGCCGAAACGCCACTGCCTGCCGGTAAACGGGCTTAAGACAGTACTGGTCCCCACGCCGGCTGAAGACGGTGCGGTGCAACTCCTCCGGCAGATTCCTGATGGTGCCGGCGGGATAGCAGGCCTGCGCGCTGCGTTGCAACAGGTGCGCACCGACTTCGGTGCCGAGGATGGACAGGCTCAGGCCGGGAAAACGCGCTGCGACCCGACAGTGCCACAGGATCGCCAGGGTTGTAGGGTTCCTCGCCCGAGGCGCTGCCGATGCTCCACGCGGTCAGGGTGTCTCTGCGCACGCTCTGTGCCGCGCTGGCAAGCCCGGGCAGGATGTCGTCGCTCAAGCGCTCGAAGACCCGCGTGTCGCGGTAGAAGCGCGTCACCACCGGCCGGCACAGGCTGTCCAGTACCTGCCACTCGTCCGGGTGGTCGGACAGGTAGCGCCGGTAGGCGTCGGGCCCCGCAGGTAGAGGATCCGGGCGGCAATGAAGGCCATCAGAACAAGCAGCCCGTACGGGTAGGGAATAATACCCAGGACGAATAGCAGCAGGGTCGCGCCAAGTAGCCCTAGCAGTGCTATCAGAACAGGGTCGGTGAGCATCGTCTTCCCCAGGGCCATGGCCGCGATTGCGGAGCGGTAAAAGGCGCAGGACCAGAGTGAGCTTTAGCGCTCCGTGGCAACAGGTTGATCTTTGAGCTTGTCCCTGAACAGCTCGCGAAACCGCTGCAACTTGGGCGAGATCACCGCAGCGCAATACGGCTTGCGGGGATTACTGGCATAATAGTCCCGATGATAGTCTTCCGCCTTGTAAAAGGCCTCGAAGGGCTTCACCTCAGTCACAATCGCGTCATCGAACGCAGGGGCCATTTCCTCAATCACCTGTCTGGCGGCTGTTTCCTGCTCACTGTTGTGCGTCAGGACGATACTGCGATACTGCGTACCCTTATCCGCACCCTGCTGATCGGGTGTCGTCGGGTTGTGAGTGCTGAGGTGAATGTGCAGGAGATCCGCGTAGGAGATTACCGCCGGGTCAAATGTGATCTGTACGACCTCCGCATGTCCGGTCCGTCCGGAGCAGACCTCCTGGTAGGTCGGGTTGGGGCGCTCGCCGCCGCTGTAGCCGCTTTCCACCTTGCTCACGCCCACCAGCTGCTGAAATATGGCTTCCGTACACCAGAAGCAGCCGCCGCCAAAGGTGGCTTTGGTCTGCGACTGCGAAGTCTTCTTGAGTGCGAGGGCATTCATGCAGTAGCGCAGACCGCTGGGCGGCGGTCCATCGGGAAACACATGCCCCAGGTGGGCGTCACAGGTGTTGCAGACGGTTTCTACCCGCTGCATGCCATATGCGTTGTCGCTATGATACGCAATGGTATTGCCTTTGACAGGTTGGGTGAATGACGGCCATCCTGAGCCGGATTCGAATTTCCCGCTGGCATCAAACAGCAGCGTGTCGCAGCACACGCAGGCATACTGGCCAGGTTCAAACAGGCTGCACATCTCCGAGCTGAAGGCCCGTTCGGTGCCTTTCTCCCGCGTAATGTAGTACTGCTCGGGCGTGAGTTGCGCCCGCCATTCCGCGTCGGTCTTCACCACCCGGCGGTCGGGTGCCGGGTTACCCTCGTTGGCAAACCTGATGATGTCAGCCCAGTTCAACATGGCGGTATTCTCCCACTGGATCGCTTCTACGACAGCCACAGACGGTGGTGGTTCCAAGAATACCAGCTACACCGACCCGGCGAGTGGGCGGTAACGGCCAAAAGGAGTTGCTGTTCAGAAGACCAGCGAGAAACGAGAAGATTCGCCGTCCCCGTTAGTTTCTTAGTATCAAAGCCGCTCAGTCTGAGTGGAGGAGATGTTCGATAACTTCGATTCGTCGCAACGGATGTCGGGCTCTATGGCCTTTTTGTTTAAGCGCCCGGATGCGCTGGTGAGCCCACAAAGAGGCGCCGGTTTCGCCCCGTCTTCTCAAGACCCGTATCAGGTCCTGGGCCTCTTCAACCATCTCATCCAGTGCGGCATTAAGGCCTCCATGTATGGGCGCAACCTGCTTACCAGTCTCCTCGCTGACGCACTGGGCAAAAAAGGCCGCTAACGCGAGTTCAGCTTGCTGGCGATCTTTAAAGGGCCCCTTGTTTTCCCCTTCGCGCGTCGCGAAGTACCAGTAATGGTTGGCCGTGAATAGCCGAGTACTGCGAAAGTACACTTCGTCAGTCTCATCTCCGCGCCGATTTGAAATGCTGGGGGCCTTCGGAACCGACCGTTTGTGGGCTGGTGGCTCGACGGGCATTGTGGTGCCGTGTTGAGCTTGCAAACGCGAGCACAACCGCTTGAAGGTATTAACTAAACTTAAGATGGAGAACGCGCCCCACGGGCGGGCATTCAACGACTCGGTTTCAGCCTCACCGGGTGCCGAACGGGATTCCGCACGTTCAGTAACGTGTCGAGAACGTAGCATGCTTACCGCCTTCGACAGAGGGACAGCCTCCTAGCGGCTATTGCCGGTCATAGTTTATATGGTCGCGCGTTCTATCCCACCAAAACGAGATCGTCTCAGCTCACGGAAACGCCCGCTAATGCGGGGTTCCTGTTCGACGGCTGTCGGCCAGCCAGGGGCTGCCGTCCGAACTAATGGATTGGGCTGAGCAAGCCAAGCCCAACGATGCCGGTCTGGTACGCCTTACCCATTGAATAATCGAAAATATTCTTATTTAAGCGCCCTGGCATTCGGCCGCTATACGGACTGATTTGCGTGGAATATGTCACCACCAGGGAGGATGCGGCTATGCCATTCCAATGCAATATGGGCCGTTTGGACCGTGCCGTGCGACTGATCATAGGCGGTGCACTGCTCTACCTTACCCTCGTCAATACCGGACTGATTGCCAACCAGGTTATCCGCACCGTGCTGCTGGTGATTGGCTGTATAAACATTGTCACCGCCCTCGTTGCCTATTGCCCCTTGTACTCGCTGGCGAATATAAACACCAAAGGTCGACATACGACATAAACCGTCGTTGCGTCATGCCGCTGCATACCAAACTGGTCGCCTCGATTCTGGTACTTTCAGTACTGGGCCTGGTGCTGTTTTACTGCGTGCTGTACGACAGTTATCAGCAGTCCACCACAGCATCCCAGCTACGCAGCCTGCGGGCCTATTCTCGGAGCCTGGGTAATTACCTTTCCCGGTATGCCTCGGACAAAGCTGATTCGCTTGAGTCATTGTTGTCCGCCGCGCGTCCGTTGGATTCAGCAGAGCACGCTGTCTTTCTGGTTGACGAAACTGGAAAATTTCACCTGGCAGGTGGAAATGTGGACTGGATTGACAAGCAAGCAGAAACCAGTTTGCTAGGCGCCATTCGGACCCAGGACGACAATGGCGCCCTGGTTTCACACTCACGGGCTGTCGTGTGGACCTGGGCGGCGTTGCCGGGCACTCCGTACACGCTGCTGTTACTTCACCGGGAATATGATGCAACGATTGCACGCTTTATCGACGAATTTGGCGTCCCCGTGTTTGTCACTATTCTTATATTTGTATGGCTGACAACCTGGACCACCTTGGTTCTCGGCTCGCTATTCAAGAAACTGAACCGACAGAAGGACCTGCTCAAGGAGCAGGCGGAAAAACTCAGCGAGGCCCACGACAAGGCACTGAAAGCCAACATGGCTAAGGGCAGTTTTCTGGCCAACATGAGCCATGAGATACGAACGCCGCTGACCGCAATCATCGGTTTTTCCGAGTCCCTGCGCGATACCAGCCAGACCGATTCGGAGCGGCTCAGCGTGGTCAACACTATCATTCGCAGCGGCAGGCACCTGCTGCGCGTCATAAACGACATCCTCGACCTGTCGAAGATCGAAGCGGATAAGCTGGAAGTCGAGCGCATTGTCAGCAGTCCCTTCGAGCTGCTCGCCGATGTCAAGTCAGTAATGGGCATGCAGGCACGCGAAAAGGGGCTTTCGTTTTACATCGAGTACGATTCTCCGCTGCCCGGGCGCATCGTCACCGACCCGACGCGGCTGAAACAAATTCTCCTAAATCTGTGCAGTAACGCCATCAAGTTTACCGAAAAGGGTTGCGTGCGCATTGTGGGTCGCTGCGACCAGGCGCAGCAGGAACTCTGCCTGTCCGTCATCGACACCGGTATCGGCATGTCACCCCAGCAGCAGGCCAGAATGTTTCAGCGGTTTTCGCAAGCCGATGCATCGTCCATGCGCCGCTTTGGCGGCACTGGTCTCGGCTTGTACATTTCCAGACAACTGGTCGAACTGCTCGGTGGTTCTGTAAAACTCCAAAGCCTGGAGGGCGTCGGGACGCGGGTGGATGTGACGATTGCTACCAGGCCTATTGATGATTCGGACTTGTGCGATGAAGCCTGTGTAGAGCAACGTGACGTGAGCTCTTTGGTTGCACAGGAGCCACCCCGTCTCGGGGGGCGCGTGTTGCTGGCTGAGGACAGTACTGACAACCAGAGACTCGTCTCCATGTTCATCAAGAGGACCGGTGCCGACGTCGACGTGGCGGAGAACGGTCGGGTAGCCGTCGAGAAGGCGCTGGCGGGGGACTATGATCTGGTATTGATGGATATGCAGATGCCGGACATGGACGGAATAGAGGCGACGCAATGGTTACGCAAGGCGGGTTACGACACACCGATCGTGGCGCTCACCGCAAACGTGATGAAGGAAGAACGCGATCGTTATACCAGCGCCGGCTGCGATGCTTTTCTCAGCAAACCGATTGAAACAGTCGTCTTCTATCAGATACTCGCCTGTTACCTGCCATACGCACCGACCGGGGACGCTGGCGGCACTTATGGCTCCGGCTTGGCGTTTGACGCCGATCTGTTTGAGTTCGCCGAGGATTTCATTGAGAGTCTGCCCGGACGTTTGCAGTCGATGCGCCACGCCAGTGAACAGGAAGACTGGCAGGATCTTGCTGACGAGGCGCACAAGCTCAAGGGTATTGCCGGCAGTTTCGGTTTCCGGGGAATCACGGAGCGGGCGGCCGGGATCGAGCAGCAGGTGAAGCAGAACAACCATGGACCGTTAAACGCAATGCTCCGGGAGCTGGAAGGCTTGTGCGGTCAGGCGATTATGGAATTCAGGCATTACGCATTGTCGCGGGCCGAGGCATGAGCGGGAGAAGGCCTGAGGGCGGATAGTTGTCTATGAGCAAGCCATCGACACAACCGACAGTATTGATAGTCGACGACGAGCCTCTTGTGCGCAGCTGGATTCGCACCGCGCTTGCCAATCTGGGGTGTCAGGTCCGGGGGGATGTGGCTGATGGCACTCAGGCCATACTGAGGCACGCCAAGCTGCGCCCCGACATCACCTTTCTCGATATCAATATGCCAGGCAAGAACGGCATCGATACCTTGCGGGAGATCCTGCGCGCGAGCCCTGATGCCTTTGTCGTCATGGTCAGTGCGGATAGCACCTTAGACAATGTTCAGCGGGCCATCAAGCACGGTGCCAGCGGGTTTATAGTCAAACCCTTCACTGTAAATAAGTTCAGGATGGTGCTCGATAAATATTTGAATGAGGCGGTAATGGAATGACGCCAGCGGGGCGAGGAGTATTGGTGGCTGAAAGGCGGCAGTTCAACTGGCGTCGTTGCAGGACACATAAGAAGCAGGCGTTCAGGGGGAAGGCAGGCGCATGCAGCTGAAAGCGCATCACCCGGAGGCCAGAATACTGATCATTGACGATGCAGCGGATAACGTGCGCTTGCTGACACGCATTCTCGACCTGGCCGGTTTCCGGGAAATTTACAGCACGACCAATCCGCAAGACGCGCCTGGCCTGTATGCCGGAATTCGACCACACGCCGTGCTGCTGGATCTACATATGCCGGAGATGAACGGTTTTCAGGTCATCGAGCAGATCCGTGCACTTGATAACAATAGCTATGTACCGGTGCTCATGGTCACCGCCGATAATGACCGGGACACCAAACTGCAGGCGCTCGAAAGTGGGGCCAAGGACTTTCTTAGTAAGCCGTTCGACAGGCTCGAGGTGATTGCGCGCATCAATACGGTAAGCGAGGCAAGTTGCTTGCACGAGCGTTTGTGCAGGCAGAATCAGTCACTGCAGCAGGAAGTCAGAGAGCGTAGCCGTGAGTTGCAGCTGGAGATGCGTAATCGCATGCAGGTCGAAGAACGTGCCAGGCATCTGTCACTCCATGACGAGCTCACCGGACTTGCGAACAGAACACTGTTTATGGACAGGTTGCAGCAGTCCATTCACCTTGCAGAGCGAACGCAAAAAAGTGTTGGGGTGCTGCTGGTCAATGTGGACCGTTTTCAGGAAGTTAACAATACGCTGGGCCACGCACAGGGAGACGCACTTATTCAGAGCGTGGGTGAACGTCTATCTGCGGGCCTTCGCCGAGGC
This sequence comes from uncultured Gammaproteobacteria bacterium, assembly GCA_963814945.1. Lineage (GTDB taxonomy): Bacteria > Pseudomonadota > Gammaproteobacteria > DSM-19610 > DSM-19610 > Thiogranum. The sequence continues at coordinate 116,981 of CAWFEQ010000009.1, forward strand.
GACACGGTCGCGCGTATGGAGGAATCAAGTGAGTTCGGAACGCTTGCCAGGTTAGCTGGAGACGAGTTTGCCCTGATACTGCCAATGCTGTCGTCCACGCGGGAAGCACTGCTTGTGGTGCAGCGGGTTTTGCGGCTGTTTGGAACGCCCTTTGACATAGGGGGTCTCAGTCTCGATATTCGGGCCTGCGTAAGCATCGCTGCGTACCCGGAACACGGCGAGGATCCGCAGATTCTGTTGCAGCGCTCAGACGTGGCAATGTACGCAGCAAAAAGAAAACAGGAGGGTTTCGCGTTCTATGCGCCGGAACAGGATCATTTCAGTGCAAACCGTCTCATGCTGATGGGCGAGCTGCGGGAAGCTATCAGCAGTGACGCGTTGGAACTGTACTATCAACCGAAGGTGGATGTGGTCAGTGGGACCGTTAAGGGTTTCGAGGCGCTGTTGCGATGGATGCACAAGGAGCGCGGATTTGTACCACCCGATGAATTCATTCCCATGGCAGAACAAACGAGCATGATGGCACAGCTGACTCGGTGGGTATTCAGGCATGCGGTTGAACAATGTTCGAGGTTCGCCGCTGATGGATACGATTTGAGCGTTGCAGTCAATCTATCTGCCAACGACCTGTTGTGCAACGGGCTTGCGGACGAACTGGCACGTGTTCTGGAGGAGCACGCGCTTGCACCCAGTTTGATAACACTGGAGGTTACCGAGAGTGCCATGATGCGTGATCCCGAGCAGGCACTGAGAACAATTACCCGAATCAGCCAGACCGGTGTCAGATTCAGTATTGATGACTTCGGTACAGGCTATTCTTCGCTCGCGTACTTGAAGAAACTGCCGGTGGCAGAGGTCAAGATCGACAGGTCGTTTGTCCGCGATATGGAAGAGGACAGTGGTGATGCAATGATCGTGCATTCCACTATTGATCTCGCACACAACCTGGGCCTGCAGGTCGTGGCGGAGGGTGTGGAAAACAGCACGATCATGGAACTGCTCAAACGGCTCGGTTGCGATACCGGCCAGGGCTACTATCTGGCCAAGCCTATGTCGGTGAATGATGTCTATTGCTGGTTGAAAGAATCACGGTGGGGACAGAGGGCCAGAGCAGTTGCCTGCGACGAGATTTCCAATGACGCCAGCATCGACTGACTGAGCGGCGCGGATTGGGTGCGCCAGCTTCCTTGTGATGAGGTGTTCATAACGGCTAGGCGCCTGTCCGAGTAATCGGTCTGCTACTGCGATCGAATGAAAGGACCAACGATGTCAATGGGGTCTGCAGCGCTTTTAACGTGTCAGGACTGATTGTTTTTCGTGCCATCGTTCTGCGGTAATTGCGCAAGAACGGGATTAGAACAACACTACCCTTTCGACAACCGATTTGGCGCCAGCTTGACGGCCGGAGACTTTGACGACGATGGGCATGACGGCATGGTCATCAGCGCGCCCAAGGTTGACATCGAAGACGATGACCGGGGGCTGCAGGTCGATGCTGACGGGGGACTGGTACATGTTCTCCAGGGTTTCACCGGAGAACGCCTATTGAGCATCAGGATCGGGCGATACCAGTGGCGGGTCTTGCGAGAACTGGGGTTGGGCAGGTGCCTGATGAACAGTTCGTAAGGCCCGACGACTGGAGGGCGGGTACAGGTTCCGGGAAGCCGTGGTTAGCAGCACCCTGGAAACGGGCATACGCGTTAACCACCCGCCAAATGCTTCCGGAAGGTCAGCTGGCTTGAAGTGACGTAGCGACCTTACATGCAGCATTTCCAAACCAGAAGGCCCGATCCTTCTGGAGCAACTCGTCGTGACGCATGCAGTGCGTGCCATCGCAGGAGAAGGTCAGGCTGACCATGCCATTGAACATGTTGATCGACGCAATGCGCAGATAGATGGTGTCGTCGGCCAGGCGCAGTGCCTGCATGGTGTCCAGAACCCGGGGGATATCCGCACTGGGGGTCAGTGCCTGGTCGGGATAGGAGTGGCGCGGATAAACCAGGCATATATCCGGATCCGTCAAGGCCTCGTGATCGAGTGTCCGGTAGCGGAATGGATCATCCACCATCCAGATGGTTGCCTGGCTGCTCGAGAAGTGAATCTGGACCTGGAATACACCGCGTTCCGTCAGTAACTCTTCCAGGATGGAGAGGGCCTGGTCCAGGTTGCGGTCCATCGGACTCTCAACCCGGTTCTGTTGAAAAAGCGTGCTTCTGATCGCCGGATCGCCCTTAATCTGTCGCCAGTCGCCGGGTTCTTCGTACAGCGCAGTGGTGACCGGCAGATCGCGCAGGTCGAAATCGGCACCAAGATAGCCGAGCATCCCCTGGTCCGAACGGACCACTTGCAGCGCGGTCAGCGAGGGTCGGTGCGTCAGAAGACTGATATAGGCGTCGGATAACAGGAAACCCCAGGCCGGCACCTGCTCTTGCATATAGGTGCGTTGTGACCGGTCACGCGCATAGTGCCCGGGAACGATCCCGGCCTGGCCGACATTGTCGGAGACCTGTATACCGTCGGTGCCGAGCATATAGAGACAGGTGCAATAGGGAACAGTCGGTAGGCCGTCCAGCAGAATGCTGTTCAAGTGATCCTTGTCGCCCCATGCGGACGTGCATTGTCCGCCCAGCTGGGTCAGGGGTTCCCGGAGCTGATACGCCAGTTCCTCGCGTTGCCGGTAGATACTGTCTTTCCATGATTGCTGCATCGTTTTCTTCTCCTTGCGGCTCTGCACTGGCCCCGGCGACCCTGGTTGACCTGGATAACCGCGTTTTGATCTGACCCTTTCAGGGTCACCGGTTTGGAATGCAGTGCAGATTTCTAAACAACGATCACGCGTAGAGCAGCAATGGGTATGCCACCTTCCCTGGCAGTGCTGTATTTCCTGATAAATGCATCGAGCATGACAGTCTCCGGAATACATGTTTCCGATTGAACCTCCTGTTTTTGTTACCGAACGACGACATTGCCGGACTTTGAAGGCACGATGCGGGCACAACGGCGAGCCGGCGGATGCCTGGACTGTGGCTGCACGGGTGTTTCTGATCCTGCCCAATGCAGGTCGCATGTCGGTTGTCAAGGTACAACTTGCTGTGCAGGGCGTGTATGATAACTCGCCTGACAAGGTCGAAGAGTCGTGACAGCATGCGCTACCTCCGTACGCCAACACTGAACGCCAGACTTGCTGCGCTGATGTTGCTGTTTGCGGCGCCGGTTGAAGCTGCTGATCGGGCGGCCTTCGAGCGGCCCGAGGCCCTGCAGCCGGCGATCGCGTTCTGGACCCGGGTGTACAGTGAAGTGGATTCGCTCTCCGGCTTTATTCACGACAGTGATAATCTGGCTGTGGTCTACGAGACCCTGCGGTTTCACTGGTACGACAGTGCGCAGGTTCAGGAGCGCCAGATAGAGCAGGCGGTGCAGCGCTACCAGGGCGCGCTGCACTCGCTGGCTACCGGTAAGCGGAAGAACCTGACGGCCCGCGAGCAAAAGGTGCTCGCGCTGTGGGGAGACAAGGCGAGCGCTGAGACGCTGGAAGCCGCTGCCGACCAGCTGCGCTTTCAACGCGGGCAGGCCGACCGTATTCGTGATGGCATCATTCGCGCGGGCGCGTGGGAGAAGCGTATCCGCAAGACGCTGCGTGATTCCGGTCTGCCGGAGGGGCTGGCGGTGCTACCCTATATCGAATCCTCCTATCATCCGGAAGTCCAGTCGCGCGCCGGGGCCGTCGGCCTGTGGCAATTCACGCTTTTTACGGGGCGCCACTATCTGCGCGTCGATAATGTCGTCGACGAGCGCGTCGATCCTGTTAAATCAACCGATGGCGCAATACGTCTGCTGCAGACGTATTATTCGAAGCTGCATAGCTGGCCTTTGACGATCACGGCCTACAACCATGGCTTGTCCGGCGTGCGTCGTGCCGTACAAGAGACTGGCAGCACGGATATCGGCGATATTGTGCAGGGTTACACGGGGCCGCGTTTCGGTTTCGCTTCACGTAATTATTACGCGGCGTTTCTGGCTGCGACCGATGTTACCCGCAATGCGGAAAAGTATTTTGGCCCGCTCGAACGGCAGCAGATTGAGAACTGCTGGATTGTGAAACTGCCGAGTTATCTTCCGGTCAATGATCTGATTGACCAGCTCGCCCTGGATAAGGATGCCATCAAGGCGCTCAACCCGGTCTTGCAGCCTGACGTATGGAGCGGCAGGAAGTATGTGCCGAAAGGTTATCCGTTTCGGTTACCGGCAACGACCGGAAATGCTACGATCACGGCACTGCTCACCGGTGTGCAAGGCCATTCGCAGCAGATCCCGGATCTCTTTTACCGGGTGAAAGCGGGTGACACACTGTCGGGCATTGCGCTGCGCCACAATCACAGTGTCCGCGACCTGATGGTGCTCAATAACCTGCGCAGCGAGAACCGGATCCGCGCCGGTCAGGAGCTGCGTCTTTACAGGCCTGCAGTACCCGAGGCGATCGGGATTGCCGCGATGGAGTCGGCCCGGGAGGACGGCGAGCCAGTGCTGTTGCCCGCGTCCAAAGAGTCATTCGAATCCGTTGCCGCGGTGCCCTGAGACACCAGCGGTCATTCAGGTGCTTAGCCTTAAGCCAGCCGTTGCATAAGTGTTGGGCTGAGGTGCAAAGCCCGACGCCGGACCGCTTATCGCTGGGCTTCGCCGCGCTCAGCGCCAACCTGCCGGTTTCCGCTGAGCTACCCGCATGCGCAGACACGCCGCTTGCAGATTAGTCTGAACCTGGCAGTTGCATAAGTTTCGATCTGCATACCGGGTTCACCTTGTGAAACACGCAACGTACCGTCTATTGTCACAGGTTTCCGGAATTCACCTGTAGGGAGCGCCGTCCCCCGGCGCGAATCGCGGCCAGGCGGCCGCTCCTGCAGCGACAGGTTCCCGGAATTCATCTGTAGGAGCGCCATCCCCCCGGCGCGAATCGCGGCCGGCAGGCCGCTCCTACAGCGAGGTTGTTGCAATGCCTGGGATTACTCGGACGGGCTCCCGTCAGGCGGGCCCCGCAGCGGCGCTGGTTGCCGGCGTCGCCCGGTCTCATTCAGCGTTGATTCAGGGAGCATAACTTATATTCACAAGGAATCACGGGAGCAAGGCGGCCGGATGCCGTTCGATAAAATGATAATCAGATAACGCCAGGGGAGGAACAATGAGACGCACACAATTAGCCATGGCGATCGGGATGAGCGTACTGGCCTCCTGCAGTACGATCCCCTCCGACCCTGCTGTTCCGGGCTACGTCGATACCGCCGAAGTCATCCAGGCGGAACCGCTGTACCAGGCGGTTCAGGTCGCGCGTCCTGTCAACGAATGCTGGACCGAAAGGGTGGCTCAGCGTAACCCGGGGCAGGGCGGTTACGCCGGACCGGTCGTCGGCGGGATCATCGGCGGTGTGCTCGGTAACCAGCTGGTCCGGGGTCGAGGGAGAACACCCATGACGGTGGCGGGTACCCTGATCGGGGCTGCCATTGGACAGGGGGTCAGCACGGCGTCCCGGAGACCACCCGCCATGGCGAGTGTGAGACGTTGCCGGACTGTGAAACGCTATGAGCCGCGACAACAACTCATCGGCTATCGTGTAGACTACCGCTATGAAGGACAGACCTTTACCACCCGCACCCGCGGCAATCCCGGCAAATTCATCCGGGTGCGTGTCGACGTGGATCCGGTTGACGGCACCTGATAGCGCGTATCACCCGTGCCATGATTGACGGGCGGCTGATTATTTGCGGCTGGATTATTCTGCTGGCAGCCTGTCCGCGTGCGGCCGCGCCTTTCGATTCCGGCGATCTCGTCAACCAGTTCGCCCACCCGTCACACACCGAGAACAGGGGCATCAGTCTGGACGAGGCGGTGTCGCGCGTGCGCCGGCAATCGGACGGCAGAATTCTTTCGGCAGAGACCGTCCGCAACAACGGCCGGCGCGTTTACCGCATCAAGGTCCTGAGCCAGGACGGACGCGTCAGCCGTGTGGACATCGATGCCGATACCGGTCGAGCTGCACCGCGCGGGCGATGAGCCATGCACATCCTGATTGTCGAAGATGAAACACGCCTGCGGGAAGACCTGCAGGATCGCCTGCGGAACAACGGTTATGTGGTTGACGTGGCTGCCAACGGCGAGGAAGGCCTGTACTACGGCCAGGAATTCCCCCTCGACCTGGCGGTGATCGATATCGGCCTGCCGAAAATCTCCGGCCTCGACCTGGTGCGCCGTTTTCGCGCGAACGGCAGGCACTTCCCCATCCTGATTCTCACCGCCAGGCGCAGCTGGCAGGACAAGGTCGAAGGGCTGGAAACCGGGGCCGATGATTACCTGGTGAAGCCGTTTCGCTTTGAAGAACTTCAGGCGCGTCTGAACGCCCTGTTGCGTCGCGCCTCCGGCTGGTCGAAACCCGTCATCGATTGCGGCCCGGTCTCACTCGATACCGGCCGACAGACCCTCGCCGTCGCGGGCGAATCGGTGGAACTGACCGCCTTCGAATACCGCGTACTGGAGTATCTGATGCTGCACGCCGGGCAGGTGGTGTCCAAGGCCGAGCTGACCGACAACATTTATGATCAGGATTTCGATCGCAACAGTAACGTACTGGAAGTCTTCGTTGGGCGTCTGAGGCGTAAACTGGATCCGGATAACCGGATCAATCCCATCGAAACCCTGCGCGGTCGCGGCTATCGATTCAGGCGGGGCACAGATACGGCGTGTTGAGGCTCTGATGCGCTCACTCCATACGCGATTGCTGCTGGCCGCAACGCTGGTGCTTGCGGGTTTCATCGGTGCGACCGGACTGACACTCGACAAGGCCTTTCGCGTCAGCGCCCGGGCATCCATGCAGGAACGTCTGCAGTCCTATATCTACGCGCTGCTGGCCGCCACCGGCGAAGATGAGCGCGGCCGGATGGTCCCGCCGCGGAGGATTCCGGAGCCGCGCTTCTCGAAACCGGATTCCGGACTCTACGCCGTGATCGCCGGCCCGGACGGGGTGCCGCTCTGGCGTTCCGGCTCCCTGGCCGGACGCAGCGTCGACATCGTGCAACAGCAGGCCCCGGGACAGCGCGAATTTCGCCAGTTCACCCGGGCCGACACCGACCTGTATGCCATCTCCTTTGGCGTCGCCTGGGTGGACTCTGCCAACGCGGAGGAACTGTATACCTTCGCGGTGGCGGAGGATACGGCAGCGTTTGAGGAACAGATTGACAGCTTTCGCAAGACCCTGTGGAGCTGGCTCGGCGCCATGGCCGTGGTCCTGCTGCTGGCCCAGGGGCTCATTCTGCGCTGGGGGCTGCGGCCACTGCGCACCGTCGAATCCGACCTGCAGCGCATAGAGCAGGGCCGCGCGGAACACCTCACCGGCATCTATCCAAAAGAACTCACCGGACTCACGTCCAGTCTGAATTCCCTGATCGAGCACATCAAACGGGTACAGACCCGCTATCGCAACAGCCTGGACGATCTCGCCCACAGCCTGAAAACCCCCCTCGCGCTCTTGCAGTCTTTCAGTGAAAGAACCTCTGCGGAGAGCGGTCAGGAGCACAGGCTCGTCAGGGAACAGGTGGAACGCATGGACGAGATCATCGAGCATCAGTTACAGCGGGCAGCGGTGTCGGGTCGCGCGACGCTGGCCTCGTGCGGTGCCGCTGCAGCCGGTGCTGGAGCGCCTGCTGCGGTCGCTGGACAAGGTGTACCGCGACAAACAGGTGGACGTCAGCCGGGATCTCGATCCAGCCGCGACCTTTTACGGTGACGAAGCGGACCTGACCGAGGCGCTCGGCAATCTGCTCGACAATGCTTACAAGTACTGTTCGAGTCAGGTCAGGGTGTGCGTGCGCAGCGAAAGCAAGGCCGCTTCGGGTCACGGGCTCGAGATCAGCATCGAGGATGACGGGCACGGCATCGATCCCGGGATGATCGACACGGTTCTGCAACGCGGCAAACGCATGGATGAGACGGTTCCCGGCCACGGTATCGGTCTCAGCATGGCCCGGGAAATCATCGCCGTGTACGGAGGCGAGCTGACTATAGGCTCCGGCGACCTGGGCGGCGCCCTGGTGCGCGTCCACTTCGATGCCTGACAGCAGGGCGATGACATCTGCGCCGTGCGAAGCCCAACTGTGGCTGTGTTGGGCTTCCCATCGTTCAGCCCAGCCATAGCCAGTTCGGGCCGCTGATGCGCCGCTCAGGGCAGGGGTGACAGGCTGACATTCACCGGCAGCCGGTGACCGGGATCATAAGACAGCTGCGTGGTGGCGGTGTGGCCGCGATAGCGGTAGGTCACGCGATACGCGGTCACCCGTTCCCGGGGCTGGCTTTCGGTAACGGTTCTGCAGGACCGATGCGCCTGCCACAGGCGCATCTGGCCGCGGATATCCTCGCCGATGGTGGTCGCGACCGGGGTGAACTCCCGCGCGGCGGCGTCCGGCTCGCTGCAGACCGTGCGTGTGACGGGTTCATAATAGGTCTCCACGATCGGCTGCACGTCCACCACGGTGGCGTAGCTGCGAAAGGCCGCCGCCGCTCCGTGCATTACGCCCCAGACACACACCAGAACCAGCATCTGCATCGCGCGTTTCATAGTATTCAGAACCCCAGGGCCGAGAGCAGCTGCCGCCCGCGGTTCTTCTCCTGTTCGCTGCTGTAGAGCATGACCACGTCAAATCCTCCCTCCGGACGCCGGAACCAGTCCAGGCGGATATCGCCGAAGCCGGGCTGCAGCGTATCGACAAACGCCGCGGCCCGGTACGGGCGGTCAAAGCGGATAACGAACAACCTGTCTTCATCCTCATAGGGCCTGGGCGGTGCGGCAGCCGGACGTTTGCCGCCTGCGTTCAGGACGTAATCGAGATGGCGCAGGATGTAGCCGCTGTACCACACAGCCCCGTTCGGCAACTCGCCGCCGGATACCGGAATCCGCGCCGGCCCATAGTTATAGGCCGCCAGTGCACGGTGCAGGTTACCCTGGTAGCGCTCGAGCAGTTCCTTGAGATAGCGTGCGCCTGCCTCGACGTTGGTGCAGGGTTCCAGCAGGTCGGACAGGCGGTTCAGCCCCAGGTGTTTTGCGGTGCCGGGCCAGAGTATCTGCATCAGTCCATAGGCATTGGCCTGCGACCGGGCTGCGGGTTCGAAATCACTTTCACCCCTGGCAACGGCCAGCAACAGGGTTTCGGGCAGCTCATGGGCCGCCGCGGCGCGCTTGAAGCAGTCGGCATAAGGAAACTCCAGTGCCGGTTGGTGCTGTGCCGCGGTCTTCGCGAAGGTCCGCCATCTGGCCTCCAGCGCGCTGCCGTCGAGCGCAGCGTCCGTTCTGGCAATGGCCGCTGCGGCAACCAGTGAGGCCAGGACGACGCTCAGCGCAGAGTGCAGCCACGCCATGCCTACTCCAGCTGCAACCCGGTGATGGTTTGGATGCGATCGATGCGCGCCTGACGCTGCAGTTCATCCTGATAGCTGAATGCCACCCGGTATGCGCGCGGCCCGGCAGCGACGACCTCGACGGGGACCTGTGTCGCTGCGGTCAGGCGCCGCGCGAAACCTTGTGCCGCCCACTCGCTGCGAAACGGACTCCAGAACAGATAGCTACGGAGCCGGTCGTTGTCCGGGCCGTCGAGCCCCCTGGCTGTCGTTGTCGTTTGAACGTCCGGCTGCTGTGCCAGGTCCGGCGCGGCTGCCTCGCCGCCGCTCTGCGTGTCCCCATCAGCAGTTGCGTCCTGCGGCTGCGGCGCGACCGCCTGTTCCGAACCGTTCGCTTCCGGTGTGACATCCACGTGTTCGGCTATGGCCGCCGCCATCTTTGCCAGCTCATCCGCTGTGGGGGGCGGCGGGGCTTCCGCTGAAAGTTCTTCCGGCGTGGGCGCCGACGGGGTTTGCGCTGAAACTTCTTCCGCTGTGGCGGGCGAGGGGTCTTGCACTGCAGGTTCTTCCGCTGTGGACGCCGAAGGGGCTTGCGCCACGGTTCGCGGCGGCGGACTCTCCCGGTTGTCGAGCACCAGCAGTACGGCCGCGACGGTCAGACAAACGCCCAACAGGAAGCCGATGGCCCGCATCATGGTATACGCCTCGCCGTCCAGACGGCGTGGTCGCTGTTTGCGGCTATCAGCCGGTCAAGCCTGTCCAGCCACTGGTCCATGCTGTTCTGCTCCGCGCGCAGGCCCGGGGCAGTCGCGCAGGCGTCGGGCAGGGCGTCCAGCAGTCTGCTGAACTGTCGTGCCGGTTCCGTGCCACTGACGGCGATGGCGTAGACGGTGGGCCAGTCCGCATCGCTAAAGCGCGCCGTGGGGAATCGATAGGTCCGCTTTTCGGGCACAGCCGTTATGGCTTCGCCAACGCTCGTGCAGGTCGCGGATGACAGGCGGCTGATGCCGTCCTGGGTCGCGTGCACAAAAACAAATACCCGATCGGCCCCTTCCACCGTCAGCTCCACTTGCGGGCACCCATCGCTACCGTGGACGCCGCCCGGCGGTCCGGCGCAGCTGTCGGTGTCGGCGCGACGGCGTACCAGCTCCATCCCGGCGATGGCCGGTCTGGTGCTGCGCGGCTTGTCTGCCAGCCGCCTGCGCCCGGGCTCGCTACCGGCGGGCAGCACACGGACATAGGTGTCGGTGTCCATGCCGACCAGATGTTCCCCCGAGTTTTTCGGGTGCAACACCACCCACACCTGATACAGACCCGGCTGGACCTCGTGGGCCTCGCCGCGCAGGACGAAGTTCGCTTCCTGTTTCGCATCCGTGACGCGCACTTCGTGGTAACGCGAGAGATTGTTGCCGACCAGGCTCAGCAGTGTGCGCAGCCCAGGCTGGTCGGACTGCAGAGATTCGACGTAAATCACCAGGTCTTCCTCGTCCTGCTGAAGCAGCAGACAACTCAGGTTGTTGGCAAGATAGCTGGCTGCGAGGTCCGGATGATCGGAACTGAAAGGCAGCACCCGCAGACCGCGCAGGGATTCATCGCTGCGGCGTTCCTGCAGGGCGCGCAGTTCGCTGGGCGTGAGCGAGCCTGACCAGCGCTTGCCGAAGCCGCTGACCCACTCGCCGGCGCGGACGTCCAGGGCACGCACCGAGACCCGGTACTGCGCCGTCGCGGTGCGGCTGATCTCGATGCCAATGTAATAGTTGGCGTCGCGGATCCTGGTGCACTGCACCCGATCCAGCCGGCGATGATGCTGCGCCGGCGGCTGCTGCGGTTGCCAGGGCAGGGTCACCGCGGCGTCTGCGAGCAGCCGGTCCATCAGCTGGTCGCGCAGGCTGCGCGTCAGACCGTCGATCTCCGGTTGAATATCGGCCCCGTCCAGACTGACCAGAATCATCGACTCGCCCTTGAACCGGGGATGCTGGCCGAGGTGCTCGGCAAGATAGGGCGCGAGTTCCGCGTCGAGCCAGCGCTGCAGCGAAGACGCTTCGCCCGGCGCCTCGCGTGTCGGCTGCGGCGCACAACCCGTCGACAGCAGCGCGGCCAGGGTGACAAGGAGAGGGAAGATCCGGCCCATGTGCGCCTCACCCCGGCTCCAGCGTCACGCGCCCGTCGGGCCCTATCACCAGGTTCCCGCCCCGATGTTCGCGGGTCACGGTGGCAATTCCCTGTCTGGTTGCCGCGGGCAGCTGCACGCCCCAGACAAGCGGTGAGCGTGCCGGTCCGCTCAGGGACGTTTGCAGGCTCTGCCTATAGCCGGCCGGCACCGTTGCCGGTGCCATTTCGTGAAACCACGCCGGAAATACCGCAGGCGCGAACAGCGGGCGGCCTTCAGCCAGCGACAGTTGCCAGGCCTGCTTCCCCGCCATGGCGTACAGGCTGACTGTTCCGGCCGCGACCAGGCGTTCCAGCGCTTCGATGGAGGCAAACGTCAGGGTGAACCCCTGTTTTTCGGCCGTGCGTGCGTGCGGCGTGTGTTTCTCGGTGACCGGCGACACGCCTGACTGCGTGACCTGCAGGGCGGTGGTTCGTTCAGCGATGTCATCGAGGTGCGTCCGCGCCTCGCCCAGGCGCTGCTGGAGTTCGCGCAGCGACTGCGCTTTCTGCCCGGCCGCGCGCTGAATCCCGGCCAGTTCGTCGCGGCCCTGGGCCAGCTGGCGTCTGAGAAGCTCCAGCTCAGCGGTCAGACGATCCCGGTCGCTGCGCGCCTGGTCGGTCTGCTGCGTAAGCCGCGTCAGCTCGTGCTGTGCAGATGTCAGCGCGCGCCGGGCACGGCTGTTACGCTCCGTTGTCTCCTGCAGCTGCGCTGCGAGACGGTTCAGGGCGGCCTGGAGCCGCTGTGCGCGCTGCTGCTGGACGGCAATATCCTGATGCAGTTTTTCCGCGTTGGGCTCCGGCCGGGGGCGCTCCGCGTCCTGCAGCGGAATACTCTGTACCAGTGCAAACAGGGCCATCAGGCACAGGCCGAGGATGGACATGAAACGCATGACATCGGTTTGCAGGGCATCGGTGTCGCTTCCCGGGCCACCGGGTGTCGCTGGATATCTGCTGCTGCTGCGACGCGGGATCATTTTTCTTCAAGCAGTTCATACGGCGTGGGTGACGCTGTGGCGGCGAGACAGCCCAGGGAGTCCCTGATATCGCCCAGCAGGTGTTCGACCCGGGCGGCATGGTGTTGCTCCTGCTGCTCGTAGTACCGGCCCAGTCGAGTGCCCAGGTACGAACTTTTGATCACGCGCATCAGGTAACCGCCCACGCCACCGACGATGGTGGTGGTCAGGGCGGTGAGGATGCCGCCATCGACCAGTCGGGTGAGGATCGCAAAGGCCCCGGCCTGCGCCGCCACGACCGGATCGCCAAGCGCGAAGAGCAGGGCGCTGCGCATACCGATGGCGGTCCAGATCACCCCGATGCCAAAGAACAGGCTGGTCCAGACCTCGGTCAGATGTTCGAGCTGTCCGATTTCATTCGGCGGAGAGCCCGCATCCAGCCGCCTGGCGAGTGCGCGCAGGCTGTGAACGTACAGGCCAAGGGTGATGCCGAAAGGCAGGACCGACAGCCCCAGGTTGCGCCGGGTCCACTCGCTCACGGCCTGCAACCCCGGCGTGTCGATCACGGACACCGAAACGATGTCCAGCGCAATCAGCAGGTACCCGCCGACCAGGCCCGTCACCAGGCTGAGCACCACGCCCAGGAACATGCCGGACAGAAAGCTGCGGCCGTTCTGCTCCGTCATGGCCGGTTACTCGACCGGCCCGCAGGCCTCGCAGGTGGCATCCAGAACCAGTTCGGTTTCCTGAAACAGGCGGTTCGCGCGATAATATTCACGCTGGTCGGCGCTGACTTTGAGCAGGCCCTGCTCCTTGTCCACCAGTTCCCTGTTCATCTCCCGCATGACCTCCTGGCGGCGCGGGCAGGTCTGGGCACAGACGCTGTAGTCACTGATCATGGAAACATACTTGACACCGAAATAACGGGTGTAGAGTTCCCGTGCCTGGCGCTTGCTCAACAGGCCTTCTTCATTGGCCCAGATCAGGAAGTCGCTGAAGGCGGCCTTGTTGTCCTTTTTGGGATCGCCTTCGGCAATTGTGAGCAGACGCTGGAAAAACGCATCGAACTGCTGCTCGCAACCGGTCGTCAGGTCGAAGCGGGCAGCGCTGATGGCGCGCTCCAGGTTGGGGCCCTCCGGCAGGCTGCAGGCGGTGGCTCGCGGCGGACTGGTATTACACCCGGTGAGTAGCGCTGCCAGTGCCGCCAGCGCAGCCGCAGCGGTGACTGTGGATTTTCTCGATGTGTTCATGGCGGTGTTCCCCGACTGGTTTGTGGTTAGAGATTCAGGGGGCTTTCATCGACCGACTCGGGCTGACTGGCGGGCGGCGCCGTCATTGGCATCAGGGCCTCGTCCTCGCCGAACAGGATGGATTTCACCCCCGCGACCACCTCCTGCATTTCCGGCGTAATGGTGCCAAACGACTGGTTCAGCTGCTCCATCAGCGTGGCGCGGCTGATCTCCTCCCGGGTGCGCGCGATCAGTCCCGAGGTCTCCTGCATGTCCAGATAAATGTCCGAGGCGATGACGGCCAGCGAGGAGTTGACCTCGCCGCCGGAGCGCGCCACCAGCCGGTAATACTGATGGAAGCGGTCGCTGAGCCGCATCCCGGAACGCCCGCGCAGCACCGGCCGGTCGGCCTTGTTCGCGCCGTCGGACTGTGCGCCGACCAGCAGTTCCTGCAGGGTCCAGGAGGTCTTTTTTTGACCCAGCTCACTGCGCAGGCGCTTCTCCAGGCTGGCGGAGGTGTTGTTGACCGCCGTTTCCATCTCCGGCAGCCGGTCGCCCATGATGGTCAGCATCTCGAGGTAGCTCTTACCCATTTGCCTGGCGATGCGTTCGCACCCGGGGTCACCCTCGTTGCCTTCGCATTTGCTCTGCACATAGAGCTTCTGCTGTTCATCGAGACGGCCGATGACGGCCTGCAGGCCGGTTTCCATCTGCGCGGCGACGTTGCCTGTATGCTTTATCTCTTCCAGCACCGTGGTCGGAAACAGCTGAATGGTCGGTGGCTGCGGACCGGCCTGGGCGGCCACTGGCAGGAACAGCAGACAGCCAGGCATCAGCCACCTGATGATTTTCCGTGTGTATTTCCCGTCACGAATCGTTAAGGTCTTCATTGGGACGCCCCTTTGGACTGACGCATTCTGGATTGACCCCCGACGCACACGCGGTGCACCCTCTAGGAGCCTGTCGGATTTGGGACTGATCTACTGCGCCGGTGGGAGAGCGCCCCATTTTCCCGATCCTTTTCGTCAAATAGCTACGGCTATTCTCCTCAAACGATCGAAAAAATGGCCTCGCCCTCCCACCTTGCTCACTACGATCGCCCAAATCCGACAGCCTCCTAGGCCATGACTATATGAAAGGATTCCTGAACAGAACCTGAACGGGGCCTGCGGGCCTTAAGCGTGGCAACAGAACCGACGACCGTGGAGGGGCGGCCAGCCTGTGATCGCGCCCTTTGCTCGATCTTCTCAATCATGCCCGCAGCAAGGCGATGCAACGACCAGGTTCATCTGACACTTGCATGAAAGAACCCGCCGGAGTCGACCGAACCCTGTCGTTCACAGGTCACCTGGCGGGTAATGGCCCTGTTGGTCGCACATCGGGTGACGTCCAACATCCGTGCGTAGGTTGGCGCTGAGCACAGCGAATCCCAACGCTCAACGATGCGGCGTTGGGCTTCGGGCGTCACCTGCCGCGGTTGCTCAGGCGGCTTCCTGCTTTGTCTTCACGCGCTTCACGGTGACCGGCACCGGACGGCAGACCGTGTTGCACACCGGGGAATGGTCCCTGGCAAACGCCAGCAACTCGTCGAGTTCCTCATCGCTGCAATCGGCCTCGATGTCCATATCGATGCGGATCTCCTTGTAACCGACGGTTGCGTTGTCATCCAGGGCCAGCAGTCCCTGCAGGTCCATGGTGCCGGTGAGATCGGTCGACAGGCTCTTGATTGCTATGCCGCGCGCGGCCGCGTGCAAGACCGTCGTGGTGGTCACGCAGCCGGCCAGCGCGTGCAGCAGATATTCCACCGGGTTGGCACCCTCGTTGTTGCCGAGCAGCACCGGCGGCTCACCATTGGTGAAGACAAAGGGTTCCTGACGCGACGCGTCTTCGCTCCCGGCGCCGTAGAAATCCTTGATCGTCGATCGATTGGTACCGCCGTTGATCCACTGGTTGCGGGCGCGAAACTCGAATTGAGCCAGCGATGGGTCCTGCTTGAGCGCATCAATGGTCTGAACCATCTGTTCCAGGTCGAGGCCGTTGCGCGTCTTGGTGTGTTGCTCAGCCATGGTGTTCTCCTTTTATTGCAGTCAATGTGTCTCATGATGTCCCCGGAGTTGGGCGGTATGCCCTCGCACCGGTGGAAGTCGCGTCGCTGGTTGACCAAAGTCCTGTTACCGGCGGCTTGAGGAACACAGTACGCCTTGACATCTGAACCCAGAAGATGGATTTTCGACAAAACCGGGGCATTCGTGCCACGAACTGAGGGTTGGCCATGCGCAAACCGGCAAAGGTGCCTGTGGACGTGCTTATCGTCGCGGTGCCCGAGACAGCGGGCTCGGCGCTCTACGGGATGCTGGATGTGCTGCTGGCTGCGGGTAATATCTGGCAGAATCTGGTGCGCGCGGAGGCCGAGCAGGCCTTGTTTGCGGTTCGCATCGTCTCGCCCGGCTGCGAACCGTTCACTTGTGGGAACGGCATTCCGGTTCGGCCCGACGTACGCATTGCCTCCGAACCCGAGGCGGCCGTGGTGATTCTGCCGGAGATATGGCTGGGACCGGATGAGCCGTTCCACGGCCGCTACCCGGACCTGATGGACTGGATCCGGCGGCAGTACCGCCAGGGCGCCTATATCTATTCGGCCTGTTCCGGAGCCGTCATGCTGGCTGAAACCGGTTTGCTCGACGGCTGTGAGGCCACCTCGCACTGGGGTTATCAGGATCTTTTCAGCCGGCAGTATCCCAAGGTCTGTTTTCGCCCCGAGCCGAACCTGGTGTGCGCCGATCGGGCGGGCAGGATTGTCACGGCTGGCGGCACCAGCTCCTGGCACGATCTCGCCGTCCATATCATCTCGCGTCACGGCAGCCCCGGCGAAGCGCTACGCATCGCCAAGGTTTACCTGTTGAAATGGCACGGTGAGGGCCAGTTGCCGTATGCCCCCTTGGTGCGCAACTCGCCGCATGCCGATTCGGTGGTCAGGGCGTGCGAACAATGGCTTGGGTCACGTTTCCGGGAAAGCGGCGCCGTTCAGCGCGTCGTCGAGTACGCGAACATCCCCGAACGCACGCTGAAACGACGTTTCAAGGCGGCTACGGGCGTTACGCTCATCGATTACGTGCAGAATCTGCGTATCGAAGCGGCGAAACGACGGCTCGAAACCGAACAGACCGCCGTGGATGAAATCAGCGTGCAGGTCGGCTACGAAGATCCGTCCTTTTTCCGCCGGTTGTTCAGGCGGCGCACCGGTCTTTCTCCCGCTCAGTATCGGCGCATGTTCCAGCCGATTCTCAAGGCATGAACAGGTCGTCCAGGCTGGCCAGGCGGCGGCAGGTACGGTCGCGGTGTTGAGCGCCTGCGTGCCGGTCGACGAATTTCAAACGATGCATTATGTGGTGCCCTGGACCAACAGGACGATCACGCCGCACCGGAGTACCATTGATCCTGGGGCTTCCTGCGGAAGGCGGCCATCGAGGAGCTGTTGTGGAGTACGCATGATCGGCGCTCTTGCCGGAGACATTGTCGGGTCGGTCTATGAGGCCGCGCCGATAAAGACGAAAGACTTTCCGCTTTTCGGTCCGGCATCCCGGTTCACCGACGACTCGGTACTGACTGTTGCGGTTGGGACAGCGGTCCTGGAGAGCCAGCCGTATCTGGAGGCAATCCGGAACTTCGGGCAGCGTTATCCCGGCGCCGGTTACGGCGCCAGTTTCTACAGCTGGCTGGCGAGCCCCGACCCACGGCCATACAACAGTTGGGGAAACGGCTCAGCCATGCGGGTGAGCGCCGTCGGGTTTGCGTTCGAGAACGAGAACGCTGTGCTCGCGGAGGCGCAGCGATCAGCCGAGTGCACGCACAATCATCCCGAAGGTGTCAAGGGGGCGCAGTCGGTTGCACTGGCGATCTTCCTGGCGCGCAAGGGTGCAAATAAGAAAGAGATACGCAGGGTGCTGGAGGATCGATTCGGCTACGATCTGCACCGCTCTCTGGACGAGCTGCGCCCGGGGTACACTTTTGATATCTCCTGCCAGGGCTCGGTACCGGAGTCCATCATCTGTTTCCTCGAGGGGCAGAACTGGGAGTCGACCGTGCGCAATGCGATTTCGCTGGGCGGAGACAGCGACACCATGGCGTGTATCGCGGGTGGTATTGCCGAGGCGTTCTATGGCCCGGTCCCCAGCGCCGTCTGCGATCAGATGCGCAATGCCCTTAGTGACGAGCTCTGGCAGGCGACGGAGCGGTTCTGTCGCCAGTTCGTTAATGCGGCCTGAGGACGAGCAGCTGTTGGCCCGTTGTGCAGGAAATCAAGAAATGGGGTCGAATCCCGGTTCGTCGCCTTCCGTCACGCATCGTAGTACAGCATAAACTCATAGGGGTGCGGGCCGCAGCCGCAGCGCGGCGCACTCGCGCGAGCGCTTGTAGCTGAGCCAGGTGTCGAAGACATCTGCGTGAATACGTCGCCTTTGTGAGAAAGGCATGATCCTCTTCCAGCGCCTGCAGGGCGGCCCCCAGAGGAGACGGACAACTCGCGACCTGGGCCAGCTCTTCCGGCGGTAATTCATGGATATTCTTGTCTACGAGGCTGTCGGACTTGGGCGGTCGCCGCGACCCGCGGTCCAGATGCCTTCATCCGACTCGATGTGATAGTAGCCTTCGTGCGCGTTCTGGTCGTAGCGCACACCGTCGAAGATAAAGAACTCGGCCTCGGGTCCGAGCCAGGCGGTGTCACCGATACCGGTCTGCTTCAGATACCCCTCAGCCTTCTGCGCGATATAGCGGGGGTCGCGCGAATATTCTTCACGTGTCACCGGGTCGACGATATTGCAGATCAGTGACAGCGTGGGGTGCTCATTGAAGGGGTCGATAATGGCGGTCTGCGGGTCCGGTACGACCAGCATGTCGCTGGCGTGAATTGCCTGCCAGCCGCGGATGCTGGAGCCGTCAAAGCCGGGCCCCTCGGAGAACAGCGCCGGCGTCACCTCGCTGACCGGAATACTGAAATGCCGCCAGGTGCCGGGAAAATCGCCGAATTTCAGGTCGACGGTGGTGATCGCGCAGTATCATCGCGGAATTATCATGCGCCGATACCGCCCGGTCGGGGCGCCGGCTGCGTGTAAACCAGCGCTTGGGCGGCCACCGTTCGGCCGGTGATCGGTCACCAGTCCCCAGTGTCCGGGTCACCCTTGAACGGGCCGACAATCTGATCGGTAATCCAGCCCCCGTAAAAGCCGCCCGCCTGCGCACGCACCCGTTCGCCATCGACGTAACATTCAAGCCCGTGCGGATAGAACGCCAGATAGTTTCTGATCGCAGTGAATTCGGGGAAGGGCTCTGCATAGGTCCAGGCGGCATGCCGTACGCACTGCTCGCCGATACACACCTTGAAATACGCGGCCCGGCCTTTCCATTCGCAAAAGCTGCTCCCGGTGTCAGGTCGCAGGCAGTCCGGCTGCATGGACTCCGGCGGCAGGTAAAATGTCGGCGGACTGGCGGTCTCCAGCACCCGCCTGGCTGCACACGTCTCGGCGATGAGCTGGCCACTCAGTCTGACCTGAACCAGGCGCGTGTCGTCCACAATCACCGGCGGGCGCGGGTAATCCCAGACCGACTCCTGCCCCGGGCCGGGCTCCACCGCGCCGGCGGGCCGTGCCCGTCCGCGGAAGTGCCAGGCGTCACGGGCGCGTTTGAGGTCGTCATTATCCATACAGAGCGAAAGTATAGAAGACGCCGGGACGCCCGCGCTGCGGTGGCAGCGGACGGTGAGCGCCGATCTGGTAGTATCGGCGGTTGCTGGGATTCACGCGTATTAACCTGTAGGAGCACCCGTGCCGGGCATAAACGCCGTCCCCCGGCGCGAATCGCGGCCAGGCGGCCGCTCCTACAGGGGGATTTTTGCACTGATTGGGTTAACGCATGTTGCGACTTCGAGACCTCGGCCCGGGCATTGTCATTGCGGCAACGGGACTGGGCGCCGGCGATCTGATTGCGGCTTCGGTTGCCGGCGCGACGTACGGGATTGCCATACTCTGGGCCGCCGCCATCGGCGCAATCCTGAAATTCACCCTGAACGAGGGTCTGGCGCGCTGGCAACTGGCCACCGGCACCACGCTGCTGGAGGGCTGGGTCAGGCGGTTGCCCCGCTTCTGGTCGGTGTACTTCTTTGTCTACCTGCTGCTGTGGAGCTTCATGGTCGCCGGCGCGCTCATATCGGCCACCGGCCTGGCTGTGCATGCCCTGCTGCCCGCGGTCAGTGTCGAAGCCGGCGGTGCAGTGCAGTCGGTCCTTGCCGCCCTGCTGGTGCTGTTCGGGCGTTACCGGCTGCTCGAAGTCATGATGAAGTTTTTTATCGCATTGATGTTCGTGGTGGTGCTGTATTGTGCCGTCGCGCTGCAACCGGACTGGGGAGGTATCATCGGCGCGGTCGCTGTTCCCCGTTTGCCGGAGGGTTCGGTGTTCTTTCTAGTGAGCGTTATCGGCGGCGTGGGCGGCAGCGTGACTCTGCTCAGTTACGGCTACTGGATGCGTGAACGTGGCTGGATCGGGTCCGGACACTTACGCCAGGTGCGGACCGATTTACTGGTTGCCTATGCACTGACTGGATTGTTCGGTATCGCGATCATGATCATTGCCGCGGGCGTGTCGCCCGCCATCCTGTCCGGCAGCAGGATGGTGCTGGCCGTCGCTGAGCAGATGGCCGTGACGGTGGGTGATGTCGGCAAGTGGTGCTTTTTGATCGGTTTCTGGGGCGCGGTATTCAGCTCGATGCTCGGCGTATGGCAAGGCGTGCCCTATCTGTTTGCTGACTTCGTGCACGAGTGGCGGAAAAATACGGGTGAGAAGGTCATCGATACGCGTTCTGCGGCGTACCGTGCCTATCTCGCTTTTCTGGCCCTGCCGCCCATGATTCTGCTGTGGTTCGGGAAACCCGTCTGGGTGGTGTTGATCTACTCGGTGGCCGGCGCCGCGTTCATGCCCTTGCTGGCAGGGCTGTTGCTTTACATGAACGGTGTGCGTAACTGGCTGGGCCCGTTGCGCAACCGCGGGCCCGCCAACCTTGCCTTGCTGGCGGCGCTTGCCTTGTTCGTGGTGCTGTTGCTGCAAAAACTGATCGAGTTGATTTAGAGTGCCCGACAGGGAATCTGTAAACGCGTCGCCTTCAGGCGACCAGTGCGCGTAGGTTGGTGCTGAGCGTAGCGAACCCCAACAGCGAAACCCGATCACCCTGAATGCTCGGCCAGCCGCTGCGCCGGCCCCTGGTGCAGCGGTCTTGCGACCCTGGTGGGTTCAGCTGGCTTGCGAGACGCGCAGCGCTTTCGGCAGTAATCCGCGCTCGACAAGCTCAAACAGCCCCTGTACCAGCAGTGCCAGCATCGCGGCGGGAATTGCGCCTTGCAGGATCAGGGCCGTATTGTCGAGTCGGATGCCGGTGAGGATGGGCTGACCATAGCCGCCGGCGCCAATGAGGGCACCCAGTGTGGCGGTGCCAACGTTGATTACCGCCGACGTTTTGATCCCGGCGAGAATAGCGCGGGTCGCCAGCGGCAACTCGACGATACGCAGCCTCGCACGCGAGGGCAGTCCGAGGGCCTGCGCAGACTCGATAATGGCCGGCGGAATATCCTTGAGTCCGGCATAGGTGTTGCGAATGATAGGCAGCAGACTGTAGAGAAACAACGCCACAATCGCCGGGGGGCCGCCGATGCCGAGCAGCGGAATCAGGAAAACGAACAGTGCCAGAGAAGGAATGGTCTGAAGGATGCCCGCCACACCGAGCACAATGTGCCCGAGGCGTTGCCGGCGTGCCGCCAGGATGCCCAATGGAATGGCCAGGACGATGGCCGCAGACAGCGAGATGCTCACCAGTACGAAATGTTCAATGCTGTGTTGCCGGAACCGCTGCCACAACGTCCGTATCCGGTAGTCCACGTCCACATGGAGCCCCTGCTGCAGAAACCGCGCTGCGACTTTTGACTCCCCCTGGCCGTGCAGTTTTACCTGGGCGTTCATACGGCGCATGGTCGGCGCATCGATGCGCCCGGCCAGCTGCTTGAACATCGCCACGACATCGGGGGCGCGCTGTTCGAGATCGGCACGGTACAGAATGACCGCGTTGTAAACAGGGAAGTAATGCCGATCATCCTCGAGGGCCCGCAGCTTGTAATAGGTGATGTCCGCATCCGTGGTGTACAGGTCCGTGACATCCAGCGTGCCGGCGGCAATGCCCCGATAGGCCAGGTCATGGTCCAGGCCGCGAACGTTCTCCTGCGGTAACTGGTAGCGCTGCTGCAGACCTGGCCAGCCATCGGCGCGGTCCATGAATTCGTTACCGAATCCCAGAACGAGGTCGGGATGCTGCTGCAGATCGGAGATGCTCCGCAGCCCCAGCCGTCTGGCAAGCGCTTCTGTCACCCCAATGGCGTAGGTGTTGTTGAAGCCGAGCGCCGGCGTCATCTGCAGACCCTGTGCGGCCAGCGCCTGCTCGAGCTCTGCCCGGGTGTGCAGCTTTTCGCGGACCAGGATCTCCTGCATCAGGGTGCCGGTGTATTCGGGGTAGGCGTCGATCTCGCCGCTGACCAGCGCGTTCCACAGCACCCGCGTTCCGCCCAGCTGGCGTTGATGCTGGGCCTCGACGCCGGCCTCCTCGGCGAGTTGGCGCAGCATCTCGCCGAGGATGACCGACTCGGTGAACACCTTGGAGCCGATGGTGATCCGCACCGGCACGTCGGCACCTGCAGCGGTACGCACCAGTGAGGCGGCAATACAGCCCGTCAACACAACGGCCAAGATCCGCTCCGGCAGTTTCATCCGAGCGCCTCGGCGAGCTTCGCCATGGGCGCGCGTTGTGCGGAAATGAATGCCTCGACAAACGGTTCCGCCGGGGTTCGGGCCAGCTCTTTCAGGGAGCCGGTCTGCACGATGCGACCGTTCCGCATCAACACCAGGGTCTGCCCGAAAAAGGCAGCCTCGGCGATATCGTGAGTGACCATGACAACCGTCTTGCCAAGCTGGGCAAAGATGTCCTTGAGTTCCTGTTGCAACTGGTAGCGGATCATGGGGTCCAGCGCGCCCAGCGGTTCGTCCAGCAGCAACAGGTCCGGATCCAGCATCAGAGCGCGCATCAGACTGACCCGTTGGCGCTGACCGCCCGACAGCTCGGCCGGAAATCGCGACATCAGTGTCTGCGGCAAACGCACCAGCTGGGCCAGCTCGGCCAGTCGGACATCAATCCATTCAACGTCACGGCGCAGATAACGCGCCATCACCGTGACATTGTCGCGCACACAGAGATGGGGGAAGAGGCCGCCCTCCTGAATCACGTAGCCCATTCGCCGCCGTGCCTGGAGCACATTGGCCGGCGTCAACGCTGTGCCCTCAAAGCTGATGCTGCCTGAGTCGGGCTGAATCAGGCCGGCGATAAGGCGCAGCAGCGTGGACTTGCCGCAGCCACTGGGGCCGATGAGCACCAGGGTCTCGCCGCCCGGAACCTGAAGATCAGTTGGCCTCAGGGCCTGGGTGTGATCGTAGCATTTGGAAATCTGCGACAGCAGCAGCATGCCGATAGTGTGTTGGATTTCCCCATCACACTCAAGGACGGCGCTACTCTGCCTGATCACCGGCCATCTGACCCGCGCGGGATTGCATTGAGAAATTTCAATGTGACTGGCCGAGCCAGCGCTATCCTGGGCTCAACGCATGAAACTATCGTGCAGGCGGTGCTGCGTAAGTTCGCGCCAAGGTGGAGGAACCTGCCGCTCTGGGTGGATAGACCATGACCGTGTAGCGTACAAGGATGATGTTGACACAGCGGTTGGAAACGTCATGCGGTTGCAACATCATAAGGATTCGTCATGAACAAGAACAGAACCCGGATACTGTTTCTCTTGCTGGCGTTGTCAGCATCGCCCAGGCTCTCGGCCGCCAACACGGATGGCAAGACGATCGCGATGCAGGGCAGCGCCACTGGCGGCACCTCCTGTATTGCCTGCCATGGGCGACAGGGTGCAGGCAACGTGGACGCAGGATATCCCTATCTGGCCGGTTTACCGGTGGACTATATCAGGAACCAGCTGATGGCCTTCAGCAACGGCAGCAGGAAGAACCCGATCATGAAGCCTATCGCCGGTGGCCTGACCCAACAGGACATCGTAGCCGCTGCAAACTATTATGCCGGCCTGAAAAACAACAAACTGACAGGATCAGGTACGACACCGTCAGACAACGACAGCGAGGGCGCGGCGCTGGCACTTGATGGAAAATGGGCGACGGGTGTACCAGCCTGTTTTAAGTGTCACGGTCCTGACGGCTTGGGCGTGGCGCCGCACTTTCCACCCATCGTCGGTCAACCCGAAACGTATATTCGCAATCAACTCGTTGCCTGGCAGACAGGGGCGCGCCGCAACGATCCGCTTGGGTTGATGCAATCGGTTGTCAAGTCGCTGAATCAGGATGAAATCGATGCCGTCGCCCGGTATCTGGCAGCACCAACCGGACAGTAGCAGGGAGATTGCACGATGCTGAACCGCTCCGCGATTAGATTCTGCGTGATGACGCTGTACCTGCTGCCGGGTGCGACGCTTTTGGCCGCGGTTGGGCCGCACGCAACGGCTGTCACCGAGCCGATCAGTGTTGCGCCGTATCAACCACCAACCGAAGACCGGATACCCGACGATGAGTTCGGCAGGACGGTGCGTCTTGGCAAGCGGATATTTACCGATACCGGAAGATATGCAGGCCAGTATGTGGGTAACGAATTGACTTGCGCTAACTGTCATCTCGACGCCGGGCGTCTCGCCAATTCGGCGCCCATGTGGGCGGCGTGGGTCAAATACCCGGCCTATCGCGGTAAGAACAAGATGGTCAACACCATGGGACAACGCATACAGGGTTGTTTTCGTTACAGCATGAACGGTATACCTCCGCCACTGGACAGTGATGAACTCAAGGCCATCATGAGCTATTCTTTCTGGCTGGCGAGCGGTGCACCAACGAATGTCGACTTACCCGGCCGCGGTTATCCGGAACTCGCCAAACCGGCCAGGCAGCCTGATTTTCAACGCGGCCAGAAGGTCTTCGAACAGAACTGCGCCCTTTGTCATGGCTCCGATGGGCAGGGTACCAAAGCGAATGGCAAAGTCGTCTTTCCGCCTCTGTGGGGTAAGAACTCGTTCAACTGGGGTGCCGGCATGCACCGTATCAACACCGCCGCCCATTTTATTCGTGCCAACATGCCGCTGGGTCAAGGCGGCACGCTGTCCGTGCAGGATGCCTGGGACGTGGCGTATTTTATGAACAGCCACGAACGGCCGCAGGATCCCCGTTTCGACGGTGATATTAAAGCGACTGACAACAGGTTTCACCAGCACCAGTGTCGCTACGGCGATAAAGTCGGTGGTCATATTATGGGAATGAGATAACCGCCCAAGCTGCAGTAGCCCAACGGCATCACCTGATAACCCTGACACCTTAATGACCCGCGCATCCAGCGCCGCGACACGCGTTGCTTCTGCGCTGATGGTGTTGGGCTTCGCGACGCCCGGCACCAACCTACGTCCTCAGCAGCCTGGCCGCAATGACCAGCAAAATGATTACCACGATTAGCTGTTGATAGCGTCGCCCAGCGATCTGGTGATGCGCGGCGTTGGTCATCTTTTTGTCGCGCCGTTAAGGTTAGCAAGTCTAATGCCACGTTTGTGGCAGAGCCTGCCCATTGGCAACAGTAACTGCGTAGCGCGGGACCACGACGGGCGTATCCAGATTGTGGTGGGCCAGCGGTATAATTCGCTTTTGGGCATTGCGTGGTGCTTTAGACCGGTGATGTACTGGCAGTACCACGGGTCGCGGTGCCCAGTGCAGAACGCGTGAGCCGCGAAGCGGTGGTCAGGGGTGGACGCCATAACGTATTAAACGGACAAGAGGCCGGCAGACATGAAACTTTATCTCGTACAGCATGGCGAAGCCTGTGCCAAAGACGTCGATCCCGATCGGCCCTTGACCAAGCAGGGTAAGGCGGATATTGCCCGGCTTGCCGCATTTCTCAAGCAGGCGGGTATTCAGGTTAAGCGGGTGATACACAGCGGCAAGTTGCGTGCCGCCCAGAGCGCCGATCGCCTGGCGGCTGCGGTTGCGCCTGGGGTGGAAGCAGAGAGCAGCGGCATCATCAATCCCAACGACGATCCCAGGGCGTTCGACTGGCAAAGCGACAGCTGGGACAGGGATACGCTGGTCGTCGGTCATCTGCCGTTCATGGGGAAACTGGTGTCGCATTTACTCATCGAAGATGAAAGCCGGGTCTTCACGGCGTTTCGGCCGGGCAGTGTTGTCTGCCTGGAGCACGCTGGCGATGCACCCTGGCAGATTGTCTGGATGATCAGTCCGGAATTGCTGGGCTGAGAGCAAGTCGGGGCGTGCACATGTTCGAGCGGCCATTTCGGCAGGCGGCGGCCCTGGCGGCTGTGCTTGGGCTGCTGGTGCCGACCGCCGCCCCGGCCGGGTCGCCGCACTACACGGTGGCGACCGATGAGCGCCTCGAACAGCTGGATGTCAGGGCCTGCTTCGAGGAGTCGGTGCCACGCCGCCTGACCGCCCGCGACGAACGCGCCCCCAAGCTGCTGCGGGCCGCCCGGCTGCAAACCGGGGATGACGCCATCGAGCTGACAGCGCGAGGCTCGAGCCTCACGCTGCCGCGTACCGTGGCTCCCGCCTGTGTGCAGTACCGCGTGGATCTCGGCGCGGTCGATGGGCTGCGGTGGCGCTCGGGCAGCTGGCGCGCGCGGGACGTCGTGGTCCTCGATCCCGACCTGTGGCTGTGGTATCCCGACGGCGCGCGGGAGGACCAGCGCTGGAGGCTGGATTTCGAGCTGCCGCCGGGCTATGACGTCTCGGCGCCCTGGGAGCGCATCGGCGGGACCGAGGGAAGGGTGACCTACGAAGGGCACGAGCGCATGCCCGGCTGGGACGCCCGCACGGCCATCGGTCGATTCAGCGTCGAGTCGATCGAGCTGCCAGGGGGGCGGCTCAGATATGCCCTGCTGCCGGGGGAGCCTGCCCCCGACGCCGCGGCGCTGCGACACTGGGTCACCAGCGGCGCCCGCGCGCTGCTCAGTGCCTATGGCCATCTGCCGTTGCCGGATGCACAGCTGCTGGTGGTGCCGATCGGCCACGGTCGCGAGCCCGTGCCCTGGGGTGAGGTGCAACGCGGCGGTGGCGACGCTGTCCAGCTGTATATTGATCAGCGCCGCCCGGCCGAGGCGTTTATGGCCGACTGGGTGCTGGTTCACGAGCTCAGTCACCTGCTTCATCCGCACATCATCGCCCGTGACCGCTGGCTGTCCGAGGGTATCGCGAGCTACTACCAGAATGTCCTGCGGGCCCGCGCCGGGCTGATGAGCACACAGTCGGCCTGGAACGCGCTGCACGCCGGGTTCCAGCGTGGTATTCGCGGTACCCCGCGCGGACGCAGCCTCGCCGAGGTCAGCGAGACCATGATGCGCGACCACTCGTTCATGCGGGTCTACTGGAGCGGCGCTGCGATCGCCCTGCTCGCCGACGTGGAGCTGCGCCGGCGCTCGGGGGGCGCGCAGTCACTGGATACAGCGCTCGCGGCATTGAGTGATTGCTGCCTGCCCGCCGATCGCAGCTGGAGCGCGCGCGAGCTGCTCCAACAGCTGGATCGACTCACGGGCACGACGGTGTTTATGGCGCTCTATCGGGAGTATGTCGATGCCGATGATTTCCCCGACCTGCGCGCGGTGTATGCAGAGCTGGGTCTGCAGCCCGAAAGCGCGACCAGCCTGCGCCTCGACCCGAAGGCGCCGGGGGCTGCGACCTGCACGGCGATCATGACTGCGGCACAGGGCTTAGGACCTCATGACTATGACGAATGGTGACAACCGGGGTCGGTGCCAGCAGCACGCCATGCGTAGCTTGTTTGCTAACACCGGCCCGGGCGCGTGCACAGTTAGCTGCAGAGATCAGCGGGTGGCGCGAAGGGCAAGAAGAATACCGCCGATTGGATAGATCACCCAGCCAAAACCCCCAATGCCTTCGACCGTGATGTTGGCGGGCGTTTCATTGGCAGCGCCCTGCACATAAAGCCCCTTACTGTTAATACCTGTGATCACCTCGTCCGGGAATTTCGAGTAACGATGGTCGGCCTTGGCTGGCGATGCAATAAACAGTGCGGTGACGGCCAGCACCAACACCAGCGCGGCAATCACTCCGAAAATTCCGGCACCTGCTTTCAATTCACTGAGATCGTCTTTGCCTTTCATGATGAGAGCCTCCATGTTTGGCGGGTTTTGCACGGTGTTATAAGTCTATAAATCGATATAAAACAATATCTTTGTTAAATAACTCCTTAACTGACTGTGTTGCGATGGCAGGCGTGTGAGCCAGCATCAGCACGGTGAATTGTAGGTAATGTACAAGATATGTCAAGGTTAAATGTACAGTATTTGTATCGAATTGAGCAGGGTTTCTTGAGGTTCTGAAACCGGCTGACTGGCGCGTCATCTCAGGGTTGCATGCAATAGCACGCGCCCCCGAAATCTGGTAAGGATTCCGGTTTCGTGTACAGTCCTGCAACCGGGGTCTGACCCTTACGGACGACTCTTTTGCGGCGTGCGGCCTAAGCCTGACCGGTACCATGACATGCATACCTTATTTGAAGGCGAACGCGACCCGTGCTGCAGACGCGCACCCAGTCAACTGTCCACGGAAGCTTGATGGCGTGAGTGCCGGATCGCCAGGCGCTTTCGCGGCGCAATTGAGCTGGCCCGAAGTGGAGCGACGCGTTACGGCCGGTGCGGTCGCGGTGCTGCCGGTCGGCGCAGCCTGCAAGGAGCACGGTCCTCATCTGCCGATGAATGCGGACTTGCTGCAGGCGGAATGGCTGGCCGGGGCCCTGGCGCGGCGCGCCGACGTGCTGGTGTGGCCCACCGTCAGCTATGGGTACTATCCGGCGTTCACCGACTATCCCGGCAGCGTCAGTCTGACGCGCGAAACTTTCCAGTGCATGGTGCAGGAGATCCTGGGTGATATCCGGCGTGCGGGTGCGCGCGCGGTGCTGATACTGAACACCGGCATCAGTACCATCGAGCCCTTGAGAGCTGCCGCCGACGACATGCGGGCGCCGCTGCGCATCGAGCTGGCCAACGTCTATGCAGGTCCGCGCTGCCGCAGCGTGACAGCCGCCATCGAGGAACAACCCCGCGGGGGACACGCCGACGAACTGGAAACGTCCCTCCTGCTGGCGATTGGCCGGGAGCACGTTGTCCTGGATAAGGCGGCAACCTGGACCCCGCCCGTCATGGCGGCACGCGGTCCTTTCAGCCGTAGCGACCCGGGCAACCCCTGCTTTTCCCCTACCGGTGTGTGGGGCGACCCGACGCTCGCCAGCGAAGAGAAGGGGCGTCGCCTGCTGGCTGCCATGGTTGATGACCTGCTGGCCGCTATTGAGACCCTGCAGGATTTGGCCAGCGGGAACAGCGGTCCTTGACCGCTGCACCTGACAGCGAAATGGCTCGACAATGGAAATGAATGATTCTGAACGCAATGGATACCTGTGGGTCCTCAATGAGTTCCTGTATTACGCAGGGCTGGTACTGACAGCGGCGGCCATTCCTGCGCTGGGGACAGTGCTGTGGCTCATGAGCCTGGTGGATAAGGCCGATCCCAATTACTGGTACGTGTTGGTTGCGTGGCTTGTTGCGCTGCTGATGTTCGTTTCAGGCATCTTGTTAAAGAACAGATTGTGAACAGGATAAACCTGAAACGTCTATGACCCCCTGGATTCTGCTCAATAGTGCACCAGTGCCCGGCAACGGCGTGGAGCTGCGCCTCTACCGGCGGGGCGATGAATTCTCAATCAGAATCCTGGGCCGTGGCGAACTGATGAACAGCCGTGTCCATGGCTCCGAAGATGCGCTGGCTGAGCATGCCTGTGCCCGGCTGGCGGGTCGCTTAAAGCCGCGACTGCTGATCGCCGGGTTGGGTATGGGGTTTACCCTGGCTGCGGCGCTGCGACAGCTCGGTGACCAGGCGCAGGTGGTGGTGGCTGAACTCGTACCGGCAGTGGTGGCGTGGAACAGGGGCCCGCTTGGGGAGCCTGCCGGTCATCCGCTCCGGGATCCGCGGGTGACCGTGCGCCAGGTGGATGTTGCCCGCATTCTGATGGTCGAGCGGCAAGCCTACGACGCGATCCTGCTGGACGTGGATAACGGCCCTGAGGGACTGACACGCAAGGAGAACGACTGGCTTTACGGCGTGAACGGGTTGAACGCGGCCTACGCGGCGTTGCGCCCTCCGGGTGTGCTGGCGGTGTGGTCGGCCGGTCCGGATCAGGCGTTTTTGCAACGCCTGCGAAAGGTGGGCTTCGAGGTGGAGGAGGTGCGTGTGCGTGCCCATGGATCGAAGGGCGCACGGCACATCATCTGGTTCGCCCGGCGAGGGGTCTAATCCGGGGGAGCGGGAAGTCGGCCTCGGCCGCATCAGTTGGTGGCTGCGGGGATCGGGTGTCCAGCTCGCAGGTCCGCGGCGGATATGCGAGAATGCGCGCCTCGCACACGCCGTCTCCTCACGCTGTACGCACATTCCGTATCCGGTTTTGCACCGCCCCCCCCGGTGTCCGGCCCGCAGGTAACAGCCCCGTGCATTCGTTTAACGCTCTGATTGTGGAAGACGTATTTTGATTACTACCGCCAATATCACCATGCAGTTCGGGCCCAGACCCTTGTTCGAGAACATCTCGGTCAGGTTTGGCAATGGCAATCGCTACGGCCTGATCGGCGCCAATGGCTGCGGCAAATCCACCCTGATGAAGATTCTGGGCGGCGATCTGGAGCCGACCGCGGGCAATGTGAGCGTCGATGCCAGTGAACGCGTCGGCAAGCTGCGGCAGGACCAGTTCGGCTTCGAGAATGACGCCGTGCTCGATACGGTCATCATGGGCCATGCCGAGCTCTGGCAGGTGAAGCAGGAGCGCGATCGCATCTATGCGTTGCCTGAGATGAGTGAAGAAGAGGGCATGCAGGTCGCCGACCTGGAAGTGCGTTTCGCCGAGCTGGACGGCTATACCGCCGAGGCGCGCGCCGGCGAGTTGCTGCTCGGTCTCGACATTCCGCTGGAACAGCACCGCGGTCCCATGAGTGCCGTGGCACCGGGCTGGAAGCTGCGCGTACTGCTGGCGCAGGCGCTATTCGCCGAGCCGGACATCATGCTGCTCGACGAGCCCACCAACAACCTGGACATCAACACCATCCGCTGGCTGGAAGGCGTGCTCAATGCGCGTAACAGCACCATGGTGATCATCTCTCACGACCGACACTTCCTGAACAGCGTGTGCACGCACATGGCCGATCTGGACTATGGCGAATTGCGTGTCTATCCCGGCGGTTACGATGACTACATGACTGCCTCGATCCAGGCGCGGGAACGCCTGTATGCCGACAACGCGAAAAAGAAGGCGCAGATCGCCGATCTGCAGTCTTTCGTCAGCCGTTTCTCCG
This sequence comes from uncultured Gammaproteobacteria bacterium, assembly GCA_963814945.1. Taxonomy (GTDB): domain Bacteria; phylum Pseudomonadota; class Gammaproteobacteria; order DSM-19610; family DSM-19610; genus Thiogranum. Next base: position 148,187 of record CAWFEQ010000009.1, read on the forward strand.
CGAACGCCTCCAAGGCCAAGCAGGCGACCTCGCGCGCCAGACAGATCGAAAAGATCAAGCTCGACGAGGTCAAGCCGTCCAGCCGCGTGAACCCCTTTATCCGCTTCGATCAAACCAAGAAACTCTACCGTCTGGCGCTGGAAGCGGATGGCCTGAGTAAGGGATATGGCGAGACGCCGCTGTTCAGCAATCTTAGTCTGATGATCGAGGTCGGTGAGCGCGTCGCTGTGATCGGCCCGAACGGCATCGGTAAGAGCACGCTGCTGCGAAGCCTGGTCGGCGAATTGCCGCCCGACAAAGGCACTGTAAAATGGTCCGAAAATGTCGACATGGGCTATTTCGCCCAGGACCACGCCTTCGATTTCGCGAGCGACATGTCGCTGTTCGACTGGATGAGCCAGTGGAAGCAGTCCGGCGACGACGAACAGGCGATCCGCGGTACGCTCGGTCGGTTGCTGTTTGCGTCGGACGAACTCAATAAATCGGTCAAGGTGCTGTCCGGCGGAGAGCAGGGGCGCATGTTGTTCGGCAAGCTCATGCTGCAGCGGCCGAACATCCTGGTCATGGACGAGCCGACCAATCACCTGGACATGGAGTCCATTGAGTCGCTTAATACCGCGCTGGAGAACTATCCGGGCACGCTGATCTTCGTCAGCCACGACCGCGAGTTTGTAGCTTCGCTGGCAACGCGCATCATCGAACTGACGCCGAACGGCGTTGTCAATTTCAGCGGCAGCTACGATGAGTACCTGCACCGCCAGGGTATCGAGCTGGTGGGCAAGACCGGCACTTGACTTAACCCCATCATTGCAAGAATCCCGCTGTGGGAGCGGCCATTTATGCCCCTTAGGGTGCCTGGCCGCGATTCGCGCTGCCGGGCGGAGGTGACGACATCCGACGCTGGCTGATATCTTCATGCGGGGGTGCAGGGATTAAACGATAATCCTTCTGTCGGCTTACACGCCTGGACGATACTGCCTACAGTAATAGATCTTCCTCTATAGGATGATAGATACTGGCGGCATCGATAAGCGACTTGGCTGTGAGTGCCGGCACGCCATAGACTTCCGCACTGACGGCATAGGTCGTCTTGATCTTTTCCAGTAAGAGATCGAAGTCTCCATCGCCAGACAGCAATACGACGGTATCAACGTCTTTGGCTGCGTCCATAATGTCAATTGTCATACCAACGTCCCAGTCGCCCTTGGCGGAGCCGTCACTGCGCTGAATATAGGGTTTGAGTTTCACCCTGAAGCCGATCTGTCGGAGCGCATTCTGGAATTTGAGTTGTTTGTCGTCGCCACGGTGAATTGCATAAGCGGTCGCAGACACAATCTCTCCTTCGGAACTAATCCGTTGCCAGAGTTTTCGGTAATCAAACTGGCGGCCATAGGCCTGGCGAGTGGTGTAATAAATGTTTTGTACATCGACAAAAATGGCAATTGCTTTCACAATGGAGCCTGCTGCGCTAAGGATCGATGGTGCTGGTGCTGGGATGGAGATTACATCATTTAGAGGAGACTGTACTTGCGTTTCAGCAGCAGCGCATCCTGGCGCCTCGGCAGTTCTGGCCCCTGCGGTAATCTGCTGCATGAAAAATAGGCCGGTCTGCAGGCGCCGTATTGGGCGCTTGCCTTACTACCCGTGATATCCGGTATTCGCCGGGTGTTTGATTTGGGCAGCCTGGTAGCGACGTAGGTTGGTGCTGAGCACCGCGATGCCCAACACGGTTGCGGCCGAGATCACCTGTGATGAAACGCCAGCTGGGTGTGCAGCCAGGATGTCCGGATTATGAGGTGAGGCCGTCGGGCGTCGCTGCGCTCAGCCCAACCTATGGATTGGATCGGCCGGCTGGCTGATCGCTCGGGCTGTCAGCCGTAAGGCGAAGCCGCGGACTTTTGGCTGGTGGAGTATGCCGGATTCGCTGCCCGGGCAAGGCCGCCTGGGACGGCTTCGTCGCGGACGGCAGGAGTCGGCACGGGTCGGTAGAACAGGGAGAATCACTACGTAGTCACCACAGGGCGGTTGTTGGCATCAGTGATTGCCCAGGACGGGTTGCATGGCGGAATATACGCAGACCGGGAACACAGCGAGGTGGCCATGACAAATCTGAGGCATGTGGTATTTTATGTTCGCGATCTCAAAAGGTCTGTGAAGTTCTACACGGAGGCAGTCGGTCTGGGTCTCAGCGGTACGATCTTCAGCGGTCGTGCTGCCTTGCTGAGCGGTGGGCGCACTCATCATGAGTTACTGCTAATAGAGACCCTGACGGCAACGAAGTTGAATTGTATGTCGATAATCCGGATTATGACTGGCGAAACGATGACAGCTGGATGGAGGCACCGGTCAAACCACTGAAAATCAGCAATTGAATGCACCTGCTATCTGAGAGGTCAAGAACGCCATGAGCGGAATAAATCCATACATTACCATTCAGGAAATTGCGGCACGCGTCAAAGACCTGAATTCATATGCTTCGATCAACGCTGCGCTGGATGAGCTCGAATATCTGTTTGAAGTTATTCCACCGGAATCGCAGGAGCCGGCCGAGACATTGATTGCCCAGCTCACGGATAAGCTGAACAATCTGAACTGATCCAGATGCTATGCTAGGTATGCGACGGCGCAGTGTACTTACCATCTCGATCTCAGCATTGCCTCCGGGCACAGGCCCGACTCCGGAATAGAGCCTCGGATAGCGGTGGTCAGGAGAAGATACCAACAACGCGTCCGGTAAGGAGCAACCTATGGCAAATCTTGCTCTAACGGGCAGCTGCCTGTGCGGTTCTGTGCAATACACCATCAGCGGTGAAGCACAGCGGTTTTATCATTGCCACTGCCAGCGTTGTCGCAAGACGACGGGTACGGGGCATGCGAGTAATCTGCTGGTGACACCGCAAAGCAGTCTCAGCTGGCTGCAGGGCGAAGATCTGTTGCGGCGTTACAACGTGCCGGAAGCGAAGCGGTTTCATAACTGCTTTTGTTCGCAGTGTGGCAGTCCGATGCCGCGGCTGATACCAGAACTGGACGCTGTATTGATCCCGGCGGGTTCGCTGAATAACGAGCCACCGATGCAACCATCGGCGAGAATATTCTGGGATTCACGCGCGGACTGGTCGTGTTCCGGTGATGGTCTACCTGTGTATGCTGAGTATCCGCCGAAGTGACCTTATTGCTGGAAAACGCGGACGGAGGGACTTAATGATATTTTCTCCGTCCCCTTGAGCTGCCTTATGTGTCAGGATTCCAACGTGCGAGAGATCATCACCGTTGCCACTCACAAACGCGAAACGCTGGTTGATATCACCGGGCAAGTAAAACAGCTTGTCAGCGACAGTGGCGTTCGCGATGGCATCGTCAGCGTTTACGCACAAGGCGCCACCGCCGCCGTGATGATCCAGGAGAACTGGGATGAGAGTGTGCAGACGGATGTCGTCAATTTCCTGCGCAAGCTCATTCCCAAAGGTGTCTGGCTGCACGACCAGCAGGATGGCAACGGCGACGCGCATCTGAAAGCCGGCCTGGTCGGTCCCTCGGAAACGGTGCCGATTATCGACGGCAAGCTGGGGTTGTCGACCTGGCAGAATATTTTTCTTTGTGAATTTGATGGGCCCCGCCCTGACAGAAAGATAGCTGTTACCGTTATTTCAGACAGTTAGGTAAGGTCTGATTACGTCGGCCGGCGCCGCTGGGGAACTAAAGGCAAGCGAAAGAGGCGCGGATTGACCACCACCAGGCCACCCCGTAACGTGCAATCCGGTGGCCTCGGTCGTCGAGCGTCGGCCGGCTGTTGGGTTTGCCGGGCGTCGTTTTCTTCAACGCGCCCGCCGAGAACTACGATGACAGACCACCGAGTAGACGCTGAACCCGCTCACTTTTCAGTGGCCACATACCCAGCCACGATTTCGCTAGCTGCTAGTTTTGCTAAGTTCTGGTACGAGGATGCGCTAAGAGAAGCAGGCGGTTCAGACGAACACGCCGTTCGGCGAGAGATCGTGTTCTCCGCGTGCTTCTTGGACTCGTACATTTTCGAATGGACGCGGGATCTGGTGCAGTCTCGTGGTCTGGGAATAGATCGTGTGAACGACCACTTTCCCCCGGGCAACAAGCGTGGCCTGAAACAGAAATGGAAAGAGGTACCAGCTGGATTATACCAAGACAAGGTGATACCAATAAAACTGCAGCTTGATTTATCGCAGCCTGGAGAACTGATGCGGTATCGCAATGGGTTGGTGCATGCTCAGGCAAGCCGACCGTCGACTGACAATTTAAGCAAAGAGGCAAAACCCATCCCCGCAGTCGGAGAGCTACGAGACAAGGATCATGGCTGGGCGGTCGGCATTTCCACGCAATTGGTCAGGAAACTTCATCAAGACAGCGGCACGCCGTGTCCTGAATATATCCGCTGATGTGAGGTCTCTTTCAATGGCCGGAGCTGGTCGCAATATACGGCATTTCGGCGGCGGCCTCCGGGTCGCCGTTTTCATTGGCGCCCTGCTCCTGCGGCTAATCCAGTTGCTCGCCGTCCCAGGGGCACCGCACGCCGCCAGGCGGCGCATCCGATGCTGGCACCGACGCACGGTCGGCTCCGACAGGGCGCCCTCTGTATGACCTGCGCCTGAAAACCCTGGCATTGCGCTTGCGGCCTACAGCCTCGGCGGCCATGCCTGTCACGGCTCAATGCGCGGACGGCGCGGCCCCGGGTGCCGGGGGCATGCCGATCGACAGCAGCTCCAGCTCGAAGATGAGTGTGCTGTTGGGGGGTATGCGTCGCATTTCCTCTTGGCCGTACGCGAGATCGGTCGGCACGAACAGCTCCCACTTGGACCCCACCTTCATGAGCTGCAGCGCCTCCTTCCAGCCATCTATGGCGGCGCTCACATCGATGGTCTCCGGCCGCCCGCGGGCGTAGGAGCTGTCAAACTGGGTACCGTCGATCAGGGTGCCGCGGTAGTTGACGGTGACCGTGTCGCTCTCCTTAGGGACCGGCCCAGTCCCCTCCTTGATGACCTTATACTGCAGCCCGTCGGGGAGGGTCTTTACTCCTTCCTTTTTAGCGTTCTCGGCGAGGAACGCCTTGCCCGCCTCCAGGTTCTTCTCGGCCTGCTTCAGGTACTGCTGGTGACGGTAGGTCATGAGCTGCATCTGCAGCCCGCGGTGCACCGCCTTGGTCTCCTCGGAGCTGACCGCTGAGGGCTTTCCCTCCTGCGCCTGCGTCAGCCCGGACAGGAACGCTTCCGGATTGACGTGCACGCCCTGACTCAGCAGGTTTGCACCGTACTGGTAGCCAATGACGTAGCTCGCCTTGTCGTTCTGATCTTGCAGGGAGGGCGGCTCGCCCGCGGCCAGCGCAGTGCCGGTCAGCAGGAGACCGAGGCCCAGGGTCGTTACTTGTGCTTTCAAATACATGTAGTTCCTCCAGGTCAGCTTGCCCGGTGACGGGCCGCCACGAGACACGGTCAAAGAATACGCCGAAGCGGCCTTTACCGGTCATCCGGCAAAGGCCGCCTGTTCTGATGACCGCGATGACCCGCCCTCTCGGACGGGCCATCGAGTCCCTAGTGCCTGCTAGTAGTCCGTACCCTGTACGTAGGTCCGAATTGCGGCGGGATCCGGCTGCACCTGCAGCGGCCGCATCATCTCGTTGTCCTCGTGGTCGATGATGTGGCAGTGCCACACGTACCCATGGTCCAGCGCCTTCGGATTGAACGGGAAGGGAGCGGAGTTGCCGCTGACGACCGGCGAATCATTGGGCGAGTAGCGGACCACGATTCGAGTTACCTGCCCCGGGGGGGCAATGACCGTGTCCTTCCAGCCCGTCTCATAGGCGCCGGGCGGCTGCACCGGGCCCTGCAGGAACGGCGTCACGGCCGGGTTGCCACCCAGAGCGAGTGGGTTCCCGGTATTGTAGTTGAGCGGAGGGCCGTAGGCGGGGATGTAGAGCCCACCAGGGAAGGCCGCATTGTAGGCGGCGTTGTATTTATTAGTGTCAAAGTTTTGACGATTCAGGATCTGGAAGTCCGTCAGGTGCGTGTGGATGGGGTGTGCATCGGCTGTCAGGTTGACGAGCTCCCAGACCTCCGTCGTACCCTCCTCTGGCCGCTCGGAGTAGTACTCCGTGATCGTGCTGCCGGGCAGCGTCACCGGCGTGAAGTCCGGCCGAATACCCTCGGGGAACATGGTCGTGTCCGAGGACGTGCCATCCCACTTGGTGTTGTTCACCAGGATCTCCAGCGGACCGCCGGGATAGTTGGTCGTCACGCCGGTCACCGGATCGATAGCCGTGGAGGCCGGAGCCAGCACCTCGTTCAGGGTAAGCTCGCGGGTGACCGCCGGGGTCACGCCTGCCGCCAGCGTCCCTGTAGCCGGGTTCGTCAGACGCACCATGGGATTATTGGTGCGCAACGGGTTGCCGAGTGCCGGATCGTAGCTGGCATCGCCACCGGCCGGCACCACCCCTACCCGGAACTGCACGATCTTACCCAGGGTGGCCCCTTGGGGCGGTGCACCCTTCGGAAAGGGTGTCCTGCCCGTGTTCTTGAGGACCAGGTTCGTGTTGGGGACGCCGCCGAAGTCAATGATCACCTCGTAACGCTCGCCGGGCATCATCGTCAGCTTATTGACTGCGACTGGCGCATCGAGGTAGCCGCCGTCGTTGCCGATGACGTACAGGGGAATATTTCCGCCGCCAGGCATCGGCAAAAACAGCTGGTAGGTGCGGGCGTTGGAGCCGTTCAGGAGGAGGAAGCGATAGCGCTTGGCGTCCACGTTGACAAATGGCCAGACCTTACCGTTGACCGCGATGGTGTCGCCCACGAACTCCGGCACCCAGTAAGGGTGGTCCGGGTTGGGCGTCCACAGCACGCCGCCCAGGCTATCAGCCGGAAACAGGAGCTGGCCGTTGGTGTCGAACATGCGGTCCTGGAGCACTAAGGGGATGACCTCGGTCAGCGGCTGCAGGGTGTCGGGCGGCGGGTTGCTTAGATCCTGGATGAAATAAGCGCCCGCCAGCCCGGCATACACGTTGAGGCGAGTAGCCCCGAGGGTGTGGTCGTGGAACCAGATGGGCGCCGCTTCCTGGCTGTTGGGATAGCGGTAGACCGCCGTGTTCGGCGGATCGGTCGGGTTCTTCGTGTAGTAGGCGTGCCCGTGCTCGAGTCCGTCGCTGGTGAACCAGGCATCAGGACCGCCGTCCACCACGGGCGGGTCCTCGGCACCGTGCAGATGGGGCACCGCCGGTATCGGGCCGACATAGTTCTCGGCGCACGCGCTTCCGAAGTCCGGCACCCCACCCATGTGGTTGCATGCATTCGACTCGGATTGCCCGGTGAGAGTCCCGAGCGGATCGGCCCAGTGCAGGGTCAGGTCGGTGCTGAATGTGTAGGCGGACACCAGGGACGAGGCCGTATCACCCAGGTCATTGACGTAGTTGATCTCCGTGGGGGTTCCCCGCGTTGCCACCACCACGGGGCCGATGTAAGTATCTGCGGCTGGATCTGTGGCTGTCGGGCAAGTGCCGTCGATATACCCCCAGACCTTGGTTGTCGGCTGCACCCCAGGTGCGAGTGTGCCCACCGGTAGCATCTTCGCGTCGAACTCACACATGCTGAACGTCAGTTGGTTCGTGTCCGCGACCACCGTCTGTATCGTGTTGTTCTGTCCCATCTGTGTGGCCAGAGTTGGCAACTGGCTGACGAACTGGGGTATGGCGCTGCCGGGCAGCGGTGTCTGCGGCGACTGTGCGGCCTGGGCCACACCTGTGAAGGCCGCCGCCACGGCGGCGGTCACGGCCAACGATCTCCTGGTAAGCGTCATCTTGATTCCTCCTCTCCAGAGTTTGCTCGACAAAGGCATTCGCCTCTTTGGTTCTTTGTATTCCGTTGCTCAGATTCCAGTGTTCAGGAATCCACACGTCCTGTTCTTACTTGCGCCGTCCCTGAAGTGCCCAGTGCACTGAAGGGTCCGGACGGATCCCCGCGCACCGCAACGATCTTCGTCTAAACAACATAGGGTCGCGGTGCCGCGGTGTCTGTGGGTATAACTACCCTATTTGTAAACGCTTGATAGCCTGCGAAGGCTTGACCAAACTGGCCGACGCGTCCCGGAGCGTCGATTCGGTGGCTTCCTGGCTGATTGTATTAGGGGAAGTACCTATGGCGGATAATCGGGAACAGAATTAATTTTAAGCTCTTGTGGGGAGCACTTAATCGCTGCCGGAACGACGCGCAAGCCTCAAGCCCGGTAGCGGAAGGGAGGAGACTGATGTCGGTGCCTGCCAGTACACGTGTGCTAGTGGTGGATGAGCATGAAATCGTGAGGACCGGGCTGCGGGCGGTGCTGTCCGACCTGCCGGAGTTTAACCTGGCGGGCGAGGCATTGGACGCGCCGACCGCGGTGCAGGCTGCCAGCGACCTGTCGCCGGGCCTCGTCATTATGGATCTGGCCAGCAGCGGATCCTCTGCGGTGGACGCGGTCAGCAAGATCAAGCAGCGGCGGCCTGTCACCAAGGTATCAATATTCTCGGGTAGTAGATCGAAGAGCCATGTTGCCTCCATCCTGCGGGCAGGTGCCGATGCCTATGTTCTGAAGGAGGCCGCTATCCCCGAGCTGATCGCCGCCATGCACCTTGTGCTGGAAGGACACACCTACGTGAGCCCCCAGGTGGCTGAGTATGCCGTTGGTGCTTCCTTCGTGGACCCTGAGCCAGGCGGTGCCACCGTGCCGGCGCCCCACCTGTCGCAGCGGGAGCGTCAGGTTCTACGGCTGGTGAGCACGGGTCAGACCAGCAAGCAGATTGCCAAGGAGCTGTTCATCAGCCCCAGGACAGTGGAGAAGCATAGAGCACGGCTCATGCGGAAGCTGAAGCTGAACAGCCTGGCGGCACTTATGGTCTTCGCCATCAGTAACGGGTACCTCAACGAAGCAAGTGCGTCATGGGCCGGCGCGGTGGGCAGGCACGAGCTGGCACGAGTCGACGACGTCGGGCTAAGAGATATGGCGGCTTGTCTTGGGAGGCTGGCGGCCGGAACTCTGCAGCGATCCAGGGCAGAGACGAGGCGTTCCCTCTGGACCTAAAGGCCGCTTCCCCCGGGCATCGCTCGTGCCCCCATCACCGCCGGCACTACCTGCTCCACCACAAGCTGGGGGCTGCGCGTGCCCCGGTAATCGTTGACGTCCAGGCGGTAGGTTAGCAGGACTCGGGAGACCTCCCGCGGCCAGTCCGCGTCGAGGAGTCGATGGCGTCCACGGTCCTGCCGGCGCCGGCCTGGCGCAAGGCTATGGATAAAATGCTCTGACCCCTGGTCTCCTTCGTCCCCTTAAGTCACTTAGCCTGGCTATACTCCTTGATGCCGGATGTCATGTCGATAAGGATGCCGTGAACCGCCCATGAACCAGCTACCGTCTTTTACTCCTGCCATGGTCGAGCGACTGGCCGACTTCCTCGCAGCGCCGCAACGGCCCGGTGGCACCATGAGCTACGCTGAATGCGCCGGGTTCTTGTTTGCCGTGAGTTGCTCGCCCGAGATGATTCGACCCTCAGAGTGGATACCGCTGATTTTTGATGAGCAGGACGCGGCCTATGCAACCCTGGAGGAGGCCCAGGAGATACTGCCAGTGCTGATGGCGCTGTACAATCAGATTAATGGCCAGGTGTATGAGGGTTCCCCTGCGTTGCCGGCGGGATGCGATATGCGCGACGACGCGTCCCGCAATCTGGACGAGGACGCACCGCTCAGTCAATGGGTGCGAGGTTTTGTCCAGGGACACGACTGGCTGTCCGATCTCTGGGACGAATACACACCCGACGCGCTTAGCGATGAGCTGGGCTCGATGCTGATGGTGCTGAGTTTCTTTGCCAGCCGGCAGCTCGCTGAGGCATTTCATGCCGAGGTCGAAAGGAAGGGTAAGAGTCTCGAGGTGATGTGCGATGACATGCTCAGCGTTCTGCCCGATGCCACGGCCAGTTATGCCCAGCTTGGCCGGTCGATATCAGAGGCATTGCAGGAGCAGCGTGCGGCAGAACGCACCCCGGCGCGCAGTCTGAAGATCGGACGCAACGACCCGTGCCCATGTGGCAGTGGCAAGAAGTACAAGAAGTGTTGTGGCGCCAGCGTCCACTGAGTGACTGTCGAGGGATCAGACTGGCTGCCGTCCAATAAGCATGACGTGAAAAAGGCTGACATCCCGATGAGGCGTTGTGTGACAAAGCTTGCACGGACTCTCGCTGGTTCAAGCGACTGAATCAGAAGGGATATGGTTTGTGACGCTCATCCGATAAACGTCTTCTGGCGCGCATCGGCGCGCCTGTTGCGTTTTCCGGACAACGCTGGCAAGGCGAACGACTGTTTGCTGACCGTGGACATTAGCGTAAACGCTGTCTATCCTTCCTCTACCCCGATCGGTTCATAAGGCGTCTCAATAGGCGTCCCGGGAACAGTCCTGATCCGTTCCGACCTCTGTTTTCCGGGGAGCCAGGGTAACGACACTTCAATTCACAACACCGTACAACAGGGACAGCTGAAGATGTGGCAACTGACACGATGGGTGTTTTGTTCACTGCTCCTTGTCGCAGTGTGCACTGCGCAGGCCTGGGCCCAACCAGCCTGGGAACAGGTGGACGCGTCGGAGCCATTTGTCGACCACGACGGGCAGATGCGTTCACCGAGTTGTTCGGGTGGGCCGGTGGTCACACCGGGTGGAATCGTCCCCGCTGACACGAGTTTCTCGTTCTTTATTCGTAAAGGCGACCCACACAAGCTGCTGATCGCGCTCGGCGGTGGCGGCGCGTGCTGGGACCCGAATACCTGTATCGGCTCGGCATTGGCCGGCGATGCCGTCTATACGCTTGCAGTCGACGAGACAGTGGAATCGCTCGAGATGACCGGTGGTATTGGCGACCTCGATCAACCGGACAATCCGTTCAGCGACTTCACCCAGGTGTTTGTCCCGTATTGCACCGGTGATGTCCATTGGGGCTCGAAGGACACGCAATATGCCTACACGGCCGCCGACGGGACGACAGTGGCGTGGATGATTCACCATAGAGGTTTCGATAACTTTGTCGCTGTCCTGGAGTGGCTGACGAAGTATTACCAGACCGACATCGGCGACGCACCGGATAAACTGGTGATCGCCGGCGGCAGCGCAGGTGGCTATGGTGCGCTGTTGGCACTCCCCGCCTTCAAGGAGGTACTGCCGCGACATACGCGCACCTATCTGTTAGCTGATTCTGCCAACGGCGTAATATCTGAGGACTTTTACAACCGTGCCATCGGTGGCCATGCCGTCAGTGGTGGCGTCTGGGGTGTCGAACAGAACATTCCGGATTTCCTGCTCGGCGCGTTTGCCAGCGGATCTGACGCGCTGGCGGTTTCGACATACACGACGCTCGCGTGGCGCTATCCGCGCACCCGCATCGGTCAGTACACGCGGGCCTGGGATGCAGCGCAAATTTTTTACTATAACGTCACAAAACAGCGCGAGTTTCCGGAACGCTGGAACGACCCGAAGTTTCTGCTGGCCACAGCTCTGGAATGGAGTCTCAAAGCCCGTACCTATATGAGGCTTAGCGCGCTTGCCCCCAACTATCGCTTCTACATTGGGGCGGGTACCGACCACACGCTATTCGCCGACGACAGCTTCTACAAGGAACACTCAGCGGAAAATGTTCGCTTCACCGACTGGGTGGGCGACATGATCGACAAACGTTTGTTGTGGCCGGTGTCGAGCGGCAGCGATTGGCGCAACGTGAGCTGCTTCCCTGACTGTCTGGGACCGGGTGACCTGATTCCTTCGTCTGTGCGATAAACCGGCAGCGTTTTCGAGTAATCCATTACTGCTGGCCTTTGGTTTCCTCACTCGCCCTGCTGGCAATACAAACGGGGATCGATGAGATAACAACAGCCAAAGGCATGCCTTTTTCCGTCTAAGCGGTGGTCAGCCTCGATGCGCTGAAGGGTTAACCATTCATTGCAAAAATCTCGCTGTGGGAGCAGCCTTATATGCGCTTCAGGGCGCCTGGCCGTGATTCGCGCCGAGGGACGGCGCGCCCCTACAGATGAATTCCAGAAACCTGTTGCGGCTGCTTGCCTCATTTACCCTGTTTACGCGACACACCCACCTGCAGCACACCTTTGCCGAATTTTTCGGTGACAGCATCGATCGTCTGTAATAGCCGCTGGTTCGATTCCTTGCGTGCGGGTTGATCGAAGAGGTCGGCCTGGGTGCACTGACTCTCCTCCCAACCACTGATGCCCACGCCAACGAGCCGGACCGGCTTTTTCGGCAGCCTATCACTGAGGAAGAGCTGCCAGGCGGTCTTGAGAATGTCGCGCTCGTCGTGGGTAGGAGCGGACCGCTTGTGCTGCCGCGTGTGCGTCTCGAATCCCGCGAAGCAGGCGCCCGCATGAGCTCCCCTTGGAAGGTGAATGAGTTCGAAAGCACAGAACCGGGGTGCTTACCGGAGACAGGGAAAACATTGTCACCGTTATTAGGGTTAATGCAGCGACTCTTCAAATGAAGCCGGACGATGGCCGTAAACTCATCCTGGTCCAGCAATGGCTCCGGCAACGCCCAGTGCTGTATTGGCGCCGGACCGGCCTAAGCAGATTGTTTACCTGACAGTTGCATAATAAACGCGCCGGGATTCGACCGAACCCTGTTGTCTACAGGTTACCTGGCGCGTAACGGCCCTGTTGGTGGAATTCACATCGGGTGACATCCAGCACGCGTGCGTAGGTTGGCGCTGAGCACAGCGAAGCCCAACGATCAGCAGTCTGGCGTTGGGCTTCGTGCCTCAGCCCAACCTACATTTATGCAATGATTGGGTTTATCAGGGAAGGTCAGACCGTATCTGACAGGTTCTGTCGGAGCAACTCTGAGCTATGGCAGCTGTGTTTGCGTGGCAAAGACTGTCCAGCGGGACCTTCACTACGGTTCCAGATTCATCAGCACAACGCCCGCAAACGCCATGGCAACGCCAATGCCCTGTCCCGTGCTCAGGGATTCATTGAAATACAGCACTCCGGCTGCGAGGATGATGAGCGCATACAGTACCGTCTGCATGCTGCCTATCACGCTCAGTTGCCAGCCGGTCAGGAATGCGTAGGTAAAGAAAATGATCTGGTACAGATACAGCACAATCGCCGCCGCCATCCACGGGCTGGTCATGGCCCGGGTGAAGCCGCCTGCCAGTGCGGCCTTCTTCAGGAATACATCGCCGACAGCGACAGCGATTACCGCGAGCACCATCAGCGTGATATGGATCAGTTTGGTCATGGTTGTGTGCCCCAATGAATTGCCGCGGCCGGCGAAGCCGCATTCATAGCCTGAAGCCCTTGGGTCCTTTCTGTTTCCGGGGAGAGTGGAGCAGGTCTCGTGCCAAATCGGTAGAGACGTCGCAAAGCGGTCGTAGCGCATTGATTCCTGGCCACTTGCCGGCGTTCCCGTTGGGCGCCCGCACGCTCCGGCGAGCTGGTCAGTTGGGCTGTAACCAACACCCGGCGCGCAACTCGTTGCCCAGGGCGTAACAGCGACCCACGGGGTGGCGCTTCGCCTTCCGACTGTCTCCCGGAGTCACAGCGTTGCGTTCTTGGCGAACGGACGACTGGGGGAACCGAAGGTAATGCCAGCGCGTTTGTGAAACTCTGCCGGTCGCTTATACCGTGTGACCGTGGACGTTACAGGACGGGTTCCTCAATCAAGGGCATCCTCGTCTGTTCCGAATACCGTCATCGATTTCGGGATCGCCACCGCCGAGCAGATCGCGGCGATCTCCGCGTAGATCCGCGCCGGATCGTCTTCGTAGCGCCGCGAGAAATGAAACGGCACCAGCCGAGCAACACCGGCCGCCGCGGCAATCTCGGCACAGGCGCGCGTGGTCAGGTGGGCGGTCCGCGCGGCCTGCGCGGCGTCCGCTTCCAGAAACGTGGCTTCGCAGAACAGGGTGTGGGCGCCGCGGGCCAGGCCGATCAGCTGCTGGCGGTTTTCCGCGCTGTCGCTGAAATCTGTGGCGTAGACCAGCTTCTTGCCCGGGCTGATGAGAACGAGCTCGGCGGCGAGCGCCGCGGTGGACGCAGTGCGCCCGTCGGGTAGCTCAACGCTGGCTTCAAGCTGCCCGGCCCGCAGCCGGCGCTTCAGCTCGCCCAGCCAGGGTCCGGGCGCGAGCCCCCGCGCCGCCAGGCGGTCCCTGCGCACGTTGATCTGCTGCGCAGGCTCCAGGGCGAAGGCGAGCACCGGTGACACGTGCTCCAGAGTGGTCGCGCGTACGCGAAAGCCGGGCTCCGAGAGCAACAGTCCGTCGGGCGCCGGCTGTTCAGCGAGCGCCTTGCAACCGGGCCGGCCGGCCTGCACCCGGAAGGGCTGCAGCCGCTGGCCGTGCAGTTCAATCACCTCGAAGCATGGTCCGCGGTCTTCGACGCGGTCCCACAGGATGCCGCGGGTGAGCCCGTCGATGTTCGCCGCCAGCCCCGGTGGTCCGTACAGGCGGCACGGCGGGAAGTCGCCGATGCGCGAGCGCAGCAGCCAGAGGAAGCCGGCGATGTGATCGATATGGGTATGGGTGATAAAGACATCCGAGACCTGGTGCGCGACACGGGCCGGCAGCCGCGACCCCTCGCCGAGATCAAACAGCAGGCTGCGCCGCGCATGGCGCAGGCGTACATGCAGCAGGGGATCGCCAAACACGCCGTTGATCAGGTTCAGGTTCAGCATGCCGACGCGGGCCAGCACCCGGGGCCCGCCGTTGCTGCCGGTGGGTAGCCGGGGCGCGATGTCCGGTGGCGGGAGATAGTCGAGCCGGTCTGCGGCGAAGCGGGCGCGCGTGCCGAGGCGACCATCCGCGGCACGCGCGGCGTCACGCACCAGCAATGTCGCGGCGTGCCCCGCTGCCGCCGGCAGTCGGGCACGCAGGATTCCACTGTCCAGTGACGTGACTTCACCCATGGCCAGGGTGCGCTCCCCGTCCAGCAGTGCGATCTGCCGTCCCGACCAGGCACCGGCGGCGTCCAGTGGGGGCGGCGTACCGACGATCCGCAACTGCGCGAGCACCAGGTGGCGTTCCTCGGCATTGGTCAGATACGCATCCCACAAGGCGGTGCGCTGCCGCCCCCGAACCCGCTTGCCGGGGCGCTGCGCCTCGCTGGCCGACTGCACGGCAAAGGTCTGCACCGGCAGCGCCAGCAGCTCCTGCTCAAGCGGCGCCGGGCGGCCTTCTCGGGTCAGCGCCAGCACGACCTCGATGCCCGTCGCCTGGATGATGGCCGGCAGCAGCTCCGCCCCCGCGATGCCGCGCACCACGCCCGGACCGTCCACCAGCACCATCCTCGAGGTTACCGGCGGCGCGAGGCGCGCGACGGCAGAGACCAGCGGCAGGCGAAAGCGGCCCGCATCCAGCGTGCAAAGCGCCTCGATGCCCGCCAGCGCCCAGCCTGCCCCGTTCCAACGGCCCAGGCACGCCGCACCCGGCACACCAAACAGCGGCGAGCCGGGATCGGCACCGATGCACCAGCACGCGCGCCTGGCCCGACCGAGCTCCCCGGCCAGAGCGTTGACCAGCGTCGACTTGCCGATCCCCGGCTGACCGATGAGCAGCACGCGTCGATCGGTCGCCAGCACGGCCTCGATGATACCCGCGGGCTCGGCGGCCAGCAGCAACGGGAACCTGCTATGCGTTTCTTGTATCACGTCACCATGATGCGGCGGGGGGGCTGTTTTGGAAAGGGCCGACAGTCTCCTAGTTGATCCAGTAACGTAAGGTCTGCGTAAAGGTGCCGTCGTTATTGTTGACAGACTGCATGTCCCCGGAAATACCCGCGTACCTGCCAGTGCCGCCGACAATGCTGATGGACGATGCGCCCTGGTCGAATTCGCGCCCGGCAACCTGGATGCTGCCCTGTTCAAATGTCAGCGTCCATTGGCACTGGAAGCTGTGTGCAACGCGTGTACGCAGGCAGGTGCCGCTGTTGTTGCCGATGGTCTTGCGCTGTTCGTCCAGGAGCGGCTGATCGAATATGAGTATGTCGCCCACTGAGTCACCGGCTTCGCCGGTGTCGACGAGTTGGGCGCTGTTGATTCGGGCGTCTGCAACGGTTATTAATGTCTGCGGTTGTTGCTGTGAGCAGGCTGCGGCGCTCAGCATGCCCGCGGTCAATAATGACGCATGAAGAATGGACATTTTGCTCATGGCGAACTTCCAGCAGCAAGAACAGGAGGGAAATACCATAATGAAGCTTTTGTCTATGAATGCAAACGGTATTCCGGGGCGGCAGAAGCGCCTTGTAGCGAGGCGCCAGATGACCGGGTAATAAAGCTGTCACGGTTATCAGCTGACGCCACCTCAATGTTGGGCTTCGCGCGCTCAGCTCAACCTACCGTTTTTAAGCGGGCGGCTGGCCTATCAATCCAGCTTGCAGTCGTAACGCGAAGCCACCGGCGCTTAACCGGTGTAGGAATCACATGAATGGAGATTGTGCTCATAGCAACTTTCTGGCAGTTTGTAGCTTGGACTGAACGTAAGTGAAATCCAACATTGCGGTGCCTGATGGCCTTTATCGTCGTTGGGCTTCGCAGGCTCAGCCCAACCTACGGTTTAAACGCGACTAGAGACATGGCACTACGGGTGGAACACTGGAATTCAGAAGCCGACGGGGAACTGACTGAGTCGTCGCTGCGTAAGAAACTGGAAAGCAGCGGCTATCGTGTCACGCGCTATGTTTATCCGCCCGGAACTTATTTCCCGGATCATACCCACGACGTGGACAAGATGGATGCCGTAGTGTCCGGGCAGTTTGTGCTGCGGCTGGAAGGGGAGAGCGTCACTCTGAAAGCCGGCGATGCACTGGCGGTACCGCGGGGCGCGGTGCACAGTGCGGAGGTGGCGGGCAGCGAGCCGGTCGTCAGTCTGGACGGGGTAAAGCAGTAAGCCCGGTAAGGCGGAATCCAGGCGCGCATTGTCCTTCGTGGGGCGTCGCGCGCGTTCAATGTCGCCCGGGACGCCTCGTTTCAGCCGGTGCGTCAGTCCAGGCCCTGGCCGCTTATGGTCTGCCTTTCCTCCGCGCACCCCGAGGTGTTGGCCTGGCTGCCGGTCTTCATGGGGCCTCATCCGGGCTCGGGGCGATGGAGTCGCTGTCGCAGAAAAGACTGTCCAGTGTCAGAACGGTCAGGTGCCCGCCTTGTGTATCGGACAGAAATGCACCGGTATCGATAAACCAGACGTTCGCGTAGATGTGAATCTGGCGATCTGGCGTGATGGAATGCCCGCAAACGGCCCTGTCGATGCCTTCGACCGGACCGGCGACCAGGCCGGCTGCGCGTAGCCGGCTCCACAGTGCAATTTCGCGCGCAGCGGCGTTACCGGATTCCAGGGCTTCGAGGAATGTCTGCCAGGTTATCTGTTCGGGTATGTCTGCGTGCACGATGCCAACGCGTCCCCGGGCGGTTTCGATTTCCATGGCTAACGGCATTTGCCGGAAGGCGGAGATGTATTGGCTCTGCGTCGCCGTATCCAGTGCCACCCACCATTCACCACCGTTGAGCAGTGTCCAGCCGAGCAGGAGGTTGTCGTCATCCAGCGATCGCAGCGCCATATCCTCATGGTTGCCGATACAGGCATGAAACCAGGGTCTCGCCAGCCACCCCAGCGCCTCAGTGGACTGGGTACCACGATCGATGAGGTCGCCGACGGAAAACAGGCGGTCGGTCTCCGGGATGAAAGCCACAGCGTCGAGTGCCCGGCGCAGCTGGTCGAAGCAGCCGTGAATGTCGCCGACGACGAAATCACGGCCACGCGCGTTACGGGCATAGCGTTGCACGATCTGGCTCATATGGATCCCCAAATGAGTACGCCAGTCACCTGATTTTAGTAGGTCACAAGTCGGCGCGCTTGCGTTTACACTAGCCATTAGACAGATGTGGACATGGTCATTAAATTGGGGTGAAGTTACGCCGGAGATAGTGATCGGAAGCTGTCCCATGCGGCCGGATGATTTCAAGACGCTGGCCGGTGGCGCGCAGGTCTCGGCGGTATTATCCCTGCAGCACGCCGATTGTCTTGCCTACTGGGGCATCGACTACAGGCAGATGTGCAGCGCCGCTGCAAGGCAGGGGCTGACCATGACGCGCTGCTCCATGCGTGATTTCGACATTGCCGATATGCGCAGGTGTCTACCCCGGGCAGTCACTGAGCTGGCGGCGCTCAGGGCGCAAGGGCACCGTGTCTATGTTCACTGCACGGCGGGCCTGGGGCGCAGCCCCTTGACGGTATTGGCCTACCTTGTGTTGATCCAGGGTTATTCACCAGAGGCCGCCATTAACTTGATTAACGCAGCACGCCCCGGGGCTGTGCCGGCCTGGGAGGCTTTTCACGGTTGCTGCGAGGATCTGGTCAGCCGTCACCGCGGGGCCATCGAGCAGCGCGCCTACGAACTGTACCAACAGGGCATCCATCATGATGCCGTCGCTGACTGGAATCAGGCGCAGGCGGAGGTATTGAGGTCAGTGTTACGTTGAGCTGACGGGCCTTCAGGTTCTGAGGAATGGAAGACATATTCCTGCGACTATACTGACGCTCAGGCCTTCGATACGCCCTAGGAGGCTGTCGGACTTGGGGCTGATCTACTGCGCCGGTGGGAGAGCGCCCCATTTTCCCGATCCTTTTCGTCAAATAGCTACGGCTATTCTCCTCAGATGTACATCAATACGGAATCGCCACTGGATGTGCACAATACCCATAAACATGATGGCGCAGTAGATCAGCCCCAGGTCCGACAGTCTCCTGGAACAGCTGGGCAGCGATATCGAGCCGGGTTCCGACTTCTTCTTGCCGGAAGCGGTGTGCTGGCGCATCAGAGGTTTCTTTCCGTTGCCCTTGTGTGTTGCTGCGAGACTACTGTAGAATGGCTAGCTAATAGCCTGAGTGATAACACGAATTCGTGGGGGTGCGAGTCATGTGTCGAGCCATTGGCAGGTCCTTCCCATACATGTTTGCGGCACTGCTAGGTCTGGCCGCGATGTCGTCCGCGACGGCTGGCGCGCATGGCTACGACGTTTCCTATGTCTGGTCGCGAAACCTCGCGGGCGTCCAGGACTACCGCGATCGAGTAGCCGGGGTGCTGGGGCCAGCGGTGGCGAAGCGTCTCAAGGTGGTTGCCAGGGGCGATCTGTTCGGTCTGGTGTACGCGCGTAATGGTGACAGCGCGGGGGCAACGCGGGTCGCGGCAGCCCATACCCGCCTGCTGCAATCCCGCGGCCTGGAGGCCGCCAGTCCGATGCGCTCGCGGGACTGGGCGGTGGTCGAGGCTCATGGCGCCCGGCAAGTGTCTTTCGCCTCGCTCAGCGTGCCGAAAGTTTCCCGCGACAAGATGACAACAAGCGAACGCAGCCGGGAGATACGCGACCTCGAGGCGGCGGTCGAAGACTACATCAAGCGCCTGCGCCAGGAAGGCAAAATCGCGCCCGACGAGCGTACCGGCTGGTCGGTGTATGATTTCACCACCGGCGAAAAGCTGGTTACCATCAACGAGGACGAGCAGTTCCAGACCGCCAGCCTGGTGAAGCCTTTTATTGCCGTGGCTTTTTTTCACAAGGTCGAGCAGGGTGAGCTGGTTTACGGCAGCGACAGCCGCCGGCACCTGGAGCTGATGATTCAGCACTCGAACAATGCCGCCACCAATTGGGTGATGCGCCAGGTGGGCGGGCCGCAGGCGGTCGAACGGATACTGAAACGGAATTATCCTGGCATCTTCCGGGGGACGCAGCTCGTCGAGTACATACCACCCAATGGGCGGACTTACCGCAACAAGGCTTCCCTCCACGACTACAGTCGCTTCCTGTATGCGGTCTGGAAGGAAGACATCGCCGGTGCCCGGGAGATCAAACGCCTGATGGCATTGCCGGGACCCGACCGGATCTACATGGGCGTCCCCGGTGTTCCGCAAGACACCCAGGTGTATAACAAGACCGGCAGCACCGCGCGCCTGTGCGGTGACATGGGAATTCTGAATGTCAAAGGCCAGGACGGCAGGCGTTACCCCTATACTGTGATCGGCATCATCGAGAAAGAGCAGAGTGCCCCTAACTACACGACCTGGATCCGTTCACGCGGCGAGGTGATCCGCAACGTGTCCAGCATCATCTACAAGGGCATTGCGCAGGACCACGATATTTAGAATCCCCGCTTAGGGGGCCCATAAATCCCCGACTTCAGATGACGGATGCCCCCAGGCTGGTGGTGAGGTGGGTTTTGGTGGGCGACCTAGCTTGGTGCTGAGCACCGCGAAGCCCAACACAATGGCGGGAGAAAGGAGCTCTGGCGAGGCCACGGACAGGCGGGTCGTTATAGGGTCTCAGGGTTATCAGATGACGCCGTTGGGCTTTGCAGTTGGTCGGTTGGGCTGAGCTTGCGAAGCCCAACATTGACGTACCTGCATAGCCCTTATCACCGTTGGGCTTCGCACGCTCAGCCCCACCCACGGTTACCGCATCCGGATCACGTGGCCGTCATGTACGTGCTCGATCAGGTCGCGCAGCCCGGTATGGCCAGGCCCAGCGATCGCGGGGCGTCTTGCGGATGCGAGCCTTCCTGCCTTGACGTTGGGCCGGTGAACTTTCCAGGGAGGGCGACAACTAAAACAGTTAACCCAGCAAAGGATATTTCTCATGCCCACGCGCGCCCTGGTTTCCGCGATCCTGACCCTGTTTCTGTCTACGCCGGCCTTTGCGGAATCGCGGGCGACCGCACCGCCCTCGACGGCACACACCGAGACGGCAATTCTTGCCGGCGGCTGTTTCTGGTGCGTGGAGTCGGATTTCGAAGAGCTCGACGGGGTGTTGGGCGCGGTGTCAGGTTATACGGGCGGGCACGTGGATAACCCCACATATAAGCAGGTTTCCGCGGGTGGCACCGGGCACGTTGAGTCGGTCAAGGTGACCTTCGACGCCGACAAGATCACTTACCCGCAGATACTGACTTACTTCTGGCACCATATCGACCCAACGCAGAATGACGGGCAGTTCTGCGACCACGGCCCGCAGTACCGCCCGGTGATTTTTTACCAAAATGAAACCCAGCATCAGCAGGCGCTTGCGTCCGAAAACCAGATCGAACAGACCAAGGCGTTTCCGCAGCCACTTAAAGTCGAGATTACCCAGGCGGGCGCCTTCTATCCGGCCGAGGAGTATCACCAGGATTACTATCGGAAGAACCCTGTGCGTTATCACTTCTACCGTTACAGTTGCGGGCGCGATGCACGGGTCGAGGATCTGTGGGGCAAGTCGCACTGAATGATGCCAGACACCGCCCACCGGGCTGATCGCTTACGGCAGGTCTTCGCCTATCACCAGGCCACCAAGCACCAGTTCCGGGTCTACGCCCGCGGCCCGGGTTACCTGGACTGGGCGACCCAGCCGGACCCGTTCCGTCGCTATGCAGGCGCACGGCTGATAGCGCTGGAAACGATTCCGTCGACGGCTAAACCTCTTTATGACGCTGTGTTCAGTCAGGGGCAGATGCCGACCCCCGCGCCGGTCAATCTGCTGAGCGTTTCGCAGCTGTTTTACGACAGCCTGGCGCTATCGGCCTGGAAGAGCGCAGGCGGCACACGCTGGGCGCTGCGCGTGAATCCGTCGAGCGGCAACCTGCACCCGACCGAGGGCTATCTGCTCTGCGGACCGGTCGACGGCCTGGGTGACCAGCCCATGGTGTGCCACTACGCGCCCAGGAAACACGGTCTGGAGGTGCGGGCTGAATTTGGGCTGGCGCTATGGAAGGCACTGAGCAGCAGCTTTCCCGCACACACGTTTTTTATCGGGCTCACGTCGATTCACTGGCGTGAAGCCTGGAAGTATGGCGAACGGGCGTACCGCTACTGCATGCACGATGTGGGGCACGCGATCGGCGCGCTCAGCATCGCGGCCGGCGGGCTCGGCTGGCAGATGCGTCTGCTCGACGATCTGGGCTCGGATGAGCTGGCGTTGCTGCTGGGCACGTTTCAGGAGCACCCTGCGGAGCCCGAAGCACCGGATCTGTTGCTGGCCTGCGTGCCGGCGCACCAGGCACCGCAGGCAAGCGGTCTGCCCTCGGGCGCGGTGCGTTCATTTGCAACGCTGGCGTGGCAGGGTACTGCCAATCGGCTCAGTCCGTCGCACGTGGACTGGGGCATGGAGGACATAGCCGCCGCGGTACACAAGCCCCATGGCACCGGCGAATACGCGCCGTTTACCGAGCCGCCGGCCTCCTGGGCGCTGGAAACGCGGCCGGTGTCGCTGCGACAGGTGATTCGCCAGCGGCGCAGTGCCGTGGCCATGGACGGACAGACCCGGCTGTCACGCGACAACTTCTATCACCTGCTGTATCGCTGCCTGGCTGTGCCGGGCGCGCTTCCGTTCCGCGCGCTGCCATGGAAACCCCACCTGCACCTGGCGATCTTTGTCCACCGGGTGGACGATCTCCCCACCGGTCTGTATCTGCTGGTGCGCGACGCGGCGCAGACTGAGGCGCTGCAGAAGGCGCTCACCCAGGCCGACCGGTGGCAGACGCCGCGCGACTGCCCGGAACAGTTGCCGCTGTACTGTCTGATCGAGGCCGACGTGCGGGCGGCGGCACGCGAGATCTCCTGTCATCAGGATATTGCCAGTGACAGTTGTTTCAGCCTGGCAATGATCGCCGAATATGAACGCCCGCTGGAGCGTTACGGTCCCTGGTTTTATCCGCGTCTCTACTGGGAAGCCGGCATGATCGGCCAGCTGCTCTATCTGGAAGCCGAAGCGGCCGGCATCCGCAGCACGGGGATCGGCTGTTTCTTCGATGACCCCATGCACGAAGTGCTAGGCCTCGCCGAGCCTACCTTCCAGGATCTGTATCACTTTACCGTGGGTGGACCGGTGGAAGACACGCGCCTGACGACGCTGCCGGCCTACGCAGACGGGTAGCTGTTACACTATCCGTCCGTCTGCAGCGCAGCTGCATCCATCCACACTGGACACGCCATGACAGCCCCAGAAACGCCCATCGGCCCCACCGAAATCAGTCTGCACCAGAAGTCCCGCCTGCTGGAGATCGCCTTTTCGGATGGCTTCCGCTTCAACTATCCGTGTGAATACCTGCGTGTATTTTCCCCGGCCACCCCTGTACGGGCCATGGATCAACCGGTACACGGCAAGGAAATGGTCAATATCCGGCGTCTGGAGCCGCAGGGTACTGAGGCGCTGCAGGTGGAATTTGACGATGGCCACAGCGCCGGTTACTCCTGGAGCAGCTTACATGAACTGGGGGTGAATTATGCGCCGAACTGGCAGGCCTACCTGCGGGAACTCGCCGCGCACGATCTTCAGCCCGGCGTGGGCAGAGCTGCGGGCGCCGACGGCAAGGTCACCGTCAACCTGCTGTATTTTATCGAGCTGGCCCGGATTGCCGGTAAGGACGGGGAGAAATTGCAGGTTCCGGCCTCAGTCAGCAACGTGGAAACGCTGCTCGCGTGGCTTCGCGACCGGGGCGAGCAGTGGCGCGAGGCATTCGCCGACGACAAGGTCCGGGTCACAGTGAACAAGCACTTTGCAGAGCTCTACACCCTGGTTGAACAGGACGACGAAGTGGCGCTGGTGCCGCGCACCAAATGAGCCCAGGGGCGTGGCGATCGAGCCCGGAGCCTGGTACGCAATCACTCTCGCGCCAACGCCTCGCGGGACACGGCTGCCTCCCCTGAAGCGCGGCGGGCGTCTCCAGAGTATTACAGGGCCGAGCCCGCTGTCGCTGTGCAGACCGTCCGAGCCGATGCTTACGCTTGCGGCAACATGCTGCGCAGCATCCAGGCATTCTTTTCGTGCACCTGCATACGCTGCGTCAGCAGGTCGGCCGTCGGTTCGTCTTGTGCGGCGTCGACGGCGGCGAATATCGAACGCGCGGTCCTGACCACGGTTTCCTGTCCTTCGACCAGGTTGCGGATCATGTCTTCGGCGCTCGGGGTGCTGTCGTCTTCTTCGATCGACGTCAATGCTGCGTATGCCTTGTACGAACCAGGTGCCGGCATGCCCAGAGCCCGTATGCGCTCGGCTATCTCGTCGACTGCAGTTGCGAGTTCGGTGTACTGCCCCTCGAACATCAGATGCAGGGTGTTGAACATCGGGCCGGTTACATTCCAGTGGTAGTTGTGCGTCTTCAGATACAGCGTGTAGCTGTCCGCCAGCACCCGCGCCAGGCCTTCGGCGATAAGGATGCGGTCCTGTTCACTGATGCCTATGTTGATTTGCATGGTGACCTCCTGTTGTTAATCGCTGCGAGACTGGAGTATGACCGCCGCCGGGTGCTAAATTAAATTAAATATACGAATGAATTCGATACAAGAAATCAATCATTGTGCTGTTAAGGTCGCGCCATGGGTAAACGTACTACAGGGTTCGTGATTCTGGCTTTGTTCCTGGCGTGGGGCCTGGGGTGGTATTCGCGCGACCGGTGGGGGTCTGAACCGCAAGCACCCAGCGCACCGCTGAGCCTGCAGCAGTCTGCGCCGACGGGCGTTCCGAAATCTGCTTACCCTGTCGCCGCGGCCCGGGCGGAGCCCAACGACAATATCGGGCGACTGCTGGACAGCAAGGCATTTACGCTTGCCATGGAACGCTATGAGGCATTACAGGCCCAGGCGGATGACGCGGCCGTGCAACGTGCCACCGACCAGCTACTGGCGCATGCCCGCAAGCTGATCGGGCAGGCAGACTACCGGTCGGCGATGCAGCTGTTGCAGCTTTATCTGCAGGTCGCCTACCGCGACGTGGAGGCGCGCCTGCTGCTGGCGGATGCTTATCGTGGCGAGAAAGACTTGCACGCGGCTATCGAAGAGCTGTATGCGGCGAAAGGGCAGGCCTATCGTGCGGAGACACTGGATCAGCTGACCCGGCGCATTCGCGCCGTGGTGGCGGATTATGTGGATACCCTGCAGCAACGCGGCGATAACAACGGCCTGCTGGAACTCTACCGGTACCTCACCCAGCTCGAACCCAGCTATGCAGCGTATTTCATCGGCCTCGCGTCCGCGCAGCTGGCGCTCGAGGACAACGACGCCGCGCGTCAGTCGTTGCTGCTGGTGGCGCAGGACCCGCAGGTCGGGGCCCAGGCGCGGGAGCTGCTCGAGCGTCTGCGTATTGCTGCCTCCGACCTGCAGCAGCCGGAAACGTCGGCGTCGGCGACTGCGGTTGCCGGTATACCCTTGCTGCGCAGCGGCAGCCATTTCCTGGTCGAGGCCCGCCTGGGCAACGCACAGCAGGCGCGCCTGCTCATCGACACCGGCGCCAGCCTGACCATGCTCACCCCCGAGGCGGTGCAACAGCGCGGCGCCGGCGCCCACGCCACCGGCAGAAGCGGCAGCTTCAATACAGCTAACGGCCGGGTGCAGGCGCCGATCTACCGCCTCGACCGGTTGTCGGTCGGCGAGTGGCAGGTCAGCGACCTGGACGTTGGCGTGCTCGAACTGGGCGACACTGGTATCGATGGTTTGCTCGGCATGAATTTCCTTCGGCACTTCCAGTTCTTCATCGACCAGAACAAGGCGCTGCTGCGGCTGTCAATCGCTGCTGAATCGAAGTAGCGTGCCGGACGGATCACGCACGAACTGCCTGTATGAACGACTTGCGCAGGCAATGGCCGACGAGCTGCGGTTGCCAGGAGACACCTCCGGCTGGGCGTCTGACGCCAGGGCCTGAGCAGATTAGCGGCGCATTCAGGCGAGAAAGACGTTGGCAGATAAGGGACCGCTGAACCCCGGAAAAACGATGCCCGGGTCGGTGCCACCGAGCCGTTTGGCGAGGAGCTCGGCGAGCACTGTGCGCAGGTCCGTGGTGATTTTCAGATCCTCGCCCATTTCCAGATCCGCTGTTGCGAGGCCGGGCCAGCTGCTGACCACCTGGCCGCCATTGACGCCACCACCGGTCAGGTAGGCCAGAATAACCGAAGGCGTCACGAATCGTCGGCACTCCACCGCCTGTCGCCACCCGGAAGAACGCTGAATCGCCGGGCATTGCCGACAGTGGGGAACCGCAGTTTATGAAATAATGCCGTTGCTGGTCGTAGACCTATCAGAGGAACGCCGACAATGAAAGCAACAGCCGAACTGCAGGTCATCCCGATTGGCAGTGGTGTCTCGGTCCGCAAGGAGATTGCCCGAGCAGTTGGATTACTCACGGGCCACGGCTTCATCCTGGAGACCCACGCGTCTGGTACCAATATCGAAGGGGACCTGGCGGACATCCTCACCGCCGTCGGCCAGCTCCACGAGACGCTGCACAAGGAAGGCAGCGTTCGCCTGGTCACTTACCTGAAACTGGAAACGCGCACAGACAAGGCACCGACACTTGCCGGCAAACGGCTGTAGCGAGTCGTTCGGCGAATCCCCGGAGCAGCGTTCACGGTGCATATGCGGCCAGTGTCGTGACGACAGCGTGCGGCCCAGCGAGTGCGGTTATCGCGCGTAATCCGGTAGCGGCTGGCGATGATGGGCGCGCCGGTGACGACAGAGTTGGCAGGCCCGTGATGGCCAGTGACCAGCGCTAGCCGGTCAGTGAGCTGTTCAGTCGAGGGTCAGAACCACCTTGCCCACCGGGTGCTGCTGCTCCAGACAGGCATGCGCCGCGGCGGCCTCGCTGAGCGGAAAGCGTTCGGCGATGACGATACGCAGCAGTCGTTGATCGAACAGCGTGGCGCATTGGCCCAGAATGTCGGCCTGGTGCCGCTTGGCTGCTTCCAGCCCCAGCATCACCGGTGACAGCATCAGTTCCATGCTGAACCGCAGGTTGCGTTTACGCGCTTCACCCCATTCGGTCTCAGCGGTGGGGGCCAGGATAGTGACGACATCGCCGTAGGGTTTCACACATGTGAAACAGCTGTCCAGCACCGTGCCGCCGACGGTATCGAAGGCAATGTCAACCCCTTCCTGGCCGGTCCATGCCATCACCGCAGCGGTCACATCTTCGCCCCGGTAGTTGATGGCGCGCTCGGCGCCGAGCTGCCGGGCGAGGGCTGCCTTGTCGTCATTGCTGACGGTAACGGCCACGCTTGCACCGGCTTGCCTGGCCAGCTGTATGGCAACGTGGCCGACGCCACCGGCACCGGCGTGGATCAGCACGCGCTGGTCGGGCTGGATGCGTGCGCGGTCGTGCAGGGCTTCCCATGCGGTGATCAGCACCAGCGGCGCCGCCGCGGCTTCGGCAAAAGACAGCGACGCGGGTTTGTGTGCAAGCAGCGCGGCATCCACGGCAACCCATTCTGCATACGTACCCTGACGACCTCGAAATCCCGGCTGCGAAAAATAGACTTCATCGCCCGGTCCAAAGTCGCTCACCAGATCACCGGCGGCTTCCACCACACCGGCCGCGTCACAACCGAGTACGGCGGGAAGGCTGACCGGGAAACGTTCCGGCGCAGCGCGGATCTTGGTGTCGATGGGGTTGACGCCGGCCGCCCGCACGCGAACCAGCACCTGGTCATCGCGGGAAATCTTCGCGTCGGGCAGATCACCCGCGCGTAGTGCTTCCACGCCGCCGCCGTGTTCGATATAGATTGCTTTCATGATTTGTCAGTCGTTCGCATTGCAACGGGTCGTGCCGTGCGAGATAGGTAATAGAGTGCTTATTTTGCCAGCAACCGTTTTCATTTGCACATTCGCCGTACTGCACGGGGCGGCGATCATCTAAGGGGTTTATCAGAACCCGTGCCAGCGTCTACTGCGGTGGCAGCAGTACAAGAAACCCCTCAGGCGCCAGGCTGGTCGCCAGCATGACTTCGTTGATATCACGGTGTTCCGTCCAGTTGTCGGTGCGCCGGTGTCCGGGGGCGCGCCAGAAGGTTTCGATGTCATCGCCCAGCTGCGCGTAGGGCAACAGCGCCTGCAGCTGCGTGCGTACCCGTCCGGTGTACGGCCGGCCCACGCCGCTACTGGCCGCCTGCCACATGCGTTGCACGGCGTGCAGCCCGATTGCCAGGCCGAGTTCGCGAAACGCCAGCCGGTGTTCGGCAGGCAGCTGCGACTCGCCGCCGTGGGCGTAATACTGCAGTCCCATGAGCGCGGCGCCGAGCAGGGTGTCGAGCAGTTGAGTGTCCGCGAAGGCGTCGGGGAGCGCGCCTTGCTGCATCAGCTGCGCCACACGGTAGGCGTCAGTCAGCAGGCCGCCCAGACCGAGCGGGTCGGCGGTTGACCACTCGCCGCGTTTGATCATCGCGGCGTACTCGCCGGATTCGTCCGCCAGATCGGGCGCACCGCCCCCTCCCGGCAGCGAGGCGGCCGTCGCACGCAGCTGCATAGTGGTTATGTAACCGTCGAGCGGGTCGTGCTGCCCCATAGAGGACACCTGGGGTCGCGTGAGGTCGATGCTCATCTTCCAGTACATTCTGCGCGGCCCCCACCCAGTGGACGGCCGGTAGCTGAACGCACGCAATGCGGTTTGCGCGAGTTCACGCGCCCAGAGATTGAACTGTGGCTGCCGCGTCGCCCGTGCGGCCTGGTCAAGGGCCTGCATCCACTTTGTCAGATAGTGGAAGTACTGCCCGTCGCGGTCCCATTCCAGTCGCTCGTCAAAGGGTTCGTCGGGGCCGCGCTCGGGTAACGCTTTGCCGATCCGCAGGCCGCCGCGCGTCGGGTGGGCTTCGCTGTCGGACTTGCTGAGCCCGCTGATCCAGCCGTGGCGCTGCTCGTCGTCACGGTGCTGGCCCAGCGTGTGGTGCACCTGATCGATCAGGCGCAGCGCCAGCTCCGCGTAGCGGTGCTCCCCCGTGGCCCTCGCCAGGCCCAAGAAGTTGCACACCGCGAAGGCATCGGTCCACAGGTAACGCCGCTGAGGGTAGCCGGTAACCAGCCCGGTGCGCTCCGCAAAGTCCTGCATCAGAGCGACAGACTCGGTTATTCGCGCATCCGGCATGTCTATCGCCTCGGTGTCGGTGCGCCGGCGCCCGCGGCGGATCCAGGCACGCCGCCCAGGATGCTGCCGATCACCATACCGCTCTGCTCCTGGGGGGGCTGGCAGGTGGCGCAGCTGGGACCTGCGCCGGCAGCCGCAAGCGCGTTCGATAGCGTCAACCTGGTGAGCATTTCGGCACCTCCCGGTAGTGGTGTCTGGCCAGGGCGAGGAGGCTGTCGGACTTGGGGTTGATCTACTGCGCCGGTGGAAGATCGCCCCATTTTCCCGATCCTTTTCGTCAAATAGCTACGGCTATTCTCCTCAAACGATCGTAAAAATGGCCTCGCCCTCCCACCTTGCTCGCTACGATCGCCCAAGTCCGACAGCCTCCTAGTGGCCAAAGTATACTGGAATAATCGCCACTGGCATCATTTGACCGGCTCGCGATTGCGGCATAGTTTTGCGCCATGCAGCTCGACACCGAGCCAGTGATCTACTACCGCCAACGTGCGCGTAACAGGCGAGCCCCATCAGGAACGAAGTCCGGTTGAAGCGGTGGTTAGCTGGTGACAAAAGACACATACTCTCAGCTTCCTAGTCGCGCCTCGTGCACGGCGAGCAGTTCTGCAATCTCGGGAAGGCCCGCCTCCTTCGCCATCTCTTGAGGCGTTTCGCAGCTGTCGATTCGTGTCCGGAGGCGCGGGTCCGCGCCAGCTTGCAGGAGGATCTCGACGGCCCGTAGATTGTGTTCGCTCACAGCCATGTGCAGCGGCGTGTAGTCGTTGATACCGCGTTGATTGGGATCGGACTTGAAAGCGAGCAGCAATTTCAGGATCTTCAGCACGTCCGGTCGTCCAGGTGATCCGGGCCGCGGCCGACTGCAAGACAATGCGGCGATCAAGGGCGGAAATCCGGCATGATCGGCA
The DNA here is from genome assembly GCA_963814945.1 of uncultured Gammaproteobacteria bacterium. Taxonomy (GTDB): domain Bacteria; phylum Pseudomonadota; class Gammaproteobacteria; order DSM-19610; family DSM-19610; genus Thiogranum. Next base: position 177,988 of record CAWFEQ010000009.1, read on the forward strand.
GGATTGGGATCGGCTCCAGTCTCCAGCAACGTGTGGATAAACGGCAAGGGGCTGTGGTAAATCGCGTACTCGAGGCACGAGCCGATCGTCAGCGGCATCGGCCCGTTGGCGGGATCATCGACCGCGTCCCGCAACGCGGCAAGATCACCCGCGCGAAAAGCGGCGTCGATCTTCTTGAACTTCTCGTATTCCGCGCATCGCTCAGCGTCTAACTTCATCTTGTCGTCCGTCGCTTGCGGTTTAGGTTTCAATTCTGCGGACACCTCCAGCATGCCGCGCTCCAGAGCAAGATCATAGGCTGTTTTATCCGCGAATCCCGGAGCACCGGTTCCCCGGAATGAGAGATCGGCCCCGGCTTTCGCCAGTAGGCGTGCGACTTCCGCATGCCCGGCAACAAGGGCGAGCATCAAAGCGCTTAGCCCAAACTTGGCAGTGATGTTCAGGCTGGCCCGATGAGCGATTAGTGTTTCGACGACCTCGCGATGACCGGCATGTGCGGCCAGCATGAGGGCCGTCTGTCCGTAGCGATCGCGGGCGTCGACATCTGTACCCTGTCCAAGAAGATCAAGGACGATCTGGACGTCACCACTCTTGATCGCATCTTCCCAGGCCGTATCCATCATTCAAAGACTCACGATCTTTAGTTCTATCATTCCCTCCAGCTAACGATAATGGTGTGCGGCGCAAACGAAGCGCAGCGTAGTTTGCGTCCGAACGAGCGCCTTATGTGTGCCCGGCATGGGTACGATCTCATAGGGTGAAAGTCCCTTGTACATTATCCGGAAAGGTGTCTAATGACAACTTCAAAAAGTACTAGCCGATGGCAAGGGCGGAAGGGTGACCGACCGTCTGAAAGAAGCCTAAATGCAAATGGGCGAGCCAACGTACAGAAACTGTATCAGGCCGAACCGCAGGGCGAGTCAGCACAACATGACGAAGCCCACCCGGATCACTGTGGGATGGTAAATACAGTGGTTGTGCAGAGAAAGATCGTATCCTTACCCGGGGAGACCTACCAGTCTAAGCACCCTAACGGATGTGGTGGAACAGAGCCTGCGAAGGTGCGCGTTAACATGGTAGGAGTCAGCCGACGACAAGAACCGAAGATTAACCTTCGGGAAAGGTCTGAAGGCAGTGTAATGCGGAGATGCCCATGAGCTCTGGTCGTCCCTCAACCCCGACCGGGGATTTGGACATCAGGCGCGTGATGGAGCCATCACCCATTGATTTTGCATCGGTGGAATACATCGCATCCAATGCGAGTATAGCCGAGGCATGGAAAAAGGTCAGAGCCAACCAGGGAGCACCCGGTGCTGATCGTATCAGCATTGAGCAATTCCCGAAGTGGGCAAGGCCACAGTGGAAAGACATCAAGAAGCAGTTGTTAGAAGGTCAATACAGACCGACACCAGCCCTTCGCGTTGAAATTCCAAAAGAGTCTGGAGGAATGCGCCGTTTAGGCATTCCCTGTGTGTTAGATCGAGTGGTCATGCAAGCGATTGCAAAAGTACTCGGTGAGTTGTTCAATCCCACCTTCTCTGATTACAGTTATGGTTATAGGCCCGCACGTTCAGTGCAACAAGCTGCGAGGCAAGCTCAGGCGTTTTACCAGCAAGGTTATACCTACCAGATTGACATCGATCTGGAAAAGTTCTTCGACACGGTAAACCATGACGTACTCATGGTGCGCGTGGCACGCAAGGTGAAGAACATAGGCCTGTTGAAACTACTGGGGCGCTTCCTGCGTGCAGGCGTTGTCGTCGATGGTCGCCTACAGCCAACAAAGGTCGGAGTGCCGCAAGGTAGCCCGATCACGCCCCTTACGCAAAAGACAACTTCCAGTTTGAGCGCCGGATTGAGGGGTGGCGGAAGTTGTCGTTGCTTGATCTTAGACGCAAATAGTATTACGCTTATGTCACATGGCGCGATCCACGCAAGCACAGAAGGCAAAACTATTGAACGCGGCCTATCGGTTAATCGCGCGTCAGATGAGCCTGTCGGAGGCAGCCGACACATTGTCGCACGAGAACGGGATTTCATTGCGTCATGCCTATCGCTATCTCGAGCAAGCCGCACAGCTCGAGCGACCGCTCAAGGTCGCCGAGCCTGCGCAGCCGATCACCTTCAAAATCCCCGGCAGCGTGATTCGCGCCTTGCGCACGTATGCCGCCGCCAACGACCTCACCTTGAGCGAGGTTGTGACGCGCGCCATCGAGGCGTTGGTGGCGCGCGTGCGACGCGATGGCTGAGCGGCTGCGCCAGCGCCGGATCTGTCTCGAATACACCTTCGATCGATTACTCACCGCCAAGCTCCAGCAGGTCTACGAGATACTCGTTCCCGATCGCGTGCGAAGCACGCGTGAGGCTTCGACGCTAAAGGGAGAACCCCATGAAGAATGCTGCGATTTACGCCCGAGTCTCCTCCGCACAGCAGAAGGAGGAACACACCATCGCCAGCCAGACGGCGGCACTGATCGCCTTCGCGCAGGAACACGGCTACCACGTACCACGAGAATGGCTCTTCGAAGACGAAGGGTTTAGCGGGGCGAGCCTTGAGCGTCCCGGACTTGAGTGCATACGCGACCTGGCGGCGGAAGGGCAATTGCAAGCGGTGCTGGTGTATTCGCCTGACCGTCTGAGTCGCAAGTACGCTTATCAAGTCTTGCTGATGGAAGAATTCGCGCGTCATGGCGTGGAGACGACCTTCGTCAAGGCGCCTCAGGGTCAAACGGCTGAAGATCAATTGCTGGTGCAGTTTCAGGGCATGATTGCAGAATACGAGCGCGCACAGATTCTGGAGCGCTCGCGTCGGGGGAAACGACACCGCGCTCAGCACGGCGACGTGAACGTGCTCTCCGGCGCGCCTTATGGCTATCGCTACGTGCGCAAGACCCAGGAGACCGCCGCGTACTACGAAATCATCGAAGAACAAGCCGTTGTCGTGCGCAATGTCTATGCGTGGTATACGAGCGAAGGACTGAGCATTGCGGCCATCGTGCGCCGCCTCAATGAGCAGGGCGTACCCACGCGTAAGCGCCTCTCGCGCTGGGAGCGTTCCACGGTGTGGGCCATGTTGCGCAATCCTGCCTACAAGGGCCTGGCCTGTTTCGGCAAGACGAAGCAGGCTGAGCGCCAGCGTATTACGCGCCCGTTGCGTCTGCGCGGCGGGTACGCCGCACGCAACAGCGCCAATCACGAGCGCCCACGCGAGGAATGGATCGAGATCCCGGTGCCAGCCATCGTCAGCGAGACGGTATTCGATCTTGCCCAGGAACGGTTGCAGGAGAACAAACGGCTCTCGCCCCGGCGCACCGTTGAATGGAGCATCGTGCAAGGACTGGTGAGCTGCAGCAAGTGCGGCTACGGCATGTGCAGGACCTCGACCCGCACCAGCGCACGTAAGATCCATTACTACCGCTGCCTCGGTTCCGATGGCTGGCGCCACTTGAACGGGCCCTTGTGCGACAACCGTCCCGTGCGCCAGGATCTGCTCGATCAGCTGGTGTGGGAGGCGGTCCTCAAGCTGCTGCAAGACCCGACGCTCATCCAACACGAGATCGAGCAGCGCCTTGCCGCGGCCATAGACGCCAACCCGACGAAACGACGGGAAGAGTCCCTGCAGCGCGAGCTGACGCGCACGCGCAAGGGCACGGAGCGGCTGGTGACCGCTTATCAGGAAGCGCTGATCTCGCTGGAAGACCTGCGCGCCCGAATGCCGGAGTTGCGGCGGCGCGAGCAGACCTTGCAGGCGGAACTGAAATCCATTACCGATCAAACCAACAGCCGCGCTGCTTACCTGCGCCTGAGCGAAACGCTGACGACATTCTTGACACGGCTGCGCTCCTCGGCCCAAACCCTGGACATTGCTGAACGCCAGCGTATCGTTAGACTCCTGGTCAAAGAGGTCCTCGTCGGTGACGACACGATCATCATTCGCCACTCGATCCCGATACCGGCCACACCCGCGGGCAACGACACGCCACCCCCCGCCGGTCGCCTTTCGCCGATCAACAACGCAAGTTACCTTTTGCGTTCGGGGAGTGCTGTCACCTTTGCTGTCGAACATCTTACTCGATGACTTCGACAAGGAACTGGAACGCAGAGGACATTGTTTCTGCCGTTATGCCGACGACGCGAATGTCTACGTGCGAAGCCGGCGGGCAGGCGAACGGGTCATGGCGTCGCTGACGCACTTCCTGGAGTCCAAGCTGCGACTGAAGGTGAATCGCGCCAAGAGCGCCGTGGCCCGGCCCTGGAAACGGAAGTTTATGGGCTACACGGTGACCAATCACCGCTCGCCACGTCTGAAGCCAGCACCGCAATCGGTGAAGCGGGCCAAGGACCGGATACGAGCGATTACGCACAAGGGGCGGGGGCGAAACATCTTGCAGGTGATCAAGGAAGTCAACCAATTTACGCGAGGATGGGTCGGTTACTTTCGGCTTGCTACGGTGAAACAGGCTTTCGACGACTTGGATCAATGGCTTCGACGACGACTCCGCAAGATCTTGTGGGAGCAGTGGAAGAAGCCCAAAACCCGGTATCGGCGGCTCGTTGCACTGGGCTTGAACGCGGCGCGTGCTCGCAAGGCAACCGCCACCGGCCTTGGGGCTTGGTGGAACGCGGGGGCCTCACATATGCACGCGGCCATCACCAATCGGCGATTGGCGCAATGGCGACTCCTGAGCTTACTCGATCAACTTCAGGCTCGGCAGCGGCTCTCTTGAACCGCCGTGTACGGTCCCGTACGCACGGTGGTGTGGGCGGACGGCGGGGGTAACCCCGCCTCCGACCCGATTATATTCCTTTTTCAATCTACTCATCCCAAGGTAACTCCGGAAGACCCTTTAGGTTAGTAGCATAACGCTGGGCGTTAAAGGGCTCGCTATTTTTCATTAATTCGAAAAGTTCGACGGATAATGCACATCCTATGAGCTTCATTGTTTCTTCGTGCGTGTGGCCGTCCGCCCTTAAACGGTCATATGTCTCCTTCGTTATCGGAGGATCATTCCCTTTAATCTGATTGTCTATGACTTCAAATATTGCCTCCCTTGCGACTTCAGAGCCTTCTTCCATCACGAAACCTCAATTTGAATCCTAAGGAATATAACGTTCGCGTTGAGCCGCGCGCCGACAAGGCGCGTCGGACTCGAACGCGTTGTTGAACGAAGCCGCTTCGCGGCAAAATTTCATCATTTGAGGGGTCCTCGATAATCCTCATGGGGCGGTGCCCATCCCGGGCGCCCTTTTCCATGAGGACTCGTCCATGAATCCCTACCAACAGCGTAAATTCGATTCTCTCTACCAGCAGCACCTTAAAGCACTACGACGCCAAGGAAAATCTCCCTCCACCATCGATGTCTACGCCCGTGCCGTGCGACGCATCGCTGACCATTTCGACCGCTCCCCCCACGCCCTTTCCTTCGATGAACTCAGCCAATACTTCGATTGGCTCATCGGCCACCGCTCCTGGTCTACCGTCAAGGTCGATCGCAATGGCCTGCAGTTCTTCTACTACCACGTCCTCGGCAAGGAATGGCACTGGCTCGACCTGGTTAAACCTCCGCAAAAACGGGTCCTGCCCGATCTCCTATCCCGCGACGAAATCCTTCGCCTGATCAACGCCGCCCGCGAACTTCGCTTCCAGGTCTTCATCCTCGCCGCCTTCTCCATGGGGCTGCGTATCGGCGAGGCCTTGAACCTCACCGTCTCCGACATCGACGCCGAGCATCACCACGTCCACATCCGTCAGGCCAAAGGCAATAAAGATCGCTTCGTGCCGATGCCTGATTTCACCCTCCGCGCGCTGCGTCGACTCTGGGCCTCCCATCGAAATCCTCAATGGCTCTTCCCGTCTGGCCAATCGCAGGATGCGCGGCTAATAGCAACCATCCCCATGCACCGCGGCAGCCTGCAAAAAGCCTTCCGGCAGATTGCCCGCGATGCCGGCATACAAAAAGCCGTCTCTCCCCACAGTCTACGCCATGCCTACGGCGCCTGCCTGGTCGAGGCCGGGCTCAATCTGCGCGCCATCCAGGACGCCATGGGCCATGCCTCGCCCGTCACCACTGCCCGTTACACACAGCTCACCGAGCCCGTGCAGCAGAATACACTCGCTCAGATCAATGCCCTCGTCGATGACTTCGTCATTCAGTGGGGGACAGCATGAAACTGCAATCCATCCTGCAGGCCTACCGGCCTGCCTACGAGGCCCGGTATGGTGCCGTGACAACGCCGGAGCAGTGGTCGGCTCTGTATGCCATGCTCGGCTGTCGCACCACCCAATATGGCACACTCTCTCTCCACTGCGAGCACTGCGACTGGCACGGCTGGCGCGCCCTGTCCTGCGGACACCGGGCCTGTGCGCAATGCCATCAACACAGCAACGCCCTGTGGTTGGAACGACAGCGCCTCAAACTGTTGCCCGTGCCGTATTTCATGCTGACCTTCACCCTGCCCAGGGAACTGCATCCACTGGCCAAGGTCCACGGCCAGGCGGTGTATGCCATCCTCTTCGGGGCCGCCATCAAAACACTGCACACCTTCGGCTGCAATGACCCGCATCTGCAGGCCGAACCGGCCGCCACGGCGGTACTGCACACGCATTCCCGGCGGCTCGATTATCATCCGCATGTGCACCTGATCGTGCCCGGCGGTGTGCTCGACACCGATACGCGGGAATGGCGTACGGTGAAAGCGGCTTATCTCTTCAACCACTTCAACCTGGCCCGGGTCTTCCGAGCAATCTTCCTGAAGAACCTGCAACAGGCCGGGCTCGCCATCCCGGACAACCCGAAAAAGTGGGTCGCCCACTGCAAGCCGGTGGGTGAGGGGACGCAGGCCATTCAGTACCTGTCGCGCTACCTGTACCGAGGGGTGCTGTCGGACTCACAGCTCGTGGCCGATGATGGAAACCAGGTGACGTTTCGCTACAAGGACAGTCAAACGGGAAAACGTAGAACACGCACCGTAAGGGGCGAAACTCTGCTCAGACTGCTGTTGCTGCACGTACTGCCCAAGGGCTTTCGCAGGACTCGGGACTATGGCTTTCTGCATGGCAATGCCAAGCGTCGGTTACAGCTGCTGCAGTACCTGCTGAAGATTGCGCTGCCACCGGCAAAGCCACGCGAACGTGCCAAGTTAAACTGCCCGTGCTGCAATGCCATTGCGCGCATCATCGGTTTCATCAAGCCACATCAAGGCATACGGCTTCAGCCTGGCTAACCGAACATCGATCGACCGGACCCGGCCCACCAGCAGGGAGGAACACAACAATTTGACAACAACGTCTTTTTAAAGAGCGCCTGCCGGGTGAGGCTCCTGCTCGCCCTGAGAACCCACACCGGCGGCTAAGCCGCCGGCATCAACCGCAGTCCTGCGGATATATTTCCTTATATCGCAACCCCACCACGGGCTCGTTCAACAACTGGATATGTCACGGCTACGCGCGACATATCCTTATTTATTATGCGATGCGTTTTGCATGGTTCAGTATCAACTCTCCGCTACCCATGTGACAACCAGCCTGCACACGCACTGGCGCCTGGATTGGTATTTCAGTGAGATAAAGACGACCAGCTTCGTCTTCGCACGTTGGAAAAAACGGCGCGCCCGGTTCCGAATGCAGGAAAAAGTCACCGGACATCATTCCGCAACTGGGGCAGGTATTCGCATAGTACTTACCTCGAACTGTCTTCGAGTATCTAAGCTGAAATGATGGCACTCGCTTTTGCATGTAGCTGAGTATGTCCTTCGGGAGAGAAACGATATCTGACAAGACGCACGCCTCATGTTCCGTGCCGTCAACCTCTGGCGCCAGGAGAGCCACCACCGGCATTCGATATCCGCATTTCCAACACTCAATCTTCATACCTACCATATAGAGAGGTGCAGATATCGTCAGAGAATCGTCGTCCATGTCCTTTTAAGCATAACGCCGCGCTCTGCGGCAAATTTGGAGCGCAGCGGAAAATTTGTCCGACAGCAGCGCCTTGTTAGGCGACATGACCCATCTTTAAGTCAATGCTCGCGCCGGTAGTGCATAGCGACCGCGCCGTTGCGGAGCTGCTTTGCAGAGACGAGCTCGAGCCGCCGCGTGCTGGCAAGCCCGCCCTCGTAAAGGGTTGGTCCATGCCCAGCGATCCTCGGATGGACGAGGAATTTGTACTCATCGATCAGATCCAGCCGATCAAGCTCTGTCGCAAGCTTGCCACTACCAAGGAGTACACCAGCCGGAGTCTCGTCCTTGAGTTTCTGAACACCTTTTCGAAGGTCGCCAGCGATGTGATGGCTATTAGTCCATATGTAGTCCTTTCGCGTCGACGACACCACGTACTTAGGCTTTGCCTCCAGCTTGACTGCCCACTCGTGAATCGCGGGTGGTGCCTCCATATCGCCTCGCGCAACCGCCGGCCAGTAACTCTCCATCATCTCGTAAGTGGTGCGGCCCCAAAGCATCGCACCGCCCTCATCCATGAGCTGGGTGAAGAAAGCGTGTGTCTCATCATCTGCGATTCCTTCCTGGTGGTCGACGCAGCCATCCAGTGTGACATTGATACTAAAAGTCAAGAGTCCCATTATGTACTTCCTTCGAGTTGCGTGATGAGTCGACCGTATCGCATAACAGTGTGTATCTGTGAAATTCAGGTGTTCTAACACGTGAAAATCCGATATATCCCGCGCCCCGGCTATTTAGGCGTTGCCCGAGATCTGGCCAAACGCTACCGTCAATCCAGAATGATTTCAAGGACATTGCTAAGCCGGTTCCTGCCTTGGCTGTGGCTTCGTTCAGACCTGGAGTCGTGGATAGGCCTCAATGTCCACCCTATCGCGCCCTTGTCATTTAAGCATTGTCGTACTACTGTATGCATGTACAGTCCATGGAGGGGTCTGGTATGCAGAAGGAAAGCGCGAAATCGCCGTTTCTCGACCGGGTGCGGGAGGTTATCCGTACCCGCATCTCGCCTGCAGCCCATCGAGGCGCTGCGTTATGAATAGGCCTGCAGGCGCCTGTCCGCGCTCTCCGCCGTTCTCGCTGAGCAAAGATCAGTGGGAAAGGCATGCGAGGGACTCGGGGTGCTGATCGGCGCACTGCCGTTCGCGGGCTATGTACTCAGAACTTGGCTATGTAGCCCAGGTTGACGTAGTACGAAGTCTGACTTTTTTCCGCGTCGGATGCTTGTTCCGTCAGCCATTCGCCGCCCGCCTCGATTTTGAAGCCATACAGTTCTCGCCAGTGGTATTCCATTTTGACGCTGGGGGACGTCACCCACTTGACAGATTTTTCCAGCGGATTGTCGCAGTAGTTGGTGCGCAACTGCGGGCTCACGTTCCAGTGGCGGTTGATGGTATAGCGGGTGTCGAGCGATGCCGATGATGTGCGCGAGGATTCGGTTACGCGATGACTCAGGTCGAGCACACTGCTGTCACCCGGAAACATCAGGTTCCTGCCACTGAGATTCAGGTGATAGAAATACTCGCTGGGTGTCGCCGCCCCGGCCGAGGGGTCATCGGCGCCGGCGTCGCTGGAGGCCTGCAGGCGGGCGACGCTGCCATGCAGCTTTATGCGCTCAGAAAAGGTGTGTGTCATGCCCACCTCCAGCGTCGTGACCTCCTCGGACAGGTCTTTGGTGAAATGCGTGATGCGGTCCGTGGGCAAATCCCACGTCCAGCCCTCGGTCGCCGCCATGCTCTGCTGCAGGTACTTCTGCTGGCGTTTGTGCAACGGGTTGTTGCGGACATCTAACGTGGCGCTGATGGTTGTCCGGTACGGCAGTAGCATTGCGCCCGACGCCATGAAAGCACCCAGTGAATGGTCCGCGGCGTCATAGTCGAGAAAGACCAGGAGGGAGTGTTTGGCACGCAGGTAGCGTAGCGCGCCGCCGACCTCCCGGCTGGTCACTCCACTCTCGTCCTGCCCCTCGAGCACGTAGCTGTTCAGATCCCAGGCCCGGGCAAACTTGCCGGTGGTGGCGCTGACGCCGAAAATCTGCCCGGTTGCGTTGAATTTGTCCTGACTGGACAGTACCGGGTAGCCGGCAACGCCGTTCAGGGTCAGGCCACCGGTCAGCCGGTAATCCACGCGTATGCCGTCGAACTCGCCGAGAATGCCACTGCCGGGGCCCAGGCGTTGGCCGAAGCGGACGGAAACGCGTCGTTGCAGGTCGGACGGAGCGCTGCATGGACTGCCGCCGAGGTCGTCGCTGGAAGGTTCCTCGTCGACAAAACTGCTCATGCAGGGAATATCGGGGGAGGCGCCGCCGTCGTGGGCTGCCGTCGCCTCAGTGGTGCCGGTGTCCACATCCGCTGCGGTCGTTGTGGCGGCGGGCTCGCCGTCGCCGGGGTGGTCCTGGTTTGGCGGCTGCTCGCCTGCAGCGGGGAGGCTGGCGACGCCAGAGAAGTCGGGAATCGGTTCGGTGCCTGCGACCAGCGGGCTCTGGCTGGCGGGTATGGCAGCCGCAATGGTGGGAGAGAGCAGTGTGACGGGGGCGACGACCATCCAGCAGATCATCAGAGCGGCGTTGCGTTCCATACGTTCAGTGCGTTCCTGCGGGGCTTTTCGCCACGGATTGCCAGTCCAGGTCGCATATTAACGACACTTGCCGAGAATGTCGCGAAAAAACTTTAGATATAGCGCTCACGTATATGATTAAGTTGCAAACTACTCGATACAAAGCACGGTGCCCCTACGGGTTCGGTTTACGGCTGGCGGTTTATTAGTCAGGTTTTCGGCGGGCGCGGTCCACTATTGAGGTGCGCGGTCGCTCACGGGCGGGTTTCTGACCCGCACCCGGAGTTTCCTGGCCGGTTCGCGGAGCTTGTGGCAAACGGTGTGACGGCGGATGCGGCGGGTGAATGAAGCCGTCGGAGGGGAGGCAAAAAAAACCCCGCGGGACGCGGGGTTCTGTTACGGGGTTTTGGGTGAAACCCTTGTCAGCTTGCCGCGGTAACGTTGGCAGCCTGAGGTCCTTTGGGACCGCTTTCGATATCGAAGCGGACCTGCTGACCTTCATTCAGGGTTTTGAACCCACCGCCCTGGATAGCAGAGAAATGTACAAACACATCTTTGCTGGCATCGGACGGGGTGATGAATCCAAAGCCTTTGGATTCGTTAAACCATTTCACAGTTCCTGTCGTCATGTAATTCACCTTTGAATAATAATTAAACGGGCTTTCAATTGCAGATCGTTCAAGGTGACGTACGGGAAAGACCGGAATGGAGATTCTGAGTAGACCTGGAGGACGATCAATGAAATTCCTGGTTGCCGCCAGTGGGAAAACCTGATTCCCGGTTACGCTGATCGGTCAACAACTTGCAGTATACCTGGAGATCCGGAAAAAGTATCGTTCTTTTTGCGGTGAACCCGGGCGCACGTTGTGCGCCGCCGTTACCGGCTCGCGCGGGCTCGGGCTTAACGTGCAGGGCAAAAGGGGTTAGGATGGCCGGGCGGCGGGACACGGTTCCTGGATGAAAAAGCTGAAACATGAATCAGAGTTGGTCAAGGAGGCGATCCGCGCCGGGGTGAAGTACGGCGAGGAGCGCGGTGTTGTCGAGTTCGAGCCTACCGATTCGGCAGCTGAGAAAATCGAGTACATCTACCGACTGCTGGTCCACGACAAAGTCATACAGCCCCTGCCCGAAGAGCAGGTCTCGCAACAGGCCATGCGCCACAGGCTGGCGCTCTGGGTCTCGAAGCAGCTGCCGAAAGACCACCCGCTGTTGAAATAGGCGCCCGGGGGCGCCGCCGGCGTATCCGGCTGGAGGATGCACGTGTTGAACACCTTGGCAAATATCGCCATGTCGCGCTGGTACTGGCTCGCGCTGCTGGTGCTGGGTGTGTCGCTCGAAGCGACGGCGCTGTATTTCCAGTACGTGCTGGATTATGGACCGTGCGTCTTGTGTATCCAGGTGCGTATCTGGGTGCTGGGTCTGTTGCTGGTGGCCCTGCTGGCACTGACGGTGCACGGGACCCGGGCGGGGCGGCTGATCGCTCACCTGCTGACCACAGTCGTGCTCGCCGGGCTGGTGCAGCGTGCCTGGCTGTTGCTGGGCATCGAACGCGGGTTCGCCGCGGGCGAATGCGGTTTCGACCTCGGGTTGCCGGCCTGGCTGCCACTCGACCGGTGGTTTCCGGCGATGTTCCAGGTGCACGAGGCGTGCGGCTATACGCCCACGCTGCCGTTCGGTTTCACTATGGCGGAGGTGCTTTTGCCGTTCAGCAGTGCGTTGTTGCTGCTCAGTGTGGCTCTGCTGCTGGTGACGCTGGTCCGGTCCCGCGTGCGCAGCCAGGCACCTGATATGTATTGACCTGTCAAGGTTAACCCAAGCGTTGCAAAAATCTCGCTGTGGTAGCGGCCTTTTATGCCCTTTGGGGTGCCTGGCCTCGATACGCGCCGGGGGGGGCCGGCGTTCATGCCCGGCATGGGTGTGGGCTCCTACCGGTGAATTCCAGAAACCCGCAGGAGCGGCCGCCTGGCCGCGATTGGCGCCGAGGGACACGGCGCTCTCCCGGCCGGCGCAGTCGATCAGCCCCAAGTCCGACAGCCTCCTAGCGTTTGAAGATCCAGACGTTTTTCAGCCCGAGCTTCTTTTTGCTGGTGTCGCCGTAGTGATTCGCGGCCTCGCGGCTGGCAAAGCCGCTGACCTGCAGTCGCCAGACCTGTTTGCCGTTCACCAGCGCCTGGTTCTGTTCCACGGGGATGCCTGCCGAGCGGGCCTTGTTCGTGAACTGGTCCGCGGCCGCCTGGTCATAGATTGACACCAGGTTCAGCACCCAGGGACCTTCCGGGGCAGCCGGCGCGGGGTTGGGGGCCGCTGCTGCGTTGGGGCTGACTTGCGGCGGGCGTTCTTCCTCATTCGAAATAGGCTGCTGTGGGTGGCTCGCGGGCAGCGTGCCGGCGTCGGCCTGCCTGCCGGCCGGTGCAAGGTGTCTGGTTTCGAGCGCGGCGACGGCGACGGCAAGTTCGTTGACGCGCGTGCTGAGGTCGGCGACCTGACTCTCCTGGCCTTTGTCGGCGGTGAGGCGAATCTGCAGGCCGGCCAGTGTTTCGGCCTGCTGATCGGTAGCCTGCTCCAGCGCGCTCAGCCGGCGACCGGTACTCGACATTGTTGCGAGGTCAAACGCGACAATAGCTGCGGCGACCGCGAGGGACGCCAGTCCCACCTGCAGCACGCGGCGGTTACCGGATCTGGTGGCGGTTTGTTCGGGCGGTTCCGCGGACCGCTCGGCGGACGCCGCAATGGCTTGCCGGAGTGCAGCGGTCCGCGGCGCCAGGCGTGCCCCAGTGCCCGGGGCGGAGCGATAGTGGGGACGTGAGGGTCGTTCAGAGGCGAGCGTCTGTACACCACCCGCGGCGCCCCGGCTGTCGCCGGCGGTTACCGTGACTGCGTCTTCGCGCACTTCTGGTTTATCGAGTTGATAGGGTTCGACCAGCGGCATCAGCTCGGCTGCGGGTTTGTGGAACTCGACGCCGAGGCCCTTTTCCTCTACGCGCCTGACGGTGGCCGGCAGCAGCAGTACGGTGCGTTCGTCCCCCTCTCGCAGCGATACACGCACCTTGACGGCATTGCCGGTCTCGAAGGTGCTGCTGCCAACAGGGTGCTCGAACTGCAGCAGCAGGCCGCCCTCGCTGACGTCGCACAGCCGGCAGCCGCGGGGCATCGCCCGGTCGTTAAGCAGGTCGACGTTGAGGTTTACAGCATTTCTCGCGTAACGGCGGCGCTCCATTGTGGTTTCATCACCTGAGGTCTGGCGCTGTGGCGAAGTCTGGCTTGCAACGATACACAATATCCCTGACAGTGAGAACCGCTGGCACCCAATTACCCGCGCTCCAGTGGCCAGCGCCTGAAGGTGGTGTTGCCGCATTTGGGACACTCCGGAATGTGGGCGATGTGATGGAAGTGCACCGCCTCGTCGCAGGCGGTGCAGTACAGGCTGCCGGGACCCGTGACCTCACCGGCGTGGTATGGCGGGTCCTTTTCCAGTTCTTCCTGCAGCTCCAGCCATTCAAGTTTGGTGCGGTCGGCGACGCGGCTGAACACGTCGAGCAGCTGGTCTTCGATGCGGTCGATGTCGAAGCGCAGCCAGTCGGCGAGTTCCTGGCTGGATTCGCTCAGGTGCCTGCCCGCATCCTGCACGTCTCGCTTCAGATAGTAGGCGACCTTTTCCGCTTCGTCATGGGTCAGTTCTTCCAGCTCGACCGCAGTCTCGCGCGCTTTGTCAATGCTGTGGCGGATGTTCGGCAGCGCCTTCGATTCTGCGCCCTCAAAGGCGCTGCGGACGCGTTCCATCATGCGGTGGTAGGCGTGGACCAGCTTATCGGTGGCGCTGTCGGGCATGGTGTTCTCCTTGTATCACGCTGCGGTCAGGGGGTGAGGGCTCGCGTCTGCGCACCACCACCGTTGCGCCCCCTGTCAAACGCAACAGCGGCGTTTTGTCCGGTTTACACGGGCCTGAACCCAAGTTTAGATGGTTCATCCGGCGCTGTATATTGGCCGCCCGGCGCGCGGTACGGTATTCTCGCCGTTTTGAACCAGTCAACAGGCAACGGGGATGGAAGACAGTTACCAGCCGCAGGAAATCGAAGCGCGCATCCAGCAGCAGTGGCTCGAGCAGGGCACTTTTCGCGCCCTTGAGGACGACCCGCGGGAGGCGTACTACTGCCTGTCCATGTTCCCCTATCCCAGCGGCCGTCTGCACATGGGGCATGTGCGCAATTACACCATCGGTGACGTGATCGCTCGTTACCAGCGTATGCAGGGCAGGAACGTGCTGCAGCCGATGGGCTGGGATGCGTTCGGTCTGCCGGCTGAAAATGCCGCCATCAAGAACCGGGTACCGCCGGCGAAGTGGACCTACGAGAATATCGACTACATGCGTGGCCAGCTGCAGCGGCTGGGTTTCGGCTACGACTGGGAGCGCGAACTGGCCACCTGTGACCCGGACTATTATCACTGGGAGCAGTGGTTTTTCATCCGCCTGTTCGAAAAGGGGCTGGTGTACAAGAAAACCGCAGTCGTCAACTGGGACCCGGTTGACCAGACAGTGCTGGCCAACGAGCAGGTTATCGACGGCAGGGGCTGGCGCTCCGGCGCGCCGGTGGAACGCCGCGAGATTCCGCAGTGGTTCGTCAAGATTACCGCCTATGCCCAGCAGTTGCTCGATGACCTCACTCAGCTGGACGGGTGGCCCGAGCAGGTGCGCACCATGCAACGCAACTGGATCGGCCGCTCCGAGGGCGTGGAGCTGGAATTTGCGGTCGAGGGTGAGGCGCAGGCCTTAACGGTGTTCACCACCCGCCCGGACACGCTCATGGGGGTGACCTATGTGGGCGTGGCACCCCAGCACCCACTGGCGACGAAGGCCGCGCAGACCAACCCCGCGCTGCGCGCCTTTATCGAGAAGTGTTCGCACACCAGGGTCGCCGAGGCCGACATGGCGACGCTGGAAAAGCAGGGCGTCGACACCGGTCTCAAAGCCATCCACCCGGTGACCGGGCAGCGCGTGCCGGTGTGGAGCGCCAACTTCGTGCTGATGGAGTACGGCGCCGGCGCCGTCATGGCCGTACCGGCCCATGACCAGCGTGACTATGAGTTCGCCAGGCAGTACGGCTTGCCGATTCGCCAGGTCATCTACCCCGCGGGTGGCGGCCAGGCTGCCGACCTGGACCAACAGGCCTTTACTGAAGAAGGGGTGCTTGCGCATTCCGGCCGCTTCGACGGGCTGACCTCGCAGCAGGCTTTCGCTGCCATCGCGGATTATCTTCACAGTCAGAACAAGGGACGCAAGACCGTCAACTTCCGCGTGCGGGACTGGGGTGTGTCGCGGCAGCGTTACTGGGGCTGCCCGATTCCAATGATCAACTGCCCGTCCTGCGGCGCGGTGCCGGTGCCCGACGACCAGCTGCCCGTCGTGCTGCCGCGCGATGTGGTGCTGGAAGGCGCGGGTTCGCCTTTGAAGCAGGATCGTGCCTTCATCGAAACCACCTGTCCCGCCTGTGGCGGCGCGGCTGAGCGCGAAACAGATACCTTCGATACCTTCTTCGAGTCGTCCTGGTATTACGCACGCTATACCTGCAAAGACTACGACGCCGGCATGCTCGATGAACGCGTCAATTACTGGTTGCCGGTGGACCAGTACATCGGCGGTATCGAACACGCGGTGCTGCACCTGCTGTATGCGCGCTTTTTTCACAAGCTGATGCGCGACCTCGGACTGGTAACCGGAGACGAGCCGTTCAAGAACCTGCTCACTCAGGGCATGGTCAACAAGGACGGGTCGAAAATGTCGAAGTCCAAAGGCAATACCGTTGACCCGCAGGCGCTCATGGACCGCTACGGTGCCGACACCGTGCGCCTGTTCACGATGTTCGCCGCGCCGCCGGAGCAGTCGCTGGAATGGTCCGATTCCGGGGTCGAGGGCGCATCGCGTTTTCTCAACCGCCTGTGGAAGACGGTGCACGGCCACGTCAGTGCCGGCCCCGCACCCGCACTGGACAGGGCCGCTCTGAATGATCGACAGAAGGCCTTTCGCTTCAAGGTGCACGCAACCATAGCCAAGGTCAGCGATAACGTCGGCCGGCGCTATACGTTCAACACCGCCATCGCCGCCAACATGGAACTGCTCAACGAAGTGGGACGCTTTGAGGATGTCTCGGACAACGGGCGTGCCCTGGTGCAGGAAGCACTGGACGCCGTGGTCCTGATGCTGTCACCCATCGTGCCACACATCTGCCATGAGCTGTGGCACGCGCTGGGACACGGCGAGCCGGTGGTCGACTGTGCGTGGCCAGCAGCGGATGCCTCGGCCCTGGTGCGCGACAGCGTCGAGCTTGTGGTGCAGGTCAACGGCAAGGTGCGGGGCAAGGTAGTGGTGGCGAGGGCATCGGACGAGGCCACTATCCGCGCCGCCGCCCTGAATGAGCCGAATGTGCGCAAACATATCGAAGGGCGGACGCTGCGCAAGGTAATCATTGTGCCGGGGCGGCTGGTCAACCTGGTCGTCGGCTGACAGGACGTGGGCAGTACGGTGCAGCGGTCGCGGCGTATACCGGTTGGAGTGCGTGAAGTGACAGTGATATCGAACAAACTGACTTTCCTGGCAAGCCTGTTGCCGCTGCTGCTGGCGCTGAGCGCCTGTGGTTTCCGGCTGCGTGGCGGCGTGGAACTGCCGCCGGTTCTGCAGGAGACCTATATCCAGTCACAAGCGCCGTTCACCGGAATGGCGCGTGCCCTGCGCACCCAGCTGGAGCGCTCCGATGCCAACGTGCTGGAGAGCAAAGAGCAGGCCAGCGCCATCCTGGTCGTGGTACACGAACGCTCCGAAAGCCGTGTGCTGTCGGTCGGCAGCACGGGTAAGGCGACCGAGTATGAGCTCTTCGACGAGGCGACCTTTTCCCTCACAGACCCCGGCGGCAAGGTTCTTATAGCGCCGCAGACCGTGCGCATTACCCGTGACCTGGTGTTCGACCCGAACGAGTTGCTCGGCAAACTGTCCGAGGCCGAGAGTATGCACAAGCAGATGCGCGAGAATCTGGCGCGGCAGATCCTCATACGCATCGACGCGGGCTTGAGACACCCGTGACGCAGCTGCGTGCCGACCAGCTCACCGGGCACCTGCAGCAGTCGCTGGCGCCGGTGTATTTTGTTTACGGCGATGAGACCCTGCTGGTCAACGAATGCGCGGACGCGGTGCGCGCTGCGGCGCGTGCGCAGGGCTATACCGAGCGCCAGGTGTTCAGTGTCGAAGCCGGTTTCGACTGGAACAGCCTGCTCGCCGCCAGCGACAGCCTGTCGCTGTTCGCCGAGCGGCGTATTCTCGAACTGCGCCTGCCCAGCGGCAAACCCGGAAAGGAAGGCGCGCAGCTGCTGCGTGACTACTCCGAACGCCCCCCGCCCGACACACTGTTACTGATTGTCTCCGGCAAACTGGAAGCCGCGGCGCGGCGTAGTAAGTGGGTGCTGGCGCTGGACCAGTGCGGCGTGTCGATTCCCATCTGGCCAGTCGATGCAGCGCGGCTGCCGGCCTGGCTCGAGCGGCGCATGCGCGCGCACGGCATGCGCGCCAGCCGCGAGGCCCTGCAATTGATCGCCGCGCGCGTCGAGGGCAACCTGCTCGCGGCGGCCCAGGAAATCGAAAAGCTTTACCTGCTGCACGGTGCCGGTGAACTGGATGTTGCTTCGGTCGCCGAACTCGTCGCGGACAGTGCCCGTTACGATGTCTTTGGTCTGGTGGACGCGGCGCTCGGCGGTGACGCGGCGCATGCTCAGCGAATCCTGTCCGGTCTGCGTGCCGAGGGCATCGATCCCGTGCTGGTCCTGTGGGCGCTGGCGCGGGAAATTCGTGCGCTCGCCGTTATGGCGCGCCAGTTGCAGGGCAGCGGTGTGGCCCAGGTCCTGGCTTCGCACCAGGTCTGGGATAAGCGCAAACCGCTGATCAGCGCCGCGCTGCAACGTATCGGTGGGCGCCAGTGGTGGCAGTTGCTGCAGCGCTGCGCGCAGCTTGACCGGGTCATCAAGGGCCGTGCTGCAGGCAGCGCCTGGGACGAGCTGTTACAATTGACCCTGAACCTTGCGGGCGTTAATGCGCTAGAGCTATGCGCATTAAATATAAGGTATTAATAGAATGAATGAAACAGCTGAATCGCGGCCGTTCGATGTCTCTGGCTACATGCGCGAGCTGGGGCAGCGCGCACGCGCTGCCGCGCGGGACATGGCACGCGCCGATACCGGCGCCAAAAATGCCGCGCTGCAGGCGATCGCCGACGCCATCCTCGCGGATCAGGCGCACCTGAAAGCGGAAAACCAGAAGGATCTCGATGCCGGCCGGCAGTACGGGCTGGACGCCGCCCTGCTGGACCGCCTGGCGTTAACCGACGCCGGTATCCGGGCCATGGCCGAGGGTCTGCGTCAGGTCGCCGCGCTGGCCGATCCGGTGGGTGCCATCAGCCATCTCGACTACCGCCCGTCGGGCATCCAGGTGGGGCGCATGCGCGTGCCGCTCGGTGTCATCGGCATTATCTATGAGTCGCGGCCCAACGTGACCGCCGACGCCGCAGCGCTGTGCCTGAAATCCGGCAACGCCTGTATCCTGCGGGGCGGTTCGGAGGCGCTGCACGCCAACCAGGCGATTGCCCGCTGCATCGAACATGGGCTGGAACAGGCGGGTCTGCCGGCCGCCGCGGTACAGGTGGTCGCCACCACCGATCGGACGGCGGTCGGTGAGCTGCTGAAGCTCGACAGGTACGTCAACGTCATCGTGCCACGCGGCGGCAAGGGCCTTATCGAACGCATCACGGCCGAATCGAAGATACCGGTGATCAAACACCTGCACGGTGTCTGTCACACCTACATCGATGATCAGGCGGATATCGACAAGGCCGTCAGGGTGGCCTTCAATGCCAAGACACAGCGCTACGGGACCTGCAACACCATGGAAACGCTGCTGGTCGCTGAGGGGATTGCCGCGCGCGTGCTGCCGGTGCTGGCTAAGATGTACCAGGACAAAGGTGTGGAACTGCGTGGCTGTGAGCGCACCCGCGCTATCCTCACCGGCATCACTGTCGCGCAGGATGCTGACTGGGACGAAGAATACCTCGCACCCATTCTTGCTGTGCGCGTGGTCGACGACCTGGATGCTGCCATGGACCATATCGAACGCCACGGATCGCAGCACACCGATGTCATCATTACGGAAAACTTAAGTCGCGCACGGCGTTTCCTGCGCGAGGTCGATTCCAGTTCGGTGATGGTGAACGCCTCATCACGTTTCGCGGACGGTTTTGAATACGGACTGGGCGCGGAGATCGGCATCAGTACGGACAAACTGCACGCCCGCGGGCCGGTCGGTCTGGAAGGTCTGACCACCCAGAAGTTCATCGTGCTGGGTGATGGTCACATCAGAGAGTAGGCGGCGGAAGGCCGCATGATCTGTATCCTCGGCGGTACCTTCGACCCCGTCCATTTCGGTCACCTGCGCCCGGCGCTGGATGTGCAGCAGGCGCTGGGAATCGATTGTGTCCACCTGTTGCCGTGCCGCACACCGCCGCACCGGGAGATGCCGCAGCTGGGGGGGCAGCAGCGGCTGTGGTTGTTGCAGCTGGCGATTGCCAACGAACCGGGTCTTCGCATCGACGAGCGCGAACTGCGGCGTGATGGGCCTTCCTACATGGTGGATACCCTGATGTCGCTGCGCGCCGGGATCGGCGAGCGGCCGCTGTGCCTCGCACTGGGTATGGACGCCCTGCTGGGGCTCGATCGCTGGCACCGCTGGGAGGACCTGTTCGAGTTGTGTCACCTGGTGGCGATGCAGCGCCCGGGCAACGAGTGGCCGCAGGACGGTGAGTTGGCCTTGCGGGTGTCCGGGGCGCGGGTCACCGACGTGCAGGCACTATACCGCGCGCCGGCGGGCTGTGTGCTGGCGGTGCCGGTCACGCAAATGGCAGTATCCGCGACCCGTATTCGGGCGCTGCTGCGCGCTGGCCGCAGTGCCCGCTACCTGCTGCCGGAAGCTGTGTTCGAACGTATTCTGCAAGAGAACTGGTATGCAAACTGATGAGTTGAAAGGTATAGCGCTACGGGCGCTGGGGGATCTCAAAGGCCTGAACATCGCCGAGTACGATGTGCGCGACATGACCACCGTAACCGATGTCATGATCATCGCCAGCGGCACGTCGGACCGCCACGTTAAATCGCTGGCAGACGCGGTGGTCATGGCGTGCAAGCAAGCCGGTGTGCTGCCCCTGGGTGTCGAGGGCGAGCGCGAAGGCGAGTGGGTGCTGGTCGATCTCGGCGACGTGGTCGTGCACGTGATGCAGCCACGTATTCGTGAGTTCTACGCGCTGGAAAAGCTCTGGACAGTTACCGAGGAGAAGCGCGAAAGGAGCGAGCGCGGCTGAGCCGGTGCGGGAATGCAGATTAACGTGATCGCCGTGGGTACGCGTATGCCGGCCTGGGTCAATGACGGTTATCAGGAGTACGCCCGGCGCATGCCGCGCGAATGTAGCCTGATACTGACGGAAATCCCACTCGGCCAGCGCAGCAAGGCACAGCCTGTAGCACGCGCCGTCGAAGAAGAAGGCCACCGCATGTTGGCGGCTATCGGTGACCGTCAGCGTGTTATCGCGCTGGATGTGACCGGCCGCGGCTGGTCGACCGAACAGCTTGCAGGAGCCTTGCGCGACTGGTTGCAGGACGGCAGTGACCTCAGTCTGCTGGTTGGTGGTCCAGACGGGCTCGCGGCCGGCTGCCTGGCGCGTGCCGATCAGCGCTGGTCGCTGTCGCCCCTGACACTGCCTCATCCGCTGGTCCGGGTCCTGCTGGCCGAACAGCTGTACCGTGCGTGGACGCTGACCAGCGGCCACCCGTACCACCGCTCCGGATGAGCCGCCCGCAGCTGATTCTAGCCTCGGCCTCGCCGCGGCGCTGCGAACTGCTGGCACAGATCGGTATCAGCTTTGAGCAGCAGATCGCCGCTATCGATGAAGCACCGCGTGCTGGTGAGTCGCCGGCGGACTACGTGGCGCGGGTGGCGCTGGAGAAAGCGCGCGCTGTGCGCGCAGCCGGCAGGCCTGATCTGCCAGTGCTTGGGGCTGATACGGCGGTGGTGGTCGACGGCGCGATTCTGGGTAAACCTGCCGATCTCGACCAGGCCCGCGACATGTTGCGGCAGTTGTCCGGTCGCGCCCACGAGGTGTTCAGCGCCGTGGCACTGGTCGCGCAGCGGGACGCCGTGGCTGTGAGCCACAGCAGGGTCTGGTTTCGCGACCTTGCCGACAATGAGATCGAGGCCTACTGGCGCAGCGGCGAACCGCGCGACAAGGCCGGCGGCTATGCCATCCAGGGGCTGGCGGCGACGTTTATCGAACGGCTGGACGGGAGTTACTCAGGGGTCATGGGCCTGCCGCTTTATGAGACCGCCGGGCTGTTGCAGAATTTCGGCATTAAGATACTGGGTCAACACAGATGACAGTGGAACTGTTGGTAAACGTAACACCGCAGGAGACCCGCGTGGCCGTGGTCGAGAACGGTGTACTGCAGGACGTTTTTATCGAGCGCGCCAGGCGGCGCGGCCTGGTGGGCAATATCTACAAAGGTGTTGTCAGCCGGGTGTTGCCGGGCATGCAGGCGGCGTTCGTCGATATCGGCCTGGAAAGAGCCGCGTTCCTGCACGCCTCCGATATTGCCGTTATCGACAGTGACGACACAGACGTAGCCCTTCCCAGTGGCGAGAGTATCACCAGCCTGCTGCGCGAAGGGCAAGAGGTACTGACGCAGGTCATCAAAGATCCGCTCGGTACCAAGGGCGCACGCCTGACCACGCATATCACGATTCCTTCGCGCTACCTGGTGTTCATGCCGGAAACCTGCAACGTTGGGGTGTCGCAGCGCATCGAGGACGAGCAGGAGCGTCAACGCCTGCGCGAGATCGTGCTGCGCGAGCGCGACGAGGACAATCCCGGCGGATTCATCCTGCGCACCGCCGCGGAAGGGGTGGACGAGGAATCCATCGTCTCGGACCTGCACTTCCTGCAGCGCCTGTGGGCATCCGTCTGCGAGCAGGAAAAGACGGCGAAGCCGGCGGAAATTGTGCATGAAGACCTGCCGCTGGTGTTGCGCGTGCTGCGCGACATCTCCGACACCGAAGTGGAAAAGCTGCGTATCGACTCGCGCGAAACATTCCAGCGCGTCGATCGGTTTGTCCGCCAGTTCACCCCCGAACTGCTGAACAAGCTGGAGTACTATCCGGGTGAGCGCCCGATTTTCGATCTCTACAGCGTCGACGACGAAATCCAGAAGGCGCTGGAGCGCAAGGTCCAGCTCAAGTCCGGCGGTCACCTGGTGATCGACCAGACTGAGGCGATGACCACTATCAACGTCAATACCGGTGCCTATGTCGGTCACCGCAACCTCGAGGAGACCATTTTCAAGACCAACCTGGAGGCCGCCCAGGCCATTGTGCGTCAGCTGCGGCTGCGCAACCTCGGCGGGATTATTATTATCGACTTTATCGACATGCAGGACGAGGAGCACAAGCGGCAGGTATTACGTGCCCTCGAAAAACACGGCGAGCGCGATCACGCCAATTGTCATATCAGTGAAATCTCCAGCCTCGGGCTGGTGCAGATGACCCGCAAGCGTACCCGCGAAAGCCTGGAGCACGTGCTCTGCGCGGCCTGCCCGACCTGCGGGGGGCGCGGGTCGGTGAAAACCGCGGAGACGGTTTGCTACGAAATCTTCCGCGAAATACTCCGCGAGGCGCGTCAGTTCGACGCTCAGCAGCTGCTGGTACTGGCGTCGCAGGAAGTTGTTGATCTGCTGCTGGACGAGGAGTCGACGAGTCTCGCGGAGCTGGAAGCCTTTATCGAAAAACCCATCAAGTTCCAGGTCGAGGCGCTGTATACCCAGGAACAGTTTGACGTGGTACTGCTCTAAGCCTTGAGGGCAGCTGTCGAATACTTGCCGATCTCATTCCGGTGACAGACTCAGGTAGTTACGTTGGTTCTTAAGCGCATTCTGCACATCTGCTGGTGGACGGTCGCCGGTGTGATCGTCACCCTGGCGGTGGCGCTCAGTGTGGTGCGCCTGCTGTTACCCGGTATGTCGGAGTACCGCGAGCAGATTGAAGAGGTTGCTGCCAATGTGTTCAAACGCCCCGTCAGCATCGGTTCGCTCGACGCGGCCTGGCACATGTTTTCCCCTGTACTGAAGCTGAACAAAGTCGTCGTCACAGATCCGCAGCTGCCCGGCGGGCAGCTGGTCATCGACGAAGTCGAGGTCGCGCTGGATCTTGTCGATTCGCTGCTGCAGCGCCGTTTGCTTACCGCCGGTGTCAAGGTCATTGGCACGCGGCTGGAGCTGGAGACGGATATACGCCACCCTCCGCATTTGCTGCCCCTGCGGGCTGTGCTCGACTGGTTGCTGGCGCAGGACAGTATGGCGTTGGAAAAGGTGCAACTGATCTGGCGCGATCCGGGTCTTTTCGATGCGGCGCTTCGCCTCACCGATGCGTCGGCGCGGCTGGTCAATGCCGGTGGCCGTCACCAGGTTTCGCTGGAAGGGAAACTGCCGATGTCGCTGGGGAATGCCATCAATATCGCGGCGGACCTGCACGGGCCCGGCGGGGATGTCAGCCAATGGCGCGGGACCCTGTACCTTAAAGCGACAGACTTGCAATTGTCCGCGTTGCGACCGGTGATGGCCGACACTGGCGTGATGGCCGGGGGCGCGGTGAACCTCGAGCTTTGGCTGGGTCTACAAGAGACCCGGCCCGTGTGGGGCAGTGGCAGCCTCGCCTGGCAGAAGCCGGTGATAGTCAATCAGAGCGCCGACGCCCAGGGCATCAGCGCTGACAGTCTGTCAGCGGACTTTCACTGGCGCCAGCGCGACGGCAATTTGCGGGTCGGCATCACCCGGTTTGCCCTGCAGCGCGAGGCACAGCCGGTGTGGCCGGCCAGCAGTTTCGACCTGGTGGTCGCAACCGGCGACGAGTTGCGCCTGCAGGGCAGGGCCAGCCTGCTGGTGCTCGATGAACTGAACAGCGTCCTGCCGCTGTTGCCGTGGGTGAACGGCGATGCGCTGGCGATGCTGCAGCGGGTGCAGCCCAGTGGACTGCTGCGCGACACCGACTTCGAGTTTCGCTACCGGGCGGGTGAAGCACCCGATTTTGCGCTGCGTGGGGCGATCGAGAATCTGACCCTCGCAGCCAGCGGTGGCTTACCGGGCGTCACTGGCGTTTCCGGTCGCGTCGAAGGCAATCTGCAGGCGGGCAGGCTGCAACTGGAGACATCCCACGGCGAGCTGGTGGTGCCGCGGGTTTTCCCGCAAGCCGTGGAGCTGACCAGTCTCAATGGCGAGGTCGAATGGCAGCGCTTCAGCGACGGCTTTCGCATCGCGTCCAGGCGGTTGCACGTCGAGTCCGGTCCACTGCAGCTGGACAGTCGCTGGCAGATGGACTGGTCCTACGATCAGGCGGCACCCTGGCTGGACCTGCAAGTGGCGGCGGACGAGCTGCCATTGACCGCGGTGCGCGATTACCTGCCTGCCAAGGTTATGCCGCACGCGGCGGTGAGCTGGCTGCAACGCGCATTCCTCGCCGGGACTGCCAGTAATGCGCGAATGTTGCTGCAGGGCCGGCTGGATCAAATGCCCTTCGACGCGCGCCAGGGGCGCCTCGAAGCACGCTTCGACTTCGCCGACGTCAAACTTGATTATCACCCCGGGTGGGGGCAGCTGGAGGAGCTCGGCGGCCAGGCGGCATTCAGCGGCCGTACCATGCGGATCAGCGGCGATACCGGCCGCATTCAGGATTCACCGGTGGAACGCGTGGTCGCGGTCATCAACGATCTCAGAATGCCGGTGCTGGATATAGACGGTACGGTCGGCGGTACCCTTGCCGGTATGCTGGAGTATGTGCGCAGCAGCGCGCTGAAGGAACGCTTCGGCAGCCTGGTGGCTAACATCGATGCCAGCGGCGATGCGCGCCTGCAGCTGCATCTGGGTATTCCGCTCAAGCACAGTCTCGGCACCACCCGGGTGAGCGGCGAAGTCACGCTGCAAGGCAACGATCTGTCGCCGCGGCGGGGCGAGACGGGGCTCTCCGATATCTACGGCAAGCTGCATTTTACCGGCGATAGTATCAAGGTAAAGAAGGCCCGAGCGCACCTGCTCGGACAGCCGGTTGAGGTGACCGTTTACAAGCAGGACGACGCCGGCGCCGCGAAAACCGTGGTGAACATACAGGGTCAGTTGAAGCTGGTGGACCAGGTAAAGCAACGTCAGTCGCCACTGACGGCATGGCTGCATGGCGATGCGTCGTGGCAGGTCTTGTTTAACATTCAGAATCAGGAGCTGCCGGATACCCCACGCGTCAGCGTCGAATTGCATTCCGATCTGCAGGGTGTTGCGGTCACTCTGCCACCACCGTTTGCCAAGCAGGCCGATGAGACTCGACCTCTGACCATCAGCTGGGTGCCCGGAGAGGAGGCCGAGCGGCCCGTGCAGATCACTTACGGCGAGCAGGTCAGGGCGGCCGTGTTACTGACTCCCGGCCAGCAGTTGCGCAAGGCAACTATCCATTTCGGCGAAAGTATGGCCGTACTGCCCGAGCACGACGAACTGCATTTGTCCGGCCGTCTGCCAGTGATTGACCTCGGCCAGTGGCTGCCCGTTTTTGCCGCGCTGGACAAGCCCGGTACGGGGACCCGAATGGTGTCACCGAGTGTCGATCTCGGCGCGGATGTGTTTCGACTGGGCGACCTACAGGTCAATAATATCAGCGCGGTC
Organism: uncultured Gammaproteobacteria bacterium; assembly: GCA_963814945.1. Lineage (GTDB taxonomy): Bacteria > Pseudomonadota > Gammaproteobacteria > DSM-19610 > DSM-19610 > Thiogranum. The sequence continues at coordinate 204,269 of CAWFEQ010000009.1, forward strand.
AGCAAGTACACCGATGCCTGGTATTTCCAGATCGACGGCGAAGGAGCCAAGGGGTGGGTGCGCTGGATTCATAGCGGCCGGGCGCTGCCGGCGCAGTTGCTGGCGAAACTGGACAATCTGCAGGTAAGCGGCGGCACCGCGGTGCAAAGTCATGCTGGAGCCACCGGTCTGCAACCCGCCGCGCTCCCCGAACTCAACGTTGAAATCGGCGACTTGCGTTGGGGAAACCGCGACTTAGGCCAGCTGACGGTGGCGTCGCGGCACACCCGGACGGGCACGCATTTTCAGACACTGAAGATGGATTCGGCAGCGATCAACATCCACGGCAGTGGCGACTGGCTGGCAGAGGATGACACCCGGCTCACCCGGTTCAACGCGGAGATCACTGGCGGGAGTCTCGAGAAGCTGAGTGAGCTGCTCGGCAGTGGCGGTGCCATCAAGGGTGGAAAACTAAAAGGCAGCGTGCAGTTGAGCTGGCCGGGCTCGCCGGCAGACTTCAGCCTGGCGACCATGCAGGGGGAACTCAACCTCGAAGCCAGGGACGGACGCCTGGAAAACGTCGACGAGGGTGCCGGCAAACTGCTCAGCCTGGTCAGCCTCAATTCCCTGCAGCGGCGTTTGACCCTGGATTTCCGTGATGTGGTCAAGGAGGGTTTCAGTTTCGACAGGATGCAGGGGCGCTTCGTGGTCATGGACGGTGGCGCCTACACGGATAATTTTAGCATCGATGGCACCTCGGTGAGTATTGACATAGCCGGCCGCACTGGCCTGGTGGCGAGGGATTACGATCAGCTGGTGACTGTGACGCCGCAGGTGAGTTCGACGTTGCCTATTGCCGGTGCCATCGCCGGCGGTCCAGCGGTGGGTGCGGCCGTCTACCTGGCGGACAAACTGGTGGGCGACCGCTTCAATCGTCTGACACGGGTGCAGTACCACGTCACCGGCAGCTGGGATAAGCCGGTGTATAACAAACTGAAACGAGCGGAAGGGAAGAAACAATCGAAGAGCCGCGAGGGCGACGACCAGTGAGTCCCAGGAGGCTGTCGGACTTGGGGCCGATCTACTGCGCCGGTGGGGCGCCCTATTTTTCCCGATATAGCTACAGCTATTCTCCTCAAACGATCGAAACAATGGCCTCGCCCTCCCGCCCTGCTCGCTACGATCGCCCAAGCCCGGCAGCCTCCTGGAAGCGTTTCCTGCTGTGTTATGCTCAGCGTATGAACACTGGTGCATTTGTTTGCTGTTTGCTGTGGACTGCCGGAGCCTATGCCGAAGACCGCAGCTGGTCGCTCGGCGCCGACAGCTGGGCTCGACCGCGCGACGGCGTGTCGGTCGCCAGAATGGCGCCGTTGCCCGAAGCGATCGCAGGCTGGTCCGCGGATACCAACCAGCGCCTGGTGATCCATTACCCGGGTGGTGAAGACGGTCAGCTGTGGGCATTTGAACTGCGGTCCTGGCTGGTGGCCCTCGGGGTACCGCAGGAAAAGCTGGAACTGGTGGCGGGCAGTCGCCAGGCTGACCGAATACAAATCGAACTGTCGAGGTAATGCGGGGTGACGACTGTAGCCTGTATTCAAATGGCGTCCGGCCCGAAAGTCGGCGCCAACCTGCTCGAAGCCGAACGCCTGATCGGGGTGGCAGTGGATAAGGGTTCCAAGCTGGTGGTACTTCCGGAGAACTTTGCCATCATGGGCAAGACTGAACGCGACAAAGTGCTGGTGCGCGAAGCACCGGGCAATGGACCGATCCAGGACTTTCTCGCCCAGCAGGCCGAACGGCACGGTATCTGGCTGGTGGGCGGCACCGTGCCGCTCGTGGCGCAGGACGACAACAAAATCCGTGCCGCCTGCCTGCTGTTCGACGACCAGGGTAAGCAGGCGGCGCGTTACGACAAGATCCACCTGTTTGACGTGTCGCTGGTCGACACCGATGAACGCTATATTGAATCCGACACTATCGAGCCGGGCGACCACACGGTGGTGGTCGATACACCGTTTGGCAAGTTGGGCCTGGCGATTTGCTATGACCTGCGGTTTCCGGAGCTGTTTCGTACCATGCTTGATCAGGGCATGGAGCTGCTGGCCTTGCCGTCGTCATTCACCGCCATTACCGGCAAGGCACACTGGGAAATCCTGGTGCGCGCGCGAGCGATCGAGAACCTCTGCTATGTGTTTGCGGCAGGGCAGGGGGGCTATCACCTCAGCGGCCGTGCTACCTATGGTCACAGCATGATTGTTGATCCCTGGGGACAGGTGATGAACGAAATCGCCACTGGCTCGGGTCTGGTGTGTGCCGACATGAACCCCGAGCGTCTGCGCAATATTCGTCGCACGTTCCCGTGCCTGGATCACCGTAACATCGTGTGCCGGGTATAACCGTGCTCAGGCCTGGGAGGCTGTCGCGCACGCCCGGCAGCCTCTCATCAAACAAAACGTAACCTATTGGAGTTATTGGCAAAGCATTTGGCTGTTTGCTGCGCGACAGCGCGCCGCCTGCGGGGCGGGTACTCCTAGCCAACGTCGCGTAAATAGCGAACCAAAGCCCGACTGGACTTGGGCGGCTTGTTACCGGCCTGCTCTTTTTTCGCCTGGCGCACCAGCTGACGCAGGTGCTGCCGGTCAGCCGCTGGATGATCATTGAGGTAAGCGTCGATGACGCTGTCGCCCTGGGCGATCATGCGGTCCCGCCAGTGTTCCCACCCGTGCTGGCGCTGCGCCTGCAGCCGGGTGCTGAGATGCAACTGTTCAAAGTACCTGTGCACAGGTTCGGGATCGATGTCTCGCATCAGTTTGCCGATCAACTGCAGCTGGCGCTTGCGTGCCCCATGAGACGGTGTCTGTTTGACACCCCTTAGCGCGGTGACCAGGACTTCGGGCAGGTTCAGTGTGAGCCAGTCCTGCTCGGGAATTGCGAGCAGCGCGACGCCCAGCTGTTGCAGCGCGTGGGCATCGCGCTTCAACTGGCTCTTGCTGGGCGCCTGCTTCCGGGACTCGTAATCGTCTGCCATCGCCTGTTCAGATCTGGTGGGCTTCCCGTTATTATGGGCGATAAGTTTGCTGAAGCGCCAATCCACTCGGGTCTATGCAAGAGCTGACAACTTATCGCGCGCAGTGTTGCGTGGTGCCGCTCGCCAATGCCGCAGCCATCAACCGGGCTATCCTCGCCGAGTATGCCATGCTGCGCGATGATCCGGCGCTGCAGCGCAGCCACTTCTTCGCCGGCCGCTATGAAAACGTCTACGTTCCGGAAGCCCGCATGCCCGCCCTGCGACCCGTGCTTGCCGCCGCCCGCCGCGGTGCCGCCGCATACCTGCGGCGGCCAGGGCTAGAGCTGTCGGTGGGTTTCTGGATGAACGACATGGGGCCGGGGCACGTCACCCTGCCCCACCGGCACGACGAGGATGACGAACTGGCGTCGGCTGTCTATTACGTCAGTGTGCCGGATGACTCCGGTGAACTGATCATGACGCAGGGCACGATAAGCAACCGGGTGACGCCGGTCGCGGGCCGGTTCGTGTTCTTCGCAGCTCATGTCCTGCACGAGGTCACGGTGAATCGCAGCACGCAGATCCGCTTGTCTATTGGTATGAACTTCGGGATCAGGCGATAGACCGTGGCGCTGCCGCTGCTGTATTCTGTCATCGAGTCGCCGGCACATCCCAATCTGACGGCGTTGTATCGCCGCCTCGGTATCGACGAACTCAAGTTCAATTCCGTGCGCAAGGCCCGCATGCAAATGAAGAAGCAGCCGCCCGACTGGGTCGTCGCCGACTTCTCCTTTGGCTATGCCAACAACTATGCAGGCGCCAACGTCAGTAATCTTGACGTGTTGCTGGCCAGCCTCAGGCGCTACGCACCTCAGGCACGGGTTGTGGTACTGGTCGAAAAAGCCGAATACCAGTACGTGGATAAGTTAAGGGCGCTTTTCAGCGTGCACGCCGTTCTGCAGTACCCCGTGCAGGCGGCGCAACTGGAAAACGTGCTCACCGCTTAACGGCCTCTGCCGCTGGCGGAAGTCGCGATTTACGATCGGATCGATTGTCTGTCCTATACTTTAGGCAGTTTAAAAATAAACGGCTCTGAAAGATCGAGTCAAGAAGAACTGTGCTGATTATCGAACTGCTAACACTGCTGATTCTGGCAAACGCTGCCCCGCTACTCGCCAACATGGTTCTCGGCAGGCGTTTTGCCTGGCCTGTGGACGGCGGTATCAGGTTTATTGACGGCCAACCTTTGTTCGGAGCTTCCAAGACCTTGCGGGGTCTTTTTCTTGCGGTGGTGGCCACGAGCGCAGGTGCACTGCTGCTGGGTATGCCCTGGAAGGTCGGTGCCCTGCTTGGCGTGACGTCCATGTGCGGGGATCTGTTTTCCAGCTTTATCAAGCGGCGCCTGAAGTTGCCGCCGAGCAGCAAAGCGACGGGGCTGGACCAGATACCGGAATCACTGCTCCCGCTACTGGTTTGTCAACCGATGCTGGGCCTGACAGTGACCGAGATTGTCGTTGTCGTGACGCTGTTCATGGTCGGTGGCATCCTGTTGTCACCGCTGTTCTATAAGCTCAGAATCCGCAGGCGTCCCTACTAGGAGGCTGTCGGACTTGGGGCTGATCTACTGCGCCGGTGGGAGATCGCCCCATTTTTTTGATTCTTTTCGCCAACCGGGAGCCTGTCCGAGTGATTGTTCTGCTACTGCGAAAGCGGGAGAGCGGTTCATTTTTCCGCAGCTTTTCGTCACAGAGTCACGGCTCTGCGCCTCAAACCTTCGAAAAACTGTCCTCGCTCTCCCACTTTCTCGGTACGATCGCCCAAATCCGACAGCCGCCTGGCGGTGGCTTATGCGCTGTAGAGATGGTGCAGGGTTATCTCCGGCGGACAGTTGAATCGCACCGGAACAATGGATGATCCCACGCCCACCGAGGTATAACCGCTCAAGTTCCCGTACACCCACGGGCCGGATCCCATAGACCGCGGGAGGTCGGAGTCCAGTGTGATTGGAATGCTCCCGGGCAGGCAGATCTGGCCGCCATGGGTATGACCGCTGAGTAGCAGGTTGAATTGCGCGCGCGCAGCCAGGCGATAGATTTCCGGGGTATGCGACAAGAGAACCGAAAATTCGTCGTGCGGCACGTTCGCCGATGCTCTGTCGATATCGTCCACGCGAAAATAGTGAGCATCGTCTATACCAGCCAGGTGAATGTGCGCAGCAGCGCGTCGAATGGTGACCGATTCGTTCAGTAATATGCATATGCCCATGTCCTCGAGCGCCGGCAGCATGCAGATGGAATCGTGGTTACCCAGGACGCCATAAACCGGATCACTAAGCTGCCCCCGCACCCGGGCCATGCCCCGCAGCGTCTCTTCAAAGGAACCAAAGGTCCTGCCACGGTAATCGCCGGTCAGGACGCAGATGTCGTAGTCGATGTCGTGGAGCAGCTCGATCAGCCGACGCGTGGCGCCTTGATTCATGTCCACGTGCATATCACTGATGTGCAGGATCGTGAATCCCTCAAACGAGGTCGGCAGTCCCGCGAGCCTCAAGGGATTGTGTCTGACCTGAATGCGCTCGGTGTTTTTCACGCCGCGCCAATAGAGGCCGGTGATCTTTAAGGTATTACGTATGATGGAGTGAACCGAATACCAGTTTTCAATATGGAAGAAATTCAGACCACCGCCGAACACCTGTGCGTGATGCTGGCTTTCGACATCAAGCCGCTGGTGCGCATACACTTTTCCAAGCCGTTGTTCGAGTATTTCGACGATATTCTGTTTCATTCTGACCCCGCGAACATGTTAAGTCGCCGGGGGCGGTCAAACCGCTGCAGAAGCCGCGCTCTATTCACATTTCCCCGGCAAGTGCCTGGCCAGGTTCTGATGGACTGCAGCGGGCGCCACGTCCGCTTCCCGCCTGTATCGGCCGCCCCGTACGCGGGGCGGGACCTGCGGAACAAGGTTGCCCTGAGCGGCCATCGCTGCCTTGATGTTGCGGCGTCACGGTTGTGATCGAGGTTTATAACAGCAACCAGGTTCCCAGGCCCAGAAACGCCATGAAGCCCACCACATCGGTGATGGTGGTCAGTAACACTGTTCCGGCCAGCGCCGGATCAACGCCAACACGCTTCAGCGCCAAGGGTATACCGAAGCCCGCCAGCGCGGCACACACCAGGTTGATGATCAGTGCCGCGGCAATAATCGCACCGATTTGCGCGTTGCGAAACCAGGCGGTGACGATCAAGGCTACCACCAACGCCCAGATAAGCCCGTTCATCACGCTGACCGCAATCTCTTTTATCATCAGCGTGCGCGCATTACTCGAACCGACCTGACCCAGCGCCAGGCCGCGGATCATGATGGTCAGCGTCTGGCTGCCGGCGATACCGCCCATGCTGGCGACGATCGGCATCAGCACCGCCAGTGCCACGACCTGTTCGAGCGTGGCCGCGTACAGGCCGATGACCCAGGATGCCAGGAAGGCCGTGGCCAGGTTGACGCCCAGCCATATAGCGCGGCGCCGGGCACTGACCACCGCCGGGGCGAAGATGTCATCCTCTTCGTCCAGGCCGGCCATGCTCATGAACGAGTGGTCGGCCTCTTCGCGGATAACGTCGACAACGTCGTCGATGGTGATGCGTCCCAGCAGTTTTCCATCATCGTCTATGACTGGTGCCGACACCAGGTCACGGTCCTCAAACAGGCGTGCAACGTCGACATCCTTCATGTTGGCCGATATGCCTTCGACGTTGTGTTCCATGACCTCGGCAACACTGGAATCGGGATCGCTGGTCAGCAGGGTCGCCAGCCGCAGCACGCCCTGATAGTGGTCAAAGCGATCCACCACCATCAGGCTGTCGGTCAAATTGGGGATCTCGCCACGCAGCCGCAGATAGCGCAGCACCACGTCCAGTGTCACATTGGCGCGCACGGTGACGATATCGAGGTCCATGAGACCGCCGGCCGTGTCGTCCGGGTAGGGCAGCACGGCTTCCAGACGGTGGCGGTTCTGCTTGTCCATGGAATGCAACAGCTCGTGAATCACCGCGCCCGGAAGATCCTGCAGGAGGTCGGCGAGGTCATCGGTATCCAGGCTTTCGGTGATAGCCACCAGTTGCGCCGTCTCCATGTCCTCGATCAGGCCGGCGCGCACTTCTTCATTCACCTCCATCAGTACCTCACCCTTGATCTCCGCAGCGACCAGTTCCCAGAGAATCTCGCGCGGGCCATGGGGCAAAGATTCGAGCAGGTCGCCGATTTCGGCCGGATGAAGACTGGCGAGCAGGTGCCGTACCTGTTCCGCGGTACCGCTTTGCAGCGCAATGCTGAGTAGTTCGAGGCGTTGCTGGGTGTTCTGCTGGTCGGCGGCATCAACCATGACTGCTCTCACTGCAAGACGGAAGGTGGAACAGCCAGTGTAGCAGTCCAGCAGGCGACAGAAAAAGCCGGGCGGCCTACATTTTGTTGAGGATATTAAGCAGTTCCCTGATCTCTGCCGGGTCGTCATGTTTCAATATTTCCTCGACCACAGGTGTATAGCGTGCCACCTCACACTGCTGAATGACGTCCTTGACTTCCAGCAGGGCGGCCGGGTGGACCGAAAAGTCCGTCAGCTCCATGCCCAGCAGCAGGCGGGTGTACTGCGGATCACCGGCCATTTCCCCGCACATGGAAACCGGGATGTCGTACTCACGACCGGCATCGATCACCATTTTGATTAGTCGCAACACTGCGGGGTGCAACGGGTCGTAGAGGTAGGTGACTTCATCGTCGACGCGGTCGATGGCCAGGGTGTACTGAATCAGGTCGTTGGTGCCGATTGACAGGAAGTCCAGTCGGCGGGCAAACAGACTGGCGGACAGGGCCGCAGCAGGCACTTCTATCATGCCGCCGATTGGCATGTTCCAGTCGAATGCCAGGTGCTCGCGTTGCAGTTCCTGTTTGACGTCATCGATCAGGGTCAGCACCTCGGTCAGTTCGCTTGCGCTGGACAGCATCGGGATCATCATGCGTACCGGGCCCTTGGCCGACGCACGCAGAATGGCGCGCAGTTGCGGTCGGAATAAGTCGGCGTGTTTCAGGCAAAAGCGGATAGCCCGCAGGCCCAGCGACGGATTTGGCGCGATATGGTCACTGCGAGGTTCTGCGGTGCAGTTCTTGTCAGCGCCCAGGTCCAGGGTGCGGATCGTGACCGGCAGTCCCTTGAGGGTCTTGATGACACTCAGGTACTGTTGCAGTTGCTCTTCCTCGTCGGGGATGACAGTGCGGTTCATGAACAGGAATTCTGTGCGGTAAAGCCCGATACCATCCGCGCCGGCGCGCCCGGCTGCCAGCACATCTTCGCGCAGTTCGACGTTGGCCAGCAGCTGGACGTGGGTGCCGTCGACAGTCACCGCGGGCTTGTCCTTCAAACGTCCGAGTTCATTCTGGCGTTTGATTTCGTCGCGCTGCTGCTGGCGGTACTCCCTGAGCGTACTTTCGTCAACGTCGGTGAGCAGAAGCCCCTTCAGGGCATCCAGCACCACCACGTCGCCATCGCGAATCTGATGAGGCGTGACGTGAGTACCTACAATTGCAGGCAGTCCCAGACTGCGGGCGAGGATCGTGGTGTGCGACAGCGGGCCCCCGGACTCGGTGACAAAACCGGCAATGCCCTGGTGATGCAGCAGCGCGGTTTCCGCTGGCGTGAGATCGTGGGCGACGACTATCGCGCCGCACAGCGCTTCGTCATCCTGCGGGTCACTGTGCGTGTGTTCGCTGACCAGGATGCGCTGGATACGATTGACAACGTGATCAACGTCGTCTTTGCGCGTGCGCAGGTACGGATCGTCCATCTCATCGAAGACCGCGGCGAGGGCATCACGCTGGGACTTGAGCGCCCACTCGGCATTGCACTGGCGTTCGCGGATCAGTTCCACGGGTGCCGCCGTCAGCATGCTGTCTTCGAGCATCAGCAGGTGGGTATCAATGAAATCGCTAATGTCAGCGCGGGTGGTTTCCGGGATGCTGTTGCGGATCGCCTTGAGCTGCTGGCGGGCGACACGTACCGCGCGGCGGAAGCGCGCGACCTCATCTTCGATCATGTCGCGGTGAATCGCCGCCTCGTAGACTTCGGTTTCGCCACCTTCCAGGCGGTGCACCGGGCCGATGGCAATGCCACGCGAAATACCAGTACCGGGGATGGTGATACTCATTCGTCTTCGCCGAAACGCTGTGCGATCAGCTCACTGAGTCTGGCCATGGCTTCTGCTTCGTCATTACCGTCGATGATGAGCGTGATCTCGCTGCCCCGCGAGGCTGCCAGCATCATTACGCCCATGATGCTCTTGCCATTAACTTCCTGGCCATTTCGCGCCACCTTTATGTCGCTGGCAAACGAGGACGCGAGGGTGACGAACCTGGCCGCAGCGCGTGCGTGCAGGCCGAGCTTGTTGACGATAGTGACGGTCTTATCCTGCATGGGCTGTGCTGCCTTCGCTGCTACAGGTGAGTACGCCGTCACGCCCGCCCGTGATGGCCTTGTGAGCCAGTTCATCCAGATCCAGGTCGGGATAGTTGAGAACCCGGATAAGCATCGGCAGGTTGAGCCCCGATACCACGCGGATATGCGACAGCTTGTGCAGCCGGCAGGCGATATTGCTGGGCGTGGAGCCGTACAGGTCGGTCAGGACCAGCACGCCGTCACCGCTGTCCAGATCGTCCGCCGCGCGCAGTGCTTCGGTGTAGATTTTTTCCGGGTCGCAACCCGCGGGTGCAGACAATACGCAGGTGGACAAGGGGCAGACACTCAATACATCGATGGCCGTCTGCAGAAGCACGCTGCCGACATCCCCATGGGTGATGAGCAGGACCCCGACGTTCACGACAACTCCCGGTGCCGGGTCGCGACCGAAGGGTAGCGTGCGCGGAAGTGTTGTGCCAGTCGCTCGGCGAGGTAGACGGAGCGGTGCTGGCCGCCTGTACAGCCAATGGCGATAGTAAGGTAGCTGCGGTTATCGGCCTCGAACGCCGGTATCCATTCTTCGAAGAACGTGCTCAGGGCCGAATACATGGCTTCGACTGCGGGTTCACTCTGCAGGTAATCGACCACCGCCTGGTCACGGCCAGTCAGCCGCCTGAGTTCCGGTTGCCAGTGGGGATTCGGCAGGCACCGGGCATCGAAGACAAAATCGGCGTCGACGGGGATGCCGTGTTTGTAACCAAACGACTGAAAGAGTACCGACAGGGTGTGGTCAGTTCGGCGGGCAACGCGCTGGCGTACCAGGTCGCGCAGCTGGTGCAGGGTGGTCTGCGTAGTGTCGATAAACAGGTCGGCGTTTTGCCAGATCGGTTCCAGCAGTTGCTGCTCGCGTTCGATGGCATCGGCCAATGACAGTCCGCCGTAGCTCAGTGGATGGCGGCGGCGGGTTTCACTGAAGCGTTTGATGAGGGTATCGTTATCGCAGGTCAGAAACAGGATCTCACTGTCGATCTCCCGGGATTTCAGGTCCTCCAGCCTCTCGCCGACGTGTTCCAGCGCCTGTGGCAGGTTGCGCGCATCGATCCCGACAGCGGCCTTCGCAATTGGATGCGCAGCCGCCGTCAATTCGGTCGCGAGTGCGCTCAGCAGGCCGGCGGGCAGGTTATCGATGCAGTAATAGCCGAGATCCTCCAGGGTGTGCAGGGCGACACTCTTCCCTGAGCCGGACAATCCACTGACGATAACGAGCTTCACGTTGCTTCCACCATCGGGCTTGCTGCGCGGGTATTTATTGTTCGGGGTTTCTGCCAGCCCCCCTAGCTATTCTCCATGAAACGCGCCTGTCGATCCATAAACAGCTTAGCTGAATCAAAACCCTTGCGCAGCAAGGCGTGGTTGCGGGCGGCGGCCTCGGCCAGTACCGCCAGGTTACGGCCAGGAGCAACCGGCAGGGTGATTTCCGGAATGTCGACGCCGAGGATGGTCTGGGTGGCGCTGGCGCCGTGCAGCCGGTCGATGCGGTGTATCTCCTCCTCGGTCATGGCCACCAGTCTAAGAATCAGCCGCAGGTTGCGCGCCGGCTTGATGGCGCTGTCGCCGAACATGACGCGAATGTTGAGGATGCCGAGCCCGCGTACCTCGAGAAAGTCACGCAGCAGTTCCGGACAGTGGCCATTCAGCGTGTCTGGTGAGGTCTTGACGAATACCGGCGCGTCGTCCGCGACCAGGCGGTGGCCGCGGGCGACCAGCTCCAGGGCCAGCTCGCTTTTGCCCACGCTGGGGTCCCCCGTGATCAGCAGACCGACACTGAAGACTTCCATGAACACGCCGTGGAGGATGATCCTTTCCGCGAACAGGCGGGTCAGGTAATACTGCAGGTAGTTGACCAGCTGAACGGTCGCTTGTCCGGAGTGAAACAGGGGCGTCGAGCTGGCTTCGCTACGTTGCTTGATATCCTCCGGCGGGGCGCGGCCATCGCCTACCACAATCAGGTCGCTGGTACCGTCGAACAGGTGATCGACCAGGTCGCGGCGGGCACTTTGGCTGAGGCGTTCGAGGTACTGGATTTCTGTGGTACCCAGGACCTGCACCCGGTTGGGATGAATCAGGTTGAGATGGCCGACCAGCGCGGTGCGGGCGGTATCGGATTCGGGGTTCTTTATACTGCGGGACTGGCCCGTGCGGCCGCCGGCCCAGTGCAAATCAAGTTTTTCCTGCAACGTCGCGAACAGGGTGCCGACCGATGCGTCGATCATCATGCCGAAAGCTGCTGGCGGGAATCCCAGAGGCTGATCCGGTCCAGGCATTGCTGGCTGGTGCTGCAGTCGCGCAGCGCGCCGCAGAGGTCGGCATCACTGAACATCGCTGCCAGGCGCGCCAGGATCTGCAGGTGCTCATCCGTTGACTCCTCCGGAACCAGCAAGGCAAACAACAGATCCACCGGCCGGTTGTCGATGGCGTCGTAGTCGACCCCGGTTTCCAGAGTGACAAACGCGGCGATCGGTGCGCTCAGCCCGCTCAGGCGACCATGCGGTAACGCCACGCCGTGTCCGAGCCCGGTGCTGCCTAGGCGCTCGCGTGCTATGAGGCTATCGAACAGTTCACCGTCCGAATACTCGGGCAGGCCGGACGACAACAAACGGCTCAGCAGCTCCAGGCTGCGCTTCTTGCTGGAAGCATCCTGATGACAGGCGACACGATCCTGGCTTAGTAATGCGGATATTGGCATTTCGGTATATATAACTGCGACGGGCGGCGGAGTTGCCGCCGTCCGCACGCTTCAGGTTATGGCTCGGGACTGTGTTTCTTCGTCGCGCCTTCACTGCGGTGATGATCGGTGATCTTTTCCTTGTGCTTCTTGATTTGACGATCCAGTTTGTCAGTCAGCCCGTCGATCGCCGCATACATATCTCCCTCGGTGCTGTCGGCGAATAGCTTGCCGCCACTGATAAGTACTGTTGCCTCAGCAGTATGCCGAAGCTTTTCCACACTCAGCACGACGTGTACGTCGGTGACATGGTCAAAATGCCGCTCCAGGCGTTCGAATTTTTCATCCACATAGGTACGCAGCGGATCGGTAATATCGACGTGGTGTCCGGTTAGACTTATTTGCATGGATACACTCCTCGTCCATGGCCTCACGCGAGGCGTTTGCGTTCATTCGAAGGGGGTATGGCCAGCGCCTCGCGGTACTTGGCGATGGTGCGCCGCGCGACCGTGATGCCCTGTTCGGCAAGCAGGCTGGCAATCTTGCTGTCGCTCAGCGGTTTGGTCGGTTTTTCTGCAGCCACGAGCTTCTTGATGATGGCGCGGATCGCAGTGGCGGAACATTCGCCGCCATCGGAAGTGCCGACGTGGCTGGAGAAGAAGTACTTGAACTCGAAGATGCCGCGCGGTGTGTGCATGTATTTCTGCGTGGTCACGCGCGAAATAGTCGACTCGTGCATCTCGACGGTATCGGCGATATCGCGCAGCACCAGCGGTTTCATGGCCTCGTCACCATATTCAAAGAAGTTACGCTGGCGATCAACGATGCAGCGCGCCACTTTGAGCAGGGTTTCATGGCGGCTTTGCAGGCTCTTCAGGAACCAGCGCGCTTCCTGCAGGTGGTTGCGCAAATAGGTGTTATCGTCACTGTTATCGGCACGCTTCACCAGGCTGGCGTAATGACTGTTGATGCGCAGCCGCGGGGCCGCGTCGTTATTTAGGTCCACTTGCCATTTGCCGTTGTTCTTGAATACGAATACATCCGGCACTACGTACTGTGGCGTGCTGCTGGTGATCTGCGAACCCGGGCGCGGGTTGAGCGACTGCACCAGGTTCAATACTTCATGAAGTTCTGCTTCAGAGAGCTTCATGCGCCGCATGATCTGATTATAGTCCCGATTTCCCAGCAGGGTGACATGTTCTTCCACCAGGGTCAGCGCCTGGTTCCGCCAGGGCGTGTCCGGCTCGAGTGCATGCAGTTGAATTGACAGGCATTCTCCGGGGTTGCGGGCGCCGACGCCGACCGGGTCGAAATGCTGGATGCGTCGCAGCACTGCCTGGATCTCTTCGACGCCGGTTTCCTGTTCCGCGGGCGCGTTCAGACTTTCGAGTATTTCTTCAAGCGAAATAGTCAGATAGCCATCGTCATTGATGGAATCAATGATGGCTTCGGCGATAGCATGATCTTCGTCGCTGAAAGGGCTCATGTCGAGCTGCCAGCGGAGATGCTCGTGCAGGCTCTCACCTTCGCCGGTATGGGTTTCGAAGAAGTCCCGGCCGTCGCTGTCAGCCGGAGCACTGTATGTGGTGGCACCCATGTCATAGGTGTCTTCCCAGTTGGTATCGCCAGGCAGTTCTTCGGGGATGGTATCGCCCGCGCCGCTGACTTCGGCATCCGCGTTGTCCGGTGTTGCCCGCTGTTCGTCATCGTTCTTGCCGGGCTGTTCCCTGGCTTCGACGACTTCGGTCGACGGGGAGTCGCCCTCATCCGGTTCGAGCATCAGGTTCGAGTCTAGAACGGTCTGAACCTCGAGTTGCAACTCCAGAGTCGACAGCTGCAGCAGGCGAATGGCCTGTTGCAGCTGCGGTGTCATGGTTAGGTGCTGGCCAAGCCGGAGTTGGATGGACTGCTTCATAGATCGGTTAGTGTTGAGACTCTCTCATGCGCCTGGGGAACGGTTTGCCACTGCTTACAGGCTGGTATTCTACTGCATTTATTATGCCAGTGAAGCATTAATTTCTGTCGCCTCGCTACTTACATGGTGAAGTTGTCGCCGAGATAGACATCGCGAACTTTCTGGTTCTGCAGAATAGCATCCGGCGGTCCTTCCGCCAGCGTGTGGCCGCTGCTGATGATGTAGGCGCGGTTACAAATGCCCAGTGTTTCGCGCACATTATGGTCGGTGATCAGTACGCCAATGTTCTGTTCGGTGAGGTGCTCGACAATGCGCTGGATGTCTATTACCGAAATGGGATCGACGCCAGCGAACGGCTCGTCGAGCAGGATGAAGCGTGGCTCCATGGCCAGTGCCCGGGCAATCTCAACTCGCCGGCGCTCGCCGCCTGAAAGGCTCAAGCCCTTTTGATCGCGCAGGTGGGCGATGTGCAACTCCTGCAGCAGCTCTTCCAGCCGGTCGCTGCGGTTGCGCCGGTTGAGATCTTTGCGCATCTCCAGCACCGCGAGCAGGTTGTCTGCGACACTGAGCTTGCGGAATACCGAGGCTTCCTGCGGCAGGTAGCCTACGCCGCGCTGCGCGCGCACGTGCATGGGGTAGCGGGTCAGTTCCTTATCGTCGAGCCACACCGAGCCGCCGTCACTGGGGATCAGGCCCACGATCATGTAGAAGCAGGTGGTCTTGCCGGCCCCGTTTGGTCCCAGCAGGCCGACTACTTCGCCGCTGTCGACTGCCAGTGAAACGGACTCGACAACCGCCTTGCCTGAGTAGCTCTTCTTCAGATCACACGCTTGGAGGCGGCTCATGGTTTGGCGGGTTCTTGCTGGTTCTTTTCCGGTCTTGGCTGGATGGTGATGCGCACGCGCTCGTTGGGCTGGTTGGTACCGGCGTTGACCTTGTCTTTGGCGACGTCGTATTCAATGCGTTCACTGCGCAGGCGGTCGCCTTCCTGCTCAACTTCCGCGTCCTTCAGCAGAATGATGTGTTCGGGGCTGGTATAGTATTCCATGCGCAGGGCCTTGGCGCGCACATCCTTGTCCTTGTTGTCGGGACGCTGCTGGTACGTCGCCGGTTCGCCTTCCATGATCACTTTTTCGACCTGGTCACCTTTGGTGTAAACCGTCATGGTCTGGCCGGTGAGCTCCAGCGTCCCCTGGGTGACCTTGACGTTGCCGCGATACACACTGATGCCCTCACCATCGTTAAGTTCGACCCGGTCCGCTTCGATCGACATCGGCTCATTGCGGTCGGTGGAGAGCGCCCAGCAGTATGCCGGCGCCAGGCCGGCTACCAGCCAAATCCACGCCATGGTGAGTTTACTCATGTCTGCCCCGTACGTTTCCCTGCAGTTGCAGATGTTGCCGGCCCAGCTCGGCGCGCAAGCTGCTGGCCGTAAAATGCCAGTTCCCCGAGGCCAACACAACTGGACGGTCGGTTTCTATCACGTCGCCCTGTCGGTCGATGCGCAAATGGTCCGTAGTAATGAGCAGTCCGCGCTTTTGCGGTTCCTGCCGCAACTTGACCTGGTGTTCGAGCACCATGTGCTGCTGGTCTTCGGGGATCCACCCGCTGCGGGCGCTGGCCAGCCAGCGCTGCTGCCGATGGTCAATCAGTTGCAGGCGGGGTTCGATCAGACGCGCCTGCGATTCGCCCGGCCATTGTTCCAGACGCACGGCGCGCACCTCATGCCGGACAGCGCCGTTTTCGTCAAACAGCTGCCAGACTGGCCGCTCGATGGTGACGTCGGGCAAGTCGCTGCGGCGGTTCTCGCTCTGCGCGGCCTGCCGGACGGACAGCTGCAGCCAGAGGGCCGCCAGACTGGCGGCCAGGGCGAACAACAGGGACCAGCGTTTTTCGCCGCTCACAGGTAGCTTTCCAGCTCCTGCTGCAGCACGCCGCGGGCTTGCATGAGCAGTTCGCAGGCGTCCCGGGCGGCGCCCCGGCCACCGGAGCGGGGCGTCTGCCAATGGGCATGCCGGGCCACCCAGGGATGGGCGTTGCTGACGGCGATGGCGAGCCCGACCTTGCGCATGACCGGCAAGTCGACGACATCGTCGCCCATATAGGCAACCTGGTCCGGGTCCAGGCCGGTGCGTGCCAACAGCTGGCCAAAGCCTTCCAGCTTGTTATGCTGCCCCTGGTAAATCAGGTCGATGCCGAGATTGCGCATACGGTGTTCGACGACTTTCGAGGTTCGGCCGGTAATGATGGCGCAGCGCACGCCGTGTTTCTGCAGCATCTTGATACCGTGCCCATCCTGAGAGTGGAATGCCTTGTACTCCTGGCCGTCATCGCCGAGAAACAGGCTGCCATCGGTGAGGACGCCGTCGACATCGAAGATCAGCAGCTTTATCTGCGCGGCTTTTTCCAGGATTGCTTGCATCGCGTCCATCTCCTAGACCACACCTGCTCTCAGTAGATCATGCATATTCAGGGCGCCGATCAGCTTCTTGTTTTCGTCGACCACCAGCAGGGCATTGAACTTCCCCTTTTCCATGATTTCCAGGGCTTCGGCCGCCAGCAACCCCGGTGATATCAGCGTGCAGTTGGGGGTCATCAGGGCATCAATCGGCGTGCGGTTAAGGTCGGCGCCGTGATCGATGGCGCGGCGCAGATCGCCGTCGGTGAAGATGCCCTGCACGATGTCCTGGTCGTTGACAATGGCCGTGGCGCCCAGTCCCTTGCGGGTGATTTCCAGCAGGGCGTCACAAGCGAGTGTGCCGGTCGTGACCTTGGGGGCGCGTTCTCCACTGTGTATGAGATCATCGATCAGCAACAGCAGACGCCTTCCCAGTTTGCCACCCGGATGGGAACGGGCAAAGTCATCCGAGGTGAAACCACGGACCTCCAGCAGCGAAATGGCGAGCGCATCGCCCATGGCCAGCGCCGCGGTCGTGCTAGCTGTCGGTGCGAGGTCGAGCGGGCAGGCTTCCTTTTCCACAGCGACGTTAATGTTCACGCTGGCGGCCAGGGCCAGCGTGGATTTCGGATTGCCGGTGAGAGCTATCAATGGTACACCCAGGCGCTTGATGATGGGTAGAATGGTGAGGATCTCCTCGGTGGAACCGGAGTTCGACAGCGCCAATACCACATCCTTGGCGGTGATCATGCCCAGGTCGCCATGACTGGCCTCGCCGGGGTGAACAAAGAACGCCGGCGTGCCAGTGCTGGCCAGGGTGGCGGCAATCTTGCTGCCAATGTGGCCCGACTTGCCCATACCGATGACAACCACGCGGCCCTCGCACTTCAGCATATAGTGGCAGGCGCGCACAAAGTCGTTGTCAATACGCGACTTTAGTGCATCAATCGCGCCCGACTCGGTTTCGAGCACTGCAAGGCCCAGCTTCTTCAGGGTTTCATCGGTCATTGGTCACTTAGTTGTCCGCTTATCTTACGGCGGAGAAGTATAACAGGGTCCCGTAGCCGGCATAGGCGGCGAGCAGCAGCAAACCTTCCAGCCGGTTGATGCGGCCCTCGCCGGCGAATCCGTAGGCCATCAGCAGGAGGACCACCGTCAGGGCGGTCATAATCGGCATGTCGCGGCTCAGCACCTGCGGCTCGAGCCGACTTGGGCTGATGAGTCCCGGTATGCCCAGCACTCCCAGCAGGTTGAAGATATTGGAGCCAATGACGTTGCCGATGGCGATGTCCGGCTCGTTCTTCAGCGCGCTGATGACCGAAGCCGCCAGTTCCGGCAGGCTGGTGCCAATGGCGAGTATGGTCAGGCCGATAATCAGGTCGCTGATACCGAACTGCTGGGCGATGCCGACCGCCGCCCAGACGAGCAGGCGTGAACTGCCCACCAGCACCAGGATACCGAGTAACACCCATAGCAACGACTGCCCCAGCGACAGGTCGGCCCGGATCCCGGCGGCATATTCCGCCGCCACGGGGTCTGCGCCGGCGCGCGAGCTCAAGCCGACGTAAACGGTATAGCCGAGCATTACCACCAGGCCCAGCAGCAGGGTGCCGCCCTCGGCAACGCCCAGCGTGCCGTCGCGCAGCAGCAGGTAGGCGACGATGGTAATGCCGATAAGGATGGGCAGTTCGCGCCTGATCATCCGGGAGTGGACCGACAGCGGTGCTATCACAGCCGTGGTGCCGAGGATCAGTGCGATATTGGTAATATTGGAGCCGATGGCGTTGCCGACTGCCAGTCCGGGGTTGCCCTGCAGCGAGGCGGCCACTGATATCAGCATTTCGGGTGCCGAAGTGCCGAAACCGACAATGGTCAGCCCGATCAGCAGGGGCGAAACGCCCAGATTCCGGGCGGTGCCCGCAGCGCCTGTGACAAAGCGGTCCGCTCCCCAGACCAGTAAACCGAAACCGCCGATCAGTGCAGCGAGCTGTATCCACATAGAACGGGTATAGTAGCGGTTTGACAGACAAGGGGACAGACTTGCAGACTCTCCCCGGGACACGCCATGGGAAACGTTGTTGCATTCAAAAAGCCGAAGACGGCAAAAAGGTGCCGGGCCAGTACCCTGTGCCGCCGCGGCTTTCACAAGTGGCTGGTGGTCGACACCCCGTTCGACAGCAAGCAGGGACGGCTGGTGACGCGCTACCGGTGTGAACGCTGCGGCGAGGAAATGATCGAAGCACACTCGCGGTAGGCCAAAGCTTACGTATAATCCGGCACTGGTCACCAGGAACCAAGCAACAACAAGACAGGACATGGCCGCAGCTCAGACCCAGAATAGCAGCGATACCCTGGTAAGGATTCGCGACCTGCATTTTGCCCGCGGCGAGCGCGTTATCTTTGCTGGTGTAGAACTGGATATTCCGCGTGGCAAAGTGACCGCTATCATGGGCCCCAGCGGGACCGGCAAGACAACGCTGTTGCGGCTCATCGGCGGCCAGCTGGACCCGGACCGCGGCAGCATACAGGTCGACGGCCAGGAGGTGCCCGCACTCTCCCGCAATGCCCTGTACGCCCTGCGCAAGCGCATGGGCATGCTGTTTCAGTCCGGGGCCCTGCTCACCGACTTATCGGTGTTCGAGAACGTGGCGTTCCCGTTGCGCGAACACACCAGGCTGCCGGAATCGATGATTCGCGACCTGGTGCTGATGAAACTCCAGGCGGTGGGGCTGCGCGGTGCGCGCGAGCTGATGCCCAGCGAACTTTCCGGGGGCATGGCGCGGCGTATTGCCCTGGCGCGCGCCATTGCCCTGGACCCGATGATGATCATGTACGACGAGCCGTTCACCGGGCAGGATCCCATCTCCAAGGGCGCCCTGGTACAGCTGATCCGGTTGTTGAACGATGCGCTCGGCCTCACCAGTATTATTGTGTCCCACAACGTCAACGAAACCGCGGGCATCTCGGATTATGTCTACGTGATTTCGGAGGGTAAGGTGGTCGGGCACGGCAGTCCGGAGGCACTGAGTAAAACCGATTCCGACTGGGTGAAGCAGTTCATGCAGGGGCTGCCGGACGGGCCTGTGCCGTTTCATTATCCAGCGCCGGACTACGCGGACGACCTGATGAATGCTTGAGTGGATTCGCCAACTTGGTCGCAGCGGTATCGGTCAGTTCCAGACGCTGGGCCGGGCCAACCTGTTCCTGCTGAAAACCCTCGTCGGGTTCCCGGACCTGGTGCGCCGCCCCAGCCTGGTGGTGGCGCAATTGTGGTCGGTGGGGGTGCTGTCGCTGCTGATCATCGTCGTCTCCGGTCTGTTTGTCGGCATGGTGCTGGGCCTGCAGGGCTACAACACGCTGGTGGATTTCGGTGCCGAGGAGTCACTGGGTGTTGCCGTGGCGCTGTCGATCGTGCGCGAGCTTGGACCGGTGGTGACCGCACTGTTGTTCGCCGGTCGCGCCGGTTCGGCCCTGTCGGCGGAGATTGGTCTGATGAAGGCCACCGAACAATTGTCCGGGATGGAGATGATGGCGGTCGACCCCATTCACCGCGTGATTGCGCCGCGCTTTCTCGCCGGGCTCATTTCCATGCCCCTGCTGGCGGCGATTTTCAGCGCGGTGGGTATATACGGCGGTTATTTTGTGGGTGTTGGTCTGTTGGGTGTGGACGATGGCGCCTACTGGTCACAAATGCAGGCCAAGGTGGATTTCGACGACGACGTGTTGAACGGTGTGATCAAGAGCCTGGTATTTGGCTGGGTAGTGACCTGGATCGCAGTGTTTGAAGGGTACGATGCCGTGCCAACGTCGGAGGGTGTCAGCCGGGCGACTACCCGCACCGTGGTGTATTCGGCCTTTGCAGTGCTGGGGCTTGACTTCGTACTTACAGCCTTGATGTTCGGAGACTGAAATGAAAAGCAGCAAGACGACCGAATTGATGGTAGGCATGTTTATCGCAGCCGGCACTGCGGCGCTGTTTGTGCTCGCTATGCGGGTCAGCAACCTCAGCAGTTTCGATACTGGCGACACCTACCGCCTCACCGCACGCTTTGAGAATATCGGTGGCCTGAAAGTACGCTCTGCGGTAACCGTCGGCGGCGTGCGCGTCGGGCGTGTCTCCGCCATCGACTACGACCTCCGGCGCTTCCAGGCGGTGGTGACCATCGACGTAGACAGCAGGTATATGGGGTTTCCGGAAGACACTGCGGCCAGCATCTATACCGCCGGCCTGCTGGGCGAACAGTATGTGTCGCTGGAGCCCGGCGGCAGCGAAGAAACGCTGAAGAACGGTTCGCAGATCGAGCTGACGCAGTCGGCACTGGTGCTGGAGAAGCTGGTCAGCAAGTTCCTGTTCGACAAGGCCGCCGAGCCGGCCGAAAAGTAATAGTGGACGCTGTGGCGCCAGCAGGCATCAATAAGGACGACAGCGGCCGCCTGCAATTCCAGGGCGAGCTGAGTTTCGCGACGGTGCCGGCACTCTGGGAACAGTGGAGAGCAGTGAGCTCCGGCCAGGCAAAGCTCGATGTCGAGCTGAGCAACGTGCAACGCTCCGACAGCGCCGGGCTGGCGCTGCTGGTGGACTGCGTGCGTTACGCGCAGCAAACCGGTCAAGTTGTCCGGTTTTTCAATATTCCCGCCCAGATGCTGGCGATAGCCCGGGTCAGCGGCCTGGACGAGGTGTTGCCGCTGCACCGCGATTAGGTGATGCACCCCGAGCCTCTACCGGGAGGAAGAGTCGAACAGCGTGTCTATAAATAGTATGATTTGTGCTGCAGATTATTTTTCCACAGGCGAGAATATGCAGGCAGACGAACTGAAAAGAATCATCGAAGACGGCATTCCTGCTGCCCAGGCGGTGGTGCAGGGTGATGGTGATCACTTTGAGGCCACGATCGTCAGCGAGGCCTTTGCCGGCAAATCCATGGTGCAGCAGCACCAGATGGTCTATGCGGTCCTGGGCGATCTGCTGCAGGGCGCGGTGCATGCACTGTCCTTTCGTACCTTTACTCCACGGGAGTGGGATAAACAGATTCAGTGATGCGGCTGCTGCCCGCTTTTCCCGACAGGAACCGTCATGTCCGAGCCATTGACCATCGCGCTGTCCAAGGGCCGCATTTTTCAGGAAACGCTGCCGTTGCTGGCCTACGCCGGTATCGCGCCGGCGGATGATCCCGAAACCAGCCGCAAGCTCATCCTGGATACCAATAACGACGACGTGAAGCTGGTGATTATTCGTGCCTCGGACGTGCCGACCTATGTGCAATACGGCGCGGCGGATCTGGGAGTTGTTGGCAAGGACGTGTTGATGGAGCATGGTGGCGCCGGTCTTTACGAACCGCTGGACCTGCACATCGCGCGGTGCAAGCTGATGGTGGCCGGCCGCGAGTCCTGGTCAGAGCAGGCGCAGCGCCTGCGCATCGCCACCAAGTACGTGAACAGCACCAAACAGTATTTTGCGGAGCGGGGTGTGCAGGTCGAGATCATCAAACTGTACGGTTCCATGGAACTGGCACCGCTGGTGGGGCTCGCGGATCTGATTGTGGACGTTGTGGATACCGGCAACACCCTCAAGGCCAACGGTCTCAGGCCACTGGAAAAGATCGCCGACATCAGCTCACGGCTGGTGGTGAACAAGGCTTCCATGAAACGCAAGCATGCACGCGTGCAGGGCTTCATCGACCTGCTCGCCGCGGCCGTACGCAAACTGCAGGAACAGGTGGCATGAGTCTGAACATCAGACGCCTGAATAGCAGCGACAGTGACTTTTATGGCCAGCTGGATGCCTTGCTGGCCTGGGAGCAGGTCTCCGACGCACAGGTCGAACAGACGGTGCGCGAGATCATCGGCGACATCCGCAGGCGCGGCAACGTCGCCCTGCTGGAGTACACCAACCGCTTTGACCGAATGCAGATCAGCAGTGTGGCCGAGCTGGAAATCACCGCGCCGCGTCTTCAGGAGGCGCTGAACCGTATCCCGGCCGAACAGCGCGAGGCGCTGGAACGTGCCGCGGCGCGCATCCACGCCTACGCCGAGCACCAGAAGCTGGAGTCCTGGTCCTACACCGAAGCCGACGGCAGCGTGCTCGGCCAGCAGGTCGCGCCGCTGGATCGCGCCGGGCTGTATGTGCCGGGCGGCAAGGCGGCCTATCCCTCGTCGGTACTGATGAACGCCATTCCCGCGAAAGTTGCCGGTGTCGCCGAGCTGATCATGGTGGTGCCGACGCCGGATGGTGTCAGCAATGACCTGGTTCTGGCCGCGGCGGCCGTGGCCGGCGTCGACCGGGTGTTCGCCATCGGCGGTGCCCAGGCAGTGGCAGCATTGGCCTACGGTACCGGGACGGTGCCCCGTGTCGACAAGATCGTCGGCCCGGGAAACATCTACGTGGCCACGGCCAAGAGGATGGTGTTCGGCCAGGTGGGTATCGACATGATCGCTGGACCCTCGGAGATTCTGGTGGTCTGCGACGGCAACACCGATCCCGACTGGATCGCCATGGACCTGTTTTCCCAGGCCGAGCATGACCAACAGGCGCAGGCGATTCTGGTCAGTCCGGACGAAACGTTTCTCGATCGCGTCGCGGCAAGCATCGAAAGACAGTTGCCGACCATGGAGCGCGCCGAACTCATCGCCGCTTCGCTGCGCGGACGCGGGGCGCTGATACGGGCAGTGGACCTGGACGACGCCGTAACGGTGGCCAACTACATCGCCCCCGAGCATCTGGAACTGTCGGTGGAGGATCCGCAGAGCCTGGCAGCGCGTATCCGTCACGCGGGGGCTATTTTCATGGGGCGCTATACTGCCGAGGCGCTGGGCGACTACTGTGCGGGTCCCAACCACGTCCTGCCGACCTCGCGCACCGCACGCTTTTCCTCGCCCCTGGGTGTATATGATTTCCAGAAGCGTTCCAGCGTGATCTTCTGTTCGGGCGCAGGCGCCGCCGAGTTGGGGCGCACCGCTTCGCGGCTGGCACGGGGAGAAGGTCTCACCGCGCATGCCCGCTCCGCCGAGTACCGGATTCCTGTGCAATGAGCCCGGAGACCAAGTCGCCGCAGCGCTGGATACGTGCGGAAATCCAGGCGCTCACGGCCTATCATGTCCCCCACCCCGGCAACCGCATAAAGCTCGACGCCATGGAAAATCCCTATTGCTGGCCGGACACACTGGTCGATGAGTGGCTGGAGATCTTGCGTTCAGTGCAGCTCAACCGCTACCCCGATCCGGGTGCCAGCGCACTCACGGCAAAACTCAAGCAGACTATGCAGGTCCCGGACGACATGCAGGTGGTTCTCGGCAATGGGTCGGATGAGCTGATTCAGATGCTGGCGCTGGCGGTGGCGGCAAAAGATCGCGTAATCCTGTCGCCGGAACCGACGTTTGTCATGTACCGTATTATCGCCGCGTTTGCCGGCGTGCAGTATCACGGCGTGCCGCTGGCCGACGACTTTTCGCTGGATGTCGAAGCCACCCTCGCGGCTATCGCGCGGCACCAGCCGGCGATTGTGTTTCTGGCCTATCCGAACAATCCGACCGGTACGCTGTTTAGCACCGCCGCCGTCGAAGCGGTTATCGCAGCAGCGCCCGGACTGGTGGTGGTGGACGAGGCGTATGCGCCGTTTACCGATGCCAGTTTCATGGCGCGCCTGGGCGAATTTCCTAACCTGCTGGTGTTGCGCACCCTGTCCAAAATGGGGCTCGCCGGACTGCGCCTTGGCCTGCTGACGGGTTCGGCGGCGTGGCTGGGCGAAATCGACAAGGTCCGCCTGCCGTACAATATCAACGTGCTCACCCAGGCCAGCGCCCTGTTTGCGCTCCAGCACAAGGCCACGCTCGACGAGCAGGCCGAACAGATTCGTCGTGATCGCGTGCAGCTGTTATCGGCGCTCGCGGCCATTGGGGGTATTCAACCGTATCCGAGCGAGGCTAACTTTATCCTTTTCCGGACACCGTCCGGCCAGGCGGGGGACGTCTTCGAGTCACTCAAGTCGCAGGATGTCCTGATCAAGAACCTGAGCACGGCCGGAGGACGCCTGCAGGACTGCCTGCGGGTCACAGTCGGTACGCCGGAAGAAAACGCCGTGTTTCTGACTGCGCTTTGCAACGCACTCGAAGTCGGGCTGCCGGCTTTGTACACCATCGGCTGAAGGTCCGCCCAGCGGGGAACAGGTTTTGCATTCGACAACATCCGCGTTCAGTTACCTGCTGCCCTGGGACGTCTATCCTGCGGTAGTGCTGTTCTGTGTGATATTGGGTGTTGTCTATGTGCGTGGCTGGCTGCAGTGCCGCCAGACGTTGCAGCCGGTGGGCTACGCGCCGCTGTTTGCCTTTGTGGTCGGTCTGCTCCTGGTCTACGCCGTGATGCACACCTATGTCGACTACCTGTCGCAACACATGCTGTGGATACACCGCGTTCAGCACCTGGTGCTGCATCACCTGGGGCCGTTACTCATGCTGCTGGGCATGCCCTGGAAAGTCCTGCCCGCCGGCCTGCCGGTGCGCCTGAAGGGATCGCTGCTCGGGCGGGTGTGGCACAGCCCGTTGTTGCGCGGCCTTTACCGCGTCTTGCAGAACCCGGTGGTGGCGCCCGTGCTGTTCGTTGGGCTGATCTATTTCTGGCTCGTGCCAGACATACATTTCGGCGCGATGCTGAGCATCACCCGCTACCAGGTCATGAACTGGAGCATGCTGCTGGATGGTTTGTTGTTCTGGTGGCTGATCCTCGATCCTCGGCCCGAGCACGCCGTGGGCCGCCTGGGATACGGGGGGCGTATCGTGATCCTGTCGCTCATCGTCCCGCCGCAGATCATAATCGGTGCGCACATCGCGCTCGCCAGGGAATCGCTGTATCCGGTCTACAGCGTGTGCGGTCGCGCCTGGCCGCTCAGCCCGCTGGTGGATCAGCAGATCGCCGGCCTTGTGACCTGGATACCGGCGAGCATGATGAGTGTTGTCGCGGTACTGATTGTGTTGGGTCGCTGGATGCGCGAGCGTGACAGCGTAACCGCAGCGGCGCCGCTGCCGGGTGGCGTGCTGTGATGAACGCTCGCAACTTACTGCTGGGACTGTTGCTGCTGTCCGCGCAGGTTCTCGCAGCGCCGCCGCTGGCCGAGCAGGCCTGGATCCGGGTGTTGCCCGGCGATCTTCCGCTGGCGGGCTACCTGGTGCTGCGTAACCGGGGCGACCATGCGCTGACGCTGACGGGTGCTCACAGCGCGGTTTTCGGCGAGATTGAGATGCACCAGAGTCGCTCCGAGAGCGGTGTTGCGCGCATGGTAAGACTGGAGCGCATTGCGATTCCGCCCGGCGGCCGCCTGGTGTTTGCGCCGGGTAACTATCACTTGATGATGTTCGAGCGCACGCGACGCGTGCAGCCGGGCGACCAGGTGCCCGTTACCCTTGAGTTTGACGACGGTTACCAGCTGCCGGTGACTTTCGCCGTACGTGAGTCGACGGCCCAGTGAGGTGCGCCTGGTGCGGTTGTCTGCTGGCGATGAGCCTGGCAATGCTCGCGGCCTGCGGCGAAAAGTCGCCGCCCTGGGCGTTGCGCGATATCAGCGGCCTGCTGCCGGCACTGGAATTCACGCTGCACGACGGCAGTGGCCAGGTGCGCACGGCGAGCGACTTTACCGGCGAGGCGACGCTGCTGTACTTCGGTTATACCCACTGCCCGGACGTGTGTCCCGCGACGCTGGCGCAACTGGGCGGGGTGCTGCGCGGGCTCGACGGCGCCGCGCAACGGGTACGCATCCTGTTCGTTTCCGTGGATCCGGCGAGGGACACGCCCGCGGTGTTACAGGCCTACGCACACGCCTTCGGGCCGCGGGTGGTCGCCCTGAGCGGCTCGAGCGAACAGCTGCGGCAAGTGACAAAACGCTACCGGGTCAGCTATGGGCTGGGCGAACCCGATGCCGCCGGGCATTACGAAGTGTCACACAGCAGCGCGGTGTTCATTTTCGATACGCACGGCGAGGCGCGTCTGCTGGCGACCGAGGCTGACAGTGCCGCCAGCCTGGCAGGTGATCTGCGACGTCTGCTGGCGGCGGATGCGGCTCGCGTGCCGTGATGGCGGGGTTACGGTGGTGACGGTCTGTTTTCGCTGCCGGGTCAGCGGTGGGGTGCAAGGGGTGTTTTTCCGCGCGTCGACGCAACGCCAGGCGCGTCGGCTGGGTGTCGGCGGTCACGCGCGGAATCTGCCCGACGGATCCGTTGAAGTGGTGGCCTGTGGCAGCGAGGCGGCGGTCGCGCAGCTGAAAGAATGGCTGTGGACGGGGCCACCGGCGTCGCGGGTAACCGCAGTCGACTGCGAAATCATCACCATTGAGCCTCCCGGCGACTTCACCACCGCCTGATTGTGCCGGCGCGCTTCAGGTGCCTCTAGGAGGCTGTCGGACTTGGGACTGATCTTACTGCGCCGATGGGAGAGCGCCCCATTTTCCCGATCCTTTTCGTCAAATAGCTACGGCTATTCTCCTCAAACGATCGAAAAAATGGCCTCGCCCTCCCACCTTGCTCGCTACGATCACCCAAGTCCGACAGCCTCTCTCTCATCAAACAAAACCTAACCTATTGGGTTTATCAGCAACGCATTTGGCTGTTTGCTGCGCGACAGCGCGCCGCCTGCGGGGCGGGTACTCCTAGCTGTCGACAAAATTCAGCTGTTCGGTGGTTCTAGTCGCGACGTGATCTGCGCTGCCGCGAGTGGCTTTTTTCGGAACCAGGATGGTGTCGCCGGGTGCTTTGCTGTCATCGCGTCTGGGGTAGTCGAGGGTGTAGTGCAGGCCGCGGCTTTCCTTGCGCAGCTGTGCCGAGTGGATGATCAGCTCGGCCACCTGCACCAGGTTGCGCAGTTCCAGCAGGTCGTTGTTGACGCGGAAGTTGCCGTAGTACTCCTGGATCTCCTGTTGCAGCAGCTCCACGCGGCGGCGGGCGCGTTGCAGGCGCTTGTTGGTGCGCACGATGCCGACGTAGTCCCACATGAAGCGGCGCAGCTCGCCCCAGTTGTGGCTGACCACAACTTCCTCGTCGGAATCTGTGACCTGGGATTCGTCCCATTCCGGCAATTCCGGCGGCAGGCTGGTGGCGTCCAGGCGGCCGCCGATGTCGCGGGCGGCCGCGGTGGCGAACACCAGACATTCCAGCAGCGAGTTGCTGGCCATACGGTTGGCCCCGTGCAGACCGGTGCAGGCCGACTCGCCCACCACGTAGAGGTT
This sequence comes from uncultured Gammaproteobacteria bacterium, assembly GCA_963814945.1. Taxonomy (GTDB): domain Bacteria; phylum Pseudomonadota; class Gammaproteobacteria; order DSM-19610; family DSM-19610; genus Thiogranum. The sequence continues at coordinate 231,942 of CAWFEQ010000009.1, forward strand.
TTCCAGGTCGCTATGGCCTTTGAGATCAGTGCGCACGCCGCCGCAGGTGTAGTGCGCTGCCGGCACCACCGGGAGGGGTTGTCTGGCCATGTCGAAGCCAAGCTCCAGGCAGTGCTGATAAACGGTGGGGAAGTGCTTTCTGATGAAGCCTTCGGGCTTGTGCGAAATATCCAGCAGCACGTGGTCGTAACCGTGACGCTTCATCTCGTGGTCGATGGCGCGGGCGACGATGTCGCGCGGCGCCAGTTCGCCACGGGGGTCGAAGCGCTGCATGAAGGGTTTGCCATCCGGCAGCAGCAGCTTGCCGCCTTCGCCGCGTACCGCCTCGGTGATGAGGAAGGACTTTGCCTCGGGGTGGTAGAGGCAGGTCGGGTGAAACTGGTTGAATTCCATGTTGGCCACGCGGCAGCCGGCGCGCCATGCCATGGCGATGCCGTCGCCGGTGGAGGTGTCGGGGTTGCTGGTGTAGAGGTACACCTTGCTGGCTCCGCCGGTGGCGAGCACGATGAACTTGGCGCGGAACACCTCGACCAGGCCCTTGCCGCGGTCGAGAACGTAGGCGCCGAGACAGTGGTTGTCCCGGCGGCCGATGCGGTCGGCAGTGATCAGGTCGATGGCCAGGTGCTGTTCGAACAGGTCGATGTTGTCGCGGGCACGCGCCGCGTTGACCAGGGTCGTCTCCATCGCCTGACCAGTGTTGTCGGCGGCGTGTATCACGCGACGGTGCTGATGGCCGCCCTCGCGCGTCAAATGGAACTCGTCCTCGTGTTCTTCTTCGTCGCGGCGGGTGAAGGGCACCCCCAGGTCCACCAGCCACTGGACTGCCTCTGGGCCGTGCTCAACGGTGAAACGCACCGCTGCGGGGTCGCAAAGGCCGGCACCGGCGTCCATGGTGTCGGCAATGTGGGATTCGATCGAGTCCTTGTGGTCCAGCACCGCCGAGATGCCGCCCTGGGCGTACCAGGTGTTACCCTCGCTGACCGGCCCCTTGGAGAGCACCGCGATGCGGGCGCGCTCTGTCAGGCGCAGTGCGAGGGTCAGCCCCGCGGCGCCGCTGCCGACAATCAGCACGTCGTACTGGTGTTGGGTGTGCATCATCGCTTGTGGCCAGCTCCCGGAATCGGGTATGGTTGTGCCGATTAACCTGTTCAGATTACTGTGCTTTGTTGACAAACTGTACTCCAAACCGTGCAAACTGGCGAACTATCCGGGGTTTCCCCGGTCTAGTGCAGGCATGCAAGCTGTCCGGGAATCCGAGGGGATAGCCCGGATGGGCGAGCGTAACCTTGACCAGGAACTGGTCGAGCGGGTTCAGAGTGGCGAAAAGGCCGCTTTTGATGTCCTCGTGCGAAAGTACGAGCATAAGCTGGCGAACGTGATCAGTCGCTATATTCACGACCCTTCCGAGGTTCTGGATGTCTCCCAGGAAGCCTTCATCAAGGCCTACCGGGCGCTACCGAGTTTCCGTGGTGACAGTGCCTTTTATACCTGGCTGTACCGCATCGCCATCAATACCGCCAAGAACTACCTGGTAGCGGCCGGCCGGCGCCCGCCGAAAGCCGACATTGATGCCCAGGATGCGGAACAATTCGAGGTGGGCTCAGGTCTCAAGGAATACGCCACGCCCGAGCGTCAGGCGCTCAAGAGCGAATTGGCGACAACGATCCAGTCGGCGATTGAGGAATTACCCGAGGAGTTGCGCGTGGCCATCGTGTTACGCGAGCTGGAGGGTTTGAGTTACGAGGAGATTGCGGGTGCCATGGATTGTCCCATTGGCACAGTGCGCTCCCGGATATTCAGGGCCAGGGACGCGATCGAAAAGCGCATCCGTCCCCTGATTGACGAGTCGGATGCGGGTATGTAGCCATGAGTGATGAAATCCGTGAACAACTGTCTGCAATGGCGGACGATGAGCTGAGTGATGTCGAACGGCCCTTGCTGCTGGGACGTCTGCAGCGCGACCCGAAGCTGCGCGCCTGTCTGGGACGGTACCAGCTGATCGGCGAAGTGATGCGCGGCGGTCCCGGGGCGACGGCGACGCTGGGGCTTGCCGACCGGGTGCAGGAGGCGCTCGCTGCAGATGCGCCGATGAGCATACCGGTCGCCGGCCGGAGTAACAGCCGCGCGAGATGGGTCAGGCCGGCAGCCGGTGTGGCGGTCGCCGCGTCGGTTGCGCTGGTGGCGGTATTTTCTGTGAGTTCGTTACGCAAGACCGAAACGGGGTCAGTGCCGGCACTGGCGGTCGGCCAGCCCGCCACCGGCGCCGGTGCGACTGCGACCCAGCAGGTCAGCGAAGCCGGCGGGGAACACTGGGAGCGGCTCAATCCGCGTATCGACAAGCGGTTGTCCGGTTACCTGGTGAACCATAATGAGTATGCCGCCAGCCGGGGCGTGCAGGGCGTTATGCCCTATGTGCGGATCGTCGGTTACGACACCGGCGAGTAATGTTGAGCCCGACGCTCCCACGCCTGCTCGCGTTCGCCATGGTCGTTGTCCAGAACCCGCTCCGGGCGGATGAGGCGACGGGGGGCGCCAGGCAGTGGCTGGAACGTATGTCGATGGCCGCCCAGTCGCTGAACTATACCGGCACCTTCGTCTATCAGAATGCAGGCAAGCTGGAGGCCATGCACATTATCCACGCCATGGACAAAGACGGTGAGCGCGAACGGCTGTTTTCGCTTACCGGTCCCGAGCGCGAAGTGCTGCGCGACAATCAGGTGGTGACCTGCATACTCGGAGATCGCCAGTCCGTGCATGTCAACAAGAGCCGTCCGCGTACGCCATTCCCGTTAAGTTTACCCAAGGAGCTGATGCAGCTCGAAAAATATTACAGCTTCGAGGTCAAGGGCGAGGACCGGGTGGCGGGGCGTGAGTGCAAGGTGGTTGCAGTGAAGCCCCGTGACAAACTGCGTTACGGCCGCCGCCTGTGTATCCACGACGACAGCCACTTGCTGCTGCGCTCTGAATTGACCAGCCCGGATGGTCATGCGATTGAGCAGGTGATGTTCACCGCGGTGGATTTTCCTGAGCACATTGATGCCGATGCGCTGCGGCCGGATCTGAGCGGCACCAACTATCGTTGGCAGCGTGAACCGGAAAAGCAGCCGGAGCCGGGCGACAAGGCCTCCGATTCGCACTGGAAGGTGTTCGAGGTGCCCGAAGGCTTCATGTTGACCGACCACAGCTGGCACCAGTTGTCGGTCGACGAACCGGGTGTCGAACACTGGGTTTACAGCGACGGCCTGGCCAGCGTGTCGGTTTATATCGAAGCTTCCCGCGGCCAGGATGACTATAATGGTGTCAGTCACCGCGGCGCCCTCAATGCCTACGGCACGATGGTCGATGATTACTACGTGACAGTGGTCGGAGAAGTGCCGCGCCGGACAGTGGAAATGATAGGCAAGTCGGTGCGGATCAGATGAACGCCCTCGTGCCGGGTTTGCCGTTTACAGCATCGATCTGCTCTTACCGATGATAGAAGAAACCGGACTGGTGGTACGCGTCGAGGACGGAGGTGTCTGGGTGGAAACCCGTCGCCAGTCTACCTGTTCGGGCTGCGCCGCCGAAAAGGGCTGCGGTACGGCAACGCTGTCGAAGGTGCTCGGCCAGCGACGTACCCTGCTGCGGGTTCTGGCCAATATGCCGTTAGAGGTCGGGGATCAGGTGGTCATCGGGATTGCCGAGCAGGCGCTGGTGCGCGGCTCGCTGGCAGTCTATGCCGTGCCGCTGCTGCTGCTGTTGCTTGGTGCTGTGCTGGGCGAGGTGGGTGCCGGTAACGGTCTGTGGGACAATGCCGACGTGGGCAGCCTGGCGTTGGGTCTGGGCGGTCTAGCCGCGGGGTTGCTGTGGCTAAGACGGTTTACACGGCGCATTCAGGCCGATCACAACTATCAACCCGTAGTGCTGCGCCGGCTTGCGACCGAGGTGGTTGACGGGATCGCATTAGAGTAAGACAGGAGTGGGTATGACGTCATTGATGAACAGAAGCTGGCTGGTTTTATGGCTGCTGGCGGGACTGGGCGGTGCAATTCAGGCGCAGGCGCGGGGGTTGCCCGATTTCACGGAACTGGTGGAGCACGCCAGCGATGCCGTGGTTAACATAAGCACTACGCAAAAGGTTAAGGCAGGCAGCATGAACCTGCCGGAAGGCATCGAGATCCCTGACCTGCCAGAGGGCTCGCCTTTCGGTGATCTGTTCAAGCACTTCTTCGGTGACCCGGGTCAGGGCGGCGGTGACCTGCCGCAGGAGCGTGAAGCCAAGTCGCTGGGGTCCGGCTTTATCATTTCCGAAGACGGCTATATTCTGACCAACAACCACGTGGTCAAGGATGCTGAGGAGATTATCGTTCGCCTGGAGGACCGCCGGGAACTCAAGGCCGAAGTCATCGGCACGGATGAGCGCAGCGATATCGCTCTGCTGAAAATCAAGGCTGACCATCTGCCGGTAGCGGAAATTGGCAAGTCGAAAGACCTTAAGGTCGGTGAATGGGTCCTGGCGATAGGCTCGCCTTTCGGCTTCGACCGTTCCGCCACCGCCGGCATCGTCAGCGCCAAGGGCCGCGCTTTGCCGCGCGAGAACTACGTGCCGTTCATCCAGACCGACGTGGCCATCAATCCGGGTAACTCGGGCGGCCCGCTGTTCAATCTGGACGGCGAAGTCGTCGGCGTCAATTCGCAGATTTACAGCCGCACCGGCGGTTACATGGGCCTGTCGTTCTCCATACCGATCGAAGTGGCGATGGATGTTGCCAGTCAGCTCAAGGAGCACGGCAAGGTCAGCCGCGGCTGGCTGGGGGTCCTGATTCAGGATGTTACCCTCGACCTGGCCCAGTCATTCGGTATGAGCAAGCCCCAGGGCGCACTGGTGGCCAAGGTGCTGCCCGACAGCCCCGCGGCGGCGGCCGATTTTCAGGTCGGCGATATCGTGGTGGCCTTCAATGGCAAGGATATCGAGCGTTCCTCCAGTCTGCCGCCGGTGGTGGGCAGTACACCGGTAGGCAGGAAAGTACCGGTCAAGGTCATCCGTGGCGGTCGTTCGCAGACCCTGTGGGTGACGCTCGGCGAGTTGCCGGACCAGGACGAAACGGTCGCGAAGGCGGAAGAAAGTCCGGCTACCAGCGATAATCGCCTGAACATCAATGTCGCTGAACTCAACGCCCAGCAGCGCAAGGAACTGGATGTAGAGGGCGGCGTCGTGGTGGAGTCGATTGGTGCCGGCGCCGCTGCCGATGCCGGGGTGCGTCCAGGTGATGTCATTCTGCGTATCGACAATCAGCCGGTCACCGGCATCGATGACTTCAACCAGCTGCTCGAAAAACTTCCGCAAGGGAAGTCGGTGGCCATTCTTGTGCAGCGTCGCGGCGGTCCGATCTTTCTGGCGATGAAGGTGCCGGAGCAGAATTGACCGATGCACCGGTACGCCTGACTCTGTACTACCGGGAAGGCTGCCATTTATGCCAAAGCATGCTGCAGGCCCTGCGGGGCCTGCAGTCGTGTCTGGGTTTTGAGCTGAAGCGGGTGGATATCGACGGCGACCCACGGCTGCGGCAGCGTTACGACGAATGGGTCCCGGTGTTGTACCAGGAGGAGCGCGAGCTGTGCCACTATCACCTGGATGAGCGGGCGGTGCGCGCTGCCTGTTGTCGTCAAACGGGTGGCCCGGGCCCTTAATATCACTGACTGCATAACGACAGGGAGCGAATCATGAAGCGTTTACTTGCCTTAATCCTGCTCTGTGGTTTCAGTATCAGCGGCGTAGCCGCACTGAAGAGCGAAGAGATCGTTTACCGCGTCGGCGACAACGATTTTACCGGTTATCTCGTCTATGACGACGCGGTCAAGGGCAAACGCCCCGGGGTGCTGGTGGTGCACGAATGGTGGGGCCTCAACGACTATGCCCGCAAGCGTGCAGACATGCTGGCGAAACTGGGATACACCGCCTTTGCGCTGGATATGTACGGTACCGGCAAGGTCGCCGATCACCCGGATGATGCCAGGAGTTTCATGCAGGCAGTGACCGGCAATATGCCCGAAGCAGAGAAGCGCTTCGACAAGGCCAAATCCATACTGCAACAGCAGCCAACGGTGGATGCCAGCCACATTGCCGCCATCGGTTATTGCTTCGGCGGCGGCATCGTCCTGCACATGGCGCGCGTCGGTGATGACCTTGACGGGGTGGTGAGTTTTCACGGTAGCCTCAGCACTGACGTGCCGGCGCAAAAGGGCAAGGTAAAAGCCAGGGTGCTGGTGTTTACCGGTGCTGCCGACCCGTTTGCGCCGCCCGAGGTCGTCAGTGCCTTCGCGCAGGAAATGCAGCGGGCCGGGGTTGATTACCAGCTGATCAGCTATCCGGGGGCGAAACACAGTTTTACCAACCCGGATGCCGACAAGTTCGGGGAGCGTTTCGGAATGCCGCTGGCCTACGACAAACACGCCGACGAGGATTCCTGGGAGCGTACCCGGACCTTTCTTGCGCAGATCTTCAAGAACTGAGGTCGTTTGGCGAACTGTTTATCGCCAACCCCGATCTGCCGGAACGGTTGCAAACCAACGCCGGCCTGAATGCACCGGATCCGGAGACCTGTTACGGGGACGGTGAAAAGGGCTACACCGACTATCCGACGATGTCCGGCCGAAGGCGCTGGCGGGCCGGCTTTCAGCGCGGGACTTTTCGGGTGTATAATCCCCCGTCAATTTTTTGAATCGTCAGGATTTTTCGGGATGGCGGCTGTTTGGCCGCCATCCTGCTTTTGAAATCAGGTTGTTATCCACTTTGTCCGACCTCACCCACATTCGCAACTTTTCCATCATTGCGCACATCGATCACGGTAAATCGACCCTGGCGGACCGCTTTATCCAGATGTGCGGCGGACTCGCCGACCGCGACATGGCGGAGCAGGTGCTGGATTCGATGGACATCGAACGCGAGCGCGGTATCACCATCAAGGCGCAGAGCGTGTCGCTGGACTACCGCTCCGAGGACGGGCGGACCTACACGCTCAACTTTATCGATACGCCGGGACACGTCGATTTTTCCTACGAAGTTTCGCGTTCCCTGTCGGCCTGCGAAGGTGCGCTGCTGGTGGTGGACGCGGCGCAGGGGGTGGAAGCGCAGAGTGTGGCCAACTGCTACACCGCCATCGGGCAGGGTCTGGAAGTGGTGCCGGTGCTGAACAAGATTGACCTCCCGTCGGCTGAGCCGGAGCGGGTCAAGCGGGAGATTGAGGAGATCATAGGCATTGACGCTGACGATGCCATAGAGGTCAGCGCCAAGACCGGTCTCGGGATCAGGGAACTGCTGGAGCAGCTGATCAGGCGCATTCCGCCGCCACAGGGTGACGCCGATGCGTCCCTGGAGGCGCTCATTGTCGATTCCTGGTTTGACAATTACGTCGGTGTTATCTCGCTGGTCCGCGTCATGCAGGGCAGCCTGCGGCCGCGCCAGAAGATCCGCATGATGTCGACCGGGCGTGATTTTCAGGTAGAGACAGTCGGTGTATTTACGCCGCGCAAAGTGGAAAGGCCGCTGCTCACCGCCGGCGACGTCGGTTTCGTGATTGCCGGCATCAAGGAGATCGATGGCGCACCGGTCGGCGATACCATCACTGAGACCGGCCGGCCGGCCGCAAAGCCCCTGCCGGGTTTCCAGAAAGTCCAGCCGCGGGTGTTCGCCGGTTTATACCCGGTCGTCTCCGATGACTACGAACACCTGCGCGAAGCGCTGCAGAAACTGCGCCTCAACGATTCCGCGCTGCACTTTGAACCGGAAACATCGCAGGCCCTGGGCTTTGGGTTCCGCTGCGGCTTTCTCGGCATGCTGCACATGGAAATTGTCCAGGAACGCCTGGAACGCGAGTACGACCTCGACCTGATCACCACGGCGCCGACGGTGGTGTACGAGATAATCGACACCCGCGGTGAGATCATCCAGATCGACAATCCCGCCAGCTTGCCGCCGGTGAACAAGATTCAGGAAATACGCGAGCCGATCATTCTCGCCAATATCCTCGTGCCGCAGGCTTATCTGGGCGCGGTGATGGGACTGTGCGTGGAGAAGTGCGGTGTGCAGCGTAACATGCAGTACCTGGGTACCCAGGTATCGCTGAACTACGAGATGCCGCTGAGCGAGGTGGTGCTGGATTTTTTTGACCGCCTGAAATCAGTGAGCCGCGGCTTTGCCTCATTCGATTACTCTTTCCTGCGCTTCCAGTCCGCGTCGCTGGTCAAGTTGGACATACTGATCAACGGTGAACGCGTCGACGCCCTGTCGGTCATTGTTCACCGTGAATTCGCCCAGAGCCGCGGGCGCGAACTGGCCGAACGCATGCGCGATATCATCCCCCGGCAGATGTTCGACGTTGCCATCCAGGCGGCCATCGGCACCAGTATAATCGCCCGCACTACCGTCAAGGCCTTACGCAAGAATGTAACGGCGAAATGCTACGGTGGCGATATTACCCGCAAGCGCAAGTTGCTGGAGAAACAGAAAGCAGGTAAAAAGCGCATGAAACAGTTCGGCAAGGTGGAAATTCCGCAGGAAGCATTCCTGGCCGTGCTCCAAGTAGGGAAAAAATAGCCATGAATTTTGACTTTCCGACGATACTGGTCGCAGCGACCCTGGTTACCGGCCTCATCTGGGCCATGGATGCCATGCTCTGGGCGCCGAGACGCAAACAGGCGGCTGCGGCCCTGGGCGCGGGTGGAGCCGCCGACCCGGAAACGATGGCGGCCGCCATGAAGGAGCCGACTGTTGTCGAGTACGCCAAGTCGTTTTTCCCGGTGATTCTCGCGGTACTGTTGCTGCGTTCCTTCCTCATCGAACCGTTCCGTATTCCGTCGGGTTCGATGATGCCGACACTGCTGGTCGGTGATTTCATACTGGTCAACAAGTACGCTTATGGTATCCGCCTGCCGGTGCTGAATCGCAAGGTGTACCCCATCGGCGACCCACAACGAGGTGACGTGATGGTCTTTCGTTTTCCCAAGGAACCCGGTGTCGACTACATCAAGCGCGTGATTGGTGTGCCGGGGGACCACGTGGTTTACAAAAACAAGACACTGTTCATCAACGGTGAGAAGATCCCGCAGATCCCGGCGGGCACGTACATTGGCACCGGGTCGGGTTTGTCCATGTCGGGTGCCGACGTGCGTCGGGAGGCGCTGGGAGATGTCTCGCATGATATTCTGGTGGTGCCCCGTGTGCACGGCGTGGACGCCGATGTGGTGGTGCCGGAGGGGCACTATTTCGTCATGGGCGACAACCGCGATAACAGCAATGACAGCCGCTACTGGGGTTTCGTGCCCGATGAGAATCTGGTCGGCAAGGCATTTATGATATGGATGAACTGGGATACGGCGGCCGGCGGCGTGGGCTGGAATCGTATCGGCGACGCAATCGAATAACCTGTGGAGAACAGCATGAATACTCGGTATCACCAGAGCGGTATGACGGCAATCGGCTGGTTGCTGGTCCTGGGCCTGATTGCACTTTTCACCCTGATCACCTTACGCCTGGTCCCCTTGTACCTGGAATATTCCAAAGTCGCCTCGGTGCTGGAATCGCTGCAAAGCCAGCCGGACATCGCCAACGAAAGCAAGCACGGCATCGTCAGCCTGGTGACCCGGCGCTTTGACATTAACGACGTGAGGAATGTCGATCCCAGGCTCGTCAAGGTCAGCAAGAACAAGGACAACCTGACCATCAGTATCGCCTACGAGCGCCGTGAACACCTCATCGCTAACCTCGACGTGGTGGCGGTGTTCGACAAGAAGGTCGAGGTGCCTATCCGTTGAGCCATGCGACGGATGGCCTGGCCATGGCCATCGGCTATCAGTTCGACGATCCCGATCTGCTTGACGCAGCGGTCACCCACCGCAGCGCCGGCAGCCCTAACAACGAACGCCTCGAGTTCCTGGGCGACGCTGTACTCGGGCATGTTATCGCCGAGTGGCTGTACGCGGCCTATCCCGATGCCACTGAGGGACAGTTGAGCCGGTTGCGTGCGACCCTGGTGAAGCGTGAAACGCTGGCCGATATCGCGCGCCAGCTGAATCTGGGCGACTATCTTCGCCTGGGTTCGGGCGAACTCAAGAGCGGCGGCTTCCGCCGCGACTCAATTCTCGCTGATGCACTGGAGGCGGTGCTGGCGGGCATCCTGCTCGATGGCGGCTTCGATACCTGCCGTGCCTGTATCCGCCGCCTGTTCGCGGGGTGCATGGACAAGCTGTCGGCGCTTGACGAACTCAAGGACCCGAAGACCCGCCTGCAGGAATACCTGCAATCGCGCAAGCTGGCGCTGCCTGTCTACGCGATGAAAGAGATCGGCGGCAAAGCGCATCACCAGCAGTTCGTCGTCGAGTGCCGCATCGATGCCCTGGATACCGCGGCCATCGGCAATGGTCGCAGCCGGCGCAAGGCGGAGCAGTCTGCCGCGGACACCATGCTGGAGCAACTGGGTGTCAACCGATAAACCGCAGTGTGGTTTCGTGGCGCTGGTGGGAAGGCCCAACGTCGGCAAATCCAGCCTGCTGAACCGGCTGGTGGGACAGAAAATCAGTATTACCTCGCGGCGTCCGCAAACCACGCGGCACCGCATCCTCGGCATCAGGACGGCCGAACATTACCAGATCGTCTTTGTTGATACGCCCGGTCTGCACCCCCGGCAGCCGCGCGCCATGAACCGTTATCTGAACCGGGCCGCAGCTGACAGCCTGGCCGATGTGGACGTGGTGGTGCTGGTGGTCGAGGGCATGCACTGGCGGGAGGATGACGACTGGGTGTTGCAGAAGCTGCAGGATCTGCCGTGCCCGGTGATTGTCGCAGTCAACAAGGTGGACCGCATTACCGACAAACAGAGGCTGTTGCCTTTCCTGCGGCAGCTGGCTGCGAGGCGTGAATTCGCCGACCTGATTCCCGTCAGCGCCAGAACCGGTGAGCAGCTAACGAAGCTCGAAGCGGCGGTGCTGAAACACCTGCCACAGTCGCCACCCTTATATGACGCCGACCAGGTGACCGACCGCAGTCAGCGTTTTCTCGCCGCCGAGCTGGTCAGGGAGAAACTGTTCCGCAGGCTGGGCGAGGAGATTCCCTACGGTCTGACCGTTGAGATAGAGAGCTTTAAGGAAAAGAACGGGGTGTTGCATATCCACGCACTCATCTGGGTGGAGAAAACCGGCCAAAAACCTATCGTGATCGGCAACAAAGGCCGGCTGCTCAAGGAAGTGGGGCGCGAAGCGCGTGAGGACATGCAGCAGGCTTTCGACCAGAAGGTGTTCCTGCAACTGTGGGTCAAGGTCAAGGAAGGTTGGGCCGACGATGAGCGTGCCTTGCAAAGCCTGGGTTACGATGAAAACTGATAAGCGTTGCTGGGCCTGCAGGCATGATACCGGTTAAAGAGCGCGTCGAACTGGCTCCTGCTTACCTTCTCCATCAGCGGCCCTACCGCGAGACCAGCGCCCTGCTGGAAGTGTTCACTGAAAGCCACGGCCGCGTCGGCCTCATCGCCCGCGGCGTACGTACCGCCAGGTCGAAGCTGCGCGGTGACCTGCAGCTTTTTCGTCCGCTGCGCCTGTCCTGGCAGGGGCGTGGCGAATTGGGTACCCTGACGGGGCTGGAAGCCGATGGCGCAGCCAGACAGCTGCGGGGCACGGCGCTGTACAGCGCGTTTTACCTCAACGAGCTGCTGATGCGGCTGCTGGTGCGGCATGACCCGCATCCCGAGCTGTTCGCCAGTTACGGCGACAGTCTGCAGCGGCTGGCTGTGGCCGGGGATGTGGAACCGGTGCTGCGCCGGTTCGAAATGCGGCTGTTGCAGGAAGCCGGCTACGCCCTGCAACTCGACTCTGATGTTAACAGCGGCGAAGCGCTGCAGGCGGACAAACTGTACGATTATCACCTGGAGTCGGGACCGGTAATGATCGCGGCCGCCGGCGAGGGCGGTTTTGTGTTTGCGGGCGCGAGTCTCCTGGCCATGGCGTACCAGGACCTCACCGATCCCGGGGTGCTGCAGGACGCCAAACGCCTGCTGCGCGCAGCGCTGCAGCTGTATCTGGGCGACAAGCCGCTGAAATCGCGTGAACTGTTTAAACCGCTGGGGAAGTAAGCGGATGGCAACGACCCGTTCGATCCTGCTGGGCGTGAACATCGATCACGTCGCCACCCTGCGCCAGGCGCGTGGCACCCGTTACCCGGATCCGATTCAGGCGGCCGTCGAAGCCGAGCAGGCCGGTGCGGACAGCATTACCCTGCATTTGCGCGAAGACCGCCGACATATTCAGGAGCGTGACGTGGACATGCTCAGCGGTATCCTGCAGACGCGCATGAATCTGGAGATGGCGGTCACCGAGGAGATGCTGGCTATAGCCTGCCGTATCAGGCCGCTCGACTGCTGTCTGGTGCCCGAACGGCGTGCGGAGCTGACCACCGAAGGCGGCCTGGACGTCGCCGGCCAGAAGGCGCGCCTGCGCGATGCCTGTGAGCGCCTGGCCGATGCGGGTGTGCGCGTGTCCCTGTTTGTCGATGCCGACCCGCGCCAGCTGGAGGCGTCACTGGAAGTGGGCGCGCCCTGTATCGAGATTCATACCGGGCATTTCGCCGACGCACCCACGCCGGCGGCGCAACGCGCCGAGTTCGAGAGAATCCGCGCCGCCGTGGTTCAGGGCGACAGTGCCGGTCTGCATGTCAATGCCGGTCACGGTCTGCACTATCACAACGTGCAGGCCATCGCGGCCTTGTCGCAAGTGTGCGAACTGAATATCGGTCATGCGATTGTGGCGCGGGCACTGTTCTGCGGCCTCGGCGAGGCGGTGCGGGAAATGAAGCGCCTGATGCTGGCGGCACGTCAGCCGTAGTGGCTGCGATACAGCACCGGGCTGTGTCCCTCGGCCTTGGCCTGGTACATGGCGCGGTCGGCAAGGCGCAGCAGGGTGTCGGTTTCGTGGCCGTGATCCGGATAGACCGCGATACCGATGCTGGCGGAAACCGCCACTTGACGCCCGAGTATCTGGAATGGCGACCTCAGTGAGTCGATAATCTTGCGGGTCGCCGCAATCGCGTCCTGCTCATTCTTGATCTGTTCCAGGCAGATGATGAACTCATCGCCACCGACGCGCGAAATCGTGTCCGACTGGCGCATGCTGTCGTTGAGCCGGCGCGCGACAGCCTGCAGCAGGCAGTCGCCGGTTTCATGACCGTATCTGTCATTGATAGGCTTAAACTGATCGAGATCCATGTAGACAATCCCCAGTTTGCGGCCGTAGCGGTCTGCCCGGGCAATACCTGCCCGGAGACGTTCATACAACAGGGTGCGGTTGGGCAGGTCGGTCAGGTGGTCGTGTTCCGCCTGATAGGCGAGCTGCTCTGCCTGCTGCACGCGGTCGGTGGTGTCGCGGATCACCAGCGTGTACAGGCGTTGCCCCGGCAGCAGGCCGTGCGAGAGCGAAACTTCGCTGGGAAAGCGGTCGCCGTTCTTGCGCTTGCACGTGATGGTGTCGGTCCGGAAGCCGAGCTGGCCTTCCCGGGCAATGCGCGTCAGGGCCGCGAGGCGGTGCTTTTCGCGAAACCGGAAGTTCCTGCAAATCAGCTGGCTGACTGGCAGCCCAAGGACTTCCTCGCGCTTGTAGCCAAACAGTTTTTCCGCGCCCTGGTTGAAGATCGCCACGTTGCAGCGGTCGTCGAGACAGACGATGGCTTCGTGATTGATGTTGAGCAGGTGTAGAAAACCGTCCAGCTGCTGGATCAGCCCGTGGGCTGCTGCATCGGTCTGCGTCCCTGTGTGCGGATCATCCTGCTGAGTGGGGGGCGGAACGCCTCGTGTTCTCATAAGCCAGGGCCGTCGGCGCCGACAAAACAGGCTAGGGCATTAATTGTCAGTATAATCCCTGGCCACGCAGTACTATCGGGGTGCCAGCACGTCATTAGTCCTCGTTGTGTGATTATTACACAGTCCAGTGGACGACGGATTCCTGACATCGTCACCATAAGTCCATTGTTACTTGTAGACGGTGGTACAGGATAAACAATCTTGTCCGGGCACACCACAGAAATGTTCCGCAGCGGCCAGGCCAGCGCGACTGCTGACGACAAGACGCACCCGGGGTAAGGGAGGCTATTGATATTATGAACTTTTCCACGATCGATCAGTTCGTCGGCAATACCCCGCTGGTGCAGCTGCAGCGTTTATCGGGGGACACCAGTAATGCCATCCTGGTGAAACTCGAAGGCAACAACCCGGCGGGGTCGGTCAAGGATCGTCCCGCGCTGAGCATGATCCGTGGGGCGGAGGAACGGGGCGAAATCCGGCCGGGTGACACCTTGATCGAAGCGACCAGCGGCAACACCGGGATCGCCCTGGCCATGGTTGCGGCCATGAAAGGCTACCGTATGGTGCTGATCATGCCGGACAACATGAGTGTCGAACGTCGGCAGGTGATGAAGGCCTTTGGCGCCGAGATCACCCTGGTCAGTCGGGAGCAGAGCATGGAAGGTGCGCGCGACCTCGCCAAGCAGATGGAGGCCGAGGGCAAGGGCAGGGTGCTGGACCAGTTTTCCAACCCGGATAACCCGGGCGCCCACTACCAGGGCACCGGTCCGGAGATCTGGCGTGACACCGACGGCCGCATCACCCACTTCGTCAGCGCCATGGGCACCACCGGCACCATCATGGGCACCTCGCGCTACCTCAAGGAACAGAATCCCACGGTGCAGGTCATCGGCGTTCAACCGATGGAGGGCGCATCGATCCCCGGGATACGCCGCTGGCCGCCGGAGTACCTGCCGAGCATCTTTGACGCCAGTCGCGTCGACCGTACGCTGGATGTCAGCCAGCAGGATGCCGAGCAGACGACCCGGGCGCTCGCAGCGAAAGAAGGTATCTTCTGTGGTATCTCCTCGGGCGGTGCGGTAGCCGCCGCGCTGCAACTCAGCCGGCAGGTGCACAACGCAGTTATTGTTGCCATCATTTGCGACCGGGGAGACCGTTATCTGTCGACCGGGGTGTTTCCCGCCTGAGTCGGGTGGCGGTCTTGTTGCAGCTGCGGACGGCACAGCGTAATCCCGCTAATGAAACAGGTATTGATCGCCACTGGGCTGTTGCTGCTATCCACCATCGCCTGCGCCGTCGATCAGGTTCAGCTGTCCTTGGGCCAGCTCGAAGCCAACAGCTGGAAGCTGAGCGGTGCAGCTATAACCCTCGACTGGTCACAGGCCGGTGCACCGCTGTTGCGCGCCGAGGCGGCAGCGCTGCAGATCGGTGATCAACGGATCGAGCACCTCAGCCTGACCTGCGCAGCCTTCGAGCTACTGGCACAGGAAGTCGACTGCCAACACGGACAGCTCAGTTTCCGCAGCGACTGGCTGGACGCCGACGACCTGCCCGCGGCCCTTCACTACCACTTCGCCACCGGCAAGCTGACTGTTTCTGTCAGTCAGCTGGCGCTGGCCGGCGGCCGAGTGGGACTCAGGTTTCAACAGACCGTTGATCGCTGGGTACTGGACACGGAGCTTTCGGATACCACGCTCGCCGGCGTGGCTGGTCTGTTGGCCAAAGTGGGCCTGAAAGCCACTGGCTTCGCATTCCAGGGACGCGTTGGCGGCAAACTGAGTGTGCAGGGCAACGCCTCGGGAGTGACGCGTTGCCGCTGGCAGCTAAGGACGCGTGCGGCTGGTTACAGCAACAGCGAGGGCAGTCAGGCCGCAGAAGCCCTGGTGCTGCTGAGCAGCGGTTCTGCCAGGCCAGACGCTAAAGAGTGGCAGATTCAGGCCGCGGTGTCCGCGCAGCAGGGTATGCTCTACGCTGAGCCGGTGTACCTGGAGTTTGCCGCAGACCGGTCCCTTGATGTGTCGGTCGATATGCGCTGGCGACAGGCCGCTGGTGAGTTGTTCATAAGCTCGCTGGTGTTCGATCAGCCCGACATCGTCAAGGGCCGCCTGAACGCGCACCTGATTCCGGCTGCCCCTGATCCCGTGCGCCAGCTGGATCTGGACATCGGTGAGGCCCGCATGCCGGGCCTCTATACCACCTGGCTGCAGCCCTGGCTGGCCGGTAGCGCGCTGGACAGCCTCGAAACCGAAGGTGCCCTGCAAGGACACTTCATCCTCGAGGATGGCCGTGCGCAGTCGCTGCAGCTGCAGCTGGACAAGGTGTCTGTTCGCGATCGTAACGGCCAGTTCGCGGTCGGTCAATTGGACGCAAACATCCATTGGGACGGCCGCGATGTTCAGCAGTCCACCCTGGGATGGCAAAGTGCCAGCCTGTACCGGCTGCAATTCGGCCCGGCCCGGCTCGCACTGGAAACACGCGCCGACGGGGTGAAGATGCCGTCCCCGCTGGTGGTGTCGCTGTTCGACGGTGAACTGCACGTCGACGAATTCGAACTCGCGGTGCAGGATGGCCGGCCGCGCTGGCTGCTGGATGCCATGCTCACGCCGGTGTCGATGCAGGCGGTGAGTAACGCGCTGGGCTGGCCGCCTCTGTCGGGTACGCTGTCGGGCATGATTCCGAAAGTCCGTTACGAAGACGGTGACCTGACCCTCGGTGGCGTGCTGCTGGTGCAGGCGTTTGACGGTGCCATCACGGTGCGTAACCTGCACGTGCGCGAACCGCTGGGACTGGTACCACGCCTGCGGGCGGACGCGCGCATCAGTCGACTGGACCTGGCGAAACTGACCGAGGCGTTTTCCTTTGGCCGGATCGAAGGGCGCCTCGACGGACAGGTGTCGGACCTGTACATGGAGGCCTGGCATGCGGTCGCGTTCGACGCCAGTTTCGCCACACCGCGCGACGACCATAGCCGCCACCGTATCAGTCAGCGGGCGGTGGACAATATTTCCAACCTTGGCGGGGCAGGTGTCGCCGGTGCGCTGTCGCGCAGTTTTCTGCGCTTCCTGGAAGACTTCCCGTATCAGCGACTGGGCATCCGTTGTCGGCTGGCAAACGGCGTCTGCCGCATGGGTGGTGTTGCGCCTGCCGAGCAGGGCTATTACCTGGTGCAGGGGCGCTTCCTGCCGCCGCGTCTGGATGTGATCGGTTATGCGTCAGAAGTGGACTGGCCGACGCTGATCGAGCGCCTGAAGTCCATCACCCGTGGCCAGCAGCCGACCGTGCAATAACCTTTTCCGTGACAGCGCGTTAATGCCTATAATAGATCGCTGGGAATGAGGAAGGCGGACCGATGAAATCCATACGTATCAGCTCACTGCTGGGCATGCTGCTGTTTCTGACGGCCTGTGTGACCATCAATGTGTATTTTCCCGCCGCTGCAGCGGAGCAGGCTGCTGACCGGATTATTCGCGGCGTTTATGGCGAAGGCGAGGCTAAGCCAGACCAGGCGCCGGCGCAGAAAGCGGATCCACAGTCCTTGTTGCGGCACCCTGACGCCAAATCCCCTTGGCTGGTCGGCGTGCTTGAGTGGGTGGTGACGCCGGCGCACGCCGCCGCTGACATTAATATTCAGTCACCCGCCATCCAGACGATTCGCGCGTCGATGGAGGCACGCTTTCCGCAGCTGAAACCGTTCTTCGACAGTGGCAGCGTCGGCATGACCAATGGCGGCATGGTCGAGGTGCGCGATCTCAATGCGGTGGCGCTGCGCGATCGCAAGACGGTCAAGACGCTGGTTGCCGATGAAAACCGTGACCGCCATGCCCTTTATGTCGAGATTGCGCGCGCCAACGGCCACCCGGAATGGGAAGCCGATATCCGCAAGACCTTCGCCGCGCGGTGGATCGCTAATGCCCCCGCGGGATGGTGGTACCAGGACAGCAGTGGTCAATGGAAGCAGAAGTAGCCACACCACACTGATGCCCGACGTTCCGACAGCCTCCTAGTTGCCGCGGGATTTCGCGGCCGGTATGAATACGTTTGTCTTCGACATCGAGACTGTCCCCGACGTCGACAGTGGCCGGCGGCTGTATGGTCTCGCCGGTCTGAGTGACGCCGCGACCGGCAAGGCCATGCTGCACTTGCGCCAGCAGCATACCGGCAGCGAGTTCCTGCCGCTGCATCTGCACCGCGTTTGCGCTATCTCGGTGGTGTTGCGGCATGCCGACAAGGTAAAAGTCTGGTCGCTGGGTGAGCCGGATGCGCCGGAAGCCGAGCTGGTGCAGCGTTTCTTTGATGGCATCGACAAGTTTACGCCCACCCTGGTTTCATGGAACGGCGGTGGTTTCGATCTGCCGGTGCTGCACTACCGGGCCTTGCTGCACGGGATACAGGCACCACGCTACTGGGATGCCGGTGGTGAAGACCGCGACTTCAAGTGGAACAACTATCTCAGCCGCTACCATGAACGCCATACGGACCTGATGGACGTGCTGGCCGGTTACCAGCCGCGCGCCAGCGCCAAACTGGATGAAATCGCCAGCATGCTGGGTTTTCCGGGCAAGATGGGCATGAGCGGCGCCAAGGTCTGGGATGCCTATCTGGCGGGTGAGATCGACGCGATTCGCAACTACTGTGAAACCGATGTGTTGAACACCTACCTGGTCTACCTGCGCTTTGAATTGATGCGTGGGCATTTGACGCCGGCCGCTTATCAGCAGGAGCTGGGTCTGTTGCGCGACACGCTCGCCAGGGATGAGCGGGAACATATCGGTGAGTTTCTGGGGCACTGGCGGTAGGTTTTCATCGACCGGCCGATCGATGCGGCTCTCAGCTATAAGCCGAAGCCACCGGCTTGAGCACATGGAGTATTCACTCCTCTATAGACTTATGAGTAGACGTAGCAGAAAACCACGGCTTCCCAACTATCCCGTAAGAGCGTGCATCGAGTCCCTGAGCCACGATGGCCGTGGTGTGACTCACGTTGATGGCAAGACAACATTTGTCGATGGTGCCCTGCCCGGCGAAGAGATCAGTTTTCTGTATACGCACAAATCTCGCAAATACGACGAGGGCCGCTTGTGCGAGATCTTTTCCGCGTCACCGGAGCGCGTGGAACCACGCTGTGCTCACTTCGAGGTCTGCGGGGGGTGCCGCTTGCAGCATCAGGCCGCCGACCGGCAGATTCTCGCCAAGCAGCGGGCGCTGCTCGACAACCTCGAACGCATTGGCAAGGTTGTGCCAGCGCGCATCCTCGAGCCACTGAGCGGCCCTGAATGGGGCTATCGCAGCAAGGCGCGCCTGGGCGTCAAATATGTGAAGAAGAAAGGGCGTGTGCTGGTCGGCTTTCGGGAAAAACGCACGCCCTATCTGGCCGATATTCGCCGCTGCGAGGTGTTACATCCATCAGTGGGCGAGCGTATCGCCCCATTGGCGGCGCTCATTCAGAGTATGCAGGCCAGAGAGCGGATTGCGCAGATCGAGGTTGCGGTAGGCGACGACAGTTCTGTGCTGGTGCTGCGCAACCTTGACCCGCTGTCGACGGCCGACTGCGACGCGCTGGAGAACTTTGCCCGGGCCACCGGGTTGCATATCTACCTGCAACCCGCTGGGCCGGACAGCATCGAACTGCTGTGGCCAGACGCTTCGCAGCTCAGTTACCGTCTGCCAGCGTTTGCTGTCGAACTGCGCTTCCTGCCAACCGATTTTATCCAGGTGAACCGGGCTATCAACCAGCCCATGATCGAGCAGGCCTTGTCACTGCTGGAAATCGGCGCGACGCACCGGGTGCTTGACCTGTTCTGCGGCCTTGGCAACTTTACCCTGCCCATCGCCCGCCAGGCTGCGCACGTGACCGGCGTGGAGGGCGATGCCGGCCTGGTACAGCGCGCACGGGACAACGCGTTACACAACGGCATCGAGCATGTGGACTACCACGTTGTCGACCTGAACGAGGACCCGGGCACGCAGGCCTGGATGCAGGCGAGCTATGACCGCATTCTGCTGGACCCGCCGCGCAGCGGCGCTGAGAAGATGGTCCGCCACCTGGCTAAACTTGGTGCCGAACGTATCGTCTACGTGTCGTGTCACCCGGGATCGCTCGCGCGTGATGCCGGCGTGCTGGTCAACGAGCAGGGCTATGTGCTGATGGCAGCGGGCGTTATGGACATGTTCCCGCACACGGCGCACGTCGAGTCCATGGCGTTGTTCGTGCGCCAGGGTTGAACGTGCCTGCTCCCACGCTTTGTCGGTTGGCTGCAGGGCAGGTTGGGCCGAGCCTGCGAAGCCCAACGTAGAACGGTGTCCGGAACCGCAACGGTCAAAACCAGCAAGTAGGTTGGGCTGAGCATAGCGAAGCCCAACAATGGCGGTTGCCGGTACGTTTCCATGTTGGGCTTCGCAGGCTCAGCCCAACCTACATGCTCGCTCCTGCGTGTGATATTCAACCGTGCGACGCCTCACGGGAGGCAAGCTGTGCAGCCGCCATCAGGGTTTCCACCGACACGGCGCCGGTCAGCCGTTGTTCGCCGATAAAGAAGGTCGGCGTACCGGTTGCGCCATTGTGCACCGCAGCCGCCAGGTTGTGCTGCAGGCGTTGTGCGTAGACCGGGTCGCGCCAGGCGTCTTCAACCGTCTCGCCCGGAACACCGCATTCATCGGCCAGTGTTCTCAGCACCTGGCTGTCGCCGATGTTCTGCCCGTCCACCAGGAAGCTTTCAAACAGGCGACGGTGGAGCGCGTAGAAGACGTCAGCGCCGTGCTGCTTGCAGGCCTCGGCGAGCAGCAGGGCCTGGTGCGAATTGGTGGTGAAGGTATGCGGCGACAATTCGACACCCTCGGCACGCGCCAGCTGACCCAGTTCCCCGAGCAGGTGGCCAAGATGCTGTGGCGAATAACCCAGTTCGGTCACGGGTTTGCCGCCGGCCGGGCTGTCTGGGTGGATTTCCACCAGTACCCAGTTTACGGCAAGGTCATAGTGCTGCCGCAGTTTCTCCAGCCGCAGGTAGCCGATGTAGCAAAAAGGGCAGATATAGTCGCTGAGCACGGCCAGTTTCAGCCGGGGTTTGTCAGTCATGCAGATTTGACCTCAGACCGCAATGCGGGTTCACCCAGACGGTTGCAATACCACAGCGGCTAATGCGGTGCCTGGCCGACAGCCTCCTAGCAAAACGCATGTGATTTGCGCTGACCAGACGTTAGAATGGGCGCGTCAACAGGCTAACCCCGGTTGCGTACTGTGTCGAGTTACGATTGGAAAACGGTGCAGGCTGTCGTGCTGGAGCACCGCAGAGAACTGCTGGCGGCAAACCTGATCGCCGTGCTAGCCGTGCTCATCAGCTTACCCGTGCCATTGATGATGCCGCTGCTGGTAGATGAGGTGCTGTTGAAACAACCCGGTGAAATCGTTCGCGCCATGGACCAGGTTTTTCCGGCCGCGTGGCACGGCCCTCTCCTGTATATCACCGGTATGCTGCTGTTGACGATTGTACTGCGTTTCGCATCGGTCATGCTCGGCGTGTGGCAGACCCGCCAGTTCAGCCTGATTTCCAAGGACGTGGTTTACCGTATCCGCCGCGACCTGTTGTTGCGCTTGCAGCGGATTTCCATGAGTGAATATGAGGCGCTGGGCAGTGGCAAGGTGACCTCGCATTTTGTCACCGATCTGAACGCGGTGGACGATTTCATCGGTATGACGGTGGCAAAGTTTCTCATCGCGGTGTTGTCGCTGATGGGTGCGGCAGTGGTGCTGTTATGGATGCACTGGCAACTGGCGCTGCTGATCCTGTTTCTGAATCCACTGGTGGTGTATTTCACCGTGGTTCTGGGCAAGCGGGTAAAAAACCTGAAGAGACACGAGAACCAGGCGTTTGAGCTGTTCCAGGGCGCACTCACCGAAACACTGGATGCGATCCAGCAGATCCGCGCTGTCAACCGTGAACAGCACTACCTGTACCGGGTGGTGGACAGTGCGCAGCGCATCAAACGCGATTCGGCTCTGTTTTCTTGGAAAAGCGATGCAGCGAACCGCTTGTCGTTCTTTATCTTCCTCATGGGTGTGGACCTGTTTCGCGCCGTCAGCATGTTCATGGTGGTGTTTTCCAGCCTCACCATCGGCGAGATGATGGCGGTGTTTGCCTACCTGTGGTTCATGATGGGGCCTGTGCAGGAAGTGTTGAACATCCAGTATGCTTTTTACGGCGCACGCGCGGCGCTGGAGCGTATCAATGGCCTGCTGACCCTTGACCAGGAACCGCAGTATCCCCAGGAACAGAATCCCTTCGCGGGGCGGCGCGGCGTCGCCGTGCAACTGGACAACATACATTTCCGCTATGGTCGGGGCGAACCGGTGCTGAACGGCGTCAGCCTGACGATCAATGCCGGTGAGCGTGTCGCGCTCGTGGGCGCAAGTGGCGGCGGCAAATCCACGCTGGTTCAGGTGTTGCTGGGACTGTACCAGCCACTGGAAGGCGAAATCCGCTTTGACGGTATCCCGGTGCAACGCATCGGGTTAGAAGTGGTGCGCGAGCACGTGGCCACAGTGTTACAGCACCCGGTGCTGTTCCATGACAGCGTGCGCAACAACCTGACGATGGGCCGCAGCTTTCGCGACGAGGCGTTATGGCGTGCGCTGACGCAGGCTCAGCTCGCCGACGTCGTGCGCGAAATGCCGCAGCAGCTGGAATCCCAGCTGGGCCGGCAGGGCGTGCGGTTTTCGGGTGGTCAACGCCAGCGCCTGGCCATTGCCCGCCTGCTGCTGGGTGATCCGCAAGTCGTGATTTTTGACGAGGCGACCTCGGCACTGGATACCGAAACCGAGGCTCGACTGCACGCAGCGCTCGCTGACTTCCTCGCCGGACGCACGCTGCTGATCGTAGCCCACCGTCTGAGCGCCGTGAAGCAGGCCGACCGCGTTTACGTATTCGAAGACGGACGCATCGCCGAACAGGGCACGCACCAGGAACTGATCAAGGCCGACGGCCTGTACCGCCGTTTGTATGGCTAGAGCCTGCCGGCCGGCGTAACTCTAACCACAGAGGCGTGCGGAGGCGCAGAGGGGATCCAGATCAATAGCCGCCACATGCGCAGGTTGGGCTGAGCGCAGCGAAGCTCAACGATCCCAGCCTGCGCGAGTCGTGCCTAAAGATTATTGCCGGTACCAGCGATGCGACAGCGCTTTAAAGACGCGCTGCGGGTACCAGGACTTGCCGACACTGCCGTTGTAGCGCGCCAGTGCCCGGGTGCGGTCGCCGTGTTCCCGGTTGAGGTAGAGCTTGAGAATCGTGCAACCGAAACGCAGGTTGGTGTGAATATCAAACAGGTCGTCGTCCGGACGGCCTATCTCTTCCAGCCAGAACGGCATTACCTGCATCAGGCCGCGCGCGCCGACTGAGGAAATGGCGAAGCGGTCGAAGTTGCTTTCCACATCGATCACCGCGAGCACCAGTTCCGGCGGCAGGCCGGCACGCGAGGCTTCATAGTGGGCGGTCTTGAGAATCTGCAGACGCTCAGCCGGGTCGTCGACCTTGGGGCGCAGGCGGTTGGACATATCAGTCAGCCAGACTTCAGCGTCAAAACGATCATTGAAGCTGTCGGCGGCGCGGATGGCCTTGATCAGCAGTTGACGCATGGCGTTGTCAGGGCGTTCGGTTGTGGCCGCGAAAACCGGCCGAAAGATTAACGACGGCAACAGCAGCGCCGCCAGCAGGGCCATCAGCAGCGTTGGTTCGTGCCCGCGTTGCGCAACCCTGTGTGAATACGTCCCGGTAGGCTCGGCAGCGATATCCCTGTCGCCGTCAGGTGCGCAACGGGGAAACGGCCCAGCGCTGCTTCCCTCACCCGCAATTCGGAATGAGCAGTTGCTCCCGCAAAAACGCCACAATATCTGCGCGCGGAACAGCCTGACTGTCGCCCCCGCGGCGCGCTTTGTACTCCAGCAGGCCCTTATCCAGGTTTCTTTCACCAATCACCACCCTGTGGGGAATACCGATTAATTCCATATCGGCAAACATGACGCCGGGCCTTACATCGCGGTCATCCCAGAGAGCCTCGATGCCGGCGGACTGCAGTTCGGCGTACAGCTGGGCGCAGGCTTCGCGGACCCGCTGCGACTTTTTCTGGTTCATGCCCAGGATTGCAACGTGGAAGGGCGCCAGCGCGTCCGGCCAGATAATGCCTTGATCATCATGGTTTTGTTCAATGGCCGCAGCCACTACACGCGACACGCCGATGCCGTAACAGCCCATGGTCATGACGATTTCCTTGCCGTTTTCGTCCAGGACGCTGGCCTTCATGGCGCGGCTGTACTTGTCGCCCAGCTGAAAAATGTGTCCGACCTCGATGCCGCGCGCGATGCGCACCTGGCCCGTGCCGTCGGGGCTTGGGTCGCCTTCGACCAGGTTGCGGATATCGGCCACGTCCGGTTCGACGCCATCGCGTCCCCAGTTCACCCCCGTAAAGTGCCTGCCGTCTGCATTGGCGCCGCAGACGAAATCGGCAAGATGCGCAGCCGCGCGGTCGGCAATGACCCGGACAGGTAACCCGATCGGGCCGATGGAACCGGCGTTGCATCCAGCCGCGGCCAGGATCTGCGCGTCGCTGGCAAACATCAGCGGTCGGGCGACCTGCTCGAGTTTTTCCGCCTTGATGGCGTTCAGGCTGTGGTCACCGCGCAGGCACAGGGCCACGACGCCGCCGTCGCTGGCCTGGACCAGCAGCGTCTTTAGACACTGGGATGGCGCTATTGCGAGAGACGCGGCGACCTCTTCAATGCTGTGCTGCCCGGGGGTATCGACCGTCTGCTTATGCGCGGCCGGTGCCGGGCGCGGACCCTCGGGCGCCGGCGCTTCGGCCATTTCGAGGTTGGCGGCGTAGTCGCTGCCGGTGGAGAACACGATGGCGTCCTCACCGGAATCGGCGAGCACGTGAAACTCGTGTGAATGCGCGCCGCCAATGGCACCGCTGTCAGCGCGTACCGCCCGAAACTGTAGTCCCAGACGGCTGAAAATCCTGGAATAGGTGTCGTACATCACCTGGTAAGTGGCTTCCAGGGAGGCTTGATCGAGGTGAAAGGAATAGGCGTCTTTCATCAGGAACTCGCGTGCGCGCATCACCCCGAAGCGCGGCCGGATTTCATCGCGGAACTTGGTCTGGATCTGGTAATAATTGACTGGCAACTGTTTGTAGCTGCGCACCTCGCGGCGCACCAGGTCGGTAATGATCTCTTCGTGGGTCGGCCCGAAACAGAACTCGCGCTGGTGACGGTCGGTAATGCGCAGCAGTTCGGGGCCATACTGGTCCCAGCGTCCCGACTCCTGCCACAGTTCGGCCGGCTGCACCGCAGGCATTAACAGCTCGAGCGCGCCGGCGCGGTTCATTTCCTCGCGCACCACGGTCTCGGCCTTGCGCAGTATGCGCAGTCCGAGCGGCTGCCAGCTGTAGATGCCGGCGGCGATCTTCCTGATCATGCCGGCGCGCGTCATCAGCCGGTGACTCACGATCTCGGCATCGGCGGGCGTTTCCTTGACGGTGGCGAGCGAAAACTGGGAGACTTTCATGTTGTGCTGTTCAGGTGGATGTAAAGCGTGGCATTGTAGCATCCCGGATTTGGCTTGTTGGAAGCTTTTGGCCACCGGAGCCTACCCCAGCGTGGAGTGCGGAGTATAGGTGTAGGTTGGGCTTCGCTGCGCTCAGCCCAACCTACAGCCGAATGGCTGATGACGCAATTTGGCTCTGCACCAGTCAAAGAGTGAACTTGGCGCGACTTCGTGCGACTTAGCGGTTAGAACCTTTTGGAGGTATTCCTCTGTGCGTCTCCGCGCGCCTCTGTGGTTAAACGAGCAGTCCAGCAATGCCGCGCCTACAGCCGCCTTCTCAAAAGGTGCCGCCGTTCCATCCCCACATGCTGCGGGGAGCGTCGGCGAATTCGATATAAATCCGGTCGGCTGGCAGGCCGAGGTGTTCGCCGAGCAGCGTGGCGAGGCTGGCGGAAAAGTCACCGGTCTTGTTGCCCGGCAGACCAATGCTTTTCAGCTCCAGGTAGGCTAGCGGCTCATCGCTGCCAGCGAACAGCATCGCGGGGTTTTCCTCGATGCTGACCATCACGTAGCGTTCCGGTTTGCCCAGCATACCGGCCACAACGCGGGAGGCGCTGGCCGCCAGTGCCCGTTTCTTGTCGGCGTCCATTGGCGTATTGGTCTGGATTTTCAGCAGTGGCATTGGCGGCTCCTTCAGTCGCAGAATTCCTTAATGGCTTTCTGATTCTTCTCGATCTGTTCCTGTTTCTGTGCTTCATCCAGGCGCTGATAGCTGCCGTCGGGCATGTGGACCAGCCGGTTGCCGCCATGGTTGAGCCGCTCGATGTTCTTGCGGGCATTTGCGCAATTGATTTTCCGGTTTTCGGCGTCCTGCTGTTTGCGTGCCGCTTCGGCCTTGCGCTGTTGTTCTGCGTCCTGGCGCTTTTCCAGTTCCTCGACCCGCTGCTGCAGGGACTTGCCAGCCGGTGTGGCGTTGGGTGCGGGTGCGGCCTGGATGCGCTCCGCCGTGCTGCCCGCGGGGGGGTGCTGGCCGTACTGGGTATTGCCGTTGGCGTCGGTCCACTTGTACATGGCGGCACTTGCGGACCCTGTTGCGAGCATGAGCAGCAGCGCAAAAATGTTGATCGGTCGCATCGTTATCCCCTGTTGTTGATCTGATTTCCGTTACTTAACACGCCGCCGGGGTTGGCGACAAGTGTACCGTTCGCAGACCCCGCAGCCGGCCCGTCAGGACAGGCGCGAGGCGCGTGTCCAGCAAGGTACTGGATTCCCGCTGCCATCGATGGCAATATTAGTCAGTTCTAACCCTGCGTTTTGCGCATGTGCCCGATATGCGGGCTTTTTTTCTGGTTTTTGCCGGCACCCGGGAGACATACAGGTGGAGCTGACAGGCGCTGAGATTTTCGTACGCTGCCTTACCGATGAAGGGGTCGACTACGTGTTCGGCTACCCCGGCGGTGCCGTGCTGCCGCTCTACGACGCGCTGGATCAGCAGGACAAGGTAAAGCATGTCCTGGTACGTCACGAGCAGGCGGCCACGCATGCGGCCGATGGCTATGCGCGTGCGACCGGCAGACCCGGGGTGGTGCTGGTGACGTCGGGTCCGGGTGCGACCAATGCCGTAACGGGCATCGCGACCGCCTACATGGACTCCATCCCTATGGTGGCGTTCACCGGTCAGGTGCCGACGGCCATGATCGGTAACGATGCCTTTCAGGAAGTCGACAATGTCGGTATCACGCGCCCCTGCGTCAAACACAATTTCCTGGTCAAGGATGTCAAGGATCTCGCTGAGACCATCAAGAAAGCCTTTTACGTTGCCACCACCGGCCGGCCGGGCCCGGTGGTCGTGGATATTCCCAAGGATGTCAGCGTTCTCAAGGCCGAGTACAAGTATCCGCGGCGCATCAGCATGCGTTCTTACAGCCCCGTGACCAAGGGCCACCCGCGGCAGATCAGGAAGGCCATTGACCTGATGCTCACCGCCAAGCGGCCAATGGTTTACAGCGGCGGGGGCGTGGTGCTGTCCAGCGCGAGCAAAGCGTTGACGGATTTTACCCGGCTGCTGGGTTACCCGATCACCAACACGTTGATGGGGCTGGGCGCCTATCCGGCCACCGACAGGCAGTTTCTGGGCATGCTCGGCATGCACGGCACCTACGAAGCCAATATGAGCATGCATAACTGCGACGTGCTGATCGCTATCGGTGCACGCTTCGACGACCGGGTGGTGGGTAATGTCGAAAAATTCTGTCCGACCGCGAAAATCATTCACATCGATATCGACCCGGCGAGCATCTCCAAGACCGTCAAGGTCGACGTGCCCATCGTCGGCCCGGTTGACCAGGTGCTTAAGGAGATGCTGAAGATCGTCAAGGAGACGAATGCCAAACCGGATGCGACGGCGATGAAGGCCTGGTGGAAACAGATCGAGGAATGGCGCGCCATGGATTGCCTCAAATACAACCAGGACAGCGACATCATCAAGCCGCAGTACGTGGTCGAAAGCCTGTACAAGGTGACCGGCGGCAAAGCCTTTGTGACCTCCGACGTCGGTCAGCACCAGATGTTTGCCGCCCAGTTCTACAAGTTCGACAAGCCGAATCGCTGGATCAACTCCGGCGGCCTGGGCACCATGGGCTTCGGTTTTCCGGCCGCCATGGGCGTGCAGTTTGCTTATCCCGGCGAGACCGTTGCCTGCATAACCGGCGAGGGCAGTATCCAGATGTGTATCCAGGAACTGTCGACCTGCCGCCAGTATTCCCTGCCGATCAAGATCGTCAACGTGAACAACGGCTGTCTCGGCATGGTCCGCCAGTGGCAGGAATTCTTCTACCAGGGGCGTTACGCCATGTCCTACATGGAATCGCTGCCGGATTTCGTCAAACTCGCCGAGGCCTATGGCCACGTCGGTATGCAGATCACCCGCCCGGAAGACGTCGAGCCCGCACTGAAGGAAGCCATGGCGATGAAGGACCGGCTGGTGTTCATGGACTTTCTTGTCGACAAGACCGAGAACGTCTACCCCATGGTGCCGGCCGGCGCCGGTCAGAACGAAATGATCCTGGTTTAGTGCGATGCGACACATCATTTCGATCCTGATGGAGAATGAGTCCGGTGCCTTGTCCAGGGTCGCCGGCCTGTTTTCGGCGCGCGGCTACAACATCGAGTCGCTCACAGTAGCGGCGACCGAGGACCCTTCCCTGTCGCGCATGACCCTGGTCACCCGCGGTACCGGAGAAGTCATCGAGCAGATTACCAAGCAGCTCAACAAGCTGATCGACGTGGTCAAGCTGATGGACATGTACGAGTGTGCGCACATCGAACGCGAAATGATGCTGATCAAACTGCGGGCCACCGACACGGGGCGCGAGGAGGTGAAACGCCTGGCGGACATTTTCCGTGGCCGTATCATTGACGTGACCGACAGCCTGTTTACCATCGAAGTCACCGGCACCAGCGACAAGCTCGACGCCTTTGTGCGGGTTATCGAACAGACCGATATCATCGAGGTGGTGCGCTCGGGTGTGACGGGTATCGCGCGGGGCGAGAAGGCGCTGCGCATCTGACAGTTCGTCGGGTTGAGGCGGGCAGTCCCGTACGGACTGCCGGCGTGACCCATGGATTCTGGCAATTCATAATCAAGGTACTGAGCTATGACAATGAACATCTACTATGACAAGGATGCTGATCTTTCCCTGATCAGAGGGCGCAAGGTCAGCATTATCGGTTACGGCTCGCAGGGACACGCCCATGCCAACAACCTGAAGGAATCCGGCGTCAACGTCACTGTGGGACTGCGCGACGGTTCGATCTCCGTGGCCAAGGCAAAGAATGCCGGCCTCAACGTGAAGCCGGTCGAAGACGCTGTCCGCGGCGCCGATGTTGTCATGATACTGGCCCCGGATGAGCACCAGGCGCGGCTGTACCGCGATCAGGTGGAGCCCAACATCAGGCAGGGCGCTGCGCTGGCGTTCGCGCACGGCTTCAATATTCACTTCGAACAGATCGTACCGCGTGCCGACCTGGACGTGATCATGATCGCGCCCAAGGGCCCGGGGCACCTGGTGCGTTCCACATATAAGCAGGGCGCCGGTGTGCCGTCGCTGATTGCGGTCTACCAGGACGCCAGCGGCAACGCCAAGGAGATCGCGCTTTCCTACGCTTCGGCCAACGGTGGTGGCCGCGCCGGGGTTATCGAAACCACTTTCCGCGAAGAGACCGAGACTGACCTGTTTGGCGAGCAGGCGGTGCTCTGCGGCGGCACCACCGCACTGGTGCAGGCCGGATTCGAAACCCTGACCGAGGCCGGTTATGCGCCGGAAATGGCCTATTTCGAGTGTCTGCACGAGTTGAAGCTGATCGTCGATCTGATGTACGAAGGCGGTATCGCCAACATGCGTTACTCGATTTCCAATACCGCCGAGTACGGCGACCTGACCCGCGGTCCGCGCGTGGTGAACGCAGAAACCAAGGCCGAGATGAAACGCATCCTCACCGAAATCCAGAACGGCGAGTTCGCTCGCGAGTTCATCCTCGAAAACCAGGCAGGTGCAGCCACCCTCAAGGCCAAGCGGCGCCTCGGCCGCGAGCATCCCATCGAACAGGTCGGTGAGCGGCTGCGCAGCATGATGTCGTGGATCAGTGCCAACAAGATTGTTGACAAGCAAGTGAACTGAGGGGACGGGGCTGCGCCGGCAGCCCCTGCTGATAGCATGGCCAAGAGCAGTTATCCCTATTTTTCCCGTGCCGGGTATCCGCCGTTCCTGGTGTTTGCCACGTTCGCCACGCTGGTATGGCACTTCGCTGGCTGGGGTTGGTCGCTACCCTTGTGGCTGGTTTGCGGGGCGATCGTCTATCTGTATCGCGATCCCACTCGCGAAATCCCGTCGAGCCCGCTCGCGGTAGTGAGCCCGGCCGACGGCGTTGTCACCGCCGTGGAAGAGGTGTCCGATCCCTACCTCGACCGCGAGTCCGTCCGCCTCGACATACGCATGAATCACGCGGGCGTATACAGCACGCGCAGCCCCGTCGAAGGCAAGATACTGGAACCGAAAAATTCCGGTAACGACATTCAGCCGCACGGC
Source organism: uncultured Gammaproteobacteria bacterium (assembly GCA_963814945.1). Classification (GTDB taxonomy): domain Bacteria; phylum Pseudomonadota; class Gammaproteobacteria; order DSM-19610; family DSM-19610; genus Thiogranum. Next base: position 262,380 of record CAWFEQ010000009.1, read on the forward strand.
GTGTGGCTGAAAACCGATGAGGACGACGACCTGGTGATGGTCATGCACCGGGGCCCGTTGCACAACCTGCCACGCTGCTATGTGCGTATCGGTGAACGGGTCGGTCAGGGTCAGCGTTGCGGCTATATCCCGATGGGCGGGATGGTAGAGGTCTATCTGCCGCGTTACAGCCGTATACAGGTCGCCAGCGGCTCGCACGTCAAGGCCGGATCTGATGTAATAGCGACACTGGTCCACAAGTAAGCCGGCGCATACCACATCACAGCGGGTCCTTGTCTAGCGATGGACGAAGAACAGCAGCAACCCAGGCGGCGCGGTATCTATCTGCTGCCCAACCTGTTCACCACGGCGGGCCTGTTTGCCGGCTTCTACGCCATTATTGCCGCCATGAGCGATAACTTTATCGCTGCGGCCATCGCCATTTTTGTCGCCATGCTGATGGATGGCATCGATGGGCGGGTGGCACGGCTGACCCACACGACCAGTGAGTTCGGTGTGCAGTACGACAGCCTGTCGGACATGGTCTGCTTCGGACTGGCCCCGTCGCTGGTGGTGTTCGAGTGGGCGCTGCGCAGTATGGGTGACCACGGCTGGCTGTGGTCCAAGCTCGGCTGGCTGGCGGCGTTTATTTTCACCGCCGGCGCGGCTTTGCGGCTGGCACGCTTCAACACTCAGGTCGCCAGCGCCGACAAGCGTTATTTCCAGGGGCTGCCCAGCCCTTCGGCCGCCGCAGTACTGGCCGGCCTGGTCTGGTTCAGCGAAGACAACGGTCTGGACGGCGCAGACATGTGGGTTGCCGGCTCGATACTGGCAGCGGCCATGGGGCTGTTGATGGTCAGTAAGATACGTTATTACAGTTTCAAGGAAATTGATTTCCGGGGGCGGGTGCCGTTTGTGGCGCTGGTGGCCGCGGTACTGGTGCTGGTGGTGATCTCCAGTCACCCACCCAGCGTATTGTTCTTCGGCTTTCTGATCTACGTAATTTCAGGTCCCGTGATAACGCTCCACCAGGTCCGTCAACGCCGCCGACAACGCAAACTGCAATCGCAGCCGCCGCCGCCGTAGCCGTAGCCGTAGCCGTAGCCGTAGCCGTAGCCGTAGCCGTAGCCGTAGCCGTAGCCGTAGCCGTAGGTTGGGCTGAGCCCAGCGAAGCCCAACGGTGAAAGGACGCGGGACGTCGGGTCGATGGTGTCCACCACGTGCCCTTCGAGTTCCAGGTCGGCGAGCATCTCAGTGCCAAACTGCACATCGCGCTGCAGCAGCGCCTGCTCGGCTTCGGTGAACGGGCCAATACTGGCGCCCTTTTTTGTTGTTGAAAATCCCGCGTGGCCGAACTATAGTCGAAGGCCAATTGTCCGCTTACGACGTTATGATCCAAACCAGCAGCCAATTCGCTCACTCGCCGGCCCGGGGTTCCCGCGGGCTGTTGCTGCTGTCTGCTCTAATGCTGCTGCCGCTTGGCGGCTGATACTCCGGCCTGGCGAGGCGAAACGCATAAAATCCCCGTAATTACCTTGAATTTGATGCGCTTAGGGCGTGGCCTTTGCTATGCTTTGAGCCCGCTTGGCGGCGCCGGCCGCAATGGAGCAGAACCATGAACAACGATCGCTTGATCATTTTTGACACCACCTTGCGCGACGGCGAGCAGAGTCCCGGCGCGTCCATGACCCGAGACGAGAAAGTGCGCATCGCCAAGGCGCTGGAACGTATGAAAGTGGACGTGATCGAGGCCGGTTTCCCCACCGCCAGCGCCGGTGATTTCGAGGCCGTGCAGGCGGTGGCGCGGGCGGTGAAGGATTCCACCGTGTGTGGTCTCGCGCGCGCGCTCGACCGCGACATCGATCGCGCCGGTGAGGCGCTGCAAGACGCGGCGTCTGCGCGTATTCATACCTTTATCGCCACGTCGCCGATCCATATGAGAATGAAGTTGCGCATGGAGCCCGACCAGGTGCTGGACCAGGCGGTCAAGGCGGTGACGCGGGCGCGCAAGTACACGGACAACGTCGAGTTCTCGCCCGAGGACGCGGGCCGGTCCGACCTGGCCTTCCTGTGTCGTGTGCTCGAAGCGGTTATCGATGCCGGCGCCACCACGGTCAATATCCCGGATACCGTCGGCTATAATCTGCCGCACCAGTTTGGCGAACTCATTAAAAACCTGATCGAGCGGGTGCCCAACTCCGACAAGGCGGTGTTCTCGGTGCATTGCCACAATGACCTCGGACTGGCCGTGGCTAATTCCCTCTCGGCGGTGTTGAACGGCGCCCGGCAGGTCGAGTGCACCATCAACGGTCTCGGTGAACGCGCGGGTAACGCGTCGCTGGAAGAAGTGGTGATGACCGTGCGTACCCGCAAAGATGTGTTCAGCTGTGAGACTGGACTGGATACCACCCAGATCATGACCTGTTCGCGCCTGGTCGCAGGGATTACCGGTTTTGCCGTGCAGCCCAACAAGGCGATCGTTGGCGCCAACGCCTTTGCCCACGAATCCGGGATTCATCAGGACGGCGTCTTGAAGAGCCGCGAGACGTACGAAATCATGCGTGCCCAGGATGTTGGCTGGAGCGCCAACCGCATCGTGCTTGGTAAGCACTCTGGGCGCAATGCCCTGCGCACCCGGCTTGAAGCACTGGGCATTACGTTCGAATCGGAAGAGGCGCTGAATGAAGCCTTTGCGCGTTTCAAAGACCTTGCCGACAAGAAGCACGAAATCTACGATGAGGACCTGCAGGCGCTGGTCACCGAAGCCAATCTCGATGCGATCAACGAACAGTTCAAGCTCGTGTCGTTACGGGTCTGCTCGGAAACCGGCGAAACGCCCAACGCCGACATCACGCTGAATATCGATGGCGAGGAGCGCAGCGCGAGTGCGCCGGGCAGCGGTCCGGTGGACGCCGCCTTCAAAGCCATCGAGGCGATTGTTTCCAGCGGCACCGAGTTGCAGCTGTATTCGGTGAATAATATCACCAGCGGTACGGATGCCCAGGGGGAGGTCACGGTGCGGCTGGAAAAGGCGGGGCATATTGTCAACGGGCAGGGCGCGGATACCGATATTGTCATTGCCTCGGCGCGCGCCTATGTCAACGCCCTGAACAAGATCATTCGGCCGGCTGATCGGCAGCATCCGCAGCGGGGTGATGTCTAACCCGCGGGGCGACGTTGGAACAGACCCCTCTCCCCAGGGAGAGGGGCGGGACAGAGAGCCATGAAACAGCAGCTACAGTATCTAGAAGCGATGGGCATCCAGGCGTGGCAGCTGCGGCGCCGCGAAACGGCGGCACTCCGGGAGCCCGCCGCCGGATCGCCGGCCGACACGCAGGGTGCAGCGCCCTCGGCGGAATCGCTCCCGCCTGAATCTTCCGTGCTGGTCCAGGCACCGGACCGGCCGGATGTCGCCGGGATGGGCTGGGGAGCCCTGGAAGCCAGCGTCAGCCAGTGCACGCTGTGCGAACTGCACGCGGGCCGGACGCACACGGTGTTCGGCGTCGGCAACCGGCACGCCGAGTGGCTGGTGATCGGCGAGGCACCCGGCAAGGACGAGGACCTGCAGGGCGAACCGTTTGTCGGGCGCGCCGGACAGTTGCTCAACGCCATGCTGTTGGCGGTGGGTCTGCAGCGCGAACAGGCGTATATCGCCAACATCCTCAAGTGCCGGCCGCCCAACAACCGTGATCCCCAGCCGGAAGAAGTGGTGTGCTGCGAGCCGTATCTGGCGCGCCAGATCGCCCTGATCCAGCCGAAGATCATCCTGGCGGTCGGCCGCATTGCGGCGCAGAACCTGTTAAAGACAGACACCCCGATCGGCAAACTGCGCGGTACGGTGCATCACTATGCCGCTACTGGCATACCGGTTATCGCTACGTATCATCCCGCCTACCTGTTGCGTTCGCCGCTGGACAAGCGTAAGGCCTGGAAAGACCTGCAGTTGGCCATGGCGACGCTGAGTGTCAGCCGGCCGTGAGCGCTGTTGTAATGTCGGGTCAAGGTTCCAGGCTGCGGCCGCTGGCGGTCTCCGACCTGAATGCGGTCATGGACATTGAACTGCGCGCCTACCCTTATCCCTGGACCGAGGGCATTTTCCGCGACTGCATGCGCGTCGGTTATTGCTGCTGGTGTTACGAAGTCAACGCCGTCATTGAGGGCTACGGCGTCATGAGCGTGGCCGCGGGCGAATCGCATATTCTCAATCTCTCCGTGAACCCCGATTCACAGCGCCAGGGTATCGGTACCAGGCTGATGAAACACTTCCTGCAGCTCGCCTGCCGGCACAATGCCGATATCGTGATGCTCGAGGTGCGTCCTTCCAATACAGGGGCGATCCAGCTGTACCAGAAACTCGGTTTCAACGAAATCGGCGTGCGCCAGAACTACTATCCCGCCGACGACGGGCAGCGCGAGGATGCACTGCTGCTGGCACTGAGCCTGGCGCGCTGAATGGTTTTTTTATCCAAGCTTTTTATAGTAGTTACAGTATGTTGAATACGAGCTCAGCGCAATGTCTCCGCCTTAAAGAAAAAGTATGCTGGTCTGCGCAGGCTACGTGGACTGGCCTTTAATAACGCGACCCTGCGCGCCGAGTTTGTCGGCGAACTCAAGGCACTGAAACAGAGCATACTCGGCCCGATTCAATTCGACCGGTCAGCCGTTACCCGCGATGACAGAAATCTGCCTCACCAACGTCGCCGGGATCGTCGCGGGAATCGCAACCGGCAGTTCGATTGTCGCCTATGACGTATTTGACGGCGCCACGGCCTGGTCGTCCGATATCAACGCGGCCATCGATGACGTCATTACCGAAAGCGGTTGACGGCAAGAATGCAGGCGCCGGTACTGTGGTCTTGAACTTGGCGTATCCGGATAGCGACGGCGATACGGTGATCGACGCGCTGGACAACTGCCCCCAGGTAGCGAATATCGATCAGTTCGATGTCGATGGCGACCTGCTGGGTGATGTCTGCGACCCGGATGCAGACGACGACGGGCTGTCCAATACGGATGAGGCCGCTTGGGGCTCCGATCCCCTGGTTCCCGATACCGATGGAGACAACCTGTCCGACGGCCAGGAGGTCAATACCTACGGCACCGACCCTATCATTCCGATAGCGATGATGACGGTGTCAGCGACGGTGACGAGGTGACTGTCTACGGCATCGACCCGAATGTTTCAAATCTCGGTGATCTCGCGCCCCGCGGGGCGCCCAACGGCCAGCTCAATGCCGGCGACCTGGTGGTCATGACCCGCCTGGTGACCGATCCTGCGCAGCCCACGGTGCTCGAATCCGTGTTGGCCGATATTAACAATGACGGCCAACTTGATGCGGGCGACCTGCTGCTGTTGCAGCGCGCGGTGTTGAGCGGGAACGGGCTTTAGGAGCCTCTCCGCGTACTACGCAAGCGGAAGCGCGGTCCATTCTTCCGTAGGGTGGTGCTGAGCTTCGTGAAGCCCGACAGGGTTATCGACTCCCCTCACGCCCCAACGACACGTCGGGACGAAACCCCGACACTTCGTCATCTCTGCCGGATTTGTGTTGGGCTTCGCGGCGCTCAGCACCAACCTACTGGTTTCCGCTAAGCTACCCGCATGCGCCGACACGCTGGTTGGAGGTTAGTCCAAAACCGGGGAGGTTGGGCTGAGCCCGCGAAGCCCAACGGGCGTGCCCCGAAATCAATCGCGAGACGGCCTGAGCAAAACGCCCGCCGCTGGGGTAAACTAATGGTTTTTACAGTTTCTGCACCAGACATCATGAGCAGTATCACCGACGAGGCGCAGCGGCGCCGCACCTTCGCCATTATTTCCCACCCCGACGCCGGCAAGACCACGTTGACCGAGAAACTGTTGTTGTTCGGTGGTGCCATCCAGCTGGCCGGTACTGTCAAGGGGCGCAAGGCCGCGCGTCACGCCACCTCCGACTGGATGGAACTGGAAAAACAGCGTGGCATTTCCGTCACCTCGTCGGTCATGCAGTTCCCTTACGGGGGTGCCATGGTCAACCTGCTGGATACGCCCGGCCACGAGGATTTCTCCGAAGACACCTACCGCACGCTCACCGCCGTCGACTCGGCGCTGATGGTGATCAACGTCGCCAAGGGCGTGGAGGCACGCACCATCAAGCTGATGGAGGTCTGCCGTCTGCGCACCACGCCGATTTTCACCTTTATCAACAAGCTGGACCGCGAGGGCCGGGACGCCATCGATCTGCTCGACGAGGTCGAGGGGGTATTGAAGATCCGCTGCGCGCCGGTCACCTGGCCGATCGGTATGGGCAAACGTTTTCGTGGCGTCTATCACATCGAACAGGACAGGGTGTACCTCTACCAGCAGGGCAGCGACCGCAGCAGGCGTCAGGAAGCCACGCTGGTCAACGGCCTCGGCAACCCGTTGCTCGACGAAGTGCTGGGCGGACAGGCCGCCGAGTTGCGTGAGGACATCGAACTGGTGCAGGGAGCCAGCCATCCTTTTGATAGACAGGCCTATCTGCGCGGCGAGCTGTCGCCGGTATTCTTCGGCTCGGCGATCAACAACTTCGGTGTGCAGGAACTCCTGGATTACTTTATCGAGTTCGCACCCCCGCCGCTGCCGCGTGCCACCCTGACGCGCGAGGTCGACCCGCTGGAGGATAAGTTCACCGGCTTCGTCTTCAAGATACAGGCGAACATGGACCCCCAGCACCGCGATCGCATTGCCTTCCTGCGCGTCTGTTCCGGCACTTACCGGAAGGGCATGAAAATGCACCACGTGCGTATCGGCCGCGACGTGCTGGTGTCCAATGCCGTGACGTTCCTCGCGTCCGATCGCGGTCACGTGGAGGAAGCCTGGCCGGGCGATATCATAGGCCTGCACAACCACGGCACGATCCGTATCGGCGACACGTTCACGCAGGGTGAAGATCTGAAGTACACCGGTGTGCCCAACTTTGCACCGGAACTGTTCCGTCGTGCGGTGCTGAAAGACCCCCTGAAGATGAAGGCGCTGCAGAAAGGCCTGGAACAGCTCAGCGAAGAGGGCGCCACCCAGCTGTTCCGGCCGGTGAAAAACAACGACCTGATCCTGGGCGCGGTCGGTGTGCTGCAGTTCGACGTGGTCGCGCAACGCCTGAAAGACGAATACAAGGTCGACTGTGTTTTCGAAAACGTCTCGGTGGCGACTGCGCGCTGGGTGGAGTGTGACGACGACAAGACCCTGCAGAAGTTTCGCGAAAAAGCCTACGACAACCTGGCCATCGACCAGGCGGGTGAACTGGTCTATATCGCACCGACACGCGTTAACCTGGAACTGGCGATGGAACGCCATCCCGACGTGAGGTTCCGGGCTACGCGCGAAATCTAGGAGGCTGCCGGACTTGGCGCTCTCGCACCGGCGCAGGAGATCAGACCCAAGTCCGACAGCCTCCTGGTTGCGTCTGCCTGGGCACCAGCCACCACATTGGTGCAGCGTTTGCATGCTGCTGGTGCATAGGCACCGCGTTGATCAGTGCTTCCTGGTTGTAACTGACTGAACCAAAAGCAAATGGGTTTATGGCATAGCTGATGCAAGGGAGGAGATGAAGTCATTGTAATATCTCCTCCAACCGCAAGGTGGTTAGGGGTGCCCCTTCGGGGGGCACCCCTTTTTTATCGCATGACCAGGGCGGCAATTGTTGTCAACAGAAAAATCAGCGCCAATGCGCGCCAGAACGCCACCGGATTGCGTTCCAGCAACGGTGCCCGGGGTCTGCCGTGGTATCCCGGGGCGGGGGGATGCGAAAGGTCGTAAATGAACTCGGACAGCAGGCTGTGGCGGCGTTCCGGGTTGACAGAGACCGCCTTGCGCAGTGCGTCGTCAACCCAGTCGGGAATCCTGTCGTTGTGCTCCGATGCTGGACGGTAACGCACCTTGTCCAGCTTGCGGGCAGTGAGATCCTTCCCGTAGGGCAGTTTTCCGCAGAGCATCTCATAGCAGATCACACCCAGTGAGTAGATGTCCGAGCGGTTGCTGCCTGCGAAACCCTTGAGGTATTCAGGTGCCGTATAGTTGCGGGTACCCAGGATATTGTCGCGGGCCAGTGGCGTGGTGATTTCTTCGATACCGGCAATCTTGGTGGAACCGAAGTCAATGATCTTGACCACGCCGTGCTGGTCGAGCATAACGTTTTCGGGCTTCAGGTCCTGGTGGATCATCTCCTGGCGGTGCATGGCGCGCAGGCCGCGGGCGATTTGTTCAGCGATAACACGCACTTCTTCGAGCGAAGCTCGGGGATGGTCGTTCATCCACTGGCGCAGGGTCTGGCCCTCGATGTATTCGGTAATGTAGTACAGGCACTGGCGGTGCCCGCGCGGTTCCATGACCTTGAGTGTGTGGGCGCTGTTGATACGCCGCCCGGCCCATTCCTCGTGGAGAAACTGGTCGATATACGCAGGATCGTCGTCGTAGTTCACCGACGGCGTTTTCATGACCACCCGGGTGTCATTCACAGTGTCCAGGGCCAGGTAGACCTGGGTGCGTTTACTGGCATGCATTTCCCTGAGTATCCGGTAGCCGTCGAGGATCATGCCGGGCTCCAGCGGTGGCGGAAATGGCAATTCCGTCAGTTTCTGGTAAAACTCTTTTTCGCTGCCGTCTGGCAGGTCTGCAACCTGAAGGATTTGCGCACTGAGGTTGTCGATACTCTTGTTTTCAACCGCCCTCTGAATGATGGCTCCAACACCTTTCTCCGGCACTCCCGCGTTCTCGACGAGCAGATGCGTGAGGGTGGCATGGTCGACAAAATCGTGAACCCCGTCGGTCGTCAATAGGTAAATGTCGTCTCTTTCAAGCGCCAACGAGCGGAAATCGATGTCGAGGTGGACATCTATGCCCATGGCGCGGTTGAGATAAGTCTTGTCGCTGGCAACTGAAACTCGATGGTCGCGCGTGAGCTGTTCCAGTTCGCCGTCGCGCAAGCGGTAGATGCGGGTGTCGCCGATATGAAAAAGATAAGCGGTCGTCGACTTGATCACCAGCGCACTGAGGGTGGTGACCATGCCTTTCGGTGAGCCGTACAGCTGGTGGCCCTGACCGTATAACCAGCGGTTCAACGCGCTCAGAATCTTCGCGCCCGAGGTTGCCACTGTCCAGGAGTCGGGCGTGCTGAAATAGTCGCTCAGAAATCCCTGCACGCAGGCATCGGCCGCTTCGCGCCCGGCTTCGCTGCCACTCATGCCGTCGGCGATGACCGCGGCGACCCCCTTGGTCGCTAACAGTGAGCCATCGGGAATGCGAATGCCGCAGGAATCGTCATTGGAAGCCTTGATCCCTGCTTCGGAGTGCTGGCCGGCGATGATAGTCAGGTCAGGCATAGAGGAGGTCGATGTTACGGGCTGGCTGGCGCTGCTTTCAAACTATTTTGACTTGCTGCAAGCTGCGACAGAGCTGCGACAGTCAGGTCCTGCTACCGACCTCCCGGCTCCCCCCCGTCCCGGCGAACGTTCCTGGTGCATGCGCTGGCGCCCGAGATCAAAAACCTTCCCCGCGTCTGAGACAGTCTTTACCGAAGCTAAGCAACTGGGTGGACTAAGTCGAGGTTTGGGGATGGTAGTGCCTCGCCGGCTTAGGGCGCGAGCGCATGCAACATCGAGTTACTACCATCCCCGAACCTCGTGATCTGCTGTGTGGTTGCGTGAAGGCGGTTACGTTCTGTTTGGCCTCAAGTGACCTCGATCATCTGGACAGTGCCGTCAGGCAATACCTCGGCCATATGCCCCTTGGGTTCTTCGAGCACGAGGTACACCAGACCCACGGTTACCAGTGCGGCGGCAGCGATTACCAGGAAGAACATCTGCGGTGATACAAATGAAAGTATGGTGAGAAACGTGACTGCACCGACGTTGCCGTAGGCGCCCGCCATGCCCGCCACCTGACCCGTGAGGCGGCGCTTGACCAGAGGGACCATGGCAAAGACGGCGCCTTCGCCCGACTGCACGAAAAAAGAACAGGCCATCGTAATGACCACGGCCGCCACGACCGGCCAGCCGGAATTTATCTGGCTCATAAAGAAGTAGCCGGCGACGAGACCGACCAGAAGGATCAGCAGCGTGCGCTTGCGACCGAACTTGTCGCTCAGCAGCCCACCGCCCGGGCGTGCAACCAGGTTCATAAAGGCATAGCCCGAGGCGAGCATCCCCGCGGTGACCTGCGACAGCCCGAACGTGTCCATAAAGAACAGCGGCAACATGGAGACCACGGCAAGTTCCGAACCGAAGGTTACCAGGTAGGCCATATCCAGCACGGCAACCTGCGTGAATCTGTAGCGTTCTATCTCCGGGATATCTTTCTTGAACACGTGATGGTTGATCTGAAAGACGCGAATCGTCTGAAATATATAAATACCGATCAGCACAGCGTAGATCGCAGTCGATACAGGCGCACTCAGCAGGCCCAGGTTGGCCGGGCTGAGTTTCCATGTCAGCACCGCCAGTGCTGCGTACATGGGGATGTTCATTGCCAGATAGAGGAACAGGTCGCCCCTGCTGGTGACTTCCATGGCGCCGTTCCTTTTCGGCTTGAAGTAAGTCGAACCCTTGGGCGTGTCTGACACTGAAAAGAAGTAGATCGCTGAATATACCAGCGCCAGCACACCCGTGGTGCCGACGGCATAACGCCAGCCGTCATCACCGCCATACAGCAGTGCGACCGTCGGCAGGGTCAGCGCGGCGGCCGCCGAACCGAAGTTACCCCAACCGCCATAGATGCCTTCGGCGACACCCAGCTGCCTGGCCGGAAACCACTCGCTGATCATGCGGATGCCAATGACAAAGCCGGCACCGACAAAACCGAGCAGGAAACGCATCAGCGCCAGGCGTTCGAAGTTATCGGCCATGGCGAAGCCGAAGCACAGGAAGCTGGAGATGAACAGCAGGAGGGAATACATGCGGCGAGGGCCGAAAGCGTCGACCAGCATGCCGATAATAATGCGTGCGGGAATTGTCAGCGCGACGTTCAGAATCAAAAGCGTCTTTATCTGCTGGTCGGTCAGCCCGAACGTCTCGCGCATCGAGGCCAGCAATGGTGCGTGGTTGAACCAGGTGTAGAAAGTCAAAAAGAAAGCAAACCAGGTCAAATGCAGGACGCGCGTCTTGCCGCTGAAAGATAGCAGGTTGAGTCTTGAGTTTGTCATGTCTCCGAGCCTTGTCTATTGGGAATCGATTCGATTCCGGCGGCAGCAAGGACTATGCCACACGTGGTTCCAGCACGCGTCGGATTGGGTAGTGGGCTCGACAGGTTGCACCAACTGCATTCAAGACGGCCGGCAACTGCTGCCTAAGCGTCTGTTACGCCACGCAATGCACGCAGGCAATGAAGCTACTGGCAGCAAACCGCTGGGCGAGCAGAATCGGGCCCGCGCTATTGGTGCATCCCGTAGGCAGAGCAAAACAGCGCCCCAGCATGATGCAGTTACTGCGCGTGATGCACTGATTGCGCGCGCAAACCCGGTTCTGTATTGGTGCGACGACGCGCGAACGCTATTCAACTTATTGAAATAAATATAACAATAGAGAACGCACGAGGCTGGCATGCGGGTTGCAAAACCACCGACTGGAACAAAGCGTGGAAGGCTCTATGAAAGAAAAGCTCGTACTCATCGGTAATGGCATGGCGGGTGTCCGTACCCTGGAAGAGCTGCTGAAACTGGCGCCGGACCACTATGACATTACCGTTTTCGGTGCGGAGCCGTACGGCAATTACAACCGTATCCTGTTGTCGCCCGTGCTGGCCGGCGAAAAGACCATCGACGAAATCATGCTCAACCACGAGCAATGGTACGCGGACAACAACATCACCTTACATAAAGGAAAGTGGGTCGAGTCGGTCGATCGTGCCCGACGCATTGTCCACGCCACCGATGGTACCGAGGCGGCCTACGACCGCCTGATTATCGCCACCGGTTCGACCCCTTTCATGATTCCCATACCCGGTAACGAGCTCGAGGGTGTGATCGCCTTCCGCGACATCGGCAACGTCGACACCATGCTGGAGGTCGCCGCAACCGAGCACGGCAGAGCCGTGGTGATCGGCGGCGGGCTGCTGGGTCTGGAGGCTGCCAACGGGCTGTTGAAACAGGGTATGGACGTGACTGTTGTCCACCTGATGGATTGCCTGATGGAGCGCCAGCTGGACAAGCCCGCAGCCGCGCTGCTGAAAGCCTCATTGGAACAGAAGGGCCTGAAGTTTCTCATGGAGGCGCAGACCGAAGCCATTCTGGGCAGGGACCGGGTAGCAGGCGTGCGCTTCAAAGACGGGCTCGAGATCCCCGCCGAGCTGGTGGTGATGGCCGTCGGTATCCGCGCCAACTACGCGCTGGCGGACAAGATCGGCCTGCACTGCGAGCGCGGCGTGGTGGTCAATGACACCATGCAGACCTTCGACCCGCGCATCTATGCCGTAGGCGAGTGTGTGCAGCATCGCGGCCAGACCTATGGTCTGGTGGCGCCGCTGTTCGAACAGGCCAAGGTGTGCGCCAACCACCTCGCGCACATCGGTATTGCCCGCTACGAAGGTTCGATCACGTCGACCAAGTTGAAGGTGACCGGGATCGATCTGTTTTCAGCCGGTGACTTTGTCGGCGACGACAGTACCGAAGACCTGGTCTTCCAGGATCCTGGCCGTGGTGTGTATAAAAAGGTTGTGCTGAAGGACAACCGCATCAAGGGCGCGGTGATGTACGGCGACACCATCGACGGCACCTGGTACTTCGAGTTGATGCGCGACAACACCGATGTTTCCGATTTTCGCGACAACCTGCTGTTCGGCCAGGCACACCTCGGCGACTCCGGTCACGGTGACGACAACCGTGTGGCCGCCATGGCCGACACGGCCGAGATCTGTGGCTGCAATGGTGTCTGCAAGGGCGAGATCGTCAACGCCATTACGCGCAAGAACCTGTTCACCCTAGAAGACGTGCGCGCCCACACCAAGGCGTCCAGTTCCTGCGGTTCCTGTACCGGGCTGGTCGAAGCGCTGCTGGCCCACACGGTCGGCGGCGATTACTCGGAATCACCGGCGAAAAAGCCGATGTGCGGCTGCACCCCGTACACCCACGATGAGATCCGCGCCGGGATCCGCGACCAGGAGCTGAAAAGCATTCCCGCAGCACAGCACTTTTTCGAGTGGAAAACCCCCAACGGTTGCAGCAAGTGCCGTCCGGCGCTGAACTATTACCTGCTGTGCCAGTGGCCGGGCGAATATCGGGACGACAGCCAGTCGCGCTTCATCAACGAGCGCGCCCACGCCAACATCCAGAAAGACGCGAGCTACTCGGTGATCCCGCGCATGTGGGGTGGCGGCACGACGCCGCGGGAGTTGCGCGCCATCGCCGACGTGGCGGAAAAATATAACGTCAAGACCGTGCACGTCACCGGCGGCCAGCGCATCGCGCTGTATGGCCTGACCAAGGAAGAACTGCCGAAGATCTGGGGTGACCTCAACCAGGCCGGCCTGGTATCCGGACACGCCTACGGCAAGGCTCTGCGGACCGTGAAGACCTGCGTGGGGCGCGAGTGGTGCCGGTTCGGCACCCAGGATTCGACACAGCTTGGCATCGACCTGGAAAAAATGACCTGGGGCTCCTGGACACCGCACAAGTTCAAGATGGCCGCGTCCGGCTGTCCGCGCAACTGCGCCGAGGCCACCATCAAGGACTTCGGCGTGGTGTGTGTCGATTCCGGCTACGAACTGCATGTGGGCGGCAACGGTGGCGTGAAGGTGCGCGCCACGGACCTCCTGTGTCACGTCGAGACGCCCCAGCAGGTTCTGGAGTACTGCGCGGCCTTCATGCAGCTGTACCGCGAAGAGGCGCACTACCTGGAACGCACCGCGCCCTGGATCGAACGCGTCGGGCTGAGCTATGTGAAGGAGAAGCTCGTCGCCGATGAGGTGGGCCGCCGCGCGCTGGCCGAGCGCTTTGACTATTCGCAGCAGTTTGCCCAGGACGACCCGTGGCAGGCCCGTGCACAGGGGGCCGAGGCACACGAGTTTACGCCCATTAAACAGGTGGGATGAAAGACTTTGTACCACCGAGGCGCACGGAGGAACACCAGTAATAGGACTTTGTCGACTTTGCGGCAGTGAATTTCTGGGATCCGAAATCAACCGCCAGGTCGAAGAAGTCGCGCAAAGTTTTTTAATGACATCGCCTCGGTGCGCCTTCGTGCGCCTCCGTGGTTAAAAAGAATATCCAGGGTGCAAAATGCAACAGGCAGAACAGATCATGATCGACAGCGGCTGGATTGAAATCGGCCGGGTAGAGGAGATCCCGCCGCTGGGCGCGCGCGTGGTACGCACGCCGAGCGGCGACATTGCCGTGTTCCGTGCCGCCGACGACGAAATTTTCGCCCTGCGCGACAAGTGTCCGCACAAGGGTGGGCCGCTGTCGCAGGGCATCGTCCACGGCAAGCGCGTGGCCTGCCCGTTGCACGACTGGAAGATCCACCTTGACACGGGCGAGGCAGTCGCACCCGACGAGGGTTGTGCCGCGCGTTTCCCGATAAGGATTGAAGGTGACGTCATTCATCTGTCGCTGATCCCGGATGAAGGCTGTCCGAACGAATAGACCTACGGGTGAATCGCCTGCTTGACTGAGGAAGCCCATGCTCTTCGGACGAAAAAAGAAAAATCCCATCAAGCTGCACGACAAGGACGTGCAGGAGTGGAAGTACACCACGTGTGGGTATTGTTCGACCGGCTGTTCCATTGAAGTCGGCCTGAACCGGGACGGCCAAGCCGTATCGGCGCGCGGCGTCGGCGATGCCAACGTCAATCGGGGCAAGCTCTGCATCAAGGGTATATTCGAGTACGAACTGTTTGAGAGTGCAGGCCGTGGTCGTGTGCCGCTGATGCGCGGACGCACCCACCAGCCGTTCGCGCAGGCCAGCTGGGACGCTGCGCTGAACCGGACCGCGGCGGAAATCGAGCGTATCCAGCGGCAGTTCGGTCGCGACGCCTTTGCCGTCGTATCCACCGGTCAGATCATGACGGAAGAATTCTACACCCTGGGCAAACTGGTGCGTGGCGTGATCGGCACCAACAATTACGACGGTAACACCACCCTGTGCATGTCGTCCGCGGTGAGCGGCTACAAGCGCTCGTTCGGATCCGACGGCCCTCCCGGTTGCTATGATGATTTTGACCACACCCACTGCCTGCTGGCGATCGGCTCCAACCTGCCGGAACAGCACCCGATCATCTACTGGCGCATGCGCGAGGCGCGCGAGAAACGGCCATTCCCGTTGATTGTCGTCGACCCGCGCGTGACCATGCTGGCGCAGAACGCCGACATGCACCTGCCGATCCGGCCCGGTACCGACGTGGTACTGCTGAACAGCCTCGCGCACGTGATTCTGAAGGAAGGCTTGCAGGACCGGGCCTATATCGATGCGCACACCGATGACTTCGACGCCTTCAGCGCTGAAGTGGCACGCTGGGACCCGGTGACGGCGGCAAAGCTCTGCGGTATCGACGAAGACACCATCCGCAACGTCGCACGCCTGTACGCCAAGGTGCCGGCGGCCATGACCATATGGACCATGGGCATCAATCAGAGCACGCACGGCTCCGACGGCGTGGTGGCCATCAATAATCTCAACCTGATCACCGGCAATATCGGCAGGCCCGGCGCGACCAGCCTGTCGATCACCGGCCAGTGCAACGCCATGGGGACGCGCGAATGGTCGTCCTGTTCGGGGCTGCCCGGTTATCGCGCCCTGGAAAAAGAACAGGACCGCAAAGATATCGCCGCCTTCTGGGGCATCGACGAGAGCTTTTTTCCGACCAAACGCGGTCTGTTCATGACCGACATCCTGCCCGCCATCGAAACCGGCCAGGTCAGGGGGCTGTGGCTGATCGCCACCAACCCCATGACCTCGATGCCCAATACCGCGCGCATGCGCAAGACCCTGGAGAAACTCGAATTCCTGGTGGTGCAGGATGCCTATGCCGACGTCGAGACCAACGAGTACAGCCACGTGTTTCTGCCCGCAGCGATCTGGGCCGAGAAGGAGGGCTGCTTCACCAACACCGAGCGGCGCGTCAATCTCATCCGTAATGTGATGCCGCCCTACCACGAGTCTAAGCCGGATCTGTGGATCTTCAGTGAACTGGCCAGGCGCATCGAGCGCGACAGGAAGCCCGCTTTCCCGGAAAGCAGTGAACAGGTGTTCGAGGAAATGAAGCAGCTGTCGGGAGGCCGCCTGCTGGATATCACCGGCATGAGTTACGACCGGATCGAGCAGCAGCGCGGCCTGCAGTGGCCGTGCCGGGACGGTGACGAACAGGGCGCCCCGCGCCTCTACGGCGACGGCGTGTTCCAGTATCCCAACGGCAGGGCCAGGCTGATCCCGCTGCCGTTCATCGACAACAACGAGCGCCCCGATGACGAGTACCCCTTCTGGCTGAACAGCGGCCGCGTGGTGGAGCACTTCCACACGCGGACCCGTACCGGCAAGGTCGGCAACCAGAACAAGTTCAGTCCGACCCCCTACATGGAAATGAGTCCGGCAGCCGCGGCGGAGTTGGGCGTGCAACACGGCGGCTATGCGCGCCTGGTATCACGCCGGGGTGATGCCATCGTACTGGTGCAGTGCACCGAGCGCGTGCCGCGCGACATGGTGTTCGTGCCATTCCACTACCACGAGTGCGTCAACCGCGTGAGCCTGGGCCTGCTCGACCCTTACTCGCGCCAGCCGGCATTCAAACAGTGCGCCGTACGCGTTGAACCGGTTGCCGACCAGCAGGGGGCGGCAGCGATGAACCTGGCTGCGCGGGCTTATTGACTGTTAACCACGGAGGCGCACGGAGGCGCACAGAGTAATAACTTGTGACTATTTGCTCGGAGTGCGAGCGTGCTTAGATGGAGGGCGTGTGTATTGTTAGCTTTTGCAAGTCGTCCTCTGTGCGCCTCCGTGCGCCTCTGTGGTTAAAGCGGTGTTTATGTACAAAGTCAGCGAAAACGAACCCGAGTACGCCTTCATTCCGGACGTTGTCACACCGGAATCCAACTGCTACGGCAAGCCCATCCGCCTGGTGGGTGACCACCACGCGCTGGCCGGCAAAAGCCTGAATATCAATGGCAACAGTGGCGTCGGCAGCAATCCCAACCGTTACAAACAGCACGGCTTCTACTTCAATGCCGACAACTGCATCGCCTGCCACGCCTGCGAGGCCGCCTGCGCGGAAAAGAACAACACGCCCGCGCACCTGGCGTTCCGCTCCGTGGGCTACCTCGAAGGCGGCAGCTACCCGGCGACCCGGCGCCTGAATATTTCCATGGCGTGCAACCATTGCGACGACCCGGTGTGCCTCAAGGGCTGTCCCACACGCGCCTACACCAAGTTCGCCGAGTACGGCGCCGTCTTACAGGACCCGGATATCTGTTTCGGTTGCGGCTACTGCACCTGGGTATGTCCCTATAACGCGCCGCAGCTGGATCCCGAAGCCGGCCATGTCTCCAAGTGCAACATGTGCGTCGATCGTCTCGAGGTGGGCCTGAAACCGGCGTGCGCCTCGGCCTGCCTGGGCGGTGCGCTGGACTTCGGCATTATCGAAACCACCCCGGACAACCGCGAGCAGCTGGAAACCCATATTCCCGGTTTCCCGGATACCTCGATCACCCGGCCCAACATCCGCTTCCAGCAGACCATGAGCCTGCCGCGCGAACTGCAGCGCACCGACAGCACGCCGGTGCGTTATGTCCGTGACGACCAGAACGCAATGCCCGATCCCGGCGTGAAGGGCGGGCAGGGGGGCTACCGCAGTGCCGCGCTGCCGGCAGCGAACCGGCCGCGCCAGTGGAACCTGAAAAGCCTGCGTTCGCGCGAAGACCCGCTGGTCATCTTCACCCTGATCACACAGGCCGTGGTGGGCGCCTTTGCCGTGCTCTTCCTGGCGCCGCAACTCGGTCTCGACAGCCTCGGAGCAGCCGCCCACCCGGTGGCCTACCCCGTCACCCTGTTCGGCCTGATTGCCCTGCAGACCTTTGCCCTGGTGATATCGACCTTGCACCTGGGCCGACCGCACCGCTTTTACCGGGCCTTCAACAATCTGAGGTATTCACCGGTCAGCCGCGAAGTCGTCGCGGTGGCGGTGTTCTACAACCTGCTGGGTGTCTACGCCGTGCTCACGGGTGTCCCGCAACTGTTTGCCTGGCTGCCGGCGGGCCTGGTGGATGGGATTCGCGCCGCCAGCGGCTGGCTGGCCCTGGCCGCGGGCCCTGTGTCGCTGTATTTCATGCAGCGCATCTACCGTATTCCCGCGCGGCCGTTCTGGAACCACTGGCAGGTGCTGACCAGCTTCTACGCCAGCATGCTAACCCTGGGGCCAATACTCGCGGCCCTGGTTTTTGCGCCGCTGCTCGCCTCCCAGGGACTGCCTTATGCCGAGGTACTGCGTTGGCTCGCGGTGCCGGTGCTGGCGGGTTTGCTGCTGGAAAGTGTGGGACTCTATCGACACGCCGGTCACCTGCGCGATGGCGTGGGCGAAGCGCAGGCCGCCTGGCTGGAGCAGATCACGACCTTCGGTAAGACTTATTTCACTCGCAACCTGCTGCTGGCGGCGGCAGCGGTGCTGCTGGCGGCGGCGGCACTGGGCGGGCTCTCCGGGGTTACGGGACTGGTGCTGTGGGGAACCGCGGCGCTGGTCATCCTGGGGACCGCCATTATTGGCCGCGCACTGTTCTATGTGCTGGTGATCCCGACGACCATGCCCGGTGCATTCTTCTGGAAGAACCCTGGTTTTCAGCATCATGCCCGCGATATTGGTCTGGCGCGGATGCCGCAGGTGGGGGTGCAGGTGGCGACGCACTGATTCCGGCGGGCTCGGGTGGGCTTCCGGATGAACAGACGACTGACAGATATCGACAACGAGCTGGAGAAGGCGGTCTACCTGGCGCGTTATAACTCGGCCCGACAGCGCAGTCTGCGCCTGCTCGCGACCCTGCTCATCACCGCCAAGCACGGCCTGCGCGGCTTGTTGTACGTCTGGCCGCTGACGCTGCTGTTATTTGTGGATTTTCCGGGGGTGTGGAACGCGCTGCGCCTGCTGCTCATTGCACTGGCAGTAGCGGCCTGGTTCCGGTTTGTCTATGGCTCGGTGCGCGACGACTATGCGCGCTTCGTCGCGGGCGTGCTGTTTGAGCAGAGCGCGGCGCTGCGGCGTGTTCTATAAGCCCGGTTCACGATCAGAAACCGTCGGTCAGGCGTCGGACCCCGGAACATCCGCCAAGGGGCTGGTAAGCGCATTGCCAGTGCACTGCCGGACCCGCGCGGCCGCTTACCTTGCACATCCGGTTGAGAAGCGGCGATTTCAAACGTTCCTGCTGCATGAGTCGCATCCTTCCATGGACTGTTAATAGATGCAGTAGTCGACCGTTGTCCAGAAGGCAAGTGCGGGATAGGCCGCAATGTGAGTTAACCGCCCACTGTCAGTAGGGCATAGGGTGCGCGCGCTGTCACAGATGGCGTACCTATGCGCTTGAAATCAGGGAGGTTTGGGGGTGCCGTCCAGACTCAGACAGGGAGTTGCTGAGAACGGCGGCCACAGGATAGGTGGAAAACGCACGTGTCAAAACATCTCAATTGTCCAGCTACCACACTGTTTTAAGTCTTTGGGAGATTAATTGTGGACGAAAAGCTTGCCACAGCATTGAGTGACCAATCGTTGTAGATAATCGCAAGCTTAATATGATTCAAGCTTAATATGATTATCGGGGAAATGAAAAATACGATCCCTACCCGAGATCAATACACCGCAGGAAATGCAGAAGTTCTGCATCGACCGGATGAAAGAGAAGGGAATGCCGGGATTCATGGCATGGCTGTTTACGCGGAACATTCCAAAACTGAGGTGCTGGGCATCAAATTAGCTCGTCGAACAAGCTGTTGCAGGCGACGGCCTACAGCCGCGCGTGAAGGGGGCCGTTATGCGTAACAGAAGGAGTTGCCAGCAATGAAGCCAAGAATAAGCATGATCACTCTCGGTGTTCGCGATCTTGCGGCGGCAATTCAGTTCTACGAAAAAGGACTCGGTTTCCCTCGAATGAAATCACCTCCGGAGGTCGCATTTTTCACGCTTAATGGTACTTGGCTGGGGTTGTATGGGCGTGAAGCGTTGGCGGAAGATGCAACGGTGTCTCCCGAAGGAGAGGGGTTCGAGTCTTTTACACTTGCTCATAACCTCAGCTCAGAACAAGAAGTTGATGACGTCGTATCGCAAGCAGTCAATGCCGGAGCAACGTTGGTCAAGAAGCCACAGAAGGTATTCTGGGGTGGCTACAGTGGTTACTTCAAAGATCTCGACGGCCATCTTTGGGAGGTGGCGCATAACCCATTATTCTGGGTAGGTCCCGCAGATGAAAACGTATAATAACGCCCTCGAGTACCGACGTCGCGAAAAACGCGCGGCGCCTCAGGGCAGACAAGGTGGTGATTCCGGCTTATTCCAAAGGCGTCACCAGCAGCCGTCAGATGGAGCGGCTGTGTCGCGAGAACATCACCTTCATGGCGCTCTGAGCGGACCTGCAGGTGCTCGCAGATATCGCCCGGCAGAGCCCGGATCTTCTTCCAGGAATCATGGTTAACCGGCGTGAACCTGCGCTATGCTTAAACAGTCGGCATGAACCTGGGAGAGATCAAGACATGGGATTGACCGAAAAGCAAAAAGCGTTGTGCGAGCAACACAGCTTCGATTTCTCGGGGTTGTCGGCCGTTTTTGTCAATTGCACGCTCAAGCCTACCGGAACGCTGTCACACACAGAAGCATTGATGGATGTTTCGAAAGCGATCATGACGGCAAACGGTGTGACGACAGAGTTGCTCCGAGCGGTGGATTTCGATCTGCCACCCGGCGTCTACCCGGACATGACCGAGCATGGCTTTGATCGTGACGAGTGGCCGCAGTTATGCCGTCGAGTGATGGACGCCGACATTCTCGTGATTGGTACCCCGATCTGGCTGGGCGAGGAAAGCTCAGTGTGCCGTCGAGTCATTGAGCGGCTCTACGGCGAATCCGGAAAGCTCAATGACAAGGGGCAGTACGTCTACTATGGTCGCGTGGCGGGATGCATCGTCACCGGCAACGAAGATGGGGTCAAGCATTGCGCGATGACCGTTTTGTATGCCCTTCAACATCTCGGCTACACCATTCCACCGCAAGCTGACGCCGGGTGGATCGGCGAGGCGGGCCCGGGGCCATCCTATGCCGATGAGGGCTCGGGCGGTCCCGCCAATGATTTCACGCAACGAAATACGACGTTCATGACGTGGAATCTAGTGCACATGGCTCGGCTGCTGCGCGAGGCCGGTGGCATCCCCGCGCACGGCAATCAGCGCAGTCAATGGGACGCCGGTTGCCGTTTCGACCATCCGAATCCGGACTATCGCTAGCAATCGGTGCGGAGATGGCGTAACAATCGCCTCCCGGAACAATTGCTACAGGTTTCTGGAATTCACCTGTAGGAGCACCCGTGCCGGGCATAAACGCCGTCCCTCGGCGCGAATCGGGCCAGTCACCCTAAAGGGCATAAAAGGCCGCTCCCACAGCGAGATGTCAGCACTCCACGGCATAACCCATCGTCCGAGCCAGCCCCAGAATTCAGCTCAGTTCCCTTTGGTCGTTAAGTGTCTAATTAGAGCAGAGGCCAGGAGTTGCTAACATGGAAAATACATCACAACTTATTTGGGGAATGATATTCGGCGCAATCGGTCTGGGATTCTTTGTCTATGGGCGAAGACAAAAGGCAGTGGTGCCCTTGGTGACCGGTATCGCTTTGTTTATCTTCCCTTATTTCATGGCGAACGCATACATGCTGGTACTTGCGGGTGCTTTGTTGGTGGCACTACCATATTTTGTGAGGATATGAGACAGGTTAAGGCTAATGGAAACGGTTCGTAGGTAGTCAGCGGACGCAAAAACCGTGCGACGGATTGTGATGTCAGGAGCCAGGCAACATGGAGATTAAACCAGGCATCGAGCTTGTGTCAGAATCTGCAGGTACCGGGCAGTTTGTTAAGAAGGGCGACAGGGTTACGGTCCGGTTGAACGGATGGTTGAATCAGGGTGATGCCATTCAACAAGACTATGTCGGTGAAATCGTCGTCGGCAGCCGCGTAGTGATCCCGGGAATCGAGTACAGCCTTGAGGGCATGAAACCCGGAGGAAAAAGAAGGGTGAGAATCAGTCCTCACCTGGGGTACAAAGATACCGGCGTAAGAGACCTGATCCCTGCCAACGCAGTGCTCATATACGAAATCGAGGTTCTGAATGTTAAAGGGGCCTGACTCGCAGGTCGCGGCGGATACGATGGTGCGACGCAGCGTTTCGGATTGAGGCCCTTCCCCGTGCCGCTCACCCGCCATCAATACGAGGTGCGATCAACATGCAGGACGACATCGTTACCGTCAGACCAACCGTTACCATGGACACCATTCAGAGGCTGCCGAATTACGTCGGTATCTCAGCGACCACAGCCGGGTCAAAAGGGTTATCGATGAATATGGTCGTTATTCCGCCGGGTGCGAAGGCCGAACCACACTTTCATCGTGGCTACGAAACGGCAATCTATATGCTGAAGGGCAGGGTGGAGACCCGCTATGGCGAAAATCTTGCCAGGTCGGTGATCAACGAGGCGGGTGATTTCATTTTCATACCTGCAGGCGTGCCGCATCAGCCTGTCAATCTCAGTGCAACGGAACCCGCGATGGCGATCGTCGCGCGTAACGATGCGAACGAACAGGAAACCGTGCAGGTGTATAAACCGGGGTCAACCTAGTTGGCTGGCAAGACGATGTTCGGGACCGGATCTGTGCGTCGGGGCAAAGTCGTTCCTCGTGGTCAGCGAGTACAGGTCCAATGACGGTAGCTGAACGTTCCTGCCTGGTGCTGGCGATCTATGTGCTGGTCGTCGCAGCAGTGGCGGTCTTCGCTGCACAGTTTGAGCCTGGCGACTGGTATGCACAGCTCAGTAAGCCTGTGTGGACCCCTCCCAACTGGCTTTTCGCTCCCGTGTGGACGATTTTGTACCTGTCGCTGGCCGTGGCCGGCTGGCAGATACACTATGGCCGTAGCCGCACGCTGAAGTTTCTCTGGGTACTGCAACTGATTCTGAACGGTATCTGGTCCTGGCTGTTTTTCGGCTTGCATCGGACCGGTCTGGCGTTTGCAGACATGATTGCCTTGATCGTTTGTATTGCGTCGCTGCTTATGGTTGCCTACCCGTCGATGCGACGTGTCACCTGGCTGCTGCTACCGTATTTTGTCTGGGTGAGCTATGCGGCGACCTTGAATGCGGCTATTTATCTGGCTGCAGAAACGAGCTAAAGCCCAGGTAATCAATTGCTTGGGGTTTGGCTGTTCGGCAGCGGCGAGGTCCGCCGCCGGTGGTTCGCGCATGCGCTACGCCGCGCGCCATCGTTCCGGCGTAAGGTGCCAACGGATTAGAGGCTGACGCCATTGCGGCTTGCGGCTATATTTGCACCGAGCAGTGGCGGCCGACAGCCGCATTGGCGGAGGAGGCGCTTGGCCTGATGACAGTTTCTCAACGGATAACACGCCTGGGCACGGCAGTGGTGCTGGGCGGCGTGCTCGCGGGACTATCGGCGCCGGCGACGTCTGCGGATTTTGACCGGGGCCAGGCGCTGTACGAACGGCATTGCCAGTCCTGCCACGAAACCTGGGAGCATCGCCGCGAGCCGGGTGAAGGGGTTGTAACCCTCGACGGGTTGCGCGCAAGGGTGGCGGCGTGGAGTGCGCACTCGGGCCTGGAGTGGAGCGCCGCGGAGATCGATGACGTCACCAGCTATCTGAATCGGCACTTCTATCGGCTCACGCAATAGCGCGGTCGCGAACGGACAGGTGCACGCCAGTGTTTATCAGACATTTCGAGATCCGTCTTGCTTCCCAGCGCGATGCCCTGCAGATCGCCGAGATGTCGCTGCAACTGATCGAGGTTGGCCTCGGCTGGAGCTGGACACCCGGGCGTATTCTCAGAAGTCTTCAGGATCGGAACACCAACGTCGCCGTGGCGCACGACGGCGGACGCATTATCGGCTTTGGGATCGCCCGGTACCGCCCGGACGAGGCGCACATTGCGCTGTTTGCGGTCGAGCAGGCCAGTCGCCGCCGTGGCGTCGGCACGGCACTGATCAAATGGATCGAAGACACCGCGCTGACGGCGGGGATTGGTGTCATCTATCTGGAGGCCAGGCTGAACAATGTTGCCGGCCGGGCGTTTTACCGGAAGCTGGGTTACCGGGAAATCCGGGTAGAGCCGGGCATGTACAGGGGTATTGAATCCGGTGTCAGACTGGCCAAAGACCTGTGGTTGGAAGCGGGCGCTGCGCCTCGCAGGCGCTGAGTGAGAGGATGCGGTAGCACAACTGCTGCCTCCCCAGTCTACTTCTCCCGCTGCTTTGCACGCTGCTTCGCTGCGCGTTTCTTGCCGGGTTTCGCCCTGGCCGTGGGCCTGGTCTTGCCTTTCTCGGCGGCTTTGGTTCTGGAAGCGGGCTTGCGGTTGGCCGTGAAAGACGGCGGTTTGCGGCCGCCTTCTGCGGTCCTGTTGCCGGCCGGCGTGATCTCCAGGCGCTGCTGGCAGACACGCGCCCTCTTCAGGGCAGAGAAGGTTTCTCTGGGCATGCCGGCCGGCAGGTCCACGGTGCTGTAAGTGTCATAGATCTCGATGTGGCCGATGTATTCGCTGTCGAGTTCGGCTTCGTTGGCGATGGCGCCGACGATATTGCCGGGCTTGACGTCGTGGTCGTAGCCGACGGCAAGCCGGTAGCGCTGCATCTCGATATCCGGGTGGCCCTTGAGCGGCAGGGCCTGGTCGGAAGCCGCGGCCTTGCTGCGTCGCGTCGGCCGCTGGTCGTCGCGGGGCGGTCTCTTGGGCGCATATGCCTCCCGCCGCGGTGCGTGTTCCTGCTCTTCCAGCAGCAGGGGTTCGTCGCCCTGCAGCAGGGCCGCGAGCGCCGCGGCGATTTCCAGGGGCTCGGCGGATTCCTCCTGCTGCACTTCGGTCAGCAGCTGGTAGTAGAGTTCGTTGCGCTCGTTGGCGAGACTGTCACGGATGCGCTGCTTGAAGCGCAGGATGCGTTGCAGGTTGATGTCTTTCGCCGTCGGCATCTGCATCGGTTCGATGGGCTGACGGGTGGCTTTTTCGATGGCGTACAGCAGCCGCTTTTCGCGCGGCGACACGAACAGGATGGCGTCACCGGTTTTGCCGGCGCGGCCGGTGCGGCCGATGCGATGGATGTAGGCCTCAACGTCGGTGGGAATGTCGTAGTTGATGACATGGCTGATGCGCTGGACGTCCAGGCCGCGCGCGACCACGTCGGTGGCCACCAGGATATCCAGTTTGCTCTGTCGCAGACGCTCGACAATGCGTTCACGCTGCGCTTGCGGGATGTCGCCGTTCAGCGCTTCGCAGGCATGGCCGCGGGCTTCGAGTTTTTCCGCCAGCTCCGCCGTGGCGGTCTTGGTGCGCACAAAGACGAGCATGGCATCGTAGGGTTCGGCTTCCAGAATGCGGGTCAGCGCATCGAGCTTGTGCAGGCCGCTGACCTGCCAGTAGCGCTGGCGGATGGTCTCGGCCGTGGCGGTCTTCTGGGCGACCTTGATGACCTTGGGGTCGTGCAGGTGGCGGTCGGCGACCTTGCGGATTTCTTTGGGCATGGTGGCCGAGAACAGGGCGATCTGGCGGGTCGCCGGGATCTGTTCCAGCACCCACTCGACGTTATCGATAAAACCCATACGCAGCATTTCGTCGGCCTCGTCCAGCACCAGCGCCTGCAGACTGTCGAGCTTCAGTTTGCCGCTGCGCATGTGGTCCATGACACGTCCCGGCGTGCCCACCACCACGTGCACGCCGCGCCGCAGCTGGCGCAGCTGCACCTCGTAGGACTGGCCGCCGTAAATCGGCATGACATGAAAGTCCTTCAGGTGACGCGCGTAAGTCTGGAAGGCTTCGGCGACCTGTATGGCCAGCTCGCGCGTTGGCGTCAGCACCAGGATCTGCGGTTCGCGGCGGCTGAGATCCAGGCGCGACAGCAGTGGCAGGGCGAACGCGGCGGTCTTGCCGGTGCCGGTCTGCGCCTGGCCCAGCAGGTCGTGCCCCTCCAGCAGCGCGGGGATGGCTTCGGCCTGGATGGGTGAGGGCTGCTCGTAGCCGACATCCTGCACCGCCTTCAGCAGTGGCGGCGGCAGGTTCATGGCGGCGAAGCCGGCCGGGGGGGTGGACTTGGACATGCTGGGGATTCCTGTTACCTGGTTATCCAGGTGGTGTCGCCCAGGCGCCCATCGGGGCCTGGGCAGGTCGGTGCAGGCCGGTACGATATAAGACGCCGCGAGTGTCAGCAAGTGCTAATATAACCTGACCTTGCAGCCGGGTATGCGCCCCGCGCCGCCGGCCTTCACGCGAGTGATCTTCAGTAAGCATCCAGATGGTCCGCCAACATGGTAACAGACATCAACGCACTGATCGCGGAAATCCGGCGGCTGCAGAATGAACTGGAAACGCGCTGGGAGACGCTCAGAGGGGAGTTTCAGTATACCCTCGAGGGGGGGGCGCAAGGTGCGTTTCGCCGCCGAGGTGCGCCGGCTGCATCGGCGTTACCGGGTGGGTTTCCTGCGTTATCTCGGCGACACGCCGCCGCTGCATATTGCCACGGCACCCCTGATCTACGCGATGTTCGTTCCCCTCGCGCTTCTGGATATTGCGCTGATCACCTATCAGCAGGTTTGTTTTCGTGGCTATCGCGTGCCACGCGTCGTCCGGCCCGACTACCTGGTTGTTGACCGCCAGCATCTCAGTTACCTTAATGGGTATCGAAAAGCTCAATTGCATGTACTGCGGTTACGCCAACGGCCTGATGTCCATTGCGCGGGAAATCGTCGCCAGGACGGAACAATTCTGGTGCCCGATCAAACACGCGCGGCGCGTGCTCGGCGCACACGACCGCTACCATACGTTCGCCGACTACGGCGATGCCGAGTGCTGCCAGGAACAGCTGCTGAAACTGCGCGCCGCGCTGCGCCGGGAGGCTGACTAAGAAAGGGCCCAACAGGCCTGGCCGTTTGTAGGTTGGTGCTGAGCGCAGCGAAGCCCAACGATGATAAAGGCCATCGGGCACCTCAATGTTGGGCTTCGCAGGCTCAGCCCAACCTGCTGTTTAATGGGCTGAATGGCCGATCGGTCCGGCTTTCAGCCGTAACCCGAAGGCACCGGCTTTGAGCTGGTGGAGTATTCACGCTGGTGCCGGGTCCGACAGCCTCCTGGCTGGAGGAGTATTCGCTCTGGTGCCGGGTCCGATAGCCGGGCTGGCGGGAGAGTTCCGTAGCCCTGGAAAAGCTGCTAGTGTCTCCACGACGATGATTGACTAAACTGGCGGTGGCCGGCCGAACAGGCCGGCCGCTTTACGGACAACAAACAGGGATCCCGCAGCATGGCCGTAAAACGGTCTGGCGGTGGCTTTTTTTGCCGCCCTGAGGTGGATGATGATCGGTTACGGCTGGCTGTCACTGGACAGTCCCACCATTTTTACCTGGGTTGTGCTCACCGTGCTGGCGGCTCTCATGGCCACGGGTATGTCCTGGTCACACATCCGCCGGCGCATGTCGGGACAGCTCGATGTCGATGAGGTCGACGAAAACTGAGAGGAAGTCAGCCGATGAGTACCGATGTCCAGGTCGACAGCAACAGTTCAAACCGGCAGGGGATCAGTCTGCCCAAGGTCCTGTTGATCGTTTTCGTCACCATCCTGGTAACGCTGGGTGGCAGCTACTGGTTCCTGAAAACCTATGTTTTTGCCCGCGAGTTCAAGCCGGTCGAGTTGAGTGCCAGGGAAGAGCAGGTGCTGGATGACAAGCTGCGCGTGCTCGGCTATCAACCGGTTGGTCAGGGTGCTGACAGGAATAAACCATCGGCGGACCAGTTCGACGAACAGGGTGTGCTCAAGCCCGAACGATACAGCGAAGTCGGCGCCAAACGTGAAGTCAGTTTCAATGAACGCGAGTTGAACGCCCTGCTGGCGAAAAATACCGACCTCGCGCGCAAGCTGGCCATCGACCTGTCCGACGATCTGGTCAGCGCCAAGCTGCTGTTGCCCATGGAACCGGACTTTCCGGTGCTGGGCGGCAAGACGCTGCGTTTCAATGCGGGGGTCGAAATGGCCTACGTGAACGGCAGACCCATGGTCATGCTGAAAGGCGTAAGCGTCATGGGCGTGCCCATCCCCAGTGCCTGGCTGGGGGGACTGAAGAACGTCGACCTGGTGACCGAGTTCGGGGCCAGTCCGGGGTTCTGGAAGTCATTTTCCGAGGGCGTCGAGGATATCCGTGTCGAAGACGGCCGTATCAAGATCAAGTTGAAGGAATGACACCCGGAGGTTACATGCACGGCTTATGGCGTTCGCTGCTGGTGACAGCACTGCTCTGTACAGGATTCAGCGGGTCTTTACGGGCCGAACAGGCGGTGACCACTGCTGATCCCACACTGCCGGTGGCTGAACTCGAACTGCGCCTGAAACCGCTGACCCGCGCGCAACTCAAGGTCGAAGCCGATGGCTGGCTGCAGCTCCTGCAGGCCAAGGTCAAGGAGATCAGCACGGCTGAAATTGCCGTGAAGTACAAGAAGGAAGAACTGACCAAAGCCGACAACGTCAAAGACGCCCTGGCCACGGTGGAGAAAGCCGAGCAGGCGGCGGCCTCTGTGCCCGGCGACAGGAAGGCGGCCGAAAAGCTCGAAAAAGCCAAACAGGAATTCCAGCAGACCCTGGGCGAGGCCAAACAGACAGCCATAAAATCCAGGCAGGATAAGGAAGTACAGGAGGTTACGCAGGAAGCCCTGAGTGAAGTCGAGGCAGGTGGCAAAAAAGCCGCGGCCGGCACCGCTGTTCTGCCCGGCGCGCCGCAGGCGGGCGACGCGGCGGCAATGAAACAGGAGGTGGAACAGCGCGAAGAGCAGCATGCGGCGGCACGCAGCAATCTGTTGAACAAACTGACGGAACTGCGTGAGCAGCAGACTGCGCTGGTCGATCGTACCAACACCGTGGTCGACGCCTTTGAAGAAAAGGGTGGAGCCGAGGAGCAGGTCGAGGAGTACCGCCAGTACATCGATGCGGTGTCGGGCATCAAGGTCGATGTGTCCGACGCCGAGGCCGTGTGGACCACAATCACAGGCTGGCTGAAGTCCAGTGAAGGCGGTTTGCGCTGGGTCAGGAACCTGGTCCTGTTCGTGGTGACCGTCCTGGTATTCATACTGATATCCAACATCGTGGCCAGGGGGCTTGAAAAGGTGCTGGCACGCACCCGGCGGGCCTCCAAACTGCTCGGTGATTTCCTGGTGACGACGGTGCGCCGGCTGATTGTCGCGATTGGCGTAATCGTCGGCCTGGCAGCGATGGAGGTGAATGTTGGCCCGTTGCTCGCTGTCATCGGCGCGGCCGGTTTTGTCATCGCGTTTGCGTTGCAGAGTTCGCTCGGCAACTTCGCCAGCGGTATTCTGACCCTGGTATTCCGGCCTTTCGATGTCGGTGATGTGATCGAGGTAGCCGGTGTCCTGGGCAAGGTGCAGTCGATGAACCTGCTTTCCATCAATATACTGACGCCGGACAACAAGTCGGTGATCGTGGCCAACAATCAGGTGTGGGGCGGGGTGATTACCAATGTCACCGGCAGCGACACGCGACGCGTCGACCTGGTGTTCGGCATTGCCTACGGGGACGGTATCGAGCATGCCCGGCGGGTCCTGGAAGAGGTCGTCAGCGCGCACGAAAAGGTGCTGAAGAGCCCGGAGCCGGTCATACGGCTGCACGAACTGGGGGATTCCTCGGTTAATTTCATCTGTCGTCCCTGGGTACACACCGCTGACTATTGGGACGTTTACTGGGATCTCACCGCGGCGGTCAAACAGCGCTTCGACAGCGAAGGCATTTCCATTCCCTTCCCGCAGCGCGACGTCCATCTGTTTCCGGTGGCGGCGGACTCAGCCTCATGAGACCGGCAGCGATCGGCCTTTGCGCCTGCGGACTGCTGCTTGGCGGCTGCGCCAGTGGACCGCCCAAGCCCGTGCTGTACCCCAACAGTCATTTGCAGAGCGTCGGCCAGGCGCAGGCCGACCGCGACATCGCCGCGTGCCGACAGCTGGCATTGTCCAGCGGTGTGGGCGAGAAAAAGAGCGGCGAGGTGGGTAAGAAGACCGTCGGGGGTGCAGCCGTCGGTGGCGCTACCGCCGGTGCCTGGGGACTGGTACGGGGTAATCCCGGTCAAAGTGCTGCGGCCGGTGCCGCGGCCGGCGCCGCGGGCGGAGCCGTGCGTGGCGGCCTGCAGTCGACGGAAACCTCGCCGGTGTTCAAGAACTTCGTGCAGCGGTGCCTGCGCGAACGCGGTTACGAGGTCATCGGCTGGCAGTAACAGACGACAGCCTGGACACGGGAGGCAGACGCCGCATGGAACGCGCACGCCGGATACTTCGCTCGGTGTTTGGTTACGACGATTTTCGTCATCGCCAGAGCGACATTGTCCGCACCCTGGTGGAAGGGCGCGACGCCCTGGTGCTCATGCCCACCGGTGGTGGCAAATCGCTGTGTTACCAGATTCCGGCGCTGGTGCGTGACGGTGTCGGCGTGGTGGTATCGCCGCTGATTGCACTGATGCAGGACCAGGTCGACGCGCTCACCCAGGTCGGCGTGCGCGCGGCCTTTCTGAACTCCACCCAGGACGCAGACTCGCAGCGTCGCGTCGAACAGGCCCTGCTCGACAGCGAGCTGGACCTGCTGTACGTGGCACCCGAAAGGCTGCTGATGCCACGCATGCTGACGCTGCTGGAACGGGGCCGCGTGGCCTTGTTTGCCATCGACGAAGCGCACTGCGTATCGCAGTGGGGGCATGATTTTCGTCGCGAATACCAGCAACTGACCGTGTTGCACCAGCGTTTTCTCGGCGTGCCGCGCATTGCCCTGACGGCAACCGCCGATCAGCGCACCCGCAACGAAATCATCACCCAGCTGGACCTCGGCGAAGCCGCGTGCTTCGTGCACAGTTTCGACCGTCCCAACATCCGCTACACCATCAGCGAAGGCAACAATCCGCGCGATCGCCTGTGGCGTTTCATCGATCGCGAACACCGCGACGCTGCCGGTATCATCTATTGTCTGTCGCGTAACCGCGTGGAGCAGGTGGCCGACTGGTTATGCACCAGGGGCAGGCTCGCCCTGCCCTATCACGCGGGGCTTTCCGAGCGGGTGCGGCGGGAGAATCAGACGCGGTTCCTGCGCGAAGACGGCGTGATCATGGTCGCCACCATCGCGTTCGGTATGGGCATCGACAAGCCGGACGTGCGTTTTGTCGCCCATCTGAATGTGCCGAAGAGTCTGGAAGCCTACTACCAGGAAACCGGCCGGGCCGGCCGCGACGGCCTGCCCGCCGACGCCTGGATGGCCTATAACCTGCAGGATGTCATCAGCCTGCGCCGCATGCTGAACGACAGCGACGCGGACGAGCGCTTCAAGCGCGTCACCCACCACAAGCTGGAAGCGATGCTCGGCCTGTGTGAACTGACCAGCTGCCGGCGCCAGGCGCTGCTGGCGTACTTCGGCGAGACACTGCCGCAGCCTTGCGGCAACTGCGACACCTGTCTGCAGGCGCCTGCCACCTGGGATGCGACCGAAGCGGCGCAAAAAGCCCTGTCCTGTGTCTACCGCACCGGCCAGCGGTTCGGTGCCAACTACGTGATCGACGTGCTGCTCGGCCGGCAGGACGAACGTATCCTCGCCAACCGTCATGAGCGGCTGAGCACATTCGGTATCGGTGCGCAGTTCAAGGCCAGTCAGTGGCGGCACATCGCGCGTCAGCTGATCGCACAAGGGTACCTGGATGTCGACACCGAAGGACACGGTGCGCTGCGCCTGACGCCCGCTGCGCGGCCGCTGCTGCGCGGTGATGTGCAGCTGCAGTTGCGGGAGTTACCGTCCCGGGAAACAGCGGACAAGCCTGCCAGGGTGGCAAAACCGGTGATCGAACTCGATGAGGCCGACCGCGACCTGTTCGAGGCACTGCGCGCCCGGCGTCTGCAGCTGGCGCGCGAACAGTCGGTGCCACCCTATGTGATCTTTCACGACAGCACCCTGCGCGAACTGGCCAGTCGCCGGCCGCTGACCCAGGAGGAAATGCGTGGCATCAGCGGCGTGGGTGAGCAGAAACTGGCGCGCTTCGGCAACGCCTTCATTGCGGTGATCCAGGCGCAGGCCGGCTAGGAGCCTGGCCTAGTCCAGCCAGAATGACGGCGTAAACAGCACCAGGATGGTGAAGATCTCCAGGCGTCCCAGCAGCATGGCGGATGCCGAAATCACTTTGCCGGCCGGCGCGACGCTGGCGAAATTGTAGGCGACCTCACCCAGTCCGGGTCCCAGATTGTTGATCGACGTGGCGACTGCCGCAAAGGCGCTCACCTGGTCCAGCCCGGTGGCCATCATCGCCAGGGTCAGCACCACGAACACGATGATATACACGGCGAAAAAGCCCCACACCGCCTCCACGGTCCGTTCGCTGAGCACCCGGCCGCCGATCTTGATCGGTTTGACCGAACGCGGATGAATCAGGTTATCGACTTCGCGCACGCCCTGTTTCATCAGCAGCAGGATGCGCATGACTTTCATGCCGCCGGCGGTGGAGCCGCCGCAGCCGCCGATAAAGCTGATGAAGATCAGGAACACCGGCAGGAACAGGGGCCACTGGGTGAAGTCGTCGGCGCCGAGGCCGGTGCTGGTAATGATCGACACCACCTCGAAGTAGGCATTGATCACGGCGTGTGACAGCCCGTGATACCGGCCCGTCTGCCAGAGCACGATGGCTATCAGCAGCACCGCCCCCACGACAAACACCAGGAACGCGCGCACCTCGACATCCTGTATATAGGGTTTGAGCGACTTGTTCCTCAAGGCGAGAAAGTGAATGCTGAAATTGATGCCACCAGCCAGCATGAAGACCGTGGCGATCGACTCGATCATTTCACTGTCAAAATAGCCCAGACTGGCGTCGTGGGTGGAGAAACCGCCGGTGGAAATGGTCGCGAAACTGTGCCCGATGGCATCGAACGGCGTCATGCCCGCGAGCCAGTAGGCCAGCGCGCAGGCCGCTGTCAGCAGGACGTAGATAGCCCACAGGGCTCGCGCACTTTGGGTCAGTCGGGGGGTGATTTTGTCTTCTTTCATCGGGCCCGGCGTTTCCGCCTGGTAGATGCGCATGCCGCCGATACCCAGCAGCGGTAGGATCGCCACCGCCAGCACCACCAGGCCCATGCCCCCCAGCCACTGCAGTTGCTGGCGGTAGTAGAGGATGGATCGAGGCAGTGCCTCGATGTGTGTAATCACCGTCGCCCCGGTTGTGGTGAAGCCCGACACCGACTCGAAAAAGGCGTCGACAAAGTTCAGATGCGAGCCGAACACGAACGGCAGCGCGCCCAGCAGGCTGAGCGCGGTCCAGAACAGGGTCACGACCACGAAACCGTCCTTGCGTCGCAGCATGGTGTCCTCGCGCCAGGTCGCCAGCAACGCGGTCGTTCCGCAGACAGAGGCAATGGCGAAGGCTTTGAGAAAATGAATGACCTGGTGATCCTGGTACCAGAGGGACACCAGGACGGGGGGCAGCATGGTCAGGCTGAAGCCGACGCTCAACAGGCCCACGACGCGGATCGATCCCCCCAGTTTCATGCGCTAAGGGTAGCAGCTGCGCCAGGCGGTCAACATGCGCGCGGTGACTGTCGCGATGTCCGACGACACTGCGGTAGCGAGCTGTTTAAGCATCTGTGCGCCCGGCCGTATTCAGATTCGCCGGCAGTCACCCTCGCGCACCCAGACACCTTTCTCTTCGCAGCGCAGCAGCTCGGTGCCACTGCAGACGTAGTCGCCGATGGCGTAGGCCTTGCCGTTGAAATAGCAGGCGCTGGCTTCCAGCTCCAGGTCCAGCGACAGGTACTCGTTATCGCTCTCGTCAAAAATGGGCGAGTTCTTGGCTTCCGGGTCGGGTGCCCCGACCTGGGGCGCGTTGGGTGATTGCGGCATGCTTCCACTCCTGGCTGTTGAGACGCTGTGCCAAGGTTAGCCGATTCGAACGCAGCTTTCACCGCCGGGTTTGAGCAGAATCAAATGCGGCGCGATTTCCAGGTGGGGAGCCTGGTCAGGATAAGGTCCAGGGGCTGTCACCTCGCGCGCCGCAGGCCGTTTCACGTCCCTGGCCCCATGCCAACGCAAGCGGGGGCGTCGTACCCCCACTTGCTGCTCAGGCAATAGACGCGATTCAGGCCGATAGCCCGTCCACCGGCGGCAAACGCACCTCGATTGCGGCGCTCTGGGTGCAGCCGACACGTGTCGTCACATAGGGCACCGGGTATTGCTCCAGATACTCTTCGGGTAGCGTCATGAGCTGCTCCTTAAAGGCATCGGGGGCGAACAGCATGGGAATGATATTGTTGTAGTAGCAGGCCTCCCGGGTCATGGATAGTGCATCCCCGTTGCGCTGCAAATACCCGTGGGCCAGCAGAGCTTCGATCAGGTCTCCGAACACGTAGTCCAGGTCCACACCGTACTTGCGCTGGATGGCGCCGACATCCACCCGTGTAAAGCGCAGACGACTGGATACTTCCCGAATAAGCTCGAGTTCCGGGGTCAGGTAATCGACCGTCGCAATCGGCAGTTTGCCCTGATCGAGCAACTGGTAGTAAGGCTTGATGGCACCCACATTGTGGTAGGCCGCGCGCGGTGCATAGCCCTGCGCCGACAAGCCCAGAGACACCAGGGGCAGGTTATCCCAGCGCCGCACCTGGTGACGGTACGAGGCCCGACCCGGCAGCAGGAACACGTTCTGCAACACCGGTTCATAACCGAGCCCGCCCAGGATCTCGCTGGCCTCGGTAAACAAGCGGATTTTGCGCTCGTACTGCTCGTCGCGCGGCGGACCAAACAGGGATTTGCCTTTGACGCTGCGCTGCGTGTCGAGTGCATAGATCGACAGGCTCGGAATGCCCAGCGCATGAAACCGCTCCAGCGTGCTGCGCAGAGCATTATCGGGTTCACCGTCGAAACCGTACATGGTGTCGACGTTGACGTTGCCGATCACGTCCAGCGCGTTGTCCAGTTCGCGCTGCGCCTCGGCGACCCGGTAATGGCGGTTCATGGTCGCCAGCAGCCCCTCGTCGAGGGTCTGGATCCCATAGCTCAGACGGTTTATGCCCAGCTTCGCGAGCAGGCTGACCTTGCTGCGGTTCAGGGTGCCGGGCGCCGCTTCAATGCTGATCTCCGCAGTGTCCAGCACATTGAAGTGGCCGCGTATCGCTTCCAGCAGGCGCGCGATCAGCGTTTCGTCCAGATAGGTGGGCGTACCACCGCCGATATATACCGATTCGCACCACTGATCACGCACCACCGGTGCGTAAAGCGCCATTTCCTTCAGCAAATAGTCCAGGTAGGACTCCGACTGCTCGATGCCGCGCCCCGGCAGAACCGTGTAATAGCAGAAACTGCACAGGGTCTTGCAGAACGGGACATGCAGATAAAGGCTGTAGTAACCGGGTTCCACCGAGGGTCTGGAGAACAGCTCCGCCGCCGTCTCCGGCGGCTCGCACCGGTTCAGCAGGGGCGGCGGGAACGTCCAGTCAAAACACGGAAAGAAATCGTTCTGCACCTGCAGCACCGTTTCCAGATGCTCAGCGAGGCTGCCGGGTTGCAGGGGTTTCAGACGGCCCATGGGGGCTTCCGAGAGCGCAGGTGCCTGCAGCAGGCGGGATCGTTTGTTAAAGCTTCCATTGTAGTGTTTCATGGCTCCTCCTCGTTGGCCGTTTAGACACCCTGTCGTTTCCTTGCTGGACCACCACAGAAACTGCTATGCGTGTATTGATCAAATGCCTCGTGCGACTATTCCCTCGTGTATGGACGCCAGAGCGCGTGGTGATTGAGCCACGGTGTACGCTCTTGCCGGATTTTGCAGATAAAACGTCTGCTCCACAACCCCCGCCTGCGCGTGCGGCCTGTCACCAACGGCAACAGGAGCACCGCGCAAACAGGAGTACCGCAGTGGAACACGAGCTCCAGGACATCGAACGCGTAAACAGATGGCTCGCGTCCGGAAGACTCAACAATGAGGAGGGCAAGTACCGGCACATTGAAGTCCGCACGACACCGATGCCGCTCGATCTCTCCGCCGGCGCCGCGCTGGTCAACTCTGAGTTGTTCATTCGGAAGATGATGGACTACGGTCACCAGCACGCCCACTGCCTTTGGGCGCCTAGCGCAGTGCCCAGGACGGCGCAATCGGCAGGACTGATCCCGGTCGGCTGCGCACAAGTCGGCTTAGCGCAGCGTAACCCGACGCAGGCGAACATAAGCAAGGCACGTCGCACCGCTTTGATCAACACCGCGATTTGTTCGACAATAGCCCAATAGGCAAAGCCTGACAAATTCAGCGCGCCGGCGATCCACTTAAGTCTTCGCACCGATGGAGGGTTGACAGCCGCTGGCGGGACGGCAGGGCATTCATGAGTATTCATAGCGCTGGAATCCTATTGTATCGATACGTAGCAGATCGACTGCAGGTCATGCTGGTGCATCCCGGCGGGCCGTTCTGGGCCGGGAAGGACGATGGTGCGTGGTCGATTCCCAAGGGGCTTGTCGAGGAAAACGAGGCGCCGCTGGATGCAGCAAAAAGGGAATTCTGCGAGGAAACAGGTTTCGAAATAGACGGGACATTCATGCCGCTCGGAGAATTGAAGCAACCGAGCAGAAAAATCGTGCACGCTTGGGCGCTCGAAGGCGACCTCGACGTAACCAGGGTGCACAGCAACACCTTTACGCTGGAATGGCCAAAGAACTCCGGCAGCATCAACGAGTATCCGGAAGTGGACAGGGCGCACTGGTTCGATCTGGAGGAGGCAAGAGCCAAAATCTCCAAGGGGCAGACAGGATTTCTCGACAGACTGGCAGCGCAGAAAGGGGGCCGGGTCTGAAGACGATGGTTGTGGACTGCACGCCTATCACCCTGTCGGAGATCGTCTGGGTCAGCAGATCTCGGTGTCGATGCGTCTCTTTACGGACGCCATCGCGCGGAACGCATCCGCCGTTACCAGCATCTCCAGGAATATTATCCCGCGCTCAAGGTCTACCTGGTGGCGCAGGGTACGGCATTGCCGGGGTATTATGAACAATGAAAGACCTGACTCTGCGCCGTTGTAATTGACCAATCACATTTTGCAAACAAGTTGCCCGAATGCTTCGACCTCGTTCCAGTCGGTAAACTCAACGACAGCTTCCGGGTCCGTGGGCCCGTTTGTCATCCACATAATGAACCGTATCATTTGCCGATCCCAGAATCGGTAACGGGGGTAATCTATTTTCCCCGCAAAAACAGCCAACACCTTCGGCCGCCATGAAATCTCTTTCAGGAACTTTTTCAAATATGGATTCGTATCCGGTCGACGCTTTTCAGGTTTACGGGCAACCACATTGACCGAGAAGAAGGCGTTCGGTTTGCCATCCAGAATCTTCTCATTGATTCTTACAAAATCATAAACCTTCCGACTATGTTTCCCGTAGCGAATGCTCGCGCCGACGACTATCTTGTCGAAAGACCCGATGTCCAGACGGGACACGTCCTCGATTGGCGTCAACGTTACCTGATTGTTCTCCTGCGACATCACCCGCCGCAATGCCTGACAGATTTCCCGGGTATGACCGTCGGTCGTTGAATAGATAAGCAGAATGTTTGCCATTGTTTTTTAATGCTACGCTTTCAGAACAAAAAAAAAGGGCCACCCCCCTTTGACATGTTCATAACAAGAATGTTGTATCCCTATCCCCGATGGTCGTCGGGCGCCACTCGCTGCCCGCCAGTTACGCAGCCGGATTACCGGCACTCAGGATCAGTGCCAGCGGCATCCCGACAACAAAGGCAAGACCGCGGTTCAGGTAGTTTCTCATCGTATCGTCCTCCAGCCATTACCGTTCGGCTTTGATTGTAACCCGCTTGCAGGTATCTTGCTCGGAGTCGGTGTCGGGCGTGCCAGTCGCAGATTCGGCGGGCAACTGTGGACAGACCGGGTTTCTCCGGGAGGAATGCGGCATGACGGATGCGAAGAAAATCATTGCGGCACTTGCCAGGAAATACCCGAACCCGAAGATGGCGCTGCACTTTTCCAATCCGCTCGAGTTACTGGTTGCGACCATTCTGTCGGCGCAATGCACGGACGCGCGGGTCAACGAGGTTACCAGGACATTGTTCAGGAAGTATCGCTCGGCCAGAGCCTATGCGCAGGCCGACCTGCACAGCTTTGAAGACGCAATAAAACCGACGGGCTTCTACAAGAACAAGGCAAAGGCGGTGATCAACTGTTGCCGCAAGCTGGTTGCGGATTTTCACGGCAAGGTCCCCGACAACATCGAGGCGCTTACCGTACTGCCCGGGGTCGGACGAAAAACCGCCAACGTGGTGCTTGGTAGCGCCTTCGCGCAACCGGCCATCGCGGTGGACACGCATGTACTGCGGGTCAGCCGCCGCCTGGGGCTTGCGCAAGCGACCAGCGCAGAGAAAGTCGAAGAGGAGCTGATGCAGCAGATCCCCCGCAACAAGTGGACGGCGGTTTCCAATGCGTTGATTCTCCATGGCCGTGAAACCTGTGTTGCCAAGCAGCCCCGCTGTGGCGGGTGTATGCTTTACGCGCTGTGTGAGTGGCCGGAAAAATCGCAGTACGCCGGGTAGCCGCGGTGATACGGATTCACCAGCTGCCGCGCGGGATTCGCTGTGACAGGGAATTCGGCAGAGGCACATTCTCGATCGGTTATTATGACCGCGTCAGCAATGAGGTCATTACGGTGCCCCTCGAGGCGGTGCAGTTTCTGCAGGGAGACCAGTATTTCGCCTTTCAGGTGTTCAACGCGGACGGGGAGGGCCACAGCGTACCTTTCCACCGGATACGCGAGGTCCACAAGGATGGCCAGCTTACCTGGCAGCGCCGGCCCTGAAGTTAACCGTCTTGGCGATCGATTGCAGGTATGGAGTATGAGCCAAAGCACTACGACTGTCGGAGTGGAATGCTACGCCGGCTATCGCGCTGAAGAGGCGCCACGCTGCTTTTTCCTGGGGAAACGGCGGGTCGAAGTGGTCGAGATCCTGGATCGCTGGCTCGACCCCGACCATCGCTATTTCAAGGTGCGCGGGGACGATGGCGGTGTGTATATCCTGCGCCACTATGTGCCCAGGGCGTTCTGGGAAATGATTCTTTATGACAGCGGCACGCGCGATGAGACCCGCCTGTCTTCCACCTAGGAGGCTGTCCGAGTGATCTCGGACAGGCTCCCAGAGCACGTCAGGGTGGACTCCAGCCAGACTGGTGGCTGGCCAGGCTGAGATGGCCGACAAGGCCTGAGGCATGCAATGCGGGAGATTGACTGTTCCCATGGCGAAGGAGGCGGCCAGCTGGCGCGCACGACGATTGCGGCTGCGGCGCTAACGCACACGCCGGTGCGTCTCATCCAGGTCCGTGC
The DNA here is from genome assembly GCA_963814945.1 of uncultured Gammaproteobacteria bacterium. Lineage (GTDB taxonomy): Bacteria > Pseudomonadota > Gammaproteobacteria > DSM-19610 > DSM-19610 > Thiogranum. Next base: position 301,899 of record CAWFEQ010000009.1, read on the forward strand.
CACGCGGTCAAAGTCCGGCCTTGCCGCCCGGCACCTGGCGGCGGTGCGCGCGGTAGCCGAACTGTGCGGCGCGAGTGGCGCTGATATCCCTTTGGGTGCGACAGCATTTGACTTTCTTCCTGGGGTCCTGCGTGCGGGGCGGTTTTACTGGGACGTGGGCACGGCCGGCAGCGTTACCTTAGTGCTGCAAGCGGCGTTGCCGCTGGCAATCCTCTGCGGCGGGGCGGTGCAGATGTGCATCACGGGCGGTACGGATGTGCGCGCAGCGCCGCCGCTGGATTACTTTCTCCAGGTGTTTCTGCCGTTGCTCGCGTGCACGGGGGTGACCGTCAAGGCCACCGTGCCGCGCCGCGGGTACTATCCGCGCGGCGGCGGCACATCGACATTTTGCGTCCGCGCACTCACTTCGCACGCGCGCACAACGCTGTGGCTGCGCGCGCAGCTGTTGCCGGTTCAGTATCGCCAGACGCAGGATGGACCGTTTGTCGGCGTGGAATTGCGCTGCGCCCGCAAGGTGCAGGCCTCATGGTGAGGCAGGACATGGCAGCTACGACATCTCTTCGGGGAATGCCATTTGCGCCGGGGCGCGCCCAGGGACGGGTGGTGCGTGATCCGGCCCGGGCGACGGGCAACGCTGTGCTGCTGATCGCGCAGGCACAACTGGTCGCCGTGCGCGTCCGGCCGGCGGCTTTTCTGGTATCGGGGGGCGCACCATTTTCTCACCCCATGATCCGCCTGCTCGCGCTTGGAGTGCCGGTGGTGATCATTTCGCCCGCTGTGGCCAGCGCGCTGCCTGATGGGGCCGAGGTGGCGGTAGACGGGTTCAATGGCCATATCCTTGCCGCCGACCGTGATCTGGCTCCGCCTGCCGCTGCGCTGGCTATTGGGGAGATACTGGCGCGCGCGGATTTTGTCGCGCTGGGCTGCAATGACCTGATGCAGTGTCTGTTCGCCGCCGACCGCGACATTGCCGAAGTGGCCCCTTTGCTGGATCCCTGCGTCCCGTGCTGTTCCGATTCCTGCGCCAGACCATTGCTGCCGCCGGCGACCACGCCGAGCGCATCCAGGTGTGTGGCCTGCTGGCGCAATTACCGGGCATTCTCCCGATCCTGCTCGGCCTGGGTTATCGCGCCTTCTCTGTCGAGCCGGTCTTGGTTCCCTGGCTGGCACAAACGGTTTCCGCCACGGATACCGCCGAGGCAGCGTCGCTGGCGGCCGCGGTGTGCGCGGCGGCGGACAGCGACACGGTCCGCACGCTGCTGGCATTGGCGTCGCCGCCGGCGGTTTATGCCGGCTGAAGGGGTGTACGGTCATCTGTGGTTGTGGGAAGGATAGTTATATAGATCAATAGCGTGTAACGTGATCGTAATATTGGACGCCCGCCGAACGGCGGGCATGGATGATTGCTGTGGCATAAATGTAAAGGTCGGCTGCACCAAAGTGGTATGCGGTGCAGGGGCGTCCAGGTTACGAGCCAGGCGATCCATGCTGTGCACGTCTAGGAGGCTGTCGGATTTGGGCGATCGTAGCGAGCAAGGTGGGAGGGCGAGGCCATTTTTTCGATCGTTTGAGGAGAATAGCCGTAGCTATTTGACGAAAAGGATCGGGAAAATGGGGCGCTCTCCCATTTGAGTATTACCATCACTGGCGTACACATTGGTCTCTGGGGATGGATAGTCCTGAGTCGCGATCGGTGCAGCCACCGCCTCTTGGAAAGGTAGCGCAATTTCCAGAAGTCGGTGGCCTGCATCATTATTACGAACGGTTAACGGCCTGGAGGCCGAATGTTGCCGGTGTCCGCGCTGTCCGTGATGTGAGCCACGCCGTGGTTCTCAACCCCGGAAATGGTTTTCAAAAGCATACGGCTTTATACTGCTACTTCGCGATGAGCAGGAGGCGAAACGCCGAGCATGAACAACTTCTGGAATAGCCTCCAGTTCAGAATCCCCCTGGTTTTCATCATATCCTTCCTGCTCGTTCTAGCCGCGATCGTCGGGGTCTTTTCGACGATCGGGAAGCGACTGCTGACGAATCAGGCCTACGCCGAGGTGACTATGTCCGGCCGGAATATCGTTGCCGAACTCGGCAATCGCACGGCACTGGCCGAGTCCCTGGCTACCGCTATGGCGAACCTGGGCGAACAACTGCCACCGGACGATAAACTGACCAGACGACTGATTGAGAAGTTGATCAACTACGAGGGTACAGAAGCCTTTATCGCCGGCGGCGGCATCTGGCCCGAACCTTACCAGTATGATCCAGCCGTCGAACGCCACAGTTTCTTCTGGGGGCGGGACAAGGCCGGGCGTCTGCAGTTTTACGACGATTACAATAATCCGGAAGGGCCCGGTTACCATCACGAGGAATGGTACGTGCCGGCAAAATATCTGCAGGAGGGCGAGGTCTTCTGGTCAAAATCCTACATGGACCCCTATTCCTATCAGCCGATGGTAACAGTGACGGCGCCCATGTACCGGGATGGCAAGTTCTACGGCGTAACCACGATCGATCTTAAACTGGAAGGCCTGCAGGTGTTTCTGGCGGAAGTATCCCACAACTTTGGTGGTTACGCCTTCGCGGTTGACCGCAACGGCAAGTTCCTGTCCTTTCCCGACGAGCGCTTGACGAAGGTCTACGGAACCGATGCGCAAGGTAATCGGACCGAGGAGTTTATCCAGGCGACAGCATTTGCAGCCAGCCAGAGCAAGTTTCAGCCCCTGGCATCGGCCCTGCAGGATACTATTGATCAATCCATTGAAAGCGCTTCGCGGGCAGGTACATTCGATAATGCATTGGCGCTGAGCATCGCTCATGACAGTTACCAGATCGATGATGTCGAAGCGCGGTTGATCGCCGCGGTTATCAAGACGACGCAGCAGCCGCAGTTGCAGGGGGTCCTGCAACCCGCGCAGCTGCTGCTGGAAAATGACATGCTGCTGGGGGAGCCTGCCTTTGCAGCCGTGTTCGAAATGCCACGCACCTACTGGAAGATCGTCACCGTGATGCCCTACAGCATGGCTACCAGCGCGACCAACCTGATGTACCGCAATCTGGTCACCGCGATTGCCACAGTAATGACGCTGTCACTGCTGGTTATCCTCCTCTTTGTGCGCAAAATGCTGGTAAGCCCGATCTCCGACATGTCGAAACAACTGCAGCGGCTGGCCGGTGCCAGTGATTCGGCGCATCAACAGCTGGAGATCCGTGACAGGGGTGAACTGGGCCAGCTGGCGTTCTGGTTCAACCGTCGCAGTCAGAAGCTGCTGGAGGTGCAGCGTGAGCTGCATGCCGCCCGGGAAGAGCTCGAACAGCGTGTTGCCGAACGCACCGAGGAGCTCCGCCACGAAATTGAGCGGCGCGAAAACGAGCAGCAGATCAAGGAGCAGCGGATAGCGCGTGTGGAGCAACAGTACTCCGCAATTATCGAGCTGTCTCTGCATCCATCACTGTTTACCGGAGACGTGGTGGAAGCCGCGCAAATCATCAATGAAATGGCAGCCCGGGTAACCGGCGCGGCGCGTTGCAGTATCTGGCTGATCGACGAACAGAAAGAAGTACTCGAGGCAATTGACGTGTATCGTATGGATACGAAAACCCATGAAAGCGGCCTCGCGCTCAAGCTGGCAGACTATCCCGTCTACATCGATGCCTTGCGAAACGATCGATCAACTGCCGTGGCCGACATATTCGAAGACCCGCGGACCGTCGAATTTGCTGATTATATGCGTAACTGGGCGATCAGCTCGCTGTTGGACAGCCCATTTCGGGTCGGCGGCAGACTGCGGGGCGTCGTTTGTCTGGGACACACCGGCGGAAAACGCGAGTGGCATGCCGATGAAATCCGTTTCTCCGGCGAGATTGCCGATCAGTTCCTGCAGGTACTGGCCAATGCTGAACGCATCCGCTCGGAAGAGCAGATCCGCCAGCTGGCGTTTTATGACCCGCTGACAAATCTCGCCAACCGCCGGCTGCTGCATGAGACCATCAAGCACGAACTCGCCGTGGCCTTGCGCCACGACACCTACGGCAGCCTGATTTATCTGGACCTTGACAACTTCAAGACGCTCAATGACGCCCTGGGCCACGCCATCGGTGATGAGCTGCTCGTGCAGCTCGCTGAACGCTTCGGATCGGTGCTGCGCAAGGAGGATATGGCGGCGCGGCTCGGTGGTGATGAATTCGTGGTGCTGCTGACCGGCGCCAGCAAATCGCGGGAGGATGCCATGGAGCAGGCGTTCAAGGTGGCGCGCAAGCTGCAAAACGTCATCTGCGAGCCGTATCGCTTGCAAGGCTACGAACACATTATCACCTCCAGTATGGGCCTTACCATCTATCCGGAGAAAGGCACCACTGCCGGTGATGTCCTCAAGCAGGCTGACACCGCCATGTACAGGGCAAAGGCCGACGGGCGCAACCGCATTTGGTTTTATAACCAGGATATGCAGCGGGCCGCGGACAACCGCTTGTTGCTGGAAAAGGAACTCAGGAGGGCGATCCAGAATCACGAGTTCGAGATGTACTTTCAGCCACAGGTTAATGCTATGGGCGAACATATCGGTGCCGAGGCGCTGGTGCGCTGGCTGCATCCCGGGAGGGGCGTGGTCACGCCCGCAGAATTCATTCCCATTGCGGAAGAGACTGGCCTGATTCTGGATCTGGGTGCCTGGATTCTGCGGGAGGTCTGTCAGTTTGCCATGGAATGCGGCATCGATCATGTTGCAGTCAATATCAGTCCCGCGCAGTTTCGCCAGGCGGATTTCCTGGCGAGCGTGCAGGATACACTGGCCAAGACCAATACCGACCCCACTGTGGTAATGTTTGAGCTGACCGAGGGAATTCTTATCGAGAACATCGAGGATACCATCGCCAAAATGAATGCCCTGAAAGCGATGGGAATCCGCATTGCCATCGACGATTTCGGCACAGGGTATTCATCGTTAGCCTATCTCAAGCAATTGCCGCTGGACCAGCTCAAGATCAGCAATGACTTCGTTGACGATATCGGTACTGACCGGAATGGCGAAATTATTGTTGATACCATAATCTCGATGGCCCGACATTTGGGTCTGGGCGTTGTTGCCGAGGGTGTCGAGACGGCCGCGCAACTGCGATTTCTGGGGCAGAGAGGCTGCAAAATATTTCAGGGGTATTATTTCAGCAAGCCCCTGCTCAGAGCGGGTTTCCTGGAATTTCTGCAGGGCGTGTCAACCCGAACGGCTGAGAGCTGAGACATCCAAACGGAAGGCCGGTTGATAATTTCCGGTACGCGATAGCGAAAATGGAAAGCCCCTGACGCCAAGCCAGGGGGTTTTTCATTGGGTGGAGGCGCCGGGAATCGAATTTGCGTCGCTAATAATTAATATCTATTAAAAACAGAAAGTAACGATTCTCGTTCACTGTTTTGGGATGGTGCTGGGGTGGTCAGAAATTGGCAGTAGATTACGACGTAATTACCAATTCGGGTCGGATTCTTGCTGCCCGCTTGTTGCTACCTCGGGTTTTCAAATCAGGTCAACGGGCAACAAGGGCCAAAATTTGCCGTTCCCCGGCTACGGAGAACCCCGCCGGTGCGGGGTCCCTGTGCTTCCTTTACCGGCCAGAACACGACATTCCCCATGAAACACAGGAACCCGGCTGACGCAGGGTTCCTTGTTGGTGACTGTCGGCAACAATCGATTGTTGCCAGCGACGCTCTTACATAACCATCTCGATCGCGCTTGGTCGCCATGTCTTGTCGAACCACGGCTCCAGCGGCCCATACAGTCGCAATATCATGAACCAGCCCTTGCCGGGAATCGTCTGTACCCAGTTCCTTTCCATACCCGCCGGTGCTTTGGGGCCGAACCGAGACGTCCACCGAACCGTCTGCATTGATCTTGATATCTTTGTCCTGACTGCTCACGCTCGGAGCCGTCTGATCGGTTTGCAGCATGGACCGCGTCTGGTTGTCGTACACGATGACCGACCAGAAATCCTTGACCGGGATGTTCGGTGGCAGGTGCAGCTTGTAGGTTTTGGCGCCATCAAACGGGTTGCCGTCCGCGTCCAGAGAGGACCAGGGGTACTGCGACCCTTTGCCGATCATCTTTTCTTCCATCGCTGGCGTCACGCCCGTGGCAAAGTAGTAGAAAAAGGCCGCGCCGTCGAGGTTGGCGACCCCCGGCGAGACTTCGAACTTGTAGCCGCCGAAGAAAGGCAGGCGCCACGGGCTGTTCGGGTAGAAGTAAGCGTCCTTCTCGCGCATCTTGAAAGCTAAGGTGCGCGCGGTTACGGCGCCGATGTTGGCGGCATCCTCCAGGATCTTCTTCATCCGCTCATCGGGATTGAACGGCTGGCCCTTGACGATGCCGATCGAGGCGAACAGACCCAACGTGGTCGGGTCAGAACCTTCGCTAGGCTCCTCCTGGACGACCTGATTTAACAGCTTCCAGAACGAGTAGTCACCCGGCGCGACGAAATTCGCCGGTACGCCCGAGGCATTGGCGAACTTCACTGGATGGGGATTGGCCGCGTCGGCAAGCGGGTAGATCTTCAGGTGCTTCTTGACCGACCCGACACCAGGCGCAGGCGACCCATCCACGAGAAAGGTTCGGAAGGGTGCCCAGTTGCCGTAGGTACTCGGGCGTACAACAAAATACCCTTCAGGAATTTCACCTTTGTAACCGGGGGGGAGGATCAGGTATTTTCCACCTTTGCCCTTGTCGGGGCCGGTGATGCCGATGTCGGTGACCCAGCGATACCAGAAGTTGTCAATGGCACCCAACGACATGGGTGGAACCTCCATCACCACCGGCCCCTTGTGCGTATCGATCCAGATGAAGTTATAGATGGTGTTGTCATTGGCCGTCAGTTCCACGGTCTTCGGATCGACCAGAGTTTCCCAGATGACATCCGTCTGGTTGTCAGGCCCAAACTTGCGCAGCGACTCGCGCATGCCGGCCTGGTTGACGACCGGAATGGCCAGCAGGTAGGCCTGCAGTGCGCGTGATCGATCCAGGTTGTCGTAGATCTTCTCAACGGTGTCGGGTTTCGGAAAGCCATCATTCAACATCAGCGTGCCGATTGAGGTTTCGAGTTTGTCAGGTGTGGCGACGCCGGGCGCGATGGGCGTCGTCATCTTGTAGGTCCCGGCCTGCGCCTTTGTGCCAATGGTAAGGCCAAGAACCGGAATCGAACTGATCGCGACAAGTACCGCCGCGAGCATACGCGTTAGTTGTTTCTCACTCATTGTTTTTTCCTCCGTATCACGCAATAGGGCATGTCGTAAATTGCCGCCGGTGCAGCCGAGCGGGTATCAGGCTAGCACATTGGTCAGCCTGAGTAAGTTTAAGGATATTTTGTTATAAAAATATTTGGCGTGGCGACATTGACGGCAAAGACTAGCCTCGGGAATCACCAATTCCAGTACATTGCGGTCGTCCAGTCTTCTTATACAAACGGCTACTTTGGGTCGGAAGTTGCTAATTGACGTATATCGATCCGACGTTGACGGTAGCAATGTCCCGGTCTGCGAGCGTACACTCGGGCACGAAATCCTTTCATCCGGTCCTAACCGCCTTGTCCTGCGACGATCGCGGCACGGAGCTGAAACCGCAAGACGCACGTCCAGTAATTATAACCCTCGTCCAAAAACAATGGAGGTGAAACTATGAAGTCGCTCATCAGGCACTTGCCGGTTATCGCGGCCGTCGCCATGTTGGCCTTGACCCGTTTGGCCGCGGCGCAGACAAGCACCGGAATCCCCCCGAAGATCACCACGCCCGACCAAGTCCAGACCCGTGTCGGCACGCTTGAGTACAACGACGGTGCGCCGACTGTTGAGACAGCCGAGAAGGTGCGCGACGCGCTCGACTTCACGCGCGCCCTGAACGTCTTCAACAACAGTTTTCGCGGCGCGTCGGCATATGCGATCGGTCAAGGCTTCCAAAGTATCGGCGCTGACGACAACACGGTGATCATCTACTCGGAGTTGATGGACGCCAAGTCGCTATTCCTCACCGCCAACGCAGATACCGTTTACTACGTGGCTGTGGTGAACCTGTCGAAAGGGCCGATGGTCATCGAGCAGCCGCCCAAGGGACTCGGTACCATCAACGACATGTGGTTCAGTTGGATCATCGATATCGGGTTTCCCGGCCCCGATCGCGGTGAAGGCGGCAAGTACCTGATCGTGCCGCCAGGCTACGACGGCCCGCTGCCCGAGGGCGGCTTTTTCGTCGCACATTCAAAGACCAATCGTGTGCTGTACGCAGCGCGCGCATTTCTTGTGAACGACGATCCCAAGCCGGCGGTCGAGAACATCAAGAAGCACCTCAAGATCTATGCTTATACACCGGGCGGCGTCGGCACGAGCATCGCCACCGCCCTCCAGGGTGACGTCAAACTCGCCAAGAACCCGCCAGTTCCCGAAACCAGGTTCATCGAAGGCAGCGGCAAGTCGTTCAACACGATCCCCCCCAACGACTACACGTTCTTCGAGATGATCAGCGCCAACGTGCAGCAGGAGCCGGCCACTAGTTACGATGTGGAACTCGCCGGGCAACTGGCCGCTATCGGCATCGTCAAGGGCAAGCCTTTCAAGCCCGATGCGCGGATGAAGAAGATTCTTACCGATGCCGCGGCGGTGGGCAACGCCGCCGGACGCATGCTCAACTGGCGTTACGCCGTGGCGCATCCGGAATGGTCGTACTACCCGGGCTCAATGTGGGGCAATATGCTGTTTCAAGGCGGCGCGAACTTCGAGACCCCGCCGCCCGAATTCACCCGTGAAGGTATGTTCAAGCCGTATCCGCCCACCGGGGCGCGCACGCTCGATTCGCGTACCGCGTTTTACTATGGCTATACGCTCGACTCGCCCGGCATGATCATGCGCATTCCCGGCGTCGGCTCACAGTATCTCATGGGCTTCCTCGATTCCGACGGTAACCCTTACGACGGCGGCAAGACGTACAAAGTGACGCTCCCGAAGAACATTCCCGCACGGGCGTTCTGGTCGTTCACCCTGTACGACAACCAGTCGAGGTCGATGCTCGACACGCCGCAACGCTACCCCCGTGCCGGGAGCCAGAACTATCCGTCGCCAGCTGCCGAAGCCAGCGGCGACGGCTCAACCACGATCTACTTCGCCCCGACGCAGCCCGAGGGTGTGCCGCGCGGCAACTGGATTCAGACCATGCCCGGCAAGGGCTGGTTCACGCTTCTGCGACTCTACAGCCCCCTGGAGCCGTTCTTCACGAAGGAGTGGCGGCCGAGCGAGATCGAATTGGTTCAGTGAGGGCAAGGTTTCGGTCACCTAACATCACGTTGCAGGGGATTGAATGTCCCACTTGCGCTGGAAACTGATCTTCAGACCTCAGCGGTCGATCGGCAACGACCGATGACGGACATTCATAAATGTGAAGGCAGCGTGAAGACACTATGCGCTGATTATTCACCTATTGTTTAGAGTTGTTTTTTTATTCCTGCATTGGGCTTCAGTTCGGATCAACGAGTCAGTGACAAGAAATTAACGAGAGATAGGTTCAGGGAGATTCCAACTATGAAAACGATTGAACGCCCCCACTTCTGGGTCCTGGCATGTGCTTTTGCTGTCGCACTCCTGACTGGCTGCGCAGCTAAGGCCCCGGCGCCCGAGAAACAGGTACAGGCGAGTTTGGCCCGACCAATCGACTGCAGCATCGCACAGTCTGATATAAAACTTCTGACCAGCGAGAAAGCCCGTACGGCCCAGGAAGTCGAAGACGGTGCCAGCTCGATTATTCCCATAGGCGCCGTGGCGCACCTGTTTGGGCGCAGTGAGAAAGAGAGCCTTGAGATCGGCACCGGCGAGTACAACAGGAAACTGGAGGCGAAAATCGCCGAGATCAAGAAGCAGTGCAATATCAGGTAACCGTATGACTGCGGGCACCGGTGCGAGCAGTCGGGGAATCCCGGTGGCGGCGCCACAGCCGCTGGCTATTTGGTTACCATGACATCACGAAATAGTGTGTCTATTATTCCGGCTGCTCACAGCTCGAGAGAAGGAGGAAACGCAATGAGGACCGTATCGCGGGGAGCCACAATGCTGGTGGGGCTCTTGTCAGCTGTCCTGGTGGTCCCAGCCACCGCCGCGGAAACGACGGGCGCGGCCGGCTCGCCGAGCGCCACGACCACCATCCCGGGCAACAAGTTGCCCGCGCCGGCGCCGAAGTTCGGCGGCGTGATCAGGGAAACCACCAAGGGTTCCGTCCCATGGTGGCCGCCACGCGTGGTGCCGCCCAAGGGTGCGCCGAACGTGCTGCTGGTCCTCGTGGACGACTCCGGCTTCGGTACATCGAGCACCTTCGGCGGCGTGATCCCGAGCCCGACGCTGGACAAACTCGCCGCCAACGGGTTGCGCTACACGGCGATGCACAACGCCGCGCTGTGCTCGCCGACGCGCGCCGCGCTGATAAGCGGGCGCAACCACCACTCAATGGGTTACGGCGTGATCTCCGAGGTGGCCACCGGGTATCCGGGCTACGACGCCATCATCAGCAAGGACCGGGCGACCATTGGGACAATCCTCAAGGACAACGGCTATGCAACCTCGTGGTTCGGCAAGAACCACAACACGCCGGCATGGGTCACGACCGAGGTCGGGCCGTTCGACATGTGGCCCTCGGGCTACGGCTTCGAGTACTTCTACGGCTTCCCGGTGGGCGAGACCGACCAGTGGACCCCGTACCTGTTCCGCAATCACACGGCGATCTTTCCGTGGAAGGACCAGCCCCCGGGCACCTGGAATCTGATCACCGCGATGGCCGACGACGCCATCGGCTGGCTGCGCCGAACCAATGCCACGCACCCCGACAAGCCGTTCCTGCTCTACTACGCGCCGGGGGCCACGCACTCGCCGCACCATCCGACCAAAGAGTGGATCGACAAGATTCACAACATGCACCTCTTTGACAAGGGCTGGAACGAGCTGCGTAAGACCATCTTCGCCAACCAGAAGCGCCTCGGCGTGATCCCGCCCGATGCCAAGCTGACGCCGTGGCCCTCCGGTGCGCCGGCCAATCTTCCCGAATGGGATACGCTGACGGCTGAAGAGAAGAAGCTGTATATCAGGCAGGTGGAGGTGTTCGCTGCCTACCATGCCTACAACGACTACGAGACCGGCCGCGTGATTGACGAGATCGCGCGTCAGGGCAAGCTCGACAACACCCTGATCATCTGGCTGCAGGGCGATAATGGCAACAGTGCCGAGGGCACGGTGGAGGGCACCCCCAACGACCTCGCCGCGTACAACGGCGTCAAGGTCCCGGTCAAATACCAGATGGCCTTCTACGACAAGTGGGGCGGGCCCGAGACCGCGCCGCACATGTCGGTGGCCTGGACCTGGGCCTTCGACACGCCGTACAAGTGGACCAAGCAGATCGCCTCGTACTTCGGCGGTATGCGCAGCGGCGCCGTCATCTCCTGGCCGGCACGCATCGAGGACAAGGGCGGGATCCGCAACCAGTTCCACCACGTGATCGACGTCGTACCGACGATCCTCGAAGCCACTGGCATTCCTGCACCCGAAGAGGTCGACGGCATCAAGCAGAAGCCGATCGAGGGCGTGAGCATGGTCTACACCTTCGACAAGGCCAACGCCAACGCGCAGACGAGACACCACACTCAGTACTTCGAGATGCTCGGCGAGCGGGCCATCTACCATGACGGCTGGATCGCCAACACCAAGGTGGAGGTCGCGCCGTGGGACAACAATCCGGGCACCAAGCTGCCGGACCCGCTCGACTACGAGTGGGAGCTGTACGACCTCACCAAGGACTGGACGCAGTTCGATGACGTCTCCGAAGAAGTATCCGGAGAAGCTCAAGGAGATGCAGGCGCTGTTCGACAAGGAGGCGTGGAAGTACAACGTGTTCCCGCTCGACAACGAGGGCTTCCAGCGCATCCTGCAGCCGCGGCCGAGCGGTTCGCCCGGCATGACCGAGTTCAACTACGACAGTCCGATCTCGATCGCGCTGGGCGCCATGCCGCCGTACGTTGCCCGCGACTTCACGATCACCGCTGATATCGACGTTCCGCAGGGCGGGGCCGAAGGCATGCTGATCACCGAGGGCGGCCGCTTCGACGGCTGGGGCCTGTACCTGCTGAAGGGCAAGCCGGTCTTTACCTACAACCTGGTGGACCTGCGGCGCTTCCGCTGGGAGGGCGCCCAGGCGATTCCACCCGGCCGGCACACGGTGGTATTCGACTTCAAGTACGACGGCCCGGGTATCGCCAAGGGCGGCACCGGCGTGCTGACGGTGGACGGCGAGGAGGTGGCAAAGCAGACGATACCGCACACGGTGCCGGCGTTGGAGGCCGTTGACGAATGGATGGACGTCGGCTACGACACCCGCACCGGCGTCGATGATCGCGACTACCAGCCGCCGTTCCGCTTCACCGGCACGATTAACAAGATCACTTTCAAGCCGGGTCCGCCGGAGATGACCGAGGAGCAGATGAAGCAGGTCGCGGAGATGGGCGCAAGAGGGCGGGATTAGGCATGCCCTGAACCGAGGGGTGGTCGACGGAGCGCGCCCCTCGGCCGCCACCCTGAAGCGAGACGACAAGGACCTTTGCAGGACGTGGGCGCTGGAGGTCGCGCCCAATCTTTGCCAGAAGCCGGCACGCCGGACGTACCCGCGCCGAGGCTAGCCGCACGGCCCGGTTCGGTTCGCGCGGTGGGTGTCTCGTGGGTCCGTTTTCACATAGACCGATTGACCGCTATTAACCCAAGTGGAAGTCCGGCATCTCCAGATCTAAGATGTGCATATTGGACCGATGACACTAATCAGCCGCTCGTGTATTGTGCGGCATATCTGAAATACGCGCTGTCGCCGTGGTGGCTTATGAAGAGTACTGGCACGAAAACTATAATATTACGCAAGGCGGTCGGTGTGATTGTACTGCTCGGCCCGTTGTTCGCCCCGGGTTCGCCCGCCCGGGCGGCGCAGAGCAACGAAGCGCTGGCCAAGGCGGCCCAGAACCCCGTGGCCAACCTCATTAGTGTACCTTTTCAGGACAACATCAACTTCAATGTCGGACCGGAGGAAAAGACGCAGAACGTGCTGAACATTCAGCCGGTCATCCCGGTCAGCCTGGGCCCCGACTGAAACCTGATCACCCGCACAATAGTCCCGGTAATCTCTCAGCCCGGTTTCGCTCCGGGAGAGGGCCGCACGAACGGGCTCGGTGACATCGAGTTCACCGCCTTCCTGTCGCCGGCCAACGCCAAAGGACTGATCTGGGGCGTAGGTCCGATCGTTCAGCTGCCCTCCAACACCGACAAGGTCTTGGGCAACGACCGTTGGGGGCTCGGGCCTTCCGCGGTGGCGCTGCGAATCGTCGGCCACTGGGTGTACGGCGCGCTCGCCAACAACGTCTGGTCAGTCAGCAGTTCGAATCACGATCCGAGCTACAATAACTTTCTGCTTCAGCCCTTCATCAATTACAATTTTCCTGGCGGCACGTATCTCACTGCTGCGCCGATCATTACCGCTGACTGGGAAGCGAACAGCAACGATCGCTGGACCGTGCCGCTGGGCGGCGGCGTGGGTAAAATCGTCCGCTTCGGCAAATTGCCGGTTAACTTCCAGACGCAGGCGTTTTACAACGTCGAAAAGCCGCAGAATGGTGCTGACTGGACTTTGCGCCTGCAGGGGCGGTACCATGTTCCTGAAATGACCGATCGTTTGTGAGATCAAGCGTCGGACCTGGACATCCGTCTTCGACTGGCGTCAAGCCCATTACGCATCACTTTGGGTCCGCGGGCCGA
>CAWFEQ010000010.1:0-135814 GCA_963814945.1 uncultured Gammaproteobacteria bacterium
AACGTCGAGGGCCGGATAATCAGGGCAGCCCGCTGGATACGTCGTGGGCTGAGAGACAGCGACCAGAAACCGAGCAGGAAGCGGTCCAGTGCCGAGAGATTGGGCGCACGCCGCCGGGTGCGGTTCATGATCAGGAGCTGCTGCTTCATGAGCAGGCTGTCGGCGACAATGACTTTGCCACCGCTGGGTCCCAAGAGCCTGGCGATTGTGGTCAGTAGATGGATGAGGAGTATCAGCAGGTCCTTCATGGTGGAGCAGGGGAGGGTAACCCGCCATCCACGGCAAGTCCGTCCAGGTTATTGTTTGCAGCTCGAAATTACTAATTCACCAGGCACACGTTCGACTTCCTCGGCTTCACGCATTATGTGCATCGCAGTCGTCGAGGGTATTTTGTCGTTGGCCGGCGAACCGAACGCAAGCGGTTCCATCGCAAGCTTCAGGCGCTCAGCGAGCGTCTGAGATCACTGTGGGTCCGCGGTGGCACGGCGATGCTGCGCTGTTTTCGGCAGTATATGCAGGGTCATATCCAATACTATGGTGTCAGCGGTAATTACCGGCAACTGGCGGCGTATGCTTACGTCGCCAGTCGTCTGTTATACAAATGGCTGAACCGCCGTAGTCAACGGCGCTCAACGGACTGGGCCCGATTTCGGACGACGCTGCATAGTCGTTGGTTACCCCCGGTGCGTATCCGCCATAATCTGTATCCCGACCCGTTGTGGAAGACTCAGGCTGGGAGCCGAATGGTGTAACGCACCCTGTTCGGTTCTACGAGGGCGGTGGGACGTACCCACTACGGGGATTCCCGCCGCTACTCTCCAAATCCGCTTGCTGCGTGCGATGAGGCGGGGGCTGGAAACGGGATTACGGTAAACCCTACACGGGCACGAAGGAGGAAACCCCGAATGCAGACAAGGGTTCACCTAGTGGATTACCGCGCCAGTCCTCGACCCTACCGGGACAGCTACTCTCGCGTACTCTCTTGGTAACGGAGAACTCGACAGTAGCCGCATGAGTATTTTGACTACGCGGGGTTCCAACGAAAACAATACCGCTATGCAGCTTCTTCGGTGAGCGACTGAAGCTTTTTCAAAGTGTCTGGATATTTGCGTACCATAAGAATGAGCGCAGCAGCCTGCGCATTGGGCTTCGCACGACCCTGTTCCCAGTTCTCAAGCGTACGGACAGAAACACGTAGATGGCGTGCAAATACAGCCCTTGATACATTGTGGCTCTCGCGCGTCTCACGAATCAGATCAGCATCAATCTGTAGGGGGGGAAGTTCTTCTACCTCATGCGTGCGCAAGGTAACTTTTCCCTCGCGCTGTTGGCGCATGGCTTCGACACCTTTCATCAGTTCATCGTACAAGTTTCGTTTCTTGGTCATCGTTTTCGCCCTCGGGCAGCCAGCTCCGCCTGTATGGCTTTCTTCAATGCCCGTTTTTCATCGGCGCTAAGGTCTGCTAACTCGTCTTTGTCGTAAATAGTGAATAACCAGATTCGGCGGTTCGCCGTCAAATAATAGTAAATGACCCGCAGTCCGCCGCGCTTGCCCTATCCACGTCGCGGATCTTGCCAACGCAATTTGCGAAAGCCGCCAGTGCCCGGCATCAGGTCACCTTTTTCCGGATTTTCGAGCAGCGCTCTCTGTAGCCTTCGATAACCGTCGTCGTCCAAATAGTCCGGTAGCAACCGTGTGAACAACGGAGTCTCAAAGAAGACAAGCAACATTGGCGGACCATACGTGAATTGCGTATATTAATCTACGAATGATTTGCACTAAACTGATTATTTGGCGTTGTAATCGGGTGGCTGGTGCTATGTCGACGCCCGTCATAATATTGTTCGGAATCCGCAAGTTATACTCTGTATGGCGGGCTCTCATGCCGGTGGCGATTGCCCTGTGCGTGCCGAATTCTTTATCACACATCGATCAACAGCGGGATTAGCCTGCGAGAGACACAAAGAAACGCGGCAGTACCCTGTAACGGTCTGACTGGTGACTTAGCGAAACGACGGTATCAGTTGTCCAATAAAAGGGGCCATACAACCGCAAATCGAGCAACGTCAGGGGTGCACTACCGTTCCCAATAAACGCACCCCACGCACAGTTAAATGAGCCCATCGAGGGGGATCTGGTAGAAATTTGTTGGGAATTGAGAAGGAGAAATTATATTTACCCTGTAGTTGCATAACTATGTCGGTGTTTATGCAGAAAACAGGTTATTTATAGGCTCTACCCCGTATGGTGCAAATATTCGAACGGGCCGTAGAATAATATTATCAGGCAAATTTGCGGGTAATCTGTTCATACAATGACCGGCATCCTACAACCTTTCCGCCTCCTCATAATCGCCTTGGCGGGCTGGCTTGGACAGTGTTAGTTCTGAAAACTGCGCACGACATCCATGCGTTTGTGCAGAGTTCGAACAATCAGGATATCTTGTTCGCCGTGGGTATAGAAGATAAAAGCCCCGCATTCGGTGACTTCCGAACCTGCTGACAAACCGTCGCAAAATTCCTTGGTCCCGGTGGCACAAAAGCTGTCATTGCCGAGAACCTACTCCTCAAGCGGGAACTACTGGTTGTGACGCGCTTCCGATGAAAAAAGCGTCTGCGGACTCCGTCGAACCTTTTCACCCTTGTGGTCCGCAAATATTTAAGCAGCATTCGGGAGTAGGCCGTAGTCATGATGTAAGCCACCAAGGATAGGGCGGGCCACCACCTTAAGATGCATTGGAATGCGATGTCGATGTATTTGTGGCGCGACTGGGAGATCGGGTGGCGGGGCAGGTATGCCAGGACCAATACTCGAGTGGGGTCGGCCTTTGTTGTAATGAGATGCCCAGTTCTGTGTGACACATCGTAGATGGGATCCGGTTATCGGGATAAAGTAGTCAAGGCATTCTCGGCGAAGTGTGCCGATGACGCGTTCACAGAGGCTGTTGGCTTTCGGGGTCCTCGGTGGTGATTTCAGGACACGAATCCCCCTATGCGAAATTGAGTGGTCAAGCTGCTGAGGAATCGGTCGGTCGTTGAAAGATTTGGCGCGCGTCGACGGGAACGTGTGACAACCAGCAGTTGCTGCTTGAGGAGCAGGGTTTCGGCAATGATGGCCTTTGCGCCACCTGGGCCGAGGAGTTTCGCAGCGGTGGTGAGCAGGTGAGCCAGGAGAATGAATATGTTCTTCATCCTGGCGGAGTTTAGAGTAAGTTGGCAGAGAGCAGCAAGATTGCGCAACGACCCGTTTCAACGGCAGAATTATGAATTCGAGACGCACACGTTGACCATTGAAATCAAGCGGGCTTATTCTTTCCATACCTTCCGATTTGATGACTGGTCGGAACTCGTAGCGATGTGCGTTCCACATGCCTTGGAATCGTGCGGACTGTTTGCACGTTTGCGGGCATTTCATTCACGGCCCGTTGAAGGCCATTACCGTCAGAGAGGAAAAGTTATGCGTAATACAAAATGTGCATGGTTAACAATTGCGGCACTGGTCGCAGGCCTTGGCGTATTCGGCTCAGCCAGCGCCTTTAATCCCCAGCCCGAGCCGCCGCTGTCCATGCCGGTCGGTTTGACCGATACCGAGTCGGTGGCGATACACGTATCCGAGGCGCCGGATCCGACAGGGCGGACAGCGGTCATCCCGGTGACGGTCGGCCTGTTCGATGCATCCGGTAACCTTCTGCTGAGTACAATGATAGATGTCGCACCCGGCAAGGTAGGGTCCCTGGCGATTTCGGGAGAAAAACTGGGTATCCCCCCGGGTGGGCGCATGACGGTTTACGCTGTGACGCAGTGCCGAGGTGGGGCCGTAACGACGTTGCGTTGTGCACAGTCGGTTAACTCGAGTATGGAACTGTTCGATACCAATACGGGCAGATCGAGCTTGGTGGTTCCGTTCCTTCCCGCCATCGTTCCGGTGATCACCCAATAGAAACGTTGTGAAGACGCGGCCTATAAGGTAGCGGGCCGGGTTTTCCGCTCTGACCGAGGCCGGTAAAAGCAAACACGGTGCCCGTTTGCTTTTACCGGCCTAGCTTGCTCAAGTTAAGGAAGCTCCAATTGAGCCAAACCTTCCTTGGTTAATGTGTCCGCATTACCGAGTTAATGCATTGATCAGAGATCCCGGCGCTAACCCAGCGTTAAGAACAGGTCGTACTGTCCAGCGATTTGCCGTTGATCTCTTCGCTGGTGTCGTCGTATCTGACTTCGACGAACGCACGGCGTGTGGTCAAAAAACTCATCGGTACCGAGATATCAACATGTGGGTCTCGAATTCGTAACTAAGCCGCCAATGGAAGTTGGACGAGCCCGCGGCAATGTGGTTGCCATCGGTAATGTAGCAGATTGGCAGTCTTAGGTTTGGATTCACCACTAACTTGTGCAGGCGTATCGCCTTCGAGTGAAGCATGTGAGCGGTTGTGGTTGTAATAAGCCTGGAACGCTTCAAGCTTTCTCTCCAGATCGACGGCATTCCAGAAGAGCGTCTGATCGAGAAACTCACGACGAATGGTACCGATCAGGCGCTCGACAAATGGATGTGATATCGGGGTGTAGGGGACGGTTTTGATGGGAGTAATTTCAAGAATACGGAGGTTCGCTTGCCATCGGTGATACTCGAATAGTGGATCATGTTCAGAACTTAGATGGCGGGGTGGCTCTTCTCCTGAAATGATTTGGTTAAACATACGGCAAACTGCGATACCATCGACGTCACCGGCATGCACACCGAAACCGATGAGACGGCGGGTAAATTGATCCATCACTACCAGCACCCAATGGCTTTTGAGCCGAATAGACTCACATCGGAAAAGATCGACACTCCAAAGGCTGTCTTTCATATGACCAAGGAAGGTGAGGCACGAAGGGCCACTGCCGCCAAATCTGGATGATAGTGTTTGAGCAGGACACGTCGAACGATATGTTTGTCGATTTCGATACCAAATGTCCTGGAAATGATTAATGCGATCCGGGGGCAACCAAAGCGTGGGTTGCGGCGTTTGACTTCAACAATGGCGTGAATGAGTGGTTCAGACGGGCCTTTAGGTCCTGGCTTCGTTATTTTCTTTGAAGAAAACAGTCTACGATACTTACGACGTACCAAGTCTTGCTGGAATCTCAACAACGTGGATGGCCGAATACTCATAGCGACTTTGGCGATGCGCGTCGGTCGAAGAAAAAGCGACCAGAAGCCCATGAGGAATCGGTCGGTTGTTGTAAGATTTGGTGCCCTTCGCCATGGGACTCGATATGTACGCAATGACGACAACGGAAGCCGTCGCGGATGCGGTGGACTTCAAGGTGGGGATTGCTGCCGAGCTGCATTACTGGCGCAAGCATCCGAACCTGCACGGCTGGATGGAGGCGCTCTATTATGAGAAGGGCGGATCGTCCGACAGGTTCAACTGTGTGCCCGTAGTGCTGAGTGCCGGTGACCTTGATCGGCTTGAGGCCGATGTGAAGGGCGGCGATCTGCCATATACCGAAGGCTTCTTCTTCGGTGAATCCGATGGCCGTGAAATCGATGACGACCTGGCGTTTATCGCCAAGGCGAGGCAGGCGATTGCCGCCGGTCAGACAGTCTTCTATGACTCGTGGTGGTAACGACTTAGACCGGGGCGGTTTTTCGCCCCGGTCACTGCCCAGGGCAAAACCGAGTCGCCCAGCCGCCGCCCTTGCTTGCGGGAAACCTTGGCGAGCGGGGTCGCCAGGCCTTTTTCATCCCAGGTATAGACGGACCAGTCCGGTTTTTCGCGTAGATACAGGCGCTTATACTCCGCATATTCTGCGGAGATTATGGCCGATATTCTCCGCAGGGCTGTGGGAAGGCACGGGGGAAGGCCTTCCCCCTGGACGGACCTGCTTTGGTGTTTTCGCCGCACCCCCGTCTGCGGGGACACCCCGCAACGCCCCGGAAGATTGTTGGGGTCGGTGTTTATGGATGGTGGCCGTGTTGCCCGGCCCAGAGGAGTTTTATGGATCTCGCCGGCTGATGAATGATATATAATGGCATATCATATTTAAGTATAGATCTGCTTTGATAGATCAATCCTTGAGTCTTGTCTTGTAAAGGGATATAGTATTATACATCTTATAGTGTACGTGATATATAAAAGTGTATCAAAATGAGTTATGCGATCGAACATATAGCCAGGACCATCAAGGCCGCCCGTGAGGCCAGGGGCCTGAGTCAGCGCGCCTTGAGTGAGAAGGCGGGCGTGCCGCAAAGCCATATCTCGAAAATTGAGAGCGGCGCGGTCGATCTCCGGGTTTCCAGTCTGGTGGAGCTGGGGCGTGTCCTTGATCTGGAGCTGATGCTTGTGCCGCGCAAGGCGACCTCTGCCGTTCAGGCGATTGTACGATCCAGCGCCGAAAGCACCCTGGGTGCCACCGACGATGCTTCGCGACAGACGCTCAAAGAGCTGAAGCGTCTTCAGGACAGTGTTGCCAATCTTTCAGAGTTGTATCCGTCGCTGACGGAGCTGGCCCAGCTTCAGCGTCAGGTGCGCGAGCTTCAGCATTTTCGGATTCCCCGGCACGACCTGGAAGCCATCCGCAATGCCTTTACAGCAGTGAAGGCCTTTAAAGATACGACGGCGGGTCTGAACGCGCTCCGCGAAGCGTATTCGCAGCTTCGTACCGTGCGCAATGCGCTCGCTCACGGCATAGCGGACAGCGCCGAGAGTGAGCCGGTGCGCCCGGCCTATAGCCTGGATGAGGACGATCATGGCTGATGTCACCGTCCTTGATGTCCTGCTCTATGGTGAGCCAATTGGCACGCTGACCCGCGTTAGCGGTGACCGTATACTCTTTGCCTTCAACGAAGATTATATCGCTAATGAAAACCGGCCGGTGCTCGGGCTGGGTTTCAAGGACCAGCTTGGCGGGTTGATAACAGAGTTCAAGCCGACTCAGACCAAGGTCATGCCGTTCTTTTCCAATCTGCTGCCGGAAGGGCATATGCGTACCTATCTGGCAGAACGCGCCGGTGTGAATCCCGCGCGCGATTTCTTTCTGCTCTGGGTGCTCGGTAGCGATTTGCCAGGGGCTATTACGATCAGGCCTGCTGATGGCAAGGCATGGCCGCCTGATGCCCATGATGATGCCGACGATGATGGTCATGATCGGCATGAGAACGCGCTGCGCTTTTCACTCGCCGGTGTGCAGCTTAAATTTTCTGCCATTCACGAGGCGCGCGGTGGGCTGACCATTCCGGCGAAGGGCGTCGGCGGTTCGTGGATCATCAAGCTGCCGTCCCGTGAGTTCGCGGGCGTGCCCGAGAACGAATATTCCATGATGACACTGGCGCGGCTCATCGGTATGGATGTGCCAGCGCTTCATCTGGTTGATGTTGACGCGATCAAGAACCTCCCGGAAGGTCTCGGCGCTCTGGAAGGTCAGGCGCTCGCCATTCAGCGCTTTGACAGGCTGGAAGACGGAAGCGCCGTTCACATCGAGGACTTCGCGCAGGTGTTCGGTGTCTATCCTCTCGAAAAATACAAAAAGGCCAGTGCGCGTAATATAGCAGCGGTTATTGGCATTGAAAGCGGCGATGACGACGTTGCCGAGTTTATTCGCCGGTTGACCTTCAACACGTTGATCGGCAATGCCGATATGCATCTGAAAAACTGGTCCTTGATCTATCCCGACCGCAGACACGCAGCGCTCGCCCCGGCATATGATTTTGTATCGACGATCCCGTACATTCCCGACAAAAAGGCGGCGTTGAATTTCAGTCGGACAAAGCGCTTTGATGAATTCTCCGAAGATGAGCTCTTGCATCTGGCTGCGCGCGCCAAGCTCTCTGAAACCCTCGTTCTTGAAACAGCGCGTGAGACCGTCGCCCGGTTCCATGAATACTGGCAGGCGGAGAAGCGGAATCTTCCGATCGCAAAGAATGTCGTCGAGGCGATCGAGGCGCACGTTAAGACGGTGCCGATCGCGCGAGGTGAAGATTAATTCTTAACTTGCGCGAAATGTCATCAGGGCTTAGTAAGAGAGCGTGGTTAGGAGAGTTTCGATGTCCAGCTTTACATCGCGACATGGATATGAAGGAGCGGCCCCTGAGATCACCGTGCGCGAAGACGCGCCGGAAGACCTTCGTGCTGCGGTACTTTTGATTGCCAAGGGCGAAGACATGAGTCCGCATGAGCTGCGCGAGGTCGTCTGCGAGGTCCTGCTCAAGCGTCCCGGTCCGAACAACTGGTCGCCGTACCCGTGAGGTCAAAAACTCATCCGCGTTGATATATTAACAGTTTAACATATGATGTCTCGGTCATGGTCTTTTGTGAATAGCCGCATATTTGGCCTACAATCTAGCGATTGATGTTAATCGGACTTGGGGAATTGAGTATGGATTGGGCGCGGATACTGGCCTATATCAGCGGGACAGTGGACCAGGAACTCCTATTGCGAAATGAGTATCTGGTTGCCGAAAACCGAATCCTCAAAGCGCAACTCAAGACGCCGTTGCGTCTCACTGACGCGGAGCGAATGACACTTGCGGAAATAGCGTATCGTCTGGGCCGTAAAGCCTTAGAGGATGTGGCTAATGTTGTGAAACGCGATACCCTCCTGGGCTGGTACCGGAGGCTGGTAGCGCGCAAGTTCGACGGTTCCAAATCGCGCCGATATCCGGGTCGCCCCAGAATTGATGGTGAAATAGAACAAATGGTAGTGCGCATGGCCAAAGAGAACTCGGATTGGGGTTACGACCGCATCGTGGGCGCCATGGCGAATCTAGGCCACAGGCTATCCGATCAAACGGTCGGAAATATTCTGCAGTGCCACGGTATTTTGCCTGCACCGGAGCGCAAACGCACGACAACGTGGAGCGACTTCATCCGTGCACATATGTCTGTCCTTGCGGGTACAGACTTCTTCACGGTGGAGGTACTGACGCTGCGCGGGTTGGTCACTTACTGTGAGTCATTTCGGGATATCATCGAATTGGGTGATGTCAAAACGCTGCCACTTCCTGCACGCAGCCCGAATCTGAATGCGTTTGCGGAGCGCTGGGTAAAATCGGTCAAGGATGAATGCTTGTCGAAACTGATTCTGTTTGGCGAAAAATCGTTAAGAAGAGCCCTGCATGATTACCTGGTCCATTATCATGCCGAACGAAATCATCAGGGTAAAGGCAACGTACTGTTATTTCCAACCGCCAAGCAAGCAAAGAATCGTGTTGACGGATCAGTCCAATGTAAGGAACGCTTAGGTGGGCTACTGAAATATTACCGTCGGGAAGCTGCATGAGTATTTTGACCCTGCGGGATCCGCGGTGGCTGCGGTGTGGTGAGCATCGTGACCTCCGAAAACGAGTTCTTGAGAGTTTTCGGTTGAAGGTTACGATAAGGGCTATCGATTCAGAATGTTATGGTTCGGACGGTGAACCGAAAGATTCGCTGGACCAGGACACCACGTCTCTAGAAATAACGGATTTCTACTGTTGCGGGCCAC
Source organism: uncultured Gammaproteobacteria bacterium (assembly GCA_963814945.1). Classification (GTDB taxonomy): domain Bacteria; phylum Pseudomonadota; class Gammaproteobacteria; order DSM-19610; family DSM-19610; genus Thiogranum. Next base: position 9,466 of record CAWFEQ010000010.1, read on the forward strand.
AGGGCTACGACGGGCGGCTTGGCTGAATACCAAAGGTCTCACTGCCATCGGGTTCGTAATGCTCGACCCGATTCATTTCCTGCCGGAAATTGGACAAGGTTTGATACATCCGGCGCCGCGCCCGGCTTTGATTGCCCAGCGGCCGGTGCTCGGGCAGGCAATGCCAGGGGTTGTATTTGAGCTTTTTGGTAAATTCAAACTGCGCCGCACTGTCGAAGTCCTGTCTGGGTATATGCACCGTTGCTGCAGGCACGAAGGGCGACAACTTTTCCGGCCAGCGCACGGCGTTGTTTTCAATCGGCATCCTGTGCGGATCGGTCTGCACCTGGATCAGCAGGTCGAACTCCACATCCGTGCGTGCAAGGGTCTTGATCATGTTTTCGCGCAGGTAGTTATGCGGCGGTGAGCCGAACGGCAGTCCGGGAATATGCGTCTCTACTTTGGTCTTGGGCGCGAACGAATACTGCATGGCCTGCCCCTCCCCCAGCAGATAGGGGACACAGCTCCAGAATCGATGTCCCAACGGATTGAAAATGGTTTCGTTCCATAAGGCCTGCATGAAAAAGTCACGAATATGCGAGTCGCGGGGATCAAAGAAATAATACAAAGGCATGTCCAGCAGGCTCCAATACTGCAGCCTCGCATTGGCCTTGGTGTCAGGTGTCACGAACGTGGGTGTACACACCGCGATGAGGTCCTGGGTATATTTTTCCTCGTCCATGAGTTTGGGTCCGGGCACATCCGTCAGTTTGACGGCCATACTGCAGAAACCGACATCGTCAATGTCCGCAGGCTCGTACGGCCCCGGTCCGGAAAAACGTACCCAGGCTGGATAGCTGCGTGTCGTCGCGAAGACGCCCCTGCGCATATGCTCGGGCAACCCGTCGCGAATCGTTACCGTAGCGCGTACCAGCCCGTGGGTTTTGGTATTTCCGGCTCGCTGATACCCGCCTGGTTTGAAATAGCCACGCATCTGATCGGCCATTTGATCGATGATGTCGTCCAGGGCCTGTTCTTCCCAATCGAACGCCTTTTCCTCGGCCAGGCCCAGGTGGTGGTTGACACGCCGAACATTGATCAGGAACTGCAGGAACCGGGCGGTGGGCTCCCTGGCGATGTAGTTCAGTGCCGGGCGGAACCAGGGCTCCAGCCGGCGTTCGATGTGCATGGCCTTTACCAGCATGCGGTGAATACCATGCAGGATACGGTAGCGCAGCGAGTCCGTTCTCACGCCTTCGCCTCCTCGGTCGCGGCAGCGCAGCCGGCGATGTAGCGCAGGGCCGCCAGCCCGGGCAAAAAGAAATAGGCGCCACCTTTGACCGTAACGAACTGCGGTAACCCCTTGAGACAACGCGCGGCCCCGTCCGCGTCTGGAATGCGGAACTGGTCGGTGGCATCACCGTTGAACGTAGGCTCGCGGTTGCCCAGCAATGGATCGCTCTCGTTCTGTACCCCCGCGAATTTCGGACTCATGATCCAGGCGGTTTGCACGAACTCGAACTGGCGGGTGATGTTGGCTACCAGACAGATAAACTGCAAGCCGTGCTCATGGCCCGCCTGGCTTGACCCGACGGCATCCTCTGGCGCCACGGGGTCACCGTAGCTGCGGCCGCGACGTAATAATCGATGAAAGCGCGTCGAGGCGATTAAATCGTCATAAATATGCCGCCTGCCGAAACCCAGGATACTGATCAGGCGGGAGAAAAAACCGGATACCTGCGGCGGGAAATCCCCCGTACGCGGATTGGCGCGCCGAATGTGCGCCCCGTAAGGGCACTGCACACCGTCCGGGTCCGAATCGAACGTGAACCGGTTAAGGGATTCGTCGTCGGGCGACTGTATCAGCGGGGCTCCATCCCGCGCACGCCCCACTAATTTGGCGGCCAGTTGTTCCCGCTGCTGCGGGTCCGAGCCGGCCTGGTCGTTGACAAACGTCCAGAAGCCGGGGATGTCCTGTGCCAGTTGACGTAACACCAGGTAGCTGCCATTGCGGCCCAGGTCTCTCAGGTCGGGGTGGTCCAGCGCCGGAGGCAGCCCCGCCGCTCGCGGGTGGTGGTTTTCACTCAGCAGCGGGCGGTCGGTAAATTCGCCATATTCGTTGTGGTAACCCAGCACGATCTCGCCAACCTTTACCGCATCGGAATAGCGCTCCCGCCGATGGATGTCTGTGTCCAGATCGTTGCCCCAGTCCAGGACCGGTTGACTGATGCCGTCAACAAATCCAAACGACTCACGTGGTCCCAGCCGGCTAGTGGGCAACTCGTAACTCAACGAAAACGCGGCCTCATAGCGAGCATCAAGTAACGCGGTTTTCCAGTCTCCGAGCTGGCCGGGCTGGGCATACAACATCAACAGTACGTGCGGCAGGTTGTCCTCATTACCACCCCAATACCAGTGCCGCGGGTCATTGCTATCGGTATCACCAAACCGACGGGCACGACTGGGCTCAATCATGCTGCTGCGAAAATCCAGAGCGAAGCCTTCCATGACCTTCTCCGGGACGCCAAGCTGCTCCAGTCCGCCAGCTGTAAACGCAATTTGCAGGGCCGTTTGTGGCGGGGCATCCAGTTCGGTGGCGTTAGTGACTGGTGCGCTACTCAGCCATGCACTTGCTGCCCCCGGGTCGCGAATACGCAGCAGCAGGAAACAGGTATCGGTTAACTGGCCGTGGGCATAGCGCAGGAGGGCCTGCATGTCCTGGAACTGAAATTCCTCGGCTTGGGTCATGGGGGCGTGCAAGCTCCAGTCAAATCAGCGCCAGCCAGGCACGAATGTCGTCATCACCGGCCTGCCGCTGCTCCACACCGTCGCGAATAAGATGATTGCGTTCCAGGTCCACTGCGGTCAGACCGGGATAGGCCTTATACCAGAACGTCGGTATGGACCTGGTGGCGGCGCTGGTAGTACTTGAACTTGGTCTCCTGCTCGGCCCCTTGCTTGACCAGCCAGCGGGTACGCGGCCAACCCACGCCGTTACTGAATACGAGGTTCAAGCCCCAGGCGACCTTATTGATAAAGTCGTCCATGTACGCCTCGTGGCTGCCGTCGTAATTGCTGGCGAACAGCATGCGGCGATTGTTGTCCATAAATACCCAGCGGGCGAAGTGAATCGTGCGTACGCGGGCGAGAAAGCCACGCTTGAAGACATGACGCGCGGCATAATCGATCAATATCAAGACAAACCTGGTTATATACAGCCGAAACATTCCTGGTTTGACATCACCAAAGGCACTGAACTGGTTGCTAACGTCGTGGTCTTCGTGTCCGGCCAGGCGCAGGATGTGCTCGACCTCACACCTGGGATAAATCTCCGGGTCGGATTTCTCCAAGCGGCGCAGGTGGAAGGCAATAAGCGCGAATGCCAGCAGGAGCAGCGGCGAGACGACGATAAGGAAAAGCGGCACCGCGACCAAGTTCGTGTAATGACGAATCAACCAACGGACCGGCGTTTTGGGTGTCGGCGTCAAGTGCAGGCGCCCGGCGTATTTCTCGAATTCTACGTGGGACAGGAGCTTTTGCCGGACTGCGCGCACGTCGCTGGTGTCCGTCTCCTTGACCAGTTCATTGAGGCGGCGGGCCAGGCTGGCATGTAACGCTGCTTCCTCGTGGACCTGAACGACGGTGCGGCCAAGCCAGTTCACATAGTTCGCCGCCGACCGAATGCTGTGCCGGCGAAGCCACTGGTAAAGCGTGGTGCCGTCGGCCGTGAAGTCATCACAGCAGGAAAAGATCTGGCGCAGGCCGGTATCGCATTGCGCCACCAGTTCCTTAAGAAACCTGTCCTCCAGGCCGTCACAGTCGCCCAGAAACACCAGCGTTGGCGGCCACCGTCGCGGGGTCTGGCCATACTCGGCGATGTCTTCGGCGGTTCTGGCCTCCAGGATGAAGAAGCGGGCCATGTGCAGGCGTGTGAACCGGCCGAATGGCACCAGCGCGTTATCCGGATCGGCGATGCCGCCGTCGATCGTCATGGAGTTGAGCCGCTGGCGCAGCTCATCGATACGCCCGGCGGCTATGGTCGCGCTGACCATGAACGCGGTTTGCGGCATCATGTGGTCAGACGCTCAAAGTGCTTTTTGCACGGCCTGCCGAGCGCGCACATCGGTGTTTAACGGGCCGCGGGTGTCGTCAGGGCAAAATCGAGGACACGTTTCCTCTTAACCCAGACCTTACCCAGATAAACGCCGGGTTCGACTTCGCGGATCTCATCACGAATCGAGCGGGCGACCAGCGAGGTTTTGGAATAGTCTATGACGATGGTTTGCTTGCCATCCAGCCAGCTGCTATCCCGATAGACCTTGGCGACAATCAAACCCAGGCCCATCGGCAGAATCTTGTTGACCAGTACGCCATGGTCGTAGTCCGGCGGAAACAGATCGAAAACCTTGCCCTGCCAGGCAAACAAACTGGCCAAAAAAGCATAATAACGGGCAAACACGCTTCCGTAAACGATGGCGGTACCCGTGGTGTCGCCAGACGGTACGGCCCCCGGTTCGGCCTGTCGATAGATGTCGTCGAGCTCCTCACGTGACAGGCTAAGCCAGTGCTTGACAGTGCTGTGCATGATAAACCCTCCTGGTGAGGTGCCTTAACGATCATGGTTGTGCCGGATACGAAATTCTGCGGCGCGGGCATAAACCTCCCGGCGGACGCGGTTGATTCCGCCCAGGGGTTTATGAGCTTCCAGACTCTGCCAGGGATTGAACCGCCGGTTCTCACACCGGTCCATATTTTCCTCGGAACGAAAACTCTGTCGGGAAATGCGGATCGTGGCCACCTTGCGGAAGGGTGATTCATCCTCGTCCCAGATGACCGAAGCATCTTCCATCGGCATATCCTGCGGGTCGCGCTGGAACTGGACCATAAAATGGAAGCAGGCATCGCCATGTTCGAGCTGATCCTGTATAGCGTCGCGCAGATAGTCTTTGTCCTTTTTCGCAGTGCGCCTGCCGCCCGTTACCGAACACGGACGAGCCGAGTATTTGACCGCCGCACCTGGGTCGCTGCCGAAGCGATAAGGCGTGGTACTCCAGTAGTCGATGTCCAGGGGGCTGTCAATCTGCTTTCTGCCTTTCAAGATAATGGCGAGCGAATCCCAATTGAGTGGATTGACCAGGAATCGCCAGCGCGCGTCCTTAGCGTCGGCTTGCAAGAAGGCCAGAAATTCCCCGGGATTGGCGGCAAACAAGGCCGGATAGCTGTTGAGTAAGAAGTCCTGCTGTCCGGATTGGCCCCAGAGCGGCTGCCCGGAGACACCGAACACCTTGATGGACATACCGTGAAAATCCTTATCGCGATCGTCGAAGGTACTGGCGTCGGCGAACCGCACCACCGCCGGGTAGGTCGCCGGTAAGGCGAACAGCCCTTGCCGCAGATCTCGCGGCAGGCCGTCGCTGACTTCGAACTTGGCATCGAGGCAAGCCAGGGTCTTGCCCTGGTTAACGCGGCGCACGGTGTCCGTGTCACCCGCCCGCCGCAGGCTGATCGTCTCGATAGCCTCGATCATCTGTTCGGCGATGCGCGGCTCGTCGGGGTCGACGCGCTCCTGACCCATGGCCAGGGTATCATCTTCGCCGCAGCCCGCCAGGCCGGCGGCGATCGTCATACAGGTCAGCACGCTGCGCATGGCTAATCCGCCCAATCGTCGTGTAAGCACGGCCAGCTCCTCAGTTGGGGAAGTCCGGATCGGACTCGGCACCTTCACGAGGCTTCCAGGCGACGGAGTAGTACGCGCCGCGGTCACGCGCCCAGGGGTCGAAGACATTAACCACATGCCTGAGTTCGTCGTGCAATTCCGGCAGATTGCGCCACAGCACACGTTTCATGGGCGAGACCGGCACCGTGTGGCCGTTGGACGGCTGGGGTTCGTTGCATTCTTTGGTGCCGTCTTTGGATTCGCGTAGCGCGTAGGGGCAGTCGTCCAGTGGGCCGTTGTTGTTTACCCAGTTATAGCCGAGATTGGAATAAAACTCGGGACGGAAACCCGAGGTGAAAAAGCGGTCGCTGAACAGGCGCCGCGAGGCGTTGATGATGAATATGTGGAACTGCGTCTCGGAGATGGCGAAGCCATGCGGGCGGGTGTATTCGGCCAGCCAGCCAACCACGGTATCCACGTCTTCGATATTGTCAACCTTGGTCTTGTCGGGATGACCCAGGCAGTCGTTGATGAAATTATCTTCGGCGTCACGCTGTGCGGTGGAAATGATTTTCGACGCATCGCATATATGGGTGCCATAAATCTCGCGCAGCTTGGCAACCACTTCTTCCTGTTGCTTGCGCCACGGGTCATCGGCGGGCAGATGCTGGTCGACAAAATCATCGAAGCCACTCAGTGTCCGCAAGCCGATTTGACGGCGGAATTCATTGAAACGGGGAACACCACGTTCTCGGTCACGGATGATGTCCAGGGCAGCCACGTCTATCTTGCCGGAATCGGAATCCAGGTGCGGCATGGAGAGGTTTTGCAGGAAGCGCGGGTGGTTTTGCAGGTGCAGCAGGCCAAGGCGTTGGCGTCCCATGCTCAGCGCCCAGTTGGCGATACCGCGTTCATGCATCTCACCGCTGGCCTTGCCGCGTACGGTCTCGACTACCGGGATTTTCAGTTTAATGGCATTGGGATCCGACACCTCGCGATATTCGATCAGGTCCGGCACTAAAGGATGCAGCCTGTAGACGGTGGTAAATTCCTCCGGGAAATTGAACGGCGAGCCGAAGTGGTTGCTACCGCCGTCGAGGTCGTCGGGATTGGTGATATCGAAGGCGTCATGCCGCCACCACAGATGGCCTTCCTCGCGCGTATTGTTCAGCCCGAAGATTCCGGCGCCCGACGCCAGCACGGAGTACCAGGCGTTTTCTTCACCGTCGCCGCCTTCGCGGCCGAGCATGCGTGCAATCTTGCTGGAGGCGCGGCTAAAGATGTTTTCGTCACGGTTGAAGATCTTGCGCAAGACCTTCGAGACATCGTCTTCGTTGTGGTTGAACAAGCCGAACCAATTGGCGTTCATGCCCCTGAACAACGGTTCGTCATACAGCAGTTGAGGGGTCCACTCAATGGTGTGGATCTTGGCGATCATCGCTGAGACCACCAGTCTGGCGGCTTGATAGATCTCGTCGTCGCTGACCTGGGCGTAGGTAATGACCCGATCGGGATCGGCCGGGTCGCGCAGCCCCGAGTCGCCGTTCGGGTTCGAAGCCTGGAGGGCACGGAAACGATCGACGAAGCTGTTGTGTTCGCGCACGAACAGGTTGTGATAAAAGCTCAGGCCGATGTTCCAGTTGGCCGGAAAGGCCACCGCCTCCTGGCCTTGCCACTGCGGTTGCATCGGGCAAGCCGGGGTGCAGTTATCGAGCAGCGGCAGGTACCCGTCGGGTTGTAGCAGCTTGGCGCGGTCCGCGGGGTCACGCAGCACGCGTTTTACCGAAATTTCATTGAAACCGTAGATCTGGGATGCATCCCACCAGGCCGTGACGAGATTGCGCGTGGTCTTGGGGGAACGTTTCCAATATTGCTTGTCCTGGTAAGTAAACGACCCCGGCGGTTCGGTGTCGGCGAACAAGGCTCGCTCCATGCGATCTCCGGGGCGACAGCCCAGGGCTTGGGCCTCTGGCGTCGTACAACCGACCTCGGCCTGTCCGGGGCTGTTACGACCCTCATCGGTGTGCGAGAACCAGTCATGGGTCATGAACTGGATCCAGAACGCCGCCAGCACGTTGAAAAACGGTGCCTTCAAATAATCGCACTCGGCATCGGGCGAATATCCGGGCAGACCCATGCCATTGTTGCAACGGTTGTCGTCCTGTTTCCGGGTGAACAGCGCGCGGCTGATCAACTGCGGATCGGGTTTCAACAGGCCCAGCCGCAGGCCATGGACCGAGTCGCTATGGCGTGCTTTGGTCAAATCGGTCCGGGCGAACCGTGGAAAGGTCGATTCGAACTGAACGTTACGCGCGAACAGCGTGCCCGTCGAACCCATCTTCGGATTCCTGACGTCGTTGCAGACCCCGGTCAGCGTGCGGTGTCGCACCCATTCGCCGGTACACAACTGCTCTCCATCACCGCCGACATCGGCGTAGGCCGGGTCATCCGGTTCCAGGCGCATCTCATCCCAGCGGGTCACCGATGAACCGGGCTTTCCGCCCAGACCCTTGATGTACGTCTCGTAGGTATAGTTGTCGAACAGATTGAATTTGACCAGCTCGATGCGCTGGTATTCCAGATCCATCAACGAACCGTCGATGCCGCGGCCATTGGGTTTGAGGTGCTCTCCCAGCTTGGTTATGGCCTCGGCACCTTCCTCTTTGGTGCTGTCGTCACCCGTGGCCCAGTAATTCGCCCAATCCACCCACGGAGTGTCGCGGTAGGTGACGGCCTTTTCGCCACCACGGCAAAGTGCGGCGCCTTCGGAGACCTTGCCCAGAAAACGCTTGGAACGATCTTCCGCGATCGGTCTCAAACCGTCCTTGGCCATCTCCACACAGGCCTCTACATCCTTGACCCCGGATTCATCTTCACAGGCCAACGGGCCTAGAGCGAGTATGACAACAATCCAGGGAAAACCCTTTTGGCTGTTCACGTTCACCTTCACCTCCACCTCCGGTTCCAATAAGCAGGCTCGACCGAGTCACGACGAACAGCTCGGTCAACATCTACGTGGAATATCGAAATGGCTATACGTACAAACCGCGTCCAATGCGCCAAGGCTACCGAGAAATGTCGGGGACTACGTGAACAAAACCGACCTTCGTGTCTTCCCTGGCTGGTCAGGCTATCCGCCAGCATTGCATCGTTACATTGTTGTTAGTGTAAACGCGTTTCCCGGGATGTCTACCGAAAGACAAACGTGCGCCAGAACAGCAGGTATAACCTTTCCGTTGGTCGAGACCAAGCTGGATCACTCCTAAAAGCCGGCTGTATCACGGCTCGATGTCGGTCAACCAAGCAGACAAACAGCGAGTAAACTATCAAATGACCTTGGCCTGAAGTGGTCTGATTGATCCACATGTGATCGTGGGTTACTGCTATGGCATCCGGTGGCCACTGCCCAGCCCGCGGCAGCCAGCCGCCGGCCAGACAGGAGCCTGTCCCCGAACTGGCACCGACCGGGCAAAGCACCCCAGGGCGGCTTGAACCCGAATCCGTCGATTTCATATAAGCCTGCGAAATAAAACCACTGTTTCTGCCTCGCGGCTGGAGTACCGGCGCTCGGCACGCGTCTTGTACAATAGTGTAGCATATTCTGTACATATATTGTATAGTTATGCGCAACGTGAGTTCAATTCTTGTCGAGCATCGCCATGCGCATAGCCATCGTCGGAAGCGGGATCGTCGGTCTGAGCGTTGGCTGGTCGCTCTACCACCGGCACCAGGTGACGCCGTACGAACGCAACGGTTATTCCGGTTGCCAGAGCAATGCGCGGCTGGTCGAAACCGCAGCGTGCTCAGATAAGTTTTGGATCTGTTTTCTCTCCTTAACCGCATACATGCCAGAGATGTTTCTTGCCGGTACGCCGGATTTATGAACCAAACGGGACGACGTCAATGCTCAAACAAACGATACCTTTATTCGCCGCTATAGCACTCGTTATGTCGCTGGTAGTGCCGTCAGGCGCTGCTGTTCAGGGTGAGCCTAAATCGAATCAATACTGGTGGCCCGAAAAGCTGAACCTCAAGCCTCTTCGCCAGCACGCGGCTGAGTCCGATCCGATGGGCGAGGAGTTCAACTACGCTGAGGCGTTTCAAAGTCTTGATCTCAATGCCCTGAAAAAGGACATCGAGACGTTGATGACGACGTCACAGGACTGGTGGCCAGCAGACTATGGTCACTATGGGCCGTTTTTCATCCGGATGGCCTGGCACAGCGCGGGCACGTACCGTGTGGCTGACGGACGCGGCGGCGCCGGCGGCGGTCAGCAGCGATTCGAGCCGCTCAACAGCTGGCCTGACAATGCAAACCTTGACAAGGCCCGACGGCTGCTCTGGCCGATCAAGCAGAAATACGGTCGGTCGATTTCATGGGCCGACCTGATGGTACTGACTGGAAATGTCGCACTGGAATCCATGGGCTTCACGACCTTCGGTTTTGCCGGCGGGCGTGAGGACGACTGGGAGCCCGACCTGGTCTACTGGGGGCCTGAGAACGAGTTTCTCGCAGATGAACGCTACAGTGGCGACAGAAAACTGGAGAAACCGCTCGCCGCTGTTCAGATGGGCCTGATCTACGTGAATCCAGAGGGGCCGAACGGCAACCCGGATCCGCTCGCGGCAGCCAAGGATATTCGCGAGACGTTCGGTCGCATGGCGATGAACGATGAAGAGACCGTTGCACTCATCGCCGGCGGGCACACGTTCGGTAAAGCCCATGGTGCCGCCGACCCGTCCGAATGCCTCGGTCCAGAGCCCGCAGCCGCCGGCATCGAGCAGCAAGGCCTCGGCTGGGAAAACAAGTGCGGCAAAGGCAATGCTGACAATACGATCACCAGCGGCTTGGAAGGTGCATGGTCCGCCAGCCCGATTGCCTGGAGCACGCAATATCTAGACAACCTGTTCACCTACAACTGGGTACAGACGAAGAGCCCCGCAGGTGCGATCCAGTGGGTTCCGGATGATGAGTCCGTATCAAACCTCGTGCCGGATGCTCACGATCCGTCGCAGCGGCATGCGCCTATAATGTTCACCACGGACCTTTCGCTTAAATTCGACCCGAGTTATCGGCAGATTGCGAAGCGCTTCCAGGAGAACCCGAAAGAGCTGGAACTCGCCTTCGCCAAGGCGTGGTTCAAACTGACGCACCGAGACATGGGCCCGCGGGCGCGCTACGTTGGCGCTGAGGTTCCTGCCGAAGAACTGCTGTGGCAAGACCCCGTACCCGCAGTGGATCATGGCTTGCTTGACGCAGAGGACATCGCGGAGCTGAAATCTGAGGTCCTTGCATCGGGGTTGACCGTACCCGAACTTGTCAGGACCGCCTGGGCGTCGGCTTCCACTTTCCGTGGCACCGACATGCGCGGCGGGGCGAACGGGGCGCGCATTCGCCTCGCGCCGCAGAAGGATTGGGAGGTCAATACTCCGGATGAACTGGCGAAGGTGCTGAAGCGCCTGGAGGGGATCCAAAACGACTTCAACCGCGCGCAATCGGGCGGAAAGAGGGTATCGCTCGCGGATCTGATCATTCTGGGCGGATCTGCAGCCATTGAGCAGGCCGCAGAGAAGGCCGGGCACGACGTGCAGGTTCCCTTCACGCCGGGACGCACGGACGCATCGCAAGAGCAAACCGATGTGAATTCTTTTGCCGTGCTCGAACCGACCGCAGACGGGTTTCGCAACTACTTCGGTAAGAGTCAGCGCAGATCGCCGCCGGAAATGCTGGTCGATCGGGCGAACCTGCTGACCCTGACGGTTCCTGAAATGACCGTGCTGGTCGGTGGCATGCGGGCCCTCAATGCAAATGCCGGGCAATCTGGGCATGGTGTGTTCACCGACCGACCCGGGACGTTAAACAACGATTTCTTCGTGAACCTGCTCGACATGTCCACACAGTGGGCGAAGTCATCCACATCCGCGGGCGTCTACGAGGGTCGTGATCGCGAGACGGGCGAGCTCAAATGGATGGCCACCCCCGTCGACCTTGTTTTTGGCTCGAACTCCGAGCTGCGTGCTGTCGCAGAAGTCTATGCAGCTGACGACGCACAAGAGAAGTTTGTACGTGACTTTGTTGCTGCATGGACCAAGGTGGTGACTCTCGACTGCTTTCATCCCGGTGGGAAGAGGTGCTCGTAAGCCTCTAAGACAAAGCTCAGTTTGAGCGCCGGGTCAGGCGATGCGCGGGGTAGCTGCGCAAGTGGTGCGGGCGAAGGTGAATGGTTGGGTAGTGAATGCGCAATGGGGTCAGATTTCGGGGTGGTAGCAGGGCGCAGCTCTCTTCGTTACCCGTGGATGATCAGTGGACGAGTGATAAACAAGGCGTTCGTTTGCCCTGTACTCGATGATATTTCCGGCCGCGATGGCGCTGGCATTGATGCGTGGCGTCGTTCCGGAAACCGCGATCATGATCGGCCTGATTGCCTGCGGAGCGGTCTTCGCCATGCGCTCTGCCGGGCATTCCTGTCTGGTTGTCGGCTGGTCGGACAGCGACAAGGTCTCGTTGAACGTGGGGTTCTATATATGTGGCCAGCGCCGGCGGTTGCCTGGCCGCTACGGTATTATCCGACAGGCTCCTGGTATGCCTGAACGATTCATCAGTGAAGCCATTGAACCGGTCGTCGAGACCTTCGACACGGCCCGCATGGCGGTGGGGGAGCCGGGGTTGCCGACGGATTTCGAATGGCGGGGTCGGACCATCCACCTCGTGGAGGTGCTGCGAACCTGGAAGACCACCGGACCCTGCCGGCATGGCAGCCCCGAGGTCTATGTGCGCAAGCACTGGTACGAAGTACGCACGTCCGACGATGTGGTGATGAAGATTTATTTCGATCGCCAATCCCGCAAAGGCGTGAAAGGGGGGCGTTGGTGGTTGTTCAGTATGCAGGCGGATTCAGGCAATTAATCGACAGGCGGCCACTCCGCGGGCGGGGCCGGGTGGTATTCGATCCGGATGTCGTCAGCGCCGATCAGTTGGACCTCGAATGTCCGGATGTCATCGATGGCAGTCTGTTCATCGGTTTTGGCATAGGTGACAACCAGCTTTGCTTCACCCATGACAGCAGTGGCACGTACGCGATCACCGATGGTCAGCGTAACGTGATCCATAGCGCCGGCGACACGCTGGGAAAATGCCTGTACATCGATCACTGTGTCGGGAAAGTGCTGTAATAGCTCTGTCGTAACGGGCTGCGTGTGCATGGCCAATTGTAACTCAGGCTGTAACCGGAAGTTGGAACAGACTGCTGCAAGGCTTCCCCCGCGCGTAGCTGTTTAGCGGAGCAGGTTGCGCGACTCCGTCACCGCTATTGTAAGATGGAACAACCTGCAAGAGACACCAAAAAGGACGTGGCATTATCGGGTAATAGCGTGACTGGCGGCTTAGAGAAACGGCGGTCTCAGCTGTCCCATAACGTCTCAGCTGTAACATAAAAGGGACGAAATCCACCCTGCGCCCGTTTCGGTCAGTCACATCGCCTGCATAAATTGGTCTTGCGTAATTCTTATCCGCATTGACGTTCCCGGGCAACAGGCTCAGTACCTGACGAAATCCAGTATCCACTGCGTAAACAGCGCATTGTCTGGCTTAATATCCAGCGATGCCAATCCGGATTCAAAGCGGTTATTGTTCAGGCTATCCCGACGCAGACTCATCAGGGCTTTCGAGTAATCGCGCTGCCACTCAGGGTGCCCCTGGATGCTGAGAAAATGGGCTCTCCACTGCACAACGAAGTAGGGGCAAAAGTCACTCGATGCGATCACCAGAGCGTCTGTCGGAAGCTGTGTAATCTGATCCTGGTGGCTGACAATGATATTTAGTTCATCTCCTGGGGTTCTCATCCACGCGGGATGCGCAATAATACGGGTGGTGGCAACACCGACACCCCAGCCTTTAGATGATTTTTCCACCCGTCCGTGACGCGCCATGGCGATGATCTGGTGGCCGAAACAGATTCCGATAAGCTTCTTTCGCTTTTGATCCAGAAGCTGCACGAACTGAATTAACCGCTTGATCCAGTCCTGGTCTTCATAGGCGCCGGATTTGCTTCCGGTGGTGATAAAGAAATCAAATTCCTCAATATTCTCTGGATACTCGGCATGCTGTGCGTCGAATATCTGGAAGTCCAGATCGGCTTGCGCGGATGCAAACATGTGTTTGATCATATCGTGGTAGTCCCCGAACTCCGTTCTGAGTTCGGGTATAACCGAATCACACCGAATGATTGCAGCCTTCATGATGAGTTACAGCTGACCGCGAACCGCATTCCGGAAGATCTGCTGATATTCCGCGGCACTGAAGTCAATCGGGTTGCCGCCGGCGGAAGGATCGGCTACGGCCATTTCTGCAATTATTTCGCTATCTTTCTCGTCGATCCCTATGTCAGCCAGCCGGTGGGGGGTGCCAATCAACGCGCGTAACTCAATTACCCAGTTGATAAACCCGTCGACCCCGGCGTTCGCCAGACCCAGATACCGTGAAAGTCTCTGGAGCTTCTCCTCGATAGCGCTGCGGTTTGCGTGCAGCACATAGGGCATCAGAATCGCATTGAGTGTGCCGTGATGGGCGTCATAAAGCGCGCCAAGCGGGTGAGCCAGCGCGTGCATGGCGCCCAGGCCTTTTTGAAACGCCGTGGCACCCATGCTCGAGCACACCAGCATCTGGGTGCGTGCTACAATGTCGCTGCCATCGGCGACCGCCCGTGGCAGGTACTGCTGAACCAGGCGTAAACCTTCCACGGCGACACCTTCAGCCATCGGGTGATAGAAAGGCGAGCACAGTGCTTCAAGGTTATGCGACATGGCATCCATGCCGGTGGCGGCCGTCATGGCGGCCGGTAACCCAACGGTCAGTTCCGGGTCCAGAATAACCTGGGCGGGCAGCATGGCGGGATGAAAGATGATCTTTTTGATGTGGTTGTCGGGATCGGTAATCACCGCAGCGCGCCCGACTTCGGAACCGGTTCCGGCTGTTGTTGGAATGGCGACGACCGGCGCCATGGCCTCCACATTCACCCGTGTCCAGTTGTCGCCAATGTCCTCGAAATCCCAGATGGGACGGTCCTGTCCTACCATCAGGGCGACGGCTTTTGCCGCATCCAGTGCCGAGCCGCCACCAAATGCAATGACGCCATCGTGGCCATTGCCGCGATAGCGGGACACGCCAGCAGTGACATTGTCGCCTGTCGGGTTGCCCTTGATAGCGGAGTACAGGCCACAGTTCAGTCCGACTGTTGCAAGGTCCTCCATCACGCGCTTGATCATGGGCAGTGCAGCGAGCCCCGGGTCGGTGATCAGCAGGGGCGATTGCATGCCCAGGTTCCTGCACAACCCGGCAAGTTCGCTGACTCGGCCCGCCCCCACTTTAATGTTGGTCGGGTAGTTCCAGTTGCTGCTTAAATGCTGCATGGCGTTCGCTTAAAGTTCCGTTTTGATGTGAAACGATTTTGGACGGCTAAGAGATTCATAGCCCTTCACTGATAAAGTGCACCCGCGACCGGAGTTTTTGACACCGGTCCAGGAAAGCTGTGGATCCAGGTAGTCGCAGCGGTTGACGAAGAAAGTTCCGGTCTCGATCTGCTGCCCGAGTTCGATCCCCCTGGCGTAATCACGTGTGAAAATCGCGGCTGTCAGACCATACCCACTGTCGTTCATGAGCTTGACGGCTTCTTCGTCGGAGCTGACTTTTTGTACGCCCACGACCGGACCAAAACTTTCTTCGGTCATCACGCGCATGCTGTGATTGACGTTGGTCAGGATCTGTGGCGCGAGATACGGCGTTCCCGGCTTGTCGAGCGGAAAATGTTCTGCCGGTATATGTGCGACGGCTCCCTGTGCTATAGCGTCCTGTGTCTGTTGACGCACAAAATCCGCTGCACTGGACCGGACCATGGGGCCCAGTGTGGTTTCCGGGTCGTCGGAGCGACCGAGTTTCAGCTTCATCACCCAGGCAACAGCTCGTTCAAGATATTCGTCGTAAACCGATGCGTGAACATAGATGCGCTCTATGCTGCAACAGGACTGCCCCGAATTGAAAAAGGCGCCATCCATGGTGGTATCAACGGCATGGGGGATGTCAGCGTCCGCCCGTATATAGGCAGGATCTTTGCCGCCGAGTTCGAGACCGACGCCAATAAAGCGGCCGGCTGCCGCGGTCTCAACCATGGTGCCGCCGGGCACCGATCCGGTAAAGGCGACATAATCGATACGCTCGTTTCTGATAATGGCCTCGGTATCGGTATGGGTGAGGTGCAGGTACTGAAAAACGCCCTCGGGCAGGCCGGCAGCCTGAAAGGCTTCGTACAGGCGCTCCGCGCATAAAGGTGTTTGGGCGGAATGTTTGAGGATGACGCTGTTGCCAGCCAGAATGGCCGGCAGAACGACATTTATCGCAGTCAGGTAAGGATAGTTCCAGGGTGCGATGACGAAAACCACGCCAAGAGGCTCCCGCTGAATCCAGCGTTCGAACCCCGGCTTTTCGGGCAGCCTGATTGCCTTCAGGCCTTCATCAGCCAGTTCGATCATGGTGCGCGAGCGCTCCTCCAGGCCATTGACCTCTCCCGCGGCGGAACGTATAGGACGGCCCATCTGCCAGCAGATTTCCTCTGTGATTTGGGCTTTCTTCTCAACAAAGGCATCCACAGCCTTGCTGCATAGCGCCTTGCGTTCATCCAGAGAAATGCTTTTCCATCCCTTCTGGGACTGTGTTGCACGATCAAGCGTTGCGTCGATGGAGGCTTTATCGGCATGCTTTCGTGTGACGTAGATGGAACCGTCTATCGGGCTGACGGTTTTCTGTTCAGAGCTCATTCGAGTACCTCATGAATGCGACCCGCGAGCAAGTCAAATGATTTCGAAATAGCGCTCCAGTTCCCAGTCTGTAATATGCTTCCGGAACTGGCGCTCTTCCCATTCTCGGGAAGCCGCAAAGTGTTCAACAAATGCATCACCAAACAGCTCGCGGGCGGCAGATGAGGCTTTCAGCGCCCGTGCTGCCTCCCAAAGGGTACGGGGCAGGGCAAGGTGCTCGGGATATTCCCGGTCGTAAGCGCTACCCTCGGTCTGAGACTCAGGTTCCCACTGGTGTTCTATGCCGTGCAGACCGGCTCCCAGTGCCGCCGCAAGGGCCAGATAGGGATTGGCGTCTGCAGCACCGAGCCGGTACTCGATACGTTGTGACTTGTCACTGCCCGGTATTACGCGTAGCGCCGTGGTGCGGTTTTCCACGCCCCAGCTCGCGTCGGTTGGCGCCCAGAACCCGGGGACCAGGCGGGTATAGCTGTTCACCGTCGGGGCAATCATGGACAGGAATTGCGGCATAAGGCGCTGCTGGCCGGCGAGGAATTGCGTCTGAATACTGCTCATACTGTTTGTCTGTTCAGGGTCATAGAATGCCGACCTGCCACCATCACGGTGGCGCAGGGACAGGTGGATATGTCCGCTTTGACCTGGATAATGCGGTGACCACTTGGCCATGAAGGTGGCCATTAGATCATTACGTTGTGCAAAAACTTTGATAAATGTCTTGAAAAGGGCGGCCTTGTCTGCGGCATTCTCCGCGCTATCGACGGCGATAGCGGCTTCGAGGACGCCCGGGCCGGTTTCAGTATGGAGCCCCTCGAGCGGGAAGTTCATGGCCTCGCTGAGGTTGATAATCTCGTGATATATCTCCGCGTGAGTCGAGTTGCGCAACATCGAATAGCCAAACCAGCCGGGAGTCATTGGCTGGAGGTTCCTGAAGTGTTTTTCCCTGATGCTTCCCGGGGTTTCGTTGAACATGAAAAATTCATATTCAAGAGCCGCAAAAGGATCTAAACCCATCTTTTCTGCTTTGTGTATAACCCGGCGCAGGGTCGCGCGTGGGCAAACTGCCTCGGCGTCACCGGTAAACTCCGCGATAAAAAGCAACATGCCATTCTCGAATGGAATCTCCCGGCAGGAAGCCGGTAGTATCCTTACCGCGGCATCCGGGTAGCCGGTATGCCACCCTGTGTAGGTCGCGTTATCGTAAAGCTGGTCCATGGAATCCCAGCCAAGCACCACGTCACAGAATGCGAAACCCTCCTCGAGGGACGAAAGAAATTTTTCGCGACTCATGTACTTGCCACGCATGACACCATCAATATCGAACAGGCCGACCTTGATGTGTGTGAGGTCCCTTTCTTCAACAATGGCACGTGCGTCTGCTACTGTTCTAACGTCTTGTGTATTCATGTTGCGACCCCGTATTTTGAGGACCTGGCTGTCTTATTCGCCATAGATCAGATTGAGCAGCCATAATGCAATAGCCGGAAATACCATGACGATAGACAGGCCGAAGATCACTGCCAGTAGAAAAGGGATGATAGATCAGTTGATGTCAACCAGGGAAATCTCGTCGGGCGCCATTGCTTTCATCAGGAACAGGTTGTATCCGAACGGGGGTGTCATATAAGGAATCTGGCAGGGGATGGTCTATAGCGCGCACCAGATCGGGTTGAACCCGACCTCGATTATTAACGGTACATAGAGTCACGCCACGATGACGAGCATCGCCGTGTCATCCAGAAACGTGCCCGCAATGATGAAGAGTAACCCGTACGGTCCAACTATTCGAGCGAGCCGTATGACAATAGATGGTTGCCCTTGTGAACCTCTGTAGCAGGAGCCCGAGCAGTGGAACCCCTCCGACTCACCTGTGTGGGCCGAGTGACACTTCAGGAGTTCCGCCTCGCGGATCTGCACACCGTGTCAGCAACCGCCCGGCATGGCGCAGAAACTTTTAGGGTTCGAAGTTAGCCGGACTCATGCCACAGAGGCCTAAAACACACCGCCCTCGCCCTACTGATACAGCAACCACCGGGAGTAACGCTTGAATCGATGAGTGCTGCGGTCATGGGAGATAAAGCAAAGCCGATGCCAACTGTGGCGAAACAAACGTAATTAACGTTGTATCAATGAGTTAGCGATCGCATGTCGATTCGGGGGCGCTATCCCGTCACGATGCGATAGAAAGTCGGCGTGATCGGCGTCAGCTTTCCGTCAAACGACGATGACCCGGCGGGACAGGCCGTGAGGTCAAAAAACTCATCCGCGTCGAGATATCAAGAGTTTAACCTATGATGTCTCGGTCATCGTCTTTGGTGGATAGCCGTGTATTTGGCCTACAATCTAGTGATTAATGTCAAGCGGACTTGGGGATGAGTATGGATTGGGTGCGGATACTGGCCTATATCAGCGGGACAGTGGACCACGAACTCCTATTGCGAAATGAGTATCTCGTTGCCGAAAACGGAATTCGGATTGGGGCTATGACCGGATTGTGGGCGCCATGGCGACTCTCGGCTACAGGCTATCCGATCAAACGGTGGGCAATATTCTACAACGTCATGGCATCCCGCCGGCACCGGAGCGGAAGCGTACGACAACATGGGCAGACTTCATCCGCGCACACCTGGCGGTTCTTGCAGGGACTGACTTTTTCACGGTGGAGGTACTGACGCCGCGCTGGCTTCATTTGACTGGTATCAAGACGTCTACCCCGACGACGGCGGAGACCCGTACCAATATCTGACCTGGGCACTGGCACTGTTCCGCGGTGGTCGCCGGCAAGAGGCCTGTAACAAGCGGTACCAAACCATGATCGAGAACCTCTATCTTGTACCCTTCCTGCGGGGAAGAGCCACTATTCTTACTCATATATCACCGTTTGGTTAAATACACTTGGCGGATGTATGCTCTGCAGCCCCAGCCGAATAAATATAGGAAGGAGGAGTCACTGATGATCGAAACAACGGTGATCGAAACAACAATGAAATCAGCAGGTCCTACCTGTCTTTCCCTGTTTGCTGCAGCTGCGCTGGCCTGTTTGTCGGTACCCGGTTACGCTGCCAAAGTCACGGCTACCGCCGATATCAAGGGCTGTGAAAACGCGATGATTTCGGGGCGTGCGACACTCACGGAAGAAAAAACGGAAGAAGGTATAAAGGAGGTTACTATCCATCTCAAGGTAGAGGGCCTGCTTGATGGCAAGCATGCGGTGCACATTCACGAAACGGGTGCCTGCGCACCCTGCAGTGCCGCCAAGGGTCACCATGATCCGGGGCCGTTTGGACAGACGCGGCCGGACAGTGCAGGTGACGAGGTTCCCGCAGCTGACATCAACCACCCGTACCACATGGGCGATCTCGTGAATATCGATGTCAAGAACGGTAAAGGCTCCATGATGCATACGACCGACCGCATTACCCTGTCGCCCGGTCGTCTCAGCATCCTGGACGCAGACGGCAGCGCCTTCATCATTCATACAAATGAAGACACCTACTGCGACGAGGAGAGCGATCTCAAGAAAGGTTGTGCCGGTGGCGCACGCGACGCCTGTGGTATCATTATCGCAGATTGAAACCAACTGAGGACGGAGGGATGTATCTGCATGCCTCCGTCCTTATTCAGTTGTCGAAGTTTTCCAGTAACGACCTTCCTGGCGAGCCGGTCTTTCAGTAATGTTGTCTAGGAGTACCCGCCCCGCAGGCGGCGCGCTGTCGCGCAGCAAACAGCCAAATGCGTTGCCAATACATTCAGTAGGTTAGGTTTTGTTTCATGAGAGAGGCTGTCGGACTTGGGGCTGATCTACTGCGCCGGTGGGGGAGTGCCCCATTTTCCCGATCCTTTTCGTCAAATAGCTACGGCTATTCTCCTCAAACGATCGAAAAAATGGCCTCGCTCTCCCACCTTGCTCGCCGCGATCGCCCAAGTCCGACAGCCTCCTAGTTGCCAGGATAAGTAGATGTCTTCAACTCAGCGGCTCAATCGGTGGCCCCGGTTCGCGTTCCAAAGTGGCCCGATCCCAGCCAGCGGTCCTGGCCGCCGCTTCGTAGGTACTTTGCAGAAACAGAAGTAGCGTCGTATCGGGATCGCTGGCGGTCCGCACGGCATCGTAGGGCAATAGAAATTCGCCCAAATTATCATCGAAGTAAGCTGTCTTCGGACTGACTGGCTGATCAGCGAAACCGTTGGGCACCGGATAAGCATAGGAGTAGAAAGCCGCATGCCTGGTGGGACCACCCCCGGGCCAGAAGCCGGCGCTGCTAACTTCTTGTGAATAGGCCTCGCGGGTTACGCGATCCGGCAGATAGGGAATGCCCCCCGGGTGTTGCGGTGCAGGCCTTCCGGAGAAGCGAGTCACCGCGATGTCGTTGCTGCCCCAGAAGAAGTGCACCGGGCTGCATTTGCCAGTGAACCGCGCCCGAAATTCCTTAAGCACGCGATCCACCTGCAGCAGCACGCGCCAATACCGATTGGCGTACTCAGGATCGTACGCGGCGTGGACCTGATCGTGGCTGAACGGGACCGGGTCCGGAATCTCGTTTGGCACTTCATGGATGCCCGCGCCTATGCCTAATTCCGCAAGCAGTCCCATCAATCCTTGGTAAAAATCCGCAACCGACATGGGGGCCAGCACCAAACTCCTTGTCTCGCCATTGCTCTCAGATACGAGCAGCCGGTGGTCGATGAAATCGAAGTCGATCTGGAATACGCGCTGTCCATCCGGGATCGGAGAGGTGGTCAGTCCTCGCGCGGTCACATAAAGGGCCACATGCCAGGAGTGGTTAACCCAGGTTGTCTTGACGAGTCTGACCTTGCCGACGATCTGTGTCCAAAGGTGCAGCGTGGTACAGCTCTGCTCCCAGGCCGTGTATGGCAGGTCGGGCCAGGCAGGATGGTTAACGGTGAAATGGGTCATAGCATCAGTATAGGACAAGTCTGCAAATTGCCAGGATCTCTCGACCGTCATTCCAACCGCGAATTGCATGGATTGACTGTGGTGCTGCCTACTGCGGCGACGTTCGGGAAGTGGAACTGCGCGAGGCGGCAGATTGATTCAAATGACTCCAGCGGTCATGACCACCTTCCGCAACGGCGCTCATTGCCCTGAGGCCTGCAGGGCCTTGCGTAGATTGCCGAACCGCTTGCGGTATTGAGCGGGAGTGAGATTGACCTTGCGCCGAAACAGCCGGCTGAAATAACCGGCGTCTTCATAACCGACCTCAAGGGCGATCGCTTCAACGGGCAGGTCACTCGACTCCAGCATCTGCTTGGCCTCTTCGAGCCGCAGCGCGTGCACGTATTCGAGCGGCGGCATGCCAGTCGCCTGCTGGAAGCGGCGCTTGAAAGTGCCATTGGGGTTAATCCGGGGTGGTGTTGGAAACCATGCGGTTCGTGGCTGATACTTTGGCTTGAAATCCACGCGCAGCCTATGGCGCGTTCACCGGAATTTATGTCCGAAGCACCGGAATCGAGGATGACGGGATGGATGCACTGTCCGATGTTCTGCGCACGGTACACCTGAAGGGCGGCGTCTTCCTGCACGCGGAATTCTCGGAACCCTGGTGTTTGAGCTCGCAGATCAAACCCGGCATGCGTGCCTCATTTCTCGGCGAGACCTCGGAGATCATCCCCTATCACTACGTGATTGAAGGTTTTCTGCGGGTGCAGGTAGCCAACGAGCCGCTGTGCGAACTGAAGCCCGGCGGCCTGGTCCTGCTGCCCCGCAATGATGCTCACCTGCTCGGCGGTGACCTGCAGCTGCCGCCAACACCGAGTGGGGCGGTCGTCAACCTTCCGGCCGACGGGGGATTGGCGACCATCCGGCTTGGCGGGGAGGGTGAGCGGACGCGGATTGTGTGCAGATTCCTTGCCGGCGAGAACCTGCAGCAAAATCCCGTCATCAGCGCATTGCCGCCCCTGCTTTACCTGGACTACCGCGAGGGTTCGTCCGCGATGTGGATCCGCAATACTTTCAGCTACGCCGCGGACGAGATTGCGGCCGGGCGCATGGGCTCGGAAACGGTCTTTGCGAAACTGTCCGAACTGCTGTTCGTCGAAGCGATACACCGCTATACGGAGTCGTTACCTGAAGGTCAGACCGGCTGGCTGGCCGGTCTCAGGGACCCTTTCGTTTCACGGGCCCTGGCAGCACTGCACAGGCGACCAGGTGATCCCTGGAGCGTCGATGAACTGGGACGGGCAGTGGGGCTGTCGCGGTCGGCGCTGACCGATCGCTTCACGCATGTCATCGGTGTACCGCCGATGCAGTATCTGGCCAACTGGCGCATACAGGTGGCGGCCCAGGAGCTGCTCAACAGCAGCAAATCCATACCCCGGATCGCGCAGGATATCGGTTATGAAACCGAAGCCTCTTTTGCCCGGGCCTTCAAACGCTGGATGGGTGTCCCTCCGGCCACCTGGCGGCGTCAGAACAGATAAAGGGACACATCGCCGTAGTACCGCTTCGCGCTGCAGTCACGCCGAACCAAGAAGCCTGGAGGGAAATCACAGGTAGACTGGCTGTTACTATGTCGTATTGACTGGCGTCCTGAACGCTCAGCCCAACCTGCGGGTGCGAGCAGCAAGTCTTGGCCAAACCTTTTCCTTGGGTGGTGATTCAAGGGGTTATCCTGGTATAAGTCATTATTTACAGTCGGTTATATAACGTCAAAATGGATTTACCCACACAAACCACCCAGTTAGAACCATAGTGGGTGCGATTACAAGTCGCATCGATATTCGCATCGGTCATAAATGATTCGAGTTCAATGTTATCACTACGAATAGTGCAGCACTGGGTGGCGTCTGATAACCTCGCCTAAACACCTTATCGCAAGGATGCGATTATGTTGCAGTTGCCAGCTGGCAGGGAAGCCAGCCACGGGGAGCGTGCGCCTCGATATGAGCGCCATCGCCCGGAGCAGACCCTTCTTTACCAACTTGTCGAAGAATACTACCCAGCTTTTGAGGCGCAGTGGGCAGCCGAGGGCAGGGTGCTGCCGGACTACGTGCGCCAGGAATTTGATGAATACCTAAAATGTGGCCGTCTTGAGCATGGTTTTCTGCGAGTGCAATGTGACACTTGCCATGCAGAGCATTTGGTCGCCTTCAGTTGCAAACGCAGAGGCTTCTGTCCCAGCTGCGGAGCACGTCGTATGGCAGAAAGTGCCGCCTTGCTGGTTGACGAAGTATTGCCCCATGAGCCCATGCGTCAATGGGTACTCAGCGTGCCATTCCCCCTCAGGTTCCTGTTTGCCAGCCAACCGAAAATCATGAGTAAGGCGCTGGGTATTGTCTACCGCACCATTGCTACACACCTAACCCGGAAAGCCGGCTATACAAAAAAGACCGCTCACACAGGTGCCGTCACCCTGATCCAGCGTTTTGGCGGTGCTCTCAACCTGAATAAGCAGTCATAATACCCCCGTTGTGCAAGCTATTGAGTTTCATTGAACAGAGTCTGCTGATTGGCCAGCGGATCCCCCTCGAGAATGAGTTTTCCGGTTGCCTTGAGGCGCTTCAGTGTGCTCGAGACTGGCTCACTGTCCAAGTCGGCGCGCTTGATTTCCAGTGGTGCATAGGGCGCGATCTGTTCCGCGGCCAGGATATTCTTTTGGATGAGCTTCATGAGAGTCGTGTCACTGACACCGCTGTGCTGGGTCGCTTGTGCCAAGGTCAGGATGCCGTCGTCGCGTATCGTTTCATCGGGCGGATCGATTGCATATTTCTTGCGCACATAGGCCACGCGTGACTGGCTCCAGCGATTGCCTTTTCCGGTTCGCCGCCCCAGCTTGCTGAGCACCCGCGCGATTTCGTCGTCACGATAACGACGAGCCATCTTGGTAATCAACTCGAGGTCTGCCAATGCGGTCTTGTGCGCCACAGCGCCAGATTGTGGTTTTGGCATGCTAATGGCGGTGTGACAGCCGCCGTGCCAATGAATGATCATCTGCAGTGCCTGAGCCGCCGCGTCCAAATCAACGACAATTTCGTTTATCAGGGTGCGGACGATCTTCTTTTTCAACACCATCGGACAGACTGGATCGTCCCACACCACCGCGAAGTCGTGACCGAGCGCCAGGATGGTCTCTGTTTCAGCAGGCGTTAGCGACGCGGCGGCGTTGCTGTGCGTATCGAGTTCGCCCTGCAGTCTTTCAAGTGTTTCGAGTTTGTTATTCCAACGTTGCTCGAGCACCTCGGCGACCAAGCGATTGGCGGGGTCTACCTGATTATACTGCTCGAAGGCGCGTTGTGCTTCGTAGTGGACCTGTTGTATCTGGCGCTGTAGGGCGGCCCGCTGATCGCTGCCTTGGTGGCTCAGCTGCTCGATCGCAGCGACACTGGCCTTGAGGCTGTGGGGTGAGACGGCCTTGAGGACTTCTTCGCTGAGGCGTTTATCGACGATGGCTCCACCGAAGCCGAGGCAATACTCACCGCCGGTGGAAAAATCACCGATGCACACATAACGGGCCGCCGTACCGCTCTTGCCCCAGTAGCGAATATGCAGCTTGCGACCACATCGACCACAGCGCAGCAGTCCGGTCAACAGCCCCTGACCGCTACGCACCGCCAGGGCCGACTCATCCTGGGTGAAATTGCCGCCATTGCTGCGCATGATGTCCTGATTGCATTGGTACTGCGTCCAGCTAATATAGCCGGCGTGATGGTCCTGAATAAAGACGCTGGCCTCCTCGGCGGGTTGTGCGCAGCGTTGGCGCTTTACCGCCTGGCCTTCTTTGACCATCACCTCGATAGGACGGCGACCGTACACATAGGCACCGGCATAGAGGGGATTGTGCAAGACGTCGCTGACAAAGCTGACGCTCGGCAGTTGCCACACCAACCGAAACTGACCGCCGCGCGCCTTATTGACCGGCAGTTCGATTCGCTCCTCGTGAAACCAGCGATGGGTCTGGCGGACACTTCCCAGTTCATGGAATTTCTTGAACACCAGTGCCATGGCCTCTTGTACCCGCAGGTTGGGATCCTTGACGATCTGGCCCAGCGGGTCGGCGACATAGCCCGGGGCCAGGCACCGGCCGAGCTCGCCGCGTTTCGCCTTTTCTTCGCGGCCCTGTTGCAGGCGGAATTTTAAGGTCTTCAGTTCGACCACGCTCAGTGTCCCCTTGATGCCCAACACCAGCTGGTCGTCCAAACGATTCAGGTCATAGAGGTTCTCCGCATCGGCGATCAGTGTATTGAAGATCTGGCACAACTCGATCAGCTGACACCAATCCTTGTCGGTGCGTGAGAGCCGCGAGAGTTCACGGCTAAGGACCATGCCCACTTCCCCCAGGGCCACGCTGGCTAAGACGCGTTTGAAGCCGTCACGCGCCTGTGAGCCGGTGGCCGCACTCATTCCCAGATCACAGTCAACGATCTCGACCTGCTTAAAGCCATACGCCTTGGCCGTGTCCGCTAAGGCATACTGCAGACGTTGGCTTTCTTGGTTATGTTTGACCTGCGCCATGGAGGACTGGCGTAGATAGACCACGGCCTTGCGGGCCAGGTGTTCGGGTGTGAGCTTCTGCGTGCTGTCATGCCGGTTCATGACCTTCTCCCCAATGGCTTTGCAGGACCGCGACGATGGCTTGTGCCATCAGTGCAATGAGCTGTCGTTCGCGTTCGGGTTCCAGCGTCAGGGTCGGGCGGTTGTTCTCGTCGTTGTCGAGTTCGAGTATGATTTGCTGCATGGCTCTGCTCCGGCGGATTCGTCACCGTCACCTTAGCGCACGCATGCAGCACATCCACCAGCGCCAGGAGCGCACTGGCGGCGAGTTCAACCTGTTCACTGAGACGAAAGCGCACCGCGTCGGGCTGTAGCATCCAGAGCGGGATCTTCAGCGTCTTGCCATCGGGATGCCGCACCGTCACCGCATGGGTGGCCTGGCGTGGCCATGCGAGTACGTCGAGACGGCAGTTATGGAGCGGGTGGAAAGGATAGTGCACCGTCACCGTCGACGGCATGGTATTCAGAGTGGTTGTTGCTCAACATCCACTTCCACATGCTGTTTCTGGATGGCGTGTACGTCGAGCGACCCGATGGCTCAGCCCGGTTTCGCTGGGTCAAGGCACCGACCAGCCAGGAACTCACCCAACTGGCGCACACCATCGCTCACCGGGTCGGCCGTTTTCTGGAACGGCAAGGCCTACTGGAGCGGGATGCCGAGAACAGTTACTGGCCTTGGATGCGGTAGACGACGACCCGATAGATCAACTGCTGGGGTCATTCGATCACGTACCGCATTGCGGTGGGGCCACAGGCAGGGCGCAAAGTATTCACCCTGCAAACGTTGCCGGCCTGTGATGAGCCGTTCGATGACGGGGTGGGCAAGGTGGCTGGCTTCTCGCTGCACGCCGGGGTGGCGGCCAGGGCCGATGAACGCAAGAAGCTGGAACGGCTGTGCCGGTACATCAGCCGCCCGGCGGTTTCGGAAAAGCGGCTGTCGCTCACGCCGAACGGCAACGTGCGCTACCAGCTGAAGACGCCGTACCGGGATGGCACCACGCATGTGATTTTCGAGCCCTGGACTTCATTGCCCGCCTGGCGGCACTGGTGCCGAAGCCCGAGTCAACCTCACTCGCTTCCACGGTGTGTTTGCCCCGAACAGCAAGCACCGCGCCCTGGTCACGCCGGCTAAGCGGGGCAAGGGCAACAAGCCTAAAGCGACCTGATGAAGCGCAAGAACGAACCCCGGCCGAACGCCGCGCCGCCATGACCTGGGCACAACGCCTGAAGCGTGTATTCAATATCGACATCGAGACCTGCCGGGAATGCGGCGGCGCAGTAAAGATCATCGCCTGCATCGAAGACCCGGTAGTGATTCAGAAGATACTCGATCACCTGAAGACAAAAGCCGAAACCAGCGAGCCCAGCCCGTTGCCTGAAAGCCGGGCGCCCCCAGTTGGCCTGCCAGTCGGCCTGTTCGAGTGACAAACCCAAACAACCAACTGTTCAACACAAGTCGTTGTGCCGCGTCGCCACGGCGCGGATTCGGCTTGCCTGAAAGTCAGAAGGGGGGCGAGCTGTGGACTAAAAATGGATGAGTTTTTAGCGATAGGCGTGGAATACAGGGCGAATTCTGAGTGATCGAATGACAACGAGGCGGGTGACTGACGGCCAACTACTGCTGGACTTGGCAAAACAGGGTGTTTATTCTTCTTATACTTCCGGGCGATCACTCGCACACTGTTTTAACAGCTGAAAGAATATGTTCTTGTGGAGCACCACTTTTGCCACTGCAGTTGGGTCCGGTTCCGCCAAGGGCATCGGTTTTATCTCTTCTTTCGCAACAGGTTCCTCAAACAGGGCGCCGATAGCCACACCCAGCGCTGTCGCGATTAGGACAACATTACCCACACCAATATATGCTGGGCGCGTTCCACACTTATATAGGACCGGTTTAGACTGGACAGCTCCGTCAACACATCTTGCGACAACCCCCGCTGTTTTTGGATCTGGCTTTTGGGTGAGTTCATGCACTGCGAAGACTCTTCACCCGGCTTCCTGTTGCCAAAGGTCCAGCCGGAACACCGGCCCCCAACCGTGAATAACCGCCTGCATATCGGATTCCGCAACCAAGGATTCGAGTTGATAGTTATTTGCGTACAGGTAGGTGAACACTTAGACCATATCCTGGTGCAGTGGGTGGTCCACGTACGGTAACGCCCGCAGGTCCGTCTGGTAGTGGCCGCCGTCCCAGAACGAGAGCAGGAAGTGCGCCGCGCGCCGAGAACCCCCGGTATCGCCTTCGGTGTGTCGAATCAGGGGTATAGATGTTTGGCGACTTTCGCCAGAATTGTTTCAGGTGTAGCTGTCCAGTGATAAGGCTTGGGATTGGCATTGCGGTGATCCCGATATTTCATGATTGCTTGTTTTAACTCGTCGACACTGCGGAAAACACCTCGACGGATCTGATCTTCGGTGATGTCTCGGAAGAAACGTTCCACCAGATTCACCCATGATGCGGACGTTGGCGTGAAGTGCATGTGAAAACGTGGGTGCTTGACCAACCACTCTTTGACGTTAGGGTGCTTGTGCGTGGCATAGTTGTCGACGATAAAATGCACATCCAGGTTCTTAGCCGTTTGCTTATCGAGTCGCTTGAGAAATTTAAGAAACTCATCATTGCGGTGCTTCGGCAAACACTCACCGATGACGGTTCCATCGTGAACATTGAGAGCCGCAAACAGCGTTGTCGTTCCATGACGTTTGTAATCGTGCGTCATCATGCCCGCTTTTCCTGATTTTATGGGTAAACCGGGCTGAGTACGATCTAAGGCCTGGATTTGGCTTTTCTCATCCACTGAAAACACAATGGCTTTTTCGGGTGGATTCATGTACAGCCCGATCACATCCCGCAGTTTCTCTTCGAACAACGGATCATTTGATACCTTGAACCCCTTGACCCG
This sequence comes from uncultured Gammaproteobacteria bacterium, assembly GCA_963814945.1. Lineage (GTDB taxonomy): Bacteria > Pseudomonadota > Gammaproteobacteria > DSM-19610 > DSM-19610 > Thiogranum. The sequence goes on from CAWFEQ010000010.1 coordinate 38,318, forward strand.
ATGCGGCTTGAGCTTGTGTTCACACCAAATTCGATTAACCGACGTTTTTGAGATACCAACCTGCTCCGCCATCGTTCGACAACTCCAGTGCGTGGCGCCAGTCGGTTTTCCGGTCATCGTCAGCGTCAGGACTTCCTGCACTTTCTCTTGCGGAAGCGGGGGCGTACCAGGTGCTCGCGTCTTACCTTTTACCAGTGCCTCGATACCTTCTTCCTGATAGCGGCGGCGCCAAAGGTTCAGCGTCGGATTGCTAACTTTGAGCTTTTGCATTAACTGGCTGGTCGCCAGGCCATCCGCGCTCATTAATACGATCTTGGCCCGCAATCTCTGCTTTGGCCCCACCGCTCGGCTCTTTATCCATCCCTGTAACCTGCACCGGTCCGCTTCGGTCACTGTAACTTTCATTGGCATTCTCATGGACGCCAATTTTATCATAACTAAACGTATGTATGGGACGCTACACTAGCATGCCGGGGTATAATCCTGCGCCATGAGTTCCGCGCAGACAGCGTCCGCCTCTTCGCCAAGCATCACGGTCCCGCGCGCTGACTACGACGCCCTTCAAGCGCAAGTTCAGTCCCTCAAGACACAACTCGACTGGTTCAAGCGTCAGCTGTTCGGAAGTAAGTCGGAGAAGCGTCAGCTGCTCGAGCCGGCCATCCAGGCCGACCTGTTGGCGAAGCTGGGCGAAGCGCCATCCGAGATGCCGACACCGGCGACCGAGCAGATCACTTACACGCGGCGCACGTCCAAACGGCAGGGTGAGACTTGCGTGACCGAGCAAGGGTTGCGTTTCGATGAGACGGTTCCGGTGGAGGTCATCGAATTACCGGCGCCGAGCTTTCGGGTTCCGAGGCCGATCAGTATATCGTCATCGATGAGAAGATCACCCGCCGTCTGGCGCAGCGCCCCGGCAGCTACGTGGTGTTGGAGTACCACCGCCCGGTACTCAAGCACCTGCCCAGTCAGACACTGACCACGGTGGCCGCACCCTCGGCGGTGTTCGAGGGCGCGCTGGCCGATGTGAGCCTGCTGGCGGGGCTGTTGGTCGACAAGTTCGCCTATCACCTGCCGCTGTACCGACAGCACCAGCGGCTGCGCGATGCCGGGATTACCCTAAGCCGCGCGACCTTGACCCATCCAGAATTCAAAAAACCCATTATGGGGGTCCACGGGCTAAAGGAAGGTGGGTTTTGGTCGATGACACCTGATGAACGCACTAAGCCTCACTGGCGTCGAGGAACGCACTGCCGCCATTCGAAAAAGTTTATACCACTATGCACGCGCCATACGCCACGGAGGGGATTCGTAAGATTATCTAAAAAGAGGGAATGCACTGTGTTCACAAGGCGTGAAGATAATCAAGCCATTTGCTTCTGTAGTAATCATATTCCCGGACCGCGCATAAAGGAAAGCGTCAAGAACGGGGATAAGTAGAGCTGCAAATTGGCAACGTAAGGATACTGGTGCGGAATGTGCATGCCCTTGGCAATTCCGTGTTTCGTGGTGAGGTGAGCGGATTTGAGCCTAGTGAGATTCGTGAGCTTGAGAGCGTCAAGGTTGGCAATAGCATCACCTTTGAAGAAGCACATATATTTTCATGTTCTTCGTGAGATGAGGTCATGCTAAAAAGTGCATCGGTTCTGATTGGAGCGTTAATGTTGTGCGCGTGCGCGCATTACATGGTTGCCACAAACTTTCACCAGTTGCATGAGGGTATGACCAAGCAACAATTCATGGAAACATGGCAAAGCAAAAATAAAAATGTTGTCGGAGGGGATGCGCCCACATCATCACGGAACTTCTCAACCGGGAGTGACAATTGGGACATTCTTATTTACAGCGTCTATGAATATGCGAGCGTTAAGGCGGGAAGCCCACGAGTAGATCACAAAGAATATGTGGCGTTTAAGAATGGTATACTCGAAGAGTGGGGAGTTGGAACACTTCCGCTGTCGTTGAAAAATGATCCTGCTGTAATCCATGTCGAAGCGTCACAATAGGAGACGTACATCCGGGCTCTACGGGCCAGCGTGCGACGACAAGCATGGTTTCAGCCTCCGTGCTGAAGTGCTATCGTAACTACCGCGCAAACACAGTTACGCGGTAGTTATAACTTCCGACATTGTTTCAAGCGATGGGCAGCAACCTTCGGTAAGTCGCTGATTATATTGGCTCCCCTGGACAGGCTCGAACTGCCGACCTAGTGATTAACAGTAGCAGGCACGCTCTGATTTCTGCCAGAAAGCGTAAGAATCCGAAGCCCTTTTCTGTTGGCCGTTCTGCCTGGTTGGTCCGCCTGAGCTACCACTGAACCTTCCCGACCGTGTGACTCGGAAATTCGCGCATGTTTAACTCGAAACGCGATCGAGATTAAGGTGTTGTTCTTTTCCGGGGACCGAGCCTACCCTGAGCCGCCGCCGGAGCCGCCGCGTGGGGGAGGAGACGGTATGCCCGTGCCGGGAACCTCCGAGAGCAGGCCACTGAGGGGTGAGGGTGGGGCGCTTCGCACCGCCCCCGGATGGCCGCCGCATCCGGCCCGTGGGGAGGGGGTCGTCGGTCGCGTCGGGTCGAGGCAGCGTTTCAGAGTGCCGACCGGGGCCGGAAAACAAGGCGCTGGGTATTGTCTACCGCACCATTGCTACACACCTAACCCGGAAAGCCGGCTATACAAAAAAGACCGCTCAAACAGGTGCCGGACCCTGATCCAGCGATTTGGCAGCGCACTCAACCTGAATAAGCAGTCATAATACCCCCGTTGTGCAAGCTATTGAGTTTCATTGAACAGAGTCTGCTGATTGGCCAGCGGATCCCCCTCGAGAATGAGTTTTCCGGTTGCCTTGAGGCGCTTCAGTGTGCTCGAGACTGGCTCACTGTCCAAGTCGGCGCGCTTGATTTCCAGTGGTGCATAGGGCGCGATCTGTTCCGCGGCCAGGATATTCTTTTGGATGAGCTTCATGAGAGTCGTGTCACTGACACCGCTGTGCTGGGTCGCTTGTGCCAAGGTCAGGTGCCGTCGTCGCGTATCGTTTCATCGGGCGGATCGATTGCATATTTCTTGCGCACAAAGGCCACGCGTGACTGGCTCCAGCGATTGCCTTTTCCGGTTCGCCGCCCCAGCTTGCTGAGCACCCGCGCGATTTCGTCGTCACGATACCGACAAGCCATCTTGGTAATTAACTCGAGGTCTTCCAACGTGGTCTTGTGTGCCACAGCGCCAGATTGTGGTTTTGGCATGCTAATGGCGGTATGACAGCCGCCGTGCCAATGAATGATCATCTGCAGTGCCTGAGCTGCCTCGTCCAAATCAACGACAATTTCGTTTATCAGGGTGCGGACGATCTTCTTTTTCAACACCATCGGACAGGCTGGATCGTCCCACACCACCGCGAAGTCGTGACCGAGCGACAGGATGGTCTCTGTTTCAGCAGGCGTTAGCGACGCCGTGGCGTCGCTGTGCGTATCGAGTTCGCCCTGCAGCCTTTCAAGTGTTTCGAGTTTGTCATTCCAGCGTTGCTCGAGCACCTCGGCGACCAAGCGATTGGAGGGGTCGACCTGGTTATACTGGTCGAACGCGCGTTGTGCTTCGTATTGGACCTGTTGTATCTGGCGCTGTAGGGCGGCCCGCTGATCGCTGCCTTGGTGGCTCAGCCGCTCGATCGCGGCGACACTGGCCTTGAGGCCGTGGGGTGAGATGGCCTTGAGGATTTCCTCGCTGAGGCGTTTATCGACGGTGGCTCCACCGAAGCCGAGGCAATACTGACCGCCGGTGGAAAAATCACCGATGCACACATAACGGGCCGCCGTGCCGCTCTTGCCCCAGTAGCGAATATGCAGCTTGCGGCCACATCGACCACAGCGCAGCAGTCCGGTCAATAGCCCCTGACCGCTACGCACCGCCAGGGCCGACTCATCCTGCGTGAAATTACCGCCATTGCTGCGCATGATGTCCTGGTTTCGTTGGAACTGTATCCAGTCAATATAAGCCGGGGTGATGGTCCTGAATAAAGACGCTGGCCTTCTCGGCGGGTTGCGCGCTGCGCTGGCGTTTGAGCGCCTGGCCTTCTTTGACCATCACCTCGATAGGACGGCGGCCATACACATAGGCGCCGGCATAGAGGGGATTGTGCAAGACATCGCTGACAAAGCTGACGCTTGGCAGCTTCCACACCAACTGAAACTGACCACCGAGCGCCTTGTTGACCGGCAGTTCGACCTGCGCTCTCGTGAAACCAGCGATGGGTTTGGCGGATACTGCCCAGCTCCTGGAATTTCTTGAACACCAGCGCCATGGCTTGTTGTACCCGCAGGTTGGGATCCTTGACGATCTGGCCCAGCGGGTCCGCGACATAACCCGGCGCCAGAACTCGGCCGAGCTCGCCACGTTTGGCCTTTTCTTCGCGGCCCTGTTGCAGGCGGAACTTCAAGGTCTTGAGCTCGACCACGCTCAGCGTTCCCTTGATGCCCAACACCAGTTGGTCGTCCAAACGATTCAGGTCATAGAGGTTCTCCGCATCGGCGATCAGGGTATTGAAGATCTGACACAACTCGATCAGCTGACACCAGTCCTTGTCGGTGCGTGAGAGCCGTGAGAGTTCGCGACTGAGGACGATGCCGACCTCCCCCATGGCGACGCTGGTCAGTACGCGTTTGAAGCCTTCACGGACTTGTGCGCCGGTGGCCGCGCTCATTCCCAAATCACAGTCAACGACCTCCACGTTCTTGAAGCCATAGGCCCTGGCCGTATCCGTCAGGGCGTACTGCAGGCGTTGGCTCTCCTGGTTGTCTTTGACTTGCGCATGGAGGACTGGCGGAGATAGACCACGGCCGTGCGGGCCAGGTGTTCGGGTGTGAGCTTTTGCGTGTTGTCATTCGGGTTCATGGTCTTCTCCCCCGTGGGTTTGCACGACGGCGAGGATGAGTTGTGCCATCAGGGCGATGATCTGTTGTTCGCGTTCGGGTTCCAGCAACAGGCTCGGACGGTTGTCCTCGTCGCTGTCGAGTTCGAGTGTGATTTGCTGCATTGCTGTGCTTCTCCGGCGGGTTCGTCACCGTCACCTAGAGCACGCATGCAGCACATCCACCAGCGCCAGGAGCGCACTGGCATCGAGTTCGATTTGTTCGCTGAGGCGAGAACCCGCGGCTTCGGGCTGAAGCATCCACAGCGGGATCTTCAAAGGCTGGCCATCGGGGTGCTTCACCGTCACCGCGTTGTTGACCTGGCGTGGCCAGGCGACTACGTCGAGGCGGCGGTTATGGAGTGGATGGAAAGGATAATGCACCGTCACCGTCGACGGCATGGTATTCAGATTGGTTCTTGTTGAATATCCATTTCCACATGCTGTTCCTCGATGAGGTATATGTCGATCAACTCGATGGAACGGCCCGGTTCCGTTGGGTGAAGGCACCGACGAGCGGCGAGCTCACGCACTGGCTCAAACGATCGCCCGGCGCGTCGGCCGGTTCCTGGAACGCCAGGGACTCCTGGAACGGGATGCCGAGAACAGCTATCTGGCATTAGCGGACTAGATGGAGAGGCGATAAATCAACTGCTGGGACATTCGATCACTTACCGTATCGGCGTCGGGCCACAGCAGGCCGTAAAGTATTCACCCTGAAAACGTTGCCGGCCGCTTGCGATGCGGAGGAGCCGTTCGGTGTGACAGTGTGGGTCAAGAGTGGCTGGGTTCTCCTTGCATGCCGGGGTGGCGGCCAGGGCCGATGAGCGTAGGAAGCTGGAACGGCTGTGCCGGTACGTCGGCCGCCCAGCGGTATCGGAAAAGCGGCTGTCAACTGACGAATAAGGCAACGTTCGCTACCAGCTCAAGACGCCGTACCAGGATGGCACCACGCATGTGATCTTCGAGCCGCTGGATTTCATCGCCAGACTGGCCGCCCTGGTGCCGAAGCCGCGAGTCAACCTCACGCGATTCCACGGTGTATTTGCCCCGAACAGCAAGCACCGTGCGCTGGTGACACCGGCGAAGCGGGGCAAGGGTAGCAAGCCCAAAGGTGCCGAGGGCCAGGAGGAGCAAACGCCAGTTCAGCGTCATGCGGCCATGACCTGGGCGCAGCGGCTGAAGCGGGTTTTCAATATCGACGTTGAGACGTGCCGTGTCTGCGGAGGTACAGCCAGGGTCATTGCCTGCATTGAAGATCCGGTGATCATTAAGAAGATCCTGATGCACCTGGAGGAGAAAGCCCCAACGCGAGCCGCGCTCCTGTTACCGGATAGTCGTGCGCCCCCGCAGGCCGGCCTGTTCGGCTGATGCAATAGCGTATTCCTGCCTGGTGTATGTTGCTGCCACAGCAACAGGGTATCGATTGGCCTGGAGAGGGTAATTGGCTGGGGAAAGGGCAAATGACCGGAATCTATTCAGGTCAGCGCGGCTAATTCAGGCAAGATTTCGGTATGAACAGGCTGGAAAGCAGTGGTAGCGACTACTCAATGGGCATGAGTTTTATGGGAAAGGGCGTTAATCCGTCCTATACGCCTGTGCTGTGCTGCCTCGGCGTACAATCCACAGCGGGGAGGCCGCCAGATCGCGGCCCTTGGTGAACTGCTCGCCGCTACCGACCGCCGCGACCAGGGCCGTGGCGATCAGCGGCCCCACCCCACGCAGTTGTTGAAGACGCCGCGCCACCGGATCGCTTTTCGCCATCGTCTCAATCTCGGTATCGAGCTCGCCAATTCGCCGGTCGAGTTCCATCAGGTCAGACCACAACCCCAGCAACAGGCGGCGAAAACGCTCCGTCAGCCCATTGTCTGCATCCTCGAGCCACTCCGGCAGTGCTGCGCGTAATTGCGACAGATGCTTCGGTGCCACCAATCCGTACTCCGCCACTAGCCCGCGGATCTGATTGGCCTTCGCTGTGCAGCCCTGACTCATCAACTCCTCGCGGATGCGATGCACAGCCTGAATGTCTTGCTGCTCAACGTTTTTCACCTGCACAAAACGCATGGTCGGGGCCGACTCATCGCCTCGCAGATCGCCTCAGCATCGTTGCGATCGTTCTTGTTGCTCTTCACATAGGGCTTCACAAACTGCGGCGCCATCAGCTTGACCACCATGCCGTGCGCTTGCAGGGTTCGCGCCCAGTGATGCGCACCGGCGCACGCCTCCATGCCAATCTTACAGCCGGGTTCAACCTTATCGAGCAACACCTTGAGCCAGTTCGCACGCCGCAACTGCCGACGCCAGACCACCTTCTCTTGGCGGTCTACGCCATGAACATGGAGTACGTTCTTTGCCAAATCTACACCGACACGTCTAATCTTCATGGGTGGACTCCTTCTCGCTTCTGACTAGTGGGCTACACCTCTAGTCTGGCACTCAGATGCCGCATTGTGGGTGAGAGGAGTCCATCCCATTGGTGGTGATCCGGAAGATCCTGAATCACCTGAAGGAAAAAGGTGAATACCAGGATGCGTTTCGATTGCCCGAGAGTCGCGGCCCGCCGCAAACGAGCTTATTTGGGTAAGGAAAATCCGTTCGGGAAGGACAAGGACGTTGCCGGCGACACCAGGCGAGGGGCGCTCGGCTGACGGATTGGTTTGAGGGAGGAACTCAGCCAGAATACGGCCGATTTAGCCAACTAAGTCACTGCATCAGATGAATGGCACTAAGTTAAGCCTGTAACTTCTTCGCATGCCCATATTTTTCGATCTCCATCCGTGCTTGCTGTCGAGGTCTATCCAATCGCGGATAAGGCTTTGGCCTGCGTTTGACTGCCCGCGGTTCGATCCTTCCGGGTCGATCGGCTACCCGTATTCGCGCAATGAGTACCAGCAGGGTTGCCGTCTGTTCATCAGCTGCGGAGAGAAACTGACGTTGACTCCACGCCACCCAAATCTGCAGCGTATGCTTGAAGCTCAATTGACGCGGCAATACGTCCGCTTGCAATGCCGCCTCGGCCATCAGCAGCCGGATTCAGACTCTACGCCAGCAGGTATGCCCAGAACTCTTTCTCGCACATCTGCGGGGTTTTGCAGCTGAGCGCTTCCATGCCAAGGGTCGTTTTGATGTTTCTCAGATCCAGCTCCACGTTCCAGCGCTGCCAAAACAACTCCCCCAGCGCAGCTTTGGGCGTTTTGCGCGGCGAGAGGAACGTGCTCACCAACACCTTCTTGCCGACTTTCACCTCGCGCACCTTGATTTCATCCGGATAGCCACGGTACGCCTCCACACTCATCCAGTCAGGCCTGGCAGGCTTGGACCACCACACCAGGTGATCGCGCGCGCCGAGCCGCTCGCCTCTGCGAAAATCGGTGATCCGCGCACCGTGCTGCTCAAACAGCACATCCACTGCGCGCCTGAGCATGTCGGCAATCAGGAAATAACTGCAAAAATAGGCATCCGCCAGCATCACATCACCTTCGACAAAGCACTCCTTGAGCTCCCCGGAACAAACCGTGTTCACCCGTGCCCTTGCCTTGGTACGGCCCAATGGCGGCATCCAGCACTGCCCCATTGGAAAGCGCGATCACCACGCCCACCAGGCACGCCAGCGGAAAACCAACGCCAGGTTCTTGCTGCCCATGTTGGGGGAAACGCGCCTGATTCTCCGCGGTGTCCGGCATCGACACCGTCGTACCGTCCACCAGCTTCACGTGTCGGCCTTGCCACAGCCACTCTTGGGGGCTCTGCTCACCCAGCAGCGCGCCGCTTTGCCGCGCCAGCGTACCGACCATCTCCTGCGGCAAGCGCTGGCGCGCCTGGCAATAGCCGCTGGTGTTCACGCTCCCGGGATTCATCCCGGCCAACAGGCGAGCGACGATCGCTTCGTTCACCGCGTTCTGACAAGACCCATCCGCACTCATGATCTGCCCCAAAAACATCGCCAATGTCAGCGTCGGAGGGAACTGGCGTTCCCGGTGCTCCGGCAGTTGGGCCTCAACCGTTTCCAGCATCCGTGGATCGGTGAGTAGATTGAAAAAATGGTTGGCATCGACTTTTTGAGCACGTTTGGCGAGGTGATGTTGCTGTTGGGCAGATCGACAGTTAAAGTTGTGTCCCATGAAGGTTGGCCTCGGGGTGGGTGGGGTGGATGTCTGATAGCAAACATCTTAACCAATCCCAAGCCAACCTTCTTCATCGCTCTCAATACATTAGCGCATCGCGCTCGTATCGCTGGGGCTTAACTTAGTGCCATTCAATTTCAGCACAACATCAAACGAAAGGCGTCATGCCTACCTTATTTTCTATTCCTGGCCACGGGGTCGGAAGTAAATCCTCCCAGAACCGACTGCGTTTTTCGGCGCGACGTACCTCCTGTGGACATCTCTCTCAGCCGTACTCATTGTGCAGGCTTATAATCATTGCATTGCGAGTGTCAAATCAGCTCAATGAAATAGAAACAACCCCGGTGAGTCCCGGACCCCATGCAACACACAAGGGGAACTGAATGATGACGGGACATTTCGGTTCGAAGGCTGCATTGGGGTTGTAATCTAAATATCACAGCGATTATGTGATTCTATTAGACTGACATTCAGTCTGCATCTGGGCGGGTGGGGCTGTCATGCCGAAGAAGCCGCCCGCCCGGAACAACATCGCCATCGCATCGACCCGGAACCACTGGCGTCATTCGACTGCGGTTATCACGACAAAAAGTCATCGATTGCGCCCACCGCTACCTGCGCGAATATGACTACGCCGGTTCAGAACTGATCTATTGCGAGCCGCCCTACCTGATAGAGACGCGGACCTCGAAACGCCGTTACCGCCATGAGTACAGCAGGCAGGACCATTTGGACCTGCTTGACCTGCTCAAGTCCCTGCCGTGCCGGGTCATCCTCTCCGGCTACCCGTCCGCCCTGTATGACGGCAGGCTGGAAGATTGGAACTGCGTGGAACTACAGGCCATGACCTGGGGCGGCCCACGCACGGGGAAACTCTGGTACAACTACGATATCGATCGCGTGCACTGGGCCACCTACGCGGGAAAGGATTTCACCGATCGCCAGCGCATCAAACGCAAGGCCGAACGTTGGGCAAGGAATTACCCGGCGCTACCCCCGCGGAACGGCTCGCCCTGTTGGCGGCGATCATGGCGGTGGAAGCGGTGGAGACAGATTAACGACGTGACAGCCCCCGCCGTAAAAGGCAACGGACAACCCGGCCCGGACAAGGCGGGGCTGGAGAAACTGTCCAAGGCCAAACTCATTGCAATGATCCTCGAACAACGCGAGGACACGCGCATCCGGCTTGACGAAAAAGACAAGCAGATAACCGAGCTGAGCGAGCAGCTCGCTAAACTGCAAGGCGAGATCGACAAGGAAAAGGCCGGGCAAAAGATCAAGGACATCAACAAGCATGTCAACCAACCGAGTTCGAAGAAACCGGAATGGGACAAGGACGGCAACCCGAAGCCGACAACAAAGGGCCAAAAGAAAAAGCGCAAAAAGAGAACCGGCTGCGGCAACCTGGGAAAATCCGGCCTCACGCCTGACGAGACACATCTCATTCCCCTGGCATCATGCCCTTGCTGCGGCAATGACCTGGGCGGCAGGAAAGGCAAGGCGGACAGCGGGCGTCGGGTCGAAGACATCCCCCCGCCCGCGCAGAAGACCATCGTATTCAAAGAGGTAACGGAATCCAAGTGGTGCGACCAATGCAAGAAAATGGTCTCGTCAACCTCCGAAAAGGCACTGCCGGGCTCGGACATCGGCCTGAACGCCATGATAGAGATGGCCTACGTGTGGGTGATGTGCGCGCTGTCCTTCCCGAAGATCAGGGATCTTTTCGTCAACTTCAAGACACTGAGGCTGTCGACGGCCGGCATCTCGAGGATCATGATCCGGCTGAGCGGCATATTACAGCCGGTTTATGAGGAGATATTAAACGACGTCAAGCAGGGGGCGAAGATCTGGGCCGACGAGACCGGCTGGCGGGTCAAGGGCAAGCTGTGGTGGTTATGGATATTCGCCAATGAGCGCAGCGCCTATTATTGGCCCGACAAGACACGCGGGGGGCCGGTCGTTGAGCGCCTCCTGGGTGAGGTGTTCTTAGGCATCCTGATCGTGGACGGCTGGCACGCCTACACGAAGATTGTCTGTGACCGGCAAACCTGCATGGCGCACATATTCCGCAAGATACGCGCCTTCATTGACGCGTTTCCCCAATACCGTTCCATCATGACATTCTACCTGAAACTGCGGCGGATCATCAGGGATGGCGAGAAACTGCAAGCGGCGCGTGATGGGTTGAGCGAGCTGGTGTTTCAGCGGCGGTTGAAGGCCCTGGAAAAAAGGCTGGACGCGTTGCTGGAATGGAAGAACCCCAATGACACGCTGAAGGAGGTGATCAAAAAAGTCCACCGCCAGAAGGACCATATACTGACCTTCATCAAGCATGAAGACGCGCCCCACCACAACAACTACGGCGAATACATCATAAAGAAGGGTGTCGTGAAGCGGAAGATGTCCGGTGGCAGCATGTCCGCCGAAGGCGCCAGGGCCTATGCTTGCATACAGTCGGTCGCCATGACATGTCAGTCAGGGGCATTTCCTTCCACCGCTTTCTTAAAGCCAGTTTGGTTTGTTATATCCGTACGGGAAGGCCTATGTTGCTGGCTGAATATGAGTCCAGTTTGAAACCGCTGGCAATCGCTGCTTAATCCAGTTTAAGCTCACAATTAATGTATGCTTGCTGCATTCGTCCCTACAAGATAATCCATTACCAATACTGGTGACGTCACGTAGTGTAGACGCTTCAGGGTCGACACTCGTTAACGATTAGCAGATGGATTACACTACGTCAAGCACGCAGCTGCCGTTGTGGGGTGGGTGATGGACAGGCGTCTGAACCAAGGCACTAGTAGTTCACGTCTTGATGATGCCAATCAATGTTAAGGACACGGTTCTCCTCTTCAAGATAGTCGATGACCAACTGTTGGTGCCGACTGAACCGGCCGGCCAAGGCGATTACGAGCAGGTGGAAGAGTTGTAGGATGCTATTCATTGCACGAACAGAGTATCCGTAATATTGTTTGATAACAATCTCATACGGCTCGTTCGACTTTTTGCACCATACGGGGTTACCCGTGCTTTCGTGAATAATTACAGTCAGTTATAAAGCGTTGGGTTGGGTTTGTCCACGGAAAACCAGGGTTTAGGTTCTGATGGGGTGCGATTATAAGTCGCATCGATTTTCGCATCGGTCAAAAACGCCGGGGATTTGTGTGCTGAACAGATGATATCAAATCAATTGGGCGGATTGGTCGGTGTAAGTGCTGACCAAAACTCTGTCTATGTATTGTTGTTTTTTCTTGGGAACGCACTAAATCGACCATTCAATGTCGATTTGGAATAGTATTCCGCAAGCCTTGATCGTACACTTTTCTGATTAATTATTCCTCACCTTGAGACATCAATTAACAAGGTCCAAATTCGTAGGGCTATGAGCATCGACATCATAACGGAACGGCATTTCAACAGCGGTGAGGAGTTGCTTAAGAACATCGTGTTCGATTCTCTGTGGGGAAATACTACCTGGAAATTTCGCGGCCAGGGTAATAAAGATCATGCGCTTGTCCCTTCAGCGCTGAGAGAAGGCACCACTTTTCTGCAGAATGGGCCTCAAGCCGAATCCAATTTTATTCAAATTGTTCGTGAATGGACCATTCTTAAAGCTTTCGCACGTTACGCGGATCAGCAAGGTCTAGCTATCCCGGGGTTCCATGTATTGTTCGAGAACCTTGCAAGTCTTCACCAAATTGTACTGGAGTGTGCTGAGGGCAAGCGAAGTTGGCCACCGAAGGAACTACATAGCCTTTTGGCTCTTGCGCAGCATTACGGCATACCAACTCGAATACTCGACTGGACTCGACAACCATTGACTGGGCTTTACTTCGCCGCCAAGTACGCTGTGGCAGAGAAAAACGTACAGAAATCTCAGGTGACTTTATACGCGCTCAACGAAAACATACATCGCTTATATGCGCATGGCTACGCGAATTACGAGGCGGGCTTTGAGTCGTTGGAGACGAGGCTACTGGGAATCGACGTGCCATACGCAGGAAATCCTAATATCACGGCGCAAAGAGGGGCGTTTACCTGCATCGTAGAGAAATGCCTCGACCCGAAAGGCGAAGTGTCAAAAAGAGACGTCGAGCAAGTAATTAATCAGCTGGGTAAGCTTCTGGTAGACATCAAGGATGACCAAGTAGTCAGTACAATTCTTCAGCTTCCCTTGTTAGTAAAATATACGACGCCGGGTGATGACACAGCAGGACACATAATTAATTTGTTGAGCACCAAATTTAGCGTGACCGGTGCCAGCGTTTTTCCGGGATATACCGGAGCTGTTACGGCCGTGGAAGAAAGGAGGTTGTGGGACTGGGAGTGGTCCGATCAACACGCAGTCAATGACCTCCTTAACATTGAAATGGTGAATTCCCTAGAAGCGTAGGCGAAATTCCTAACTCGTGACAGTCTTAGTGTTCTCCCTTCGGATGAACCAGAACAACATCGGCGAGTTCGGTAATGTGTTTCGTATAGACGTACCGTGATTGTTTTTTGTTCTAGAACGCTTACGAACGTAGCAGCTAGACTGGGTATTTCACCCCTGTGATCCGTAGAGATTCATGCTGCAACCCTGCCTGCCCTTGGGAAGACGAATTCACTATGGCTGCGGATAGGCAAACATCGTTACCTTAGAAAACGAGTTCTTGAGAGTTTTCGGTCGAAGGACACAATTAGAATTATCTTTCAGAAGGTTAGAGTACGGATGCGCAACTGAAAGATTCGGTGGACCACGAGACCGCCTACGGTCAGTATGTAGAGACTCCGTCCTGCTCTCCACGATACTCGGCGCAGTTGGCAGGTAGCTGTCAGTGAGGGCGCGACATGCCCCCGCGGACTACGAATAGTTCGGCTTAAACATACAACGTTTACTAGTTTAGCTTCGAGTCCGCAGTTGCGTTTGAGTTCATTTACGAATACTCAGGGCTTGCCGTCGCACCAGCTCACCTAATATTTCTTTCGCAGAGCTCAACAAAGCATGTCCCTAATCGATACCATAGCATCTGTATCGGTGTTCGTCCGCGTCACATTTTGCCCGGATGGGTGCGGTCAACATCGTGGTAGTCCAGCCAGTCGTCCAGATAGCGCGGGTTCGGAAGATCGCGCCTTCAGCTTTTTCTCAAGATCAGGGGCAAATAACTCGGCATCATCTGCAGGGCTGTTACAGTCACCTGGAACACTAACCCAAGAGAAGACATCGCGCAGGTTAGCACATGGAGCTGGGGGAGTACCGACAGTCAGTCATTCGTGATCAGCGTCGGAGTGCTGGAAGTATCTATGCAGGCGATCAACTAATCTATACTTTAGGTCGCACTGTCAACGCGGCAGGGTCGGTTTTTGCGTAAACAGAGAGGCTGGTGTTAACCACACCAAAGGAGGGAACTATGGCACGGGTAGAAGGCTTCGAGCCAGCACAAAGTGGGCAGCAACCGGTCGACGGCATCGGCAATCCCGTCGCCGTCGGGGTATGGGGCGACTCCAGTACGGGCGTCGGTGTGTTCGGCACCAGCGGCGTTCTCCCAGCCGGCGTGGACAACCCGCCCACGAACATCGCCGGCGTGGAAGGCCACAGTATCCAGAATCCGGGCGTGTTTGGCCGCAGCGTCGAGGACGCCGGTGTGTGGGGCGAAAGCTCGCAGGGCCTGGGCATGTTGGGCCGCAGCTCGACCGGCACCGGCGTGCTCGGCGTCACCTTCGCGCCCACCGTGCCGGGGCAGCGGCCGGACGCCGCCGGCGTGTTCGGCTCCAGCGTTGCCGGCGGCAACGGCGTGACCGGCTTCGTCGGCGAGGCGACCGGCGTGAGCGGCAGCAGCGTTCGCGGGGTCGGCGTGCGCGGGGCCAGCGGCCGCCAGGACGGCGTGCGGGGCGAAAGCTTCGGTGGCTCCGAGCTCCAGTTCGGCGCCGCCGGGGTACGCGGGCGCAGCGACAGTGGCATCGGAGTGCGCGGTGAGAGCCTGTCGAACAGCAGCGTCGTCGGGGTCACCAACGGTGCGGGGTACGGTGCGTTCGGCCTGCACTTCTCGACCGACCCCGGCAGCGGTGTCTTTGGCGAAAGCGTCTTGGGCAACGGCGTGGAAGGCCACAGCTTCAGCGCTTTCGGCGTGCGCGGCGAAGGCAGGACCGGTGGCGTGCACGGGATCTCCGATTCCACGGACCCCAACGCGGGCGCCATATTGGGCGAAAACCCGCGCGGCTTCGCCGGCCTCTTTCTTGGCAGGGTCCGTGTCACCGGCTTCCTGTCCAAAGCAGGCGGCGGCTTCGAGATCGACCATCCGCTCGACCCGGCGAACAAGTACCTCCGGCACTCGTTCGTCGAGTGTCCTGAGATGCTGAACGTCTACAGCGGCAACGTCACTACCGACGACAACGGGGAAGCGTGCGTCGCACTGCCGGATTACTTCGAAGCCCTCGATCGGGATTCTCGTTACCAGTTGACCGTGATCGGCCAGTTCGCGCAGGCCATCGTGGCGCAGGAAGTCAGGGACAATCAGTTCACGGTCAAGACCGACCAGCCTCGCGTCAAGGTCTCCTGGCAGGTGACCGGAACGCGCCAGGACCGATGGGCAGCCGCCAACCGCATGGTGGTGGAGGAGGAGAAAGCTGCCGAGGAGAAGGGGTGCTACCTGCACCCGACCCTGTGGGGACAAGCGGAAGAGGCAGGCACCAACCGGGGGCTGCAGCGCGAAAACCAGCTGCGACAGATCGGGCAGTTGGTGCCCGAGCAGCTCAGGCAATCGGTCGAACAGACGCTGCTGGAGGACGCTCACGTGGACCGCAAAGAACTCCAACGCCTGGTGGCGGAGGCCAAGCGGCTGGCCGAGCTGCGCGCTGAAGAAGAACCACCGCGGATGGATCGCGCCGGCCTCGAGGAGCAGTGGCGGCGGGTGGAGGAGCTGGTGCAGGGGCCGGGCCGAACGACCCCGCCCGCGCGACCTGAACAGCGACGGATGCACCTGCGACAGATGAGTCAGCTGGTGCCGGAGCAGCTGAGGCAGCGGGTCGAGCAGCAGCTGCATGCGTTGCAACGGGGCGAGCGGATCAACCGTCAGGAACTGCGGAACCTGGTCGCGGAGGCGAGGCAGCTGGCCGATCGGCAGTCTGGCGACGAGCCGCCGAGGATCGACCAGGGCAGGCTCGAGGAAGCGTGGAAGCAGGTGGAGGACCAGGTACAGCGCCTGCGCTAGACGATCCGGATACGGGGGCGGAGAGAGCCGGGGCAACTCTGTTCGGCACCCCACGGGCCCTCGAACCCGTGGGTCTCGATTGCGCCAACAAAGCCTAGGAGGGGAATGGCGTGTCGAAGTTTGAAACCTCTCATTGCAACCCAGTGGGCACCCAACCCCACCGGGTAAGGGCGTGCCGGTCCAGCGAAAGTTTACTGGCATGCTTGCACGGCAATTTAGTAAGCGATCTATGCGACACAGGCTTGTCTGAGTGTTGCGGAACCGGGGTGGTGTTGTGGGTCTCGGATTCGCGGTCAAGCCGCCATCGGTAGCTGGACGAGCCCACGGCAATGTGTTTGCCAGCGGTAATGCTCCAAGTCTGCTTGTCTGGTTCTGGATTGACCGTTGGCTTGTGCCGGCGTACCGCCTTCGAGCGAAGCGTGAAAACGGCTGTGGTTGTAATAATACTGGAATGCTGCAAGCTTCCGCTGCAAATCAACTGGGTTCCAGAATACCGTCGGGTGTGGGTGGCGAATTGTTATTCATGCTGCTACGGGTTGTGGTCCGCAGAAATTCATGCAGCTTTCGATACCAAGCCATATTCGTGGTGTAATCCACCCAGGATAGGGTGGGCCACAACCTTACAGTGGCTCGGAATTCGATGCCGATGTTTGTGTGGCGTGACAGGAAGCTCGACTGGTGGATCTGGTATGCCTGGCCCAAGGTTGCTGTGGGGGCAGACAGCGTTGTACCTGGTAATGGCGAATTGGTGGTTAATCTATCGCGGAAAGCTGCTAGAGACCTCAGCGGCATGCCGAAAGGCGGAAGTTGTTTAACGGAATTGGCAGTTACGGATGTTTTGTATGCTCCAGGAGAGGAGCGCATTGTCGCACTGATAATCCATGTGACAATCACCTCACAACGTTCAACTTCGGCTGCAACGGCCCATCCAACAGATCAATCGTCTGCTTAAACCGTTCATTCTTGACGAACGCCGCATAAGCCTTTTCAGTTGTCTTGACGGAAGCATGGCCAAGCAGATGTTGCACGTCAGTGATAGCAGCACCTCTGCTCAGTAATCGTGTTGCAAATGTCTTCCTCAGGTTGTGCGAAGAAACATCAATAACGCCAGCTCTCCGAAATGCAGCTTCCAATGCTCGATTGTTCTGAATCGTCTTGTGGCCACCGAACCGACCAGGGAAGACATACTCACCATCAACCGACTCCCGCCGATTCAACAATGCGATTCTTAACCGACGTGTCATCGGAATGAAATCATCGTTGGACACTTTGGATCTGTACAAGTAGATCAGTCCATTATCGAAATCGACATCAGACCATTTCAAAATGCTGGCTTCATTGATGCGGAAACCGGCATCGATCATCAAGATGAAAATATCTCTGGCAGCCTGCCGGCCCGTTTTGTGCTTTGGATCTTTGGCATATGAAGGATCCAGTTCTTTGAGAATCTTCTGCTCTTCATTATCAGTCAGATACCTGATCGGTTTGTCCTTGATATTCCACTCACCCCATTCGTAGTCAGGGGTGTAATAGCCGAGACGATTGGCATTCCGGCAAATCTTGTTGAACTGCCTGGACCAAAGGCGGATGGTGATATCTTTGATGCCTCGCCTGCGTTCATGTTCTACCCAGCGGGATAGATCACGGTTGGTGATGGCATCGAGAAAGGTATCGTCGAAATAGTCTTTGAAGTGATTCGTAGCGGTGACCAAGGTGTCGTATGCCCCAGAGTCTTTGCTGGTGCTGAGCAAGGCATCACACGCTTCGTGTAATTTAAAGTGTTCACGATGACCGAGAACCTGTGTATCAACCAATTGCTGGCGCATCTGCCGTTCCAGTTCCAGCGCATCCCGCTTGCGTGTGGATTTGGAACTGCGCGTGTATGTTCTCTTATTGTGGTTGAACTGGACTATCCAGTACTTGCCTCGTTTGTATGCGCTCATCGGATATCTCCCTAATTGTCTGTATTTGTTATTCTTTTAATAGGACTATCCTGCCAGAACTCCCTAAGACAACAGCGAATGGCGTGGAATAAATACCAGTGAATCAGAGCGGTAGGGCAGCAATAATGAAAGCTTGTTCAAATGTGCATCTACGGCACTACTCATTAAGGAATACCGGACAATATTGTGGTTTAATTAGAAGCTAGGCGCCGGGAGGCCGAATGTATTTTTTCTTCGACACAGAGACAACCGGAATACCAGGTAAACACAAAGCACCGGCATCGGACCTGAAGAACTGGCCGAGGCTTGTTCAGATTGCATGGCTACTCTCGGAGGAGGAAGGGAACGAGGTCTCCAGCGCTGAATACATAGTAAAGCCCGACGGCTTTGTCATACCGGTGGATGCTGCCAAGATTCACGGTATCACCACCGAGTTGGCCCAACGAACTGGCGCCGATCTTCAGGCCGTTCTCACGGCAGCAGAATCAGCAATCAAAAAAGCGTCCGTACTCATCGCCCATAACATGCAATTCGACGAGAAGATTCTGGGTGCTGAGTTCTTACGTTGTGGTTACCCGAATCTCATTGAATCAATTGAACGAACGTGCACGATGCAGGCATCTACAAACTACTGCCGCTTGCCAGGCAGGTACGGGTATAAGTGGCCAACGCTGCAAGAGTTGCACATGAAACTCTTCAAAGAAGCTTTTGAAGGCGCACATCGTGCGCTCGTCGATGTCCGCGCATGCGCGAGGTGCTACTTTGAACTGAAGCGCCGCAAGATCGTGGACTAACCCTTCCATCAAGCAGACAACTCACAGCAGGTAGCGGTTTGCCGCCCATGTAGAACGTTAACGAACTATCCCAATACTCCTTCGGATCGGGTCTGGCCGTTCAGCGGATCTACGAAGACATCTCTGATCGACGTACCGCGACGTTTCAGCAGAATAGGTGGCAGTCGCCCAGAACTGGCAACTGACCTTGGACTCGACTTTTCGATAAGTGGTCATTCACAGACTACCTGCAAACTTATAGAATGGCTGCATATCACAATATTGGCGCTAGCTACATAATCACCTGTGTAAAGCACGATGGCATACAAAGTTTACCTTGCTCTTATTGAGATCCCAAAAACTTGGAGGGCGATAATCGTCCCCAACAGTTACACATTTTCTGATTTACACGTATCAATTCAGAGTGTGATGGGGTGGTCAAACGCTCATCTGTACGAATTTAAGCTATACAAGCCAGAAAACGGTATTGATGCGGCTATTGGGGTGCCCGATGAATACTACGAGGTCAATCGTAGCTTTATGGATAGTCGCAAGACAAGGTTATCAGAAGTGTTTTCCGGGCCGATATTATATGCAAAGTATGTATACGATTTTGGTGATTATTGGGAGCATTGGCTAAAGATAATAGAGGTCGCTGATATTGCAGAATATACCCAATTGCCTGTCTGTTGTGGTGGCAATGGTATTTGTCCTCCTGAAAATACTGGAGGAGTCAGTGAGTATCTATTAGAAAGAACATCTGCTAAATGTGCCGAATTTAAAATGGAGCCGTGTGCATGGCGAATTGTAACTCAGGCGGCAACCGGAAGTTGGAACAGACCGCCGCAATGCTTTTCCCAAGCGTAGCTGTTTAGCGGAGCAGGTTGCGCGACTCTATCACCGCTGATTTCAGCGGGCGTGTTACCGTCCAGCGACGCATGTGTACGCGAATGATTGTAAGAATCTTTGAAAAGTTCCAGCTTCCGCTCCAAATCGACCGCATTCCAGAATAGGGTGTGGTCAAGAAACTCCCGGCGAATGGTTCCGACAAGTCGCTCAATGAAATGATGGGAGCGGGGCGTATAGGGAATGCTTTTGAGTTCATCGACATCGAGAATGCGAAGATTTGCTGTCCATTGATGGTAAGTGAACAGGGGATCGTTGTCGGTGCTGAGATATTTCGGAACACCCTTGGTAGAGATAGCTGTGTTAAACATTCGACATAAGGAGACACCGTCCACATCACCGGCGTGCACGCCAAAGCCAATGATGCGCCGCGTGAATTGATCGTAAGCGTCTGGGCAACTACAGGATTGACCCTAACCGTTCAGGTCTTCCATTGTTAAATTCTGCGGCAGCAAGGCGAGCAGGGCCTGCTCCGATTTGGCAGCCGGAAGCCGTTCAAACAGATAATTCAGGTAGGCCCAAGGCTCCAGCTTATTCGCCTTGGCCGATTCCACCAACGTATAGAGCGTCGCACTGGCATGCGCGCCTCTCGGACTTCCGGAAAATAACCACCCCTTTCGACCAATGACAAAGGGACGGATCGCGTTCTCTGCCTTGTTGTTGTCAATCTCGATATGACCATCCTCAAGACAGGTGATTAGGTTTGGCCAGAGATTCAGAGTATAAGCGATGGCTGTCCCTAACGGACTCTTGGGTAGCACCTTTGTGGCTTTCTCATCGAGCCACGTCTTGATCTTGTCCATGATAGGTGCTGTTTGTTTCTGACGAATAGCTTCTCGCTCTTGTGGTGTTTTATTCCTGGCGGTGCGCTCAACCTGGTACAGCTTATGGATCAATGCCACCATCTGATGGGCCGCAGCGGTATTCTTGCGACCGTGCGTCGCCTCGACAAAGCGTCTGCGCACATGCGCCCAACAAGCTCCATGCCCGAGGATGCCAGGGGATCTGGACAGCGCGTTATAGCCGTCGTAGCCATCGGTGACCAGATACATCTCGCACGCGGGCAGTGCTTCTTCTGTTGGGAACAGGAAGTCTACCGGGACCTCGCTGCCTCGCGAGTCGGCATAGTGATACCAGATCACCGGTTTGTCCGGTGGGCCACCACCATAGACCCACATATACGATAATTGTGTATTGTCCCGGTTGGGTTCATTGAGTACCTGCAACCGGGTTTCATCGATATGGATGACACGACCTTGATAAAGTAGTCGCTTCATTACCGTCATCAGCGGTGTTAGCCGCTCATGGAGTTGAATCGTCCAACCGCTCATCGTCTGACGACTGAGATCGATGTTGTCTCTGTTATAGATGACTTCTTGTCGATAGAAAGGCAATCCATCTACAAACTTGCGTACCACCACATCGGCAATCACTGAGCTGTGGGCAATGGATTTGGGTAGGATCTGCTCCGGGCGCGGCGCGATCCGGAGGCCTTGCTCCGCACCAGCCACCGCATCGTGATTCGGTGCGTACTTGGCGCGTTTGAAGGCGATGACGTAATGCTGACGGGGGATAACGGCCAACTGCTCGGAGGTGTCATAGCCAATAAAGGTCCAGTCATCGCCCATGGCAGCCTTTTCTGCATCACTGAGATCGATGATCTTTTCGATACGATCGAGATTGGCCGGTAGTGGGCGACGGACCGGCTTTTTCTTTTCGCCCTGTTCGTCGGTCGCTTTCTTTTCATGGGCCGACTCGTCTTCCTCTGGATCTGCGGGTAAATCCAGCTCAGCCAGCAATTGCTCCAGCTCGGCTTCATCAAACAGCGAGACTTGATCTTTGTTCGTTCGATCTGCGCTGGCACCGAACTGGCGCTTGCGTAACAGCAGGATGTAATCAAGCAGCTGTTCTATACGCTGTGCTTTCTCGCTTAATGCGTGCTCCTTTTCTTTGACCGCATCCCGTAACTGAACCACCTCTGCCTTGAGCTGAACCGGGTCGTCTGGAAGAGAAACCATGCTTGAATGCATGCGCGATAGTGTATCAAATTCACACGCAACAAGCAGCAAGATCATGCATTAAAACACGGTAAACTTCGCTTTTTTATGTGCCTTGACCTGCGTTACATCCAGCCCCTCCAGCAACCAGCTTAACTCACGGGAGGTGATCTCAATTGAAGCCTGTTCGCCGTCTGCGGGCCACCAGAATCGTTGCTTCTCAAGGCGTCGATAGAAAAGCCAGAAGCCGTTGTTGTGCCAGTACAGAATCTTGATTTTGTCTCTCAGGCGATTGCAGAAAACAAACAGATGGCTCGAGAAGGGATCGGCCTCCAATACGTCACAAACCAATACCATCAGCCCGTTGACCGCCTTTCTCATATCCGTAGACCCCGCCGCAAGATAGACACGGGTATTTGATCCAAAGGTGATCATGCCGACTGGAGCGCCTGGACAACCTGCTTCAACGTCACGGGGTCAAAACCGGCCGGTATCTCAATGCGCAAATGATCATCAAACAGCACGGCAAGACGCGATGCCTTGTCAACGGTTACGTTCACCGGCAGAAAGCTCACCGCTGATGATGCCCTCGGCTTTTCTCCACGCATGAATATCCCGCGCCAACGCTGGAAAGAACCCAGCCCAAGCTGCTGCTGTTCGCAAAACGCTTTCTGGGTCAGCCCACTTTGCTTCCAGGTCTCGACATGATCAAACCAGCGCTGGCGATTGGCCTGTCTTTTGGTTAGCCTTGGATTCATGATATGCCCTCGGTAAATCAATGCATGGTGAGGACATCATGATGACGCCAGCGGGGCTGGGGTAGATGTAATTCGCCAGACGCTTACAATTGATCCATGACCACGAGCACCAAGTGGGTGTTGAGCAGAATAGACTCACAACGAAAAAGATCGGTGCTCCAGAGGCTGTCTTTCATATGACCGATAAAAGTCAGCCAGGAAGGGCCGTTACCGGAATCGGGTCCCGGGCGGTAGTGCTTTTCGAGCACGCGTCTCACAACATCTTTATCGATGTTTAATCCGAACGCTTTATTGATCTGCTGCGCTATTCGGGGACAGCCAAACCGTGAATTTCGTCTTTTCATTTCGACGATGGCTTCTATGAGTACCTGTGAAGGACCTTTGGGCCCCGGTTTTCCTTTTCTGCGCGCTGTATACAGCAATCGATACTTGCGTTTCTTGAGTATGTCGTGAAATTGGAATAGGGTTGTTGGTTTGAGAATGACCGCCGCTCGCTGAATGTGGTGTGGGCTGAGAAATAGCGACCAGAAGCCGAGCAGCAACCTGTCAATCGCAGTCAGATTGGGTGCACGTCGACGAGATCGATTAATGATCAGGAGTTGCTGTTTCATGAGAAGGCTATCGGCGACGATCGCCTTGGCACCGCCAGGTCCAAGCAGTTGGGCCAGTGTTGTCAACAAGTGTGCAAGCATCAGCAGCAGGACCTTCATGGCAGGGTAGGGGAGGTTGTCTACTGGAACAAGTCTGCCTTAGTCTCTGTGTTTAGGTGATAATTAGGATTTCGCCAGGCACGCGCGTATACGATGGCATAGTGGGCGAGTGCGATTGCATGGAGTACCGCCAACTTAACGCCGTCCTGCCAGCCCTTGGAAAGATGAATCCGTGGTGGCTTCGGGTTGGCAAACATCGTGATCTCCGAAAACGAGTTCTTGAGAGTTTCCGGGTGAAGGATACAATAAATGCTATCGATTTAAGAATGTTATTGGATGAGTAGAGCCGTTGAGTAAAAAGGAGGCGTCACCTTTCCCTAAGCAATAGGATTATCTGGTCTCCATATGCGCCATTGCATTGTGACGTAGTAAGATCCGGATCACCTGTTTGGCGAATAAGCGCTGGCGTTTGCGGGACAGACCACCGTCTTCTTTGGCGAAGGAGTGGAAACGGGCGATAGTAGCGGCAACCTCTTGTTTACCGCCTTCATCCTTGATGTGGAGGGGCAGCGCTGCGCCGCCGGTCATGAATGCGGTGGTGCCGGGTATGGGTATTAGGTTGGTGGCAAGTGCAAAGTTGGGCATGGCTGTAGCGGAGAGACCTCGATCGACCAAAATGATAGTATTTCCGGTCAGGTAGTCGTGGGCCTTGATGATCCCCTTGCCGTCGATTTCGTCAAAAACAAATATCGAGTAGACGGCCCTCTGCATCGCTTCCAGAATCTGCATTTCGTCTGAATCCGGGGTGAAGCTGTCACTACGCTGCAATCGTGTAATAGGCGCGTGAGGCCCATCCGCGAACAAGATGCAAAAGTCGACCAAGACATTGGTCTCTTCTTCGAAACCGAATACAAAGGTTCCCCGCTTGAATAATCCCAACTCTTTTCCCACTTTTTGCAGGGTCGACGTGTCGATGTGACGAAGCAGTTGTTGGTTCAGTTGCATGCCCAGCGGGCGGATTCGCCTGTATGTCTCCAGGATATTGGTTTGATGGCTAATCATTTCGTTATTCGGTCATGCAGCACTTTTTGTACTTCTTTCCACTTCCACAGGGGCAGGGGTCATTACGACCCACCTTGCGGGTGGTTGATCGTGCGGGGGTATGATGGGAGCGTTTGTACATCCGGTAAAGGGATCTGAGGCGATTGTGCCGCCCTTCGATCCGGACACGGGTCTCCTTCGATATCAACTGCTTCGCCAGCCGCTCCAGTAGGTCGGCGTCCTTACCAGCCAAATCCTCTACCTGCCATTGACCGGAGCGATAATCGATCGAAAGTACCGCCATATCCGGTTTCTCGACACACTCCTCAGTCACCTTTTCGACCAATGTGAGATAGCCTGTGGTGCAATTGCAGTAGCTGCGTACGCAGTATTGGTCATCAAACAGGTAATGGCTACCGTCCAATTCGACCAGTAGGTCCTCGGTGAAGGGCAGAATCTCCTGAAAGCCCACCGTTGATCCGGATACCTCGATCTCGGCAACCGGAAAATGGGTTTCCAATCCTTCATCCGGCGTCTCTTTGGTCCTTTTTTGTTTGAATGCGAAATAGTGTTCCCAGAGCAGTTGCCAATCCTCTTCCCGCATCTGCTCAACAAACGCCTGACCTAAGTTGCGATCATATTTTCTACCTTCCTTTTCGGCGGTGGCGAGTACTCGTTCAATGAGATCTAAATCGAAGCGAAATTCCGGGGCTGATGATTCCTCCATCTCACCTGGTGGATCACGGAAGAGTCTCAGCTCTGCATGCCCACATATACAGATTGGATTTGGGCAGAAGGAGAGGTCCGCGTTGTATCTCTCACCCGTGTGGGGGCCATCGGGGAATTCGATAGCGATCGGCCTTGGGGCGCCTTGCTCGTTACACTGCAACATGGTTCCAGTAATTTCTCCTGTTTTGCCGAAAGCGAGGAGTCGCTCCCGGCTGTTCTCAATAGTTGAGCGATAAGTAGCGGCCATTATCGCATGCCTATGGAGAACAACGCAGTCAGCCGCAGCTCGATGCCTGTACTGAAGAGCCGGTGGTCATTAAGAAGAGGCGGGCTCAACTGAAGGAAAAAGCCACCCTGGAGCCATCGAACCGGATGCCGGAAGACCGCGGGCCGCCGCAAGCCGGCTTGTTCGACTGAACTGAGAAGGAACCCGGTCCACTCAAGTTACGTTTCTTGGCTGGCACCATTCTGAGAGGTTCAGTTGGTATCGAACAACGGCGCTCGAAAATGTCATCACTCCTTCTATACAATCACTTAACTCGCTGAATAACGTGAGAAATAAGGACAGGAGAGCGGTCTTGGCCAAACCTTTTCCTTGCCTTGTGAGTCAATGGGTTACCCAAGAGTTCAGTAATGATAACAGTCATCTTGTGGCGCAGTTTCCGCCAGATGCACCACAGTGCCCAGCGGCTGGATACCTACAGCGCCTTCCGGTTAAGTCCGCTCGACATGCTGCGGTTTCGCGACATCGCGAAGCGCAATACGGCCGCCGCCGGCTGAAGTCACTTTTCCCGTCAATTCCGTTGTTTGGAGACACTGGCATGAGCAAATACCGCACACATCTGCCCCAGTTGAGCGACACACTGTTTCTGACCGCTGGCGGGCTGGCGATCCTGCACCGCTACTTCGACCGCTACCTGTCGATTGCGCTCCGGCAGATGTGCGCCTGCTCAGTCATGTCTGTCCTTGCTCATGAGGAACTCGGCTAACGCAACCGCGTTGTTATGGTCTGTTGAACGCGCGCTGTAAAGCAGCGTCGCCACATGCCTATCCATAAGCTGGCGCAAGACAGCTATATGTTCGGTCTGTTTTGCCAGCTCGTCGAAATAGCGGCGTTTGAATTCATCCCACCGACTGAGGTCGTGGCCATACCATTTCCTCAACTGACTGGATGGTGCGATGTCTTTTAACCAGTAGTCGATCCGTGCCTGCTGCCTGCTGAGACCACGCGGCCACAGCCGGTCGACGAGCACGCGAATGCCGTCGCTATGCTCAGGCGCGTCGTAGATCCGCTTGAGTTTTAGGGTGCTCATGGCAGTCGGTTGTCCTGGATGCGCGTTCGGATTCTCCTGCGGCGAATCAATGCCCGGCATTGTACTGCCTGACCCATGCGGTGGGTGACACGCCGACCTGCGCCCGGAAGCGGCGGGACAAGGCGCTGGCGCTGCCGTAGCCGACGACGTCTGACACTAACTGGACCGGCTTGCCCTGGCGCAACAGCGATTGGGCGACACCGAGCCGCCACTCGCTGAGGTAGCTGCCGGGCGTCATCCCGACCACTTCCCGAAACCTGGTGGCAAAGCGTGCGCGCGACATGCCCGCGGTCGCGGCGAGTGCATCGAGCGACCAGGCGCGAGACGGTTCTGCGTGCATGGCATTGATGGCCTTCGCCAGCCGGGGTTCCGCCAGTCCGGCGAGCAGGCCGACCTGCAGGCGTTGCTGGTCCATCAGGTCGCGCAACACCTGAATGAACACCACCTCGATGAGGCGGTCGAGTACCGCCTGGCGTCCGCAGTGCTGTTCGGCCGCCTCGCGGAACAGCACCTGCAGCGTCATGTCCAGGGTCGGCATGTCCCGTAACCGGATCAGCACCACCTCGGGCAACGCCCGCGCGAGCGGATTGCGCAGGCCCGCACCGAATGCCATCGATGCGCAGACCATTTCCACGTCGCGGTGCTTCGGCAGCAGACGGTGACTGGTCGGGTTCATATAGAAGAACAGACTGGGTTCATCGATCAGCAGGGGCGGATGGCCGGGGGATTCAACCCGAAGAGTGCCTCGCTGCAGGACGTGGATGTAGCCCAGACCGTCCGCGTCGTCGTAGCGGGCCGTATGACACAAGGGGCCGGCCCGGAAGACCCGTGCCCGGAGCTCGAAACATTTCAGTAACGCAACCAGCCGGTCATGCATAAAGATACTCTGTGTATATCAATGTGTACTGAAAGATACCACAAGTATCGCCATGGTTGTCAATATCGTTTCACGCCCTGGACGCGTCCATGAACCCCGAAACGCAACCGGTCCCCGGCTGCCAGCCGCATAACCGGCGCGGGTTCGTTTCAGACTACCACCATCGAACAGGAGAAGTGCCATGAACCACGTTGTTAAAATACTGCTGCAACCCACCGCCATTGCTGCGGGCTTACTGGCTGCCGAAGTGGCCGCCGCTGAGGGCAACGCCAGTATTGGCGCTGCCACCTTCAACAACCAGGGTGAGCTGGTGTTGCCCGAGGGATTTCGTGAATGGGTGTTTATCGGCGCGCCGCTGCCCCCGCACGGTCTGAATGCTGAGTGTTCAATCTACGGGGCCTGCCGCATGAAATGAGCGAGTAGTTGTTATCTGCGACCGGGCACCCTGGCGACAGGGTGCCCGTTGGTCAGTGCTCACGCGGCTTCCTGATCCTCTTCAATCGGCAGACCGGCTTCCATCCAGTCCGACAGCCTCCTAAGGAGGCATGCTCCCTTCCCGAATCTTGGTACTGCCCGATATTCTTGAACTGTGTAATGTTGCTACACTATTCGTGCATGCACACTCAATACCATTGCTTGTGTCCGGCACCCGAACCATAGCCCTGGTAATGGTCCTGTTCGCGTCAGCCGGTAGCGGGCAAGCTCATACACTGCCGCGCCCGCCGATGTATGTGGATGTGATCGGTGGGGTTCAGCATACCCGGGCGAACACAGGGGATACACTGCTGGATATCGCACGGCGTCATGATCTGGGCCAGGATGAAATCCTGCTGGCCAATCCGGCAGTGGATCGCTGGTTGCCCGATCAAGGGACAGCGATCCTGCTACCGAATCGCTACATCATCCCCAAGGCAAAACGCACAGGACTGATACTCAACGTGCCGGAAATGCGGCTCTACTATTTCCCGAGGCCACGATTGGGACAGGCACCCGTGGTGATCACGCATCCGGTGAGTATCGGCAGAATGGATTGGAAGACTCCGTTGGGCAATACGCAGGTGGTTGCCAAGCAGAGAGATCCGGCCTGGTATCCTCCACGTTCACTCAAGAAGGAGGCTGCAGCATCAGGTGAAAGGCTGCCGGCAGTGGTGAAACCCGGACCTGATAATCCCCTGGGGCGCTATGCCATCCGCCTGGGAATACCCGGCTACCTGATCCACAGCACCAACAAGCCCTACGGTGTCGGGATGCGCGTCACACACGGTTGCGTGCGAATGTATCCCGAGGATATTGAAACGCTGTTTGAGGGTGTTCCGATTGGAACACCGGTTCAGATCATCAATCAGCCGATCAAAGTGGGTTGGCTGGACGGTACGCTGTATCTTGAACTGCATCCACCGCTTGCAGAAGACCGGGAGAAGTACGGCGACATGACGCAGATGGTCCTGGATGCAATCTCGGATGCCATTTCAGGAGCAAATACCAAATACCGGGTGTTGCTCCGCGACAGCACGATCAAGACGGCCATCGAAGAGCACAGCGGCATTCCGGTCGCCATTTCCAGGTAGTCGTGAGAGCGTACCATCGAGCCGCGACACCGACTGCCGGCGCCAAGTTGATTTGTTGCCGCTGCGCTTCTCGCGGTGACGAATTAACCTGAGATTCCCTGGCAGAATGCTACTGGTCTTTCGTTCAGCGCCACGCTGTTCGCTGTGAAGATCGTACTTGTCTTGCCCCAAGCGGTGGTAAGCTTATGAGTCCGCACTAGCTGCAGGATGGCAGCAGCGAAACCCGAGAACGCAACAACATGTTTACCCGACTTTTCAGACCCAGGTGGGAACACAGTGATCCGCGCGTGCGTCGCAAGGCCTTCGAGTCCGGCGACGCGCCGGCGGAAGCGGTGTTGACGGCGGCTCGCTCGGACAGCGATCCCGCGGTGCGTCAGTGCGCCGTGGAGTGCCTCGAAGACCTGGATCTGCTCGCCGAGCTGGCCGTTTCCGAGCCGCTGGCCGCCATTCGCGAGGCGGCCGGCCGCCGCCAGCGCACAGTGCTTGCCGAGCCTGCGCAGGAGGGGCCTGCGCTGCAAGCCCGGCTGCAAGCCATCCGGCGCGGCCAGTCACCCGAACTGTGCTCGTTCCTGGCGCGCGAGGCGCAGGCTGCGGAAATTCGCGCGGCGGCGCTGCAACAGGTGCAGGATACCGAACTGCTGTGTGTCCTTGCGGTTGACGATCCCGTCGCGGCGGTGCGCCGCGCTGCTCTGGAACGTATCGAGCAGCCAGCCGGCTGGGAGGTCGTGGCCCGCAACGCGCGCAACAAGGACAAACAGATCAGCCGGATTGCCCAGGAGCGCCTCGATGCCTTCCGAAAAGCCCGCTCCGAGGAGGAGACCGCCGCGCAACTGTGCCTGTCCATGGAGGGTCTGGCCGAGACCCCCACGACAGCCGCCAGTCGGGCCGACTTCCACCGCCTGACCCTCCAGTGGGAAAAGCTGGACTCGCCCTTGCCCGCAGCCCTGCAGGAGCGCTACGCGCGTGCCCGCCAGGGGGTGGCAACGGCGATCGAACGTTTCGAGTCGCTGACGAGTCAGAAGCGCGCGCTCTGTGCCGAGCTGGAGGCGCTGCTGACCAGCCTGCGCGACAGCCAGCGGCAGGCGGCCGGTCCTGCACAGGCGGAAACCGGGCGCCTGCAGGATATCCTGCGCCGCTGGGAGGTGCTGACCCATGACACCGGGGAGAATGACGCGCTGGCCGAACAATTTTCCGGGCTGACGAAACAGGTCGAGAAGGAATCCGAACGCCTGCGCCGGGACGATGTGCGCGCCGGCCGGCTGCGGGCGCTGATCGAGGCGGCCCGGGCGGCCCTCGATGACCCCGCCGAGCTCGACGAGCGCCGGGTCAAGGGATTCAAGCACCGCTGGACGGAACGCGAACTGCCGGACGCGAAGCAGTGGGCCGACGCGTTGCAGCAGGAATTCGACAGGGTGTTGCGCGCCCTGCGCGAACGCCTGAACCGGCAGATCCGGCAGCGCAAGCAGGCGCTCGAAGAGGCCGGGCAGTTTCTCAGCGAGCTGGAACAGGCGCTGCAGACAGGCGAACTGGAACACGCCCTGTCGCTGCACGACCGCATTCGGCATCGCCTGAAAACGGCCAGGCGTGCCGACGAAGCGAAGCGCGTCGCCCTGCAGCAACGCCTGCACGCCATGCAACCGCAGCTCGACCGCCTGCGTGACTGGCGCAAGTGGGGATCAGGCCAGTCGCGCGAACGCCTGTGCAGCGAGATGGAGGCGCTGGCGGACGCTGCGCTCAGTGCTGCAGAAATTGCCGCCCGGGTGCGTAACGCGCGCGAGGCGTGGAAGCACATCGTTCGCGCGGAAGGGCCGGTCAGTGAGGCACTGTGGCAGCGCTTCGATGCGGCCTGTACCCGGGCCTATGCGCCCTTTCAGGAGCAGCGTCGCGAGCAGATGGCGCAGCTGGAGGCACACCACGCACAGAAGCAGGCAGTGTGCGCCGAGCTGGAGGCGATGGAGCGCGACACGGACTGGAAGACGGTGAACTGGAACGAGGCGGACCGGCGCGTGCGCAGCCTGTGCCAGCGCTGGCGCCGGATCGGAGCGGTGCCCCGAAAAGCCGCCAAATCACTGGAGCAACGCTACCGCAATGCGCTCGATCTTCTGGAGATCCATCTCGGGCGGGAACGCGAGCGAGAGCTGCGCCGTCGGCGCGCCCTGATCGCACGGGTCGAGGCACTGGTCGACGCCGCCGACCCGCGGGCCGCGAGCGGGGAGGTGAAAGCGGCGCAGAAAAGCTGGAAGCCCACGGTGCAGGCCGACAAGCGGACGGAACAGGCGCTGTGGCAGCAATTCCGCACTGCCTGTGATGCCGTCTTCAACCGCATCAATGCCGAGCGCGACGCCACAACGCGCGAGCTTCAGTCCAACCTGCAAAGCAAGCAAGCCCTGTGCGACGAACTCGACACCGTGCTCAATGACATGAACGCGGATTTTCGCGCCGTCACCCGGTGCTTTGCAGAGGCCGGGGATGCGTGGCTCCAGATTGGCGACGTGCCGCGCAACGCCGATCGGAGCATCGCGACGCGTTACGCGGCGCTGCAAAAACGTTTCGCGCAGCGCCAGCAGCAGGCGGCACACGCAGCCGCTCAGCAGGAACTGGACGGCATACGCGAACGCGGCCGGCTCTGTGAGCGGCTCGAGACTGGGGTGCTCGGGGGTGGTCTGGCGGAGGCTGACCGGCAGGCGCTGCTGCAGGAGACTGCCCATGCGTGGGAGGCGCTGGCACCCCTGGAACCCGCATCCGAGTCAGCGCTGCGGCAACGCTTCGAGCTGGCCAGCCGCGCGCTCGACGGGGACGCCGAGGCGCGTCAGGCGCTCGAGGGCGCGCTGGCGACAAATCTCAGCCAGGGTCTGGGTCTGTGCCTGCAAATAGAAATCGAAGCCGGGATCGATTCGCCCGCCGGGTTCGAGGAAGCACGCATGCAGTTGCAGGTGTCAAGGCTCGAGGACGTTTTGCAGCACAGGCAGGAAGACGCCGCTGCCGACCGGCTGCGCGTGCTGCAGATTGCCTGGCATCAGGCCGGCCCGCTGCCCCCGGCAGAGAAGCCGACCCTCGAGGCGCGTTTTGCACGCGCCCTTGCCACGATGCAGGGTGGCTAGCCGGCAGAGCCTCGATCTTCTGCCGGACACAGAGCTCGTACAGGATGTCGTCCCGGGTGGCCTGGTCGGACAGGTGCTCGAAGATCTCGCGAGCGGGTTCGCGGTCGCAGGTGTCAGTGTTTTACGGCCCCTTGATGCGGCATCTCATGTGCCAGCTCTGCCAGCGGTAAGGGGGCGCCTGTTGCATACCCCTGGGTGTAGTCAACACCCAGTTCGCGCAATTCCTCAACGACAACTTTGCTCTCAGCACACTTGGCGATTGTCTCGACCCCCCCCGCGTGCCCTAAATCGTTTATGGCCTTGACCATTGAGTGATCGCTTGGATTTTCCAGCATATTGTGAATAAGGTTGCCATAAATCTTCAGATAATCCACCGGTAACTGCTTCTTCAGATAATCCACCGGTAAGCGCTTCAGGTTGTTGACCGAGGAGAACCCATTGCCAAAGTTATCCAGGGCAAACCTGCACCCGACGTCCCTCACTGCAACAATCAAGCGCCTGGCCTGCGCCAGATTGTTTGCCGCAGCGCCTTCGGAAATCTCGAAACAGAGGCAGTCTGCCGGCACGCCGAATTCCGCAAGTTGCTCGCCAATATACTCTGCCAGCGCAGCATCTTTCAGAGAGACGACGGACAGATTGATGGCAATCTGCGTTGTCGTGTCCGCAAAGAAGGTCCGATAGTTCTCCAATGCTGTGTTTATGACCCAACGGTCGATTACGGCCATCTGCCCGTTACGTTCTGCGGTCGGGATGAAGTCAGCCGGCAGCACGTCATTGCCATGTGTATCGCGGAGCCGAAGCAATGCTTCGTAATGCGCTGTAGCGGCATCTGTTGTTGCAGTGGGACAGACTGGCTGGTAGTAAAGTTGAAATTGATTGTTATTGAGTGCATCGCTGACACCGCTGTCAGGATATCCAGCCACCAGGCGGTCTGTCGCCCGGTGGAGGTGCACGCGTTTTTCGCCCTGTTTTTTTGCAAGGGCGCACGCCGCACGCGCCTGGTCCAGAAGCTGTGCGGAGCTCCCGCCTTCCGGGGCAACAGCGGTGACTCCAACACTGATTCCAACCTTGAACGTGCGGCCTTCCCAGGTGAAGGGAAATCCGTCAACCATCGCCGCCAGTGATTCGGAAATGCTGACCGCCCGAGTCAGTGGGCAGTTATCCAACAATAGGCAGAAATCATCACCTATGCCGACAAGCGTATCGCTACTGCGAATCCTGCCTAGAAGGAGGTGCGCCACTTGTTCTAACAGTGCGCGCCTGCCCGACTCGCCTATTGTGCGGCTGATGACCGTGAAGCAATCGATATCAAAATAGCATAGAGCGGCTTCCACGGCTTGATCGCGAATGTGGGCGAGCGCCTGTTCAACGCGTTGTTCAAAGCCCTTGTAACTGGCAAGCCCCCTCAGAGAATCTGTTGGGTCTATTTTCGCGATCGGGCGCGCCTCATTGCGCGAAGCGGGGAAAGATGCATTGTTGATGGCAGTCTTAGGCGCAGGAAGATGAACGACAGACGCGGCGTCATGTGCCTGATCGCCTGGCAGCGGAAGCAAGCCGGACCCGACCACCCGTCCGGCCTCAAGCATGACATAGCGGTCGGCCATCCTGAGAACCTCCGGGTGATGTTCGATCAGGAAGGTGGTCCTTCCCCGGGCAAGCTGCATGAGTGTGTCTGTTACCTCGCGCCGCGCTTTGACATCGAGGTGAGTTGTGGGCTCGTCGAGGATCAGGATCTTCGGATCCCTGAGAAACAGCCGCGCCAGCGCGATACGCTGGCGTTCGCCGCCTGAAAGGCGGCAGCCGCGATCGCCGACTATGGTATCGAGTCCGTCCTGCAGCCGCGCCAGCAAATCATGGAGCCCGGCACGCTCGGCAGCCGAGGCAATCTGCGCCGGGGTCGCACCGGTCAGCCCATAGGCGACATTTTCGCCTATCGACGCATGGAATAACACGGCTTCCTGGGTCATGGTGCCGACGACATTTCGCCATGCCTGGGGATCCAATTCCGTCAGCGGGACACCGTCGATGGTTATCCCACCGCTTGCGGGTTCGTGAAAACACAGCAACAGATCCATCAGCGTCGATTTGCCCGACCCATTGGTTCCGGTAATCGCAACGGTCTCGCCGGCCGCAACGTCAAACGAGATGGCATTCAGCGCCTGACGATGGGTATCGGGATAGTGATAACTGAGTGCGTCAAAAGCAACAGCGGGCGCTGCGGCAGGTATGTCCTGACGCCCCCCTTTTTGCATCGTCGGGACCAACCCGGCAATAAATTCTCCGAGCCGCCGGGATACGGCGCGGCATTGCATGAAGTGGCGATGATACTTGCCGGCATTGCTCAGTGGGCCGGCAATCAACTCCATATAGGCGATGAACGCAACCATACCCCCGGGTGTCAGACGACCCTGCACAATCAGGTGAGCGCCGTACCACACGATAAAGACTATGCCCAGAATTTCCATGAGATAAAAAGTCGGTACCAGCAGGGCCTCGACGCGGCCACTCTTATTTTCGAGTTTTTTGATATTATGGTTATCGGATTCAAGCTGCGCCAGCTCATCGGGTTCACGCCCGAATACCTTGACGGTGCGAATCGCATTGAAGATTTCCTCGAGACGTGCATGAAAGGCGGCGCCTGCATTTTGCGCACGATCTCTCAGCGTTGGCAGGGGACGGGCAATGTGGCTCGAAACAATTGAGGTGACCAGTATAAAACCGACAATGGCAAGCGCCAGTTGCGGCTCGAGTGCCACCATCGCGATCAGCACTCCCAGTACAGTGATGAATTCGTAGGGCAGGTCACTGAAAAGATAGCCCGCATGCCGCTCCAGAACGCCCGTATCACTGACCACCCGATGCATCAGGTGACCGGTTCGTGCTGTTGTAAAGAACGACAAGGGCTGCGCCAGGATGCGCGAGAAGAGCTCCTTGCGCAGACGGCCGAGGCCACCCTGCAGAATACCGGTTTCGAGACGCAGCAACAGAGAATGCATCAGATAAAGCGCCGCGACGATGGCGAGCATGGTCAACCCGAAGTGGTCGATCTGCGCGATGTCGCCACTGCCCAGCGCTGTGTCTACGGCCTTGTACAATAACCAGGGTATGGCAATCTCTGATGCGGCCACACCAACCGCGCAGAGGAGAAGACCGATGATGACCCGGGGCTTACAGGTCGCGATGATCCAGAGGAACAGACGGCCAGGTGTGGAGGGGATCATGCAGCTGGCGTGTCTATCCTGAGGCGCAGGTCTTTAGGTAGAGCAATTAGCCGTTGGTGTGTCAATCCATCGTAGAAGCGCAGCTGTGCGGACACTCCGCGCTCGTTGAGCACGGCATCGATCATCTCGGGTCGTTGCCGTTGCCGTTGCAGGTCGTGGCCATTGGTGGCGAGCACATAGCCCCACTCGCACCAGAATGACGGTATAAAGCAGGCGTATGACTGTACTTGTTCAAACAGCTGTTTGAGTTTGGCGCGAACCTCGGCGTGATATTCACAGGCAGCTGCGGTGAGTTCCGACGCCTGGACAACGAGAATACCGTTTGTGGTGAGACGGTTTTTCAGCAGGCGATAGAAATCCTGGCTGTAAAGCGGGATGGCCGGGGTATATTCATTCTGATCGCAAATATCGACAATAATGACGTTGAAGCTATCGACGCTTTCGGCCACGTACGCAAACCCATCCTCGTAGCGCAGCTCAACACGCGGGTCAGCAAACGCTCCCTGGTGCCATTCCGGCAGCAATAACTTGCACTGTTCCACCAGCTCACCATCGATATCGATCATGACTACGCGTTCGACCGTTGGGTGGCGCAGCACCTCGCGGATAGTCGCACCTTCACCGCCGCCGATAACCAGCACATGGCGCGGATTCCGGTGTAATGACAGCGCCGGATGGACCAGCGCTTCGTGGTAAATGTATTCATCATGCTGGGCCGATTGCGTATCGCCATCGAGCACCAGCATCTTGCCGAATTTCTCGGTATCGATGATCTCTACATTCTGGAACTGTGTGCGGCTGCGTGAAAGTGTCTTGCGCACCAGGTAGCTATGAATCTCGCCCGTAGTTCCATGCTCCTCATACCACTGCCCGGATTTCTTCTCATGCTCGCCGGCAGAATGCGAGGTCCGGAGCGCGGCAGGGTCCCCTGACGACACGGCTTCCAGCTCCTCACCTCCGCGCGACACTTCCGACAGTAGCGGCTTGCCCGACTTGAAGGCATCGATCAGATAATCAACGGCCTTGCGCAAGGCCAGGGTCGGTCCGCAGGTAAAAATATCAATCGCCGCATAGCCCTTTTCTGGCCAGGTGTGCAGCGCGATGTGCGATTCAGCGATGACCACGACCCCGGATATTCCGTGGGGCGAAAACTTGTGAAAGACGACGTCGATAATTGTCGCGTGTGCGTGCCTTGCGGCCTCTGTCAGGGTCGCGCGCGCCCAGTCGATGTCATCGAGATGTTCAGTGGAACTTTCGTACAGGTCGAGAATGATCTGTCTCCCGACCGCAGCGCCCGCCGCCGATGTGACGCCCAATAGATTGTCAGTTGATAGATTGTCAGTGGATGGCCAGGCACTTCTTTTCTGTGCGGAAACAATATCCCTATTCATAACTGCTGCCAGAATCCTTTCTAGAGTATGTGAAAATACTGTCTACGATATCCGCTTTTCGCTACTCCCGTATGACATCGCTTTCTTGTCAAATCCGGAAGTGTGTCGGGCACGGTCTCTCGTCTGCACTCGCCAGTTGAGGCTATCCTGACGCACACAAAAAATCAAGCGAGGATCACGGTGACTCCTCGAGTCTTGTATGATTGATCTTCCCCTGCAGGTGATACAGTGAGGTCCGTAACCTGGTGGCAACAGGTTTTCGGTGTGGCAGCCCGATCGAGCGAAGCCTCCAGTGAAACAGAGACCGGGCTAGTCGCCGGCAGCTGCTGACCATGAGCTCCATGGCGAAAAACCGTGCTCATATCATGTCCAAGTCACTGCGCGCCGACATCCAGCGCTGACCTCGGTGCAGCACAATCCGGTGATCAGGCGGTTCTATCAACGCCTGGTCGCTTTGATCAACTGCTCCTGTTCATCGCCCAACAAAAAGCAGGGGCCCGGCCGGCGCGCATTGAACCGAGGGCCGTGAAGGGACGAAACAAACCCTATCCTCTATTGATGAAGCCGCGCACCGAAACCAGAGAGTACCTTGAAAAACAGGGACATCCAAGAAAGATCAGAGAACCGTGGGCTTAAGTACGTGCCATTTCGGCTCTGAACACTTTGATTGTTCGTTCTGCTCACTGGGCTGCTCTAATTCCTATTTGCTGCCCGGTCCAGTCATGAATAAAGCGATACAATATCCAGTACACTCAATTGCAAATTGGTACACAGTTTAACAGGAATATATCTGACATGAACAGCACTCCACCCAGACACTCACCCATACGAAAAACTAAGATTGTCGCGACCATCGGACCGGCCTGTAAAGCACCAGGAATGCTCAAGGCCATGATCGAGGCAGGAGTGGATGTCGCGCGGCTAAACCTTTCCCATGGCACGCACGCTGCACACAGTGAACAAATCACGATTCTGCGTGCCGTTGCAAAAGATCTCGGGCGGAATATCGCGATCATGATCGATACACGTGGTATCGAGATTCGTACCGGCTTGCTCGACGGTGATTCTGCCATGCTGATACCCGGTGAGCACTTCAGCCTGCACGCAGATGGTCGAACCGGCGATGCTACGGGCGTATCGGTCAGCTACCTGAAACTGTACGAGGAGGTCCGGCGGGGAACGCCGATCCTGCTCGATGACGGGGCAATCGAGCTGGAGGCCGACCGGGTAACCGACGGCGTAATCTACTGCCGTGTCATTCACGGTGGACGGCTGGGTAATTCCAAGAGCGTAAACCTGCCCGAAACTCAGCTGGCGATGAGTGCCGTGAGTCCGGAAAACAGGGACGACATCGTCAAGGAACTGAGATTTGCCGCGGAAAATGACGTCGACTATATCGCGGCCTCATTCGTCCAGAGCGCAGATGATATATACAAGATGCGTGAAATACTTGTCGAGCGAGAAGTCAACATACCCATCATTGCCAAGATCGAAAACAGAGCGGGCGTGACAAACATGGAAGAAATCGTCGAGGCAGCCGACGGCATTATGGTTGCCCGAGGTGATCTGGGAGTGGAACTTCCACTGGCCGAAGTCCCAACCACACAAAAGCTCATCATCCGTACCACGGTTAGCAATGGCAAGCCTGTCATAACTGCCACCCAGATGCTGGCTTCGATGGAACGCAATCCGAAACCGACCCGTGCAGAAGCCAGCGATGTCGCCAATGCGATTCTCGATGGCACCTCGGCGGTCATGCTCTCGGGCGAGACCGCAGTCGGAAAGTATCCTCTTGAGGCAGTAAGAACCCTGGCCACCATTGCGTTGCGCGCCGAGGCATCGTTGCATGAATACGGTTATCTGCAGAAGATCAAACCCAATCCGGCTAACGTAGTGACCGAAGCGATTGGACAGGCGTCAGTCAGCATGGCCAAGAATCTGAAGGCAGCGGTCATCGTCAGCCTGACTGAATCAGGCCTCACCTCGCGCCTGATTTCAAAACACCGCCCGGACTGCCCGATCCTGGCAATCACCTCCTTCGAGCTGGTAGCGCGCAAGCTGTCAATGAACTGGGGTGTAATACCGGTTCTCTACCAGGGAGAACCCTCCGACGATGCCCGCATCGAGTTCGCCATTTCGGTGGTCAAGAAGTTCGCTTATGCCCACAGTGGCGATACCCTGATCATAACTGCCGGGCATCACCAGTTAGCCGGGGGCACTGACATGATTCGAGTCGTTACGCTTTAGAACACTGACAGTTTGGTGAAAAAACCCATCCAAATTAAAAGGCTCTGACTTTTTTATTCCAACTGGCCATACTCGTTCCTGTACGAGGAGAATGATGGCGGTTAGAAAGCAAATGAACTCGCGCACGCATATAATCATTTACTCAGGCATCTTCAACTCTGGCGGCGGAGGTTGTGGTGTCGGTGCATTCTGATGGACGATTAAACGCCAGCCATGGTTGTCTTTCCTGTAAATGTTTGTGCCATAAAATGGCGGGGGTGGCGGCGTGTCCGGTGGCACTTTCTGGATGGTTTCTTCGACCTGATGGATGGCGATGTCATCGGTTTGAATCCAGTTCAAGTGGGCGACTGATAGTTCCACGCCCTGACCATGAGAGAAGAGCTGCGAAAAAACGTCCTCTATGCCCTTGCGGCCGTGGATCATGGGGTACATGGGTAACAGGCAACAGATGTCATCGGTATCCGCCCAGACCGATAGCAGCCGTTGCAGGTCACCTTCTTCCAGGGCGTCGTAGAAGTCGTCCTCAGCTTCCTGGGGTGTGTTGTAGGTCTGGGGCATGCGGGCTGTCCGGGATGATTATTCACAGATGGTTGCATCGGCGGCTATCAGGATCAAGCGCATTTTAAGCGGTGCCGGACGCGTCACCTTTTTTGTCAGGTGAACGGGCTCGACCCTCTCCGGTATTTCAGTGTTTTCTGAAGTCACGCCAGAATAACGCCACTCATACTTGACAACGGAATTGTCATAGATGATTATGACAAGCGAGTTGGCAGTATGGATCGGAGATGATGTCAAAAGCTGCTGAAAGTGAGCAATATCAAGTCATCTGGTTGATCCG
This sequence comes from uncultured Gammaproteobacteria bacterium, assembly GCA_963814945.1. GTDB lineage: Bacteria > Pseudomonadota > Gammaproteobacteria > DSM-19610 > DSM-19610 > Thiogranum. The sequence continues at coordinate 77,880 of CAWFEQ010000010.1, forward strand.
TCGGCTGTTTCGGGCGTTACGTCAGAAATCCAGTGAAAATCTTGAAGGGTTCGGTATTTCCGTGGCTGACAGGGCGGTGATGGAATTTCTCTACCCTGAAAAAAGGTTGTCAGTTCCTGAAATCGCTGAACAATACAAGGTGTCAAGACAGCACGTTCAGGTCACAGTCAATTCACTACTTGCAAGCAGGTTGGCTGTAACTGAAGAAAATCCTCGCCACAAGCGCTCCCCGCTCATAATGCTCAACGCAAAAGGTCGCGAGCTGTTTGGCGCAGTTCTTGAGAGAGATGAAGAAGCAATAAAGTTATTGTTTTCTCCTACACCGAAGAACGAGGTGCAAATAACCCGGCAAACACTTCAGTCCTTATTGAAAGAGCTTACCGGAGGGTAGAAGATCGGCATCGAGGCAGGCAAACCGTTGCCGTTCGGTACGCCCACGGCGGAGCAAAAGGCGGAACTGAAGATGGCCGCCAGGCACGGGATTGAAAAGTTCAAGCAGCGAGTCGCGAGCCTTGGCAAGGCGGTAAACAGCTGGCGGATCACTGGAATCCGAACATCAATCACGGAACGACAGTGTTGATGGTGTCTGCTCCCGTTGGGGCGTTATTTTAACCTTTGCGAAGTTGTCGTTTGACCTGATAGAGCGCCGAATCAGCCTTGGCCAACAAGGTGACTTGGGATTCCAGTGCGTCTGTACAGTCGGCCATGCCAATCGAGATACCGACATCAACCTGACCACCGGAGGAGAGCATTATGGGCACTCTGACCGCCTCGGTGATGCGTTGAGCCAGCATTCGTGCTGAGTCTTGGGTGGTGCTGCGCATGATCAAGCTAAACTCGTCGCCACCCATGCGCGACACGATGTCTTCAGAGCGTGCCTGTTCCTCTAGGCGACGGGCGATCTCGCGCAACACTTCGTCCCCCGCGACGTGCCCGTATTGATCATTAATAGCCTTGAACCCGTCGAGATCCATGCACAGCAGGGTGAATGGTTCGCCGGTCCGCTTTGCATGGGCCATTTCGGACCCGAGCGCCCGATCAAATTGTGCCCGGTTGGCCAGCCCGGTCAGATAATCTGTCATGGCCAATCGCCCCAGCATGAGTGCACGCCTTCGGTTCTCCAGGGCTGTCATGGCCAGCACGGAAAGATCGTTCAGCACATCACCCTGCTTTCCCGAGAATTCACGGGGCTTGGTATCCACAACGGCAATCGTCCCCAGGGCCAGACCGTTCGGATCTACGAGTGGGGCACCCGCATAAAACCGGACATGTGGGGCATTCGTGACTAATGGATTGTCCTTGAATCGACTGTCTTGCGTCAGGTCCTCTACGACCAGCAATTCGCCCGGACGCATGATGGCATACGCGCAGAATGCGATGTTGCGATCGAGTTGCGGCACCTCTAGACCAAGACGGGACTTGAACCACAGCCGGTCAGCATCCAGTAAGCCCACCACTGCCGCCGGGGTATTCAAAGAATGCGACGCAACGCGCGTCAAGGCATCGAAATCCACTTCCGGCGGAGTATCCAGTACATCGTAGGAAAGTACCGCCTTCAGCCGCTGAATCTCATTCGCTGGAATTGGATATTGCACGATTTTCGACAAAACTGCCCCCTCACTTGGATCTCTTCGAGATCCATCCTCAAGATGTTGATGTGCGTGCCCGTTTGACACAGATTTGCATTGTTACGTTAACCTCCTCAAGTCAAAGTTTGCTGCGTATTTTCAGGCAAATAGAATTTGATGAGCGGGTCACATGACGCCAAAAAAGCGGTTGAATATTCAGTGCAAAGCTACCCTGGGGCAAACGGGTGCGCGGCTGGGAAGCTTATCCAGCCGCAACGACCAAATCATATATTTTAGTATGCCGTGCAGCAAATATGATATGAGGGTAAGTGAACAAAACGTCTTCACGAACCAGGTGGTATTCACTGGGACGCAAGTGGCGCACAGAAACCAGGCTCAATTACTGTAGACTCCTACTTCACCAGGCTTGCGCAGCATTTTGTCCACGTCGCCCTGGTGCATTTCTTCCAGGGAGATCATGCGGCGGGCATACTCCTCCAGTTGCACCGAGCGGTCCTCCACCAGTGCGAGCAGTTCCCGGTAGGCCCCCAGCGCTTCGCGCTCGTGTTCCAGGGACTCACGCAGGATGTCGCCGATGTCGTGCTTGTGGCTTTCCAGCAGCGGACCGATAGCCAGCGAAGGATGTTTGCCGAGAAGCGTGATCAGCTCACCGGCCTCCCGGGCATGGGCCAGGGATTCATCGGCTTGCGCCTGCATCCAGGAAACGATGGGGATGCGGTTGTATCCGAAGATCATCAGGGCATAGTGAGTGTAGCGCACGACACCGGCAAGCTCCAGCTCGAGGATCGTGTTGAGGGTGGTGACTACAGCTGTTTTGTCGAGTTGTTCGGTCATCAGCTTTCTCCCTAGGTTGTTTCTGCCGCCACCCACGTGCTTGTTACCGGCAGGAATAACTCTCTGATCTGGTTGTGAATGAAGCCCGCTGTCTTAAGAATAGCAGGTCCCTCAGGACAGGTCAGCAGGATTACCTACAGGAACAAGACCTGTCTAAGTGATCGTTTTCAGGCAATAGTTGCGAATTCACCACCCACAGGCCATATCGTGGTGCGTGCACTGCACGGAGAAGGCCTGCGTAGAGAACTCGAGGGAGCCTCCAGGGAGACTGAGGGTGATCCGTCGTTGTGGTTAAGACCGTGGGGTGCTCAGCCGGTGGCCTGACGTCTCAATCCCCCTCGGTGACGAGGGGACGGAGGAGGCTGGCGGTCAGCGCTTCGAGGGCTTCGAGTGGCAGGTATCGACCGAGGCGGCCAAAAGGATCGCGACCATGAGAACGGCACCAATGACGAGACCCGTGACGGTAAAGGTATCCCAATACATGTGTGTACTCCTGTGTGCCTGGGGGGATCTAACGTATCGGTATTTTACGAACTCCTTATGCACAACCGATGCCAAGCGCATCACACTTTGTGCAAATTCCCAGAAGGGTTTCGCCGGGGGGGCTCGGCACGTCGTCACAGGTGTGGCGGTGTGAAAGCTAACACGTTGCTTGTAGATAATTTTTATGCAACGCCCGAGGGATCGGCGGGTGGCCGCTTCGATCTGGCGCAACGCGCACAGCCTCCTGGAGCGTGTTGGCAGGTGTCAACAACACGGCGGCAGCTGCCGCACCCGAAGCGAGGGGTGGTGTCCTGGTCCAGCGACAGTTTGCGATGTACCGGCCTATGCCCGGGGCGCCGTCCTGCAGCGCCGGGAATCCGGCAGAATTGGTGCGCATTGCGCCGGGGGCGTCGCCAACTTGACGTGCAGAAGAAAAGGAGGGTATCTCGCAATCCTGATCATCGGCACCGGATTACGGTGCCTGCACACCACCGTCAGTCGACAATAGCTGAGGTCGACCGATCTATTTCCCACCATGCACCACAGTGTCGTGCGGGCCGGACAGTGCTCTCATGCCTCTGGATTAATTGGCCGATTTCTTGCTCCGTCAGCTGTCGAAAGGTTCATGATGATGATTTATTGGCACTCTGTTCACATGCTACGTATACCGCCGGAATGGTGCCTGAACAGGGAATTTGACAGCGGGCTTTAGCGGCCAACGAATTCTGGTATACCAGGATTGCTTTGCAAAGGGATGAATTTGTGCAGTTACCTCGAAATATCGCCCCGTCTATAGCGAAACCACTCGCCAACCTGCATGCGCAAAACACCAGTCTGCGGCAGAAGCTCGACCAGCTCATGTCGGAAGCGCGGCGTAATGAGCAGAAACTGCGGCGGTTTGAGCGCCTGGAGTTACAGCTGATCGGCCTGAACTCCCTCTACGATCTGGTGAAATCCCTCATCTACCCGGACAAGGCGGATTTCCAGTGGGACTCGGTGAGCCTGGTGTTGATCGATCCAGAGCACGAGTTGCGACGCATGTTAGAGGACGAAGGCGCCCGCCTGGACGAGCATCCGTCGTTGATTTTCGTATCCAGCCTCGACAAGCTGGACAGCGACTATCCGCATTCCTATTTTCCCAGTGTCGGCCGTTATCGTCCGAGCAGGCATAAATCGCTGTTCCCGCAATCACGGCCATGCAGCGTAACGCTGTTACCCCTGGTCCGCTATGGCAAACTGATCGGCAGCTTCAATATCGGCAGCCTGGACGGTGAGCGCTATGTGAGAGGTAGTCGCACCGATTTCTTCGAGCGCCTGGCTGCGATCGTCGCCATCTGTATCGAAAATGCGGCCAACGTACAACGCCTGCGACGCCAGGGATTAACCGATACCCTGACGGCGATTAACAACCGGCGCTTCTTCGAGCAACGCCTGCAGGAGGAAATCGAAGTAGCGCAGCGCAGCGACGCACCGCTTTCCTGCATGCTGTTGGACGTGGATTATTTCAAGAAAGTAAATGATACCTACGGTCACCAGGTGGGCGATCAGGTGTTGCGCGAAGTGGCCGCCCTGGTGCGGGCCCAGTTGCGCGGCAGCGATGTGTTGGCACGTTATGGTGGGGAGGAGTTCGCCGCGCTGCTGAGCAAAACACCCGTGGAAACCGCCGAAGAGATAGCCGAACGCGTACGCAGGGTGGTTGAAGAAAACCTGTTTCCCTCACCGGGCGGCAAGGCCTTCTCGGTGACTATTTCCATTGGTGTGGCCACCTATACCCCGGGCAGCGGGCCAGACACGACGTTGTCCAGCGGAGAGTTTCTGGTGGGGAATGCCGATCGTTGTCTGTACCAGGCGAAAGCGGCGGGACGCAACGCCGTTGTCAGTTGTGGTTCGCAAAAAATCAGGCAGCCTGAGTCGCCAATCCCCTTACCCCGGTAGAAGGGTCGAGGACTGGCGCGCTCACCCTTAACTCAGCAGAAGATCTTTTGCCTGATTTACTTTCGCCGCGAGGAAGGTGGAGCCGCCGCGGTCCGGATGGAGTTTTTGCATGAGCTTGCGGTGAGCATCGATGATTTGCGCCTCAGTGGCTCCTTGCTCAAGGCCGAGAATCTCATAGGCCTCCCGGCGCGTCATTTCGCCTGAAAACCCTGCGCTGTTGCTGCCTGCTTCCGGCTGATCCCGCTCCTTCCACTCGTCGCCGTGGACACGTTCCAGATAGGCGCGCAATAGTGCTGCGGAGCCTTCGTCTTCTCTGCTGCACTCGGTCAGCAGCTCCAGCAGTTGATCCTGTGTAAGCTCCTTCAAAAATTTGCCGGCAAACCGGCCTTCTCGCACGCTGCCGTCCATCTCACCCGTGTTGTGGTCCAGTGTCATTCTGAGAAAACGGGTTTCGACGGTTGAATGCTGGCCGGCTGACGGGCCCGCTGCGGATCGTGGGCTCTTGAATTGTCTGAAGAGCCGCCGAAAGATCGGCAGGTAAGTCACCAGCGGCAGCAGACGGCGAAAGAAAGGCAGCAGGGCACCAATCACTGCGAACACCCAGTTCAGGCGCCCGGTTGCGGTCAAACCTATGAGAGCAACACCTGCGGTGACCGCAAGCACTTGCAGCTGGGTTTTGCGTGGTTGTGTGACGATCCAGCGAAACGCCAGGTAAAGCCCGGCAATCGCCGCCAGGACGATCAGCGCACGCACGCTGATCAGCCTTTACTGATCTGCCGGGTGAGCAGCTGCACCGTCTGACCCCGGTTCTTGCTGAAATATTTCAGGGCGCGGTGCCCACCCGCCGCATAGACGGCAACCGCGCTCAGCAGGTCACGAAGCTGCTGGGCGCTGTCAGCGTCAAAAGGGCAATAGGCTCCGTTGCTCAGTCTCGCAATCTGTCTGAAAGCGTGTGCAGCGCCAGGGTCGCCGCCTTCATGAAACACAAACACCGGCGCGCCAAGAATGCCCAGCTCCCCGGCGAGATGGCAGAGCTCGTCAACGTCTTCCTCCATGCAATCACCCACAAACACTAATGCGTTGACCTTTTGCAGTTTGGTTTCGTTAATCGCATGTTGAAGCACCTTGTTTATCTGGGTGTGCCCGCCCAGGCACTGCACGGCCGCCATGCGATTCTGGAGATCGGCAGTGTTGGTCAACCAGTCGGTGGCCGTAAATTCATTGAATCCGCGGTAATAGCACAACTGGATTGTCAGCCCGCCGAGCGCCGAGGTCTCTTCAAACATCTGGGCCTGTAAATGGCAGGCCCGGTCCCAGGTGGGCACCCGGCTCGCCGTTGCGTCCAGCGCAAATATCAGTCGTCCCAACTGGCTCGAAGGTTTCGATACAGGTGTAACCGCCACCTTGCGCAGAAACGCTTCGACTTCTGAACGACTGGAGGATCTGGGTAGCTTTTCTTTTCCCATGTGCGGTGTGGATCTGGCCGTCAGGACACGATGATATTGACCGTATTCTAACTCAGAAGTGCAGGGTCGGTTGCGGGTGTGAAGGTATGCAGTGTGTGCGTTTATTGCGGTCTGTCAGAAGCATTTCAGTCCCGCCGGCGATGTGGGGCGCAGGGATAGCGTGGCGGTGGGCGAGCCGGGCGGGGAGCGCATCACCTGGGGTGAAGCCAAGCATCGGCTGATGGCTGCCGGCGGCTTGGGGCATCTGGTCACGGTGCTCGATATCCCTGACGCGCGCAGTACAGCGATCTTGAAGACGAGGCGACCCGCAAGTATATGCGGTGCAGGTTTATCCATGAAAGACCGGACCACTGCGTCGTCGCTCTGAGGACGAACGACTTCCCGGTACAGGTCTATGAGGATATGGTTATCCGTCTGGTGCAGCAGGAAGCGGATAGGTCGAAAACGCTCGCCGCGCAGGGCCAGGACCCGGTCTCGCTCACCCAGCAGCACATCAAGGAACTGCAGAAACTGCTCAAGCCTTGAACCTGACGTAAATCGGCCCTTCGGCCATCCGGGAAGACAGAGGGCAAAGGTAACGAACGCGAGGATAAGAGCAACATGTTTTCCGACACGCTGCCCGGCAAGCCCGTTTACCTGTCGCTGATGATGGCTGCTGCATTCGCATGCCAGACGGCAACTCCAAAAGCCGATACGCAAGCGGTTGTCAATGCGCCGGCCATGACACATGAGCAGGCCGACGCCATGCTCAGGGAGTTACAGGCGATTCGCGCCGCGCTGGAGCGCATCGAGCAACAGGGACTGGCGCAGCCGGGGCGTCAAGCCGCCCGCCCGTCAAGCACAACGCTCGCGATCGATGGCGACGAGCCCACGTTGGGGCGGACGGATGCGCCGGTCACCGTCGTCGAGTTCACCGATTTCCAGTGCCCATATTGCAAGCGTTTCGCGCAGAGCACCTTCCCGCAGCTCAGGCGCGAATACATTGATACCGGCAAGGTGCGCTGGGTGGTGCGCGATCTGCCGATGTCGTTCCATCCCGAGGCCCGCAAGGCGGGTCAGGCCGCACACTGTGCCGGGGAGCAGGGCAAGTACTGGGATATGCGGGAGATACTCTTCACCAACAGCCCGAAGCTGGAAGCTGTGCTGTTGTCAGGTTATGCACAGGCCATCGGGCTGGATGTCGAAGCATTCAAGGCCTGCCTGGCGAGCGATCGGTACCTGGCGGACATGGATAAGGACATGGCCAGCGCCGACAGTGCGCGCATCACCGGCACACCGAGCTTCGTCATCGGCAGGACGGCGGGTGACAGCCTGACCGGCCGCATCATCATCGGCGCGCAGGCACAACCTGTCTTTACAGCCGAGATCGAACGCTTGCTGGCACCGCCGGAAGTCGGCCAGTAACAACCGTATCACTGGCCGCCGGGTGAGTGGAGTGGGGGGTGGTCCGGGTTTTCTCGCGGCCGGGTCGCAGGCAGGTGGCGCAATAAATAAGGCGGCCAATCGGCCGCCCTCCAGATCTATATTACAGGCTGGTTATCGCCGCCGGGAGGCAGAACGAGGCGTCCTGCCTCCCGGTGTGCGTTACCTTCCTACGGGTTCACGCAAGCGTTTTTCTTCCACCGGCAACCGGCATTCCGGCAGGAGTTCCTGTCGTTGTATGTCGAACACGCTGCGACGGCCTGGATGGTGGTTCTCACCGTGTCAGACCGCTGCTGGCCGCTATGGTTGGTATTGTCACGCGCCTCGACGGTCGAATCGAGCAGGTGACCGTTGGCGCCCGTGCCCTTGCCCGTCACCGTCAGTGTCACTGCACTGTTGTTTGCACCCGGTGCGACCGTGACCGTCGGGGCCGACAGCAGCGAGGGCAGGCTGAAGCTGCCGGTGTTGCCGGTCTCGCTGAGGATGCTCAGGTTGAAGGTCGTGGACGGGCAGGCACGGCCCTTGCTGGCGTCCACGCAGGCCTCGCTGCCATCGGTGGTTGCGCCGCAGGTGATGTTGTTGTTACCGCCACTGGCACCGCAGCAGAACTGCTTGCTGGCCGAGCCCTTCTGCTTGCCGGCGCAGTCTGCCGCGCAGGTGAGGCAGTTCTCGCCGTTGCCCGCTTCGCACAGGCCGTTGCCGCAGCGGGCGCCGCTGACCGTGCCGCAGTCATTCGCACAACTGACGGTGTCCTCACCGTACTCGCAGCTGCCATTGTTATTGCAGTTCGCCGGATCATTGGTGGTCCGGAACTGGCGCATCATCTCGTGGTCCTCGTGGTCGAGGAGGTGGCAGTGATACGGGAAGCGTCCCGGGTAATCCTTGAAGCGGGCGATCACCCGCACCTGGGTATGCGGCGGCACCTTGACGGTGTCCTTCCAGGTGTTGATCTCCCACGGGTCCAGCGGGATGGACGCGCCGCCGCCGAACGGCTGGCGGTCCAGCACCTGGAAGCGCACCAGGTGGATGTGCATCGGGTGCATCAGGTTGGTGTCGTTCTCGAACTGCCAGATCTCGGTCGTGCCGAGCTGCGGCGTGTCGATCACATCGTCCCACTGCTCGCCGATGACGTTGCCGTTGGTACCCAGCGACTGGATCAACCACTCGAAGCCGCACGCGGTACCCGGATCGCTGATGCGTACCAGGTTGAAGCGCCGCGTGACGGTCGCCTCGGATTCGGGGATCGGCGTCACCGGCCGCAGCGAGGAAGGGACCGGTCCGGTAAAGCCCGACTGACCCTGCACTACGAACTTCATGACATTCGGCAGCAGCGGGGTGGCCGGATCGTCGTTACGCATCACGATCTCGGTGCCGGCGGGGAAGCCGGTGAAGTCGGCAATGACGTCCAGGCGTTCCGCCGGTGCGATGCTGCCGATGGTATCGACATTGATCGGCGCGCTCATCAGGCCGGTGTCCGTACCGATCAGGGTGAACGGAATGACCTGGGACGGGTTGGCGAGGTTTTCCAGCCGCAACGCATAGCTTCGCGCCTGCGAGCCATTCAGGAAGCGGAAGCGGTACTTGCCCTGCTTGACGTTCAGGAACGGCCACACCTTGCCATTGGCGAGGATCTTGTCACCGAAGAAGGCGTTGGTGATGGCCGGCGGGTAGAAGAACGAGCCGTCCGGGTTGAACTCGCGGTCCTGGATCACGATGGGTATCTCGTACTCGCCTGAAGGCAGGCCGAGCGCGTCCTCGAAGTCATCCCGCAGCAGGTAGAAGCCCGCCATGCCGGCGTAGACGTTCAGGCGCGTGATGCCGAGGGCGTGATCGTGATACCACAGGGTCGCCGGTTCCTGGTTGTTCGGGTAGGTCAGCACCTGGGACTGGCCGGGCAGGATGGTCTTTTCCGGCTGGCCGTCATCCTCTGCCGGCAGATGGCCGCCGTGCAGGTGGGTGGAAATGCGCGAGGCACTCCCCCAGTAATTGGGGCCATGGGCGCATTCGTCGACCTCGAAGATGTGCCCCCCGCGCCCGCCGCTCGCGGGCAGATTGTTGTTGTAGGTGACCTCGACCGGCTCGCCGCTGCGCGCCTCGATGGTGAAGCCCGGGTAGGCGCCGTTGTAGGTCCAGACGTCGGTATTGGGCAGTTCGCTGTGCAGCTCCTGGCTGACCGCCTCGACGTTGACGGTGTACTGGGTCAGGCCCTGGGGCGTTGTGCCCGTCGGCGCCAGCACCGGCGGGATCGGCAGGGCATCGACGAACGGCGTCAGGCCGCAGTCGATCTGGTTGTCGCTGCACGCGCTGTCGGCGCCCTTGAAGGTGCCGCCGCCGGCCTCGCACACGTCGCGGGCCAGTTCGGAACAGGACTCATCCCGATTGCAGCAGGCACCGGTGGGCTGCGGGCAGGGATTCGGCGAGCAGGAGTCGCTGCTGTCCGGGATGCCGCCCTGGGCGGTACACGAGGGCGTGTCGGTAACGGTGCAGGCGCCGTCCTGGAAGCAGCAGGCGAACACGTCGCCGGTCGGTGTGAAATCGATGGTGAGCGTGGGCGGATTGTTGCCCTCGCGGGAACTGAATCGCCGGGTGGATTGGCCGGCGCCCTCGAGCCCGACGATCTCCCAGCCGTTGTTGCTGCCGGGGCTGTCCAGCCAGCCCTGCAAATCGGAGACCATGGTGCCGTTACCGCCGGCGCTGCTGTCCCAGATCCCCTCGGCGCCGTTGCCGTCATCGACGAGGGCAACTGGCGCTGATGGCGCCGAAATCACCGCCCGCGCTGCCCCATGCAGTCTGCGTGAAATGGGCATCCAGCCAGGTGGCGTCGCCTGCGCCGGCGTCTATGCCCTGGCCTCCGCCACGGACCGCGTCACAATTGGCTGTGCCCTCCCCCCCAGTCCTGCGAAACCGGACGAATGGTCATGGTCTGCGGAACGTTGCCGCCAGCGCGGTTGACCGTGACGGTCAGGGTCGCGCTGTTGATGGTCGAGCCCGCCGGGATATTGCCGGCGATGTTGAAGCGCAGCAGCGCGCGGCGCAGGAGGCCGTTGTTGGTCTGGCCAGCGAATATGTTGGTGCCCGCGCCGCAGCTGTTGTCCTCGAAGTTCGGGTCGGCCTGCGTCGGGTCGGTGCCCTGATAGATGGTATTGTCATTGATCGGGTTTATGGGTCACCTGCGCGCCGTATGCCGGCATGGCGCTAAGTGCCAGGGCCGCTGCAGTGAGTAACCCCCGTGCCCAGGCAGCAGTATTCGATTTCATGACTCTCCTCCGTGAATTCTTTCGTTTTGGCGGCTGCCGGGTTTCTGAAACCCGGCTCGTCTCACGCTGATCCCGAGACGGCTGTACCCGCCTCCAATAAGTGCCTACAGCTAAGTGCCTACAGCGAACAAGTGCCTGCAGCTGTTGAACGGGGCAAGGCGCCTGGTGCCACAACACTTCCCGTTTTATGGCTTTAGTCGGGAGGCAAGACCTGCGCCACTTTGAAGATATTGCTCGCGCGGTATCCTGAAAAGCCAATAAAGTCATTGACAAAGCTTGATTGTTGCCGTGAGTCCGCGCCTATCGGCGTGACAACATTGTCAGTCGAGTCTGTCAAAATTGGCAGTATAGGTGACAGAAATGTCGGTATCGGCGGCCTGTATGGTGCATTCCTTTTTCATGCAGCAATTGAGGTCTGAAAAAGGTCGTGGCAACACCGTAGGACCTTGATCGCAGTGCCCGAGGTTGGAGGCCGACACCACCACTACGAGATGCTCGCGGCATGAGCACCAGCACGATGAACGTTGCGATTCGACCCTGTTACGGGTTTTCGGGACACACACCTTCAAGATTGTTCTCCAGAGTCGGGGTGCTTGTGATGGCCACGCTAATGACAACCATCACATACGCAGACTGCGTCAAAGACCTGCGCGGAGAGGTCTACTGTGGTGCCGGGCGCTGCTTAGTCGACCGCGAGGGCACAGTCTGGTGCTCTCGGTACTTTGATGGTGACGCGGAGATTACATTGGACGGCCAAGTGCTTTGTGGCAAGGGCCAGTGCGCGAAACGCAGCGATGGCCAGGTCTTCTGTTCGGCAGAGATCGGCGGTGCTGTCGTCAAAGACAGCCGCGGGCAAGTGCGTTGCTACGGTCATTGTGAGCCCGCCACTGCAGACCAGTGCGAAAATACCCGCGCAGACAGCTCAGACAGTTAAACGCGCACATGCGACTTTCTGACCGTTCCGTTGGCTCCGGAGCGGAGACCGCACTCCGTTTCGTCAAATAGCTACGGTTATTCTCCTCAAACGATCGGAACAATGGTCTGGCTCCCCCACCTTGTTCGCTACCATCGCCCAAGTCCGACAGCCTCTACGTTGGGCTTCACATTCGTTCAGCCCAACCTACCCAGGTTCAGGCCAACAAGCGACATGCAGCTTACGCATTCCGCACATCCAGTTCCTCAAAGTTTCTCCAGAAATTCGTCGGGCATATCCGAAGCCAGCGCGAGAGCGCCATCCGCGCCCGCAAACAGTGGATCATTTATGCTCGTGAACGTGCAGGGCTCGAATTGCTTGGTAGCTTCGCTCAGATAGCTGTCCAGACCACTGAGTTGGCTGCCGCCACCGGCCAATATGATGTTCTTGCGCACGCTTTCCTGAAATTCAGGATCGAAGCTGGCGATGAGGTCGATGACAGTCTCGATAATGGCAGGCATCGGGCTTTCGCATGCCTTACGCAGTTCCTCCGTGATATCGAACTGCGTGAACTTGCCGTCCACCGGCGCCTCGACCTTGATCCGCCTTTTCGGCTCCCCAACGAAGCCGTGTTTTTCCTTAAACCTGCGCGCCATGTTCAGGGAAAAGTTGGCCTCGGGGTGCTGTTCGCATAGCAGCTTGTGAAGCTGCTCGTCGACGTAGTCGCCCGCCAGGAGGATGCTGCGCTGGTCCTCTTCCATAGGCACTGTGCCGTGCATGATGCAGAAATCTACGGTACCGGCACCGATGTCGACGATCATGGTGTTGTCCAGTGCGCCGAGCCCATAGGCCACGGAGAAGGGCTCGGAAACCACCATCAGCTTCTTGGCATGCTCGGATATAGCATTCTTGATGGCGGTTTTATTGACTTTGAGCGCTTCAGCCGGAACCCCTACCGCAACGCAGATGTCGTTATCCTGGCCGACATCAGCCAGTTCAATCAGGTGGCCGATCAACTCATGCACCGCGGCCTCGTCCCTTTCGGTGCCTTCCTTGAGGACGCCATTCTGCAGCGGCCGGGAGAGATTAAGGGCGAGCCGGTGTTCCAAGGCCTCACTGCCAAACAACACCCGTTTGCCAAGCATCTTCTTGGCAACGAAGTCCTTTGGCCAGCCGATATAGCTGTCCACCCATTTCCGGTTGCCATTGCTGGCGGACACCACTGACCTGGAAGTGCCCAGGTCAATCCCAATGTACAGCATGCTATCTTTCTTGCTTGGCGACATGTTGTGTTTTACCTCGCTCTATCGGTCTTCGGTATGTGCGCTGCTCAAGGTACTCAACGATCCCTGTCTTCAGGAAGTCCGCAATACTGTCCCGGTACTGCGGTGTACTCAAGCGGGCTTCCTCCGCGTTGCTGCTGATGCAGGACACCTCCACGAGCACGCTTGGTACTTCCACTCCCAACAGCACCATGAATGGCCCTGTCTTGATCCCGGCATCCACGAGGTCGCGATCGCGGCGTTGCAGATTGCTGTAGAGACGCTTGTGTATGGAACCCGCAAGCTCCCTGGATTCCTCAGTCTTCAGCGTATCGCCAATCCTGGCGATGACTTCGCGAAAGTCCCCCATGGCGTAGTCAGAGTCGTGGTTTTCCTTCTCCGCCAGGTCCAGTGAGCGCTGATCGGTGTGCGCGCCGAAGTAATAGGTCTCGACATAATTCAGGGATCCGGCCTCGGCCGGTACGGAATTAATGTGGATGGAGATGAACAAGTCCGCCCGGTTCTGCTTGGCAAAGGCCACCCGCTCTTTCAGGAATACCTTCCTGTCATCCTCGCGGGTGAGCAGGATGCGGTATTTCCCGGAAATGACGAGCTTGTCCCGGAGTCGCCTCGCGATATCCAGGGTGACGTCCTTCTCCTTCAGACCATTATGGCCCGTCGCGCCGGGATCGAGCCCGCCATGTCCGGGGTCAATTACGATAGTCTCCACCTCGAGATTGAACAGGTCTGCCATCGGCATCCCAAGCCCGGAAAGCATGGCGTCATAGTGTCCGGTGGTGCTACCGGCGTCCTTAACCGGTGCAAGGCTGGCCGGCCTATCGCTGTCAAGAAGGATCAGCTCGTCCCTCTGACCGGCCAGTACGGGCATCGGTCCCGGGGGGAGTTTCCGGGACTGCTCTTCCGACAACTGCATGGCCGCCGGTCCGGCCCCGTCGACCTTGACCAGCCGGAAGTTGATACCTACCAGGGCGACCAGACCCAGCAACGCAACCAGGGCCGCCTTGCCCTTATACCCGGGCCTGTGCCCGGGGCCTGGCGGCGCGGCAGCGAATCCTGATCGCCTTTTGCCGTGACAGGAGCGGGGTATGCCTGCATTGTCCTCATAGACACCCCTTAGCACCGTCAGTCTGATTTCAGAATGATGACTCATAAGCCCGGGCGGACGCCGTCAAGCCGAGCGTTGCGCAAACGGGCAAAGGTAACAGTGTCGACAATAGCCGATGATCTGGTGCTCCAGCAACAATCCAACATACCTCAAGCTCACGTTTACTGCATTTCCAGCTCAGTCGCATCGGGTGTGTCCGGATAGTAACGCAGTCCTGCCAACTCGATCACCCCGACAATCAAACGCGTCCTGGCCCTGCCGCTCCGGCATACCCTGTTCTGTACGGCCGTTTTCGCCGCGGTGGGCACCGGACGCGAAGAGTTTTTATACTGGCTTCAGACCGTTAAGGCTTGATCAGTATAAAGGAAGAGGCTTGTGGATGCGCGATGTTTTGCGCAGTACATCGCTGCGCGCAACGCCGCAGACGGCCTCGGCATCCAGGCACAAACCGTATCGCGCATCCGGCTGCGCGCAAGCCAACCTGTCTTCTATATCGTGCATCAGGCCTCTATACTGAAGAGTGACAGGCCAGCCGAAAGCTGGCAATAACAGCGCAGCAATACAATAAAGAATAAATATAAAGAATAAAAGGGTAAGACGATTGAGCAGCCTCGAGCAACACTGGCGCAAGGCGGCAGCCAGTATCCACAAGGCATTCAGGCAGCCAGCGGACCCCCAGCCGCGCCTGGAGGAACTCGAACGCGAGATACTGGTGCTCACCAAAGAACATCAAAGCCTCGCCGGAGAACTGGAACGCATCCGGGCTGAATCCGAGCGCCGCAGGTCGGAGGAACTCCAGAAGATCGAGACCCTGGAGAAAACGCAGTGGCAAACCGAGACTGCCAGAATCGCCGACGCCAAAAGACTGGCCGAATTCGAACAACTGCTTGCCGGCCTTGAAAACGACCGCAAGTTGCAGCGTGCCCAGATCAAGGCACTCGAGGTCTCCCTGGCCGAAACAACGAGCCGACTGGAAATCAGGGACAACCAGCTCAAGTTCCTGCAGGATTCCGCACGTGAACAGTTCCAGGCACTGGAAACCTCTCTCGCTGAAACATCGAGTCGATTCGAAACCACCGATCACAGAATCCAGGACTTGCGCGCAAAGATACTGGAACAGGCACAGCGGCTCGGGGCGTCCCTCTCTTCGGCCACGCGTCAGTTTGACGCAACTAACAACCAGGTCAAAGCGCTGGACAAGAAGCTCGAGCTTGATTGCCGGCTCCAGCAGAATATCTTCGAGGACGCGCAGGCGCAGTTGCGCGAGCAGGACGCGCGCCTGAACCGGACCATCGTGACTGGGGTTTTCATACTGGTGCTCGTGGTCGTTGCAGTCGCAATCCTCTTTCTGGTTGAGCGTTAGGGTGATCCTGCTCACCGGTAACGGACATGCGTTACCTCTCGGGGCCCCGTGCCCTGGTCTTGGATTGTGCGCCGCTGGTCGGGGTGGCGAGGTGCTCTGGTTTTGTCCGGACGGGGACCGTGTTGCTGAGTCAACTCTGGAGGAGCACCCAAGCGCGCATAAATGGGCGCCTGGCTGCAACGGTTCGGTAGTCCACAGCCTGCACCGCTGAAGTCCATCAAGCCTGCGGCCGCTAGCTTTCTCATCTGCCGGGTGTTTGCCCCGGCGTGTGTTGCCCCGCTCGCGAGCTGTGCTCGAAGAGGTATTTCTGCTGTGCAATATGCGGACCTGGTGCGAAACCTGGCGAAGCTGCTGCCCTGTGCGGTGCTGCTGATGCTGTCATTGCCGGCGCTGGCGGCATCCCCGGCTTCCGGCGACAGCTTTGAGGGCGGCTGGAGCGCCTATGAGCAGGGAAATTTCGAGCAGGCGGTGCAGCTGTGGCGGCCCCTCGCCGAGCAGGGCCACGCCAATGCCCAGATTAACCTGGCAGTGCTGTACGAGCACGGCTACGGGGTGGATCGGGATCTGGAGACCGCTGCTGCCTGGTACCTGGCCGCGGCCCGCCAGGGCAGCGCCATTGGCCAGTACAACCTGGGCCTGTTCCTGGTGGAATACAGCAGCGCCGTCCCCACTGAGCATGACGCCCTGTACTGGCTGGGCAAGGCTGCCGACCAGGGTTTCGCCGATGCGCAGTTTCAGGTCGGGCTGATGTGCGCGCAGGGCCAGGCGGGCGAGGCACGCATTGACGAGGCGCCAGCCTGGTTATACCAGGCAGGGCTCGCTTATCTGTCCGATCATGACGCTGCCGGCGCGGAGTCCGCGGTTACCGCGCTGCACCGCGTGGCGTCCGGCAAGCCGCTCGCGCGCGACCTGGAAGCGCGCCTGTCGGGCTGGTCAGAGCCGGCCGCAGAGGCCGGGACCTCGCACTCGGTGTCCCGCACCGCGACCGGCACCGCCTGGCCGATTGCCCCCGGGTACGCCGTTACCAATCATCACATCGTGGCCGGGAAGCACCTGGTAGTGCTGGTCGACAGCCGCGGCGCGGAAATCCCGGCGCGTGTGGTTCTCAGTGACACCACAAACGATATTGCTGTGCTCGCCGTGAGTGACCCCGAACAACTGCCGCCCGCACTGCCGATCGCCACCGCGGCCGCGCGGCTCGGTGCCAGTGTGTTTACCATCGGCTTCCCGCGCGTGGATGTCATGGGCGTAACGCCCAAACTGAGCATCGGCATCATCAGCAGTGTCAACGGCATATACGACGAGCCGGCGAGTTACCAGATTTCGGTGCCCATCCAGCCGGGCAACAGCGGCGGGCCCCTGATCAACATGCGCGGCGAGGTTGTCGGGCTGGTCACGTCGATGCTGGGCCGCGTCGACGCCGCCGGTGGCGGGCCCCGGCCGTTCGAAAACATCAGCTACGCCCTGAAAGTGGATCGGGTACAAGCCCTGCTCCAGGAGGCACCGCGGCCGACGCATTCGATTGCCGAACTGACCCGCGGCAGGGAGGGTCTTGAGGACCTGGCGCAGAAAATCCAGGGTTCGGTGATGAGGGTGAGAGCGGAATAAGCCAGGGTGGAGACGTCCCTGTCTCCATTGAGGCTGGTGTTCCGCCCGCTATCCAGAGATTAGATCTTGACGCCCAGCGTCTCCAGGGTAAGGATCGTCAAACCGCCGCGCGGCAAGTCCTTGTCCTGCTGGAAGGCGTCCACCGCGCGCAGGGTCGCGCCGCCCATGACGCCGTCCGCAGCTCCGGGCTTGTAGCCGGCCTTCTCCAGCGCTTCCTGCAGCCGCACAATCACCTCCCTGGTCATGTTGGTTTCGCACAGCACCTGGCGCCACTCCAGGCGCTCGTCGCTGACCTTGCTGCGCTTGGTAACCATCTTGAACTCGGCCGGAATCCGGGTGCGCTTTTCGTCGGCCTTGGCCACCAGCTTGCGCACCTTGACGGTCTCGATCACGGCCGGCACGTCCTCCTTGGCGAAGGTGGCCGGGGTCGTCACCACCCGCTTCTTCACCGTCTCGAACTTGGCCGGAGTCTCGGTCAGGCAGATCTGGTTGCCGGTCGGCGCGCCGGCGGGCTTGGTTTCCTCGTGCGTCGCCACCCAGGAGAAGCTGGCATCCGACACCTTGACGCGCAGCGCCACCTGCTGATGTTCGGCGGGAATGGGGGTGCGCTTTTCCTGTGCCGGAGTCACCAGCTTCTCCACCTTGACGGTCTTGTAGACCGCTGGGATGTCCTCTTCGCGGGTCGTGGCCGGCGTCTTGACAACCTGCTTTTCGATGGTCTTGTACTTGGCCGGCACCTCGACCAGGCACATGACCTCGCCGGTGGTGTTGTCGATCTTCTCGATCACGCCGCCGCCCTTTTTCCAGACCGTCTTGGCCGGTTCCACCAACACCCGTTCGCTGGCGGTTTCATAGGTGGCCGGGACCTCGATGATCTTCTTCGACGCCTCTTTCACCAGCACCTTTTCATCCACCACCTCGTAGGTGGCGGGGATGGTTTCCACCTTTTCGGAAGCCTGCTTGACCAGCACCTCTTTCATCTTGGTCGTGTACTGGGCCGCCTGGTAGTATTCCTTGAAACACATGCCCGGCTCGGCTTCATCGATGCGGACGCCGCCGGCCTTGGCCGCGCTCAGCAGGGCGGGGCTCACGGGCAGGGCCTTCTTGCCCATGCTGGTGGCCCACTGCCGCTGGCTCGGACTCACTTCAACCTTCTCGGTCACTTCTTCGTAGACCGCGGGCACCGGGACCAGTTTGCTCTGCGCCGGGGTGACGGTGACCTTCTTTTCCACCGACTCATACTTGGCCGGGATGGTGTCGATCTTCTCCGCTGCTTCGCGCACCAGGACCTTCTCTTCCCTGGTTTCGTACTGCGCCGGCACCATCACTTTGGCATAGCATTGGCCAGGCTTGGCGGCGGGCAGGGTATTGGTGTTGTCGATCGGTTCTGCGACGGTGGTAAAACTGGGCATCGCCAGTCCCGCCGACAGCATCAGCGCAGAAAGCTTATTTTGCATTGAACTCCCTCTCCGGAATGAGCACATGATTTACGTTGGCCTGGTGGCAGAAAACGGTCTGTTGTCTACCCACGACATCCAACTCCATCGCCCAGCATAAGAATTTGAGCACGACATTTCAAATGTCTCCATATCCCAACAGGTGTCGGCCTGCGGGACCTCGGAGCATGTTCGCTGAGACACTGATGGCAATCGACAGTCTTTGGGCGTAATCGCTATGTGTGCGTATGTGGCCCAGCACTTCATCGATCAACCACAGGGTGATGGTGTCGATCACGCCTGCGTGTTCGGCAACCGGGATGAACTCCACCGGCGGGATACTACTCCGGTTCCGGGTGCTGCCAGCGGATCAGCGCTTAGGTATGCTGTACAATACCCGTCTGGCCATAACACCAGGCGCCCACGCGGCATCGCCAGCCCGGACCGCACCCCGCAGCCGGGATGAGGAACTCTGACGCATGATTCGTACGCTTCTGTACAAAACAGCCGGCGGAATACTGGTTGCTGGCGGCGAAGAGCTTCTGCTGCGCTGGCGGCAGGAGCCTGACACTGTCATATGGGCAGATTTCACCGACCAACAGCCGGCGCACGAGAGGCAGATCCTGGAGGAGACCTTCGGGATACACCCCCTGGCAATACAGGACGCTCAGCGCGAGCGGCATCCACCGAAACTGGAGGCGTACAGCGACTACAGTTTTCTGCTGCTGAAGGAGCTGTCACCCGATGCGGGCGAGTTCGATTTTGTCACCACCCAGTTGGCACTGTTTATCGGCCAGCGCTTTCTGATCACGCGGCGCGCCGGGGCATCGCCCAGCACCGACAAGCTGTTCCAGCAGGCCACTGAAAATGCCGCCCTGCTAGCCGATGGCCAGGGCGCGCTGGCAATGCGCCTGTGCCGGAGTCTGGTCGATCGATATCTGCAGATTCTGCTCGGGCTCGAACCACGCCTCGAGGACTTGGAGCGTGAGCTCCTGGAGCACCCCAGCGATGCGTTGCTGGCGGAGTTGCTGGGCTACAAGACCGAGCTCAAGAAGTTCCGCCGCGTCTTCATGTATCACGAGCAGATCTTCCGGGAACTGAAATCCCGACCGTTTCCCGCCGTCGGCGACACGATAGCTCACCAGGTTATCGACGTGTACGAACAGCAGGAGCGCACCGGCAGCCTCGCCCGGCTGTATTACGAACTGGCCTCGGACATGGCCGACGGTTACATATCTGTCGCCTCCCATCACCTCAACCAGATCATGAAAATCCTCACGGTGGTGATGGCGATATTCGTCCCATTGAGTTTTCTCGCGGGCATTTATGGGATGAACTTCGAGAACATGCCGGAGCTGCGTTCCCGGTCCGGTTACTTCATTTTACTCAGTGTGATGGGCGTTATCGCCTTGCTCCTGCTCGTCCTGTTCCGCAAGAAGCGCTGGTTGTAGCTGTGATCGGGCTACTCGCTATGCTATGGCTGGCGCTGGGCCTGAGCCTTGCCGTGGCCGAAGCCAAATGTCGCTCGTTTTCAAGAACGAATGGATCGCCGTATCCGATTTGTCGTGAGGGTCCTGTTGTGGCTGCACCCTGCCGGCTGGGTCCATCCCGGTCTGCGTAGCGCGCTGAAGCACTGGAGGGGCATGCCGGGCGTGACACATCAGTGACTATTCACGAAGAATTCATATTGCGTTCATTCATCCGCAGTATTCACTGCGTAGGATGGCGCGTTGTCCGGCGGATAGACTGACGGACACATCAAGGACCCTGCGATCCATCCAAAACCATGGTTAGGAGCAAGACATGATTTCACGCAAGACCTTTGCCGTACATGCACTGAGCCTGACGCTCGCCAGTGCCGTGGCGATTCCCGCGATAGGGCACGCCGACAATGATCATGACGAAGGCAAGGACTTCGGCATGTTCCGCGATCATCAGCTGAAAGCCCATTCCAGGCAGCTGTTCGGCATCAGAGGCGCACTCGATGCTTCATCGACGCAAAGTATCGATGCCGCGACCGCCGAGGCCGATCCGCTGTCGCTGGTGACACTGGCACACGGCCTGCATGCCAGAGTGGTCGCTTCCAGCGCCGATCTCGGCGCCAACGTCGATATGATGACGCTGTGGCCCAGTGAAAGCCCCACACACCTGATCGTGTGCAACGAGCAGGATGACACCGATCCCGGCCTCCAGCGCGTGCGGCTGTCGGACGGGCAGGTGGAAACTATTCTGACCGGCACCGATTCCTGTGATCCTGCACACACCACGCCCTGGGGAACGGTGGTTTTCGGTGAAGAGGCGGGCAGCAGTGGCAGCATTCTGGAGATCATCGATCCGCTGCATACGACCGGTGTCGTCTATGACCGTGCCAATGGCACGTTCAGCGGTGCCGATGCGGCCCATGTCACCGAGCGCCCGGCGGTTGGCCATCTCTCCTTCGAGGGTGTGGTGATCTATCCGAACGGCGTCATGTACTACGGTGACGAAAACCGTCCCTCGCAGGGCGTTGCCGGTGGCGCGTACTTCAAGTTCGTCCCCGGCAATCCCTGGAACGGTGATGGGCCCATCAGCAGTCTGGACGAGTCTCCGCTGGCCTCGGGTGTGGTGTATGGCCTGCGCCTTGGTAAGCGCAGCGGCGCTACCGACTATGGCCAGGGCTGCAATACTGGTCGCGGCAGCTGGATACTCGTTGATAACTCATACGATGCCGACCTGCGCGCTGCGGCTGCCGCGCTTGACCTGACCGGCTACTACCGTCCGGAAGACGCCAGCGCCGATATAAAGGCACTGGCTGAAGGCAAGGTCCGTTTCTGCGCCAACAACACCGGCAACGAGGAGGACGACCACAGCTGGGGCGAGACCATCTGTGTGACCGACGGCAGCCTGGCCGAGGCGACCAGCAACACGGCAACACCGGAAGTCCAGCTGTTCGTGACCGGCACCAGGGAGCTCGCGATGACGGACAACATCGCCTATCAGCCGCACCGCGGCAACTGGATTATCCACGAAGACGGCGACGCCCCGGGTTTTGCAGTAAATCCGCACAACAACGACATCTGGGCCTGTCTGGAAGATGGTGCCGACGTGGATACGTTGTCGGATGGCTGCATTCGCATAGCCACGCTGAACGATCTGAACGCCGAGTCAACGGGCGGCTTTTTCGACGAAAAAGGCAAACGCTACTACTTCAGTGTGCAGCACAACGTGACCGGCCACGGCACCATCCTGGAAGTCACCGGCTGGCGTTAACGGGTACCGAGCAAGCTGCTTTTCTGCAAAAGAGCGGGCTACCGGGGGCGCCGACGCGCCCCCGGTTTGTTTTGACGTGCGCGCCTTGACCGGCGTGCTCGTCTGACCGGGGTCTGTATCCCCAGTCACCGCACAAGTCTCGCAGTGGAAGCGGCCGCCTGGCCGCGCATTTTCGGAGTGATCCGGACGTTGTGGGCTTCGTAGGTTGGGCTGAGCGTGCGAAGCCCAACAGCGAAAAACCCGATGATCCTGAATTCTCAGCTGCCGGCCCACCCGCCGCCTTGGCGCCGATGGTTTCCACCGGATTTTTGTCGGGCTTCGCTACGCTCAGCACCAACCTACGGTCTTAACCTGCATTTCTCACCGGGCAGCGTTGTAAGATTGTATTCTCTTGAGCCAATTGAAGTTGTGTTGAACATACAAGAGACAGTGCTGTTTTTGAGATGCCTATCCCGGTGAGAAATGCGGGTTAACAGGCCGCACGACCGATCGATCCGGCTGCTGGCGGAGGGCCGCCGCCGTCTTGAGCCGGTGGACTGTTCAGCGTTTTCTCGCGGCGGACTTGGGAAAGAACCGCACCCGGCAGCCGATTTCCTGCGTCCCGGGGCGCGCCGGATCAGTGCTGACTGCCCGCGACTGTGGCAGGCGATCGGCGCCCCGCAGGTACGACGAGGGATTTCGCATAGATGACCTTACCATCGCCCGGGGCGTAGAAATCGGGAAGCCGTCCCGCTTCGCGAAAACCTCTGCTTGTATAGAAACGACGGGTGCCTGCATATTGAGGACGCGAGGATGTTTCAGCGTAGAGCAGGCGGCCGCCAAGCTTGTCGATGCGCGCTTCGGTTTCCGCGAGCAGCCATCGGCCAAGCCCCCGCCCCTGGTACCCTGGTGCGACGACAATCCAGTAAAGATCGTAGCTGCCCGCCGTGCCGGGGATCTCGCCATAACAGGTGTACGCGACAAGCGCCTCCTGCAGCTCGAGGAGCAAGAAGCGATAGCCGCCGGCTTCGCGTTTTGACAGGGCTTCTTCAACCAGCTCGGCGGCAATATCGACCTCTGCGGCACTGAAGAACCCGGTCGAGCCCACCAGTGCACGCACGGCATCAGTGTCCGTCGCCAGTGGCGATTCGCGCAAAATCCGCTCAGGCGCGGCGGTTTGTTTTCGGTCGTCGTTCATTGGTCCGCGCCGGCTCCGCATGCAAACCCTGCCACAACCCCTCGAAAAAATGTCTCGCGTTTTGTCCCAGCGACCGCGTGCGATAACCGCCTTCCTGGGTGACCAGCACCGGCAGGCGAAGCGCGCCGATCATACGACCGTTCTCGTGGAAGTCCCTGGCGGTCAGTGTAAAGGAGCCGGTCGGATCGCCTTTCGCGGTATCGAGGCCGAGACCCAGTACCAGATACTGCGGTCGAAAACGGCTGACCCGTTTCAGCGCCCGCGCGAGATGTTCGCGGTAGCGGGCGCCGTCCAGCCCTTCGTGTAGCGGTATGTTGAGGTTGTAACCGAGTCCCGCATCTTCGCCCCGTTCGTCCTCGAAGCCGCTGAAGTAGGGATAGGTCACGCGGGGATGCCCGTGTATCGATATGGTGAGCACATCGGCGCGCCGATAGAAGATGTTTTCGGTCCCGTTGCCGTGATGGTAATCCACGTCGAGCACGGCAACCTTGCCGTAACGGCTGAGGTAGTTGGCCGCGACCGCTGCCGAATTGAAATAACAGAAACCGCCGAAGCTCCGGCGTTCGGCGTGGTGACCCGGCGGTCGCACCAGCGCATAGGCCGCGCGGTAGCCGTTCAGCAGGCATTGCGCCCCGGTCAAGGCGCAGTTGACGGCGCCGACGGCCGCCAGCCAGGCGTTGCGGTTCAGCGGCGTGAAGGTGTCGATACAGTAATACCCGGCGCGCAGGGGCAGATCCCGTGGCGGGCGCGTCGCGTTGCGGATGGGAAATACGTAAGGATAGACGGACTTGCCCTCTGGCACCCGGGCGCAGGCGTGCATCAGATAATTGAAGAAATCCTTATCGTGCACGGCCTTGATCCAGGACTCAGGAAATTTCCGCGCCGCTACACGCTCGCAGAAACCGGCTTTATCGAGTTCCTGCAGAATCGCCCGGATGCGCACCGGTGATTCCACGTAACCGCGCTCGCGCACGTGGTGAATATCGTGCTTGTCGTTGACAATCAGCGCAATGCGTCGCTCGCGCACCGGCGCCGGCGTCACTTCGCGCGCACCGCGGCGAACGTAACGCGGCGGCCGCAGCTGGACGGGATCGTCCTTAATCGATGCAATGACGTGCGCGACATAATCCTTCGGGCACAGGTCATCGTACTTGCGCTCCAGTATGGCGCGCACGATGCGGCGCGCATCCGCCTGGCTGAGCGGCCGCTCGCCGCCGAGCGGATCCATGACCAGATACGGCGGATTGTCGTCCCCGGGCTTGAGCGGTGTTTCGTAGGCGGTGTTGGCCAGTGGGCGTGCGCCGTAACGTTCATAAAATTTCAGGCGCGCCGCGTTCTGCGCCCGAATGCCCGGATCGGGCGATAACGCCTCATCATCGGGCAGACACTCGAAAAACAGGCCAGTCACGTCCAGTGCACTCGCTTCCTCGCGTACCCGCTCATACAGCGCCCCGCCGACGCCGCCACCGGAACGTCCGGGCGCGACGCTGATGTACTCCAGATAGGCGAAGCGCAGATCCGGGGCGTGCAGCAGCAGGGCAAAGCCATGCACCACCTCGCCCTGGCCCTTTTCCGCAACCAGTAACAGCGCGTGGAAGCGATGCTTGAGCGGATCGTGCAGCTGATCCGGAAGTTTGGCGATATCCGTTTCGCTCAGCCCCGGAAACTGCGCGCGCAGAATCGCCTGCACCTGCGCGATCGCCGCCTGATTGGCGGGCGCCGTGTCATCGAAAAGCTTGCGGATGAGAAACATCGGCGGCTGCAGTCGACTGACAGGTCGATCGTCAGACCAGGAAGACTTGCGGCACCCGGGCGGACTCCCGTCTGAGTGCCGGTGGCAGCAAAGGCGAGACGATGTGTCCTATGAGCTCGGCATAAGCCATGCCGGCCCGGGTCGCGGCGGCCGCAAAACCCGCGTCCGGCGACAGACAGGGATTGGTGTTGATCTCCAGCACCCAGGGCTGGCCCTGGTCGTCGATGCGGACATCCACGCGCGCGTAACCGCGCAGGCCAAACAGGCGCCAGCAGGTTTGTCCGAGTTCGTTCAGTGTGCTGTTCAGTGCGTTTGCGGAATCGCTGCCGATGAACCGGCGCGGCGTATGCGCATACTCGAACGCCTGGTTGTCCCACTTGGCGGCATAGCTCACGATGCGCGGTTTGCCGGGCGGAAAGGCGGAAAAGTCAATTTCCGCAACGGGCAGCAGCTGCACGCCTTCGGTCGTTTCCAGCAGGGCGATATTGAACTCGCGACCGTCGATATACCGTTCGGCAAACCAGGTGCCACCGTACCGGGCACGTTGCTGGGCGATACGCCGCTGCACGGCCTCAGCGCTGCTGACGATGGCACCGTCGTCGATGCCGATGGACGCATGCTCCCAGGCCGACTTGACGATCCACGCGCCGGCTTCGGTACCGGTACCATCCGCGCGCCATGGGGGCGTCGGCACACCGTGTGCCGCGAGCCAGCGTTTCGCCAGCAGCTTGTTCGACGTGAGATACATCGCGTCAGCCCCTGCGCCCGTGTACGCAATGCCCAGCGTATCGAGTACCTGCGGCACCCAGGCGATGAACGCGCCGCGGCCGGCCAGCGATTCGACCAGGTTGAACGCCCATGCGGGACGTGCCGCCAGCAGCTCGCGGTACAGCTCATCGAGGTTGGTGCTGACGGCTTGCAGCAACGGCTGGTAGCCGAGTTCGCGCAGCGCCGCTGCGACGGCTTCGGCTTCGGTGAGCGCATCCTGTTCGTCCGGCGGGGCATCGGCCGGCACGGCACCATATAGGACGGCGACACAGGTGTTGCCGATCATAGTGCGGCCGACTGCAGCAAAGGCGCCGGCCCGTTGCTGATGCGCTGCAGCGCCGCATCCAGAATCGCGCCGATCAACTCGCGGTAGGCGACGCCCTGGAAGCGTGCGATAAAGGCCAGGTCGGAGCGTTCCGGGTTGAGTCCCGCGAGCGGATTGACCTCGATGAATTGCGGTTCGCCGTCAGCGGCAAGCCGCACGTCGACCCGGCCGGCGTCGCGACAGCCGAGTGCGCGCCAGGCCGCGAGCGCGACGCTTTCAACTGCACGCGCGAGTGGTCCGCGTTCCAGGCGATATTCGCAGCGCGAGTCGAAGGCCTCCTTGTTGAGGAACGAGTACACCTCCGCATCACCCGCCGGTGTCGCCATGACTTCCAGTACCCCCAGCGAACGAGCGCCGTTACCCGTCCCGACGATGCCGACGGTGAACTCCCGACCCGGCAGAAAGGTTTCCACCAGCACCGGCTGCGCGAAGCGCTCGAGGAGCTCCCGGCAAGTGCGCTCGAGCGCAGCGGGATCGGTAATTTTGCAGGCCGCGGTAATCCCCTTGCTGGTGCCTTCCGCCACCGGTTTGGCAAACAGCGGTAAGGGCAAGTGGATACGCCCGATATCCGCCAGGCTTGCGACCATGGCGAAGTCCGGCGTCGCGACCCCGCAGTCGCGCACCACGTGCTTGGCAAATCCCTTGTGCAGACACAACGCCAATGTGGTTGCATCGGAAAAGGTGCAGGGGATGCGGTAGGCCTCGAGCAGTGCCGGAATCTGCGCTTCGCGCGCATAACCGAACAGGCCTTCTGCAATGTTGACCACCAGATCCCAGCGCTCGCCGGCGAGCAGCCGAGGCATCAGCGTCGCCAGGTTGCCGATCGGTTCGACAGCGTGGCCGAAGCTGGCGATGGCGTTGCAAATGGCCTGAATTGTTTCGGGCCGGTCAAATTCGGCCGCGGCCTCCTCATCGAAACCCTGGGCGAGGTAATCATCCCGGAGGTCATAGGTAAAGCCGATTCTCACCGGAGTTCCTCCCCGGCCGATCCGTCTGCGTCGCTGCCGGCAACCGGGTCGTGATAGCGATACAGTTGGCCCTCAAAGTTGCGCAGCAGCAGGTCATCGCCGTCCCGGCCAACGACATAGTCCGGGACCAGCGGGATCTTGCCGCCACCGCCCGGCGCGTCGATGACATAGTGGGGGACGGCATAGCCTGTGGTGTGGCCACGCAGGCCGCGGATGATCTCGAGGCCTTTTTCGACCGGTGTCCGGAAATGGGCCGATCCGGAAATAGGATCGCACTGGTAAAGGTAGTAGGGTCGTACGCGAATCTTCAGCAGTTCGTGCATGAGCTTCTTCATGGTCTCGACGCTGTCATTCACGCCGGCGAGCAGCACCGTCTGGCTGCCGAGCGGCACCCCGGCGTCGGCCAGCTTGCCGCAGGCCTCGGCGACTTCGGGCGTGATTTCATCGGGGTGCGCGAAGTGCACAGACAGCCATACAGGCCCACAACGGCGCAACAGACGCAACAACGCGGGCGTAATGCGTTGTGGAAGTACGGCCGGCACCTTGGTGCCAATGCGGACAAATTCGACATGCGGGATCTGCTTCAATCGCGTCAGCAGGTATTCCAGCTTGTCGTCGTCCAGGCTCAATGGATCTCCGCCCGACAGCAGCACGTCGCGGATCGTCGGCGTCTGCGCTATGTAATCCAGCGCCGCTTCGTGGTAGCTGCGCTTGATTGCTTTCTCGCCGGCCGCGCCGACCAGTCGCGAGCGCGTGCAATAGCGGCAATAGGTGGTGCAGATGCCGGTGACCAGGAACAGCACCCGGTCGGGGTAGCGGTGCACCAGACCCGGGACCGGGCTGTCCTGATCCTCGCCGAGGGGGTCGTCGGCTTCGCCCGGACCTTTCAGGTACTCTGCGGTCAACGGCACGACCGTCTTGCGCAACGCTTGCGTCGGATCGCCAGTATCCAGCAGGCTCGCGTAATAGGGCGTAATGCCGACGGGCAGCGGCCCGTTGTGGCGGTTGATGGCGTCACGTTCATCCGCGCTCACATCAATGATGCGCGACAGTTCCCTGAGGTCGCGGATGCGGTGACGATTCTGCCAGCGCCAGTCATTCCAGTTACGCACACTGGCATCCGGGAAGAAACGCTTGCGGAAGGCGTGACTGCGCGCGCTGATGGTCAGTCGAGGAACCGCGTGCGCGAGATTGCGGGGTAGGAGGACGAGTTGCGGGGAAACAGCGCCTGAACAGGCGTCTGCACTGCTGGTTTCTGACACGGGTCCTGGAGGTTCTTCCTCCTCGACAGATGCGGGCTGTTTTTTCATTGCGATGTCCTCTTGACGTTCCGGCAGCCAGTCACTGCAGGACGTGCGGTACTAACCCCTGAACCCATACACTTGTTGGCCGCCCCGCAACGCCGTCCCTCTGCATCACCCGTGTGCGGGGACGCTCACATGCCGGTGCTGTTCAGCCCCGGGCCATAATAGATACGGTCGAAGAAAAAACAAGCGATTCGTGAATTTTTTTTGTATTTGCTGACCAGCAACAATAAGCCGCCTGTTGCGCGAGAACCGACGCCAGGAAGACGGCCCGGGAGAACCCACCGTCAGGTACAATCCTCCGCGGCGATGTTCCAGGCGCCAAACCGACCGAAGGCGTCGTCACGCAGGCCGAAGTCCTGGTGCTTGGCAGTCCCAAGGCGGGATAAGTCCTGGAGATTGAATCGGGCACTTTCGGCCAGGTCCCAGCGTAACATGTAATCTGTTAAACGAACCGTATGATGCTGTTATGAAACACTATTAGGAATGACCTGTTGGTGCAATGACTACCTGACGGTTGCATAAGTTGCGGTCTGCATGCCGATTCCATCCTGTGAAACATTGAACGTACCGGCGATTGCTACGGGTTTCTGGAATTAACTGTAGGAGCACCCGTGCCGGGCATAAACGCCGTCCCCCGGCGCGAATCGCGGCCAGGCGGCCGCTCCTACAGTGATATTTGTTGCAATGATTGGGATCACTGTCATGCAACCGTTCCGGGATCCGATTCCCGCGAGGCGATGCGATCCCGCCGCGCTGCGGCGGCTCTTCGAGCAGGTCGAGGGCCCGCACGGGTTGCCGCCGTCACGCAGCGAGCTCCTTGGTTCGCGGTAGGGGAAGCCACCGCTTGCCGCCGTCGTCTGTCGCGAGGAGTTCGCACAATCGCGTCCGCCCGCCGCCGAATGCCTGTGGCCTGCTGCACGCGTGGCCAACTGTGCGCAACCGTTTTGCGGCAATCAATGAATCAGTTTGAGTCCCGGCGGCAACGATTCCCCGAAAGCACGCCGCTCGTCGCCTTCGCTCAATTCAACCACTTGACTGACCATTTTCAGCCAGGTGTCGGGCGCTTTGCGGGCGCTGAGCGCGTCGAGGACACGTTGGCGTATGTCGATGTCCAGGTCCCGTTCCCGGTCACCGCTGACGCGGGCGATCATCGCCGCGGCAAACGCGGCGGTCTCGTGCTTTTTCCAGTCGACCTTGAGCAGTTGTCCGAGCCATTGCCGGGCGATATCCGGCGGCACAACATTATGGGCGCTGCCGTGAAACGGGATGCGGGCGCCAATGCGGCCGACGGCCCACCAGGACTGGGGGTTTTCGCTGGGCTTCTTCAGACGCGTCAGCAGCCATTCGCCGATTTCGATCTTACGCTCAACTGTAACCCGCTCGAGCGTTGCGGCAAGGCGCAGCATGTCGTCATAGCCCTGACGCCTGGGACCCGCCGGACGTTTCACCAGGGCTTTGCCCGGTGGCTGGAGGTAGTAGGCGATTTCATCGAGGATGCGGGTCTGCATGGTTTCATTCAGGCCGCCTGCCGTGCGGCGCCATAAGGTCCACCATTCCGACCAGACCTGCGCTTCGGGGACGAATTGCACTCCCCGGTCGAACAGCGGCCACAGCTGGTCCACTCGCCAGTCATCCAACGGATAACCAAAGCCCGGGCGCAGGCAGAAGCCGGTCAGGTTGAACCAGACGCGTTCATGGCTGGCAGAACGTCGCCGGCGGCCCGCGCCGTCCCACAAAACGCTGAACAATTCGCGCAGCAGCGGCGTATCCCACTGGTCGCGCGCACCGAGTGTCTTCTCCAGGTCGCTGCGCAATTGTTTTACGTCTTTGGGATTCACGTCCTTTGAGCGCGAGCCATAGATCCGGGTGATGAGTGTTGCGGCGTCGGCGAGTCGCGGATGCTGTTCAACGGAAACGCCGCCAACTGCCGTCGTCGTCCGGCCGCGCAGCTGAAACTCCAGTTGCCAGCGCTGCAAGGGATTATCCGCCCTGACGCAATGAACCTCCAGTGTCCCGATTTCGGTGAGGGCCGCGACCAGTCTGACCGGGATCTCCGCAAGCCCGTCCGCTGCGGTGGCATCCAGCACCGTGGCGATGGGCGGCAGGGAATGGAATGCATCCGTGTCGAGGCGGGTCAATTCACCCGGTTGACAGGGTGTTTCCGCGCTCGATGACACCAGGTGGAACTGCACCGGCTGCCCCACTCGCAACGCAAAGCTGCGGTCGGCCAGCTCAACGCTCTGGGCTTCTTCGCTGCCGCGGGGCAACAGGCATACTCCCCGGCGTGCGTCTCCGTCACCGTTCAGAAGAAGATAGAAACTGCGCGGCGAACCCCCACGAATGCGCGGCCCGGTGCCGCTGCGGGCCAGTGCATAGGCGACTGCGCCGCGCGCCACGGCCAGCTCCGGCTCGCGGTTTTCCAGCACGCCGACGGCCCGGCCGCGCCAGCCGCCGAGCACATCGAGCAAACGTCCGGTGAGCTGCGCGCTACGGAAAACGCCGCCGTTGAGCAGTACCGTGTCCGGAACAGGCAATATGCCAGCGGGCGGTGCGCCGTCGCCCAGCGCTTCGCGTGCGGCGCTCGCGTGGCGTGCGAGGAAGACGGCGAGGTGTCGCGTCACGGCGGGATCGGCCACATAGGGCAGACCAAACTCAACAATGCCGCCGCGTACGCGCTGCGGTTGTTCATCGGGTTCGCTCGCCGGGAAAAAGCCGTCAACCACCATGTGCTGCACCTCGTTCCGGGTCAACGCCGTGGACCGTGCGCCACCGATCAACCGGGCGCCGGCGCCCAGCAAGGTGACGGTTGCGGTTTCCGGCGCCTGTTCAGAAAGCAGGCGCTCCTTGGCGGTGCGACACTGCTGCATCAGTTGCGCCAGCTGGGCGCCGCCGAGCACGCTGCCTGCAGCGGCCAGGCGGCTTTCCGCGAGGTGGGCCAATGCCAGGTCCATGTTGTCGCCGCCGAGCATCAGGTGATCACCGACACCAATGCGCGTCAGCACCGGTGTACCGTTGGCGATGTGCGTCTTGATCAGGGTCAGGTCCGTGGTACCGCCGCCCACGTCGCACACCAGCGCGAGACGCGTGCCCGCCAGGGCATCTGCTAAACGGTCGCGATGACGCAGCAGCCAGTCGTAAAACGCCGCCTGCGGTTCCTCCAGCAGTCGCAGCCGGTCTAATCCTGCCCGCCTGGCCGCTTCCAGCGTGAGTGCGCGCGCCGCCTCATCGAAAGACGCGGGAACGGTCAGCACGATCTCCTGTGCTTCCAGCGGGTGTGCGGGGAAGCGATGGTTCCAGCCAGCGCGCACGTGCGCAAGGTAACTGGCGCTGGCGAGTAGCGGTGATATCTTTGCTATGTCTTCGGCTGCGCCCCAGGGCAGTATGGCAGCGGAACGATCAACGGCGGGATGGGACAGCCAGCTCTTTGCGCTGGCGACCTGCCGGCCCGGTACCTGGCTGCCCAGTTCCCGGGCCAGGCTGCCAATGACGGCATTGGGCACGCCGGCGACGTCCTCCCAAGACCACGGCAGGCCCAGGTCGCCCGGATCCAGTTCACCGGGCGCCGGATGGTAGCGCAGCGACGGCAGCGATGGACGGGCGGCGACTGCCCCCAGGGCGACCAGTTGTTCGATTTCGAAAATTGCGGGCACGGCGTCGGGACCGGCGGATCTTTCCGCGTAGGCCACAACCGTGTTGGTCGTTCCCAGATCGATACCGACAATGAATCGCGTCATTATAGGAGCCTGTCCGAGTAATCGTTCTGCTACTGCGAAAGCGGGAGAGCGGTCCATTTTTCCGAAGCTTTTCGTCGCATAGTCACGGCTATGCTCCTCAAACCTTCGAAATACTGTCCTCGCTCTCCCACTTTCTCGCTACGCGAAGGTTACTCGGACAGGCTCCTGGCAGCCGGACAATAGCCATCGTAAAGCCCGAGCGGCGTGCAGGTCAGCTGCGCACGTCGAATTCAACCTGCCAACGCCTACCGCCTGCGCGAGGGATCGCCTCGAGGCGCAGTGTGCCCGCTTCGCTGACGGCAGCCCGCAGTTTTACCGGAACAATCTCGCCCGGCGTGCGCCCCTCGGCGGGCAGCGTCAGCTCGATTTCGCCGAGCTCCTGGATTTCCTCGGCCGCCCACTGGTCGACACGCGTCCCCACCTGATCCTGGCGGCGCACCGACGAGCCGAAGAACCGAAAACGTACCGGTTCTCCGACCACCAGCCCAAACTCCTGCGGCGGCAGATCGGCGGCGCTGCCTTCTTCCATACCAAAAGGCGCCACGCACAACGCCTGTACGGGCGGTGCAATGCCGGGCACCGCCGGCAACGCCGATTCCACGCCGACGTAGTAAGCCTGAGCGGTCCCGCCACGGATGCGAACGCCGCCACCCCGTCGGACATAACCGTAGTAGGCCGCCCCGCGGGCGACCGCCAGATCCAGGTCGGCGCCTTCGAGACGGCGGGCCGCGGGTGCACCCTCGGCATTCAGCCAGCCGTTGAGAATGTCCATGATGCGGTCGGCGAGCAGGGCGGATTTGAACACGCCGCCGTTAAACAGTACCGCGGTAGGATGGAGAAACGATGCGTTCGCCGCTGGCGCGCCGATGCCGGCGAGATCCGCGGTGGCGCTGATCTGTCGCGTCAGGAACGCGGCCAGATGACGGGTAGTCGCGGGGTCCTGCGCATAGGGCAGACCCAGTTGCGTCAGACCGGTGCGCGGCCGGTTCACGGGACGTGCGCCGGCCTCGACTTGCGGAAAGAAGCCTTCCACCAGCGTGGCGGTCACTTCCTGTCGGGTCAGCTCGGTGCGGATTGAGCCGCCGATCAAACGCGAACCGCGGCTGGGGACGACAATGGGGATGACATCCTGGTCCGATGCGACCAGCAACAATTCCTTGGCGGCCCGGCAACCATGGGTCAAGGCCCGTATCTGCCAGGGATCCAGCTGGGTACCCTGCGCGGCGAGCTTGCCCGCGACCACATGAGCCAGGGCCAGGTCCATATTGTCGCCGCCCAGCAGAATATGGTCGCCAACGGCGATACGCTGCAGCTCCAGGTGCCCGTCTTCTTCGATGACCGCAATCAGCGACAGGTCGGTGGTACCGCCGCCCACGTCCACCACCAGGATAATATCGCCGACCTGCACCTGTTTGCGCCACGCGCCTTCGCTCGCTTGAATCCAGCTGTAGAGGGCCGCCTGGGGTTCTTCCAGTACGGTCACGTGCTGGTAACCCGCTGCGCGTGCCGCTTCGGCGGTCAGTTCGCGCGCGGCCGGGTCGAACGACGCCGGGATGGTAATGGTCAATTCCTGATCGCCGAGCGGCGCGTCGGAATGGGCATGGTTCCAGGCGTCACGCAAATGTTCCAGGTAACGAATCGAGGCGTCCAGAGGCGAGGTATGAGGTACTTCCTCGGGTGCCTCCTGAGGCAATATTGCAGCGCGGCGATCGACGCCGGCGTGACACAGCCAGCTCTTGGCGCTGGAGACCAGGCGGATCGGCGTTTGCCCGCCGTGCTCCCGCGCCAGTTCGCCGACGATGAATTCCGGCTGCGCGCCCCACGGCAACACCAGATCGCCGGGCGCCATTTCGTCCGGGTGGGGAAGGTACAGAAAGGACGGCAGCAGGTTGCATTCTTCCACCACACCGGGGCCGGTCAGCTGCGGTACGGGCATCGTCTGTTGCTGCCCCGACGTCTCTTCGCCAGCTGTCAGGTCGACGTAGGACAAGGCGCAATTGGTGGTGCCCAGGTCAACGCCGATCGCGTAACGGGCCTCGCTCACAGCTCCACCTCGGCGGGTGCCAGGATAGCCACATTGTGACCGACGGCCAATTTAGGCAGCTTCGTCTGCGTGGCGATCCAGCCCTTGTGCGTTAAGGTTCCCGTGAACGGCGGATCACCGATGACGTTTCCGGTAAGGCGCAGGGTCGCGGGATCGAAGCCCTGCTCAAGCGTCACGCGCGCCCCTTCCGGTTCGTCGCGCGCAGGTTCAAGTGTGAAGTGCTCGCGCATCACCTTGCGACACCCGGCGTGCACAACGCGGGCCGCAGCGCCGATTTCGGTGTCGGAAAATCCGGCGACGTCCTCCTCAATGAAATCAATAAACCGCCCGTCCCGCTGCAGCAGCCCCAACAGCTGCAACGCAGCCGCCGGGCCGGCCTCCTGCAACACGGCGGCCGGTTTCGCCGTGGGCTCCGAACGTTCCGAACCTGCACCCTGGCGCAGGCGCACTACGCGCTGCGCAAGTTCGGCGTCGAAAATAATCTGCCAGAACGCGCTGATCGCCAGCGGGATTCGGGCAAATAACGATGGTCTGCGTTCCGTCACCTGTTTCTCCTCAGCGTGTCGATCCGGAAAGGGGGCGTTAGCCTAACATGCTGGCGCCATTCACCGTATATCGCTGGAACCGGCCCTTTGGCGGTGTAATAGGGTGCAATATGGGTTTACGGCAAGCACAGCCCAGGGGCGTCCGGTCACCGACGAACGACTTCAGGTGAACACCCTGTTTACCGCCAGGCTCGTCGGGGAGGCGCTGATGCACATCCGCAGCAACTTCTACAGGGAGTATTTCATCGAGAAGATCGAGGAGATTGTGGACCGGCTCGGCACATCGGCCGCGTATCCCCATCTGGGTCTCGGCCCTGACCAGCGTTTCGCCTCCAGGGGGGGTTACATCGTGGGGATTTCACCCGGGCCGGAGGGGGAGCTGACGGCCGTCAGTGAGTGGATTGTCCCTTGAATTTGCCCTCGCCATCGGGGCGGCTGAGGGAGATTCCAGGCGCACGGAGCCCACGGCGAAACTGGCCGCGCTGTTGCAGGAGGCCGGCCCGGCGATCTGGTGTTGCCGTGGCGCACGCAACCGGATTCCATCGTCGGCTCACGGTGCATCGATCACGGATTGTCTAAACTGATCATCATAGCCTTTCTTAACTCACTCATACCGCCAGGAGGCAGAGACGATCATGGATTCGTTCGACACACCTGAGAGTATGAACCGCAGAGTATTTGTAAAGGGATTGGGTTTTGTGAGCCTGGGACTCGTGTTTTCCACGATGTTGGGCGGCTGCGAGAAGCTTAGCGAGCAGATCAAAAACCGGCCCGTCCGGCGCCCGTTGCACACCGGCTCCCCGCAAGTTGACCACGCCATCGCCATCTACAAAGACGCAGTGAACCAGATGAAGGCGCGCCCCGGCAGTGATCCGCGCAGTTGGGCTGCGCAGTCGGCCATACACGGTACGGTGGCCGGCGGTTTCAACTTCTGTCAGCACGGTACGGATCATTTCTTTTCCTGGCATCGGGCCTACCTGATTTACTTCGAGCGCATCTGCCAGGAGTTGACCGGTGACAAGACCTTTGGACTGCCGTACTGGAACTGGAACCAGAATCCCGATATGCATCCGGCCTTCACGGATGCCGGCAGTCCGTTGTTCCACCCGCGAACCAATACCAGCGTTGCCGGCAACGCGGCGTTCAGCAACGCCACCATGAATACCCTATTCTCGGACAGCAATTTCTTCACGTTCAGTTCGCAATTGGAAGGCACGCCGCACAACACCGCGCACGTTATCGTGGGGCTTGATATGGCCACGGGTGGATCGCCACTGGATCCGGTGTTCTGGGCGCATCACTGTATGGTTGACTATAGCTGGGCCAAATGGAACATTGAGTTGGAGAACGATAATACGAATGATCCGGTCTGGAACGGAACTTCCTGGAATCACTTCGTGGATGGAAACGGGAATCCGGCTACCGTTACCGCGGGGATTACCACGCTGATGCCCTTGCTCAGCTATCGCTATGAATCAAGCGCCGTCGGGAGTTTTGGCGCGGTGATGGACCTGACCGCGCTCAGTGCGCAGGATGTTAAGAAGATCGAGACGCGTTTGAAGAAGGGTGCCGATATCCGTTTTGAAGTCAAAAAACGCATACCGATTGTCAAAACGATAGCGATCTCAATCGCCAGGCCCTTTTCTGCGCAGACGCGCGTTGCGGCCGCGGACTTTGCCGCACTGCTTGATACGGATCGGCGCGAGGAGCGGGTTTTCGTGACCATCAACTATGCACAGCTGCCGTTGGCCAATGATTTCTTCGTGCGTGTCTTTATCAACCTGCCCGCCGCCAATGCGCAAACCCCGACGGATGATATCCACTATGCGGCAGCTTTGCATTTTTCGGTGTTCAGACCGGCGACCACGGCGAACATCACCACAAGACGGATTTTCTGGTCGATGTGACGGACACCTTGCAAGAGCTCAAGCGCAGCGGAGAACTGCGTGCTGACGAGCCGCTGGGTGTCCAGTTGGTGGCGGTTCCCGTAACCAAGCAGTTTATCCGCCCCGATATGCAGCTCATGTTGAAGGATGTCGACTTTATCGTCAGTCCTGTTGTCGTCCGTCCGAAGTCGGGTAACTGATATTGGAGTAAGGTGCAGAGGTTATGGTCTGGTGCAGGCGAAGGTGGCTGGGTATTTGGAAAGTCGCTTGCGTGTCGTTGCTGGTATGTTTAAGCAGCGCGTCCGTCATGGCGATGGCCAGCAATAGCACGACCGGGCCGGCCGTGGCAAATGGCTACGAGTTGGATCCTGCCCGCCGCACGGCGGTACAAATAATTGGTCCCGAGGTCACTGCACCGCAGACGAAGAAATTCGTGCAGATCGAGGTGACTGAGGTCATCAATCCGCGCAAAATCCCGCTGGCATTTGCCGTTCACTTCCAGCCCGCGCAGGGAGAAAAATTCTTACTCGGTACCTTCAGCCTCTTCCCGCCCGATAATCCCGGGAAATTCATTGTGGCAACCCGCGGCAAACTGCAAACCGGTGGCGCGGTGGTCGTTTCGCTTGTACCTTTGGAACGAGTGCTCGGCCAGGACGAAGTGCGGGTGAAGTTAAAGCACATTACGTTTCTAGCGGAGTGAGGTGCACCGCGCGCGGCGGGACACCAGCCGGTTATGAGAAGCTGCACCTCGCTCTGTCTTGCGCTCGCCCTGTGCGCCGTCTGCTCGTCGACCGCAACCGATTCCGGCGCCAGTCCGTCGTCGCTCGACCGCTTCATCCTGGCGCAGATGCAGTGGTCGCACACGCCGGGTCTGTCCGCGGTGATCGTGAAGGGGGGCGCGATTGCCTGGCAGCAGGGTTACGGCTTCCGCGATGCCGCGGCCACGAGCCCGGTCACTCCCGACACGCTCTTCGAACTCGCGTCGATTGCCAAGACCGTGCTCTCGGTGGCGGTCATGCAACTCGTCGAGCAGGGCAGGCTTGCCCTCGATGGCGACGTGAGCGACGTCCTCCCTTTCCAGGTGCGCAACCCCGCCTTTCCCCGTCAGCCGATTACGCTCCACATGCTCCTCGGCCATGTCTCCAGCATAGTGGATAACTGGCCGGTGATCGCGGCACACAGCGTCGAGAACGCTGACGCGCCGATCTCGCTGCGCGACTGGTTCACCGGCTACCTCACGCCCGGCGGCGCCTACTACTCAAAGGACGCCAGCTTCGCGAGGCGCGCGCCGGGCACCGCGTTCGAGTACTCAAACCAGGCCGTCGCGCTGAGCGCGCTCGCGGTGGAGCGTGCGAGCGGCGTGCCCTTCGACCAGTACTGCCGCGAGCACATCTTCAGGCCTCTGGGTATGACCGAGACCTCCTACCGGCTCGCCGACCTCGACGGCTCGCACATCGCGATCCCGCAGGCCTGGAACGGCCGCGCCTTCGAGGAACTCGGCCACCACGGCTTCCCCGACTACCCGGTCGGCACGCTGCGCACCAGCGCACCACAGCTCGCGCGCTTCCTCCTCATGTTCATGAACGGCGGGGAGTACCAGGGGGTGCGGCTGCTCGCGCCCGCGACGGTGGAGCAGATGCGCACGCCGCAATACCCGGCGCTCGAGCCCGCCATCGGCATCATCTGGTCCACGGTCCACCACGGCGGCGAAGAGTTCGTCGGCCACGAAGGCGGCGACCCCGGCGTGAGCACCCTCATGTACTTCCGGCCCAAAGATCAGGTGGGCGTCATCGTGCTGACCAACGGCGACCCCGAGACCTCGGCGACGCGCGCGGTTGCCACGCGCCTGTTCGACGCGGCCGCAAACCTCTGAGCCCCGGCTTCGGCCGGTGCCTGCCACGCGCTGCCCGTGGCGCGCGCCAGTCGATCTGCTCGAGCGCTACGGCTCCTGTAAGTGATTTGTAAGGAACACCAGAATGTTGTCGAACATCTTTACAAAAACGGCTGGTGTTTATTTGTTCAATTTTGACCAACTCGTTCTATCGTAGAGTCTTTATATCTCTCGCACAGAAATTGCTTAAGAGCAGCCTGACGCTCAGAAGGACCAGTAAGAGTCAGTGCGCGGATGCCGGTACAGGCGAGTGTCCACGGTGGCCTTTGGGTCGGCGTTTCTGCTTCCAACCGAGGACGGATAACTTCTGAAATGGAGTCATGTAGTATGGAGAACTATATCCTGCGTATATACCGCAGAGACGAATATAAGCCAGACGATGTAGTTGGACTGGTGGAACACGTCGAAAGCGGCGAAATACAACCGTTCCGCACCCTCACCGAGTTGAAGGCGATCCTTGCGGGAACCTCGACCATGGTGGAGGAAACTGCAACAGAGAAACTGTGTTGTGAATTGGCCTGAAGGCTGAGAGGGTATTGCGCCAATCCTCGGACTGCCGCTTCGCTGTCGGCCTTCTGAGTTCAATGGCAATTGCCAAGCTTAAAGCCGCGCAGCCGGGTAAAGGGTAGTTGGGGTACTTTCGGCTCCTTGCAGCGCCCGTCCTTCCCTGGCGTTGACTGACCGAGACTGGGCCGAAGTTGGACCAGCGGACTGAATCCAATCGGGTTTTCGCTAAGCATCGCGTGCGACCCGGTGCGGACAGTCACCCGCGACTTGTCGGTTGGGCTGAGCGAAGCCCAACAGGGTTACGATGCAATGTTGGGCTTCGCTGCGCTCTGCCCAGCCTACCGGTTTGGGCGGTCGTGGCTGAAAACCTTTCTGGTACCCTGGCTGGGTCGATGAAATATTCGCGTTTTCGGCAGGCACAGGTTGCTGACAACGTCTATGTGCGCGGCGATAAAGGCTCCTACGCATGCATCTTGGTCGCGGAGGATTCTTGAGGATTACTTCGCGCACGGGCCAAAGTGCGAACACGAGCATAGCTGCGGACTGAGGAGATCCTCATGTTAATCCAATCATTGCAAGAGTCCCGCTGTGCGAGCGGCCGTTTATGCCCTTCAGGGGGCCTGGTCGCGATTCGCGCCGAGGGACAGCGTTTATGCCCGGCACGGGTGCTCCTACGGGTTAATTCCAGAAACCTGCCGCAATAGCTGACCCACTGCGCCGGTGGGAGAGTGCGCCATTTTACCGATCCTTTTCGTCACATAGTCCCTGCCATGCTCCTCAAACCTTCGAAAAACTGTCCCCGCTCTGCCACTTTCTAGCTACGCGAAGATTACTTAGCTTTCCAGTTCCGGATAATGTCGGAAGATCCCATCCTCGTTGAACGCCAAGCGCCGTTCAGAGGCGAGATAGCTCGCTATGTTCGGCCGCTGCGCCACGCGCTCATGCAGGGCGGCCAGGCCGGGAGTCTCCGATTCGAGTCGTCTCATCAGCTTCGGGAAGGCGTAGCGCAGCCCGTCGACGATCTGGAACATCGACAGATCGACGTAGCTGAGACGGCGCCCGAGCATGTAGCCGCGGCCGCCCGGGTTACGCTGCAGAACCTTTTCAAAGTAACCCAGCAGCTCGGGCGCGCGTTGTCCGGTGAAGAATTCCGCGCGGCGTCTGGACTCGGGCTTCTGCTCCTCATAATAGAGACTCATCGCGACGGGATGGTGCGTGTCGTGGATGTCGACCACGAGATCCTCCACCGTAAGCTGCAGCTGATGCGCCCACAGCCGGGTCGCCTCGGACTGGGGCACCAGCCCCAGTCGCGGCCCCAGGAAGTGCAGTATGTTCGCGGTCTGGGCGATCACCTGCTTGCCCGCGCGCAGAAAAGGCGGGGCGAAGGGCGGGCGCTCCAGGCCCGGGTCCTCCATCAGGCGTATCATCGCCTCGACCCCGAGACCGCGCCCGCGCTCTCGCGCCACGTCCAGGTAGTCGGCGCCCGCCGCTTCCAGCGCGAGCCGCACGAATTCCCCCCGCCCCTGAATGGACGGCCAATAGTGAAGTTCATAACGCATAACACACCTCCGTCTTTCCGGGTCCGCAGGCCTGCCAAACGGGCATGCCCATTAGACCTCAATTCGGGGGCTATTTCCCGCGGCACAGAGCGGCGCCAGCAACATAGCCGGCACGGCCGTGTCCGAGCAGGCTGGCGCCGGTGGTCAATAGATGCGAGGAACCGGCGCACCGGCCATGCCGGAGCAGGGGAGGGATGGTTGCGATCAGGAAGAAGCCTGTGTGAGGTATCGTTTTCAGCAAACAGGCACGAATTCACCACCCGCGCGTATCATGCGCGCATGAACCACAGAATTTTCGCAGTAGCGCTTGTGTTCGCAATCGGGTCGATGTGTGGGTGCGCGGCCGACGTTTCTGGCAATGCCGAAGAGGGTCAAGCGGCCGGCGACGCCGCCTGGCCCGGGCTGCCCGCGGACCACAACCCCGTGATCGACAAAATGGATCTCGCGGACCCGGACGTGATTCGTTACGAGGGGCGCTACTACCTCTATCCCACGGACGAGGCGGGTGGCGCCGTCGGCTACGACGTATACCTGTCCGTCGACCTCCTGCGCTGGACGCAGGGACCGCGCGTGTTTGCCGATCCCGGGCCGCACGTGTGGGCGCCGGAGGTGTATCACGATCCGGACACGCATCTGTTTTACCTCTACTACACGTCGAACATGCGTATCGGCGTCGCGGTCGCGGACAGTCCACTCGGGCCGTTCGTGAATCGGGAAATTTTGATCGAGGACGCGATCGACGCGAACCTCTTCCGTGACGACGACGGTAAGCTCTATCTGTACTACTCATACGCGCCGCCGGCGTACGTGCGTGGGCTGACCGGCTCGCTGCGCGTGCAACGGATGGCCTCGCCGTTCGAGATCGACGGCGATCCCATCGACATCCTGCACGCGGAGACGTGGGAGCGCTTTCTGGGCCTGGTAGGTATCATCGAGGCGCCGTGGATGCTGAAACGCAACGGCATCTACTACCTGATGTATTCAGGCAACGCGACGTCGAGTACCGATTACGCTATTGGCTACGCGACAGCGACCCATCCGCTGGGACCGTTCACGAAGTATCCGGGTAATCCGATCCTGCACAAGGGTGGCGGCATCATGGGGCCTGGCCACAACTCAGTGGTCGAAGCGCCGGACGGCAGCCTCATCATCGCCTACCACCAGAAATCGACGCCCGATTTCCTGTGGTGGCGTTTCGGCGACCGCGTTGTGTGCGTGGATGCCATGGGCTTCGACGCAGCGGGCCACATCTGGGTCGCGCCGACGCCGCTGCGCGCGGACTGCTGTGGACGGTGAGGCAGGGCCGTTCGTGCGGACGGCCCACGGATTTGTCCCTGAAGAACCGT
Organism: uncultured Gammaproteobacteria bacterium; assembly: GCA_963814945.1. GTDB lineage: Bacteria > Pseudomonadota > Gammaproteobacteria > DSM-19610 > DSM-19610 > Thiogranum. The sequence goes on from CAWFEQ010000010.1 coordinate 119,633, forward strand.
TATTGAAGCGCCGCCTGTATTCTGCTAGCCTGCCTGGCAGGCGCGGGTGTGTCCCGGTAACCTGGTTGTCAGGACCAGGTGTTATTGTTTACCTGGATTTCTGACGGCGAGCGCCTGAAGAACTCGCGGATCGTTATCATGGGTTTCACGATACTAGGAGGCTGTCGGACTTGGGACTGATCTACTGCGCCGGTGGGAGGGCGCCCCATTTTCCCGATCCTTTTCGTCAAATAGCTACGGCTATTCTCCTCAAACGATCGAAAAAATGGTCTCGCCCTCCCACCTTGCTCGCTACGATCGCCCAAGTCCGACAGCCTCCTAGGTCCAGCACACCTGCCTGAGGTCTCTACGCGATCATGATGCAGTTATTCAGGCAAACGTCCGTATACCTGCTAATCGCTGTGCTGTCCCTGCTTGTCCTGAGTTGCATGCAACGCGCGGCAGTCACCGAGAAGAGCCCTGAACGCCCGGTCTCACCAACACAGACCTACTCCTACAGCCGGGATATTAAATCCATCCTGGACCGTAAATGCATCGCCTGTCACGGCTGCTACGATGCGCCCTGCCAATTGAAGCTGACATCCGCTCAGGGGCTGCTCCGCGGCGCGACCAGGAAACCGGTCTATGACAGCGGACGCCTGTCCGATATGGCCCCCACGCGCTTGTTTGTCGATGCCAGGACCACAGCCGAGTGGCGCGAGAAGGGGTTCTACCCGGTGCTCAACGAGCAAGGCGGTCAGCTTGAGAGCAACCTCGAATATTCATTGCTGTACAACATGATCCGGCTGGGCAGGGCGCACCCGCTGCCGCCGAACGCGCCGGTGCCGGAACACATCCAGCTTGGGCTGCACCGCAAGAGTGAATGTCCGCTGCCGTCGGAGTTTGATAAGTATGCGCAGAAAAATCCACTGCAAGGCATGCCGCTGGCGATCACCGGACTGAGTGAACGCGAATACGAAACCCTGCGGCAGTGGATCTGGGAAGGCGCGGTTATCGATGAGCGGCCTTCGCCGCCGTTGCCGGAGGAACAAGAGCAGGTCCGCCTGTGGGAAGCATTTTTCAACCGGACAGCGTTGAAGAACCAGCTGGTGTCCCGCTATCTGTATGAACATTTATTTCTGGCCCATGTGTATTTCGACGGCCTGAATACCGGGAATTTCTTCGAGCTGGTGCGCTCCAGTACGCCCGCGGGAGAACCCGTCCGGATCATTCCCACGCTGCGCCCGAACGATGATCCCGGCCAGCCGTTCTATTACCGCTTGAGCAAGATAGAGAGCACCATTGTTCACAAAACCCACATCACTTATCCGCTGAGTGCAGCGAAGATGCGCCGTTTCGAGGCACTGTTCCTGGCGCCGGACTGGGATGTTGCGGAGCTGCCCGACTATTCCCGCGAGCATGCTCGCAACCCTTTTGTAACCTTTACCGCGATACCGGCCCGCGCGCGCTATCAGTTCATGCTCGATACAGCGGACTACGTCGTCATGACTTTCATCCGCGGACCGGTGTGCCGCGGACAGGTTGCCACTGATGTCATCGATGATCAGTTCTATGTTCTGTTCCAGGACCCGGATGCGGACTTGTCGGTTACCGATCCGGCCTATCTGGCCCGGGTCCAGCCCTACCTGACGCTGACCCGTGAGGACGAAGGCCTGCTGGATTTGGACCCGGTCTGGTTGCACCGTAGAGTTGAAAGGAACGAATACATACGCCTCAGAGGGAAGTACTACCGGGAGTTTCAACCCCAGGGCCCGTCACTGGACGACATCTGGGATGGCGATGGTACGAATACCAATGCGGCGCTGACCGTGTTCAGGAATTTTGATAACGCGATGGTAGCGAAGGGGTTCGTAGGCGCCATCCCGAAAACCCTCTGGGTCATGGACTATCCCATGCTGGAACGAACCTACTATGAACTGGTCGTGAATTTCAATGTGTTCGGGACCGCGGCCGATCAGGCGGAGACGCGTCTGTACTTCGATCTGATCCGCTCCGGTGCTGAGAATAATTTCCTGCATTTCATGCCCCCCGGTGTCCGCACCGCAATGCGCAAGTCCTGGTACCGGGGCACCGTGGCGCAATTGAAGATTGTCGCCACCTATGAAATCGTCAATGAGGACATGCCGGTGCAGATACAGTATCTGACATCAGAGCCCAAAGCCGAGTTTGTCGCGCTGGTTGCCGGGCGCCTCAAGTCGGCCGCCGGCCCCGCGGATGTACTTAACCGTTGTACGCAGCCGCCCTGCAACCGGTCAGGCGCGAGCACCGCCGAGCGACAGGCGGAGACCAGCCTGCAGACTCTGGCCTCGAAGCCGGCCGCACTCGACGCCATGCGGTTCGTTGACTTCATGCCGGACGTCGGCTTTCTGCGGGTCAGCACGGGGAATCCAGACCGGGATCTCGCCTACACACTGGTGCGAAACAAGATGCACACCAATGTCGCCTTTATGCTGGACGAAGAAGAACGCCGGGAGCCGGACAAGGATACGCTCACGGTCTACCCGGGGCTGCTGGGCAGCTACCCAAATTTTATGTTCACTGTACCCCTGGACAGGATCGGGGCATTCTCGGTTGCGCTGCATGCGGTGCGCACCCGCGCGCAATTCACGGAGCTGGTCAGCCGCTACGGCTTGTCCAGAACCCATCCCGAGATCTGGACAAACTTTCACTGGTTTGTCGAGTACATGCGACGAACCAGTCCGGTTGCAGCGGGGATCTATGACATGAACCGTTATAAAAAGGTGTCCGATCTGATGGCCGACGAGCCAGGCTCATGATCGTGGGCTGCTGTGTCTTGAGAAGTCTGTCGGCAGCGGCGGTTTTGGCCCCGCAGGTCCGACGCGATATTGCAGTGCGCAAACAGGTTCGCCCGCTCGCGACCGCCCTGCAGGACTGGCACCGGCGGTTGCGGCAACACTGGCAGAGCCTGTACTGCAGCGAGCTCACCGCGACCCCGACAGAAAGTCGCAATCGCTTTGAGGTTCAGGTGCACCTGGATTAGCTGCCAGCGGAGGCGGTGTGCGTTGAGTTGAATGCCGACCCAATGGCAGGGGCAGTCTGGGAGCTCTTGCAGTGTGGTACTCTGCTCGCCGGGACGACCAATGCCTGCGTCTGCCACGGCACGGTACCAGCCAACCGGCCGGCCGCGGACTACGCGCCGGGTAGTGTTTCCGCGCCTGCCGAGGCCATCATACCGCTCGAGGTGCACTGCAGCGTATGGTACAGATAGCCTGGCTGATCCGGTGTTGGCTGATGAGCCTGAAAACAATCTTGTTTATGCAGATATTGAGGAGCGTGCTATGGATGACACCAGAAAACATATCGATGAAATGATCAAAGATCTGAAACAAGAGCGTGATGAGCTGCAGGTAAAGCTTCATCTGGCCAAGCTCGAGGCGAGTGAGGAGTGGGACAGGATCCAAGCCAAACTGGAGAAGCTCGACGCCAAGGCCAGAGATCTGGCCGGCGCTACCGCCGAAGCGTCCAAGGGTATCGGCGCAGCCGCGAAACTGCTTGGGGAGGAAATCCGCGACGGATTCAGGATGATCGCCAAGCGCCTGTGATCAGCAGTTCGCGTTGGTTTGACAGATGAACCACGGTTCATGGGTGATCCCTGTGTACCAACGTTCGCCTTGCCAAATAGACTGAGCAGCCTGACTGACCAGGCAGAATACATCGTTTCACCAGTATGACCGCTCATGTTAGCAGCAGCCAACGCTGCAATACGATTGGTGTGACCGCCTTCGGGGTGGCAATTATTCTTTTGCGAGCATTGTTTTTCGGTAGAAGAAGCGGACGAGTGGATCACAAACAAATCTGTCGCCATTGTGGCGCCGGCTTCCTGGCTAATCCCGGCGCCATCAGCACGGTAGCGCTGGCCGCGCACAAGTCGAGCGATATCGGCCGCAATTTGGTCATTGCACTGGGCATCCTCTTGTCGAGTCTTGTGGTCTTGGGAGCACTGCGTTTGTCGCCGTGGATTTGATGATGCCGGATATCACCGAGTACCAATGCCAGTCCGTGGCCGAAGGCATGACCGGGGGCGCCACTAATAATTGCCCATAGTGCCGCGCCGAAGACATTAGACTTGGAAATGAGAGCTGGTTCCTATGGTGGGTTTTTCTTCGTCGCACTCACTGCTGTCGCCTGTAGTCAAGTTACTACTGATAGCCAACGGCTTGATGTTTTTTCTAGAGCTGTCCTATGGTGAGCAATTGATTTCCACTCTGGCACTGTGGCCGCTGGATCAATCTGCCGGCCTCCAGCTGGAACCGCTGCAAATGCATTTCCGGCTATTCCAGTTGGTCACCTACAGTTTTCTGCACGGCAGTGTGATGCATCTGCTTCTGAATATGTATGCCCTGTGGTTATTCGGCTCGCGCATGGAAAACGTATGGGGCTCCAGTGCTTTCGCCGTCTATTACTTTATCTGTGTGATTGGTGCCGGACTGACACAACTGTTGGTCTCTACCCTGAGTGGTGGCTTCTACCCGACAATCGGTGCCTCCGGTGGTGTATTCGGTTTGTTGCTCGCGTTTGGAATGAGGTTTCCGAACGAAGTGCTGATGCTGGTTTTCCCGCCGGTGGCATTACCGGCAAAATGGTTTGTAACGATTTATGCGGCTATCGAGTTGTGGGCAGGTGTTACGGGGACCCAGGAGGGGGTGGCGCATTTTGCACACCTGGGCGGCATGTTGTTTGGATATCTCCTGATACAGTATTGGCGATCGCATCCCCGCTGACGGCGGCGCCGGTAATCGGCTTCGCGCCGAGTTCTGGCATGCGTGCCGGAGTCAATCGGCATTGGTGCCCGCCGACTGTAACGAAATGACATTGAGTGATGAGTAGCGCCGGGCATTGAATAAGCAGGGGTGACGCAAGCGGCGACGTTATCGACGTGGTATAGTTTGACACCAGTCTCCGGGAATTCGGGGAGCAGTATCTTTCAAGCGATGATCCGAGTGACCGGATTATCAAATTCCCGAACTCAAACGTCCTCAACTCTGCTGTCTACAATTACTCATCGCCGCTTTCCCCCAAATCTGGCACGACGTTAAGCTCAACATCGCGTATGGAAGTGATCTCGAATTCGTCGCCAGGACAACGGAGGAGGCGGTTACGGAAGGAACTGGTGGTGCGATGATTGAGGGCGGGTGGGAGTATCGGGAAATACAGCCCCGCAGTATCCGAATCTCCCCGCATGAGACTATTTAAACTGCTGGTAGGAGCACCCGTGCCGGGCATAAACGCCGTCCCCCGGCGCGAATCGCGGTCAGGTACCCTGAAGAGCATAAAAGGCAGCTCCGACAGCAAGAGTTTTGCAATGTTTGGGTTAACTGAGGTGATGTTCCCTAAGCGGTTCCCCAATGCCTATGACTCTGCCATCTTGACAGAATCCTCACCCCCCGCCTCGGGTGTTGTAAGTAGATTCCACAATACGCGGGAATCTCCGCTGTCACTAGAATAGGTAAAGATCGACGGATGTGGTAATAATATCGCCGGTTCAGTAGCTTACAGACCATTCGTAGGCCGGGATTCCCTTAAAGAGAATCTGGTTAACCGTTCGACTACAACAGGAGGATGTGAGATGAGCGATCTAATGGCAGATATCACTCTGCATATAGACGAAGATACCACACATGATCAACGCGAAACGTTCCGTAACACTCTATTGAATTTGGATGGCGTTATGGCTGCGGCGTGCCATGATGAGAAACCACATTTAATATTGATCGAATACGACCCGAAGGTCATTCATTCGATAGAATTTGTTAATGCAGCCAAAAAGAGCGGATTCCATGCCGAGTTGATCGGCATCTGAATCCTTCCGAAGATGGGCGATGCGTACGTCGGGTGGTATTCAGTGTTGCTGACGCGATGCTGACAAAGTCCGAGGGCTGGTTGACTAACGTAACAGCGGTCACCTTTGGGAGACAACACGCGGCAGGCTATTTGGTCGGGAGTAATGGCGAAGCCAAGATCCGCTATCAGCTGTATGTTTGAAGTGATTGGAGGTCAATCTGATGGACTCAACGGCTAACACTAACGGCAACTTTTTCACTCATCCCTGGTGGGCGATGGGCCAGCCTGTGGAAGGGCAGTGCGGATTGTGTATCAATGAAACCGCCACAAGAGCGAGGGCCGGTCTACTGAATGTGCTATCGGGAACCACAATCTTTATCTTGCTGGCAGCTCCGGAACTGGACCCCATTCGGTATGTGGCACCATTTGTCATTTTCGATATGGTGGCAGGCGCCACGTTCGGTCTAACGCCTTTCAGTCCCGCCGGCATTATGGGCACTATGATTACCAGAAAGATTAAACCTGTCTGGAAACCGATCAAACCAAAACGGTTCGCATGGACGCTGGGGGCAACATTAGGGGTCTGTTGCCTCACGTTCTGGATGCTCGGATGGCAAACATGGATCATCGCCGTACTCGGCATCTGTTTCGTCCTGACCTGGCTCGAAGCGGTGCTCGGATTCTGCGTCGGTTGCTGGATGTATTCTCTACTGGTCAAGTGTGAGGTATGTCAGATGCACTGAGCGCTGCCAAGCATAAATGGCCGCTCCCACAGCGAGATTTTTGCAATGATTGGGTGAATACACACAACTGAGAGAACAGTTTTGACGATTGGCTTCCCGGTTCGGGGCGGCAGGTACTGTGAACCGGCCCGGGCTTAAAGCTGCTTGAACAGTTAAGGACGATTGAGATTCACGGACTGCGCGTACCGTTTCTGATACCCTTACCCTGGTAGGAAGATGTACTATGTGGTCAGTGGAACTCATAGGAATAAGGATATAACTGCAGTTCCTGATATACGGATTGTCCGTCCGTTCAATTAGCTGTCAGGTCCAACGAACAGCCATAGGAGAGGCGGTATGAAGGTTTCCGAAGTCACCGAAAAACTACTGATTGCCAAGAAGCAAAAAGGCTTCAGCTTTGCAGACCTGGAAACGATTCTGGGCCGTGACGAAGTCTGGATCGCGGCCCTTTTTTATCGCCAAGCCAGTGCCTCCCCGGAAGAAGCCGCAAAAGTAGCCTCTGTGCTCGATCTTGAGTCGGATGTTGCTGAGGCACTGACCGAGTGTCCCACAAAGGGATTGGGACCTGTTGTGCCGACTGACCCTCTCGTTTATCGCTTCTATGAAATCATGCAGGTCTATGGAATGCCGTTGAAAGCCGTGATCCATGAACGATTCGGTGATGGGATTATGAGCGCGATTGATTTCACATTAGACGTGGATAAAGAACAAGATCCCAAAGGTGATCGGGTACGGATTACCATGTCGGGCAAGTTCCTGCCCTACAAGAAGTGGTAGAAGGTCCGGTTTCAGTAAATGACGACCTACACGCTTCTTCGAAAATGAATCGTATGCTATGCGAGAAGACTCGCGTGTTCTGTTCGTAAGGGGCGCTCTCCCACCGGCGCGGTACGTCAGTCCGAAGTCCGACAGGTTCCCAGGGCGCGCGCAATATCCTGGTTTCTTGTCACCTCGTCCTCAGTAACCCGCAAGATTGCATCCACCTGGGGAGAGAACACGTGTGCCTCAGGTGTTGCCGGCAACGTCGGCAAGTCAACGATTCAGCCCAACCTATGGTCTTGATCGGCCGACTGGCCGATCTATCCGCCTTTCCTCCGTAAGCCGAAGTCACCAGCTCTTGGCCGGTCGCGTGTGCACAACTGTCCCGTTGACGAGGGGGCATACGTGTTCATTACCGTCCATTTGCCGTCACTGCCTCTCCGGGACAGTTTTGTGATGAATTTGTACCAGTTTAGTGAGGATCGTCTGTTCTTTCAGTGCAAGACTTGCTTGCGGGTGCAACCGGGAACGTTTGTGGTATAGCACCCAGGGGCAAGTGGTTTTTATAAATAGGCTATGCAGATAAAGGGATATTGCTATGAATCGTTTACGAAACACACTTTTGGTATCGCTGCTATTGTCGTTATGCAGTTTCGCCCTGCCAGGCTGGGCCAACGGCTATTTCATGGGACAGGTGTTCACGATGACGAATGCAGCCGATGGCAACGAGGTTTTGATGTTTTCTCACCATCCCCATCAGGGTTTAATCCAGGTCGGCAGCGTGGCTGCCGGAGGTAAGGGCAGTGGCGGTGGCCTGGGCAATCAGGGTGGACTGGTGCTCAGTGAAGATCATCGCTGGCTGTTCGCGGTGAATGCCGGCAGTGACAGTATTTCGGTGTTTGAAGTGGGAAAGTCTGGTCTCACCCTGGTGGACACCGTCAGCTCCGGTGGTGGGCAACCGGTCAGCCTCACCCAGCATGAAAATCTTCTCTATGTGCTCAACGCGGCCAGCGATTCCATCGCTGGGTTCACCGTTGGTTACCATGGTAAGCTGACCCCGCTGGCAGACTCTGTGCGCAGTTTGAGTGGTGTGGGTACCGGACCGGCGCAGATCAGCTTTACACCGTGGGGTGATATGCTGGTGGTAACCGAAAAAGCAACCGACCGTATCACCACGTTTGTTCTGGATGAGGATGGTGTGCCCGGTTCCGCTGTTGTCAACGCCTCTGCAGGTTCAACGCCGTTTGGCTTTGCTTTTGACCGATACGGGCATCTGGTGGTGACTGAGGCCGCAGGGGGAGCAGAAGACGCCAGCAGTGTCTCTTCCTACGACATTCTGGAAGGCGGAACATTAGCGGTCCTAGCGTCTTCGGTTCCCACCACCGAAACCGCGGCGTGCTGGGTGATCACTTCACGTAACGGCCGTTTTGCGTTTACTACCAATACCGGCTCCTCCAGCATTTCGGCATTTAGAATCGACCGCAACGGTAATCTGACACTGACCACCGAGGGTGGTGTGGCTGGGCATACCGGCGAGGGCAGTGCGCCCATTGATCTTGCACTGTCCCGCAACGGCCGTTATCTGTTTGCACTGAGTGCCAGCAACGGCACTATCGTGGCCTACCGTGTGATCGGCAATAGCCGTCTGTTGCCGTTGCCGGGCGTCAGCGGGTTGCCCACAACACTGAATGGATTGGCGGCCCTCTGAGAGCGGTTATCCCGACTTTTTTGATCCCTGCCACAACCGGCCTGGTACGCGATAGTGTGCCAGGCCGGTTCCGCCGATTACCGGTGGTCGGGCAGGTCGTCTCCGCTATCCTTATGGCGCTGGATGCGTTTGACCACAGCAGCGTGTCGTTCACACGCATTGTGTCTTCGTCTTCGGCCAGTAGCGGCTCCGCAAACCAGTAGGTTGGGCTGAGTACTGTTCTCATCAAACAATCGAAACAATCGATTCGCCCTCCCACCTTGTTCGCGTCAATCGCCCAGGTCCGACAGCCTCCTGGAGACCCCGTTCACAACATGCAGAAACAGTACGCGGGAGAACCCGTGGGACGTGTGGCGGGTGCACCGCCGGGTTACCGTCGCTTGACGAAAGACTGACGCAAGTAAACCGGTCTTTTACCGTATTTTGACGGGACAATGCCCCCACACGGTGCTATACGATTGCTAACTTATTGATACCAGTTTAATTAGGTTTCTTTCGCCACAGTTGGCATCAGCCTTGCGTTATCTTTCATGACCGCAGCACTTACCGATTCAAGCCTTCATACCGGTAATTGCTGCATCAGCAGGACGAAGGCAGTGTGTTTCAGTCCTCTGTGGCATGAGTCCGGCTAACTTCGGACCCTAAAAGTTTCTGAGCCATGCCGGGCGGTTGCTGACACGGTGTGTAGATCCGCAAGACGGAACTCCTGAAGTGTCACTCGGCCCATACAGGTGCGTCGGACAGGTTCAACTGCCCGGACTCATGCCACAGAGGATCACAAACTGACGACTCCTGATTTGATGGACTCCTCCGACGCTGAAAAGCGTTTTCACCCCGCGTTACCGCGGGGTTCTTTTTTTGTCTACCGTGCGATCCCCTGCCGCCGGGGCCACCGTTGCAGCGGAATTACATTAACACCTTGCGGCAGTGCCATGGCCCAACACACATTCCTGCCGTTGTTCTGCACACCATTGCCCACGTCCCCGCGGGTGTGGCGACAACACGGGGCGAGATGCATAGCGAATCCTGATTTGTGCCCTATACTTAAGGGCGCTGTGGTTTGGCGGCCCCGTCCGCGTTGCCGCTGCGCAGCGATCAGACAACCAGGACACAAGGAGACCAGGACAATGAAATCAAAACTGTTAATCACCGCACTGCTGGCACTCAACATCGGGCTACCCGCCGTTCAGGCGAGTGAAGAAGGCAGCGCAGCGGCCGACCAACCCGAGATGGGCGCAGCAAGTCTCATTACCCTGAGCGCAACCGTCGCCGCCATCAACCACGAGACGCGTGAGGTTACCCTGAAAGACGCGGACGGCAAGGAGACCACCATCAAGGTAGGCGAGGAGGTCAAGAACCTGCCCCAGGTCAAGGTGGGCGACCAGGTCGAGGTGGCCTATTACGAGTCGGTCAACATAGAGGTGCTCGCTCCTGATCAGGCCGAACCCATGGCGGCGGACATTTCTGCCTTGGAGACCGCGGCGCCCGGCCAGAAGCCGGCCGGAGCAATGGGGAGCCAGCTATCAGTCGTGGCTACCATCGAGGCGATCAACAAAGACCACGAAACCGTTACCCTCAAGGGACCCGCGGGCAATACCAAGACCGTCAAGGTGCGCAACCCGGCCAACCTGGAGAAAGTTGCAGTGGGCGACCGGGTGATGATCACATTGTCCCAGTCCGTGGCTGTCAACGTCACCGGAGCGCCGACCGAAGAATGACGGCTTTCCTGGTCAGGTGATTGGTCCTACGGCGCGTGCCGCGGGACCCTCCTGGCCGCCTCCACAACGCCGATTGAACCGAGCGCAATCTTGCGAGTTCGCGTTACGCCTCGACCTGTCAGGCCGGGCGGTTGTTCACCGGTACTGCCTTGACTGCCAGACTCTTAAGGCGTCGGTGGTCTGTCCGCTATTGTCTCAGTCACACCAACACCAGCCGAACGCTCCCGGTGGCGGTTCCATCCACCCTGATACCCTGTTTTTCGATACGTATTTGCACGCTACTTAACTGCAAGGCAGACATGTCAAGCGTCACCCCCGCCGGCGCGATCTTCTTCAGTACCGTCCCAGGGCGCTCGCCCAACAGATCGAGGTGCTGTTCTAACGCCTGGTTGGCCGCTTCTTCCAGGGCCTGACGGATGTGTTCATGGAACGCTTTCGCCAACACGCCCATGGTGGAATCTTCCGCAGCATAGTCAAACGTCAGATCTTGTATTTCAAGCTTTCGGTGTTGCGCAGCATAGGCCACGCTCGCCCGCATTTCCGCCGTACCCGCCAGGTCGCCGGTCAGCTCCAATAAGGACCAGGTTTGTTGTGCCTGACGCTGGATTGCATTCAGGCTGGGATCAAGCGTCCGCAGTGCTGCACGCAGGCTGTCTTGCATCTGCTTGCGGAATTCCGTCTCGACGACGGGCGTGACATCAATATTCGCGATGGTCATTTCGCAGCGGTCGAGAAATCGGGTCGGCAGGATGCGAAACCTCGGTCTCAAGGTCCAGTCCGGTCCCCATTCCAGCAGGACCTGCATGCCAATCAATGCCTGTCGCGGGGCTTCATCGATGCCGCAGCTGCCTTTCAGGTTGACCACACCAAGCAATCTTTTTTGTGCCCTGATCCAGTAACGGATATGGGCCTGAACCAACAGCACCAGCGGCAGAAGTATTTTGCTTAAAGGTCGCAGATGCCGGAGGCTTATGTGCGGATAAGTACACATCACTGTTGACTATTACGGAACCCCCTGATTACTGCGTCGTGCGCCTGGAATGATAAGAGCCCTTTTCCCAAACGTCCACGGTGTTTGGACTAGCGCTCAGCCCACCGGGCGTCGGGCCGCTGTCAAAAAGTGCAGTAACTTTGAGGTGAATGATGCGAACTGTGTGTGTCAGCGGCAGCCAGCTTGCGTTGGCGCCCGGCTTCCGGGCAACGGGCGAATTCGGCAGCTTGCGGCCATAACGTGCTATTGCCCTCATAAAGGGCGATCAGAGAGTCGCCCTTAGTGCTCTCTCAATAGACAAACCAGTAGGCCGCCATGCCCAGCCAACTGACAACGAGCAACGCCCAGGGCAGCCAGTGTTGCTTATAGACGACCTGCTCCCGAACCTCGATCTCGCGCCCCTCAGGTGCCACGGGCTGCCGCTTCGCTTTCTTGAGGTTCTTGTCTAACTCTCTGGCCTTGGCGCTATGCTGCTTCTTGTATTGCTCAATACCCTTTTGAATCCCTTGCGCAATCAGCCTTGTCTGTTCTTTGGTCTGCCCGGGACGCTGTATACCGCGGGCAATCCGCAGCGCTTCGTCCTGGGTTGCGTTAGAGAGCTGGTGCCTTTCTGAATGCTTAGCCATCGCTTCCCCCTACTGCATTTCTCGTTCAGCTCCTCGTTTCACGGTCACTTTCGGTCATCCGTATGAAGTCCGGGTCGTGCCGGACACAGGGCGGCGCGGAATGTGTCGAAGCAAGCGACCTTTTTCCATCGCCGATCACCGCGACTGTTCCTCGATCACTTCCCGCTGCCGCGCTGCGGCCTCGTTCAGTGTCTTCTGCACATTCTCCGCTTTCTCCAGCGCGCGCACCTGGTCCTTGAAGACGTTGTCATCAGGCACACGGCTGCTGGTCGGCGTGTTAGCTGCGGGTTCATCGGGTTCGCTGCAACCGGTCAGTGAAAAGGCAAGAATACAGATCACCACCACGATCGATCGGGACATATTCATTTCCTCTCTTTGGGATCTGGCAAGTTTTCAGTTTCATCAGTTTCATCCGAGCATGTGCCACGGAGCCAAGGCCGTCAACACTAATAAACCCCGGACGGACTCAAATGGCAGAGTCAGGCCAACAGTTGCCCTTCGCAGCCGCAGGCTGGGCGGAACGGTTGTAGGTTGGGCGGAACGAAAGTGAAGCCCAACGTATCGGCAGTGTCAGGCTTGGCGTGCTCAACCCAATCCACCGCGGTTTCGTTGCACATCAGCCCAGGCAAAGAATGCGTGCCCATGAGCCTGCCCGAGTAGTCATTCGGTTACTGCGAAACCGGGAGAGCCAGGACAGGCTCCTGGCGCTGCTGAATCAGGCTGGGGGCAGATTGCGCAAATCAAGGTCTGCCGCGACAAAGCCCAGCCCGGTCGGTCCCGACGTGACCGCGTACATTACGGTCACGCACGGACGCCGGGTCACCTGGCTGATATACGCGTCACACAGAAAGGCGCCCTGAAAGGCTGCATTATTCAATACTGACAGGGTGACCGAGTAGGGACGCCGCGACAGATCCTGTCCATAGGCGCCACGGTCGATGGCGCGTTCGTAGACATTCGAACTTACCTGGCGCCCATCGGTGTCGATCGCATAGATCAGCTCGCAGTGGGGACACTGGCTGATGTGTTCCGCCAGCACCTGGTCAAGTCTCTCGCGGTTAAACCACACCCTTAGCGCACGTCTGGCAATGGTGCGAAGCGGCGCGTCGAGCAGCGTGCATAGTGCTTCGTGATCATCTCGGACGGCATCCTGGAGGGACCTGGTCATACGCATCCTGTCGTTCTGTCAGCTGTTGGGCAGCGGCAGGCTGCTGCCGAAGAACCCGTATGATGCAATCTGTTGCAGGATAGGTGCCAGCCGTAGCGGATCAGGCAAGGGCTTGTGTATGCAAGACTTTCTGACGAAGGTGCCGGGAAGAAGGTAACCGGAACGCGTAATTGCCGTGCGCGGCCAGCATATAGTGCCCTACACGGGTGCGTGCGGGTCAACGCTGGAGGGCCACGGCGCATCGGTTCAACTTGCGCACTCGCCTGTGACAATGACTTCATGCATTTCCATCTTGCCTTCGCCATCGAAGGCCTCTTTCGGCATGGGATTGCTGTGCGCCAGCTTGAAGTCATCACTGCCCACCCAGGCTTCAAACGCCGTCTTGTCCTGCCAGGTGGTCAGCACCACGTAGGGGGTATCCTCGGACTGTGGCTTCAGAACCTGCATACGAACGAAACCGGGTTGTTGGTCGATCTGTCCCGCGCGCTGGCGAAAGCGTTCTTCAAACGTGTCTTCCCAGCCGCTGGCGACAGGTACACGGTTAGCAACAATGAACATGGTGGGGGTACCGGTTGATGTGATGGCGGTGCGCAGTTTAGAAAAAAGCGTGCTGCCGGTAAACAGCTATTCAGAGGCCGATCTTCCGTTCTGGTGTGACATGTACCTGCTGACAGGAAAGTCACACCGAAACGGGGCCTTAAAGGCGCCGGCGGCCCCAAAGGATGGGGGCCGCCGGCTGGGCTGGTAGTCAATCGGAGGAGTACTCATACCAGTCCTAGCAGTTATCGGCCTCCTGCAGCAGCCCTTTAGGGACCGGGTACGAGCCACTCTTGCCATTCAGCCAGGATTCCTGAACGGCGGCTAAGCCCAAGATATGGCTATCTATTTTCACCAGCAGGTCGATTTCAGAAACTGTACTGCCAGCCCGCCATTGCAGTCCATCTGCTTTTGAGCTGCGGCCCGTCGAGGTTTTGCCAGGCAGGGACACCGGCTTCAATGCCAAGCAGGTGTCCCTTATGAGTTCCGCCCTGGGTAGCATAGGTCACCCCCGCCAACACATCTATACGCTTGCCGCCGCGCAAATCCGGGTCCGCTGTGGGAACGACGCTCTTGTTGAGTTCCGGATCTGCACCGTGAATATCACCCCACGCCTGCCCGTCGATGCGCAGCGAGGCATTCCACCCGCGGGTAATGTCGCGTACCAGCCAGCCGGTGACATTTAGCCGATTACCGAGGCGATAGTCATTGTCATTCTCGTCTTGCAGACGCACCGTACCCATTGCCTGGCTGCCCCACGCCCATTTCCCCTCCTGGCCTCCATAGGTCAGTCCCGCAACCAGGTCCCAGGTGCCGGAACCGAGTTGCATGGGATAGGGCATCCGCATCTTTCCCATTGGAGTCTGGTCCTTCTCATTGATACTGCCGGTGGGTGTACTGATACCGACATTCAAGTGGAGATGCTGTGCGTTCCATTCCGTTAATCCGTACAGGGCCCCCAGCTGGACATCGCCGATCCCTTCCGAGCCGGTCGTGAAGGTCGTGCCCATGCGGGTTCGGTGATCCATGGAGTTCTTGATATAGGGTGCCATGGCCATCAGTGTCAGGTTGCCGGTCGGTGCGTACATCACCCCCAGCATGTGCATGTCCATGGTCATCTGGGTCGGTGTGATCAGAAAATTTTCCCCCGTCGGGGAAATGATCTGCTGATTGCTGATGTGATTGCTGCCCTTGAGGCTGCCCTCCATGTCCATGTGCATGTAGCGGTAGGAGACCATCCAGTCGCCTTGCGGATGGAGGTGCTCGCCCATGACCCCGATTGGCGCGGGTGTGGCGTGCCCGACGTGATCGGTATGTGCATCGTGCATATCTGCGGCATAGGCGTTATCCGCAAGCGCGAGCAAGGCGGCAAGCATCGCTGCGTGTTTCATTCTGAAGACGTCCTTCCCGCGGTTGATTGCTTTGTGTAGCTTTGGGGAAGCGTAACCGGCGAGGCGGATTGTGCATATGCGACAGATTGTCGCGCCTTGAGGACAGCCTCCTAGCCCTTGGTACTCAGCGGCAACTTTCAGGTGCTTACCTGCCGCAACAGTAACCCAGTGACTCAGTGGACCGTACCTTCGTGATCAGCTTCGATGGAAGACGACAAACACAACCGAAACCCGAAGTCGCGGTTGCGGTCGTTCGGGCCGTACCTGCCGCGGACGGCGGCACGGCAGCCGACCTGACTGCCGAGCCAGGACCCGCCGCGCAACACCCGCTGTGCGTCAACGTCGTTCATGGCCAGATCGTCCGGATCCTCGTATTCGAATGGATATAAACACCACTCCCAGACGTTGCCGGCCATGTCCAGGGCGCCCACGGGCGAGGCACCGTGCGGGTACAGCCCCACGGCAGTCGAGCGGCCGAGGTTGCTCTCATAGGTATTGGCCCGCCAGGGTTCCTCGGCCGGATCCCAGTTGGAGCCCCAGGGATAGTCACGGTCAGCGACGCCGTTGCCTGGGGCGCACAGATCGAGGCCGCGCTGACCAGTCGGACGGAAGCGTAAACCGGGCGCCGTCGTTTCCCGGGGCGGGTACGCTGGATGGGTCGTGCGCCACGCGCAAGACGGAAAGGCTGTACCCGCAGGTACGGTGGGGTTCGCATACTCACCCCACCCTACGCAGGCTG
>CAWFEQ010000011.1:0-47866 GCA_963814945.1 uncultured Gammaproteobacteria bacterium
TAAATACGCGATTGATCACCGTAAGAAATTTCTTGCCCTCTCTGTTTTCATACTGGTCTCCGGTGGTGTGTTCAAGTCGCAACTGGTCAACTCGTTTTTCCCGAATGACGTGCAGTACCTGTCGTACGCGGAGATCTGGTTGCGCAACGACGCCGCCCTCCAGGAAACCGAGGAGACAGCGCGTCAGGCAGTGGAGATCATCCGTAGGGTAAGCAGCGAGTACGCCAAGGCTCACCCTGACGTCCAGGAACCCTTGCTGGAGTCTGTCTCCAGCTACCTGGGCGGCAGTGGGCCGAAGTTCTGGTTTTCGGTCATAGGCCAGACAAATCAGCTCAACTTTGCCCAGCTGGTCATGCGCGTCAATGACAGGGATGCGACGCCCCGTCTGGCCGAACTGTGGCAAACGGCGCTGAACGAACAACTGGCGGGCGCCAATATCAACGTCAAGCAGTTGCAGACCCAACCCGTGAATTATCCGGTCGGAATCCGTATCGCCAGCCGCGCGGCGATTGAGGGAGATGCGTCACCGCACGACATTCAAACGCTGCGCAGACTGGGCGACGAAGTAAAGACGATGTTGCAAAACACGTCCATCGCCACCCAAATCAGTGACGATTGGGGTGAACCGTCATTGACTGTTGAGCTGGAAGTTGACCCCGACCGCGCCAGTCTTGCCGGCGTCAGTAGTTACGATGTCGCATATTCATCAGCGCTGGCCAACAATGGTGTGACAATGACCGAACTGCGGGAGGGTGACAAGCAAATTCCCGTGGTCACTATTCTGCGGCCATCTGAACGCACCCGATTGTCCGATCTTGAAAATATGTATGTTTATGCCAGCGATTCCGATCGCAAGGTGCCCCTGGGCGAGGTTGCGCGCTTCGACTCTTCCATGTTAACCAGCAAAATCAACCGAACTGCGCATTTTCGCACCTTGCTGGTGTACGCGTACCCATTGCCGGGCATGTATGCCTCGCAGATCATGGATAAGCTGCGCGCGCCCCTGAGCAAGTTCGAGGCCACTCTCCCACCGGGTTACCAAATACAAGTCACCGGCGTTGAGGCGAGCGCCAATGACGGCAACAGCCAGCTGAAAGTTGTGCTGATCATGAGTATTCTGCTTATCTATATCGCACTGGTTGTTCAGTTTAAAAACGCTGTAAAACCCTTGCTGGTGTTCGCCGCCGTGCCATACGGTGTATGCGGCGCCTTCGCAGCGTTGTATGCCATGAACAGTCCCTTCGGGTTCATGGCGTTTCTAGGTATCGTGGCGCTTATAGGGGTCATCGTCAGCCATGTGATTGTGTTGTTCGATTTTGTCGAGGAGGCGCACGAACGTGGCGAGGCATTGGAGGAATCCCTTCTCGATGCCGGCATCGTACGCCTGCGCCCGGTATTGATTACCGTGGGCGCGACGATCGCTGCATTGATTCCGCTTGCAATTCACGGTGGGCCGCTGTGGCAACCCTTGTGCTACGCCCAGATCGGTGGCCTGCTGTTTGCGACGTTCGTTACGCTGTTACTGGTGCCGGTGTTTTACTCAGTGTTCGTGCTGGATCTGAAAATCGTAGAGTGGCAGAAGATTGCTGGAAAGCCACAAGCACAGACGAGTTGACTTTTCCGGTTGTTGATCTGTCATTCTGGAACACTTATATCGCACACTCATTCAGAGGCGCCCCGAAATACCTCAGCACTGACAACGATCCTGTCTATGGCGAATTAGTAATTCTGACCTGACAACAATCGCCTGGACGGACTTACCCCGGATGGCGGGTTACCCTACCCTGCCACCCCATGAAGGACCTGCTGATACTCTTCGCCCATCTGCTGACCACTATCGCCACGCTCATGGGTCCCGGTGGCGCAAAAGCTGTTGTCGCCGACAGTCTGATTATGAAACAGCAGCTCCTTATAGTGAACCGCGCACGGCGGCACGCACCCATTCTTTCAGTCCTGGATCGCTTCTTGCGCGGGTTCTGGTCGCTTTTTCTCAGTCCGCGTGATATTTGACGGGCCGCCGTGATTCTAGGGCCCACCCCCTTTTCATGGCGTACACAGCGCCTACGGACGCCGGGTAAATCGGCGTCACACGGACTTTGTGTACAAATTGAGCAAGCGTTGCCCGGGCGGGCAAGTTAAGATCTAAGTAATTGTTTTAAATGGCATCCCCAAGGCGAGGCGTAACTATTCCTGCTTTACGAACGGTACGTAAGTTCCTATTCCCTGGCAGAGGCTTACGCAGATCTGGACTCCACCCGGCCAGTTAGCATCAGAAATTGAAACAAACCGTCTTTCTTAACATAATGGCGAACGCATCTGTTGCATTCTTCATGACTAAACCCGACCGTGCAGGTCTGGGTCCGGCAAAAGTTCCTCATAATCATGAAACGTCGACACTTTCTGCTCGGACTCACCACCCTCGGTTTCGCCGGCGCCGGTTACCGATACTGGCCTGAAGACGGCTTCCCCAACCCCTGCCCCGGCGAACCCCTGCCACAGGTGCTGCTTGATCATCCCTTGGTGCAATCTGCTTGGGAGGGCATAGATCCCGGCCAGTTCTGGGACTGTCACGTGCATCTCATAGGCACCGGCGACAACGGTTCGGGAATCTGGACCAACCCGCAAATGCACAGCCTTGCGCACCCGATTCAATGGCTGCAAGGTGCCTTCTATTTCAACGCCAGCTGCACCCGCGACGACGGCCAGACTGACCGGACCTTCATTGAGCGCCTGAGCTGGCTGCAGGATCGTCTGCCAGCTGGCGTGAAGCTGATGCTGTTGGCATTCGACTATAATTATACGGATGCGGGTGAACGCCACTTGGAGGCAAGCCCCTTCTACACCCCCAACGCGTACGCGGCATCCGTGGTGCAGCAACACCCCGCTCGTTTCGAGTGGATCGCTTCCATTCACCCCTATCGCCGCGACGCCGTCGCCGCACTGCGGGAGGCCGCGCGCAAGGGTGTCCGTGCCGTCAAATGGCTTCCGGCCGCACAGGGCATGGATCCGGCCTCGCCGCGCTGCGACCCGTTCTACGAAGCTGCCGCCGAACTCGATCTGCCCTTGCTGATACACGCCGGTGCCGAACTCGCGGTGCACGGCGGCAATACGGAGGATTTCGGAAATCCGCTGCGCCTGCGCCGCCCGCTGGATCATGGCGTACGCATCATCGTCGCCCACTGTGCCTCCCTGGGACACAGCGTCGATCTGGAGAGCGGGCCCGCGGGGCCCAACGTGTCCAGCTTCGAGCTTTTCGAGCGCATGATGCAGGAGCCGCGCTACGAGAGCCTGCTGTTTGGAGATATCTCGGCCATCACCCAGATTAACCGTGTTGGACCGGCACTGGAGACGCTGGTCAAACGTAAAGACTGGCACCCGCGACTGCTTAACGGCTCCGACTATCCCCTGCCCGGTGTCATGCCGTTGTTCTCGCTGAAGCAGATGCTGCGGCGCGGCTATGTCACCAAAACGGAGGCCGACGTACTCTCTGGCATACGCCGCCACAACCCCTTGCTGTTCGACTTCGTTCTGAAACGCACGCTACGAATCGACGGCCACGCCCTCGGCCCTGCCCCGTTCCAAACGCGAAACTTCTTTGAACGCGGCGGCAAACCACCAATTGCATAAGCACCCGTGATTCTGGATATTCAGCCGAGTCAAGACAGGTGGAATGGACAGATCAGCACGACCAACACGGTAAGCCTGCAGGTTGGCAAGACCTTGCCCTGCTCCGCCAGGTGGGCCTCGACGCGTGTGGTGGTTTCCCCCACTGCCCGTATCTATAATGTAGGAAGGCTGTATCTTCGGGATTCACGCAACCCGTTTCTTTCAGGGTGACTGACGGGAATGGCAGATCAAGAGTGACCAGACAGGAAGGCTAACGACATGAACAAAACTATAGTAATTGCCGCAGTTGTCGTCGGAACCATTGTGACGACCGGTTGTGAAACGCCGGGCAGCCCCCGCCCGGGCACCGCAATGAGCGTCCAGTATGGCGTGGTCCAGAGTGTCAAACAGGTGCAGGCGGAATCCAATACCGGCGGCAGCGCGACGCTTGGCGGCCTCGCGGGACTGGCAGTAGCGGCCGCCACCGGGGGTTCGCGTACCCAACAGGTGGCCGGCGCGGCCGGGGGTGCCTTGCTCGGCGGGCTGATCTCCCATGAGCGCGCCGCCGGCCAGCGACTCGTACAGCACACGATAAAATTGAACAACGGCACCAGCGTCGCCGTGATCACCGAGGATCAGAACATCAACGTCGGTGACTGTGTGGCTGTCGAGGATGGCCGGTATGCCAACATCCGCAGAGTATCGTCGGTGATGTGCAACGAGCTGGCTGACACGCACCGGCCCGCCTACACATCCACGCATCAGGCCGATGTCCAGGAAGGGCAGGAGTGTGAACAGGCCAAGCGCGAAGTACTCAACGCAAAAACCGAGGACGCCATCAAGCTGGCACACATGAGGATGCGTGCGCTCTGCGAAAATTGACACCTGACCCCGATTAGCGTTAAAGGTGGAAAAGGGGCCGGATCAATTAAAAGTTTTTCCCCTCGTCCCTGCAGGTTGGGCGGAGGAACGAATTCCAACGGTGTCGAGCTGATGGGCTTGACTCGCGTTCAGCCCAATCTACAGGACTCACGCATGACGTCCGCAAGCAGGTAGATTTTCACCGGATCAGGGCGCTCGCAACTGGCATGAACGTCGACTCGAACCGTCTCACAGCGTGGCCAGTTCAGCCCGTTTTGTCACCAGCGACTGTTCCAGGGCATCCAGAGCGGAACCCATGATCAACCCCGCGTGAATAATGACCATGCGCCGTCCGTGTCGTTCGGCAGAAGGCGGCGCATGGAATACCCCGCTGCACTTCTCTTTATAAGCAATGATATCTCCTGCACCCACCGCTTAGGTGTCGGAATACCTCCTGGACAAACTCATCACTACGATCGGGGCCTACCGGGCGTCCTGTAAATCCAGGTTATTGCGCACGATCATGCTATTTTATACATCGCGTTTTTCGATGTATTTAACAAGACCTTTCGTATTTTATAAACATCTCGAAGTAGCTAGCATGGCCCCATGTTCGAATCTGCACGCGGATTGTAACTGGAGCCAAACATGTCAACTCAAGTTTCGACCATCAGCCCTCAACAGCTGCACGAGGTAAAACGCCGCGGGCGATATGCCCCGGTTCTGGATGTGCGCAGCGTCGCCGAATACCGCGCCGGACACATTCCGGGCGCGCAGCTGATACCGATCGACTCATTGTCAGCGGACGCGGTTGCACAAACGTTCAAGCGACCTTCGCTGGGCCGTGAAGAAACACTTTACATCACCTGCCATGCCGGTCCTCGCGCCCAGCAAGCAGCTGAGCGCCTGCAAGGAGCCGGCTACAGGAACGTGACCCTCATCGAAGGTGGCACCCAGCGCTGGGAACAGCTTGGTCTACCGGTAGAGCGCTGCGGCAAGGCGTTGAGCCTGGAACGTCAGGTGCAGATCGCCATCGGCAGCCTGCTGGTGATCAAAGTATTGCTTGGCTTTAGCGTGCACGAGTTGTTTTTTGCACTCACTGCTTTCATTGGTGCCGGCCTGATCGTGGCCGGAACCACCCGCTGGTGCGGCATGGCAAAGCTGATCGCACGCATGCCCTGGAACCGCAGCGACAACTGCACCAAACAGGCGAACGCCTGATCGTCAAGTAACCATAGAGGAGACAAAACCATGATTTTTCGCCAACTATTCGACAAGACATCGAGCACTTACACCTACCTTGTGGCCGAGCGCCGGGGTGGCGAAGCCCTGCTGATCGATCCAGTGCTGGAAAACACCGGCCAGTATGTCCGCCTCATCGAAGAACTGGACCTGAAACTGGTGATGGCTGTGGATACCCATATTCATGCCGACCACGTCACCGCGCTGGGAGCGTTACGCAACCAAACCGGCTGCGCCAGCGCCATGGGGCTCATGACCCGGGCCGAATGTGTTTCCATTCACTTCCACCAAGGCGAGAAGCTTTGCGTCGAAAACCTGCACCTCGACATTCTCTATACGCCGGGACACACGGACGACTCCTACAGCTTTCTGCTGCCTGATCGCGTATTCACCGGTGACACCTTGCTGATCCGTGGCACGGGGCGCACCGACTTTCAGAATGGGGACCCAGCGGCTCAATATGACAGCCTGTTCGGCAGGCTGTTGACCCTCCCTGAAGACACCCTGGTGTACCCGGCACACGACTACAACGGCATGACATCAAGCAGCATCGGTGAGGAGAAGTATCACAATCCGCGTTTGCAAGTCAGCGGCAAGCAGGCCTACATCGAACTGATGAACGGGCTTGAGCTCGACGATCCGAAACTGATGGATGTTGCCGTGCCCGCTAACCGTGCATGCGGGAGCCTGCATGCCGCCTGATCCCTCGGGGTCGGACCCTGTCCAGAGGAGAGAAATCAAATGACTATTTTCAACTCATTGTTGTCCGGCATGGCAGCCGCATTCATTCTCATGAACCTCGCACTACTTGTCGCTGCAGTCGTTTGGGCGATGGACGGGTTTTCGGTGCAGATTCATTCGCGCAAGCTTGCGCAAGCACCGACCAAGTTCAGATATCGGAAAACGGTCTTGCACTCCTGAGCCGTGCGCAACTTGAGGAAACAGACTGACATGTCACCGCTCGTGTATTCGAAAACCTCGGGCATGCTGATTCGAATGACACTGCTCGCGAGCCTCTGGTGGATCATCGTCCAGGGCCGAGCGGATGCCTGGCTGGTCGGACTGCCGGCAGTGGCGCTCGCGGCCATGGCAAGTGTTAACTTGAGCGGTCATGGACTGCCACGCGTTTCACTCGTCGGTTTGTTCGGCTTTGTCGCACTGTTCCTGCGCGAATCAGTCAGCGGAGGGATCGATGTCGCGCGCCGCACTTTGACACCAAAGCTGAATATCCAGCCAGGTTTCAGGCGCTATCGCGTTCACCTGGATGATCCACTGGGACGGGTACTGCTTATAAACTGCATCAGCTTGTTGCCAGGTACGCTGGCCGCAGACTTCGACGGTGATCACGTTGACCTGCATATGCTCGACAGCCGCGTGGACCCGAAACCGGAGTTGCTCCGTCTCGAGCAGGCGATCGCCGGCTCGTTCGGCTTAACACTGGAGACAGACGATGCCTGAGCTACTGTCTCTTTCCGTCGGCGGCCTCATGCTCACTCTGTTCCTCGGCCTGCTGCGTGTGCTGCGCGGTCCTGAAGCAGGCGACAGTATGCTCGCCACACAGCTGATAGGCACCGCGGGTGTGGGCTTGCTGTTGCTGCTCAGCGTGTTGCTCGAACAACAGGCCCTGATCGATGTCGCGCTGATACTGGCACTGCTGGCAGCGGTTGCTGCGGCGGCATTCACCGGAAAGCAGCGGGAGGCGCGCGATGATTGAACTCATGTCGTCTTTGATGATAGTGGCAGGGATTGGCTTCTATCTGGCCGGCAGTATTGGCCTGTTGCGCCTGCCGGATCTTTATTCACGGTTACATGCCCTGACCAAGGCCGACAACCTCGGCCTGGGTCTGCTGGCTGCCGGACTGGCGTTGCATACGCAAGACCTGCTCATCGCACTGAAGCTGCTAATGGTCTGGCTGGCCGTACTCGCTGCCAGCGCCGCCAGCGCACACTTGATCGCACGACGCGCGCACCGTAAGGAGGCGAGTTCTTGAACACAACTAGTCTCCTTGTCTTCGACGGGTTGCTGCTGATATCGATCGTGAGTCTGGCCTGGGCGGCACTGGCAAGCCCTGATGCACGCCGCAGCGTCATTCTGTTCATGGCGTTCGGACTGGTCCTGGCCGTCGCCTGGGGACGATTGCTGGCTCCGGACGTCGCGCTCGCGGAAGCCGCGATCGGCGCCGGTTTGTCGGGTGCATTGCTGCTGGTGGCAGTAGGCGAACAATCGAACCGCACGCTGCACGATGACGCGGTGCGTATAAATGAGCGCAATGCGTTGCGCGTGAGTGCGACACTTCAATGGGTCATCACGATATTGTGTGTCGCTCTTGCCGCCACACTCGCCTGGGCGCTGGTGCATGCCCTGGACAGCACGACGAACGGAAGACTGGCGCAAGCCGTCAGCGAAAATCTCGCCGCCAGCGGAGTCAGCAATCCGGTCACCGCCATACTGCTGAACTTCCGTGCCTACGACACCTTGCTGGAACTGGCAGTGCTGCTGACCGCGGTGCTCGGCATCCTGGCGCTCGGCACGGCAAGACCCGGCTACCAGCCCGCCGGCCCGGTATTCGACGGCCTGGCCCGCTGGCTGGTACCGGTGTTAATCCTGATTGCTGGCTACCTGCTCTGGGTTGGCGCCCATGCGCCGGGCGGTGCATTTCAGGCCGGCGCCACGCTAGCCGCTGCCGCCGTTGTGCTGCGACTGGCGGGTAAGCGCAGCATTGGTTTACCGCAAGCAGTCACTGTGCGCGTCATCTTGGCCGCCGGTGTAGGTATGTTTTTAGTCGTCGGTTTGACTTTACTCGTGCTTGGACGCCCGTTTCTCGGTTACCCGCCGGCCTGGGCCGGTAGCCTGATCCTGCTGATCGAGAGCGCAGCCATGCTGGCGATCGCCGCGACCCTGGTGCTCGCGTTCCTCGGCGGGCGGCCGCCCGCAGTTGCGGTCAACGAGGAGAACAGCCGATGTTGACTGCGCAATTGTTATATGGCCTGACCGGTTGCCTGATTGTTGCGCTCGGGCTGCGCACGGCACTGTTGCACGCTTCGCTGTTGCACCGGGTGGTGGCAATCAATGTCCTGGGGGCAGGCGTTTTCATGATACTGATCGCAATCGCTTACCGTGGTCCAGGCGTTCCACCGGACCCGGTTCCGCATGCCCTGGTGTTGACCGGGATCGTGGTCGCGGTGAGCGCAACCGCACTTGCCCTGGCATTGGCACGACGCCTGACTGCGAAGCAAAACAATGACTGACGCCCTGATATGGCTGGTCGCTATGCCACTGGCCGGTGCGCTCGCGACACTGCTGCTACCCCGCCATGCATCAGTTGTGGTCATCATCACGGGAGTGGTGACAACGCTTGCCGGCGGCATTCTGCTCTACGGCGTCGGCACGCAGGGCGCGCTGTCTTACGAAATCGGCGGCTGGACAGCCGGGCTAGGTATCGCGTTACGCGCCGATGGTTTGTCCGCACTGCTGCTGATGATGACCGCCCTGGTAATGCTGGCGGCCAGCATCTACGCCAGCGCCTACTTCAGCAAAGCCGTGGAGCGCGCCCGCTTCTGGCCCCTGTGGCTGTTGTTGTGGACGTCATTGAATGCCCTGCTGCTGTCCGGCGACCTGTTCAACCTGTATGTCACGCTGGAATTACTGGGCCTGAGCGCAGTCGTACTGGCGTCACTGGGTGGCACGATGGCGGCAGTAGAGGCGGCGCTGCGATACCTGCTGGTGGGACTGCTGGGTTCGATGCTGTTCCTGGCCGGTGTCAGCCTGATCTATGCCGGCTACGGCACACTGGACCTGGCAGCGCTGGCACGAGTGGTAGAGGCCGGGCCAGTTGCCTGGACGGCACTGGCATTGATGACCGCCGGCCTGCTGTTTAAGACCGCCCTGTTCCCGCTGCACTTCTGGCTGCCACCGGCGCACGCCAGTGCGCCGGCACCGGTCAGCGCCGTGCTGTCGGCCCTGGTAGTCAAGGTAGCTTTCTATCTCGTTTTGCGCCTGTGGCTGGACGTCTTCGCCGGGATTGTGACCGTGGCGGCTGCCAATCTGTTGGGTATCCTGGGTGCGGGTGCGGTTCTGTGGGGGTCCTGGCACGCACTGCACGCGGAGCGACTCAAGTTACTCGCCGCCTATTCCACCGTTGCGCAGCTGGGCTACCTTTTCCTGTTCTTTCCGTTGCTGCAGGCCTTGCCTTCCGGACCCACCCGTGATGCCGCCGTGGGCGGACTGGTCATACTGGCTTTGACCCACGGCTTTGCCAAGGCCGGCCTGTTTATGGCGATCGGCGTCATCCAGCAGCGCTCCGGCCACGACAGCATTCGTGATCTCGATGGCACTGCCCAGCGCCTGCCCGCGACCACGTTCGCCATTGCACTGGCCGGAGTCGCCCTGATCGGCCTGCCGCCGAGTGGCGCCTTTCTAGGCAAGTGGCAGTTACTCGCCGGGTCTTTTGCGACCGGTCAGTGGCTGTGGATCCTGGTGACCGTCGCCGGTTCGTTGCTGGCGGCGGCATACATCTTCAGGGTGCTCGGCCACGCCTTCGGCCACCAGGCCTACCCGCAACGTCCGGTCACGGTTGCGCGGGAAGAGTGGCCGGCACTGATCCTCACAGCCATTGCGGTAGTGGGGCTGGGTCTCGCAGGCGCGCCGGTGTGGAGCCTGCTGGAGGGTGGTCTATGAACCTCGACGCCTGGTTACCGTTGCTGGTGGTGGCGAGTTCACTGTTGCCCGGGCTGGTGATTTTCTTTCTGCGCGAGAGCAGTCACTGGCTGCGTACCGCACTTAACCTGACCGGTGCCGGCGTTAAGCTGGCGCTCGTCGGCGTGATGGTCTGGGGCGTTTTTCATGAACACAGCTACGAGACCCGCTGGACCCTCGCACCCGGCCTGGACCTGGTACTGCATGCAGACGCGCTGTCGGTGTTGTTCGTCAGCCTGTCCACCGTTCTGTGGCTGGTCACCACCGTGTATGCCATCGGCTACCTGGAAAAGTCGCCGCATCGCAGCCGCTTTTTCGGTTTCTTCAGTCTGTGTGTTTCAGCCACCATCGGCCTGGCGTTGGCGGGTAATCTGGTTACCTTTGTGATCTTCTACGAACTGTTAACGCTGACGACCTACCCGCTGGTTGCGCACCGTGGTACGCCCGAGGCGCTGCGCGGCGCACGTATCTACCTCACTTACACCCTGGGCGGCGGCGCACTGTTGCTGATCGGCACCGTATGGTTGCATGTCCTTGCCGGGCCGGCGCCCTTTGTCGAAGGCGGAATACTGAATCGGCTGCCGGCCGAGTATCATCCACAGCTACGGATGATATTCCTGCTGTTGATTATCGGTCTGGGTGTCAAGGCGGCGCTGGTGCCGCTGCATGGCTGGCTGCCCCAGGCGATGGTCGCACCGGCACCGGTAAGCGCCCTGCTGCACGCGGTCGCGGTGGTGAAGGCCGGTGCTTTCGGTATTGTGCGCGTGGTCTACGACGTATACGGCGTGCACTTTGCCGATCAACTGGGCCTGCTCACCGGGCTCGGTATCGCTGCGGCGATCACCATCGTCTATGGCTCGGTCAAGGCCTTGTCGCAGGACAATCTGAAAAAACGCCTTGCCTACTCCACCGTGAGCCAGGTCTCCTACATCGCACTGGGCACCGCCATTCTCGGACCGGTCGGCACCATCGGCGGCATTGTCCACCTGGTGCACCAGGGCATTATGAAAATCACCTTGTTCTTTGCCGCGGGCAACTACGCCGAGACACTGGGCATTCACAAGGTCAGCGAGATGAACGGCGTCGGTCGGCGCATGCCCATGACGACGCTGGCGTTCAGCATCGCGGCACTGGGCATGATCGGCGTGCCACCGGTAGCCGGGTTCGTGAGTAAATGGTATCTCGGTCTTGGCGCAGTGGAGGCCGGCATGGCTGCCTGGGTGATGCCGGTTCTGATCGTCAGCAGTCTGCTCAATGCAGCCTACTTTCTTCCGGTGCTGCACCGTGCCTGGTTCCGCAACCCCGGCGCTGTCTGGCCGGCCGAACATATTCCAGCTACACGTTTCGAAACCACCGGCGCGCTGCTGTGGCCGCCGGTGGTGACGGCAACGCTGGCCCTGGCAGCCGGACTGTTTGCGGCCGCACCTTACAGCCCGCTTGAATGGGCAGAATTGATTGCGCAAAGGGAGTACGGCCTGTGAACGCCTTCATCCTGCTGCTGATCTGGGCACTGCCGTTATCACTGGCGGCACTTGCCGGCCAGCGTTACGCCAGGTGGCTGATGGTGCTGGCACCGCTCCCGGCGCTGGTCGCAGGCGCCGCCCTGCCGGTCGGCACCAGCATCTCGCTGCCCTGGCTACTATTGGGTATTGAGTTGGGCCTGGACGACACCGGCCGCATGTTCCTGTTGTTCAGCGGCCTGCTGTGGTCGGTGGCAAGTCTATACGCGGCCGGCAGCCTGGCGAGCGACCGCAACGCCGCGCGCTTTCGTGTTTTCTTCCTGCTGGCCATGGCGGGCAATCTGGGCCTGATCGTGGCGCAGGATATGGTCAGCTTCTACCTCGGTTTCACGCTCATGGGACTGGCCGCATATGGGCTCGTCGCACAGACTGCGTCACAGCGGGCCAGACACGCGGCACGACGTTACCTGGTATGGACCATCGCCGGCGAAATGATCCTGTTCGTCGCCGTTGTCCTGCTGGCAGCACAGAACGGCGGCGCATTGGCGTTCAGCGTGCTGGAGTCAAACCCGCCTGCCGGGTTCATCGTGCCGTTACTCATCGTCGGCTTCGGTATCAAGCTGGCGCTTCCCGGTCTCCATCTCTGGCTGCCACAGTCCTATGCGGTCACCCCGCCAGCGGCTGTCGCGGTGCTCAGCGGCGCCATGATCAAGGCCGGCCTGCTCGGCTGGTTGCGCTTCCTGCCACCGGGCGATGCGGTGCTGGCCGGCTGGGGACAGGTGTTGATCGGCATTGGCGTGACCGGCATATTCTTCGGCGCGCTCTTCGCGCTGTTGCAACAGCGGCCGCGACTGGTACTGGGCTACTCCAGCATCAGCAAGATGGGGGTACTGACAACCGGCATGGGCGCCGCGTTGGCCTGGCCGACAGCGGCTCCGGTACTGATCGGCGCCGTGGTCATTTATGCGGCACACCATGCGCTGGTCAAGGGTGCCCTGTTTCTCGGACTGGGCCTGGCTGAACGCGGCGGGCTGCGCCCGTGGCTGCTGGTCGGGCTCGGCTTTCTGGCACTGACGCTGGCGGGTGCGCCCCTGACCAGCGGTGCGCTGGCGAAATCCGCCCTTAGCACGGATCTTCCGCAACAGGCGCATGCCCTATTACACGTGCTCGCTGCATCCGCATTTGCAACCACACTGGTGATGGCGCGCTTACTGTTTCTGACCATGCAACAGCGTGCTGGCGTTGCTTCGTCGCACCCCACCGTGTCAGTAATCGCGTGGCTATTGCTCCTGGCAGTGATTGCTGTGTTTCCCTTCGCGTTCGCTGATGCCGCCGAGTTACTGACTGGCACCATACCGGTGTCTCTCGGTGCGTTGCTGTCTGCACTGGTACTGCTGGCAGGCGTACGCGTAGGTGGACGTGCCGCAATCAGCAAACGGGGCGTAGCCCGAAGACGCCTTGTCTCACACCTCGGCCAGCGAATCAGGCTTGTAAAACACTCGGCAAACGAGGTCGCCCGCGCCTTTCTTTCAGCATGGCACAGCGTGAGTGAAGCGGTTCGGCTGACCATCAGGCATCGTTTAGTAGGTTTGCAAATACCCCACAAAAAAGAACACCTCTGGCCAATGACTGGCAGTGTTTGGCTGGGTATTGCCGGTTTGTTGCTGGGTGGATTGGTTTTGGCCGCATAAACGACGCTGTACAGGAGGCAAGCAATGAAACGTTTCAAGAACATACTTTTTTTTGCCGACCGCGAGGATGGGCTGGATATCGCGCTGGACAGGGCTGCTGCGGTGTCGCGCACCAACAATGCACGCCTGACGGTCATGGACGTTACCCCTGAGACGGGCCTGGCGGATTATTTCCAGCGGAGCTATGGCATCGATCTCAACGCCCAGTTGAGAGAACAGCGTCGTCAGGCCCTGGACGCACTCACGAAACCATATACAGACGCAGGAACGGCCATTTACTCCAAGGTTATGACCGGTACGCCCTTTATAGAAGTCGTGCGTGCCGTGCAGCGCAATGGCTACGACCTGGTAATGAAAATGGCGCAACACGATACCGGCCTTGCACCGGCGCTTTTTGGCAGTACCGATATGCATTTGTTGCGCAAATGCCCCTGCCCGGTCTGGATTGATCGGCCGCCACTGGCGACGACCTACCAGCGGGTGCTCGCCGCGGTGGATCCGTTCGACGATGAGTCTGGTGACCTGCAGCGATTGATACTGGATCTCGCGACTTCGCTCGCCGAGCGCGAGCAGGCGGCGCTCGAGATCGTGCATGCCTGGCAACTGCCCGGCGAATCGATGTTGAGAAACGGACGGGGGCGTATTCCGCATACCGAGCTTGAGTTGTTACTTAAGGACCGCGAAAAACACCACCGGCAGGCACTGGACACCCTGCTTACTCTCTATGGACTGGACAGTCGGGCGGACAATGTGCACCTGCTCAAAGGTAAACCTGCGCAGGTCCTCTCCAACTGTGCGAGGGAACGGGGAGCGGATCTGATTGTGATGGGCACTCTCGGCCGCGTCGGCATACCTGGCCTGATAATAGGGAACACTGCCGAAGATGTACTGCGCGAAACGCAGACTGCGGTACTGGCAGTAAAGCCCGGCGGCTTCGTTTCCCCGATAGAATAATGGCTGAATCTGCTGCCAGACGATCCGTCCAGGCGTTAGCACCTGTTTCGCCTGTAGTGCTTTGATCACACTAGGGAGAATGCTACAAGCCATCATGTCCAGCCTGAATCTCAAACACCTGCGTTATTTCTGGGCGGTGGCCGCTAACGGCACAATCACCCATGCCTCGGAGATTTTGCATGTCACTCCACAGACGATCAGCGGCCAGCTTCGCGAACTCGAGGAACAGCTGGGCGCGAAACTGTTCAAGAAGAGCGGCCGCAATCTGGTGCTTACCGATACCGGCCGTGTCGTATTTTCCTATGCTGATGAGATGTTTCGCCTCGGTAGCGAATTACAGGATGTCCTTGCGGGACGTTCACCGGGTGCGGCGCTGACACTGACCGTTGGCGTTGCCATGGTGGTGCCCAAACTACTCGCTTATCGCGTGCTGGAGCCGGTACTGGCCATGCAGGAACCCGTGCGCCTGGTCTGTCAGGAAGCACCGCTGGCCGATTTGCTCGCTGACCTGTCGGTACACAAGCTCGATCTTGTGCTGGCCGACAGCCCAATGAGTCCAACGATGAATATACGCGCCTATAACCACCTGCTGGGTGAATCCGGCATCAGCTTTTTCGCCGCCCGATCAATGGCGCGCAAGTATGCGACCCGTTTTCCACGCTGCCTGGATGGCGCGCCGATGCTGATGCCCACCACCAGCAGTGCATTAAGACGCATGCTTGAACAATGGTTCGAACAGGAAACAATAAAGCCGGTAGTGGTTGCCGAGTTTGAGGATCGCGCCTTGATGAAAGCCTTTGGCGAAGCAGGCACCGGCATCTTTACCTCACCCACCGCCGTTGAGAATGATGTTGTCTCGAAATATGGTGTGCGCGTCATCGGACGGACCGCCGATATCAAGGAGCGCTTTTACGCCATCTCTGCCGAGCGCCGTATAAAACATCCGGCGGTCTCGGCGATTACCGAGACAGCCCGCAGCGAGCTATTTATCTGACCCTCACGGAACAGGAGGCATTACCGCGGGGTAACCAGACACCTGATCGCTACAGGCATTTCCCGGTAAGCGATAGTAGCCATAGAGATCTTCGCATCAACGCGGTATTTGCGCGCTGTCGGCATCCCGCCTGCGCACCGCTCAGCAGTCGTGCAGATGCCCGCAATTCACCTCCAGGGACCCCAATACTTCGTACATTACGAAGCTTTTAACACAAATAATCGACTTTTTTGTTCTTGTGACCTGCCTAGCATTGTTACCCACTCAAGTTTCGGAGTTCAAAATGGCCAAGATTCAGTCGAGTTACCCATTCACTCATACTCCAAACGCAGGGTGACGGCATCCAGTTGAAGACTGTGAACAAAAAATGTATTCACTCGTTCGTCTATCATTTCCATGATGGTCTCCTTTGAACACCCTAGCCTTTTGCGCAAGTCATGAAGCGCTCCCGATATGATTGAACGAAATATTTGCCAGAGACGTCCGGCAAAACTCAGCGTGTCCAGTTGTTCCTGTATAGTAGAGCGAATATCCCCGATGCGACTGTCTTCACCCGCCAGCTTATTATGCATGAGCATTAAATAGCGAATGGCGCACAGATGTATCGATGCCGTATGAGATGCGAAGGTAGCCGTTTGCTCCTTGAGAAAGCCAAGATGCTGCTTCGCCTCTTTGAAGTACACCTCAATACCCCAGCGCAATGCGTATGTCTCCAGCATTTTACTCATGCTCAGATGCACATCGGTGCTCAAAAATAACGCCCAGTCTTTCTTACCAGCATCCGCTTCACCGGCTTCGGTCAAGCCCCGCACAAACAGCAAGCGTACCGCTTGCCACCGTGGCGTCTTTTCGTCGTCTTCAGCCAAATCCAACTCAACATCCAGTGATACGGCCTTCCAGGGCAGACCGCGCACCTTTTTCCATTCCCGCTTGACGACACAGGCATAAAGCTCCTGCGCATTCAACAACTCTTTCTTGCGCCCTTTGATGATGGCTCGATATTTCATCTTGCTTTTCTTCATGCGTAAGATCGCACACATCTCCAGTCCCAATGCCGTACGCATCATCGACTTGGTTCCAAACCAGGCATCGGCAATGACATAGTCTGCCTCAATCCCGCAGCGCGTAGCACGCTTCATCATATTAGCCGCCATCTGTGGTTTGCTCTGCGTGGTGGCCTCACTATAGCGCTTGCAGAGGGCACTACGATTGTCCTTGTGCTCAGTGATCAACTTCCGGGCCTTGACCTCACTGATGTAGATCTGAGAATCCAATGGGAGAAACGCTTCTTCCGTCACCAACCCCAGGGTTAATACCTGCTGCCCCATGACGTGACGGCCCGTCACATGGTCAAAGTGACTGGAGACACCTTCCATCTTCTTGCCACTGCGTGTTTTTATGGAGTCATCCAGAACAAAGGCTCTGATGCGACTCTGGCTCAAGGTGTTTTGTTGATAGACGCCTTTGGCTGTCTGCAGGTTAAATGCACGCCAGTTAACATCCTCGCGCTTCAAAAGGTCATACATCACATCTTTCTTCGCCCGCGAAAACATCCCCAGGGCGTTCCTGGAAAACATCGCTATCGACGACACATTGATCCACTTCCAGAGCAGCAAAAGAAAAACGACTTCCGTTATGTCTATCCCACTTCGCTTGGTGAAACCCGCCCCCTTTATCCGCGCATTAATCTTAAGCTTCTTCCAGGTGTCGGCAAAAAGGTTATCAATATAGTGCTTTTGATCCGTGATCACATCGCCGATAAGCGGTGGCAGCGCACCCGCGTTTGTGCCATTCTTCACTTGGGCCTCCGGTGGTATTAGTGTTTGGATTCGAACACCAACATTTTACCATGCAGGAGGCTTCTTTCGTTATACACTCAATAAGTTATCGATATCTATGTGCTGAATTTGAACTCCGAAACTTGAGATCCGAAGATAACAAGCAGGCGTACCTGGACACGCCGGTACATGGTTCGGAAGACATGAGCGGGTTAAAGAAAATCTACGACGATATGGCGGAAAATCCAAATACAGGATCGATCAACTAGAAACGACCCGCGACATGACCGATGTTGCCCAATGGTAAGCCGGAATCCAATTCAAGTTTCTTGCAGCAGGTAGCGGGCTCCGGTAACTAATCGCGATACAGCCCTATCCGTGCAACACACAGGTCGGCGGTAAAGGCACGCCCGATCGCAACCAGACCAATGCGCTCCAGGTGTTCGAGATCCAGTTTTTTTCCAATGCGGTAACCGGTAAATTGATCGAAAGGCAGTCGCACGGTCTGCCATCGACCGGGCGCCCGGAAAGAAGCACGATAGGACTGCCAAGGCAACCAGACATCATCGGTGCGCAGGTGTACGTTGTACTCCTGATCATTACCGTACACCTCCAGCAAAAGCCCGGCATAAGAGGAAGCATCGGCTGCCGCTGTAGCCCCGATATCCAGTGCCGCCTGGATAAACCCACCGCTGTTGGCAAGACTGACATCGCCTTGCAGACGCAGGCAGGCTTTGTTATCGATGGTTGCCAGCGACAGTTCACCGCTGGACAGCCCGCCCATCACGCCATCCGTTATGATACGCCAGTTGTTGCCGAGCGTGGATTCGAGCCCACCGCTCCGGCGGTCATCGATTATCAGGGTTTCGTAGGCCATGAGCGGTGCACCGCAAAAGCATGCAAAGAATACCAGCGCAAGGAACCTCAAGTTATCGCCCTTGAGATTCAGGGTCGCTATTATCAGCAGAATCGCTGACATTATCGATCTTCAACTGCAGCGTATTTACTCACATCTGATTCCGAAAGAATAATCCTGTGTCCTGCATTGGCAGATTCAGTTGCAACAGCAGGTCTGGTGGATAGCGCCCTGCCCCTCTACCAGCGACATGCGTGCGCTTTCCAGAAAGAAGGCGGGGTCGATGTGGCGGATGGTCTTTTCCGGACCCTGTGCAGGAGTATGCAGCATACCCACGGCATTGATCAACCAGTCGATTTCACCGATCTGCGCCGCCCAGTCGGGGATAGCCGGTTCGTGAGTCACGTCAAGCTGATGCCGGCTGACATTGGGACGTTCGACTTCAGGCTGCTTACTGCGATGGTAGGTTGCAATAATGGTCTCGACATCCGGTCGGCCGGCGAGTTTTTCAACGAAGGCTCCACCGATACCACCGGAACCGCCCCCTATCACGATCTTCATTACGTTCCCCTTTCCATGCGTCGTTCAGGGACGCAGGCACAATCCGCCTTTACGACTGCCATGCCGCTGCATCGTGCAGGTTCAAAGCGAACTGCGTAAGTCATCGGCCTGCCGACGAATGACGGTGACTGTCTGCATGTCAAGTCTTTCCAGGTTCCGCCATTGGAGTGCCGTACGCGGGTGGTGCGCGAAGCGTTCACGGTGACGGGACAGGAAATCCCAATACAGCGTCGTGTATGGACAGGCATCATCACCGCTGGCATGCGCCGGATTGTAGCGGCAGCCCTTGCAGTAATTGCTCATGCGGTCGATGTATTTTCCGCTCGCAACATACGGCTTGGAAGCCAGGAAACCGCCATCCGCATACTGCGACATGCCCATTGTGTTGGGTAGTTCGACCCACTCCACCGCGTCCACATACACGGCCAGGTACCAGGCATGTACCTCCCGTGGTCGCACACCCAGCAGCAGACAGAACAGACTGGTAACCATCAGGCGCTGAATGTGATGGGCATACCCGTAGCGCAGGGTCTGTGCGAGGACTTCACGAAGACAGACCATATCGGTATCAGCGGTCCAGAAAAATGCGGGTAGATCCTGCTCCGCATCCAGTGCGTTGAGTTCAGCATAGTCCGGCATTCGGGCCCAGTAGATCCCGCGCACGTACTCGCGCCAGCCGAGAACCTGCCGCACGAATCCCTCGACACAGACCAGCGGTGCGGCATCTTCATGCAGGGAACGCTCGGCTGCATCCAGGACGTCACGCGGATTCAGTAATTTGAGGTTCATCGCCGGCGAAAGCAGGGAGTGGTACAGAAACGGCTCTCCGGTCCACATGGCGTCCTGGTAGGTACCGAACAGTGCCAGTCTTTGCTCAACGAAATCCTGCAGTGCAATCTGCCCATCGGCCGGAGTCACCGGCCAGTCGAAGTCAACGAGTATGCCGGGGTGTTCGGGAAACTCCCGGTTCACCAGCCTGATCACGTCGCGGGTAATGCTATCCGGTGAGAACGCCGGTGGCGGTGGCAGCTGCGCAGGACCCTGACGAGCAAAGCTCGCCCGGTTGGCCGCGTCGAAGTTCCACTGACCGCCCAGGGGTTCCCCGTCCTGCATCAGGATACCGGTATGTTTACGCATGGCACGGTAAAAATGTTCCAGGCGTGGCTGCTTGGGGTGCCCCAGCCAGGTCTCAAACGTGTTCGGATCAACGAGGAAGTGGGGATCCGCTATGACTTCCAGCGGCAGCCTCGCCCGCCGGACCGTTGCCTCGATTGACGCCTGGACCCGGGCATCACCGGCCTGAAGCATCACCACACGTTGCGGCCGCTGCGCCTTGAGTTCGACCGCGAGCGCGACCGACAGTGATGCGTAGGAATGCCCGTCCAGAGCGAGATACCTGACAGTAGCAGCGCGATACGCGCCTTGTGACTCCAGAAATGCGTGGCCTCTTCGCGCACCTCGACCATGAACACCCAGTCACGCGAGGGATCGAGCGCAGCGACGATCGGGTGGTCGGGATCCAGCTGATCGCCCAGAATGACTACCAGTCGCTTTGCCGAAGACTTGGCATTGGTTTTCACGTTTGACGTGGCTGGTCCCTCAAACAAACGGCCGACACCTACCTCGTCACGCCTGCCACCGTGACATGCTGGATGAAACGCATCGATGAACAAGGTCCCGATGCACTGCTGCAATTGCGCGAGCCAGTGAATAAGTTCCCGGACTTCGTCCGCTACATCGTGCAACGCTTGAAAAGCCTGGGCCCCAGCATGGGTAAGGGCAAGATCGCCGAAACGCTGTGCCGGGCAGGACTGCATCTGGGTACAACGACAGTTGGGCGGATCTTGAAAGAAGAGCCACAGCCTGCCCCTGCAGATGCGGCACCGTGCACTGGCGTCGTGACTGCCAAACGCCCCAACCATGTCTGGCATGTCGACCTCACGGCCGTTCCGACATCGGTAGGCTTTTGGGCACCGTGGTCGCCGTTCGCATTACCCCAGTGCTGGCCGTTTTGCTGGTGTGTGGCGGTAGTCAGCGATCATTATTCTCGACATGTAATGGGCATTGCCACGTTCAAGAACTCGCCGACATCACGATCGATTCAGCACTTTCTCGAACGTGCCATGGACAACGCAGGTGCTAACCCGAAATATATCACCTGCGACAAGGGCCAGCAGTTCTGGTGTGGCGTATTCAAGGATTGGTGTGATGGCCAAGGGATCACACCCCGCTTTGGCGCCGTTGGCCAACACGGGAGTATTGCGCTCATTGAGCGATTCGTCCTGACGCTCAAGAACGAATGCATGCGCAGCATTCTGGTACCACTTCGCACGGATGCCTTCCACCAGGAGCTAATGTGTTTTACGTACTGGTACAATCGAAGTCGTCCTCACTCATCGCTCAATGGCAAGACGCCTCATGAAGTCTATCACCGAGTGTTGCCCGCATGTCAGCGTCCTCGTTTAGAACCGCGCGCGAGATGGCCGCGCGGTGCGCCATGCGCATCGCCGCACGCACCGGTCGCCGACCGCTGTGGCGCTCTCATTCGCCTTGATTTGCGCTACCATTGCGGTCGGAAGCACCTGCCGATTGTAGATTTGAGCCGCGCCGCGTAACCCAAGCGTTTCGGCATGGGCTACACCTGTCGGTGTCGATTGCTTTCGTTGTGCGCTGATGTCCGTCAGTTCGGTATATTGAAGCACCTGCGCTGTGAAGATGCCAGCTTACACACGCATCGTGCATTCAATTGCATGCAAAAATGGGGGCAAACTTTCGCTGGACCAGGACACCCTGCGAGGAGCGCAGTTTATACGGAGTAAATGAGCACCGGAGCAGGATCCGCAACGCCGCCTGGGCGGTCGAGACGCATTTTGAGACAGGTTCTAAGCCAGCGGCTCCCAGATCACCAGTTCGACCAGGCCGCCGAGTAACGCATTCCGCTCCCAGATCATGCCCATGCTGCGCAACATCGGGTACAGCAGCACCGGCTCCATGGGCAACCGGACCTTCAGGCTGTCACCCGCAGGCAGATCGGCTAGCGCGTCCAGAACCCGCTCAAGCGGTTCCGGCGGCGGCAGGTCACTGACGTCCAGCAGCAGCTGCATGCAGGAATTTACCGGTGGCGCACGCCTAACCCGGGGGAGAAGGTGCCATCCTGTAAGCGTCATGAACCATCGGTCAATCCCTCCTGTGATCCCGCCAGTAACAGGCCCGATACTAGGTGACGAAATCTTCGTTGCCTTGACTTTTGTCATTCCTCGATGGTCGGGGGAGGTGGATAGTTTGCCGCCGATGCACGGCGGACCCCGCCGCGGTGTGGCGGCGCATAACCTATCACTCATGACCATGACTGCGCGCAGCTTGTTGCTTGTCCTGGTGTCGGCAATGTTCTGGTTGCCGACCACCGACGCCCGCGCCGGCGGCGAGCCGGACGTCCTGGAACTGGCCCAGGACATGTTTCCCACGGCCGACCGGATCGGCGAGTTCAGCGGCAAACCGCCCGCCGCGGCGGTGCGGCAGAACGGCCACGAACTCGGCTATGTGTTCTTCACCGAAGATGTCATGCCGATTCCGGCCTACTCCGGCAAGCCAGTCAATTGCCTGGTTGGCTTCGATCTGCGGGGGCGCATCCAGGGTGTCCGGATCGTCCATCACGAGGAACCCATCCTGGTGGTCGGCCTCTCCGACACGGATCTGGCCCGATTCACCGCGCAGTACCGCGAACTACCCATCACCGACGATATCCGTATCGGCGGCCAGGAAAAGGCCGGGCGCGCCGTGATCGACGGCATCAGCGGCGCCACGATCACCGCCATGGTCATCAACAGCACCATCAGCCAGGGCGTGAAAAAGGTGGCCGCGGCGCGCGGCCTGCTGACCCGGGAAAATGGCGGCAGTTACAGCTTCGAGGCACCCGAACCCTTGTGGCAGCAGCTGTGGAACGCGCGCATCCCCTACATCGTTATTCTGTGCACCGGGCTGTTCCTGCTGCTGTGTATCCTGCTGTTTCAGGACTGGCTGGCGCGCCACCCTACTCTGCTGTTGCAGGTCCGCACCCTCTATCTGGTGTTCACGGTGGTGTTCGTCGGCTGGCTCGCAGCCGGTCAGCTGTCGGTTGTCAACGTTCTCACGTTTACCAACTCGCTGCTGCACGGGTTCAGCTGGGAAAGCTTCCTGATCGACCCGATGCTGTTCCTGCTGTGGTCATTCGTCGCGTTCACGGTATTGTTGTGGGGCCGCGGCGTCTACTGCGGCTGGCTGTGTCCGTTCGGTGCGCTGCAGGAGCTGCTGTTTCGCGTCGCCCGCCGGCTGAAACTGCCGGAGTGGGAGCCCCCCGAAATTCTCCACGAGCGGCTGACGGCGCTGAAATACCTCCTTCTGCTGGCGCTGTTCGGCCTGTCCCTGCAGTCGCTGACCAGCGCCGAACGCTATGCCGAGGTCGAGCCGTTCAAGACCGCCTTTTCCATGCACTTCTGGCGCGACTGGCCGTTTGTGCTCTACGCGCTCTCGCTGCTGGCACTTGGCCTGGTGGTACGCAAGGCCTTTTGCCGCTACCTCTGCCCGCTCGGCGCCGCGTTAACGTTTCCCTCGCGCTTTCGCATTTTCGACTGGCTCCGACGCCGCCGGGAATGTGGCCGACCCTGCCAGATCTGTGCCCAGGGGTGTGAGGTGCGGGCAATCCGCCCCACCGGTGAGATCATCGACAACGAGTGCCACTACTGCCTCGACTGCCAGGTCACCTACTGGGACGACAAGACATGCCCCCCGCTGGTGGAAAAGCGCAAGAAGCGCGAGCGCGCTGTAAAACTCAGTCAGCACCGTGCCGAGTGACGCCAAACTGAGCCAATCAGGGTATCAACGTTGGTTGGGCTGAGCACAGCCAAGCCCAACGGTGCGACCGTTAGCCCCGAGATCCAGGCAGGATTTCATCGTCTACCGCGCTGGGCTTCGCGGCGCTTGGCACCAACCGACAGCGTTGCAACCAGCAGATTGATCCAGATCAAAGAACGGCCAGTGCCGGGGGTGCCTGTTGACTTATGTCAAGGCCAGGGGACTGGTCACTCTTAAACTTCAGCCCACCACGACTGGTTCGCCCCGATAGCCTCAAACAGGAGGGATTTCCTAATGAAAGCCACGAAGATCGGCAGTGTGTTTGCATTATCATCATTGATCCTCGCCATGACCACTGCCATGGCTGCAACCGAAAAAAGCGGACATCCGGGCACGCCAGGGCCTGACTTGCGCTACGAAGGCGCACCGCTGGCGACCGCGCCCGGGACGGCCAAAGACATGATGACCGATGAAGGTCCGGCCATGACCAAGGCGGAATTCGACCAGGCCAAACGGATCTTCTTCGAGCGTTGTGCCGGCTGCCATGGGGTGTTGCGTAAAGGTGCGACCGGCAAACCACTGACGCCGGATATCACCCGGCAGCGCGGCACGGAGTATCTGAAGACCTTCATCAACTACGGCTCACCGGCCGGCATGCCCAACTGGGGTTCCTCCGGGGATCTGACCGCCGAACAGGTCGACATGATGGCGCGCTACCTGCAGCACGAGCCGCCCCAGCCGCCGGAATTCGGTCTTCAGGAAATGAAGGCGACCTGGAAAGTCGTGGTACCACCCGAGCAGCGGCCCAAGAAACAGGAAAACAAGCTGAACCTCAATAATCTCTTTTCGGTCACCCTGCGTGACGCGGGCCAGGTCGCGCTGATCGACGGCGACACCAAGGAGATTGTCACCACTATCCCGACGGGTTATGCCGTGCACATCTCCAGGCTGTCGGCCTCGGGGCGTTACCTGTTCGTAATTGGTCGCGATGCCAAGCTCAACATGATCGATCTGTGGATGAAGGAGCCAAAGACGGTCGCCGAACTGAAGACCGGTATGGAGGCTCGCTCGGTCGAGACCTCGAAGTACAAGGGCTGGGAGGACAAGTACGCCATCGCCGGCACCTACTGGCCGCCGCAGTACGTGATCATGGACGGCGAAACTCTCGAGCCGCTGAAAGTCGTCTCCACGCGCGGCATGACGGTTGACACCCAGGAATACCACCCCGAGCCGCGCGTCGCCGCGATTGTCGCCTCACACGAGCATCCGGAATTCATCGTCAACGTCAAGGAGACCGGCAAGATCCTGCTGGTGGACTACGAGGATCTCGACAACCTCAAGGTCACCACCATCAATGCCGCGCGCTTCCTGCACGACGGCGGCTGGGATTCGACCCAGCGCTACTTTCTGACTGCCGCGAACAAGTCCAACAAGATCGCCGTGGTCGACTCGAAGGAAGGCGACCTGCAAGCCCTGATCAACGTCGGTCAGATCCCGCACCCCGGGCGTGGTGCCAACTTCGTGCATCCGAAGTACGGGCCGGTGTGGGCCACCAGCCATCTGGGTGATCAGACAATTGCCCTGATCGGCACCGACCCCGACAAGCACCCCAAATATGCCTGGAAGATGGTTGAATCCATCGATGGCCAGGGCGGCGGTTCGCTGTTCATCAAGACCCATCCCAGGTCCAGGCACCTGTATGTCGACACGGCGCTGAACCCGGACACCGCGATCAGCCAGAGTGTTGCCGTGTTCGACATCGCCAGCCTGGAAAAAGGCTTCAAAGTGCTGCCGATTGCCGAGTGGGCGGAGCTGGGTGAAGGACCGAAGCGCGTCGTGCAACCGGAGTTCAACAAGGCGGGTGACGAAGTCTGGTTTTCGGTGTGGAACGGCAAGGACGAGACGTCCGCCATTGTTGTGGTCGACGACAAGACGCTGAAACCCAAGACGGTCATCAAGGACGAGCGGCTGGTGACACCGACCGGCAAGTTCAACGTGTACAACACCATGCACAACGTCTACTGAAAAGAGCAGCGCGGGCGGCTTGCACGCCGCCCGCCGCCTGCCAACAACAAGACGTATACGGGAGTAAGGCATGCCGCACACAAGCAAAGTCTACCTGGTGGGCGCGGGGCCGGGCGATCCGGACCTGCTGACCGTCAAGGCACTGCGCCTGATACAAACCGCCGACGTGGTCGTTTACGACCGCCTGATCAGCGATGCGATACTGCAACTCGTTCCCAGCGGCGTGACAAAGATCTTTGTCGGCAAGGCCAACGGTCACCACAGCCTGCCGCAACCTGAAATCAACGACCTGCTTGTGGACCTGGCGCGCAGCAACCGGCGCATCGTCAGACTCAAGGGCGGGGATCCGTTTGTCTTTGGCCGCGGCAGCGAAGAGGCACTGCACCTGAAGCGTCACGGTGTCGCCTTCGAAGTCGTTCCCGGCGTGACCTCCGCCGCCGCCTGCGCGACCTACGCCGGCGTACCGCTCACCCACCGCGGTCTGTCGCGCCGTGTACAGCTGATCACCGGGCACTTTCGCGACAACGAACCCCTGGATTTCGACGCCAGGGCACTGGCTGATCCCGAGTCCACTCTGGTGATCTACATGGGCCTGGCGAACCTGCCGCGGATCTGCAACCGGCTGATGGTCGCTGGGCTGCCGGCCTCTACCCCGGCGCTGGCGGTGCAAAACGGCACCACGCCGGCCCAGCGGCGCGTGCTGACCGAGCTGCGCCAGCTGCCGGCACAAGTGAAGGCCGCCGGCCTGGAACCGCCAGTGCTGGTGGTGATCGGCCACACGGTGTCACTGAGCGCCGAACTCGACTGGTTCAGTCCACAGCTGGAGCACGAAAATGTCACGCTGGATGCTGGCGTTGGTACTTAGTCTGCTCGGCCTGGGCAGCGCCAGCGCCGAACCCCTGGCAGCGGCGCGGCAGGTCGAACTGCACAACCTGCTGGTGCAGGACTGCGGCTCCTGCCACGGCCTGACCATGCGTGGCGGACTGGGCCCTGCCCTGTTGCCGGAGAACCTGCGCGACCGGCCGCGCGAGGCACTGATCGACACCGTCCTGAATGGACGCCCCGACACCGCCATGCCGCCCTGGAACACCATGCTCAGCCGCGACGAAGCCGCCTGGATGATCGACCAGCTGCGCCACGGAATCACCTCGCCATGAGACACATCTGCAAGCGTTACGGACTATGCGTCGCCCTCTGCCTGTGCTGCGGCACCGCCCTCGCCGGCAGCGACAGCCTGCGTGGCAGCGGTGACCTCGCCCTGGTGGTCGAGCGCGCTTCGGGTTCCGTGCAGATTGTCGAGACCAGCGGCAACACCAGCCTGTGCCGGGTCGAAGGGCTGGGCGATCTTTCGCACGCTTCCGCGGTGTTTTCCCGCGACCAGCGCTATGCCTTCGTCTTCGGCCGCGACGGGGGCTTGAGCAAGGTCGACCTGCTCGCCTGTCGTCTGGTGGCGCGTACCCTGCAGGCAGGCAACAGCATCGGCGGTGCGATCTCCCAGGACGGTCGCCTGGTGGCCGTCTCCAACTATGAACCGGGCGGCGTCAGGGTGTTCACCGCCGACTCCCTCAAGCCGGTCGCCGATATCCCCGCGATCTACGGCGACGGACAAACGTCCAAGGTCATCGGTCTGGTCGATGCTCCCGGCCAGCGCTTTGTCTTCAGCCTGTGGGACGCCGGGGAAACCTGGCTGGCGGATATGCAGGATCCTGCCCACCCGGTGGTGACGAAGTTTAGCGGTATCGGTCGCAACCCGTATGACGCGCTGATCACGCCGGATGGCCGTTACTACATCGCCGGCCTGTTCGGTGAAGACGGCATGGCGCTGCTGGATCTGTGGAACCTGGACGCCGGCGTCAAACGCATCCTGCCCGACTATGGCAA
The DNA here is from genome assembly GCA_963814945.1 of uncultured Gammaproteobacteria bacterium. Taxonomy (GTDB): domain Bacteria; phylum Pseudomonadota; class Gammaproteobacteria; order DSM-19610; family DSM-19610; genus Thiogranum. The sequence goes on from CAWFEQ010000011.1 coordinate 27,436, forward strand.
GGGCGAACAGAAACTGCCGGTCTACAAGATGCCGCACCTCGAAGGCTGGGCCATTGCCGGCCGACGCGCCTTCGTACCCGCGGTCGGCCGCCATGAAGTGCTGGTGATCGATACCGACACCTGGCAACTGGCCGGCAAGATTCCCGTACACGGCCAGCCGGTGTTCGTCATGGCACGGCCCGATGGCCGTCAGGTGTGGGTGAATTTCGCCGTGCCCGACAACGACACCGTGCAGGTCATCGATACCCAGAGTATGCAGCTGGTGAAGACGCTCAAACCCGGCACGGGTGTATTGCACATGGAGTTCGAACCGCGCGGCGAAGAAGTGTGGATATCGGTGCGTAATCTCGATCAGCTGCAGGTCTACGACACCGCAACACTGGAAAAACGCGCCACCCTGCCGGCGCAAAAACCCAGCGGCATTTTCACTACGGCGCGCGCCCAGCGCATCGGCCTGTGAGGAGAACGCGCCCATGCATGCACCGGCTTTACAACTCACACCCACCGAGCACCGGCTGCTGGATGAGTTCCAGCATGGCTTCCCGCTGGAGTCGCGTCCCTATGCGCGCATTGCGCAGGAACTCGGCATCAGCGAATCCGCCGTGCTGGACAGCCTGCAGCGCCTGCAGGCCGCGGGCGCGGTCAGCCGCGTCGGGCCCGTGCTGCAACCCAACCGTGTCGGTGTCAGCACGCTGGCGGCCCTGGCGGTACCGATGGAGCGACTGGACGAGATCGCGGCGCTGGTCAGCGAATACCCTGAGGTCAACCACAACTACCAGCGCGAACACCACTACAACCTGTGGTTTGTGGTGACGGCACCGGACCGCGCGCGCCTCGACGCTGTGCTGCAGGACATCGGCAGGCGCTGCGGGCTGCCGCTACTGGACCTGCCCATGCTGGAAGACTACTTCATCGACCTGGGGTTCCGCCTCCAATGGACATGAACGTTGTCCCTCACCCGGCACTGGATGACGCACTCAACCGCGCGCTGCTGCAGGCGGTCGAACGCGGTCTGCCGCTGTCACCGCGTCCCTACGCCGTCATCGCCGAACAGCTCGGCATCGCCGAGCCCGAGGTCATCGCGCGGCTGCAGGATTTGCAGGAGCAGGGGATTATCAAGCGGATGGGCATCGTTGTGCGCCACCGCGTGCTCGGCTACCGGGCCAACGCCATGGTCGTGTGGGACGTTGCCGATGACAAGGTCGCGGCGACCGGCTGCTGCCTGGGGGCAGTCCCGTTCGTGACCCTCTGCTACCGCCGCCCACGGCGTCTGCCGGACTGGCCCTATAACCTGTTTACCATGATTCACGGGCACAGCCGCGACCAGGCGCTGGCCCGCGTCGATCAGCTGGTGAACAGCTGCGGTATGCAGGGTGTCGCGCACCGGGTGCTGTTCAGTCAGCGCTGTTTCAAACAGCGCGGCGCGCGCTACACGACACTCGACACACAACTGGACACAGCCCCATGAACACGTTACCTGCGGATACGTTTGTCAGCCGGCATCTCTGTTTGGAATGCGTTGTGAATACATCCCCGTGCGCTAGGAGGTTGTCGCATCCTGTCGCTGACCCCCGGCGCTTTTTCGGGGGCGGCCGACGGTTCCGAACCGAGATGCCGGCTAACTCATGAACACCCTGGTGACTCCGCTCGAACAGGCGTTCATCAACCGGTTTCAGGGTGGCTTCCCGCTGGCCGAACGGCCTTTCGGGCGGGTCGCCGCGCAGCTCGGGACGCAAGAGGCCGTCCTGCTGGAGATGATCGAAGGCCTGTTGCACAAAGGCCTGCTGAGCCGTTTCGGACCCTTGTTCGATGCGGAACGCCTCGGCGGTGAAGTCACGCTGGCGGCACTGGAAGTTCCCCCCGGCCGCTTTGACCAGGTGGCCGAACAGGTCAACGCACTTGCCGGCGTGGCGCACAACTACCGGCGCGACCACCGGCTGAACATGTGGTTCGTGGCCGCCAGCGATCAGCCCGGCGGTATTGCCGCGGCGCTGGCGGAGATCGAACAGCGCACCGGTCTCCCGGTCTACAACTTTCCCCGGCAGCAGGCCTTTTATCTCGGCCTGTGGCTGCACCTGGACGATAACGGACGGGTCGACACCGTGCCCGCGCGCGCCGTCGCTGCGAGGCAGCGCGACTGGCAGGTGGATGGATTGGACCGACGGCTGCTGCGCGCCACACAGGCCGGGCTGCCGCTGTGCCACGACCCGTGGACAAAGATCGCGGAGCAACTCGACACCAGCCCGGCACAGATCCTGGAGCGTCTGCAGGCGATGCTCGCCGTGGGCGCCATACGCCGCATCGGCGCCATTCCCAACCACTACGGCCTCGGCCTGCGCGGCAACGGCATGAGCGTCTGGGACGTGCCCGACGACATGGCTGAAGCACTGGGACGAAAAATCGGCCAGCTCAACTGTGTCAGCCACTGTTACCTGCGCCCGCGGCACGCGGGTGTCTGGCCGTACAACCTGTTCGCCATGCTGCACGGCGCGGACCGCCAGGTGGTGCGCGCCAAGGCGCACACGGTCGCGCAACTGCTGGGCGGGCACTGCCGTGGCCACGATATCCTGTTCAGTTCCGCGGTGCTGAAAAAGACCGGGCTGCAGCTGGCCGCCTGAAGGAGTCTGCATGTTTCGCCTCACCCGTTACCTCGAACGCCTCGCCAACCCCGACCGGGCCATGACCCGGCCACAACTGGCCGCACCGACCGGACCGGTAGTGATCTGGAACCTGATACGCCGCTGCAACCTGACCTGTAAGCACTGTTACGCCACCTCTGCAGACCGCGACTTCATAGGCGAACTCGAATACGGGGAAGTGCTCGCAGTGATGGACGACCTGAAGCGCTTCGGTGTACCGGTGCTGATTCTTTCCGGTGGTGAGCCGCTGCTGCGACCGGATATCTTCGAACTCTCGCGGCACGCGAAGGCCATGGGTTTCTACGTGGGCCTGTCCAGCAATGGCACGCTGATCAGCGAACACAACATCGACGCCATCGCCGCGGTGGGATACGACTACGTCGGTGTCAGCCTGGACGGCCTGCGCGACGTGCACGACCGCTTCCGGCGCAAGCAGGGCGCGTTCGACGCGGCCCTCCACGGCATCCGCCTGTGCCGTGACGCGGGCATCAAGGTCGGCCTGCGCTTCACGCTGACGCGCGACAACGCCGGCGACCTGCCCGGCCTGCTGGCGCTGATGGCGCGCGAAGGTATCGACAAGTTCTACCTGTCGCACCTCAACTATGCGGGCCGCGGCAACCGCAACCGCGCCGCCGACGCCCGGCACCGCATGACACGCGCGACAATGAACCTGCTGTTCGAGACCTGCTGGCAGCAGATTGTTTCCGGTAAGCCGCAGGAATTCGTCACGGGAAACAATGACGCAGACGGCCCTTACCTGCTGCAGTGGGTGAAACAACACCTGCCCGACAAGGCGCCCGCCCTGGAAACCCTGCTGCGCTGCTGGGGCGGCAACGCCTCGGGCGTCAACATCGCCAACATCGACAACCTCGGCAATGTGCATCCCGACACCATGTGGTGGGACTACACTCTGGGCAACGTGCGCGAGCGCCCGTTCTCGACCATCTGGAACGATACGTCCGATCCCCTGATGGCGGGCCTGAAACAGCAACACCGGCCGCTGGAGGGCCGCTGCGCGCACTGCCGCTACCTGGAGCTGTGCGGCGGCAACAGCCGCACCCGCGCCTGGCAGCTGACCGGCAACCCGTGGGCCGAGGATCCCGGCTGCTATCTGACCGACAGCGAAATCGGGGTCACCGACATGCCCGCGCGGGTAGCGCTCACGCCGTGGCGCCGATCGGGGAAAATCGCCGTGCCGGTGGAGGTGGAACAGCCGTGAAGTCTGCCCTGCTCCTGCTGCTCAGCGCCGCGTTCGGATTGTTCCCGCCGCTCGCAGCATCCGCGTCGACCGCGGCGCTGTATCAACAGCACTGCGCAAGTTGTCACGGTGAACAGCGCCTCGGCGGCATGGGACCGGCACTGCTGCCGGAAAACCTCGGGCGGCTGAAGCCCGCGGAGGCGGAAACAGTCATCGCCGAGGGCCGGGCCGCCACGCAGATGCCGGCATTCGGCGACCAGCTGGACGCTGCGTCGATCAAGGCACTGGCCGGCTACCTCTTTATCGCGCCGGACAACGTACCGGATTGGGGACTCGCAGAAATAAGCGCGTCGCACAAGATCCTGGTGCCCGACAGCGAGCTGTCAGACAAACCGGTACACCAGGCGGACCCGATGAACATGTTCGTGGTGGTGGAACTCGGCGATCACCACGTCAGCGTGCTGGACGGCGACAAGCTGGAGGTGATTTACCGCTTCAAAACGCACTATGCGCTGCACGGCGGTCCCAAGTATTCGCCCGATGGGCGTTATGTCTACTTCGCCTCGCGCGACGGCTGGATCAGCAAGTTCGACATGTGGAACCTCAAGCTGCTCGCCGAAGTGCGCGCGGGCATCAACAGCCGCAACCTCGCGGTATCTTCCGACGGGCGCTATGTCATGGTGGCCAACTACCTGCCGCATACGCTGGTGCTGCTGGACGCGCATGACCTGTCGCCCATCAAGCTGATCGAGGTCAGCGACGGCAAGGGTCACAGCTCCCGCGTCAGCGCGGTCTACGCTGCCGCGCCGCGGCACAGCTTCATCGCCGCGCTCAAGGACCTGCCCGAGGTCTGGGAAATCGCCTACAGCGACAATCCGCTGCCCGTGTACAACGGGCCCATGCACGACTACCGCATGGACGAGGGCGTGGCCCGCCAGCAGGGCCGCTTCCCGGTCCGCCGCATCCAGCTCGACGATTACCTGGATGACTTTTTTTTCGACCCCTCCTACCGGCTGCTGATCGGTGCGGCACGCAACGCCAACAACGGCCAGGTGGTAAACCTCGACCTCGGCCGCAAGATCGCCGAGCTCGAGCTGGACGGCATGCCGCACCTGGGTTCGGGCATCACCTGGGAATATCGCGGACGGCCGGTGCTGGCCACACCGAATCTGAAAAAGAATGAGGTCAGCATCATCGACATGCAGACCTGGAAGACCATCAAGCGCATCGAAACCCTCGGGCCCGGATTTTTCATGCGCAGCCACGAGAACACACCGTATGCCTGGGTTGATGTCTTCTTCGGGCCCAACCGCGACGCGGTGCACATCATCGACAAACGCAGCCTGGAGATCGTCAAGACGCTGCGCCCCGCACCGGGCAAGACCGCGGCACACGTCGAGTTCGACAAGTACGGGCGCCATGCGCTGCTCAGCATCTGGGATATGGACGGCGCGGTGGTGGTCTACGACGCCGCAACCCTGCAGGAGATCAAACGCCTGTCGATGGTGAAACCCTCAGGCAAGTACAACGTCTACAACAAGACCCACCTGTCCGCGGGCACCAGTCACTGAGATTTTTTTGGTGGGCACGGGTACATGAAGGTGGCGTGCAGGGCATCCTGCGGCAAGGCGCAGACATCCGCGACCTCGCGCATGGCGTCCGGCTCGACGATACGCACGCGGTTACCGTCCATCTTGATATAGCCCTGCTCGCTCAGGTTACGGATGATGCGTGAAAACGTCTCCGGCTTGACCGACAGCCGGGAGGCCAGGATCTGCTTGGGCACCTTAAGTTCGAACTCAACGCAGTCGTCCGGCGCCTGCGCGAGGATATAGCCCGCGACCCGGCAGGTGGCGCTGTGCAGGCTGAGGTCGTCGATTTCGCGCAGCAGGCCACGCAGGCGCTGGCTCATGTCGCCGAGCAGCAGGAAGCAGGTGTCCACCGAGCCGCGCAGCATGGCGGCGAAGTCGTGCGCATCGACACTGATCAGCTCGACGGCGGACAGCGCCTGGGCCCCCACCGGGTAGTGCGGCCGATCAAGAAACATCAGCGCCTCGGCAAAGGTGCTGCCGGGCGTCACCACCTCGATCACCTTTTCGTTACCGGCCGGCGACAACCGGTAGAGTTTCATCTGACCCCGGAGCAACAGATAGAAGCGGTCCGCGGGATCGCCCTGCTCGAACAGCGACTCGCCCTCGGCCAGGATCAGGCGGCGCGCACCCTTGGCCACGCGTTGCAGCTGTTCCTCGCCAAGGTGCGAAAACAGCAAGCCTTTTTTCAGGTCTTCGATCATAACTGAGCATCCTCGGCAGCCGCTTGATGAATGTCAAGGTGGTCAGGCGATTCCCTGTGTCAAATAGTCCCAGCCCCAACCAGCGGAGGATCACATCATGGCACAAGCGTTCACCAAGGCGATGGCGCGCAACATCTTCTACGGCGGCAGCCTGTTCTTCATTCTGGTGTTTCTCGGGCTGACCTTCGACACGACTTCGGCGATACCAAAACGCGACAATCGCGCCAACCTGACCGAGACCGTCGCACTGGGCAAGGCGCTCTGGGAGAAAAACGACTGCATCGGCTGCCACACCCTGCTCGGTGAGGGCGCATATTTCGCCCCGGAACTCGGTAACGCCTACCAGCGACTCGGTGGCAAGGAAGGCATCAAAGCCTTCATCATGAGCCGGCCAAAGGAAGGCATACCGGGGCGGCGCAGCATGCCCCAGTTCAATTTCACTGACGACGAACTCGACGCCATCGCCGAGTTCCTCAAGTACAGTTCGGAAATCAACACCGCCGGCTGGCCGCCGAATATCCAGGGTTAATTCGAGGAGCTTTCGCCATGCAATACACATCACAAGCTGTTGCCAAGCCCTACTTTATCGCCGCCATCGGCCTGTTTGTCGGACAAATCCTGTTCGGACTGGTGCTGGGGCTGCAGTATGTCTGGGGCGATTTCCTGTTCCCCGAGATCCCGTTTAACGTCGCGCGCATGGTGCACACCAACCTGCTGATCGTGTGGCTGCTGTTCGGTTTCATGGGCGCCGCCTACTACCTGGTACCCGAGGAATCGGAACGCGAGCTGCAGAGTCCCGGGCTGGCGATCCTGATGTTCTGGATATTCCTGATTGCCGGCGCACTGACGATTCTCGGCTACCTGCTGGTGCCCTACTCCAGCCTCGCGGACCTCACGGGGAATGACCTGTTCCCCACCATGGGCCGCGAATTCCTCGAGCAACCGACCATTACCAAGCTCGGTATCGTCGTGGTGGCGCTGGCGTTTCTCTACAACATCGGCATGACCATCCTCAAGGGCCGCAAGACCGTGGTCAGCATGGTGCTGCTGCTGGGCCTCGCGGGTCTCGCCGTGCTGTTTCTGTTTTCCTTCTACAACCCGGATAACCTGGTCAAGGACAAGTTCTACTGGTGGTGGGTGGTGCACCTGTGGGTGGAAGGCGTCTGGGAACTGATCCTGGGCTCTATCCTGGCCTTCGTGCTGATCAAGACCACCGGTGTTGACCGCGAAGTCATCGAGAAATGGCTGTACGTAATCATCGCCATGACGCTGATCACCGGCATCATCGGTACCGGCCACCACTATTACTGGATCGGCACACCGGACTACTGGCAGTGGTGGGGTTCGGTGTTCTCTGCGCTGGAACCGATTCCGTTTTTCATGATGACGGTGTTTGCCTTCAACATGGTGAACCGCCGGCGTCGCAACCACCCCAACAAGGCGGCCACGCTGTGGGCACTGGGTACTGCGGTGATGGCGTTCCTCGGGGCCGGCGTGTGGGGCTTCCTGCACACCCTGTCGCCAATCAACTTCTATACCCACGGTTCGCAGATCACCGCGGCGCACGGCCACATGTCCTTTTATGGTGCGTACGTAATGATCGTGCTGACCATCATCTCCTACGCGATGCCCATGCTGCGCGGCCGGCAGGCCGCCAACAGCGGCCGCTCACAGGTACTGGAGATGTGGTCGTTCTGGCTGATGACAGTCTCCATGGTGTTCATTACGCTGTTCCTGACCGGCGCCGGTATCCTGCAGGTCTACCTGCAGCGCTTCAGCGAAAACCCGCAGCCCTTCATGGTGGTGCAGGACAAGGTGGCACTGTTCTACTGGGCACGTGAACTCGCTGGCATAGTCTTCCTGGTGGGCCTGGTGGTCTATATCGCGAGCTTCTTTATTGGCAGCCGTGACGCCGAGGCAACCGTCACCGCCGCGGCCGAGTGAACGCGGCGCCCGCCCGCAGGTTGCGCCGACCGTGGGTTGAGCGGACCGTAGGTTGGTCTGAGGAACGAAGCCCAACACAAAGCGGGAGCGGATAACGTTGGGCTTCGTTCCTCGGCCCAACCTACCTGAACCGACATACGGTTCACAGAGACGAGTGCAACCCAACCATGGACATGCAGACACAGTTGAAATTACCGGACGATACGCTGCTGCCGTTCTACCGGCCGCAGCGTAACGAGGTCGCCCTGTTCCAGCACGCCTGGCAGCGTCAGCTGCCGGTGATGATCAAGGGACCTACCGGCTGCGGCAAGACCCGCTTTGTGCAGCACATGGCCGCGCGCCTGGGCAGGCCCCTGTACACGGTCGCCTGCCACGACGACCTGACGGCGGCCGATCTGGTGGGCCGGCACCTGATCGGGAACAGCGGTACTTTCTGGAGTGACGGGCCGCTGACCCGCGCGGTCCGCGACGGCGCCATCTGTTACCTCGACGAGGTGGTGGAAGCGCGCAAAGACACCACCGTGGTCCTGCACCCGCTGACCGATGACCGCCGTATGCTGCCGCTGGAGCGCACCGGTGAAACCCTGCAGGCGCCGCCCGGCTTCATGCTGGTGGTGTCCTATAATCCGGGTTACCAGAATTTGTTGAAGAGCCTCAAACCGTCGACCCGGCAACGCTTCGTCGCCATGAGCTTCGACTTCCCGGGGCCCGCCCTGGAGACCGATATCCTCTGCGGCGAAACCGGCATCGAGCGTAAGCTGGCCGAACGCCTGGTGCGCCTGGCCGGTGCGCTGCGCGCCCTCAAGGATCATGACCTCGAGGAAGCGGCTTCCACGCGCCTGCTGGTCTACGCGGCCCGCCTGATACAGAACGGCTGCGACCTGCGCGAGGCCTGCATCGCGGCCATGGTGGAACCGCTCAGCGATGACCCGGAAACCATCGACGCCCTGCGCGAGGTGATCGATGCCAGCCTTGGATGACAGCGACAGGGAGCCGGCCGGCATGCCGCTCGCCGTTACCGCAGAGTCGCTGTACCTGGCAAACCTGCTGCTGGCCCCGGGACTCGCTTTTCTGGCACTTGCCGTGCTCTATCGACGGCGACACGCCACCGCCCCACCGCTGGCGGCGGCGCACCTGTCGCAGACCCTGTCGGCCAGCCTGTGGGCCGGCCTGCTGCTGGTGGTCATCAATCTGCTCATCCTGGCACTGGGTGGTTACCAGGCCGCGCACACCTGGATCATCCTCATCCTGTACTTCACGCTCGCGCACTCCACGCTGGTGGTGTGTGGCGCCGTTGGCCTTGCGCGCGCGTTGGCCGGGCAATGCTGGCGTTATCCGCTGGTGGGCCGTCCCCTGCCGGACGGTTGCCCGCAGGGAACGCAGTCATGACTACGACCCACCTGCAACGCCGGCGCCGCTGGTTCCAGGCGGGGTTCTTTGCGCTGTTCGTGCTGGCACCGCCGCTGGACCTGTTGCGCCTCGACCTGACGCGCGGCCATTTCGTGCTGTTTGGCCAAGACTGGACGTTGGGCATCGACGCCTTTATCGCTGGCGAAGCGACCGGCGGGGAGGCCGCGCTCAACCTCGTACTGCGCGGCTTCCTGCCGCTGTTCAGCATCGCCGGCCTGCTGCTGTGGGTCGCCTGGCGCTACGGCCGTCTGTATTGCGGCTGGCTGTGTCCACACTTCTCGGTGGTCGAGACCATCAACCGGCTGATGCGCCGCGCCAGCGGCAAACCCAATCTGTGGGAGGGCAAGCGGCTGCCGGAACAGTTGCCCGATGGCCGACGACTACACCCGGACCGGCTCTACTGGGCGCCCACTCTGATAGCGGTCGCTGGCTTTGCCTTCCTCTGGGCACTGGTGCTGCTGACCTACCTGCTGCCGCCCGCGGAAATCTACCCCAACCTGTTAAGCGGTCAATTGACGCGCAACCAGAGTGTCTTTCTGGCCGTTGGCACGGCCGCGTTCAGCATAGAGTTTCTGCTGGCACGCCACCTGTTCTGCCGCTTTGCCTGCGCCGTCGGCCTGTTCCAGAGCCTGGCGTGGATGGCCAACCGCAAGGCCATGGTGGTCGGCTTCGATACGCGCCGCGCGCGTGCCTGCAAGACCTGCAACAACGCCTGTGACAATGCCTGCCCCATGCGCCTCCAACCGCGCACACTCAAGCGCAAGATGTTTACCTGCACCGAGTGCGGCGAATGCATCTCCGCCTGCACCCAGGTCCAGGGCGGCGAGCGGGCGCGCAGCCTGCTGGACTGGGTGGCGGGCGACTGCGCGCTGCCAGTGGTCACAGGGCGGCCGGACAATAGCGGGCGGCGGTGCTTCGCCGCCGAACCAGCCAGCGGCGAAGCACGGGGGACAGGCGGGAGGCAGGTCTCCTGCCGGGCACCGCTTGACGTGACCGTTGGCCGCCCCCGAAAAACCGTCGGGGGTCCCTGACAGGATGCGGCCGGCGAGCCTGGGAGGCTGTCGGACTGGGGCGTTCGTAGCGAGCAAGGTGGGAGGGCGAGGCCCGGCGTGGGACACGCTGTATATGAAACTTTACCAGGCTAATTCGTAGGCGGTTACATGGAAGAACAGGTCGGCGCACTGTGGCACAGACTGATCACCCGCGTCGCGGACAGCGGCAACCGCGCGGCCGCCGTACAGCTGCAGGACGTCGCGCCCGTGTTGGCGGTATTTTTCCGCGCCCTGGGTGGCGATGGCGGGTTGCAGCTGGAGGCGGCAGGCAGCACCGCCTGGCATAGCCGGCGCGGCTGGCTGCAGCGGCTTGCCGGCGCCGGCACGCACGCCGAGCTGGCCTGGCGCGACGCGCGCAGTCTGCGGTTGCCTGCAAGCCTCAGCGCGTTTGGCGAGGCGCGTCTCAACCGGGACCTGTACTTCTGGCTGGCGGCACTGGCGGCCTGCGAATGTGCGAGCGAAGACGACTGGTTTACGCACAGCCAGGCGCTGACCCGACGCACCCTGTACCGCTACCCCGGACTGGCAGCACGCTACCGGCGCCTGTGCCACGCCCATGTTGCCGCGCGCCCTGACCCGCACGGTCTGCCCGCCGCTGACGCGCGGCGGGAACGGGCTATTCGTTCGGCGCTGCTGGATCCCGGCAGCGTACCCGTTCTGCCCAGCGCACCGCGACTGCCGCAAGCGGTGGTGCTGTGGCTGCACCCGGCACCGCCCACAACGGCGCCCGCGCACGGCGATCTGCCGGAACACGAGGGTGACGCTGCCAGCCACGAGACACGGGACGCCGCTGACCTTGCCCGACGCCGGGCGGACTACACCGACCCGGTAGACAGCGACCGAGGGCTCATCACCATCCGCATGGAAAACATTCTCAGCTGGGGCGAATACGTGCGCGTCGATCGCGGCAGCGAAGACGAGGACGATACCGCGCAGGCCGAAGCCGTGGCCCGCGACCTGGACCAGCTGGCACTGTCGCGCGATCGCAGCAGCACCGCCTGCAGGCTGCGTTTTGATCTCGACCTGCCGGCCGCCGCCGAAGACGACCTGGTGCTGCACGCTGGCATCCGCCTGCCGGAATGGGACTGGCGCCAGCAGCGCCTGCTGCCCGACCGGTGCCGGGTGGTGTCACTGTTAAGCAGAACGGCCACGGCGGCCAGTGTACCCGTCCACCTCGCAGCCCCGGCGCGGCGCCTGCGGCGTCAGTTCCAGGCGCTGGCCCCCGCACGCCGCTGGCACCGGGGACAAGCCGACGGACAGGACATCGACATCGACGCCTACCTGCGGTTTACCGCCGATCGGTGTGCCGGCGCGCGGCGAGACGCAGACGGCCTGTACTGTGATCTGCGCAACGGCGAGCGTGACCTCGCCTGCCTGCTGCTCGCCGACCTGTCGTTGTCCACAGACACCTGGATCAACGACCACCACCGCGTCATCGACGTGATCCGCGACACCCTGCTGCTGTTCAGCGAAGCGCTGGACGCCAGCGGTGACCGGTTTGCGCTGTACGGTTTTTCCAGCCGCAAGCGCGACCCCATCCGTTTTCACACGTTGAAACCGTTCGCTGAACGTTATACGGCAGCGACCCGCGGCCGCATCCTGGCGATCAAACCCGGTTACTACACTCGGCTCGGCGCCGCTGTGCGCCATGCCAGCAGCCTGCTCTCGGCGCAGCCCGCCAGCCACCGCCTGTTGCTGCTGCTGACTGACGGCAAGCCCAACGACCTGGACCAGTATGAAGGGCGCTACGGCATCGAGGATACCCGCCATGCGGTGCGCGCCGCGCGGCGCGAGGGCTTGCAGCCGTTCTGCATCACCATCGACCCGCACGGCAACGATTACCTGCCCCACCTGTTCGGCAGGAACGGCTACGCGGTGATTCACAATCCGTCACAGCTGCCGGGTCTGCTGCCCGCGCTGTATGCCCGGCTGACGGTGCAGGCATAAGCCCGTGAAGCGTCTGGCCCTGTCATCGGTGCCCTTCCTGTCGCTTGGCTTCCGGCCTTTCTTTCTCGCTGCGGGTGGCTATGCCGTGTTTGCCATGACCCTGTGGTTCGTTGTGTATGCCTTCGGCTGGCAGGCGGAGTTCAGCCGCCTGCCGGCAACGCTCTGGCACGCGCATGAAATGCTCTATGGCTACACGCTGGCCGTGATCGCCGGCTTCCTGCTCACGGCAGTCAGCAACTGGACCGGTCTGCAGACCCTGCACGGCGGCCCTCTGCTGCTGCTACTGTTGCTGTGGCTCACGGCCAGAACGGCTTTGTACATCCCCGGCCTCGGCATAGTCTGGGCGGCGGTTGCCGACACGCTGTTCTGCCTGTATCTCGTCATTGCCATAGTGGTTCCCCTGGTGCGCAAACACCAATGGCAACAGACCGGCATTGTGGCGAAAGTGGTGCTGATCGGCGCCGGCAACCTGGTGTTCTATCTCGGCGTGCTGGGCTATCTGGATCAGGGGGTGCGCTGGGGGCTGTACACCGGTTTCTACCTCGTCATCGGTCTGATCCTGACCATGAGCCGCCGGCTTATCCCGTTCTTTATTCAACGCGGCCTGGACGCGCCGGTACAGTTGCGCAATTCCAGCCGCGTAGACATTGCCTCGCTGGTCATCTACCTGGCGTTTTTTGTGGTCGAGGTCTTTGTCGGCAACCGTGCGCTGGCCGCGGTCCTGGCCGGCGTGCTGTTCCTGATCCATGCTTACCGCCTGGCGGGCTGGCACACCCCGGGCATCTGGCACAAGCCGCTGCTGTGGAGCCTGTACCTGTCCTACCTGTTTATCACGACGGGCTTCCTGCTGTTTGCCGCCAGCCTGTGGCTCGACCGCCTCTGGTTCCCCGCGCTGCACGCGTTTGCCGTGGGCGGTATTGGTCTGGTTACCCTCAGCATGATGACGCGCGTATCGCTGGGCCACACCGGGCGCAGTGTCCATCAACCGCCGCGCCTGATGCCGTTGTTTCTGCTGCTAGTGGTGATCGCCACGCTGGTGCGCATCGTGCTGCCACCGGTGCTGCCCGACTTCTACAGCCGCTGGATGGAGCTGGCACAGCTGCTGTGGATCGGCGCGTTCGCAGGGTTTGTGGCGCTGTATCTGCCGATCCTGACCAGGGCCTCCCGGTCCTGAACAGCGTTCAGCTGGCAGTGCGAACGGCGCGGCCCCTCCGGCGTGAGTGAGTGTGGCCACCCGGTGCGATCCATGGTAGCTTGGGCTGAGCGCAGCGAAGCCCGACAGTGTGGACAATGAAACCTGTCCGGATCCCGGTTAGCGGCGCAGCGTTGGGCTTCGCGGCGCTCAGCCCAACCTGCAGCTCAACCAATGACGCACAGGATAGCGGCATGAACAGCCCAACTCGCGGCGCCATTGCGGCCGGTCATCCAGCAACCGTGGAAGCCGCGGCGCAGGTACTACGTGCCGGGGGCAACGCCTTCGATGCGGTGGTGGCCGCCCACTGGTGCGCCTGTGTCGCCGAACCGGTGCTGACCTCGCTGGGCGGCGGCGGTTTCCTGCTGGCGCGCCCCGCCGACGGCGAGAGCAGCGTCTTTGATTTCTTTGCCCAGACGCCGAAACACAAGCAGCCGCTGCAGGATATCGATTTTCACCCCATTCACGCCGATTTCGGCACGACGCTGCAGGAGTTCCACATCGGCTACGGTTCAGCCGCCACGCCCGGGACAGTGCGTGGCCTGTTCCAGATTCACCGTGAACTGTGCACGCTGCCCATGCCGGTACTGCTGGAGCCGGCCATCGACCTGGCCCGGCGCGGTGTGCGGATCAACGCGCTGCAGGCCTATATCTTCGACGTCGTCAAGCCGATCTACCTGGCGACGCCGCGGGCGGCGCAGCATTTTTCCAGCCACCAGCGACCCGACCGCCTGGTGGGCGACGGCGAAACGCTGCAACTGCCGGAACTGGCCGATACCCTGGAGGCCCTGGGCCGCGAGGGTGACCGCCTGTTCTATACCGGGGATATCGCCGCGAGCATCGACGCCGCCAGTCGCGGCGGCGGCGGCTTGCTGACACGGGACGATCTGGCGTCCTACCAGGTCATAAAACGCCAGCCACTGACCATCCGCTACCGTGATGCGCAGCTGCATACCAACCCACCGCCCTCCTCCGGCGGCCTGCTGATTGGCTTTGCGCTGAAACTGATCGAGCGCCTTGCCCACAGCGGTCTCGATCTGCGCTCACCCGGCGCCACCGGCCTGCTGGCCGAAGTCATGCAATACACCAATGAAGCGCGCCTGGAGAACATTGCCCGCGACAGCTTCGATCACCAGCTGCTTGAACCTGCCTATATGGAGCAGTACCTGCAGCGCATCCAGGGCCGGGCACGCGCCCACCGCGGCACCACGCATATCAGCGTGATCGACGCGCGGGGCAATCTGGCCGCACTGACCAGCAGCAACGGCGAAGGCTGTGGCCACATGATCGCCGACACCGGTATCATGCTGAACAATATGCTCGGCGAAGAAGATCTGAACCCGCACGGCTTCCAGCGATGGCGGGAAAACCAGCGGCTGACCTCGATGATGGCGCCCGGCATGCTGCAAACCGGCGATGGCACCCGTATCGCCCTCGGCTCGGGCGGCTCGAACCGCATCCGTTCGGCCATCCTGCAGGTCGTCTGCGCCATCGTCGACGGCGGCCTGTCGCTGCAGGAGGCTGTCGAACGCCCGCGCATCCACTATGAAAACGGCACCCTGAACCTCGAGACTGGCTCCGACGATGCCGAACAGGCGGAACTGCGCGCCCCGTTTGAGCAGCTGAGATGCTGGCCCGACCGCAACCTGTTCTTCGGTGGCGTCCATGCGGTGGCACACGGCCCGTCGGGGTTTGATTGTTACGGCGATCCGCGCCGTGGCGGTGTTGCGGTCAGCGTCGCCGAGTGACTGTGTCAGGGCCGGGCGGCTTTACCGGATGGAATGGCGGTTATCGGCCTGGACCCGTGCGTCCAACGGCAGGGTGGCCTGAACCTGCGACGCTCCCCAAACGTCGAGCTGCGTTGAGCTTCACGTTCGGTCAGCCCTCTACGGTTCCGCCTGTGGCAGTAAGTTACTATGAATATTTTGTTTTTTTGAAGCTTTTTGGTATGACCAAAATCGACTATCCTAATTATTATCCTAGGAGTACCCGCCCCGCAGGCGGCGCGCTGTCCCGCGCAGCAAACAGCCAAATGCTTTGCCAATAACTCCAATAGGTTACGTTTTGTTTGATGAGAGGCTGTCGGATTTGGGCGCGCGTAGCGAGCAAGGTGGGAGGGCGAGGCCATTTTTTCGATCGTTTGAGGAGAATAGCCGTAGCTATTTGACGAAAAGGATCGGGAAAATGGCGCGCTCTCCCACCGGCGCAGTAGATCAGTCCCAAGTCCGACAGCCTCCTAGTTCGGATGAAAATTGTCGCAGAAAATGTTCGGTTATTGGGGGTGTGGACAATGAACGCGATGGCAAAACTCAAGGCTGCCGTTGTTCTGGCTGGCGCCACTTCTGTTGCCTCGATGAGCGCGAGTGCCTGGTGGAATGACGACGATGACTATGACCGGTGGTACGGTGGACGATGGTACGGCTACCCCGACTACGGCTGGGGTGGCTGCCCTGGCTACGGCTGGGGCGGCTATCCGTACTACGGCTGGGGCGCCTGCCGAGGCTATGGCTGGGGAGGCCACGGCTGGGGAGGCCACCCGGGATACGGCTACGACCAGCCCAAAACCATCATCGTGAACCCGCAGGTCAACGATGGCAGCAGCAAGCCTGCACCCAAGCTTCCCAAATAAGGACGATCGGCCGTTCAGAAACGTGCATCTCGCGGCGAGCGACGGACGGTTTAGGCCTGCGGTTTCAGTCACTGCGACAGACGGGCTACCCGCACAGGGGAGCAGCACCTGCACGACCGGTTTCGGCGTTTTGCCGTTGTACGGTCATTCAGGACGATCCGGCGCTACTCAGGATGGGGTTGAAGCACAGCGGAACTGTAAGTCACGATTCTGGCGTGTGCCCGCCACCTTTCAGCGTCCGCTTGAGAAAGCGATCAAGGCGCTTGATAGCGGCTCAGCCAGTCCTGGAATATCTCTGCTGGCATCGGTTTTGCGAAAAGATAGCCTTGCACCGAATCACACTGCATTCTGTTCAATACTGCCAGCGTCTCCCTGTCCTCAACGCCCTCGGCGACCACGGAAAGCTCGAAGCGGTGCGCGAGATTAATGATCAGATCAACGATATTCGCATTCGCTTTATCCTTAAGGAGCCCGGCCACGAACGAGCGATCGATCTTAAGTTGATCCGCCGGAATATCCCGGAAATAGGCGAGACTCGAATAACCCGTACCAAAATCATCAATAGACACCTTTATGCCCTCCTCTCGGAGACCATTGAGCTTGGCACAGCTGCTGTCGGCATCACCCACGAAAGATTGCTCCAGGACCTCAAGGTAAAGCGTGGTATTATCTGGTTTCCAGAGTTCCCGGGCACTCAATACGATGTCCGCGAAATCGGCTTGTTCCAGGATCCGCGTAGGGATGTTTACCGAGACTTCCAGTTCACCCCACTGCCTTGTCCACTGGTCACTCAGGCGCAATGCGCTATTGAGCATCCACTCCGTCAGCGGCTTGATAAACCCGATTGATTCCGCGACAGGGATAAATATATTCGGAGCCAGCAATCCACGCGACGGACTCTCCCAACGTACCAGCGCTTCTGCACCGATAGGCTTACGGGTCGCCAAAGATATTTTTGGCTGAAAGTAGACACGCAATTGGGATGCCTTGATGGAATCCTTCAACTCCAGCTCGATGTCCCAGTTTTCAGAGATTTCATCTTCCGTCTTTCGTTCTGCTAGACAGACCTGCTGCCCGGAGTAACGCGCCTGCGCAAGCGCCTTCTCTGCCTCACTCAGCAGAACATCCGGCCCGGTAGCATGTTCCGGACAAAGTGCAATACCGATATGTCCGTTACAGCGCACCTGCTCGCTGTCGAGTTGAATGGGTATATCGAGCAGGCGTTGTAACTTGAACGCGGCAAGTTGTGCATGGCCGCCATTCATAATCCCCGAAAGAATCAGGGCAAACTGATCGTCGCCTATCCGGGCTATCTGGTCCTGCTTCCGTTTAACCTGCTCAAGCGTTTTTGCGACAGCACGAAGGACCAGATCACCGGCAGCATATCCAAACAATCGATTGATGCGTTTAAAGTCACGAATGTCGACTACAATTAACCCAATCGGTATCTGATGTTCGTTCGCCTCCGTGACTTCACACTCAAGAATGTGCAGGAAGTGCTGGCGGTCGAACAGTCCTGTAACTGCGTCTCTCACCGATTTGGTCGCCTGTGTGCCCCCTGTTTAGAGGAAAACTTCCTTCATATCGATACCGTAGGCTCCCGGTGGCAAGCCCGTTGCGACCGATAAGCTTTCATCCGTGAGAGAAAGATCCACATACTTGAAGTCCTGCAAGGGTTCCTTGTTTTCATCAAGCAGGAGCATAATCGACGGACGCAGACGCCGAAGACCATTCACGGCAATCACCGCGCCTACTGCACCGGTGTTCAGCTCGACAAGCGAGCCGGTTGGATACAGGCCAACCGTCTGTATAAACTGTTCGACGAGTTCCGCCTGGAACGTCTTACCACGTAATCCGTAAAGTTCTGCAATGGCTTCATGAGGCGGCATCGGTCCGGAGGTAACGTATGGACGCCTGCTGGTCATTGCATCGAAGCTGTCGACAATTCCGGCAATTCGTCCAAAGATGGGAATCTCAGAGTTGCTGAGACCTTGGGGATAGCCACTGCCATCAGCCCTTTCATGGTGGGTCGCAATCATCTGCAATACGTCCATGGGAAGCTTCTGCTTAAGGGACTGTCGGGTTGATGCGGCCAGCATTCGCAGCCCAAAATCCACGTGGGCGCGCATCTGGTCCCGCTCACCCGGACTCAATGCACCTTTTTTCTTCAGCAGCTCCAAAGGTATCTGACTTTTCCCGGTATCGAGTAACAGCCCGCCAAGAGCCAAAGATTCTACGCTCTGTTTATCCAGGCCCAAGTGCCTGCCAAATGTAGCACACCAGACGGATGTTCCGAGTGATCGAGTGTAAGTGTAGTCATCGAGCTGTTTTAGCTTGATGACAAGCGCCATTGCGTCGGGGTTCCTGATGATACTGTCGACGACATTGGAGATGCTCTCGTTAAGCGCCGTGAGATCGATCTCAGCGCCCCGGCTCAGGTTTGCCAACAGCTGTTGAAAATCACTACTGATGTTCTCATACGCCTGGCTGGCTGTTTTAAGTTCGGCATCATACTTGACCGTATTCGCGTAAGTGGTTTTTCGAAGTGTGGTGTATTCGTTGTGAACTTTTCTTTCACTGGACAGTTTCTTATTGCCCGGATTGTTGCTGGGCTTGGAATATGCCCTCAGCCCCTCTCTGAGCACCCAAAAGCGAGGGGCCGGTGATGCGCCTGCCTCAACGTCGACGTAGACGTAGTTGCAATACTTTCGCAGACGCTCGATGTCCTGGTCGCTCCTGATATGAAACCCTTGCAGCTCAAAGGGTGTCTTTAGCCAGGGTTTGTCAAGGCGCGAGACATACATGCCTATCTCCAGCCCGTCGACACTTGTCTTGACTTCCTTTTTCATCTGCACTTATCCCACTGAATGCACTTTAATAATCCTGATGACCGCAATCATGGGTCTTGATCGTGAGCAGGTAGGAATCCGCTTTTTTGGCGCCATGCATACCAGACCGAAGGCCGGTTTATTCAGCAGAGTATTCGGCTGTAAGACGTTTTTCTTTAAGAGATCTAAAGGGTTAACGTTTGCAGAAGGAGTCCTGCACCCTGCATATCGAATTAGCCGTCAGTTCTGCTCTTTTCGGACCATCCAGGGCGGGTACAGAGATCCAATGGCTACGTAAGTGCCGGCCGTGGCACGACAAGTCGACAATTCTCTTGAAGAATTTCATGAACAACCCGATTACCCTGCAGACGAATCGACGCGCCTGGATACGCTGCGTTGGTTGAACATTCTCGATACCTCGGCCGAGGAGCGCGATGCCAGGTTGAGCCGCTTTGCCAAACGGTTGCCCGGAGGCCCCATCGCAGCGGCGCGCACAGTCGGTCGGCAGATCCGGGGGCTTCGGCAGCTTTGCATCCCTGGCCACAGACCGGGAACGCTAACTTATATGCGTTTGATCCAGGTCAACTTCGACGCGACACAGGTTCCCTTAGTATTGGCACTGTCAGCAAAGAGTCTTCAGATCGGCTTCTCTGCCCTGAATCGCGTTAAGGAGTCACTCGCGATCGTCTTATCAGGGCTGTCAGACCCAAAACGGTAACCTTCAGCGGAAAGCGGTCAGCACCGTGAAAGAACAAAGAACAAAGGAAAGAAGACACGATTTTGATTCGGCACAAACCTTTCCGTTTGCCGATTGCGCCGGTCGCATTGTCCATCAGGATCGCCGCACAATCCCGGATAGACGGCTGAATAGCATCCGGCTTGAGGTAGTGGTATTCGAGGCGGTGGATACTGGCCGCGGCTGGCGACATTAAGCCCGGCAGAGACAATCCTTAAAGCCGCCTTATGGCGGCGTTGCTTTGTGTGGCGACCCTGGCATGCTCGCCTTTTCAAGGAGGTGCCTTATGGAACTACTCAAAGACCTTGGGCTGGATATCGGCCAGACAGGCGGGCTTGTTGCAGTCGTAGTCCTGGCGGGACTGATGATCCTGCTCTCCGTGTCAGCGTACACAGCTCAGAAATGGGCTTATAAGACCTGGAAACAAAACGTGTGAATGAAAAATTGACCAAATTACTGGAATTGGCGCAAACAGGATCAGGCATACGTCAGCAGCAGACGCCAGCTTCAGGAAAGCCTGGCGCACGGCGGCGCGAACCGACCATCGGAAAGGCAGATATTTG
>CAWFEQ010000012.1:0-164699 GCA_963814945.1 uncultured Gammaproteobacteria bacterium
TTCACTCAAATCGTGCCACCCCCTACCGCGCGGAGAGCGGTTTAGTCCGTCGACCCTTTCGAGGCCTTCGCCATCACGAAGCAATACATCAGGGAACCCCGTATGCGTAAACGGTTGTTTGCCACTACCGCTGTGTAAGTTAAACGTAATTGCTCTTCGACTAGTCTTCGACGAGAAGTCGGAAAGCGCTGGGTTCGACTGTTCCTTCTGACATCCGCGGCTGTATCTCAATCCAGCCCAACATACAACTACATAGAACAAAATAGAACTACAAGAAGGAGCCGATGACCGTACGGGTATTTCGAGTGGTTAACGCCTGCCTCTCATGAATTGCCTTTTCAACTTGAATTAAGGAGAACAACCGATGGTGAAGTTACGTTTCTTAGCTGCAATTTTGTTCTTTCTGGCCAATGGACCGGTAACCGCTGTTACGGTTTTAACTGGAGATACGTGGGCTGTAACAGGTAGCGACAGGATATATACATGGGATGGAAGCACACTTGTCTTCACTGTACAAAATCCATCTGGCGCAGATTTTTATATTGAAGGTTATTTTGACTGGATCGGTAGCGGGGGGCAGTACGGTCGTGAACTATTCAGTGGAACGTATTTTTCTGACGATACTCTCATGTTTTCAGGGGACCAGCTGGTTAACTCATTCGGCATCCTTTTGGGTAATTATGCAGCGAGCGTGTCTTCAGACGGAAACACGATCATAGGCGATTGGGATAGCGGGGTTGTGCCAGGTTCTGGCATACCTGGAGATTTTATGGCCGTGCGAAATTCGACTGTCCCGATCCCGCCGGCACTCGGGCTCTTCAGCGCTGGGCTAGTGGGGCTAATTGGAATATCCAGACATAAGAAAGTGGCATAACACTTTACAAGACGCCCCTTCGGGGCCGTTTTCATGGGGACGCAAAGCTTGTGTTTTGGCCGGAAATGCTCGTTTCGTAATGGTCAATATAAGCGGCTTCTGTAAGAGACTCAAGAGTCCCGAATTTTCATCTTGATGCCATCCGGAATACATCCAGTCTATCAGGGTCTTGTCTATCGACAATGAACCTCGCGAAGATATTACGTTTAGCGGTACTCAAGAGAAATTCAGGCAGCGAGTGGCGTAGCGCGGTAGCGACAACCAACTCAGAGGGTGCAATACCGGGGCGAATCGTTCGCAACCAGGAACCGAAAGAGGCCCACACCAGCTTAGGCACGTTGGCGGCCAGATACTGAAGAAGTCCCTGGGAGACAATACCCGCATGAATAGAAACATGGTAGGCATTGATCTTGCGCGTGATGGCATCACGGCAGGCTGAGGTTTCTCGGTGAAGGTATTGGTTACCATTTCGCCGACGTAGCGGTTTCATTTCCTTCATCCAGAAATGGTAGGAGAAGGAGCCGACGACGCGTACCGCTTGCTTGAAGCCATGTTCTATTTTGAAGCGCAAGCCGTAGAGACGAATGATTTCTATGGCGATCAAGGACGTATCAGTGGATGTTGACGCCACTCATCGCAAGCTTATCTGGGACGATGGGAAGCGGCTTTCTATTGATGAGCCAGTGCAACAACTCCTGGGTGACTATCCAGACTTTCCGGTCGAACTGATCGAAACCCATCTTATCGCCTGGCTCGAAATGGAATTTGCTCCCAAGACCTATTCCCAAGAGCAAATAGACGAGTTAGATCGACTGACAGAGGCATGGGTCAACGCCCATTACAACCAACGGCAGGCCGCGTTAAAATAGTAGAGACTTCGGCACTCTCAAGTAAGTAATCATTTTATTGAAATGAGTTTTGTGACTGCTCTACACAAGCACGGGATAATCAATGTATCCATGCTCATCTCCACCGTAAAACGTATTCGAATCGTATTCGTTAAGCGGTGCACCCTGTCGAAATCGCTCGGGTAAGTCGGGATTAGAGATAAAGGGACGACCAAAACTTACCAGATCACACAAACCGGCGTGGATACGTCTACGCGCCTCGTCAGCCGTGTAATTACCATTGCCGATGTATGTGCCGGCAAATCCAGAGCGAATCGCGTTAATGATCGATTCAGGACGGCCTTCTACCTCGTTGCCCTGGAAGGAGTCCTCAACTACTTCAATATACGCGATTCCGCTGTCGTTCAGATGGCTTGCCAGGGTGCCGAAGGTAGCGACCGGATCATCGTCGTGCATGTCATTGAATGTACCGGTCGGGGAAAGACGGATACCCGTTCGCTGGCCACCCCACACGCCCACAACCGCGTCGACGACCATCATGGGAAAGCGGATACGGTTTTCTATCGAACCGCCGTAAGTGTCACTGCGCAGGTTTGTTTTGCTGCGAATGAACTGGTCGATAAGATACCCGTTGGCGCCGTGTATCTCGACACCATCGAAACCGGCACGCTTGGCGTTCTCCGCAGCACGTCGGAATTGTTCGACAATTCCCGGGATTTCGTTGGACGTTAACGCACGGGGTTCGAGGATATCCACCATACCGGACTTTTCGTCTATGAAAGTCTGTGCCCCTTCGGGTTTGATTGCCGAGGGTGCAACCGGCTTCTCACCATTCGGTTGCAGCTCTGGGCGCGAGATCCGCCCTACATGCCAGAGTTGCAAAAAGATATGCGCACCCTCATGATGCACCGCCGATGTCACTTTGCGCCAGCCTGCAACCTGTTCGTCGGAGTGGATCCCTGGCGTAAACGCATAGCCCTTTCCTTGCGGTGAAACCTGCGTTGCCTCGGCAATGATCAATCCTGCACTGGCACGCTGTGCGTAATAGGTCGCGTTTAGTTCCCATGGAATGTCACCTGGCTGTTTTGCGCGACATCGCGTAAGAGGCGCCATGATTATCCGATTAGGCTGGCGCAGATCCCCAAGCGTGAACGGGTCGAACAAAACGTCTCGTGCTTCTGTCATATCGTGCGCCTCAGGAAGTGTAAAGTTCAGGGGACAGTATACCGATTAACATTGCATTCAAGACATTCAATCTAAGTCGACGAACTTCTGGGTTGGGTCGTGAGCCGCCTTTTAGCGGCTGGCAATATTAGCGATGACTGAAGGTCCGGGTTAGCCCCATTTCGGACTAACCGTCTATGCGAACACCGTCGCTCTCAACGGCCCAAATAGGCCGTTGATCTACTCGCGCTCATGCACCCAGCTCCCGGCTTATGGTGAGCGCGTGCCGGTCGGCGTCTCGCGTTGCGTCTGGGTCAGCGCCTCTTTCCGGCACGCCAGCAGCCGGGGCCTCCAGCCTGTCAGTTCCTCGTAGCGGTTCTGCGCATAGGCATGGCGAAGGCCATGCATGTGGGATAGCCCGGCGCGCAGCGTGTTTCCCGCGTAGACGCGCATCTGACGCATGTAGCTGCGGTTGCTCGGAACCAGGGAGCCGAACACGGCGAACCGCCGTGCCCGGTTGAGCACGTCGCGCTGTGCCTCGGTCCGGCCGGGAACGTTCCCGGGCGTTCCCTTTCAACTGACGAAATCATCCAGACAAGCGATGCCTTCCGAGTCCAGGAAATCAGCTGCGACCCTCTTCAGGGGTTCATTGCGAAAGCCGTACCAGTCGTCCTGAATGCCCTTGCCGTGTATCGCGTCCTTGCAACACCGGAATACGCCACTGCCGCGGATGGTATGCAGCAATTCGTCCCGCAATTCCTCATGATCGCATATTCGTCGGTCTCGAATTTTTCCGGCAAGGGCACAAAGTCGTCTGACTCGAGCACCTCTCTGACCATGGGCAGTATTTCCTTCTGCCACTCCGGGATGAACTCGTCGCCTTCCTTTCCCGCTTCGATAAGGCTTGCCTCTTCTTCACCCACGGTAAGCAGTTCCCCAGTCTTCTTGTTGCGGATTCCCCCGGCAGCCGTCCCTGGTTCGATGCCGGAACCGCGCACCGGCGATTCACGCGCGCAACCGATCCCATCAAGGCACAGAATCGCGGGCGCTCAGGCGCCCGTCTCTGCGACGGGCAGACTGACGGACGCGCTGTGGCCGAGCAGCGTGGCGTAATAGCTGACCAGGGTGCGTGTGGTCGTCTCGATAGACCAGCGCAACGCGTCCGTCCGGGCGCTCGCGCCCAGTGCCAGCCGCAGCTTGCGGTCACTCAGTACGCGCAGGGTCTTGGCGGTGAAATCCGCCACATTGTCCTCGGCCAGCACGGCTCCCGCGCAGTCTTTCAACACATCAGAGGTGCCCAGCTTTGCGGTGGAGATGACCGGCACCCCGAGTGCCAGCGCCTCCAGCAGCACCAGGCCCTGGGTTTCGGTCTTCGACGCAAACACGAAGGCATCGCCTGAGGCGTAACAGTCCCACAGTGGCTGGCCGCGCTGCAGGTAGCCGATGAAGGCGACGCTGCCGCTCAGCTGCAACTGGCCGACCCGGCGTTGCAGCGCCTCGCGCGCCGGCCCTTCACCGGCGATAACCAGCAGCACCTCGGGGAGTGCGCGACGCACCTGGTCCAGCACGTCGAGCAGAAAGCCGATGTTCTTTTCGTGCGCGACGCGCCCCACGTACACCAGCGTGGGGCGATCCGGCGACAGGCCGTAACGGCGGCAGAAGCGCCGTTTGTCGCCCGGGGTGAACTCCGCCAGATCCAGCCCGGTAGGTATCACGCGTATCGGCACACGCAGTCCATAGCCGCGTAATGCCCGTTCGATCGCCGACGACGGCACGATCAGTCCGTCCAGGTGACGTTCCAGGCGGCGTGACACTTCGCGCGCCGCCAGGCGCAGCCAGGAACGCGGCAACACCGGCAGATAGTGGTGAAAATACTCTTCGAAGAAGGTGTGATACGTCTCCACCGCGGGGACGCCCAGTTGCCGGGCCAGCCTGGTGCCGGCCCGGTGCGCAACAAACGGGGTATGGATGTGGAGCAGGTCGAACTGTTGTGAGGCAAGCGCCTGCATGCGCCGCCGCAAGGGGCGCAGGCGCATGATTCGATCCTCTGGGTCGAGCGGCAGGTATAGCGAGGGCACGCGGACTATGCTCTCATCCGGCTCGCTGAAGCCCGGGTAGTCCGGGGCGAGCAGCACGCTGTGATGGCCGAGGGTGTGCAGGGCCTTGCGAAAGGTGGCGATGGATGTCGACACGCCGTTGATGCGCGGATAGTAGACATCCGAAATCATCAGGACCTTCATGCCGGCTGTGGCGGCGCGAACGGGCGGCAACCGTCGACGATCTTGCCCACCAGGTTGCGGCGGGGCGATTCGTTGTGGTGCAGGAAATCGGGCAGAACATCAACCGTGCGGCCGCGACTGCCCACATGGGTGTCGGAGATCCAGATAAGACGACAGCGGGTGATCGCGGTCATACGCACGTCAATCCTGTTGGTTTGGCGAAGCCTAGCCGCACAAGATGAACAAACGATGACGGCTTGATGAACGTTGCATGTCGGTGTGCTGTGGCCAGGGGGAGCGCAGCCGGTCGCGGTCGATACCTGCGGCGCGCGGTCACTGCCGCTGCCGGGTGAGCCCGATGCTGAACCCGCCGGGAAATCAGGCCCGCAGGTGCCGCGCCTGCCGTGCCGGCGCCTGCAGCGGTGCCGAGGGGTGGGCCTGCAGAGCCCGCAGGTATACGCGCAGAAATGCCGGGCACCCTTTTAGGCCGTACACGGCGCAGTCGCGCGCCAGCGCACCCAGAACAACATCCTCGGGTGTGGCGAATACTTCTGTCAGCGCCTGGTAGAGCAGCTGGAACAGTCGCGGCAGGGCAATGCGGTGCGTCTGTTGCGTTTGCGCATACAGCCAGTCTGAAAACGCCATAAAGCGCGCAAACACGTCATCGCCCAGCAACAACGGCAGTGTTGTTACGAAACGGCCGGAGTTGGCGACCAGGTCCCAGTAACGGGCAAAGCGTGTGAGCCGCTGCATGGTTTGAAAATCGATACAGTCAGTCGCGAGGACGGTGTAAGGTGCCCGGGGTGCAAAGCGCAGCCCATAGGCCTGCGTATGCCGGCTGACGGGTGCTCCACGCAGGCGCTTGAGGATTCCCACCTGTATTTCGTGCGGACCCAGCGCGCACAGCCGATTGAACCCGCCGGCGAAGCTGGCCAGGTCTTCGCCCGGAAGCCCGGCGATCAGGTCGGCATGCAGGTGCGCACACGAGTGTTTCCGCAGCCAGCGCAGGTTCGCCTCGGTACGCGCGTTATCCTGCCTTCGACTGATGAGCGCCTGCACCTTGGCGTTGAATGTCTGCACACCGACTTCGAGTTGCAGCGAGCCCGCCGGAAACTGCGCAAGCAATTGCTTCAGGCCATCGGGCAAACGGTCGGGAACGAGCTCGAAGTGCAGAAACAAGTCATCACTGAGACGTTCGAGGAAGAACTGCAGAATGCGCCGGCCAGTGGTGATGTTCAGATTGAAGGTCCGGTCGACAAACTTAAAGTGCCGCGCGCCGCGGGCGTAAAGGCGGTCCATCTCGGCGAGAAAGCACCCCAGATTAAAGGGCCAGGCCGTCTTGTCCAGGGCCGACAGACAGAATTCGCATTTGAACGGGCACCCGCGCGAGGCTTCGACATAGATCAGCCGGTGCGCGATGTCCGCGTCGCTGTAATACCGATAGGGCATTTCCAGGGCCTCCAGCGGCGGCGGTGCTGCCTCGATGAGTCTGTCTGCCGGCCGTTCGCCGTCAAGCAGGCGTTCGCACAGCGCGCTAAAGGCCAGATCGCCCTGCCCGGCGATGACATAGTCGGCCAGCGCCACCAGCGGCTGCTCGTGCTGCTCATAGCTCACCTCCGGCCCGCCCAGTACAATCAGGAGCTGTGGCGCCACCTGCTTCAGTGTCGCTACCAGCTTCAGGGTTTCCTCGGCATTCCAGATATACACCCCAAGGCCGACAATCCGCGGCTGCAACCCCAGCAGCGTTTCGGCAACATCGGCCGGCCGTTGGTCGCAGGTGAACTCGGCGATGGTGGCACGCTCGCGCAGCCCCCCGAGGTTGGCATACAGATACCGCAGCCCCAGCGAGGCGTGAATGTATTTGGCGTTAAGGGTGGCGAGTACGATATCGGGCACAGCGGCTTGCCAGCGAAGAACACGCCGCATTCTAACCTAGGCCCGATGGCCTGTGCAGGCTATTTCCCATAACATCGGCACCGACAGAGTCCGGGGCCCGCCCGGCACACGGTGAGTGAGCGATGCTCGAAGTTCTGGTACAGATGGGTGGTTTGATTGTCTGCGGTGTCGGCTGGCGCTGGCTCCACCCCGCGGGTCTGGAACCCGTGCAGACACGCAAGGTTCTGACCTCCCTGGTTTACTACCTGTTGCTACCGGCGCTGGTGCTTTCGGTACTGTGGCAAGCGAGGTTGGGCAATATAACCTTGCTTATCGCCCTCTCGGCGGCCTTTGCGGTTATCAGCGGCCTGCTGCTGAGTGCGCTTTCCTGTCGGCTCTGCGCGACGCGACCGGCTGTCACTGGAGCGGTCATTCTGGCGAGCACCTTCCCCAACGTCACCTATCTTGGGCTGCCGGTTCTGGAGGCAACTTTCGGACCCTGGGCGCGCAGCGTTGCGATCCAGTACGATCTGTTCGCCTGCACGCCCCTGCTGTTCACACTCGGCATTCTGGTCGCCGCCCGCCATGGCGGTGCGCAGGCCGGAGTCGCCAACATGCTACGGGAACTGCTGCGCATCCCGGCCTTGTGGGCCGGTGCCACGGCCGTGCTGCTGAACGTGCTGAAGATACCGATGCCTTCTCTCCTGGGTGGTTTCCTGGGACTGCTGGACCGTGGCGTGGTGCCGCTGATGCTGTTCTCCCTGGGCCTCAGTCTGCAGTGGGGCCCCGCTCAATGGCAAACACTGCCAACCGTCGTGCCGGTGGTCGTGTTGCGTTTACTGCTGGTTCCCGCTCTCGCCGCGCTGTTCACCTCGGCCATCGGCCTGTCGGGCGAATGGTACGCGGCCGTTGTCATGGAAGCCGCCATGCCAAGCATGGTACTTGGCATTGTGCTCTGCGACCGCTATGACCTGGACGTCACGCTCTATGCGACGGCGGTGACCGTGACCACGGCGCTCAGCATGGTGACCTTGCCGATGTGGTATGGCTGGTTGTCCGCGTGACGCTCGCCCTGGCTCGCGCAGGTCAGCTGCATGCCCCCACTGTCTGGACTGCATGACTTTGATCCCGCATGACGCGCGACACAGCCCTGTTGTGCTCGCAGCCGTTATTATTGAACCGGGCAAAAGTGGATGTATCCAATCACTGCAGGAATCCCGCCGTGGGAGCGACCTGTTATACCCTTTAGGGTGCCTGGCAGTGAATCGCGCCGGGGGACGGCGTTTGTGCCCGGCACGGGTGCTCCTACAGTGAATTGCAGAAACCTGTAGTGCGTAGGTTGGCGCTGAGCACAGCGAAGCCCAACACCAATCGGGCAGCGATGACGGGGTGTCGAGGTTTCGGCCAGCCGTCTCGTTGAGGTGTCAGGCGATTCGGTAACGCTGTTGGGCTTCGCTGCGCTCAGCCCAACCTACATTTATGCAATGATTGGGTATGGTCCGCAAATCGAATTACCAGCTAGGAGGCTGTCGGACTTGGGCGATCGTAGCGAGCAAGGTGGGAGGGCGAGGCCATTGTTTCGATCGTTTGAGGAGAATAGCCGTAGCTATTTGACGAAAAGGATCGGGAAAATGGGGCGCTCTCCCACCGGCGCAGTAGATCACCCCAAGTCCGACAGACTCCTAGGCCATAGACACCGGCGCCCGTCAGGTTTCCAGTCCGTGCGTCGCTTCGTCCGCGGTGCCGAGATGCTCGTAGCTGGCGATGACCTGGGCGCCGAGCAGCAGTATCAGCGCCGCGGCTTCCAGGCTCAGGAGTATAACCACCGCGGTGGCGAAGGTGCCATAGACCACGTTAACGATTGACAGTGTCGAGAAATACCAGACCAGAACGTGCCGCGTAATCTCCCAGAATACCGCGGCGGTCACACCGCCGACCAGGGCGTGCCGCAGGGCGATGCGGCCCACCGGCATAACCAGATACAGCGATGTGAGCAGGAGAATTTCACCGGTCACGCCTGACAGGTACAAGAAAGTTGTATTGACCCCGCTAAGCGACCACGCGTGCCCCAGCACCGAAACGTCGCCGCTGGACAAAGCATCCAGACTGCTGCTCACCAGGGTCACAACCAGTAACCCCAGGCCAAGCAGCAGGATGTAGACATAGGGCAGTATGGCGGAAACCAGAAAGTGTCGGCGCTTGATGGCGACGCGGTTGAAAAAGATGACCGACATGGCGTTTTCCAGCACCGTAAACGCCAGAGAACTGAAAAACAGCAATACTGGCAGGCCCACAATCCCGATGAGCTTCCAGTTGACGATAAACACTTCGATCTGCTCCATCAGCGCCTGAGCCCGACCCGGTGCCACCAGCTCCATATAGCGTTCCGTAATGTTGAGCAGGTGCTGTGGCTCCAGCACCTGCGACAGCAACACCAGAATCAGCGCAAACATCGGCACGATGGAGAGCAGCGTGTAATACGCCACGGCGCCGGCCAGCAGGAAGCCCTGGTTAGCACGAAACGCGGCCAGAACCTGCCCTATGAACCCCAGAGGATCGGCCATGACCGCCTGTACCCGCACCGAAAAACGCCGCATTGTATGACCCTGATCGTCTGCCAAGAATACCGGGTTGCACCGGCATCTTAACCGATGTCGTGTGACAAGGTCTGCGCGTTTTCCTGTCCCGCAGGCGGCTCCGGCGGCTATGTAAACCTGACAGTTACATAAAAATACCGCCAGGATTCGAGCGAACCCTGTTGTTTAGGGGTTACCTGACGGGTAACGGCCCTGTTGGTGGAATTCACATCGGGTGAAGTCCAACACGCGTGCGTAGCTTGGCGCTGAGCGTGGGTTGGGCTAAGCGCAGCGAAGCCCAACCTGCATTTATGCAATGATAGGGCGAACGTGGGTCAGTAGGGTTTGCGCAGCGCCATGACCAGCAGCGGCAGCAGCACCAGGGCGAGCAGCAGCGGCACATAGTAGATCATGCCGTCACTGTAGTCGGCACCGTCAATAAACCGTTCGCTGATGACCAGCCAGGCGTGGACCGTCAGCAGGCCCAGGCCGGCGACGAGGATCAGACCGGTGCGCAGCAGCGGCGCAGCGATGCCATAGATCAGGTATGGCAGCATACCGCTCAGCAGCACGCCGTACATGAGCTTGTAGCCGGCCTGGTAGTGGGGTACCAGGGCCGACAGTAACGCCAGCAACAGACCGGCCACGATAATCCAGTAGGCGGAAGAGCGGAGATGGGCCTGAGTGTCCATCGCGCTGTCTCCGTTTTGCGTCAGGCCACCTCGGTCTTGCGCGGGTGCAGCTTGCGGGCCTGCGCCTTCATGAGGTCAACAATGGCGTAGACGCCGACGTGGCGGTTCGGAGAGAGGTGTTCACCGAGTTGCAACTGTTCGAAGATCTCGTCCATATCGATAGCCTGAATCTCTGTGACGGTCCGCCCCGAAACCAGCTCGATCAGCAAGGCCAGCACCCCCTTGATGATCGCGGTGTCGCAATCGCCGTGGTAACGCACGCGGTCGGGATGATCGGGATCCGTATAGGCGGTGATATAGACGGTGCTCATGCACGGTTTGACGCGGTTATCCTCGGTCTTCAGCGCGTCCGGCATGGGGGGCAGTTGTTCGCCCAGCTCGATCAGATACTGGTAGCGCTGGTCCCAGTCACCGAGCAGTTCGAAGGTGTCCACGATGTCTGCCAGGTCGGTCATGCCCATGTCTCCAGTTTCGGCCTTATACACTGAATGATTCACCGCAGCCACAGGTATCCGTGACGTTGGGGTTGCGGAACTCGAAGCCCTCATTGAGCAGGTTGCTGCGCACATAGTCAATCTCCATGCCGTCGAGCGCCGGCAGGCTGCCCTGCTCGACCACTACTTTCACACCATGGCTTTCGAACACCGTATCGTCGCTGCCGATGGCGTCGGCATAGTCCACGACATAGGCAAAGCCGCTGCAACCGCTTTTGCGCGTACCCAGCCGCAGGCCCAGACCGTGACCGCGCTTGTCCAGCATGGTCTGCACGCGCTGTGCTGCGGCTGCCGTCAGTTGAACACTCATTCTGCAATCACTCCGTAAGCTGATGATCAGGGGCCTACATCAGGCCCAGCTCCAGACGCGCCTCATCGCTCATGCGTTCCTGCGTCCAGGGCGGATCCCAGACCAGTTCGACGTGCGCGGTCTCGATGCCCGGAACCCGTTTCGCCGCATGTTCAACCGCGCCCGGCATGCTGCCGGCGACCGGGCACGCGGGCGCTGTGAGGGTCATGCGGATATCGACATGCTGGTGGTCGCGGATGTCCATGCTGTAGATCAGGCCAAGGTCATAGATGTTGACCGGGATTTCCGGGTCGTAGACCGAGCGCAGCGCGCTGACGAGCTGCTCTTCCAGGGTGTCGCCAGTGATTGGCTCCGCCTTGGGATTGTTCATGGCGTTATCCTTATCGAGGAAACGAATGTTGCGTTCAAACATGTCTGTTACTCTCCACTAAGGCTGTTCTCCGCGCCGTCTGCCAGGCGCTGCTGCAGGCGCTGCTCGACGCGGTTCCGGAACGCGTTCACTGAACAGTTTTCAAGGATCTCCGCGGCAAACCCCAGGCACAGCATGCGCTGCGCAGCGTCTGCCGCGATACCGCGCGAACGCAGATAGAACACCTGTGCCGGATCCAGCTGGCCGACGGTAGTGCCGTGACTGCATTTCACGTCGTCGGCAAAGATCTCCAGCTGCGGCTTAGTATCCACTTCGGCGTCACGCGACAGCAGCAGGTTATCGTTGGTAAGCTGCGCGTCGGTCTTCTGGGCGTCGATCTCCACCCGGATCCTGCCGTCAAACACGGCGCGACCGCGGCCAAGCAGAATGCCCTTGAAGTGTTCGCGGCTGCTGCACGCGGGCACGGCATGACCGATATCCAGGTGCACATCGTTCAGCTGCCGATCGCCGGCGACATACAGGCCGTCGAGTTCGCAGCGCGCCTGCGTGTGGCGCATCTGGTTGTGATACTCGCTGCGCGCCCACAGACCGCCAAGACTCACAGCGCGCCCCTGGTAGTGGCTCGATTCGCCCTGCTCTACGAAGACGGTACTGATGTGCCGTGCCACCGGATTCTCGTCCTGCAGGCGCAGGTGTTCCAGGCGGGCACGCCCGCCCAGCAGCACCTCGGTCAGGCTGTTGGTGAAGCAGGCGGCATCGTCCAGGCTGGCGTAGTGCTCAACCACTGTTGCCTCCGCGCCCTCTTCCAGCACCAGGACGTTGCGCGGGTGGACCGCCGCGGTGTCTTCGCCGGCGGTCAGGTACAGCAGCTCCACCGGCCCTGTGAGGTGGGCGCCCGCGGCGACACGTATCCAGGCGCCGTCGTCGATCAGAGCCGTATTCAACGCCGTGAAGCTCGAAACGGTAGCGCACGCCGCGGCCCCCAGCCAGGGTGCAAGCTGCTGCGGGTGCTGTTCCAGCATATTGTGCAGGCTGCCGACCTGAAGCCCGGGAGGCACCTCGCCGCTGGAGGAAAACGCCGACAGCCAGCGGCCATTGAGGAACACCAGCCGCGCCACCGCGTTGCCCGCGATCTGGCAGCGGTCAATATCCGTGTGGGCTAAGGACCCGGCGTCCGGGTGGGCGACCGGCAGCGTCCAGGATTGCTCCAGTAGCCGCTCCAGGCTGGTGTAGCGCCAGGCCTCATCCTTGCGTGTCGCAAAACCCTGTCGCGCGAAGTGCTCCGCCGCCTGAGACCGCTGCACGCTCAACCAGTCCGCGTGTCTTCCGGGCAGCGACGGCGCAGCCGCTTCGATCATGGCGCAGTAGCGTTCGACCGGTTGCAGCATGGCATTCATGCCGCCGCCTCCCCCGCGATCCAGCCGTAACCGCGGCGCTCCAGCTCCAGGGCCAGCGACTTGTCGCCGGAGCGCACGATACGTCCAGCGGACAGCACGTGCACATAGTCCGGCTCGATGTACTCCAGCAGGCGCTGATAGTGGGTCACGAGGATGAAGGCCCGCTGCGGCGAGCGCAATGCGTTGACGCCGTCGGCCACGACGCGCAGCGCGTCGATATCCAGACCCGAGTCGGTTTCGTCCAGAATCGCCAGCCGGGGCTCCAGCAGAGCCAGCTGCAGGATCTCGTTGCGTTTCTTTTCGCCCCCGGAAAAACCGGCGTTGACCGAGCGCTTCAGCAGCTCGGGATTCATTTGCACCAGCTTGGCTTTGTCGCGCACCAGTTTTATGAATGCGGTGGCGTCCAGCGCTTTTTCACCGCGCGCGGCGCGTATCGCATTGAGCGATTCGCGCAGAAACACCATGTTGGTCACACCGGGCAGTTCGACCGGGTACTGCAGCGCCAGGAACAGTCCTTTGCGCGCGCGTTCCTCGAC
The DNA here is from genome assembly GCA_963814945.1 of uncultured Gammaproteobacteria bacterium. Classification (GTDB taxonomy): domain Bacteria; phylum Pseudomonadota; class Gammaproteobacteria; order DSM-19610; family DSM-19610; genus Thiogranum. The sequence continues at coordinate 13,356 of CAWFEQ010000012.1, forward strand.
CGACAGACCGAGCAGGTCCTCGTCGTCGAAACGCACTTCTCCGCCGGTCACGGCATAGCCTTCCCGGCCCGCAAGAACGTGCGCAAAGCTGCTCTTGCCGGACCCGTTGGGCCCCATGATGGCATGAACCTCGCCGGGCCTGACGTGCAGGCTGAGTCCATTGATAATCGGCTTATCGTCAATCGAAACCCGTAAATCCGTCACTTTCAACATGTTTCTATGTCTCCTGTTGCAACTGTGCTGTCAGGCCTAGCCAACAGCGCCTTCGAGGCTCACGCTGAGCAGCTTCTGCGCCTCCGCGGCAAACTCCATCGGCAGCTCTTTGAACACTTCCTTGCAGAAGCCATTGACAATCATGGAAACGGCATCCTCTTCGGACAGCCCGCGAGCACGGCAGTAGAACAGCTGGTCGTCACCAATCTTCGAGGTGGTGGCCTCGTGCTCGACCTTGGCCGTCGGATTGCGCACCTCGATATACGGGAAGGTGTGTGCCGCGCTGCGGTCGCCGATCAGCAGCGAATCGCACTGGGTATGGTTGCGCGCGTTTTCAGCCTTGGGCGTCATACGTACCAGACCGCGGTAGGCGTTGCTCCCGTGTCCCGCCGAAATACCCTTTGAAACGATGGTGCTGCGCGTGTTGCGGCCCATGTGAATCATTTTGGTGCCGGTGTCCGCCTGCTGGTAGTCCTTGGTCACGGCCACTGAATAGAACTCACCCACCGCGTCGTCACCGCGCAGTATGCAGCTCGGATACTTCCAGGTGATTGCCGAGCCGGTCTCGACCTGGGTCCAGGAGATGTGCGAACGCGCGCCGCGGCAGTCCCCGCGCTTGGTGACGAAGTTGTAGATGCCACCGCGCCCCTGCTCGTCGCCTGGGTACCAGTTCTGCACGGTGGAATACTTGATACGGGCGTCGTCCAGCGCTACCAGTTCGACCACCGCGGCGTGCAACTGGTTCTCGTCACGCATCGGTGCGGTGCAGCCTTCGAGATAACTGACGTGGCTGCCCTCGTCGGCGATTATCAGGGTGCGTTCGAACTGACCCGTTTTGGCGCTGTTGATGCGGAAGTAGGTCGACAGCTCCATCGGACAGCGCACCCCCTTGGGCACGTACACAAAGGTGCCGTCGCTGAAAACCGCTGCATTCAGCGAAGCAAAAAAGTTGTCCCGATAGGACACCACGGTACCCAGATACTGCTGCACCAGCTCGGGATGTTCGCGCACCGCTTCGGAAATGGAAGAAAAAATCACGCCAGCCTCAGAGAGCTTGTGCTTGAACGTGGTGGCGACCGACACGCTGTCGAAAACGGCGTCTACGGCGACACCGGCAAGCGCCTTCTGTTCCTCCAGCGGAATACCGAGCTTCGCATAAGTCTCCAGCAACTTGGGGTCGACTTCGTCCAGCGAACTGGGACCCGGCGTCGACTTGGGCGCGGCATAATAGGAGATCGCCTGGTAGTCAATCGCTGGATGGTGCACTGAGGCCCAATCCGGTTCGCGCTGCTGCGACCAGTGGCGATACGCAGCGAGCCGCCATTCCAGCATCCAGTCCGGCTCCTGCTTCTTCAGCGAAATTGCGCGCACCACCCCTTCGTCGAGGCCCGGTGGCAGCGTGTCCGACTGGATATCGGTGACGAACCCCTGCTGGTACTCCCTGCGGATCAACTCTGTCACGCCCTGCGTATTACCATTCATCAGACTCTACTCCTTGCCCAACGGACATCCGGGATGTCAACATGCCTGCCGGCACAGCCCAGTCACTCATGCTGTCCCGGTAAATCGTCGGTTTTTTCCGCAAAACCACTGGGTTATTGCCTGGCTAATTCTTGACTAGAAAAGTCAGGTATAGTTGTAGAATACCTGAGTGTTTTAGTCAACATTTATTTTATCGGGAAATTCTCCACCGCCAACTGCGGACTAATGCCATGAGTCGCCGCAACGATACTGACGCACGCCCCGTTCATACGCCGCTCGAGCGAAAATTTGAGCGCGCCGTTACGCCGTTTCAACAATTCATCGCGGACCAGACAACCAGCAGCGTCGCCCTTATCGTCTGTACGGTTCTAGGAGGCTGTCGGACCTGGGGCTGATCTACTGCGCCGGTGGGAGAGCGCCCCATTTTCCCGATCCTTTTCGTCAAATAGCTACGGCTATTCTCCTCAAACGATCGAAAAAATGGCCTCGCCCTCCACCTTGCTCGCTGCGATCGCCCAAGTCCGACAGCCTCCTGGAGCTGGGCGCAGTTGCCGAAGACGTGGAGACCGATGAGCAGAAACAGCGACTCCGGGGCTGGCAGTGCGACGAAATACAAGGCAACCTAATTAGCAAACCGGTCACCGCGGCACAGTTCAGCGCGCTACTCGCACAATACCGACAGGAACCTTCGCACCCTTACCCGGATTTATCCGCTACCGAGGGCACCCAGCAGGTTTGACCCCGTTTTTTATTGACTTTTGTCAATGAAAAATTGTGCGCTTACATTACTTTTTAAAGTGCCGTTAGTGGCCCTCGGATTAATCTGGCAGGCCCTGCGGCGGTATTGGCGTAGACTTGGCGTCAGCCAGACCAGCTTGGCAGATCGGAGGGTATTCCTATGACAAAAGTCAACAAGACACTGCTTGCCTGTTTGCTCGCCGGCGCGAGCTCGCTGCCCCTGACCAGCGCACAAGCCTGGTGGGGGGGTCCCGGTTGGGGTTGGCCCGGCTGGGGCGGCCCTGGTTGGGGAAACGGCTTCAACGATTGGTGGGGTGACGGTCTCGGTGACCTGTGGGGTGATATCGACTTTTCCATCGGCTTCAGCGGTCACGGCCGCGGCTACGGCCGGGGCTACGGTGACTACTACGACTATTATGGCTATTACCCCTATTATGGTTGGGGCGGTTATCCCGGTTACGGCTGGGGCGGTTATCCTGGTTACGGCTGGGGCGGTTATCCCGGTTACGGCTGGGGCGGTTATCCCGGTTACGGCTGGGGTGCTCCTTATACGCCGAATGTGGTTCCCGCTGCACCGCAGCAGAGCAGCACGAAAGCCAGCGAGAAGTAACAAGAGGGGGGACACTACCCGGCTCCATCCGGGAAATCCGATGAGCCGGGTAGGCTCCCAGACCAACTGAATCATCATCAGGGGGCGGCGTTTACCCTGCCCGAGTGATGGTGCACGCTACGGGGCGGGATACTTTTCCACATGACCACGGTTACCGGAAGCAGCTACCGCCTGATATCCGCATTGTTCCTGCGCCTGCTGGGCCTTTTCTACCTGATCGCATTCTTTTCCATAGCGACCCAGATCCTGGGCCTCGCGGGCAGTGAGGGTATTCTGCCATTTGCGCAGAAGCTGGCCGCCGTGAGCGCACCGGACACCTTTGACTATCTGCGCTTACCGACGCTGTTCTGGCTGAACAGCAGCGACGCAGCACTGAGCGGTGCGGCCTGGTCGGGTTGCGCGGTTGCCGTACTGATTATCCTGGGCCGCTGGCAACGCACTGCCCTGGTGGCGGCCTATATCCTGTACCTGTCGATTTATCACGCCTGCCAGCCATTTCTGAATTTTCAATGGGACGGCCTGCTGCTCGAGAGCGGCTTTCTGGCTATCTTTCTCACCCCACGCTCCCGCGTGCTGGTGCTGCTGTTCCGCTGGCTGCTGTTCCGACTGCGCTTCATGTCCGGCCTTTCCAAACTCACCAGCGGGGACCCTACCTGGTCGGGCCTCACTGCGTTGAACTATTACTTCCAGGTGCAGCCACTGCCAACGCCACTGGCGTGGTATGCCAACCAGCTGCCGGAGTGGCTGTTGAAAACCGGCACCGCCGCGACACTGTTTATTGAGCTGGTGGTACCCTTCATGATGTTCCTGCCACGGCGCTGGCGGTTCACCGCCGCCTGGCTGACTATCTTCTGGCAGGTGCTCATCATCCTGACCAGCAACCACAACTGGTTCAACTTCCTGACTATCGCCCTGTGCCTGTTCCTGTTCGATGACCAGGCGCTGGACAACAGGACCCCGTCCTGGTTGAAAGCAAAGCTGATTGTCGACCGCGGGCCGGACGGCTCGCCGCCGGCGGCCATCCGTGTGGCCACCGGGGCGCTGGCAGCAGCCATTCTTTTCGCCAGCGCGGGACATCTCTGGGAGTTGAGTAGAATGCAGCCTGTGACCGACCCAACAATCGGCAAGGTGCTCGACTACGCCGAGGCCTACCGGGTGGTGAGCAGCTACCACGTCTTTCCCACCATGAAAACTGAACGTATCGAACTGGAAGTGGTAGGTTCCATCGATGGCAAGGACTGGCGTCGCTACGAGTTCAAATACAAACCGGAAGACCTTAACAAACGCCCTCCCGTGGTCATCCCGTTTCAGCCTCGGCTGGACTGGCAGATGTGGTTTGTTACATTGGGCCCCGTACACCTGCCCTGGTTTTACGAGTTCTTGCAGGGCCTGCTTAAGAATTCGCCGCCGGTGATTGCACTGTTGGAAAGCAATCCCTTCCCCAACGAGGCACCGCGCTATATACGCGTCTATGCCTACCGTTACGAGTTTACCAACGCCGAAGAAGGCGCCCGCACGGGAAACTGGTGGCGCCGGGAGGCGCTTGGCCCGTTCGGTCCGCTACCCTGGGTGGAGCGGTAGCAACGGGCCGTTCACCGATTGTCGACGAAAATCAGGGATGCGCCCGGAATGGCCGCCATGCGTGCATGCCCGGGCTGATTAGAACAATGGTATTGAACAGCGGATGATGAGTGCCTGTGAGAACAGCCGCATTTATTGGTGCGACACCCCACTCAATTCAGGTCAGCAGGCCGCTGACGACAATCGGCCAGCAGGAACTCCCGCTCGGGCTCGGAGGAGCTGAGCCAGGCATAGATTTCAATTGCCGCCGAATCACATTTCGTGCAGCTGCTGCCGCAGGAGGCGGTTGCCACCTGTTTATGCACCATGCCTTTTCGCATCCACACTTGCAGCATACCCCGTATCGCGTCCGGATCGGCATCGAAATGCAACGCGAGGTCGGCGAGGCTGGCCTGCCCCCGTTTTTGCAGGTAATGGCGGATATCGGACAGGATCATATCTCGACCTGCGCGGGCTGTGTCGCCGGTTCGCGGTGGTGCTGCGTCCATCGACGCAATATGAACACCAGCAGCGCAACAGCGCTCCACAACACGATTAGAAGGGTGCTGGATGCGCCCGGGTGTGCGCTGTAGGTCGCGATCTGGTAGAAACTCGACGCCGTGATATAAGCGACCAGCGTTGTCCAGGTGGCCACGAATGCCGCCCAGGACCGGCCCGCCTCTCGGCGGATAGCGCCGATGGTGGCCACGCAGGGAAAATACAGCAGAACGAACAACAGGTAGGCAAACGCGCCAGCCTGACCGTCAAAGCGCGTGACCATGGCGCCGAACACGCCTTCGTTTACGCCCTGTTCCGCGGCTGCCGCGCGGGTGTCGCTGACATCACCGATCTCCACGCCCATGGGGTCAAGCAGCTTCTCACTCACCGCGGCAAGGTTCGCGGGCACGGTGGCAGCTGCCTCGGTCAACTGCTGCCACACATTGGATTCCACTGCCGAGTGGACTGCACCGTCGCTGGCAAGTCCCGAATACAGGTTGTCCAGCGTCCCGACAACCACTTCTTTGGCGAGGATGCCGGAGAATATGCCGACCACCGCTGGCCAGTTGTCTTCGCGAATACCCAGCGGTGCGAACGCCGGCGTCACTACCCGGCTGGCCGCACTGAGTACCGACTTTTCGCTGTCTTCATTGCCGAAAGAACCGTCGGTGCCGATCGAATTGAGCAGGTTCAGCGCCAGCACCATGAGAATGATGACCTGCCCGGCCTCCTTCAGGAACAGGCGCACCCGATCCCAGGCGCGCAGCAGGATACCTTTGAGTGTGGGCATATGATACGGGGGTAGCTCCATCATAAAGCCGCTGCTGCTGCCGGGCAGCAGGGTGCGTTTCATCAGCAGGCCGGTAAAAATCGCAACCGCTATTCCGGTCAGATACAGCGCGAACACAATGTTCTGTCCGGACGCCGGAAAGAAGGCTGCGGCAAACAGGGCGTAAACCGGCAAACGCGCACCGCAGGACATGAACGGGTTCATGAGGATGGTCAGCTTGCGCTCGCGCTCGTTTTCCAGGGTACGGGTCGCCATGATGGCCGGCACGTTGCAGCCGAAGCCGACAATCAAGGGAACGAAGGCCTTGCCCGGCAAGCCGATGGCACGCATGGAACGATCCATGACGAACGCCGCGCGCGCCATGTATCCAGAGTCTTCGAGTATCGACAGAAACAGGTAAAGAGCGGCAATCACCGGAATGAAAGTGGCTACAATCTGTACGCCTCCGCCGACGCCGTCAGCGAGAAAGACGCGCACCCAGTCCGGCAGGCCAGCAGCGGTAAGGAGTTTGCCAAACCCGGTAACGAACAGTGCATTGGCCGTCCCGTCGAAGAAATCGATAAAGGCTCCACCGATATCGATAGTAAACAGAAACATCATATACATGATGGTGAGGAACACCGGTATACCGGTCCAGTTGCCCAACACCAGCCGATCGATCCGGTCGCTGAAGGTTCGCGTCAGTCTGCCGCAATTACGCGACACAGTCTGTGCCAGCATATGTGCGTGGCTGTAACGCGTATCGGCGATCAGGATGTCGGCCTCTTCACCGGCGCGGTCCGTGACTTGCTGGCGCCAGTAAGCGCGTTTGTCCGCCAGCGCGGAGGGCAGTTTATCGCTGTCACCTGCGTCGTTCTCCATCAGCTCGATCGCCAGCCAGCGGCGGTTGATCGCCGGCTGCCGACTGAAATCCAGCGCCAGATCCGCCACAGCCTGTTCGACGACTTCGTCCAGCGCCAGCGAGAACCCACCCTGCTCACGGCCGTCGGCGACCGCAAGCATGCGCGCCTTCAGCTCCGTGATACCCTCGCCACTGACTGCAACCACGGGCACAACCGGGCACCCCAGCTTTTCCGACAACAACCCGGTGTCAATGTTGATGCCGCGCTTGCGCGCCACATCCATCATATTGAGCGCCAGCACAACCGGCACCCCCATTTCCAGCAGCTGGACGGTCAGATAAAGGTTGCGTTCCAGGTTGGCGGCATCGAGAACATTGACGATGAGATCGGCATCGCGCGACAACAGGTAGTCACGCGTTACCTTTTCATCAAGGGAACTCGCGTCAAGCGAATAGATGCCCGGAAGATCGATGACGGCAACTTCGCGCCCGTCAAGTTCGAAACGACCTTCCTTGCGTTCCACCGTAACACCGGGCCAGTTACCCGTCTTCTGGCGAATTCCGGTAAAGGCGTTGAACAGTGCTGATTTGCCGCAATTCGGGTTGCCCGCCAAAGCGACAGTCAGTGCGGCCTTGTGCTTACGGGTGCCGGCTGCAGACTCGCAACAGCCCGCCATTACTCGAGCACCTCGGCGCGTAGCTTGTCGGCGATACCCTTGCCCAGCGCAACGCGGTTGCCGTGACGGCCTACGACAACACCCGGGCCGCGATGATGCAGCACCTCGACTTCGGCACCGATCGACAGGCCCAGGGACAGCAGACGGCGCACCAGCTGCCGGCCACCGTCGATGGCCACCAGGCGCACCTTCTGACCCACGGGGGTCTCCATCAGGGTTTGACTGGGCATGCTTCGCGAACCCGCGTTAAACGAGAATGGTTATCATTATAACCAGCGAGTGAGGTATTAGTAAATGCTTAATTTACTGCCTGGGCGCCGGGCGCGCCCAAGGGGCACAGGGGCTGGCGGGGCGGGTTCCTACAGAACCGCTCCCCGACCTCGACAACTTCAGGTCCCTTGCTTCCCGCGGCGCGAAGCGCGGGACCTGAGCGATAGTTAACTGCTTGTTTCTTAAGGCTGTTTCGACCACCACCCGGGGCGGGAACGCAGGCCTTTGCGGTGCTCTCAGGCGTCCTGTTCGAGCAGCGCGGCGTGCGCCGCAGCGAGCCGCGCCACCGGAACTCGTGGTCCCGAGCAGGACACATAGCTCAGCCCTATAGCGTGGCAGAACTGTATGGAGGCAGGGTGGCCGCCGTGCTCGCCACAGATACCCACCTTCATGTCCGGCCGGGTTTCCCTGCCCCAGCCAATTGCCAGTTCCATCAGTTTGCCCACGCCCTTGATGTCCAGCACCTCGAACGGGTTGTCCTGCAGAATACCTCTTTCGTTGTACATGGGCAGAAACTTGTTCTCGGCATCTTCGCGCGAGAACGAGAATGTCGCCTGGGTAAGGTCGTTGGTACCAAACGAAAAGAACTCGGCTTCCTCGGCCAGGCTGCCGGCACGCATGCAGGAGCGCACCACTTCCATCATGGATCCGAATTTGAAGTCCACCTTGATGCCGTGCTTGTGCTCCACCACCGTGTGCACGGCGTCAACATAACTCTTGACCCGTTTGAGTTCCTGCGCGGTGCACACTTGCGGCACCATGATTTCCGGGTGGACATCAAAACCCTCCATGACGCATTCCGCCGCGGCTTCCAGCACCGCGCTGATCTGCATGGAGTAGATTTCCGGAAACGACAGCCCGAGGCGCACACCGCGATGACCCAGCATGGGGTTCACTTCGTACAGGGCACGCACCTTCTTCAGCATGGTTTCCTTTTTTGCGATGGCCTCATCGACCAGACGCGGTTCTGTCAGGCACTCGACCGTCGGCGCTTCCTGCCCGCTGTACATGAAGCGCACAGCCTCGGAGAGGATGTTCATGCCCATCACCGTTTCCTTCAGGTGGCCCAGTTGCTTGAGCTCATCGACCAGCTGGTTTTCCGAGGGCAGAAACTCATGGATGGGCGGATCCAGCAGACGAATCGTCACCGGCCTGGGCGCCATCGTCTTGAATATACCCTTGAAGTCATTGCGCTGGATCGGCAGTAATTTGTCCAGTGCCTGCTGTCGCGCCTCGGTGGTTTCGGCGACGATCATTTCGATGACGATAGGCAACCTGTCGCTCGCATTGAACATGCGTTCGGTGCGGCACAAACCAATGCCCATGGCACCGTATTTGAGCGCTCTTTCGGCGTCGTGTGGTGTATCAGCGTTGGCCATGACCTTGAGGCGGGCCGCCTCATCCGCCCCCTGCAACAGGGTTTTCAGTTCGGAGGAAAACTCGGCCTCGATCATCGGCACTTCACCCAGATAGACGTCGCCCGTGGTGCCGTCAATGGTAATCAGGTCGCCCTCGTTGATGGTGTGCTCACCGACAAACGCCTTGCGCATACGCACGTCAACGTGAATTCCTTCGGCGCCGGCGACGCAGGGTTTGCCCATACCGCGCGCCACTACGGCAGCGTGAGAGGTCTTGCCGCCGCGCGCCGTAAGAATGCCCTGTGAGGCAAAAAAGCCGTGGATATCCTCGGGCTTGGTTTCCTCACGTACCAGTATGACGCGGTGACCGCCGCGACCCTGTTGCTCAGCACGATCGGCATCAAACACGGCATGCCCAACGCCCGCGCCGGGTGAGGCCGGCAGGCCGCGCGCCACTGGCGTCGCCCGGGTGGAAGGATCGAGTTGCGGAAACAGCAGCTGCTCGAGCATCTGCGGTTGTATACGCAACAGCGCTTCGTCCTTGCTGATCAACCCTTCGCGCATCATCTCCACCGAAGTACGCACCAGTGCCGTGGCATTCATCTTGCCGTTACGCGTCTGCAGGCAGTAAAAGCGCCCATTTTCGATGGTGAATTCGAAGTCCTGCACCTCCCGGTAATGGGACTCCAGCCGGTCGCGCAACTGCAGCAGTTCCCGGTACATGTCCGGCATTTCCTCCTGCAGTGCGTCGATCGGTTTGGGCGTGCGGATGCCGGCTACCACATCTTCACCCTGTGCGTTCACCAGGTATTCGCCAAACAGGCGGTTTTCACCGGTATCGGGATAGCGGGTAAAGCCCACGCCGGTGGCACAATCGTCACCCAGGTTACCGAACACCATGGTGACGACGTTGACCGCGGTGCCATTGGCCATAGCCGGTGTAATGTTGAACTCGCGCCGGTAATCAACGGCGCGCTTGCCCATCCATGAGTTGAATACCGCCTTGATGGCAATCTCAAGCTGCTCCATGGGGTCATCCGGAAACGGCTTGCCCGTCACGCGTTCGACAACATCCAGGAACCGGTCGGATATCTCGTGGAGATCGCGTGCACCAAGTCCGACATCCTGTTTCACGCCCGCCTTTTCCTTGACCGCCTCGAACTCGGCATCGAACTCTTCGTCCGGCACGCCCAGGGCCACTTTGCCGAACAACTGGATGAAGCGCCGGTAGGCATCCCAGCCGAAGCGCTCGTTGCCGGTCTGCGCAATCAAGCCTTTGAGGGTGTCAATGTTCAGCCCCAGATTGAGGATCGTGTCCATCATGCCCGGCATGGACATGGCGGAACCGGAGCGCACCGAAACCAGCAAAGGATTGGAGCTGCCGCCAAACCCCTTACCGGTTTTCTGTTCGAGCGCGCGCATGTGGTTGCGTACCTCTTCCATCACGCCCGCGGGCAGTTCGTGATTCTTGCTTTCCAGGTAATACAGACAGCTTTCGGTCGTTATGACGAAACCGGGCGGCACATTGAGGCCAATCTGGGTCATCTCGCAGAGGTTAGCCCCCTTGCCTCCCAGCAGCATCTTGTTCTTGCCATCGCCCTCTTCGAAAGCAAATACATACTTACCGGAACCGTTCATAAAACCTCTCCTGGCTAACAACACGTTTAACGCACGAACCAACGGTTTGCGCGCATGGCACTGGATACCGCAGCAAACCGCTTCGCGATCGACACCCTATACTAGGAGGCTGTCGGATTTGGGACTGATCTACTGCGCCGGTGGGAGAGCGCCCCATTTTCCCGATCCTTCTTCGTCAAATAGCTACGGCTATTCTCCTCAAACGATCGAAACAATGGCCTCGACCTCCCACCTTGCTCGCTACGATCGCCCAAATCCGACAGCCTCCTAGTGAGTGGCGAGGCGCCACCAATTGACCTGGCTCAGGAAAAGCCAAGCGAAACAGGCCATGGCCACCACCCCCGACCAGCGCACCATTTTGCGGCGCGCAATTCCTGTCAGTGCAGCTCTCCGCTGCTGACGGCGGATTTCTTACGCTTGGCACCGGGACAGTGGGTTTCGATCACAGTCGCCTGTTGCCCGGCGGAAGATTTCAGCGCCACATCCATTGGCCCCACCTTCCAGATGTCCCCACAGTACTCACGGATTGCACGATCCGACGAAAATTTCCCCATGCGCGCCACGTTCAAGATCGACATGTGGGTCCAGTGCTCCTGGTCCAGGTAGGCGTCACCGGCTTCGTCCTGGGCATTCACGTAGGACTGGTAATCGGCCAGCAGCATGTACGGATCGCCATTGAGCAGTGAATCCACCAGCGGGCGGAACAAGTCCGGGTCGCCGTGGGAAAAGAATCCGTTGCTTATGAGATCGATGACTTCCTTCAAGCGCGGATTGCGTTCATAAAATTCACGGGGATGGTAACCCTCTTCACAACACTCCCGCACCTGCCTGGCGGTAAGTCCGAACAAAAAGAAATTTTCATGGCCAACCTCATCCCGGATTTCGACATTCGCACCGTCGAGCGTGCCGATCGTCAGCGCACCATTAAGAGAAAACTTCATGTTGCCGGTGCCGGATGCTTCCTTGCCGGCGGTGGAAATCTGTTCGGAAAGATCTGCGGCCGGATAGATCCACCGCGAGTTTTTCACGTTGAAATTCGGAACATAGACCACCTTGAGATGGTCCCGCACGCTCCGGTCGCGGCTGATAACATCCCCGACGCTGTTGATCAGTTTGATGATCAGTTTTGCCGTCCTGTAGCCAGGCGCCGCCTTGCCGCCAAAGACGAAAGTGCGCGGCGCTATGTCCAGGTTTGGATTCGCCTTGAGGCGGTTGTACAGGGTTATGATATGCAGAACGTTGAGGTGCTGGCGCTTGTATTCGTGGATACGTTTCACCTGTATATCAAACATGGAGGCCGGATCGACCGCTATACCGGTGTGTTCCAGAATATGGTCGGCAAGTGCGGCTTTGTTGACCCGTTTACAGGCCCGCCATTGGCCATGGAACTCGGTGTCGTCGGCGAAATCTTCGAGGCGCTGCAACTGATCGAGCTCAGTCAGCCAGCCGTCGCCGATCGCGCTGGAAATCAGTCTCCGCAAGTGCGGATTGCTGAGCGCCATGAAACGCCGCGGTGTCACGCCATTGGTCTTGTTGGAGAACTTCTCCGGCCACAACTCGTAGAAATCACGCAGCACCGAACTCTTGAGCAAGTCGGTGTGCAGTTCCGCGACACCGTTAATCGCGTAGCTGCCCACGCAGGCCAGGTGCGCCATCCGTACAGACCGTTCCGTGCCCTCCTCGATCAGCGACATGCGCATGATTCTGTCATTGTCCCAGGGATACTTCAGTCGCAGCTCGTCCAGGAATCGCTGGTTGATCTCGTAGATGATCTCCAGCAAACGCGGCAGGAGTGACTGAAACAGGTGGACCGGCCATTTTTCCAGGGCTTCGGGCAGAAGCGTGTGGTTGGTATAGGCGAAGGTGTTGCGGGTAACGTCCCAGGCGCTGTCCCAGTCCATGCCATGCTCGTCGATCAACAGGCGCATCAGTTCTGCGACTGCGATCGACGGGTGGGTGTCATTGAGTTGCACCACGAATTTATTGTGAAAACTGTCGAGTCCATTGCCGCAGGCAACCTTGTGGATGCGGATCATGTCCTGCAAGGAGCAGGAAACAAATAAATACTGCTGTTCCAGACGCAGTTGTTTGCCGGCAGCGGGCTCATCGTTGGGATAGAGCACCTTGGTCAGGTTCTCGGATACGACTTTCTGGTATACCGCACAGTAATAATCGCCAGCATTGAAAAACTTGAAGTTAAAGGATTCGGGCGCCTCCGCTTTCCACAGACGCAGAAGATTGGCATTGTTGACGCGATAGCCGAGTATCGGCGTATCGTGAGCCACCCCATTAACCACGCGGTCCGGCACCCACACGGTGTGCTGCCGGCCGGCGTCGTCACGTTTGCATTCCGTATGGCCACCCAGCTTCACCTGGAAAGTCAGTTTCGGCCGACGGATCTCCCAGGGATTTCCCTCATGCAGCCAGTTGTCGGAAACCTCGACCTGCCAGCCGTCGTTGATTTCCTGATCGAAGATGCCAAATTCGTATCGAATGCCATAACCAATGGCAGGAATCCGCGCCGTCACCAGCGAATCCAGGTAACAGGCCGCCAACCGGCCCAGCCCGCCGTTGCCCAGGCCGGGTTCCTCTTCCTGCTCGAGCAGCTGATCCAGGTCTAGCCCCAGCTCCGTCACGGTCTGCCGGACGCTATTTTCGATACCCAGATTGAGAATATTGTTGCCCAGATGTGGCCCCAGCAGGTATTCCGCGGAGAAATAGCACACCGTGCGGGCGCCGGAATACTTGGCTGCCTTGGCCGTTTGAATCATACAGCGGAGGATTCGGTCGCGGATGGTATACGCCAACGCCTGGTAGTAATCACCAGCCGTGGCCACGTCCTGGAATCTGCCCTGTACGTAAAACAGATTGTCCAGCAATGCCCGTTTCAGCGACTCGACACTCATACCGGTACGTACGTGTTCGCGGTCGTCGTCCTGAGCACTCGGTAGTTGCGAGTAGTCGTTCCCCATAACATCCCCTCCGCGCGGCGCTCCAAGCCCCACGCTTACTGATAGTACGCTCTTTGCCGGGTCCGCAATAGTCACCCGCCGCCCCACTGGCGTGCCCTGTTGCTCCCCGGTCAGATTATAGCAACGGTTTTGACTTGACCGTCCAGAAAACTATCCGAAAGGCGCAGGTTTCCGGGCCCTGCACGCAGCGAGGGCAACGATGACCCTGTACGGGTGGCTATCCGCCGTGGACCGCCCCCGGGGCCCGAACGGATCGAATCGGCGTTTATGCCCGGCACGGGTGCTCCTACAGAAAGCCGCCTATTCCCAAACCTGCTGGCGCCGCGCGACCTGCATAATCAGCGCAAAGGTTACGCGTCTGGGAGCCGATACGGTGATTGCCGCCCATAGGATCGCGTCTTTCCCAGGTTAGTCAAAAGCACCACATGGTGTTTCAACACCCGCGAACTCGTTTGCTGTTGGCCGCAGGCACCATTAAACTTCCCTTCCATGACCTGATCGGCGTAATCCCACCGCCGGAGAGCCTCTGCTCCTGATCCTGTTCTGTGAAACTTCGCAGCCAAATCTCCGTGTTTCTCCTGCTGCTGGGGCTGACGCCGCTGCTGGTCGCGGTGTCCATGAACGTGCCGCTGGTATTTGACAAGCTGGAGCAGTTCTACCACAAGGCCTACCTGGAAAAGCTCCGTTCTGACTTCCGCGACCTTGACCAGCACATCACCCGTCGCCAGGAAATGGTCCGGTTGTTTGCGAAGCTTCCTGAACCGGGGATTGTCCTGCCTGAGCAAGACCGTAAGGATGCGGACAAACTGCTCGAGGCCCGCAATGCGTATGCCGACTGGGCAAACAGAATTCTGTTTGACCAACTCGATATTACCCAGATCATATTCATAGACAGCCACGGCAAGGTTTCGCTGGCGCTGAACCGGAACCAGCGCACTGGCCTGCTGGAACCAGACAATGAAGCCGCTGATCTGCCACGCCTCGATTTTCTGTCTGCCGGTCTCAACGTCGCGCCGGGTACCGTTCTTACCAGTCCGATCAGCCTGGACCGAACGGTGGACAATACCGCTCCCAATCGCTTCATGACGCTCAGCTTCATTAGCCCGCTGGTCACCTCATCATCACCCGAGGGCATACCCGAACTGCATGGAGTTGTCGTCGTCAACCTCGATGTTGGTGGTCTGGCTCACGTCTATGACGGTATTTACTGGGTACAGAACAACGGTGAGTACCTCACAGACAGCAGTTCCAAGGGCCGCCCTGAACACACAGCCTTTGAGGATTTTGTTGGGCTGAGTAACCTGTTTTCCAAGGGCGAACTGGGTCTGTGGCAACACGGTGGACGACAGGTCTTCTGGCTGCCACTGTTTCCTGTCCGCGACAGCGGGCCACTGTGGGTCGGGCGCAGCGTCGACCCGTCGCCCCTGGTCGAGTTTGTTCGCGAACTCGAGGTGCGTATGGCTATCGTCATCAGCGTGATGCTGCTGGTGGTCGTTCTGGTCGCCCGGGCTTTCGCGATTCGCGCCGAGCGGATTAGCGATGAGCTGACTCAGAAGATGGCAACTGTGCTGGAAAAAGATGAGGCGGTCACCTTTGCCTGGTCCCGACCTGAGGAGCTTCGCGTACTGGGTGATACGCTGACCCGCCTGGCTGAGAAACATGCCGAGGACACCCGTGCGCTGCGCGAGCATGCGCGGGCGCTGGAGGATTCCAACCGGTATAAGTCGCAGTTTCTTGCCAACGTCAGCCACGAACTGCGCACGCCGCTGAACTCGATACTGCTGTTGTCCAAGATGCTGGCCCGGGATGATACCGGCCTTTCCAACGCGAACCGCCAGCAGGCCCGGGTTATCCACGATGCCGGTGTCGATCTGCGGACGCTTATCGACACCATACTGGACCTGTCGCGCATTGATGCCGGGAAAACCGTGCTCAACACCAGCCAGGTCGATCTGGCAGACCTGCTCGAGAACCTCACGATACTGATGCGACCCCAGTTTGCGGAAAAAGGCCTTCGCCTGGACCTGGTCATCGATGCGGACGCGCCGGCAAGCCTGTTCACTGACGTCGAAAAACTTCGTCAGATCATCATCAATTTCCTCTCCAATGCACTAAAGTTTACTGAAAAAGGTCACGGCATCTTGAAGCTGGCGAAAAACAGAACCGCCGATGCCGAGGCTCTTCCGGTAAGCATCAGCGTCGAGGATTCCGGAATCGGGATTCCCGCCGACCAGCGGGCACAGGTGTTCGAGGCATTCAGCCAGGTCGATGGTTCCATCAGCCGGCGTTACGGGGGCACGGGTCTGGGTCTGACAATCAGCCGGGATCTGGCCACCCTCCTGGGTGGCCGTATCACGGTGCAGAGTGCGGTCAATCGCGGTTCAACCTTCGCTTTGCTGCTGCCCCGGCATATCGACGAAACCCAGGCGCCCGGCAGCGCCCCTGCAGGTCGGACGGGTAGCGCAGCAGGGAACGGCGCACCGACCACCGCGCACCGGGGCATTCCCGCCGCGAGCTACCCAGGTTGTCGCGTGCTGCTGGTAGATGATGACATACGCAATCTGCTGGCGCTCACGCCGGTTTTGGAAAGCTGGTCCGTCACGGTAGTGGCTGCCGGTGACGGTCGTGAAGCGCTGGACACACTGCGCGACGACCAGGCGTT
This sequence comes from uncultured Gammaproteobacteria bacterium, assembly GCA_963814945.1. GTDB lineage: Bacteria > Pseudomonadota > Gammaproteobacteria > DSM-19610 > DSM-19610 > Thiogranum. Next base: position 29,665 of record CAWFEQ010000012.1, read on the forward strand.
CGACCTGATATTCATGGACTTAATGATGCCGGAACTGGATGGTGTCGAAACCATTAAACAGATCAAGAGCGACAGCCGCCTGTCAGCTATCCCGGTGGTGGCACTTACCGCGAGAACCGCTGACAAGGACAGGCAGCGGGCGCTGCGCGGCGGCGCCTGTGCCTTTCTTGCTCAACCGGTAGAACTTGCAGATCTCAAGCTGGCGCTCGATCAGTACTTGTGTAAACAATTCCAACAGGACCTGTCATGAACCGCTACCAGGGCTTCAAACTGCTGATTGTCGATGACAACGCCAATAACCTGTTCAGTCTGCGTTCACTGGTCGAAACCCATATGGACGTTGAAGTGCTGGAGGCCAGTTCGGGACAGCAGGCTCTCGACATTGCCCTGACATCACCGGATATCGACCTCATCATCCTGGACATACAGATGCCGGAGATGGACGGATTCCAGACGGCATCCATGCTGAAGATTCGCAAGAAGACCCGCGATATTCCCATCATATTCCTCACCGCCGCCTTCAAGGCCGACGAGTTCCTGCAAAAAGGTTATGAACTGGGCGCCGCTGACTATCTACTGAAACCGATCGACGACAACCTGTTGCTGAACAAGATCAGTACCTACTTCCGCGTTATCGAGAAGGAACGCGCCCTCACCCTCAAACTGGAGAACCTGGTCGCCGAACGCACCAGGGAACTGCATCAGGCTAACCGCTACCTGCGAGGTATTATCGAAAATATGGGCGAGGCGCTGCTGGTGCTCTCGCCGCACGGTATTATCAAGTCGGCAAATCCAGCGGCCTGCCGCATGCTCGAGTACAGCGAAGATGACCTGCTAGGCATGAACATCGGGGATGTGTTTGAAGAATCCGAGCAGGAACAGGCGGCTGCCTTCATGGGCACCTGGCTGGAGGCGCTGATACGCACCGGTAGCCTGAGCAGTATCGAGGCACGCTTTATTGCCCGCGACCAGACGCGCGTGCCAATACTCTTTTCGCGCACTGCCATGTGTGACGGACAGGGTGCGATTACGGATATACTCTGCATTGCCAAGGACATGACCGGCTACCATCACATCGACGACTATGACTGACCACAGGGAGTCAACGGGTTTTGACAATGACGGATGACCAACAGGAATCTGTGTCAGCGCAAGACGCTGTATTGACCGCAGACGCATTGAAAGCCATGGGCCATCCCTTGCGCTGGCGGATTCTATGCGCGCTGGGCACCAACGAGCTTACCGTCGGCGAACTGGCCAAGCAGATCGGCACCACGCAGAGCAACATGTCACAGCACCTCGACCAGCTGCGTAACAAACGCATACTGGTGTCACGGAAGGAAGCCAACCGGATGTATTACCGGGTGCGTAACGAAGCCTTGCTGGAGCTCATCGCCAGTATGCGGTCGGTGCTGTGCGAAACCAATCTCAACGACTGACCAGCGCAGGCGACATAAGAAAGGGGGCTCTCTCGAGCCCCCTTTGCGTCCCCTCAGGGACCTGCCTGTTTACTTGGCAGGTGCAGTCTGCGCCTCAGGCGCTGCCGGGGCAACCGGAGCACCATAAGGAACACCATACGGGGCGCCATAAGGAGCACCGTAGCCATACGGGGCACCATACGGAGCACCGTAGCCATACGGGCCATAACCACCGTAGTACGGACCATAACCACCGTAGTAACTGTCGTAGCCGTAACCACGGCCGTAACCACGCCCGTACCCGCGACCGGAACCGTGACCACTGAAGTTCATATTGAAGTCACCGTCACCCCACATGTCGCCCAGGCCGTCACCCCAGCCGTCGTTACCCCAGCCGTTGCTCCATGGACCACCGCCGCCCCAGGGGCCCCACCAAGCCTGGGCAGAGCCCATCGACAGTGCAGTCGCACCGGCCAGCATTGCAGCAAGAAGTGTCTTTTTCATGATCGTATCCTCTGACTCTAGCGTTAAATTACGATATCGTTCGCTTACTGGGCGACGGCGGGGGCCGGAGCCGGAGTAGCGTAACGGTTTTCCCACATAGCCTCACGGCTCTTCATCATTTCCTCGTAAGACTGTTGCATGGCCTTACGTTGCTCTTCAATCTGTTGCATCGCAGCCTTGCGGTGCTCTTCCATCTGTTTGAAATGCTCGCTCGCGGCCTTCTGCCGCGCTTCGAACGCTTCATTTTGCGCCTTGGCAAAGTCTTCACTGACTGCGGATACGCCATCAGCGCCGCTGTAGGGCGCATAACCGTAAGGGGCATAGGCGTAGTATGGGACGTTGTCGCGGAAGCCGTTGTTATAACCGTTGTAGGCGTCGTTCCACGGCCCCCACCAGGCGCTCGCAGAGGCCGAAACTGCGACCAGAGCGGCGGCGGTCATCACGGTTGCAAATTTGGTCATGCTTTCTCCCTCCGAACGTTAGACTTTGTTAAACATTGTGCAAATTTCTTGATTGATAGTATTTCAGAATATGCGCATATTAGCAAGCTCTGTAATTATGGCAAGGCCGTCCGCGCTGGTTCGCGTCCAAAGCCCTGAGTGACGGCGGATTTCTGAACAAATAACCTAATAATCAAAAGGATATGATAAACAAACACCCGTATCAGGCAGCCGCAAATAGGCTGCGACAGTTCGACGGATGCGCGGACAGCGCCTATACATTTGGCTATTTCTGCAATTCGGGGGGCTGGAGTCTGTCGCCCGGAGGACAGTTGTACGCACATCGCGTCGCCTTGGGAGGCTGTCGGGCTTGGGCGATCGCAGCGAGCACGGTGGGACGCCGAGGCCATTGTTTCGATCGTTTGAGGAGAATAGCAGTAGCTATTTGACGAACAGGCTCTGGAACATGGGGCGCTCACTCAGCGGCGCAGTAGATCAGCCCCAAGAGTCCGACAGCCTCCTAGAACCAGCCGCGCACTGGACACGTCAGGTCGCTTCGCGGGGGGCGCACCCACGCTGTCCTCCGCGTGCCGCGCCCGGATACGGCAGACCTGCGCAGCGATTTGGCTGTGCGCAGTTCCAGGTGCGCTCTTGCCCCGGGGCCCCGGCCCGGCGGCAACGGGGGTCGGCACCAAGCCACTCCGTCGAATCGGGGCAGGCACGAATGATGAGCTACCTAATTGATTGACAGGCTTGGTCGACAGCCCCCTATGGCGCAACCACAGCAACCTCAGGCGACGTGGTGCTTATCGTCAGAGCAATGTCGGCGCATACAGGACACCATGTAACTTAACAGTATAGTTACGGCGACCAAAAAAGCGCCAGCCGTCAACCATAGTCTGGTGTCCGGCTGAAGGCCTGCCGCGGAAAGCGTCAACCACGTCACAAAGGCAACGAAACTGGAAATAAACACAACCAGTGCATAAGGCCAAGGCTTCTTGCGGCATTCACCACATAAATTCATTGCAATAATCCTTTTGTGAACCAAACCGTCAATGACAGCTAATCAATACCATAAAGTCGGTCCCAGCTGACTTGACGTGCATCAACAGACTGATAGTAAGACGTCGCGCAGCAGTCTAGGAGGCGGTCGGAATTGGGCGATCGTAGCGAGCAAGGTGGGAGGGCGAGGCCATTTTTTCGATCGTTTGAGGAGAATAGCCGTAGCTATTTGACGAAAAGGATCGGGAAACCGGGGCGCTCTCCGCCACCGGCGCAGCAGATCAACGCCAAGTCCGACAGCCGCGTAGTCACGCAGAAAGACATGTCACACGTGAGCCGCGGTTCTATACCCGCGTTGTAGTGGAAGATGTTCCCGGCTCACGGCACGCACACCGCAACCGGGCGCAGAATATGCTGCATCTGTGTGTCGGCCTGCTGGGGCGCTGCTGCTGTTACCCGGACCGAGGAGCATAGCAGGCCAGCGTGTATGCGGGTTTGCAACCAGCATGATCTGAAAAGAGAGCGCCGAGGGTACACACAGAAACATGCCCAGCGGCCACAATCCCAGTACGACGAGAAACAGCGACGCGCCTGTCGAAATACCCAGGCGATGCAGCCGGTTCAGGTAGGGGTACTGATCATGGCAATGAATCCCACCCGCAGGAAAAGCACGACCACACCCTGCGCAGGTGACAACTAATTGACGGGGGCTCGCCGGGTTTGGATGGTGGGCTCAAGCCGGGCAAAGCTGCGGCCGCTACCCGACTGACCCCGGGTTACGGATTTTTTTTGTCTCGCCAACTTCAAACGGAGCGGATCATGGCAATCGCCGCACAGTTTCAGAAACTCCTTGCCAGTTGCCAGGAAATGGAGCTCAGCCACCTGCGTCCCCTGGTCGACCGCATGTTCGAGAATGCGGACGTGGCGCTGCTGGATTTCGCCGAAAAGGCGGAAAGCAACATGGCGCAGTCCCTGTTCTTCGAAGCGATGAGCGAGGCGCGAAAGAAGCGCAGCAGCATCGAACAGTGCTTCTATGCGGAGCTAAAGCGCAGTTTCAGCGAATTCCCGGTGCGGCCTAACAACGCCAAGCCAAGCACCGGCCAGGAAGAACCTGGCTTCGCCACTCTGTCGCTAGTCGAAACCGACGCAGTGGAAACGTTTGTGGCCACCCAGAATGCGGCCGGCAAACTCGCCAGTCGCATCATGGAACGGATCTTCGCCCTCAAGCAGCGCCTCGCAGTGGTCAACAGCGGAAACGCGGTCGAAGAAAACCAGATTCCCGGCGGCCCGGCCTGGCTTGGGGCCGCCTATCAGGAAGCCGTGGAACAGCTGGATCTGGAACACAAGGTCCGACTGGTATTCATCGCCCTGTTCGAGAAATACGTTCTGAGCCGGCTGGACAACCTGTTTGATGAGTACAACAAACGTCTGATCCAGGCCGGCATACTGCCCAACCTGCGCTATGAAGTGCGCAAGAATGCCGGAGGGGTCGAGATCATCGAGAAGCAGGTCAGCCAGGAGGGCGCTAACGCCTCCGACGACGCAGCCTATGGCGGCGAGCAGGACCCTGATCAAACGCCTTCAGAACTGGGCGACGAACTGTTCGGCCGCATCTGCGAACTGATGTCCGTCCGGCGTGGGCCGGCGCACCGGGGTGCGGGCGGTAGGAATGTTTCGCCCATCCGTGGCGCCGGTGGTCCCGCCGAAGTTCCTGGCGGTGGCTTTGATGGAGGCGGTAGAGACGATGGAAACGGCGCTGGCGGCACCGGATCCGGAGGTGGTGGCACACTGCTCGGCCAGATCAGCAGCCTGCAGAGCAGCATTCACACCACCAGTGCCGCCATTTCCAGCGACGAATTCATCGAGAATATCGAAGTCGACCAGCATCTCATCGATCGCCTGCAGAATACCCTGGCCGGCGAACGCGAAAAAATCTATGGCGGTGTCGACCGGCGCAAGCTTTCCAGCGCCGACACCAATGTGATCGAACTGGTCGGACTGTTGTTTGAATTCATGCTCAAGGAAGAGCAGCTGCCAAACCTCGTCAAGGCACTGTTGAGTCGCCTGCACACGCCGTTGCTCAAGGTGGGTGTCATCGACCGCAGCTTCTTTACCCACCAGGGTCACCCGGCGCGCAAGCTGCTCAACGACATGACGACCGCGGGCATCCGCTGGGTCGACGAGTCCCATATCGACCGGGGCATCTTCCCGAAGATGAAGGCAATCGTTGACCGGGTATTGCTGGACCTCAAGGAAGACGTCAGCCTGTTCGACGATGTCCTGAAAGAATTCACCCAGGCGGTGGCGGACCTGGAGCAGCGTGCCAGCCGGGTTGAACAGCGCACCAACGAAGCCGCCAACGGCCAGGAAAAACTGCAGGCGGCGCGGGCGCGCGCGCAGAAGGAGATCCGTGTTCTGTCAAACGGAAAACCCGTTCCGGCACCGGCAGGCGAATTCCTGCAACGCATACTCGCCGACAAGCTCACCTTCATACTGTTGCGCAGCCAGAGCGGCGACGAAAGCGACGAATGGCAGGCGACAACCGCCCTGACCGAGCGCGTCATCGCCTCCGTGCAACCGCCCGCAGGCGACGCGCAGCGCGAAACCCGGCGACAGGCGCTCGAGCGTCTGCAGGACGACATACGGGTGGCAACCGGCTCGCTACAGCAAGCCGATAAGGAAAAATTACTGCACGCGCTGTTTGACCTGCAGTCGCAAATCATCAGCGGCGACAACGTTCCGCACATCGCGGCCGCCCCGCTGCCGGAAGAACCTGGCATCCAGCCCGAAACGGACCCCGCCGAGTTGTCCGCCGAGCAGGAGAAGATGCTGGAGAAGCTGAAGAACGTGCCGTTCGGCACCTGGTTCGAGTTTCAGGAAGAGGGTGAAACAAAGAGACGCGCCAAACTGTCGTGGCGTAGTACCGTGACCAACAAGTTCATGTTTGTCGACCAGATGGGTGTGAAAGCCGCAGTAATCTGCATGCACGAACTGGCCGGCTGCATGCTGAATGGCACGGTGCGTATGATCAGCACCGAGAAGAAACCCTTTGTTGACCGGGCGCTCAGCGCGATTCATCGCATGCTCGACCACGCCGCATAACCATCGCAAAAAGATCCGATCCAGGAGCATTGATGATGACCACCAGCGCCCATCCCGTTGACCAGCGCCGCAACCCGCGGGTCACGATTCCCGACCACCCCGAGATTCTGGATGCACACAATGGCACAGTGATCGGTCGACTGGTCAATCTGTCATCCGCCGGATTGATGGTTACCAGCGTGAACTGCATCCAGCGCAACACGGTGTGCCAGATGCGGATTCCGCTGAGGCGGGGTGATGATCGACTTGAAATCCGTATCGGAGCGGAGAGCCTCTGGTGCGAAGATGCCAACGACTCGGGCATGCACTGGACCGGCTTCGAGATTATCGACATATCCCCCGAAGACCAGCAGATCCTGGAGAGTGTGGTTGGCAACTAGGACCGGGGTTCGACCAGGTGGTCGAGCGTGTTTTCCATACGCGGTTCGGTAAGTTCCATGTCGCTGCCGATCCACCGACCGTCTACAGCGATTTACGGCAGGTTGCGTGCGCCGCACTGCAAACCGGCGATGTCCACTAACCCTGCCGAGTCCTGGTCAACCGGCACAGCCTGGTAAGACATCCCCCCTCGTCCAGCAGCTGTCGGGTCGGGGCATACGTCGGGCAACGACCGGTACGGTAGACCTTGCTCTTCCTGTAAAACACTCCCGTCAGTGAACATACCAAGCTGCCCGAAGTATACGTTATACTGGCAATCCGTTAACCGGTCGGACTCTCCACATTCTGCTGCGCTGTGGTCAGTATTTTGCGTAAAACAGCCTCATACAGCCTGCAGCTGCTCAGCTGTATCTGCCTGCTGGGTCCGTCGCCAGTGTGGGCCTCCACCGGCGCCGGAGACTGGATCGATCTCACCTCACACAGAACCGGCTATATCGCACTGGCGTTATTCTGCCTGGCCTACCTGGTGGTGATGGCGGAAGAATTTACCAACCTACGCAAATCCAAACCGGTCATACTGGCGGCCGGCATCATCTGGGGTCTCATCGCCTGGCAATACAGCCAGACCGGCCTGAGCCATGCGGTTGAAGCCGCTTTTCGCCGCAATCTGCTGGAATTCGCCGAGCTCTTCCTGTTCCTGCTGGCGGCGATGACCTATGTCAACGCTATGGACGAACGCCAGGTCTTCGAGTCCTTACGTTCCTGGCTGGTCCATAGGAACTGCAGCTACCGGCTGCTGTTCTGGATAACCGGTACACTGGCGTTCTTCCTATCCCCGGTCATTGACAATCTCACGACAGCTCTGGTCATGTGTGCGGTGGTGCTCGCCGTCGGCAGGAACAATGACCGTTTTGTCGGACTCGCCTGTATAAACATCGTTGTCGCCGCCAATGCGGGCGGTGCATTCAGTCCATTTGGCGACATCACCACCCTAATGGTGTGGCAAAAAGGGCTGGTGCATTTTTCCACCTTCTTCGTGTTGTTCGTTCCGGCCGCAATCAACTTTCTGGTACCGGCCGGTATCATGCACTTCTGCGTACCGTGCGGGATACCGCAAGCAGCCGGCAAAACCACCCATTTGCGCCGCGGCGCGGTCGTCATCATAGTGTTGTTCGCATTGACCATCACCACGGCCGTGTGTTTTCACAAATTCCTGCACCTGCCCCCCATGCTGGGCATGATGACCGGGCTCGCCTATCTGCAGCTTTTCGGCTACTACCTTAAGGTCACCCACCGTCCCGTGGTTGTGAATGGCGGGCGGTACGGCGTCGTCGGGGACATACTGCCGATCGGCGGTGGCGAACGACCGTTCGATATCTTCAGGCGCCTGGCACGTGCCGAATGGGACACGCTGCTGTTCTTCTATGGCGTGGTCCTGTGTGTTGGCGGACTGGGCTTTATCGGTTACCTGGCCCTGATTTCGCAATCGATGTACGGGCACCTCGGTGCCACGCTGGCCAATGTCCTCGTTGGTCTTATGTCAGCAATTGTCGACAATATCCCGGTGATGTTCGCCGTGCTGTCAATGAACCCGGACATGGCGGTGGGCCAGTGGCTGCTGGTCACTCTGACCGCGGGCGTCGGTGGCAGCCTGTTGTCGATCGGCTCCGCGGCCGGTGTGGCGCTGATGGGACAGGCGCGCGGCAGGTACACCTTTTTTGGGCACCTCAAATGGACGCCGGCCATTCTCCTCGGTTACGCCGCCAGCGTAATGGCCCACATCTGGCTGAACACCGCGACCTACAGCATACCGGCGGGCACGCACTGATCAATCTGCAGGCAGCCCCCACCGTCGCCCTGGACCTGCTCCCAGAGCGATCGTCCGCCTGTGGCGCTGGCAATGGCCGCCAGACGTGCCTGGTGGTCGGCCAGTTCCTCGGCGCTGGCGCGAATGACCTTCAGCGGGGGCCGATCGACAGGCAGGCGCCGGACCTGCGCCGTCGTCGCCCCATGGGCCGTGTCGTCGTTCGCCCCCCCGAGCGACAGCGCCACCTGGCCGCCGGTCATCGCCAGATATACGTCAGCCAGTATTTCCGCGTCCAGCAGCGCACCGTGCAGCTCCCGGTGGGTGTTATCGATCGCGTAACGCCGGCAGAGGGCGTCAAGGTTGTTCTTCTGGCCCCGGTGCATGTTGCGCGCCAGCGCCAGCGTGTCCAGCACCTGACACAGGTCGGCAACCCGCTGCTCCCAGCGGCACAGCTGCAATTCGTGATTGATGAAACCGACATCGAAAGGTGCATTGTGTATCACCAGCTCGGCACCATTGATGTATGCCACAAAATCTTTCACTACATCGATGAAGCGTGGCTTGTCGGCAAGGAACTCATTGGTGAGACCGTGCACTTCAATGGCACCAGCATCAATTTCACGGTCGGGTTGCAGATACTGATGAAAATTGTTGCCGGTCAGGCGGCGATCGATCAGTTCCACACAGCCGATTTCAATAATTCGGTGTCCCTCCGCAGGTTCGAGACCGGTGGTTTCCGTATCGAGAACTATCTGTCGCATGGCTTCTCTCTTAAAGTTGATCAATACCCAGGTTTGCCAGCTGGTCGGCGCGCTCGTTTTCCGCGTGACCGCTGTGCCCCTTTACCCAGTGCCAGGAAACCTCGTGAGACCGGGCAGCCTGGTCCAGGCGTTGCCACAGGTCAACATTCTTGACCGGCTTGCCTGCGGCGGTTTTCCAGCCACGCCTCTTCCAGTTTGGCAGCCATTCGGTGATCCCGCTGCGCACGTAAACCGAATCTGTCGTCAGTGTGACTTTACAGGACCTGGTCAGGCTTTCCAGCGCCTTTATCGCAGCCATCAGCTCCATGCGGTTGTTGGTGGTGTTCGGCTCGCCACCGTACAACTCCTTTTGGTGTTTTCCGTAGCGCAACACCACACCCCAACCGCCAGGGCCCGGATTGCCGCGACAGGCGCCATCGGTAAAGACTTCCACCTCAGCCATTGCGACGCATACTACCGTGTCCGGGTTCCGCCACACCCCCGCCCGCCAGCAGCGCCCGACGCGGCCGCCAGCGCGGCTTGATCGGCGTCAGCGTAGCGACACGTTTGCGCGCAACCAGCACATAGGCACCCGCCAGCAGCGGCCAGTGCTCATGATGCAGCCGCTGGAGCAGCTTGTGCGCCGAATGCGGCTTACCATAGTGCCACGGTGGGTGGGGAAACAGGTATCCGCTGCGCAAGGTGTCGAAACCGAGCAACGAAAGCCAGTCCTTCAGGCGCGGCAGGCTGATAAAACGCAGCGACCAGGGCGCCCGCCCGCGCCAGCCCAGCAACAGCTTGCGTAACCCCCACCAGCCGAAGGGGTTGAACCCCAGCACAATCAAATGCCCTTCGGGCAGCAAGCAGCGATCGATTTCGCGCAGCACCTGGTGAGGGTCACCCGCCACCTCCAGTGCGTGCGGCAACACGAACGCATCGACGCTGTCGGACTGCAGTGGCAATTGCTCAGAACTGGCCAGCAGTGCCGGCAGTTGCTCCAGACCGGCAACGCTGCAGGTCTGTATGACGCGGTGCAGAATACGGCTGCTCGCCAACGCATCCGGCTGGCAGGACGGGTCCAGCACCACCAGATGGTAACCGAACACATCACTGAGAATCTCGCACAGGGCCTCTTGCTCGGCATGGGCCAGACTCCGGCCCAGGGGTTGCCGAAACCACGCGCGCAGTGCCTGCAACTGCAGTCGGGGTGTCGATGGACAGCGTTCTCGTGGCATAAGTCGTTCAATCATAACGCATCAATGCGGTTCGGCTACAACCCTCGGGGGCGCCACACCAGACTGCGAGGATAGCCTGCCTGAGCACAAAAAAGCTAACGTGTTCGCGTGCTTGAAACTAAAATCCGGGGCGTGCCGGCCGCTAAGGCTGCCATGGCTGCTCATACTTGGATCCCCATTCTTGGAACCGCGCTGCTGCTGACGGCCTGCGTGGCTCCCCCCGCGGCGAACCAGCCGTCGACAGTTCCCGCAGCTGCCACTGTAGATACGCCCGGCCCTGCCACCGATCCTGAGCGGACCGGTCATACGCTGCTGGCTGCCGCCGAACCCGTTAATGGTGTCGTGGTCTACGGTTACACGCCACCGCCGGTAACCAGTCTGTGGCAGGCGTTGCGCAACGATTTTTGCCTGCCGCAACAGGACAACCCGCGGATCGATGTGCAGCGCAAATGGTACGCAAAGCACCCCAGCTATATGCAGCGTGTCACCGAGCGCGCCAGGCGCTACGCCTGGTATATCCACCAGGAGCTGCAGGCGCGCGACATGCCGGCCGAAATCGCCCTGCTGCCGATCGTCGAAAGCGCCTACGACCCGTTTGCGTATTCCCACGGCCGCGCTGCCGGACTCTGGCAGTTCATTCCGTCCACGGGGAGACGTTTCGGGCTGGTACAGAATTGGTGGTATGACGGTCGTCGTGATATTCCGGATTCGACCAACGCCGCGCTGGACTACCTGCAATACCTGCACAAGCGCTTTGACGGTGACTGGTTACTGGCCCTGGCGGCCTACAACTCGGGTGAGGGTACGGTCATCGGAGCTGTGCGCCATAACCGGAAGAAGGGTCGACCGACCACTTTCTGGGACCTCAATCTGCCCAAAGAGACGCGCGAATACGTCCCCAAGCTGCTCGCGCTGAGTCAGCTGGTCAGCCGTCCGGCTGACTTCGATATCGAGCTGGAACCAGTCCCAAACCGCGCTACTTTCCACACGGTCGATATCGGCGGACAGATCGATCTGGCCGTAGCCGCCGAACTGGCGGCCATCGATCTCGAAACGCTGTATCGGCTCAACCCCGGGTTCAACCAGTGGGCCACCGCACCCAAAGGCCCCCACCGCCTGCTGGTGCCGACAGCTGCAACCGCCACGTTTCGCCAGGCTATTGCACAATTGCCACCGGAGCAACGCATTCAATGGGAGCGCGTCAAAATCAGCAAGGGCGAAACCCTGAGTGAGATCGCCAGGCGCTACCGTACCACGGTTGAAGTTCTGGAGACGGCCAACCAGCTGCGCGGAACCAGCATCCGGGCGGGCCACTACCTGATGGTGCCCGTGGCCAGCCAGGCCGGGGAGCGCTACAAGCTCAGCGCCGCACAGCGCCTCAACCGCAAACAGAACAGCGCCCGGAACGGTTACAAGACCCGCCACGTGGTACGCAACGGCGATACACTCTGGGAGCTGTCGCGTGAGTACAAGGTCGGGGTCCGCTCGCTGGCATCCTGGAATGGCATGGCGCCGGGCGACACGCTGCGCGTCGGCCAGACCCTGGTCGTCTGGACCGGGAAACAGCCCTCGCAAAGCCTGCACCCGGGTTCCCGGGTGCGGCCGATCCACTATACCGTGCGTAAGGGTGATTCATTATCCCGTATCGCCAACCGCTTCAACGTCAGCATAACCGACTTGCAGAGGTGGAATACCCTGCCCAAAGGCGAATACCTGCAGCCGGGGCAACACATCAAGCTGTACGTCGACGTCACTCGCCAGACAGGCGCCTGATCCGCTCACCGGCACTGCTGCACCGAGCGCCTTGACCTGCTTGGTGGCAGGCAGGCGCGCCCCATGCCTCGTTCTATCCCCAGTGGACGTGCAACGGCGCCTGCTCCAGTTCATCAATGACCGACTCGATGTCGTCGGCTGCGGGCCGCGGTGGATAAGGTCGCCAGCCATTGGGGGCCGGCACCGACAACAGCCAGCGCCCGGCCGTGAACTGCAATCGCACCGCGTCCACGGCGCTGCCTGCACCGCCCTGGCTGAGCAGGAACCCGTCGCTGTACTCGTGCAGACGCCACTCTGCCGTGGACGTCGGCGGCACATTATGTCGTCGACAGAAGGCCACCAGGCGGTTACGGGCGCGCTGCAGTTCAAGCAGAGCGACTGTCATCGCGACCAACCTCTTCTTTGCGCCCGCTAATGTTCGGCTCCCATCGCCTGGGCGCGTCGCTGGGTCTCGGACCGGCTGTCCATGCTGCCAGCTGATTGGCTGCCCCAACCCTGTGTGTGAGCGGCGACGAGGTCGGCCAGCAGCTCAAGCTGCCCCGGAGAATCATTCAGGGCCGGAATGTAGCTATACTCGCCACCGCCACGCGACTGGAATAATTCGCGGTTCTGCTGATCTATCTCTTCCAGCGTTTCCAGGCAGTCCACGCTGAATCCGGGACAAATCACATCGACCCGCTGCAATTTGTGTTTACCCCATTCCGCGAGCGTCTTATCGGTATAGGGTTTCAGCCATTCCTCCCGACCGACGCGCGACTGGAATGTGACTTTCCACTGGTCGTCTTTCAGGCCAAGCCCCCTGGCCAGCAGCCGCGCCGTTTTCTGACACTCGCAGAAATACGGGTCACCGGCAAGAAAGTATCGTTTCGGAATACCGTGGAACGACATCAGCAGTTTCCCCTGCCGCGTGCTCTTCTGCCAGTGGGCGCGCACACTGGCTGCCAGTGCGCCTATATACTTCGGGTGGTCGTGGTAGTGCTGTATGAAACGCAGCTCTGGCACCCAGCGCCAGCCTTGCAGGACACGCGTGACCTCGTCGAACACTGTGGCTGTCGTGGTAGCTGAGTATTGCGGGTACATAGGCACTACCAGCAAACGGCGCATACCGCGCTCACGCAGCACCTGCAGAGCCTTGTCGATCGCTGGCTGGCCGTAGCGCATGGCCAGGGCCACCTCTACACGCTGCGGCATCTGCTGACTCAGGCGCTGTTGCAGCATAGCGGTGAGGCGTTCCGAAATCGCCAGCAACGGAGAACCCTGGTCGGTCCAGACAGATTGATAGGCTCTGGCAACCCGCGCCGGGCGCAGGCGCAATACCACCCCATGCAGGATCAGCCACCACAGCGGTCGCGGCAGTTCAACCACCCGTGGATCCCATAGAAACTCGGCAAGATAGCGGCGCACGGCATCTTTGGTAGGCGCAGCGGTGGTCCCCAGGTTGACCAGCAGAACGCCGGTGCGATCGTCCTGGTCGTGGCGGAAGTTGGTGGTACCGATGTATCTGGTCACGCTGTGTACGGCGGTTATGGTGAAAACGGTGGGCCAGATGATAGCAAATCTCAGGCGATGAGTTTGTCTACCGCTTCCCTCAGGGAGCACAACGCCTGCCTGCGGCCGCTGCAACCGGTCGACTCAGCACAAACCTTCCAGGAACGCTTCTGCAATACCCGCATGACCAGCAGGGCCAATTCAACGTCGTTGAGACGCTCCACTGCCCTGCCCTGCATGAGTTCCCGCAAGACAAAACGCCACAGTGATCCGATGGCTACTTCGGCGAGGCGCTGTCCCCGGGCAAAGGCAAGCAGATCACGTTGGTCGGCGTCATCCAATGGTGGCACATGCTCCGTACCCTGCTGCAACAGCGCGGCCACCAGCGCAGGATCGAGATCACACAGGCTGTCGGACAACTGGTGCGGGAACTGGGCAAAATACCGCTGCCGGGCCTCCTTCAGCAACATCGCGCCGGCATCACTGAAGGGGCGCAGGCATACGGCCGAGTGAGCGCCGCTGCTGGCGCCCTTCTGGATGCTCAGACGCACCGGCAACCAGCCCAGCCGGAACCAGAAGCCGAGCAAATCCGGTGTGGCGCCAAAACTGGTGCCGACATAATCACAATCCGCGGCCTGCAATTGGGCGCTTATTCCCTCTATCAGGCGACTGCCCAGACCACGGCGTTGCAGCGCCGGATGGACAGCGACGCGCATGATACGCCCGCAGCGCAGCAGCGGCGCATCCTGCAGACCCTGGTGCGCCGCAAGGGTTTCGGGCAGCATGTGCCCGTGTGGACGTGCTCTGCCGGTCCAGATCGCCTGCGCGGTGTCCGCGTCAAACCCACCCTCCGCGGCAACCAGCGCCGTTGCCGCGATGTGACCCGCGGCGCACAGGGCATATACCGACAGGTTGGGACCATCCAGCAGGTGACGCAGATCCAGGGGTCGTGTGCGGTAGTGGGCCTGCACTAACAGTCCAAACAGTTCCGACAGCGACTGCTGGTCTCTGACCAGGTCGTCACGCCCCAGCTTACGCAGTTCAAAATCATCGAGTCGCCCACATGCAGCGAACACCCTGCTGTCGGCAGGTTCGGCGTCGAGCGCCAGCATGCGGAACACCAGGCGTTCCAGCGGATCGTCCTGTGCCCAGCGGATTGGCGTCGTCAGCTGCAGCGTTTTCCAGCTGTTGCTCAGTTGGTCGAGCGTGTGTGAGAATCGCAGGGTGAAGCCGCGTCCGGTACCTTCGTAGCCGTGCACCGTGGTGGCAAACGCGATGCGCGCATAGTGCTGCAACAGCCGTTCCAGTAGCGGGGTAGGTATCCCGGCAGCTTCATCGACCAGCAGCAGATCAGCGCAGCGGGGATGACGCACCAGCTCATCCGGCGCGACAAAGCAAATCCGGCTGCTGGCGCCGGGCAACACGCGCTCGGCGTGTTCCAGCACGGCATCGACGGCATCCGTGCGTGGTGCGGTAAGCAGGAGCTGCTGCCGGCCCTGACCCACAAGCTGGGCCGCGGCGATGCCGAAGGCCGCCGACTTGCCCCGACCGCGGTCGGATATCAGTACGACCGGCCGGCGCCGGTGACCGGTCGCGACCTTGACCAGGGCATCGACCGCCCGCTGCTGGTCCCGCGTATTGCACGGACCCTGCGGCACATCCCCCTGGGCTGCCGCTGGCACGCCGGGCAACTGCTTTGGCAGGCGCATCACCCTTCCGTCTTCGCAAAGCAAGATACTGCTGTCGTCATTGATCAACCTGGCCAGGCGTTGCAGAAAGCGTCCGCTGACCTGTTGTGCCGAGTATGGAGCCACCGTAATCCGCTCATGTTGCGGATCTGCGTATACCGGCCAGTCAGATAACGGCGGCGCGACTAACACCAGTAGCCCGCCGGCACGTACGCAACCGGTCAACGCACCGAAGGCGTCCGGGTCAAACCCCGCCCAGGCGTCAAACACCAGCGCGTCGACTTCACGGCCCATCAACCGCAACGCCGCTGCTCCCTGCAGCGTACGCGCAGCGTGCGGCGCCACATTGCTGAACCAGCAGGCGTCATGCAGCATCAACGCGTCGACCAGTTGCCGTGCCAACAGAACGTTCGTCCGCTGGTCCCCGGTCAGGACCAGCGTAACCCTGTGTCGAGTAACGGCCGCCCGCTCGACGCTGGAGCGAACGGCAATTAACAGTTCAACTGGGTCGGCCAAGTGTGGGGCGGTGCTCTTCGGCAAAGCGGTTGATGTCAAACGGCGGCACAATCGGCAGGCGGCTCGAGAATGTGGACGCTTCCTTCAGGTGCTGGCGAGGCGGTGCCGACAGCGGTCGACCCAGCGCGAAGCGATAGCCGCGTATCGACAACATGAAGGCCGGCAGCGGAGCCTGCGGTCGCTGCCACTGTCGCTGAAAGGCATGTCGAAATCGCCGCGTGGCGTTTCGTGCAGGCACACATAAGAACCAATCGCGCCGCGGCAGAACGGTCAGGTTCCCATGCGTGCGGCTAGCGGCCGGAACTGCAGGCCATAGAGCATCTGCAGGTAGCGGCGCGTTCCCGTGCGTTCCAGGTCGGTAACGTATTTCCAGAATCCATAGACCCTGGACAGTGTCATCATGCGTTCCGCATAGCGTTTCCAGGTGTAGCGTTCCTCGACCCGGCGCAGACCGCCGGCGGAAATGCGTTGCCAGTAATCCGGATTTTCGCGGCATTGTTCGAAAAACTCCGTCAGGCGCTGCGCGGTCTGTTCGCCATAGTTCGGATCGAGATGGAAACCGGAAATACCATCCTCGATGATTTCCGACGGACCACCGTAGAGGGTGGCAAATGTCGGTAGTCCTGAACTCATGGCCTCGATAACCGTCAGGCCAAACGCCTCGAACAGCGCCGGCTGCACGAAAACGCCCCGCTTGTCGGCCACGTAGCGGTACAGTTCACCGGCCGTGCTCTTTTCAAGATGCATGCCCAGCCAGCGCACTTCGCTGTCCAGGCCGTGCTCATTCATGAGGTCGTGCATGCGCTGAATCTGACCACGTTCCTCCTCGTCGGCAGAACGATTCGGATCGATGTAACCCGATACCACCAGCAGATTGGCCTGCCTGCGCAGCGCTTTGGAATTCGCGAACCAGTCCACCAGACCGGTGATGTTCTTGATGTGGTCCATGCGCGCCATGGTGAAGATCAGGCTTTTGTCATGGTCCTTCAGGCTGCCGCGAATATCTGCGTGCGGCTGCCTGCCAAAGACCAGCTCGTCGATTTCCGGCTGCAGGTGCGTCAGGCGTTGCTGCGTTTGGCTGTAGGGAAAATAGACAGTGGCATCCGCACCGGGCGATACGATATTGAACTTCGGATCATAGGGGTCGATGCCGTGCACCACGCGGTACAGGCCAGGCATGGTATAGCTCATATGGCTTTCGTACTGGCCCAGGCTGTCGGGGGTGCCGGCGATTTCCTGGTAGGTGCTGGTAATGATGAAATCGGCGGTATTCATCGCAATCAGATCAGCGGTGAACTGACTGGAGAAGTGGTACTGTTCGTCATTGTCCTTCCAGTAGAGATCGGAATACAGATACTTGGTCTTCTCCAGGGCATGGGCAATGTTGCACTGGGTGATGCCGAGATCCTGGGACAAGAGCGATGCGACCAGGTTGCCGTCGGAATAGTTGCCGACAATCAGATCCGGGCGGCCGCCAAGCTCCGCAAGAATCTCCTGCCTGGCTTCCTGTGCAAAGCGCTCCAGCCACGGCCAGATCTCGAAACGCGATATCCATTGCGGAATGATGTCGCCCTGGTGACTGCGAAACGGCACGCGCAGAATGCGCGCATGGCGCGTACCGACGACCGGCTCGAGTTTCTGATCACAGCTGGTGCCGTCCGCTTCCGGTATCAGGCGCGTGAGAATGATGATCTGCGGATCGATATCCAGGCCCTGCTCGTCCAGCCGGCGGCGCATCTCCTCCTCCAGGGCGCGCACCTGGTCGAGGATATAGACCACCTGTCCGCCGGTATCCGGCCGTCCCAGCACGTTGGCCTGGCCAAAGTAACCGTGAGGAGAAATGATCGCCATGGAAAAGATCATGGGTATGCGACTGAGAAAGTTGTCGAGGTTACCTGGCGACGGTGCCTCGAGGATATCCAGCAGTAGACGCATGGTTTCGCGAGTGCGCGCGGCGTTGTTACCCCAGCCGGGACAGAAGCCCAGCTGCTCCAGTTGTTGCTGAAAGCTCTGCCAAGGTGTGTGCGCATCCAGTCTGGCCAGCTGCTTATCCGCCTGGCGCAGCGAATCACGCAGCTGCACGACATGATCCACCGTGTCGGCCAGCATCAATTGCTGACCGCGATATTCGTGCACTCGCAGAAAGTCCAATAGACGTTTATCGCCCTTATTCAGGTCCTCGAAGAGCTTGCTGGATAAGCGGCGATTGAGGAATTCAACGCCACGTCCTATCGAGTTGGACTCCTGCAATTTGTAGAACTCGCGGGAAAACGGTTCCAGGTCGATCTCCAGCGTCCATTCCGGCTGACTCGTACCCGTCACCAGGCGTTCCTTGAAGGCGAGGTATTCGGAAACGCTAATGACTTCCAGCACCATGGTTTCCGGGTGGATGCGCAGGTAACACCAACGGGCAATGCGCAGTCGCAACGCCAGACAGAACCATGCCGCGTCCTGTGCAGCTTCCTGGGCATAGTCGATCGCAGCCTGAAAAGGGCTTGCATACAAATCGCAGTCCCCGCTCGTCTCGCACACCGCCTGAAAGGCATCATGCAGCTCGCTGCGTAACATAAACGACTGATTCAATTTCTGAAAACCGTGCAGCAGCTGATGCGCGAGGTTGCGGTGGTCCTGCAGAAACTGCCGCAGCCGGGTCACTATGTCAGGCGTCGCCAGGTCGTGCACTACAGCTCCCAGTTTTCGAGGAAAGGTTGGTAGAAAGCCATGTCACTGACTGTAGCGCCGCGCACACCGACAATCGCCGAGGCAAACGACTGGGCACGCTGCATGATCACCGTTAACGGCCAGTGTCGCAATACACCGAGCAAAACCACCGAAGCGAAGGCGTCACCGGCCCCGACCGTGTCCACTACCGATTGTTGCCGATCGGGCCGGGCACTGGCAGTCTCGCCTGCATGGGTAACTGCCAGCGCGCCCGCGTCGCCAAGGGTGACTATCAGCAGTTCGGGCGCATAGCGTTGCATGAACAGCTCGATGGCCGCTTCCTGGCTGGCGGCGTCCGACACCAGCAGGCCGAGTTCGTGGCTGTTCAGCTTGATCCAGCGCACGCCGGCAAGATTTGCAAGCACGGTATCCGTGTCCCACCAGGGTAGACGGAGGTTCACATCAACAAAAGTACCGCCATTGCCCTGGCGTTTCAGGGCTTCGACAGCCCGGCGCGAGACATGATTTCGCAATGCCAGCGTGCCATGGTAGAGCGGTTCGCATACGTTGCCATCGGGCAGCGCAGCGGCGTCAATGAAGTCATAGGCGCAATCGGCGACAATCTCGTACGCGGGTTCGTTGTCGGCTGTCAGGCTGACCTGGACCCTGCCGGTAGGATGGTCGGAATCCTGCTGCAAACCGGCCAGGTGCATGCCCCAGTTGTGCATGGCAGCGATCACCCGTTCACCCGGGGCGTCATTGCCGACGCGGCTGATGAAATGCGGCGACAGGCCAAACGCCTGGGCATGCCAGGCAACATTGAAAGGCGCCCCGCCCAGCACCTGTTGACCATCGGGAAACACGTCGAACAGCACCTCGCCGAAGACGCACAGATTCGTGTCCGGCATCAGGCGTCCTCCTCAAGCCAGGCCCGGGTCTGCGGGAGGAAGTGCGCGATACCTTCGAGGATGCCCGCGCTGTAGTTACCATTCATCCCCATGAAACCGCCCTTCGCCAGATACAGGCGGTCGCTGGTCCCCCGAGCGGCGGACAGTTGCAGCGCTTCCTCGCGAACGCCGGCGGCGGCATTCGCCACCAGTATGGCGCACAAGGAACTGCTCAATACCGGCAAGTCGTTACCGCTGTCACCTGCAAAGACGGTGTTTTCCGGCGCAAAGCCTTCGCGCCGCATGAGAAACTCAATCGCGTGAAACTTGGTGGCGCTGGCGGGCACAACGTCGAGCAGCGCTATACCCGCAGGATCATCGATACTCCAGATCAGGCTGGCCCTGACGTGGTGTCGCTCCAGCCGTTGCTGCATGGCGGGTAACAGCGTGTGTTTATCCGTGTACATCGGTACGTAGAAGCTGATCTTGTAACGACTCTGCTTGGCGGCCTCCTGCAGTTGCAGGTCGATCATGTCTGCAAACAGCAGGCGGATGGATGTGTGATCCATGTCTCCCCAGTCGACCACGAACTGTTCGTCCCAGTCGGCACGCCGGTGCCAGCAGTCGTCGCCGGATTCGTAGAGACTGGTGCCGACGTCGGCGATGACGTAATCCGGTCGTGGCAGTACGTAGTTGGTAATCGCTTTTTCGACCAGCGCCAGGTGCCGGCCGGTCACATAGGCCAGTCTGACTTCGTCGTGCTCCGCGAGCCTGGCAAACCGCCGGCGCGCGCTGTGCGACTCCGGCTGCTTGCCGTTGGGCAGCAACGTCCGGTCGAGGTCGGTGCAGACCAGGATCGACTCGTTCACGCCTGCTCCCGCACCGCGCAGGCCTCGAAGAACTCATAGTGGTCGATGGCCTCGAGTATGCCGGCCGCATAGGGACGCTGGGCGAAATAAACCCGGTCAAGATCGACCAGCCCGGACAATTCCTCGTGATGGCGGTTTGCAACGACCACCGCCAGCGTATTGCCGCGGATCATGTCTTCGTCGGCACCGGATCCGCCAGCTACCAGGATATGCTCCAGCGGTATATCCCACTTATGAGCGAAATAACGCAGCGCCAACCCCTTGGAGGCGCGCACCGGGATAATATCTAGGAACTGGCCGAAGGCGTGGACGACATTGGCGGCCAGTTCCTGGCTACGCAACAGGGTGTTTATTTCCTCGATCGACGGTGCGATCGTCGGGTCGTAGTGGTAGGAGACCTTGAAGCGGCTCTGTTCACCCTTGCGCTGTGGTATCAGGCCGGGCACTTCATCCAGCG
This sequence comes from uncultured Gammaproteobacteria bacterium, assembly GCA_963814945.1. Classification (GTDB taxonomy): domain Bacteria; phylum Pseudomonadota; class Gammaproteobacteria; order DSM-19610; family DSM-19610; genus Thiogranum. The sequence continues at coordinate 50,630 of CAWFEQ010000012.1, forward strand.
CGCGACGCACACTCTGCGGGTTCCAGTGGTAGTCGACATGCACGCTCCAGGCACTGTCGGCCGTCAGTTCCGGCGCGTAATAGATCTCCGTGCCAAGACTGGTCAACAGCACGTCCGGCAGGGGGATATTGAATTTCCGCATGACGCCCAGGGCGGAATCGAGACGCCGCCCGGTGGCGATGCCGAAGCTGGCACAATTACGCCTGGCGCGCGCCAGCTCAACAAAGCCTTTCAGCGCCTTCGGGTCACCCAGCAGGCTCTGGTCCAGGTCAGTGAAAATTGCCCGGTCGTGGTACAACCTGGGACGTCGGGCGGATGGTTTTTTCGCCACCATGCTGCGTTGGCCCAGCAGCGGCTGGATACGACTCAGGTAAGCCTCGGCATGGGCCTGCCAGGAGTAGTGCTGGCGTACACCCCGGATACCGCTGTCGGCAAACTTCTGCCATTCCTCGGTATTACGTAACAGGCGCAGCAGCGCGGTGGTGATCGCATCCTTGTCAAGCGGGTCAACCAGCAGGCCGTTACGACAGTTGCCGATGATATCCACCGGCCCGCCATTTTCGGTGGCGACCACCGGCAGGCCGCTGGCGGCTGCTTCCAGCAGCGTCAGGCCAAAAGGCTCGGTCAGGGCCGGGTTGACGAATACCCCGCCAAGCGACGCGGCGAGGCGAAAGATTTCCGGGACCTCCTGTGGTTTATGGTGCTTGGGTATAGCCACCTTGCCATACAGGTCGTAAAAATCGACCAGCAACAGCAGTTCCTTCAGGACCTCTTGTGCACCGCTGTCCATCTCCCGGATGTCTTCGCGATTGCCGGCAACGATCACCAGGTTGGCGACCTTCTGCAACTTGGGCGACTCGCCGTAAGCGTCCACCACGGTGGCGATATTCTTGCGCCCGTCGGCGCGTGACAGCAGCAGGATGACGGGTTTATCCGGTTTCTTGAAAAACCGCGCCAGTTTGCGTGCAAACGGATAATCGTGCCCGTCGGGCGGCGGCGGGTAGAACAGCTTCAGGTCAGTGCCGGGCGGGATGACCGCCATGCAGTCAGGGTCATAGTAGTCATACAGCTCATACTGGTCTTCCACTTCGTTATGCGTGCTGGTAACCACCAGGCTGGCGTTGGCGAGGACCTCTTCTTCGGCTTCGATGCGCCGCGAGATGTTGTACCGCTGCTCGATTTCCTCGCGTTGCAGTCCGGCGGCCAGCAGGCGGCGACGCTTGTCCCTGCCCAGCGAGTGCCCGGTGAATACCAGCGGTATACCAGTGATATGCGACAACCTGACGCCCACATAACCGGCATCGGCGTAATGCGCATGGATGATGTCGGGCCGCCGGGGCTGGTGCTTCAACCAGTCGACAAGATTGTCAGTAAATCCGTCCAGGTAGTCCCACAATTGTTCTTTTTGAATATAGGCATCGGGCCCGGCAGTGATGCGTACAATAACCGCCTTGTCGCCGAGCGCTTCGTGGGGACTGGCGTAATCCGCGTCGACCTCATCGGCAACCACTTGCCGTGTTACCAGATCGACCTTACCCACGCGCGCAGATTCGGACAACGCCCGGGCGAGGTCGACGACATACTTGACCTGCCCGCCAGTATCCGCGTCACGTCCCAGTTCGAGGTTGGTACCACGAACCAGACCGTGGATACTGATCAGCAACAGGTACAATGGTGGTGCATCGGTTTCAGGCATTGATCATCCATGGGTTGTTTTTTTAAGCTAACAAGTAACGCAAACAGGGTCAAATCAGCGCCCTGGCGTCGGCCGGCGTGCGACAGGAGTTAAACGGTGCCGGGTCGCAGCAATGACGCCGGCCGTTAACGGCGGACAGCTGTTAATGGCCGCGTGTTGACGTGCGTTTATGCACCGTGTGCAGGGCCCGCGCGTCAACCGCCAGTGCAGCCTCGTGAACGCTTTCTGACAGGCTCGGGTGCGCGAACGCGGTCAACGCCAGATCCTCGGCGCTGCCGCCCAGCTGCATGGCAATCGTGGCTTCGGCAATCAGCTCCGAGCAGTGCGGCCCGATCATATGCGCGCCCAGAAGACGGTCGGTTTCCCGGGCTGCCAGCAATTTAACGAACCCGTTGCTATCGCCCATCGCGCGCGCACGTCCGGAGGCGGCAAAAGGAAAGACGCCGATCCGATAGTCGACATTGGCGGCCTTAAGGGCCTGCTCCGTCTGCCCGACCCAGGCCACTTCGGGTTCCGTGTAGATGACCGACGGCACGGTATCGTAGCGCATCTGTGCCACCCGCCCGGCTATCAGTTCAGCGACCATGACACCCTCCTCGGACCCTTTGTGCGCCAGCATGGGGCCGCGCACCGCGTCACCAATGGCGTATACGCCCGGCAGGTTGGTGCGGCACTGGTCGTCGACATGGATCAGGCCCCATTCATCCAGTAGCAGTGTGGCCTCATCGGCGGCAATGCCGTCGGTATTTGGCCGGCGACCGACGGCAACAATGAGCTTGTCAAATTCCGCCGTGTGTTCGCCATCGGTATCCTGAAAATGGATCTCAACACCGGTATCACCGACCTTGCTGGCGGTAACACGACTGCCCAGCCTAATATCCAGGCCCTGGCGGGTGAACAGACGTTTTGCTTCCCTGGCGACCTGTTCGTCGGCAATCGGCAGAAACTGGTCCAGCGCTTCCAGCAGGATGACGTTCTCGGCACCCAGGCGACGCCACACGCTGCCCAGTTCCAGCCCGATGACGCCGGCGCCTATGATGCCGAGACGTTGAGGCACGGTATCAAAGACCAGTGCGCCGGTGGAGTCAACGACTATGGTGCCGTCCAGCGGTACCTGTTCGATCCGCAGCGGCGCAGACCCGGGCGCAAGAATCACGTTTTCCGCGGCCAACGCCCGTGTGCCGCCGGCCCTGTCCGTCACTTGTACCTGCTTGCCAGCCAGCAACTGGCCATGCCCCTGCACCCAGGTCACGCCGTTGGCCTTGAACAGGACTTCGATCCCCTGGGTCAGCTCCCGCACCACGCGCTGCTTGCGCGCCTGCATGCGCTCGAGATTCAGCGCAGCACCGCTGATGTCGACACCGTGATCTGCGAGGTCGTGCTGTACCTGCGCGAACCGCTCCGATGATTCCAGCAGGCACTTGGATGGAATACAGCCGACATTCAGACAGGTGCCGCCGAGCACCGGTGTACCATCCGGGTTAACCCAGTCGTCTACACAGGCCGTCCGCAGACCCAACTGGGCGCAGCGGATCGCGGCGACATAGCCCGCGGGTCCTGCACCGATGACCACAACGTCGTACGCAGGGCTCATGATGTGCTACACACCCAACAGTAGACGCGAGGGGTCTTCCAGCGTGTCCTTGACCCTCGCCAGGAACTGCACGGCCTCACGGCCGTCCACCAGACGATGGTCATAAGACAGGGCGATATTCATCATCGGCCGGATCACCACCTGGCCGTCTTCTGCAACGGGGCGTTCCTTGATACTGTGCATCCCGAGGATACCTGATTGCGGCGGATTGATAATCGGCGTCGACAGCAGTGAACCGAACACCCCGCCGTTGGTGATGGTGAAGGTTCCGCCAGTAATGTCGTCCATGCTCAGGGTACCCTCGCGCGCCCTGTTTGCATAGTCGGCAATCTGCACCTCGATGTCCGCCATGGACAGCTGGTCGGCATCGCGCAGAATCGGCACCACCAGACCGCGTGGCGACGACACCGCGATGCCGATATCGAAAAAGCCGTGGTAAACGATGTCCTCGGCATCGATGGAGGCGTTCAACTCCGGAAAGCGGCGCAGCCCGTCGATAACGGCCTTGACGAAAAATGACATGAATCCGAGTTTGACCTGGTAGGCCCTCTCAAATGCCTCGCGGTGGCGACGGCGCAGCTCCATCGTCGGCTGCATATTGACTTCGTTGAACGTGGTGAGGATGGCGGCATTCTGTTGTGCGTCGAGCAGGCGCTCGGCGATACGAGCCCGCAGGCGGGTCATGGGCACGCGTTTCTCGACGCGGCCTTCGCCTGGCGGGCCTTCACCCGCCGGCACCTCTGATTTGCGGCTTACCGGTGGCAGCGTCGCTGTCGGCGTCCCTGCCGGGCCCGCCCCCTGTTCACGTCCGTCCAGCACCCTGACCACATCCTCCTTGAGAACCCGCTTGCCGCTGCCACTCGCCGGGATACTGCCGGCATCCAGACCATGCTCAGCAATCAGTCGCTGTGCCGACGGCGTCGCGAAGGGTGTCACATTGGCGCGTCCGGAAACCGCTTCGTTGGCGGCCGCGGGTCCGGATGCCTTCGCTGCTGCGGCATCGGTCTCGCGCAGGCTGCCAATCACCTGTCCGGACACCACCACGCTGCCTTCTTCCTGGATAATCTCTTCCAGTATGCCGTCCCGGGGCGCCGGCACCTCGAACACCACTTTGTCGGTTTCGATATCGACCAGGGACTCGTCACGTTTCACCGCTTCGCCGGGTTTCTTGTTCCAATTGAGAATGGTGCCGTCGGCAACCGACTCAGGAAATCCAGGTACTTTGAGTTCAATCGACATAGCAATTCCTCGGTTAATCTTTCTGGGATTCGAGTCCGAGCGCCGCATCGACCAGTGCATGCTGCTGCTGCAGGTGCAGCCAGGCATAACCGGGGGCGGGCGCTGCCGAAAAACGCCGACCGGTGTATTCCAGCAGTTGCGGATCCGGCAGCGCAGCACGCAAATGGTGCTGGCTGGAGAACCAGGCGCCCTGATTCTTGGGCTCTTCCTGGCACCAGACAAATTCGCGCGCATTCGGATAACCTGCCAGCAGACCACTGAGCTGCGCCTTGGGGAACGGATACAGCCGCTCAATGCGAATGATGGCGACCTGTTCGATCGAGTCCTTGCGGCGCTTTTCCAGCAGGTCATAGTAGACTTTACCGCTGCACATGACCACACGCCTTACCTTGCTTGCATCCAGCGCATCGGGCTCTGGAATCACCGGCTGGAATTCGCCCTGGGTGAGGTCCTCCAGCGAACTCACGGCCAGGCGGTGGCGCAACAGGCTCTTGGGCGTCATGACAATCAATGGCTTTCGGCACTCCAGCAGCTGCTGGCGGCGCAACAAATGGAAAATCTGGGCCGGAGTGGTGGGTACGCAAACCTGAATGTTGTGCTGTGCACACAGCTGCAGGAAACGCTCGAGGCGCGCCGACGAGTGTTCCGGCCCCTGCCCTTCCATACCGTGCGGCAGGAACATCACCAAGCCGCTGAGCCGATTCCACTTTTGTTCACCAGCGCTGATGAACTGGTCGATGACCACCTGGGCGTTGTTGGCAAAATCGCCAAACTGCGCCTCCCAGATCACCAGAGTGCGCGGGTCGGTGGTGGAGTAACCGTACTCGAAGGCCAGCACCGCCTCCTCGGATAACAGCGAGTTGATCACCAGAAAATTGCCCTGCTTGTCGGCGACGTTACGCAAGGGCACGTATAACGAGCCGTCGCGCTGACAGTGCAGCACGGCGTGCCGATGGAAAAACGTGCCACGACCACTGTCCTGACCCGACAGCCGCACCCCGTGGCCTTCGGCGACCAGCGATGCGTAGGCCATGGTCTCGGCAAACCCCCAATCGATGGGCAAGGCGCCGGCCGCCATCTTACGGCGGTTGTCCATGACCTTGGCGACTGACACGTTCGGCTCGAAGCCGTCTGGCAGGTGACCCAGTCGCCCCCACAGCTGCTTGATACGCTCCAGTGGAATTGCGGTGTCCAGGAAAGCGGTGCAGGCCTGCGCCAGATATGGCGCCCAGTCGATCGCATAGGGGTAACTGGCCTCTTCGCACGGTACCAGTTCAGCCACCACGGACACTCCGGCGTCCAGGCGTGCACGGTATTCCTCCATATAGCCGTGCGGTTGCTGCTCGTCGCAGACCCCGGCCGCCACCAGTTTTTCGGCATACATGGCGCGCGTCGTCGGGCGGTTGGCAATCGCCTGGTACATGAGCGGCTGAGTGGCGGTCGGTTCATCCGCCTCGCTGTGGCCGTGGCGTCGGTAGCAGACCATGTCGATGACAACGTCCTTGTGGAAATTCATGCGGTAGTCGAGGGCCAGCTGGGTAACCTGTACCACCGCCTCCGGGTCGTCACCGTTGACATGAAAGATAGGGGCATCCACCATTTTGGCGATATCAGTGCAATACTGTGTGGAACGCGCATCGCGGTGGTGGCTGGTGGTAAAACCGATCTGATTGTTGATCACCACGTGCACTGTGCCCTTGGTGGAAAAGCCACGTGACTGGGACATGTTGAAGGTTTCCATCACCACACCCTGGCCTGCGAAGGCGGCGTCGCCATGGATCAGGATCGGTACCACCTGATTGCCGGCATCGTCACCGCGCCGCTGTTGGCGGGCGCGCACGGACCCCTCCACAACCGGATCAACGATCTCCAGGTGGGAGGGGTTGAACGCCAGATTGACGTGCACCAGTCCCTTACCGGTTTTCAGGTCGGAGGAAAAACCCAGGTGATACTTGACGTCGCCGGATCCGCTGACCAAAGGGGCGGCTTTGCCCTCGAATTCCTGAAACAGTTCGGCGGGTGTCTTGCCGACGATATTGATCAGCACGTTGAGACGACCGCGGTGCGCCATACCGATCACTACCTCCTTCACACCGTAGCCGCCACCGCGCTGGATGAGTTCATCGAGCAGTGGAATCAGGCTGTCGCTGCCTTCCAGCGAAAAGCGCTTCTGACCGACATAACGGGTGTGCAGATAGCGTTCCAGGCCTTCCGCCGCGGTCAGCCGCTGCAGGATGCGCAAGCGTACCACGTCACTGAACAGCGGGCGCTGACCGACCCGCTCGAGCCGCTGCTGGATCCAGCGTTTCTCGCCGGTCTCGGTAATGTGCATGTACTCGGAGCCCGTGCTGCCACAATAGATCCCGCGCAAGTGGTCGAGAATGGTCCGCAGGCTGGCGGCACCACCGATCGCCAGCGATCCGGTGTCGAAGACGCTCTCCAGATCTGACTCGCTCAAACCGTGGTGGGCAAGCTCCAGTTCCTCCAGGTGCGGCGTGGCGCGCAAACCCAGCGGATCAATGTCTGCAACCTGATGGCCGCGAAACCGGTAAGCGTTGATCAGCTGGAGCACCCGCACCTGTTTATGCTCGTGTTCCAGAGAGGGTCCGGGAACGCCGGTAACGGGCCGCCGTACAGCGGATTGCCGGGTCAGGTCCCGCATGGTCTTGCGTACCTGCGAGTGCCGGGCTTCCACTGCCTGGCCGTTCACCACCGGCAGGGTGGCAAAAAAAGTGCGCCAGTTTTCGCCGACCGAGGCTGGATCGGCGAGATACTGCTCGTACAGTTGTTCGAGATAAGCGGCGTTCTCGCCCGCCAGCTGTGAGTTGTCCCAGAGTTCGTACAGACCTGCTTGCCGAGTGATGTCATCCATTCTCTTGCCCTTGCGGATTCGAAGGCAAATGTCGCGCCAACTCCTGTACTTAACGGCAGTAGTGCAGATAACTGCTTAGCGCGCTGCGGTGGCGACCACCGGCGCCCTTGCCGGGGCCCGTGGTTGGCCGCCGCGCCGCCTCAATATTGACGCTACCTAGATTGTAGACCGTAAAATCGACAGGATTTCGTCGGCATAGCCGTTCCGGCAGCGTGGCACACCAGGTCAACTCCGGATACTTCTAGGAATACCCGCCCCGCAGGCCGCGCCCAGCCGGCTGGCTTCAGCGTCGCGGCAGCGACGACAGCGTCGCCGGCGCGTTTCGCCGCCTGGCTGGCCGCTCGCGGCGCCACCCTCTCCCGCCTCTGCCCCGGGGCAGGCCAGGGATCAGCGGGAACAGCCGTATGACAAGCACTATCACCGCCTGGGCGCGAAGTGATGCGGAAACGCCCAAAGGCGCGCGTGCACCGCCGCCAGCGGCCAGGCTGCGTATTGACAATACGCACCGCTTACGCCGGAATGGCGGACATCGGTACAAACCAGCAAGGTCTTCTGGTCCCCCATGCCCTGTGCCCGCTTCAGGTTTTACGAGGAACTGAACGATTTCCTGCCAGCGTTGCGTCGCAAGGTCGAGTTCGAGCATTGCTTCGAGCGGAGGGCATCTGTCAAGGACATGATCGAAGCGTTCGGTGTGCCTCACCCGGAAATTGAACTGATCCTGGTCAACGGTGTATCTGTAGACTTTGCCTATATTGTCCAGGACAAGGACAGGATCAGTGTTTACCCAATGTTCGAGCGCCTGGATGTTTCCCCGCTCATCCGCCTGCGCGACGCGCCGCTGCGCGAACCGCGCTTCGTGGTTGACTGCAATCTGGGTCGCCTGGCCCGCTACCTGCGCCTGCTGGGCTTCGATACGCTGTATCAGAACGACTTTTCTGACCGCGACGTGGCCCGCATCAGCCAACAGCAGCGACGCATTGTGCTCACCCGCGACCGCCGTCTGCTGCTTCGCAAGATCATCACCCACGGACTGTTTGTCAGATCCGAGCAACCGCGAGAACAGACCCGGGAAGTGCTGCAACGCCTCGACCTGCATGGCATGGCGCAACCCTTCAGCCGCTGTACACGGTGCAACGGCCTGCTCGAGGCTACTCTGAAGGAAGCGGTCAACCATCGGCTGCAACCGAAGACCCGGCGCTACTATGAGCAGTTCCTGCAATGTACCCGCTGCAAGCAGATCTACTGGCAGGGCAGCCATCATCAACGGGCCAGCCATCTGATCGAGGAACTGCTGGCAAAGCCTGCGAGTGAGTGAAACTTTTCGTATGATACTGCCTCGGAAGTTGGCAACCAATTTGAGCATGAGGCACGTGTGAACAAGGCTGAAAGTACGATTCGCGGGCTGCTGGCACTGGCTGATATCGAAATCAACGGCAGCAACCCGCGCGACATCCAAGTCAACCACCGTGTTTTCTATCGCCGTGTGCTGAGCGGCGGTGCACTCGGGCTTGGCGAAGCCTACATGGATGGCCTGTGGGATTGTGCAGCCCTGGATCAACTCATTTATCAGCTCCTGCGCGCCGACCTGGAACACCGTATCACGCCGTTGAAGCTGTTCATACCAGTCATCTGGGCCAAGCTCGTGAACCTGCAGAGCCCTCGCCGGGCCTTCCGCATCGGTCAACACCACTACGATATGGGTAACGATTTGTACCGGCTCATGCTCGATCAGCGGATGGTTTATACCTGCGGTTACTGGAAGGACGCCGATAATCTCGACGCCGCCCAGGAAGCCAAGCTGGACCTGATCTGCCGCAAGATCGGACTGCAACCGGGTATGCGCGTGCTGGATGTCGGTTGCGGCTGGGGCAGTTTTGCCGGTTTCGCCGCCGAACGCTACGGCGTCCAGGTGGTGGGCGTCACTGTTTCAAAAGAGCAGATTGAATACGGCCAGCAACGCTACCGGGACCTGAACGTCGATCTGCGTTTCCAGGACTACCGGGAGGTCAATGAACGCTTTGATCGCATCGTTTCGCTCGGTATGCTGGAACACGTCGGTCCGAAAAACTACCGCACCTTTATGCAGGTTGTGCAACGCTGCCTGGAAGATGATGGGCTCCACTTGTTGCATACCATCGGTACCAACACCCGGGCCCTGTCGGTCGACCCCTGGACCAACAAGTATATCTTTCCGGGGGGCGTGCTACCGGTGCTGCAGCAGCTCGCTGCGGCTAGCGAGGGCATTTTCGTCCTCGAAGACCTGCACAATATCGGCACTCATTACGATCCGACACTGATGGCCTGGATGGTCAACGTGGACAAACACCGTAAAGAACTGGAAAATCTGGGCTACGACGAGCGCTTTTACCGCATGTGGCGCTACTACCTGCTGGGTGCTGCCGGTTCGGACCGGGCCCGTCGCAACCAGCTGTGGCAGATCGTGTACAGCAAAAAGGGGCTGGATGGCGGCTATGAATCCATCCGCTGATGTCGGCCTTTGACCTCCCGAATAAAAGGAACCGCTAATTATGAAGCTTATCTGGAATCTTCTGGCACTCCTCGGACTGATCATTGTGTTGCTCCTGATTACGGCCGTAATCAAGTACCCGGCCGAGATCAAGTCGCTTACCCAGTTCGACGATCAGGCTCTCAGCACCTACGCGGAGATAGGCGAGGCGCTGCTGGAAACCGGTAATGGCGCCGAGGCAACCGTGTGGAAAGTGCCCGTAAATGACGGATTGTCGGCGGAAGATGTTGAACAGACCATGAAAGTCGTGGCCAACGAGCACAACTTCAAGAATGTGGGTGAACTGCCCCTGTACAAGGAAATCGAAGCGATGAGCGGCAAGCCCTCGCGCTTCATCAAGATTTACATGTTCTGCAACGCGTTGACCGCCGCGAGAATGATCGACTACAGCGCCGCCTATTCCGCTTATCTGCCCTGCCGCATCACGCTCCTCGAGGACGACACCGGCAAACTGTGGCTGTACACGTTGAACATGGACCTCATGATTCACGGTGGCAAGGAACTCCCTCCCGAACTCAAAAAGGAGGCCATGCAGGTCAAGCAAATCATCCTCGATATCATAAACCGTGGCGCTAAAGGTGAATTTTAGGCCGTAGCGCAGACAGCACGGTGCCACGATGAAATACGCGGACGTCATCATCGTCGGCGGTGGACCCGCCGGCTCCAGCTGTGCCTGGAGCCTCAAACGGCAGGGGGTGGACTGCCTGGTGCTGGACAGGGAAAACTTCCCGCGTACCAAGCTCTGCGCCGGGTGGATCACACCGCAAGTGGTCGAGGACCTGGAACTGGACATCGGCAGTTATCCCTACCGTTTTCTGTCGTTCAGGAAACTCCATTTTCATTTTCCTCTGGCTGGTTTCAGTCCACCGACCCTGCAGCATTCCATTCGCCGCTACGAGTTCGACGCCTGGCTGCTGCAGCGCTCCGGTGTTCCGCTTGCTACCCGGCAGGTGCAGACCATTCGCCGGCAAGGCGATGAGTATGTGATTGATGAGCAGTACCGCTGCAGGTACCTGGTCGGTGCCGGTGGCACACGCTGCCCGGTGTATCGCCAACTGTTCCGGGAAGTGAGCGCGCGCGCCAGCCAGCAACAGGTCGTCGTTGTGGAAGAGGAATTCCCTTACGACTATAGCAACAGTGGCTGCCACCTGTGGTTCTTCGACCGGGAATTGCCCGGTTATTCCTGGTACGTCCCCAAGGCCAACGGCTATATCAACATCGGCATTGGTGCAATGGCGGAGAAATTGAAGTCGCGGGGTGGCGACATCAAGGCACACTGGAACCTGCTGACAGAGAAGCTGGCACGCAGGAAGCTCATCAGGGGTCATGACTTCAAGCCGCAGGGCTACAGCTACTACGTACGCGGCAACGCGGAAATTTTTCGCGTCGGCAACGCCTTTATTGCCGGTGACGCCGCAGGCCTGGCAACCAAAGACATGGCGGAGGGAATCGGACCCGCGGTCAAGAGTGGCCTCCTGGCGGCCGACGCCATCGCCCGCAACGCACCCTACGATCTCGGGGCCATCGGCAGCCGGTCTTTCGATGCAAGACAGCTTATGCGGGCCTGGTTATTCAGGAAACCGTATTCGGCCGCTTGACACCGCGGACACCGCACGAGCCGGGTGCTCGCCGGCTGTCACCCAACAGGCCACCCGTCGGTGATATCAGCGAGGCGCTGCGCGACAGCGCTTTCCAGGAGAAGCTCGTGTGCCCGCCCGACGTCAGTGCCCGTACAGTCCCAGAGGATCCGTGGGGTCGATGTCATCCATAAAGGGAATACGCCGGTCACTGTGCGTCACCTGGTAAACCGCGCCCATCCAGTTGCCGACCACCGCCTCAGCCGTATCGTGCCAGGTATTGTCCAGGTGTTCGGCCACCAGTGTTTCCGGGAACTCCGGTGGCGCCTGCCCCGCTGCGAGCGCCGCCTCGAGATAGACACGGTATTCTTTCAGCACTGTCTGCTCGCGGGTACGAAAATAATTCTCCGGGAACGGCGGGTAAGTGGCGCGCTTGCCCGCCGCGTACAACATCACTTCCCGCTTGTACTCTTTCAGCAGCGAAATCGTGTCGTATTCCGGATGTCCCTGGAAGAATACCACGCGCAACCCGTCGGCACTGGTCGCCAGGTGCACGCCGACCTCCTCGCTCTCCACCAGCACCCGCAAACCGGCGGTGTCGAACTGTTGCCGGGTAATGGCGTTCCAGCGCGAATGCGGCACGTCGAAGCGGGTGTTGATATCGTTGACCAGCGGATGAGTTTTGTCCACCACGCGATGAGCAAATACACCCCAGATTTTTTCCGCCTGAGGTATGCGTTGTTGTCCATAGCGAAATTGCAGCATGGCGTGGGTCGCCAGGCAGGAACACAGCGTCGAGGTAACATTGTCCATGGCCCAGCCAATCACATTCTTCAGTGGTTCCCAGAACGGCTGGCTGGCCAGTTCGGGACCGATGACGTTGGCGCCGGTAACGATCAGTGCATCCAGCCCCTCGGTTTTTATCTTCTCGACGGGCTCGTAATACCTGTCAATGTACGCCTGCGCGTCGGCGCTGCGCTTCAGCTCAGGCAGGGTAAACGGGTGCACATAGAACTGAGCGATCGGATTGCTCTCGCCCACCAGACGGAAAAATTGCCGCTCGGTGGCCGCCAACGCGGCATCCGGCATCATGTTCAGCAGACCGACATGCAGTTCGCGAATATCCTGCTGGGCGGCACGGTTGGCCGGCAACACGCGGATGCCCTCGTCACGCAGGCGGGCGAAGGCGGGCAGGTCATTATGGGCGACCAGGGGCATGCAACTATCCTTTTAATACCTGGGTGCACGGCTCGCCGGGCGTGTCGTTCCAGACACTGCCGGCCAGACCCTGCGCGGCTCAGCAATTCGTTCGACCAATCACCGTCTCCAGCAGTTCCAGGAAATCCGTTTCGTCCCGCACCTGCGCCACTTCCCGGGACGTCACCGTATAGCCGTGCGGTTTGGCGATGGCCTCATAGCGGGGAATACGCGAACGGAACAGACGCGGGAACACCCAGCGGGTGAATTCATCAGGGTCCATTTCCGCCGCATAACTGAAGGCGTTTTCCCGCAGGTAGACCGCCAGCTGCTCCTGCAGAAACGCCGGACGGTAGTACAGCGGCTTGGGATCGCTTTGCGCCCGCTCGATCAGCTTCTGCTCCTCTTCCCGGTCCGTCACCTGGATGTACAGGATCAGCGTATGATCGACCAGCAGGTCGATCACCGCGGGTTCATCCAGCTCGCAGAGACTGCCGCCGACATCATTCACGAAATGCTGGTATCCATAGATTTCCTGTGCCTTGCGGATAAACGCCGGCACGTCGCGCATGGCGGCAATTTCGGCATCACGGTATTGTGCCTGGCGGAGGGAAAATTCCTCCAGTGCCACGCCACCGAGCTCCGGATTACCCAGTTTGCCGACAAAACTGAGCACCGGCCCCAGGTCGTCGACCTTGATGTTGTTGCGGATATAGATCCAGTCGCGGCGCAACAGCTCACGCAGGAACGGCACCTGCATGGCCTGTTGTTTGATCAGGTCGAGGATGGATTCGTCCAGGTAGCGGGTGCCGATGCGGTAGTCACCCGAGTAATGGAACCAGTGGTGCCCGCAAAGCAGTGTAGACAGGTACGTCTTGCCGACCCCCGACATGCCCAGCAGGGTGACTTTCCTGTTTTTCCAGGCACGAAACTCATCGACGCTGAACTTCATGGCAGGCCCTCCAGGACAGTCTAAAAACTTTTCATTATGCAGGATATAGTCGCCCTCTGGAACCACCGGCAGAAAGATCCCGCCTGCCATACGGCGGTAGCCCGATTTCACATGCCCGCCGCTTTGCTGTATGGTCCTGCACTGTTTTTGGTTGTTTGCTACCCGTCGAGGACCGCCCATGCAGATCGAAGCCCGCAAAGTCGTCACCCTGAACTACACCCTGACTGACAACGATGGCAATGTCATCGATAAGTCCAGCGACGGCAGCTTCGCCTATCTGCACGGCGCGAACAATATCATCCCGGGACTGGAGAACGCCCTGGAGGGAAAATCCGCCGGCGATTCGCTGAACGTGTCGGTTGTTCCCGAGGAGGGCTACGGTGAACGCGACCCGGCCAAGACCCAGCCTGTACCGCGGAACATGTTCCCTGAAGACACCGAGGTCGAAGTGGGTATGCAGTTTCACGCCCAGGGACCCAACGGTGAAACCCTGGTAGTCACGGTCGCCGCGATCGAAGAGGACACCGTTATGGTCGACGGCAACCACCCGCTCGCCGGAGTAGAGCTCAATTTTGCGGTAGAGGTCATGGGCGTGCGCGAAGCCTCCAGGGAAGAACTGGAGCACGGTCACGTGCACGGACCCGGCGGACACAATCACTGATCACGGCACCGCGTGAGCGCAGGCGGCTTATGCCCGGACTTCTTCCGTGAGGCCGCGGGATTCCAGGTTCAGGTCAGCCAGATTACAAATCAAGCTCTGCAGCATCCTGCCGTCTCTGGGCTGAATCACGGTAAAAAACAGGTAGTGGTTCCCCCCTTTCAGGCGACCAGCCCCGTTATCCCCCTGCCAGAAAACGGCGACGAACAAGTAGACCGCCGCCAGCCGGATCAGGACCCGCAGCCCCTCGCCACTCACTGCCTGCCGCACAAACGCGATACCGGCCGGCGGTATGTGTACGAAACGACAGCGTCCCGACCAGAACACCAGCGTCGCCAGCAGCATCAGCACCCCGGGCACGGCGAAGGCCAGCGAGGCGCCGTGGCGCTCCATCAACCAGGGGGGGGCACCAGCATGGAGACAAAGGCGCCGAGATTCACGGCAAAATAGAACCCGCCGAACGCCCTCGACAACAGGTGACGGTTCTGTTGCGCGAACTGATCGCCAAGATGCGCCGATACACAGGGCTTGATACCCCCTGCCCCGAGGGCGACGAGCCCCAGACCGACAGCCAGCCCGAAGCGCGTGTGATCCAGTGCCAGCGCGAGGTGTCCGCCACAATACACCAACGAGAGCACAATAATGGTCCGGTACTTGCTTAGCAAACCATCGGAAACCAGCGCGCCGAACAGCGGCGTCAGATAAACCGCAGACACAAACAGGTGATACCAGCCTTTGGCTTCGACTTCCCGCATGGGCAGCACCTGACCAGATAACGGGTGATGAAAACCACCAGTATGGCGCGCATACCATAGAAGCTGAAACGTTCGGCCGCCTCATTAGCGATGATAAACGGGATGCCGGCCGGCAGGCGGGACGAAGGCAGTGGTGCGTGGCGATAGCCGGGCATCCCGGCATGATAGTCAAAGGTGGGGCAGTTCACTATAGCCCGACAGATACAGGTCGACGGCGCGCGCGCACTGCCGGCCTTCGCGGATCGCCCATACGACCAGCGACTGTCCGCGGCGCATGTCGCCACAGGCAAACGTCCCGGCGACCGAAGTTCGGTAGTCGCGGTCGCTGGCACTTACATTGCCACGCTCGTCCAACGCCAGCGCCAGACGGCGAACCAGTCCATCGTGTACCGGATGGGCATAACCCATGGCCAGCAGCACCAACTGGGCGGGCAATCGCCGCAGCGGGGCGTCAATGCGTTGTCGTTGCAAGTGCCCAGCGCTGTCCCGCTGCCACTCCAGGCGCTGCAACAGGATGTTGGCAACGGCGCCGTGCCGGCCCTCGAAAGCCACGGTATCCCAGCCCCAGATGCGTCGGGCACCCTCATCATCGGTATCCGCGCGCCGCAGTACTGGTGCCGGCCGGGGCCAGTAACGCAGTATATCGGCGCAGTCCGGAGGCCGTTCGTGGTACTGAATCTGGGTCACCGAGCGCGCACCCTGGCGAATCGCCGTCCCGACACAGTCGTGCCCCGTGTCACCACCGCCTATCACCACGACATCCCTGTCGCACGCCAATAGGGACAGACCAGCGGCATCGCCGGCGTTGTGCCGATTCTGCGCGCGCAGATAGGGCATGGCGAAATAGATGCCGGACAGCGAACGGCTGGGCACGACTAAATCGCGTGGTTGCTCCGCGCCGCACGCCAGTACTGTGGCATCGGCGGTAGCGAGCCAGCGGTCGGCGGCGGTGTTCGCGCCGGCGTGCACCCCGGTAACGAACGCTATCCCCTCGGCGCGCAACTGCGCCAGGCGGCGGTCCAGCACGGCTTTCTCAAGGCGAAAATCCGGTATGCCGTAGCGCAACAGACCGCCGACGCGATCCGCCTTTTCCAGCACCCTAACCCGGTAACCCACGCGTACCAGCTGCTGGGCACAAGCCAGCCCCGCCGGCCCGGAACCGACGACGACCACGCTCTGACGCTTCCGCCGCAGTGGCCTGCGGGGCTGAACCCAGCCGCTTTGCCAGGCATATTCAGCGATCGCCAGTTCTATTGCCTTGATCGTCACGGGGCGGTCCGCCAGCGTCAACGTGCAGGCGTGCTCACAGGGTGCCGGACACAGGCGGCCGGTAAACTCCGGAAAGTTATTGGTGGAATCAAGCTGGCTGTAGGCCTGTCGCCAGCGCCGGTTAAATAGCAGCGAGTTCCACTCCGGAATCAGGTTGTGCACCGGGCAGTGGCTGTGGCAACCGGGCGTTCCGCAATCCATACAGCGGTCCGCCTGTTGCTCGACCTGGACATCCGGCATGCGCCGCACGTATTCCCGCCAGTGCCGAATGCGCCGCGGCACCGGCTGCTTGCGGGGCTCCTGGCGCGCATAGCGCAGAAAACCGTACAAATCTTCGGTAAACATCTGACCACCGACAACGCCGTCGATCCCTGCCTGACTCCTGCCAGGTCTACAGTAGCCCCGGCCTGAAGCAGTTCTGCGGAACTGGTCTGCTTAAGTTTAGGCCAGAAAGCCAGGTGGAGAGCGGCAAGCGCCAGGAGACTATCCGAGTAATCTTTGCGTAGCGAAAAAGTGGGAGGGCGAGGACAGGCTCCCAGGCATCAGAACATCAGCAGGCCGCTCGATCGCACGATGACGCAGCTCTTCAAGCTCCGGATCGGGGCCTGCCAGATTGGCAGTATACGGGCAGCACAAGGCATTTGGGCTAAACTTTAGATGAGAACCTAGGAGGCTCCGGTGTCTTAGTTATCGGCAGTCACCCGGTTGCAAATCTTGGGAGGTGCGGCATGTCAGATAGCGCGCGCTTTTATGTCGGTCAGGTGGTCCACCACCTTAAGTTCGATTATCGCGGGGTAGTCGTTGACGTCGATGCCCAATTTCAGGGGTCGAACGAATGGTATGAACTGGTTGCCCGCAGCCGGCCGCCAAGGGACAAGCCCTGGTATCACATTCTGGTGGATAATGCCGAGCACATAACCTATGTCGCCGAGCGCCACCTCGAAGCCGATGACTCAATGCTGCCAGTCAACCATCCGTACGTGGAACGAGTTTTCAGCAGTTTCACAGAAGGCACTTACCGGCGACGCGAACGGGTCAATTAAATAGCCGTCACGTGACGCTTATTCGGCGGCGAAGTCCAGCCGTTCCTGTACACTCTCGACCCCGGCACGGGCACACACTTCGTCCTTATCGCCGCCAGGCGCACCGCTGACCCCCACCGCGCCCAGCAGGGAGCCCGCCGCGCGCACGGGCACGGCACCGGGCATCACCAGTACCCCCGCAACTTCATTCATTTCGGCAACAATGTCGGCACGGTTGCTGCGGAACTCCGAGGAGCTGACGCCGGACAGGACCACCGCGTTGGCCTTGCGCTCGGCGATGTCGGTGGTGAAGCGACTGGCGTAGACGTCACGCATCACCACCTGCGGTGCGCCGCTGCGGTCCACCACCACGGCGCTCACCTGGTAACCCGACTTGGCGCACGCATCAACAGCAGCGCGCGCAATATCGACAGCCAGCGGCAAAGTCATCAGGCGGGTTGCAACCGTGTCATCCGCGCTTGGCTGCAGCGACAGGCACAGCAGGCTGATACATCCAGCAGTTCTAATCGGCTTGCTCAAGGCCATGGCTAACCTCCGGTTCGGTGGTGCTGTGCAGCAGATTCTGCCGTGAACAGATCAGGCGTTCCTTGTCCGCCCGCTGCAATTTCTTGATATCGGCCTCACGGCGACTGGCGCTGCTGCGATCATGCCCGGGTTCCAGGTAGACGATCTCAACCGGCGTGCGACCGCGAAAATACCGGGCCCCGCGTTGACCGGCGTGCTGTTGCCAGCGACGTTGCAGATTATTGGTAATGCCTGTGTACAGTGTGGCATCGCTGCAGCGAATCATATAGACCTGCCAGTTCATGCCTAGACCTGCCAGTTCATGCCATCGCCAGTTCGCCGCCACAGCTGCGGCAATAGTACCGCGCCGTGCCTGCGGCAACGCGGTTATGGCGGCAGGTACTGAGTTGATGGACGCTGCAGTCGCAACGATAGGCAACGCGCCGCTGGCGCCGCAGCGGGATACCGCTCAGGTCGAAGCAGGTGGTGGCGCGGGGTTCAGCGCCCAACGCCTGCATCACGCCGCGCCACTCTTTGCCGTGTGGCCGCACCTGCGCCAGGCCATAAAGCCGGTCGGTGAGATAGTGCGCCACTTCGTGCGGAACCGTCGTCTGCAGCCCGTGCTCGAAGTAGCGTGCAAAAATATACGGGTTGTAGCGGATCACCGCCTGGCGACGCGCCACCCGGTACATGCCCGCGGCGCGGCCACGCAGATCAAACAGCACGGGAATCGGCTGGTGTCCCAGCCTGAACAGGCGTTCGGCACGTTGCAGGCAGGCCAATGTCGCGGCGTAAACCTGCTGGCGCTGAGGCTGGTCGATGGCCTCAACCGTCAAGGTGTGCACTGGCGAAAGAACTCCGTGTCTTTGGCAGCCTCCTGGCACTGACCGCTGCTGTAGGTCATGCTGCCCGGGTTATGGCTCTTCGCTCTCTCATCGCGTTCCATGTCCAGCAACTGCTGTGCAGGCCCACAGGCCGGCGCCTGGCTGCATTGCTGCGCCTCGCCACACACCCGGCGTACCAGCCGCTCACAGGGCGACAAACCGATGATAGGCGTACCGACCCAGACCTGTGCCTGATCGGTCACTGGTGCGGGCGGCTGCTCGCGGGCGCGCAGAATGTCCTCGTTGGGTACCACCTGTCCGTTGTGCACGGTAATCACACTGCCGTCCTGCAGCTGGTGCACGCCGTCCCACAAGGGCGTGGAGACCCCGTGGCGCGTGACGGTCGCCCGGTTGGTCGTCGGATCGACCCTGACTTTGCCACCGGCCTCCAGTTGGGAGGTCCATTCGGCAAACGCCAGTGGCACGCACAGAAAAGCGCCCAATAACAATCCGAAACACAGTTTTCCCGGCACGACACCCATAACCCCACACCCTGGTCTGCTGTTAGCGCCAGTTTAACAGGATCATTCGCTGATAGGCACTCCCGCGCGGCCCGAAGAACACCGGCGCAAACATGGGAGCAATGCCCGCGCCGCGCTAGAATAATCGCTCCGACTCCGACGGCCGGCATACCGCTGCAGATAGACTGTTGATGGCGCACAACTTATGGCACGTTACCGCCCACCCGCAGAGAAATCTTCGCCCTACATCACCAGGGCCGGTTTCATGGCCCTGCAAGAGGAAATGGATGCCCTGTGGAAACGCCGCGCCAGCGTCACCCGGGCGCTGTCGGCTGCGGCGGCCGAGGGCGACCGCTCGGAAAACGCCGAGTACATTTACCGCAGGAAGGAACTGCGCGAGATCGACCGGCGCATCCGCTACCTGCAGAAGCGCCTGCCCGAACTCACGGTCGTGGCGCAGGCACCGTCCAACCGGGAACAGATTTTTTTCGGCGCCTGGGTGACGCTGGAGGATCAGCACGGCAACGAGTACCGGTATCGGATCGTCGGCCCGGACGAGATTGATCCGGACAAGGCGTGGATCAGTATCGATTCGCCCATGGCGCGCGCGCTGCTGAAAAGATCGGTTGACGATGAAGTCACGGTGCAAACCCGCCACGGCAGCACTCGCTACATTGTGACCCGCGTGACGTACGCGGGTGATCCGGATGAGGACTGTCCGTGAAGGCCCCACCGCGACATCGGCAGGGCGCTGGCTGGAACCTGTGGGTCTCGAATTTGTAATTTTCTCTTGGAAAAGGGACACTGCGCAATCTTGACCCTCACTATCTGCTTACCCTACCCTTCACCCGCATGAAGGACATAGTCCTTCTATTCCTCCACCTGCTCACTACCGTAGCCAAACTCTTCGGCCCGGGTGGCGCAAAAACCATCATTGCCGAAAACCTCCTTTTCAAACAACAGCTGCTGAGTGTCACGCGCTCGCGGCGACAGGCGCCGAATCTTTCAAACACTGACCGCTTCCTCATGGGTTTCTGGTCGCTCTCCCTTCGTCCGGGCCGCATCGCCAAGGTCGCTGCGGCTATTCGGCCGTCGACATTGATGAGATTCCACCAATACCTGGTGCGGCGGAAATATCGTAGGCTGTTCTCTTCAACGAAACGAAGGAAACCGGGGCCTAAAGGCCCATCCGAGCCACTTATTCACGCCATCGTTGCAATTAAACGCCGGAATCCGCGCTTCGGCTGTCCCCGCATTGCATTGATCATCTCGAAGACGTTCGGCATCGAGATTGACAGGAATGTCGTTCGGCGCGTCCTGATCAAACACTATCGCCCGCACTCTGGTGGAGGTGGTCCTACCTGGCTCACTTACCTTGGCCACATGAAAGACAGCCTTTGGAGTGTCGATTTGTTCCGATGTGAGTCGATGCGCCTCAAAAGCCATTGGGTGCTGGTGGTGATGGATCAATTTACCCGTCGCCTGATCGGTTTCGGTGTTCATGCCGGTGATGTTGATGGCGTCGCGCTTTGTCGCATGTTCAACCGGATCATAACGGGTAAGAAACCACCCCGCTATCTAAGTTCTGACCACGACCCACTGTTCGAATATCGCCGATGGCAGGCCAATCTCCGTATTCTTGAGATTGAACCCGTCAAAACCGTTCCCTATACCCCCGATATCACACCCATTCGTCGAGCGCCTGATCGGGACCATTCGTCGTGAGTTTCTTGACCAGACGCTATTCTGGAACGCAGTCGATCTGCAGCGGAAGCTTGAAGCATTCCAGGAGTATTACAACCACGGCCGTTTTCATGCTTCGCTCGACAGCGATCCGCCGGCACCAGTCAACGGTCAACCCAAAACCAGAGAAGCAGACTTGGCTCATTACCGCTGGCGAACAGATTGCGGTGGGCTCGTCCAGCTGCCGATGGCAGCTTGATCGCGAATTCGAGACCCACAGGTGAAGCTTTCTTTGAGGAAAACGGCCAAAGGAGACGGCTTGCTATGACGAAAATACCCCTTTCAGGCAGGCTCAGACCCGGAGAAATCCGATCATTGCCTCAAAACCACGGAAATTCCGATGATAACCCGGACATTTAAGCGGACATAGAAGCGGACATAAATACGGACATTTCAGCGGCCACAGACAGCCACGAAGCGGTATCGATGATGGAGCCCCTGCTGATTTCAGAGGGGTCCCGGCACCGGGCTGCGCTGACCGACCTCGCGGTTGAACTGGCGGCGCATTCAGCGGGCTTCCGCCGCAGCCTGCCCGAGGGCGTCCTCACGGCCCTTGCCGATCTGGTCCGGGCGATGAATTGCTATTACAGCAACCTGATGGAGGGCCATGACACGCATCCGGTCGATATTGAGCGCGCGCTGATAGACGACTATAGCGCCGACACGGAAAAACGCAATCTGCAGCTCGAAGCAAAAGCGCATATTGCCGTTCAGCAATGGATCGATGATGGCGGGCTGCGCGGTCGCGCAACAAACGGCGCAGCGCTTTGCGAAATCCACAGGCGGTTTTGCGAACTGCTGCCCGACGATCTGCTATGGGTCGAGGAGCCCGATACCGGTGAGCGCCTGCGCGTTGTCCCGGGAGAGCTTCGTCAGCGGGACGTGAAGGTGGCGCAGCACATCCCTGTCAGCCCCGGCGCACTGTTCCGTTTTCTCGAAAGATTTGAAAACGTCTATGGCGGCCTTGGCAAGTCGGAAACGATTCTTGCGGCGGCGGCGCATCACCGCCTGCTCTGGATTCACCCGTTTCTGGACGGCAATGGCCGTGTGGCCCGGCTGATGTCCTATGGCATGCTGCTGGACATGCTGGACACCGGCGGCATCTGGTCGATTGCGCGCGGCCTTGCCCGCAATTCGCGCTCTTACAAGAGCCAGCTTGCCGCCTGCGACATGCCGCGCCGGAACGATCTTGCCGGTCGCGGCAATCTGAGCGAGGAAGGCCTTGCCACATTCACGACGTTCTTCCTGGAAACCTGCCTCGATCAGGTGAAGTTCATGGAAGAGCTGGTGCAGCCCGACCGGCTGCGAAACCGCATTCTGCTGTGGGCCGAAGAAGAGGCCCGCGCCGGATCGCTTCCGGCAAAAGCGGGCAGCATCCTTGAGGCCATCCTGTACCGGGGTGAACTGCCGCGTGGCGAGGTTGCGGCCATCCTCGGGGCAAGCGACCGCCATGCGCGGCGCGTTGTTGCTGACTTAAGCGAACATGGCGTCATCGTGTCAGAGAGCACACGTGCCCCGCTGCGGCTTACATTTCCGGCAAAACTGGCATCACGCTGGATGCCGGGTCTGTTTCCGGAGAAATGACATGAAAGTCTTCTGGTCCTGGCAAAACGATTTGTCACCAAAGTGCTGCAGGCACTTTATACGTGATGCCCTGTTTGAGGCAGTCAAAGCTGCGGGGCAGGAGCTGGGCTTTGAAGACGCAGAGCGGCCAGAACTGGATCATGATACGAGAGACACGCCGGGGATGGCAGAAATAACGGCAACAATCTTGGACAAGATCTCCCGTTCGGCTGCATTTGTTGCAGACCTCACGCCCATTGGCAGAGCACCTGGAGGAAAGGCGCTGCCGAACCCAAATGTCCTGATCGAGCTAGGAGGCTGTCGGACTTGGGTGATCGTAGCGAGCAAGGTGGGAGGGCGAGGCCATTGTTTCGATCGTTTGAGGAGAATAGCCGTAGCTATTTGACGAAAAGGATCGGGAAAATGGGGCGCTCTCCCACCGGCGCAGTAGATCAGTCCCAAGTCCGACAGCCTCTCATCAAACAAAACGTAACCTATTGGAGTTATTGGCAAAGCATTTGGCTGTTTGCTGCGCGACAGCGCGCCGCCTGCGGGGCGGGTACTCCTAGGGCACGACCTGATCAATCGTGACCGTCGTCACCTCCGCCCCATTGGTTCTGACCGGTGATACGGCCCCCTGCAGGTCGCCGCTTGACGGCATCGCCTGGCCGGATTTCGACACGCGCGCGCCGACCGTTACCTCGCCGAACTTCGACAGCACCATGGCCGGAGACATGGCCATCGAATCATCGAGGGTGACCTCAGCCGGCAGATCCGCCACCCGCTTGCGCGCAACAGCCAGTGGCATACGCGGCCCCTGCAGCGCACGCGCAAAAATAAACACCGTGTCCTGCGGCGAGGCCTTGGCCGCCAGCGCAGGATCCAGCACGACGTGCACCTGGATCGAACCGCCCGAGGCCGCCACGGGTCCGGTCTGTTGCTGTGCAGCGGGCGTGATCTCTTCGTTGATGGTGACCGCAACCTCGCCGCCATCGGTACTCACCGGTGATACGGCCCCCTGCAGGTCGCCGTTTGAGGGCATCGCCTGGCCGGATTTCGACACGCGCGCGCCCACCGTCACCTCGCCGAACTTCGACAGCACCATGGCCGGCGACATGGCCATTGAATCATCGAGGGTAACCTCGGTGGGCAGATCGGCGACCCGCTTGCGCACAATAGCCAGCGGCATACGCGGCCCCTGCAACGCACGGGCAAAAATAAACACCGTGTCCTGCGGCGATGCCTTGGCAGACAGCGCAGGATCCAGCGCGACGCGCACCTGGATCGAACCGCCCGAGGCCGCCACGGGCTTGGCCTGTTGCTCTGCGGCGGGCGTAATCTCTTCCAGCGGTTCGCCCAACCGGGCCTGCGCCACCCTGATCTGCTCTTGAATCGTCGCCAGGTTCTCATCACTGGGCGGCAGTTCGGTGGCAACCGACCGCCAGTCAGCGACAGCGCCCTTATAGTCCGCATGGCGAAACTTCCAGTGACCGCGCAGCCACAGGGCCTTGGGATAGTGCGGATCAGCAGCGAGGGCCTTATCCAGCAGCTGGCCGACCTCGTCGGTGAATTCGCCATTGTGCGCCATCACCAGGACGTCGGCGTAACTGCTGAGAATTTCCGGATTGTCGGGCGACAACTGCAGTGCGTGCTGGTAGGCCGCCAGCGCGTCGTTCGATCGATTAAGCGCGACATAGCTGCGACCCAGCAAGGCCCACCCATCGACGTTGTCCGGTTCCTTCTGCATGCGCTCCGCCAGCTGCTTCACCATGCTCTCGAGCGGATGCTGCCCCGTCGGCGTTGCCGCAACCTCGGCACCGCCGGCGGCGAGCCGCTCAATGGCAGTCTGCGTCCCGAGGCGCTGGTAGAGGGTCACTGCCATGGCCGGCACGAGCAGCAACAGCACGATGGCCAGCCAGCGCCCCCGGGCGCCGTCGGCAGGTGGTTCTTCCGGCCGCACTTCGAGATCATCGAGCAGTTCGCGTTCGCGATCGCGACGCGCCGCCGAGTAGGCCGCCTCATCGAGGCGACCCGACTCGAGATCGGCGCGCAGCTCGGCGAGCTGGTCTCTGATCACCTGAACGTTGAGCGCATTCCCTTGTACGCCACCCGATCGTGGCCTGCGCAACAGCGGCGGCACGACAAACAGCATGGACACCAGTACCAGCAGACCCGCCAGCATCCAGAAAACACTCATCAGGCGCGCTCCTTGTCCTTGTCCTTACCCAGCAACGCATCGATGCGTGCCTGCTCTTCCGGTGATAAAGCCGCTTCCGACTGGCGTCCCCGCTGGCGAATGTTCTTCACCAGCAATATCAGGCCCAGTGCCAGCAGCACGAATGGCCCGTACCAGAGCAGGTAGGTGGAGGGTTTGACCGGCGGCTTGTAGAGCACGAAATCACCGTAGCGCGCCACCAGAAAATCGACAACCTCCTGGTCACTCTGGCCCTGCTGCATGTGCTCATAGACTTCGACGCGAAGATCGTGCGCCAGATCGGCGTTGGAGTCGGCCAGAGACTCGTTCTGGCACACCAGGCAGCGCAGCTGGCTGATCAAGCTCATGTAGCGCTGCTCGTCGACATTGCCGCTGAAATCGAACATCTCCACACCGGCCACTGCCGGGAGCAGCCGCAGGCACAACAGGACGACGGCCAACAAACGCAGCATCTTCATCCCTGTTCCGCCTGCAGTTGTTGCACCAGCGGCATAATCTCCTGTTGCACGATGTCCCACGTCAGTGGTCCAACGTGTTTATGACGAATCACGCCCTCTTTGTCGATAATGAATGTCTCGGGGGTACCGTAGACGCCCCAATCGATACCGACGCGGCCGTCCGCGTCAAAGGCATTGGCGCGATAGGGATCGCCGAACTGCTGCAACCAGCGCAACGCCGCAGGACGCTCGTCCTTGTAGTTCAACCCATAGATGACGACATCGCCGCTCTTCGCCAGCTGCATCAGCACGCGGTGTTCGGCACGACAGGACACGCACCAGGTGGCCCACACGTTGAGCAACGACACCCGGCCCTTGAAATCGGCGTTGCTCAGCGTGGCCGCCGGGTCTTCGAGCTGCGCCAGCGAAAACATGGGCGCCGACTTGCCGATCAGCGGCGAGGGCACCAGCTTCGGATCGATACTGAGTCCCCGGTACAACAGAGCGGCCATAGCCAGAAACAAGGCCAGCGGCAGCAGGTAGCGGACAAAACGCGGCATCAGGCGCGTCCTCCCGCCGCCAGCACGCCGCTGGCGTCAACGGCGGTACGCCGGCGCAGCAGGTAGCGGTAACGCGGGTCACTGGCCGCCAGCAGGCCGCCGGCAGCAATCAGCAGGCCACCGAACCAGATCCAGCGCACCAGAGGCTTGTAATACAGGCGCAGGCTCCAGTCGCCGTTATCGAGCTGCTCTCCCAGAGAGACATACAGATCGCGCATGAACCCGGCATCGATGCCGGCTTCGGTCATCGGTTTAGTTTGCACCCGGTAGACGCGTTTTTCCGGGTGCAGCACGGTCAGCTCGGTGCCGTTCCTGCTTACCCGCACCGTACCGCGTTGCGCCTGGTAGTTGGGTCCCTGGGCGATGTTGACACCATCAAAACGGAAGGTGTAACCGGCCACCTCGATGCTTTGACCCGGGCTCATGCGTTCATCTTTCTCGACATCGAACTGGGTGGCCACGGTGATACCGACAATAAAGAATGCCACACCCAGGTGCGCCAGCCACATCCCATAGTAGCTGCGCCCGCCACGGCCGGCGAAATCCTGGAACACGTGCCTGATTCCGCCCTTGGTGCGCAGCCGCTGGACCAGTCCCATCAACAGGGTGGTCACCAGCCATACCGACAGCGCGACGGCGAGCCCCACCGACCAGGAATCGCTGAGCAACGGCAAGCCCGCAGCCAGGCCGGCCGCCGCACTGATGGCAAACGCGACGCGCAGACGGCGCAACAGCGACGCCGGATCCTGCTGCTTCCAGCGCGCCAGCGGACCGATGCCCATAAGCAATACCATCAGCGGCATGAACGTCACGAGCATGCTGTTGAACCAGGGGAAGCCCACCGATATCTTGCCCCAGCCAAACGCGTCATAGAGCAGCGGCGCCAGCGTGCCCATCAGCACCAGCGCCGCCATCAGTATCAGCAGCACGTTATTGCCCAGCAGCAGGCTTTCACGCGACACCATGGCAAACCCGCCGCCACGCGAGATATCCGGCGCGCGCACCGCGTACAGCAGCAGCGAGCCACCAATCACCAGCATCAGGAACATGAGGATGAACAGACCGCGTGCCGGATCGGACGCAAACGCATGCACCGAGGTCAGCACACCGGAGCGCACCAGGAACGTCCCCAGCAAACTCAGTGAAAACGCCAGTAACGCCAGTAACACGGTCCAGCGCTTGAAGGCGCTGCGCTTTTCCGTGACCGCAAGCGAATGCACCAGCGCGGTACCCGCCAGCCAGGGCATGAAGGAGGCATTTTCCACCGGATCCCAGAACCACCAGCCGCCCCAACCCAGCTCATTGTAAGCCCACCAGCTGCCGAGCACGATACCGACCGTCAGGAACACCCACGCCACCAGGGTCCAGGGACGCGACCAGCGCGCCCAGGCGGCGTCCAGGCGTCCGCCGATCAACGCCGCAATCGCAAAGGAAAAGGCCACCGACATCCCCACGTAGCCCATGTACAGCATCGGTGGGTGAATCGCCAGCCCCGGGTCCTGCAACAGCGGATTGAGCTCACCACCTTCGATCGGCACCGGAAACACGCGCTCGAAAGGGTTGGACGTAAACAACAGGAACGACAGGAAGCCGATGCTGATCATGCCCATGACCGACAACACACGCGCCAGTACGTCGTCGGGCAAGTGGCGGCCGAATAGTGATACCGCCACCATCCAGCCGGACAGGATCAGCACCCACAGCAGCAGCGACCCTTCGTGCGCACCCCACACCGCCGATATCTTGTAGATCTCGGGCAACTGCGTGTTGCCGTGGTCGGCGACATACAGCACCGAGAAGTCATCCACCAGGAACGCGTGCACCAGAACCGCAAAGGCGACCGCCAGCAGCAGGAACTGCCCCCAGGCGAGCGGCCGCGCCAGAGCCACCCAGGCGGACGTGCGGGTGAAGGTGCCGACCAGTGGCACCACTGCCAGCACCAGTGCCAGGCACAGCGCCAGAATCAATGCAAATTGACCGAGTTCAGGAATCATGGTCCAACCTCCTTCGCCGTGGCGGTAGCCACGCCTTTGTCGTGCGCATCCTTCAGCGATGCGGCGACTTCCGGTGGCATATATTTTTCGTCGTGTTTGGCCAGCACTTCGTCGGCAACAAACACCCCGTCGTCCCGCATCCTGCCGTGAGCGACAATCCCCTGCCCTTCGCGGAACAGATCGGGCAGGATACCGGTGTACTGCACGCTTACCGTTTTCTGCAGGTCGGTGACGTCAAATTGCACGGTAAGCCCGTTGGACAGGCGCTTCACGCTGCCATCGGTCACCAGGCCGCCGAGCCGGAAGACGTGATCCGACGGTGCTGCCCCGGCGCTCACTTCACTCGGCGAATAGAAGAACATCAGGTTCTGATTGAAGGCATTCAGTGCGAGCGCGGCGGCAATTCCCACGCCGGCGACAATCAACAGAATCAGGTATAAACGTTTCTTACGTACCGCTCTCACGATTCTCTCCTCTCGCGCCGCTGGCGCCGCGCGAGCTGACTGAACAACTTGCGGCGCTGCAGTATCGGCGCGACGATGTTGGCCACCAGCACCACCAGCGCAATGGCGTAGGAACTCCAGACGTAGACGGCGTAGCCGCCCATATGAAAAAACTCCTGCAGGTTCATGACACGTCCACCAGGTCACGGACCCACTGGGCACTGCGCTCGCGCTGCAGAACTTCGACCCGCGCGCGCATCAGCACTACCAGGAGGTAGAACAGCTTGAAGGCCAAGGCCATGATCAGCAGCGGAATCAGCATGCGCAGGTCAATCGACGGCGCGCCGAACTTGGTGACTGTCGGTCCCTGGTGCAGGGTGTTCCACCACTCCACCGAGTAATGGATGATGGGTATATTCACGACGCCGACGATGGCCAGGATTGAAGTGGCGCGTGCCGCCGTGCGCTTGTCCTCGATAGCGCTGTACAGCGCCATGACGCCAAGGTAAAGAAACAGCAGGATCAGCTCGGAGGTGAGGCGTGCGTCCCATACCCACCAGGCACCCCACATCGGCTTGCCCCAGATAGAACCGGTGATCAGTGCGAGAAAGGTAAACGAGGCCCCGATAGGCGCACTGCTGATGGCGATGACCTCGGCCAGCTTCATATGCCAGATAAGACCAATGGCGCCGGCGCCGGCCATAACCACATAAATGAACAGTGACATCCAGGCGCTGGGCACGTGGATGAACATGATGCGGTAACTGTCACCCTGCTGGTAGTCAGTAGGCGCGACCACCATGCCCTGGTAAAGTCCGACCAGCACTAACAGCCCAAAGAGCGCGGCCAACCAGGGGATCCAGCGGCCGGCGATACGGTAGAAATGTTTCGGTGATCCGAGTTGGTGGAAAAAACGCAGCATCGTTCAACTCAAACTAATCTTCAGGGCCGCTGCTGTTGCCAGCGGAGACAGACTCATGGACAGAGCCAGCAGCGCCATCAGCAGTGACAGATGCGCTGCAATCGGCAGACCGGCGCCGGCAGATTCCACGGCGTTTGCCGCGAAGATCAACACCGGAATATATAGAGGTAACACGAGCAGCGACAGTATAACGCCCCCGCGGCGCAGCCCCACGGTGAGGGCGACACCGATGGCGCCGATCATACTCAGCACCGGGGTGCCCAGCGCCAGGGTCAGCATCAGGGTACCGATACTCGCCGACGGCAGATCCAGCAGCACACCCAGCAAAGGCGCGACAACCAGCAGCGGCAACCCGGTTATCAGCCAGTGCGCGATCACCTTGGCCAGTACCAGGATGGACAACGGCTGAGCGCTGATCAGGAACTGCTCCAGCGAGCCGTCTTCGAAGTCCGAACGAAACACACTGTCCAGCGACAGCATGGCCGCCAGCAGCGCAGCGACCCAGATGATACCCGGCGCCACGCTGCGCAGCAGCGCCGGGTCGGCGCCGATACCCAGCGGGAACAGTGCCGTCACCAGTACAAAGAACAGCAAGGGATTGATCATTTCCGTCCGCCGCCGGTAAGCCAGCAGCAGGTCGCGCCACAGCAGTAAGGTGAAGGCTCGGCGAAGGGATGGCGTACTCATGATGACAGGTTTATCCGCAGTATCTCGGCGCCGTTCAAGTTAACCTGGTGATGGGACGTTACTGCCAGCATACCACCCTGCGCAACATGATTGGCAAACAAGTTCTCGACAATCGAAATACCGTGACTGTCCAGCGATGTAAAAGGTTCATCGAGAATCCACAGACGGGCACGGGTTATCAGCAGTCTCGCCAGCGCTAACCGGCGCTGCTGACCGGCGGACAGGTTGCGCGCCGGACTGTCGTCAAAGCCCCACAATTCGACCTGGCCGAGTGCATCCTCAATGCTGACGTTCGGGCGCGGTGCGCCGAGGCCGCGCGCCAACTTGAGGTTTTCGAACGCCGTGAGATCGTGCTTGATACCGTCCTTATGCCCAACATAGGCAATGTGCGCATGGTAGTCCGGACCCAGGCGCAGAATATCTTCCCCGTCCCAGCGGATCTCACCCGCATCGGGCTGGCGCATACCGCAGAGGAGGCGTAACAGCGACGTTTTGCCGCTGCCGTTGCGCCCTTCAAGCAGCAGCACCTGGCCCGACAACAGGCGGAAAGACAACCCCTCGAAGAGCGTACGGTCATCGCGCACACAGCCGAGCTGGCTGGCAGCGAGGCAGGAACCCGGTCGGTCTTCCGTCATCTCGCGCTCATCTAGCGGCGCCTGGCACTGCCTATGTGGGGTTGTCGTGATTTCTGACCTGCGGCGTCAGGCAAACCGGTGTGCTGGGTACGAAACGGTTTGCTGTTTGCAGCGACCGTACGTTTACGCCCGCGGGCATCCCCGGTCCCTTTGGGCTGCCAGGCAGGCACCAGGTGCCGCTTGCCGTTGCCGATCAGGTCTGCACGCCCCATACGCTTGAGCGCTTCGCGCAACAAGGGCCAGTTGTTGGCGTCATGGTAACGCAGAAAGGCCTTGTGAAGGCGGCGCATCTTCAATCCCCTGGGAATCGCGACAAGCTCACTATTACGCCTGATCCGTTGCAAGGGGTTGCGACCCGAGTAATACATGGCCGTCGCGGTCGCCATCGGCGACGGCAGAAATGTCTGCACCTGGTCGGCACGAAAACCGTTGCGCTTCAGCCACAGCGCCAGGTTGAGCATGTCTTTGTCAGTTGTCCCCGGGTGGGCCGCGATGAAATAGGGAATCAGGTACTGCTCCTTGCCCGCCTGCTGGGAATACTTATCGAACAGCGCCTTGAATGCGGAGTAAGCGCCCATGCCCGGCTTCATCATTTTTGCCAGGGGGCCGTCTTCGGTGTGTTCGGGCGCAATCTTCAGGTAGCCGCCGACGTGATGGGTCACCAGTTCCCGCACGTACTCGGGCGAGCTCACCGCCAGATCGTAACGCAGGCCGGAGGCCACCAGCACTTTCTTGATTCCAGGAAGTTCGCGCACCCGCCTATACAGGCGTATCAGCGGCGCATGGTCGGTCTTGAGGTTGGAACAGATGCCCGGGTAGACGCACGATGGCCGGCGGCAGGCAGCCTCTATCTTCGGGCTCTTGCAGGTCAGGCGGTACATGTTGGCGGTCGGGCCGCCGACATCGGAAATGACGCCGGTAAAACCGGGCACCGTATCGCGGATGGTTTCAATCTCGCGCACGATGGAGTCTTCCGAACGGCTCTGGATGATACGGCCCTCGTGCTCGGTGATCGAGCAGAAGGTGCAGCCACCGAAGCAGCCGCGCATGATATTCACCGAAAAGCGGATCATTTCATACGCGGGGATACGTTCTCCGCCGTAACGGGGATGCGGCTGCCGCGTGTAGGGCAATTCGAATATCTGGTCCAGTTCCCCCGTGCTCAGCGGCATCGGTGGCGGATTGAGCCAGACATCGCGGTTGCCGTGACGCTGCACCAGGGCACGCGCGTTGCCGGGGTTAGTTTCCAGGTGCAGCACCCGTGAGGCGTGCGCGTAGAGCGCCGGGTCGTTCTTGACGGCCTCATAGGCCGGCATGCGAATTACGCTTCGCGCCCGGTCGATACGCGCCCGGGGTCGGAACTGCACGACCGCCTCCCCAACGGCGGTCGCGGTGTCACTGCAGTCACGCCCGTCGGCCCGCGCAGCGTAAGGGTCGGGGTGCGCGTCCACCCTGCCCGGCGCGTCGATGTCCTGCGAATCGATTTCCGTCCAGCCTTCCGGTTGCTGCGGCAGTACGAACACCGTGCCGCGCACGTCGGTGATGCTTTGAAGGGTTTCGCCCGCGGCCAGGCGATGGGCGATATCGACAATCTGACGTTCGCCGTTGCCATACACCAGCAGGTCGGCCTTGGCATCCAGCAGCACCGAACGCCGCACTGTATCCGACCAGTAATCATAGTGGGCAATACGCCGCAGACTGGCCTCGATGCCACCAAGGATCAGCGGCACGTTTGGAAAGGCCTCGCGGCAGCGCTGGGCATAGACCAGCACCGACCGGTCCGGCCGGCTGCCGCCGCGGCCGCCGGGCGTGTAGGCGTCGTCGGAGCGGATTTTGCGGTCCGCCGTATAACGGTTGACCATGGAATCCATGTTGCCCGCCGTAACGCCGAAAAACAGGTTGGGCTTGCCCAGCGCCGTGAAGTCGACCACCGAAGTCCAGTCCGGCTGGGCGATTATACCCACGCGGAACCCCTGGGCCTCCAGCAGCCGACCGATCACCGCCATGCCAAAACTGGGGTGGTCGACATAGGCATCGCCGCTAACCAGTATGATGTCACAGGCATCCCAGCCAAGGTCGTCCATCTCGGCGCGCGACATGGGCAGCACCGGCGCTGTACCGAAGCGCTGCGCCCAGTAAGGGCGATAGGAAAACAGGGGCTTGACTGCCTGCATAGTCCAAGAAAACCTTTTGGCCATAGGGATTGGCGCCGCGTATTATAACAGTTTGTCAGATGCCCTACCGTTGCACCCGGCGGCGGGTCGCGGGCGGCGACTCCCGCAGTGATTGCCTGACCGGGCCGCACCGGACGGTACCTGAACGAGCACCTGATGGGTTGCCGTAAGTCGTCTGACTAATCAAGTAGTTCCGTGTATATTACGCTTATTCGGTTGGAGGGCATTTATGGATATCCTGTTCTGCGCCAGCGAGGCTTACCCCCTCATCAAGACTGGCGGCCTCGCGGACGTCAGCGGCAGCCTGCCCAAGGCGCTGCTGCAACTGGAACACGACATACGCCTGGTCTTGCCCGCCTACCCCGTGGCGGTACAACGGACCCAGGGGCTCGCGGAAATCGCCCGCCTGAACCTCACTGGCTGCGACGACCCCGTGCGCATACTGAAAAGCCACCTCCCCGACAGCGAAGTGCCGGTATACCTGATCGACGCACCGGCCCTGTTCAACCGCCCCGGCAATCCCTACGTGCAGGCAGACGGGAGTGACTGGCCGGACAACGCTCAGCGCTTTGCGCTGTTTGCACGCGCCTGTGTCGCGCTGGCGCTGGGCCAGGGTGACCCGGGCTGGCGTCCGCAGCTGGTGCACTGCAATGACTGGCAGACCGGCCTGGTGCCGGTGCTGCTCTCCCAGGAAGCACGGCGGCCGGCAACCTTGTTCAGCATCCACAACCTGTCCTACCAGGGCCTGTTTCCCGCCGCGACGTTCACTGCGCTCCAGCTGCCGGACACCCTGTGGTCAATTGACGGCATCGAATTCCACAACATGCTGTCGTTTATCAAAGGCGGTATCGCCAACGCCGACTGGATAACAACGGTCAGCCCGACCTATGCCGAAGAGATCCGCGAGGCAGAATTCGGCTACGGACTGGAAGGCCTGCTGCGCTACCGCTCGAACAACCTCACCGGCATCCTCAACGGTGTCGACACCGACACCTGGAACCCGACCACCGACCACTGGATTGCGCGCCGTTACGACGTGCATACACTGCAAAGCAAACTGTTCAACAAGTTCACCCTGCAACGCGACCACGGACTGCCAGTGAGTTCGCAGCCGATGCTGCTGGCCTACGTCGGCCGCCTGGTGGAACAGAAGGGTGTCGACCTGATTATCGAAATTATCGATGCCCTGGCCCAACACCCGCTGCAACTGATCCTGCTCGGTAGCGGTGATCGCGCCCTGGAGCAGCAGCTACAGGCGGCCGCACAACGCTATCCCAGGCAACTGGCGGTACACGCCGGCTACGACGAGCAACTCGCGCATCGTATCGCGGCCGGCGCCGATGCGCTGTTGATGCCGTCGCGCTACGAGCCCTGCGGCCTCAACCAGATGTACAGCCAGTTGTACGGCACCATACCCATCGTCAGGCGTACTGGTGGGCTTGCCGATACCGTTATCGATTTCAATGATCAGACTATCAGCAACCATACAGCGAGCGGATTTTGTTTCGACGAGGACAGTCCGGAAGCACTGCTGGCAACCTGCCTGGGTGCACTCTCTCTGTATCGCGAACATCGCGTCGACTGGTGGAAACTGGTGATTGCCGGCATGCACCGCGACTTTTCCTGGACAGCCAGCGCTGCGCGTTACAGTGAACTCTACAAACAGCTGGTACAACGTGGTGCAGGCGATAGTCAGGCACAGGCGTTTGAAACACTGAGCGGCAAGTCGGTCAGAAGCGGCACCCAGCACGCAGGACAGAGGGTAATAGAAGTACCCCCCCGCAGGCGGCGCGCTGTCGCGCAGCAAACAGCAAATGCTTTGCCAATACAAGTTCTTTTTATGGAGGCTGTCGGACTTGGATGATCGTAGCGAGCAAGGTGGGAGGGCGAGGCCATTTTTTCGATCGTTTGCGGAGAATAGCCGTAGCTACTTGACGAAAAGGATCGGGAAAATGGGGCGCTCTCCCACCGGCGCAGTAGATCAGTTCCAGGTCCGACAGCCGCTGTCCGGTCACTGAGCTGCGAGACGATCGCAAGCTGTGTGCTCACAGTCGGCCAAAGCCTTCTTCAATTGAAATGCTGGCAAAACCCGGGCTGTCGCCAAAAGACGACCCATTCTTAACTACCAACTACACTGACAAAGCCTCATGTCTGTCGGCGAGTGTCGGCCGCCGGGATGCGGCCGTCAAGCCTACAGGGATGTAGTCACGGCGTCTCACTGCGAAACATGAGGCTTTGTCAATGGGTGCCATAGTATGATTGCCGAAGACACAGCGCCGGTAACTGTGAACGGGAACTATCCGCGGCCGGGGATTTCAAACTGCCCGGATGTACAGTAGTACCATACCGGTTCCAGAAGGTATGCTTATAAATGTTGTGCAGCAAACTAATAAACAGGACAGCATCATGCAACTTTCGTGGAAAGACTGTATCTATCTGCAGCGCGAACAACTTGCGCGCCGCCTGCACGCTCCGCTAGCGCAAATGGCTGAACAATGTGTACCGGCGTGGGGGGATCGAGCGCGCTTGAATGTGGCACTCCAGGAAGGCTTTGCCACTATTCCTAATTGTACCTATCTGTACTGCGTCGGCACCGACGGGGTACAGATTTGCGACAATGTCGGACTTTCCGGCATTGCACCCGAATATTTCGGACGCGACCGCTCGCAGAGACCGTATATGAAGGAGGCCGTCCCAAGCTGGGGGTTCCTGCTGTCGGATGCATATATCAGCCTGTCGCAGCATCGGCCCTCAATCACGGCCCTGCAGATCGTGCGCACAGATACGCGCACCCTGGGTTATGTCGGCGCCGACTTTGACTTGCGCGATTTGCCGGCGACAGCAGAACTCTACGAAGAACCCTGGTACTGGCGGCAGATCAAAGGCGACCCGGCGATTCGCGGCATGGTTTTTCAACAGTGCCGGATAGAAAGCCCGATGGACCGTGATCTGGACGGGGCCCTGTCCATCCTCGAAGAGCTGTTGACCTCGCGCGGCGTGTTCCAGTGCCAGATTCACTTCTCCAGCAGCCAGTTCACCATCTGGACCGTTGACGACCCCTACCGCTATCGCATCTTTGACCACGAAGCGGTGAGCGATCCCGACATCTGCCTGGTGTATCCGCCCAGAACCTATCCGGCCGACGCGGTGATACCGAAGGAGGACATCGTGCGCATCCTCGACACCTTGCGGCCTTTGCGTCTGACCGACCAGAACATCTATCTGCGCATGTCGTCGATCAACATTTTCAACGGCATGATCAGCCTGACCTTCTCCTGCGACGGTTCACACTACATGCGTTACGACGAATTCTTGGAAAAGAACACCTCGTTCTGGTTCGGAAGCGCTGCCTGACTGCACTGCGACCCTGGGAAGCCTGTCCGAGCACCACGGTAGCGGGTCCACTTGCGGGCAGGGCAATGGCTATGAAGCCACTGGTCTGCGCGGCGCTACTGCTCAGTTACGCGTTATCAGCACGCGTCCATGCAGGGAGCGAGCGATAAGACGATCTCGTTGTCCGGCTTCAACCGCCGCTGGAGATTCTGAACGCTGCGCTTGAACCATTGAACACGCCGCCTGCCGCGCCGGAATAACCCGGCCAGCCAAAGGCATTTGACGCGTCAGACGCGGGAGATAAACTCCCGCGTTTCGGTGTTAACCTTGATCTTTTCACCCGGCGTCAGGTATTCCGGGACCTGCACCACCAGTCCGGTGGTGAGCGTTGCCGGCTTGGTCCGCGCTGAAGACGACGCTGCCTTCATGGCCGGCGCTGTCGCATCGATTTCCAGGGTCACGCTGGCGGGCAGTTCTATAGCCAGCAGGTTGTCGTCGGTTATCAGCGCAGTAATGCCTTCCAGGCCATCGGTGAGAAAAGGCAACTCATCCGCGACGGCGTCTTCGGACAAGGTGTACTGTTCGTAGCTTTCGCCGTCCATGAAGGTGCAGCCGTCAGCATCGCGGTACAGTAACTGTACGGCGCGGCGGGCGATATCCACCTGGTTGAGCACTTCCTCTCCCTTGAAGTTGCGTTCGAACTTCTGGCCAGTGGCCACGTCATAGCCCCTTACCTTGTACAGGGTGTTACCGCTGCGGGAAGACGGCGCCTGAACCTGCACCTGCTTGACCACGATGTTCTGACCATCGTTGTCGAAGACCATGCCTTTTTTCAGTTCGTTCGCTTTCATTTGGTGTTTCCCCAGCCCCGCAGGATTGCGGCGCGTATTCTAGCAGCGAATATTTCGCGCGCCCACGCTTTGCTCTACCATAAGGGACCGTTGTGCGATGCAGAGGTTTTCCGTGCAGGATTTCGTTCCCGGCCAGCGCTGGGTGAGCAGCGGCGAACGCGACCTGGGCCTGGGCATGGTGATCGGTGTCGAGCCGCGTACCGTTACCCTGGTGTTTCCCGCCTGCGGTGAAACCCGGACCTACGCCCGGCAGGCGGCGCCCTTGTCACGCGTGCGCTTCGTGCCGGGCGACACCATTCCCGCTGATGACGGCCTCAGTCTGAGCGTCGAATCGGTCCGGGAACGGGACGGTCTGTTGACGTACCGGGCAAGCGATGCGCTGGGCCGCCGCCGGGAGATCGAAGAACAGGCGTTGAGTCCATTCATCCAGCTGAACCGTCCCGGCGAGCGCCTGTTCAGTTACCAGATCGACAGCAATCGCCTGTTCGAATTACGCCAGAGCTCCTGGACTCACCGCAACCGCCTGGCGCATTCCGATCTCTATGGACTCACCGGCTGCCGTACCAGCCTGCTGCCACACCAGCTGTATATCGCCCACGAGGTGGCCGAACGCTATGCGCCGCGCGTGCTGCTGGCGGACGAAGTCGGGCTGGGCAAGACCATCGAGGCCGGCCTGGTTGTGCATCAGCAGTTACTCACCGAACGCGCACGGCGCGTGCTGATTGTGGTACCGGAGAGTCTGGTGCACCAGTGGCTGGTGGAGATGCTGCGCCGCTTCAACCTGATGTTCAGCGTTTTCGATGAAGCGCGCTGCCAGGCCACGGAGGACAGCGGCCTGACCAAGAACCCGTTTCACACAGAACAGCTGGCACTGTGCAGTCTGAACTTCCTGGCGTCGTCGCCACGCTTTCGCCAGATCCTGGAGGGTGACTGGGACCTGCTGGTTGTCGATGAGGCTCACCATCTGCAGTGGTCACCGCAGCGGGCAGGGCACGAGTACCAGCTGGTCGAACAACTGGCAGACCGCACGCCGGGTGTGCTGCTACTTACCGCCACACCGGAACAGCTGGGCAGGGCCAGCCACTTCGCCCGGCTGCGTCTGCTCGATCCGCACCGCTTTACCGACCTCGAGAGTTTCCTCAGGGAAGAGGAAAGCTACCAGCCAGTTGCCGAAGCGGTGGAACAGCTGCTCAACGGAACCCCGCTCGACCAGCAGCAACGCGCGGCCATGGCCCGGGTTCTGCAAGACCGCGACACCGACAAGCTGCTCAATACCTTGCACAACGCACCGGCGGCCAGCGGCGAAAACCGCGCGGCGCGGCAGAAGCTGGTAGACCGCCTGCTGGATCGTCACGGCACCGGACGAATTCTGTTTCGCAACACCCGCTCGGCGGTGCACGGTTTCCCACGGCGAACACTCAACAGCCACCCGCTGGCGTTACCGCCGGCCTACGCAGACGGTCTCGCCGGCCTGGCTGCCGATGGCGGCGATGCCAGACGTGCGTTGACCCCGGAACGCACGTACGCCGACCAGGGCCGGACGCCGGCCTGGAGCAGCTTCGATCCGCGGGTCGCCTGGTTGTCGGCAACGCTCGCTGCGCTGAAACCCGAAAAAGTGCTGGTGATCGCGGCCCATGCGCGCACCGCCATGGAGCTCGCCGACGCCCTGTACACGCGCTCGGGGGTTCACGCAGCGGTGTTCCATGAACACCTCAGCCTGGTGGAACGCGACCGCGCCGCCGCTTTTTTCGCCGATAAGGACATCGGAACACAGGTATTGATCTGCTCCGAAATCGGCAGCGAGGGGCGCAATTTCCAGTTTGCACGTCACCTGGTCCTGTTCGATCTGCCCTTGCACCCTGATCTACTCGAACAGCGCATCGGTCGCCTGGACCGCATCGGCCAGACGCAGGAGATACAGATACATGTGCCTTACCTCGAAGACAGCGCGCAGGCGGTGTTGTATCACTGGTACCACCGCGGACTGGGTGCCTTCGAGCATACCTGTCCTGCCGGACCCCAGGTCCAGGCCGCCCAGCTGACACAGTTGCACAGGCTGCTCCTGGCGCCCCGGGAATCCATCACGGCGCTGATCGAGCAGGCCGCGGCCCTGACTGCCGGACTCAACCAGGCGCTGCAACGCGGCCGCGATCGTTTGCTGGAATACAACTCCTGCCGTCAACCCGCCGCCGATCAACTGTGTCTGCAGGCACAACAGCTGGAAGAATCCGGCGTGCTCGCCGACTACATGGACGACCTGCTCGACGCCTTCGGCGTCGACAGCCAGCCGCACAGCGCAGGCTGCCAGATCGTGCGCCCCGGCACACACATGCTGCATCCGCTGCCGGGCCTTCCGGACGACGGCCTGACCATCACTTACGAGCGTGACGTCGCGCTGGCATTCGAAGACGCCCAGTACCTGAGCTGGGAGCACCCCCTGGTCAACAACACCATGGACATGCTGCTCAGCAGCGAACTGGGTAATTGTGCGGTGTGCGCCGTGAAGTATTCGGGCGTGCGACGCGGCACGCTGTTGCTTGAGTGCCTTTACCTACTGGAAAGCAAGCACCATGAACTCATCCGCGGACACCATCTGCCACCGACGCCGATACGCCTGGTTATCGATGAACAGGGACAACAACACGAAGAAAACCTGACGCCGGAGCTGGTCGCCACACACGGCGCGACGGTGAACATAGAAACAGCTCAGCAGATCGTACAGGCCCGCGAACAGGTACTGCGAACCCTGTTACAGGCTTGCAACCAACAGGCCGCAGCCAGGGCACCGGCAATCCTGGTGGCTGCCGGCCAGCAGGCGCGACGCGCCCTGCAGGTCGAAACCGACCGTCTGCGTGCACTATCCGGGATCAACCCTGCGGTGCGCCATGAGGAAATCGAATTCTTCGAATATCAGCTGCAGCTGTTGGAAAGCGTCTTGCATGCCGCGAGTCCACGCCTGGATGCACTGCGCATCATGGTGGCCACCTGAGCTGGCGGGGCATCTTCACAAAGATTAATTCATCCTCACACCAGTGTTTTTTTTGAAATTTTGGATATACTATTGTCGTTGCTCTGTCCAGCAGGGTCAGCAGTGTTAACGATCTGTCTGGGGGTAACAGGGAGATTTGGTTGCACGTTTTATAGGTCGCCTCAGAAGAACCCTTAGGTAACTCCTGAACATTACCTTTAACGATCTGCAATTGAACAAGCACTCTTTAAATACCTGTATTGAGGTAATCTTCATGACAACTGGTACCGTTAAATGGTTTAACGAATCCAAAGGCTTTGGCTTTATTGCACCCTCTGACGGCGGCGATGATGTGTTTGTACACTTCTCTGCCATCCAGGGCAGCGGTTTCAAGACACTGACCGAAGGACAGCAGGTTGAATTTGAAATCGAGCAGGGTCCGAAAGGACTGCAGGCCGCCAGGGTAATGCCGCAAAGCTAACTGCTGTAGCAACGCGAAAGCTATTTATTTCGGACCCCGCCCAGGCGGGGTTGTTTTTGTTAGCAGGCATGCTCAGAATCAACGGCCAGATCAGTATCGCGGATAGTGAAGTCGAGATCGTGCCGATTCGCGCGCAGGGCCCTGGCGGCCAGAACGTTAACAAGGTCGCCAGTGCCGTGCAGCTGCGCTTCGACATACCGGCCTGTTCGCTGCCCGATGCGCTGAAGCAGAGACTGCTCGCCCTCCCCGATCAGCGGATCAGCAAGGACGGCGTGCTGGTGATCAAGGCCGCGCAATACCGCAGTCAGGACAAGAACCGTCAAGCAGCGCTGCAACGCCTGACACAGTTCATCCGCCGTGCAACCGTGACTCGCAAACAACGCATCGCTACCCGCCCAACCCGCGGTTCCCGGGAAAAACGGCTCGACAGCAAGAACCGCCGCGGCCGCACCAAGGCACTGCGTGGCAAGGTTGTCGAATAACCTAGGAGGCTGTCGGACTTGGGCGATCGTAGCGAGCAAGGTGGGAGAGCGAGGCCATTTTTTCGATCGTTTGAGAAGAATAGCCGTAGCTATTTGACGAAAAGGATCGGGAAAATGGGGCGCTCTCCCACCGGCGCAGTAGATCAGCCCCAAGTCCGACAGCCTCCTAGAAGCCTGTCCGAGTAATCGTTCTGCTACTGCGAAAGCGGGAGAGCTGTCGATGTTTCCGATCGGACAGGTTCCTGGTCGTGCCGCCTGCCCTGCTATGCAGATGTCTGTAGTGCTTCCAGCGCTTCGCTGGCGTCCAGCCAGTCCTGTTCCAGGCGCTGACAACGGCTGTCCAGCTCGGCCTTTTCCAGCAGCAGCGCCTTAAGTCTGTCCTTGTTGCTGTCACTGTAGAGCTGGCTGTCAGTCAGCTGGTGTTCCAGTTGTGACCTGGCCCGCTGCGCAACCTCCAGCGCCTCTTCGGCGCTGCTGACCTTATTGCGCAGCGGCTGCAGACGTTTGCGCTGCTCGGCCTGTTCGCGCTTCTGCTGCTTACGTGCGGCGGCGCTTTGCGGGCTGTCCTGCGAAACGCCGTCCTCGACCCGGCGGGTCTGTGCGACCAGCCACTGCGGGTACTCGTCCAGCGACAGCGGAAATGTGTCTACGCGCCCAGCGTGCACCAGCAGCAACTCGTCACAGCATACGCGCAACAGGTGACGATCATGTGAAACCAGCACCATTGCGCCAGCGAAATCCTGCAGCGCCTGCGCCAGCGCCTGGCGCATTTCCAGGTCAAGGTGGTTGGTGGGCTCGTCAAGCAGCAACAAATTCGGACCGCGGTACACCAGCAGTGCCAGCGCCAGGCGCGACTTCTCGCCGCCCGAAAACGGCGCGGTGGGCATGGCCGCGCGGTCACCACCAAAACCGAAGCCGCCCAGGTAGTCGCGCAGATCCTGTTCGCGCGCGCCAGGGTCCAGTTGCTGCAGGTGCTCCAGTGGGGAATGCTGCGGGTCCAACTGGTCGACCTGGTGCTGCGCAAAATAGCCGGTGTTCAGATCGCGAGCCAATTCACGTTGCCCCGCCAGTGGCGCGAGCATACCCGCCAGCAGTTTGA
Organism: uncultured Gammaproteobacteria bacterium; assembly: GCA_963814945.1. Lineage (GTDB taxonomy): Bacteria > Pseudomonadota > Gammaproteobacteria > DSM-19610 > DSM-19610 > Thiogranum. The sequence continues at coordinate 92,445 of CAWFEQ010000012.1, forward strand.
TCAGTGTAGACTTACCGGCGCCGTTCGGTCCCAACAAACCGATACGGTCACCTGGCGACAGCGTCAGGCGGACATTGCTGATGACCGCCGTGCCCGCATAGCCCGCGCTGACATGGTCGAGGCGCAGCAACTGCGGCGGGAGCCTGTCCGGCGCGCGCAGCGCGAAATGAAACGGCGAATCCACGTGTGCCGGGACAATCTCCTGCATGCGCTGCAGGGCCTTGAGCCGACTTTGCGCCTGCCTGGCCTTGCTGGCCTTGGCGCGAAAGCGGTCAATATAGGATTGTACGTGGGCGATCTCGCGCTGCTGCTTGCGGTACTCGGCCTGCTGACCGGCGAGCCGTTCGCGACGCAACCGTTCGAACGCCGAATAATTGCCACTGTAGAGACGAATACCCTGGTGTTCGATGTGCAGGATCTGGCCGACCACGCTGTCGAGAAACTCGCGGTCGTGTGAAATCAGTAACAGTGTCCCCGCGTAGCTGCGCAGCCAGGCTTCCAGCCAGATCACCGCATCCAGGTCGAGGTGGTTGGTGGGCTCGTCCAGCAACAGCAGGTCGGAGCGGCACATGAGGGCCTGCGCAAGGTTGAGACGCATGCGCCAGCCTCCGGAAAATGCGCTCACCGGGCGTTGCAGGTCGGCATTGCTGAAGCCCAGGCCGTGTAACAGACGCCCGGCCCGGCTGTGCGCCGCGTAACCGGCGATCGTTTCCAGCCCGGCGTGCAGCTCTGCGACGGACGCACCGTCGCCCAGCTGCTCGGCGCGTTCCAGCTGGCTCTGCAGACGACGCAGGGCGGTATCACCATCGATGACAAACTCAAGAGCGGGCTGCCCGCTGCTGGCGCACGCCTGCGCCACGTGCGCGACCTGCCAGTCGACCGCTACCTGCACTTCCCCACTGTCTGCGTGGAGTTCATCACGCAGCAGGGCAAACAGGCTGGATTTCCCGGTGCCATTGGCGCCCGTAACCCCCACCTTTTGCCCGGGGTGGATCTGGAAACTGGCGTGGTCGAACAGCAGCCGGGCGCCGCGACGCAGGCCAACATCGACAAATTGCAACATGGCGCCCATTTTACCCGCTTGCAGGCCGGTGTCCCATGCTCCTAGGAGTACCCGCCCCGCAGGCGGCGCGCTGTCGCGCAGCAAACAGCCAAATGCTTTGCCAATAACTCCAATAGGTTACGTTTTGTTTGATGAGAGGCTGTCGGACTTGGGCGATCGTAGCGAGCAAGGTGGGAGGGCGAGGCCATTGTTTCGATCGTTTGAGGAGAATAGCCGTAGCTATTTGACGAAAAGGATCGGGAGAATGGGGCGCTTTCCCACCGGCGCAGTAGATCAGCCCAAGTCCGACAGCCTTCTAGTGGTATGGATCACTGGAGAATGTGAGATGGGACAGATAGACTAACGCTTTTACCGGGTCGGGAACCGAATCACGTGCAAGACTATAATCCTCCGCCCGACAGTGGCCTGGCGCTTATCTACCAGGACGACTCCCTGCTGGTACTGGATAAACCCAGCGGGCTGCTGTCGGTCTCGGGCCGCGGCAGCCATAAACAGGACTCCTTACTCACACGTACCCGCAAACGGTTTCCCCAGGCCGAATGCGTGCACCGGCTGGATATGGAAACTTCGGGGCTGATGGTCGTCGCCCTGGGCACGCCGGTCCAGCGCGCCCTCAACCGCCTGTTTCAGCGCCGCCAAGTGCGCAAGCGCTATGTGGCCGTGGTTGACGGCCGTGTCGACCCGCCCACGGGCGAAATTCACCTGCCGCTGATCTGCGACTGGCCCAATCGACCCCGCCAGAAAATCGATTATGCCAAGGGGAAACCCTGCACGACGCGCTTCCGTGTCCTGCACCACGACCCGCTGAACCACACCACCCGCGTCGCCCTGCAACCCGAGACAGGACGCAGTCACCAGTTGCGGGTGCACATGCAGTCGCTGGGCCACTGCATCCTGGGCGACCGGCTGTACGCACCCCCCCAAGTAAGCAGCAAGGCGCCGCGCCTGCTGCTGCACGCCAGCGTACTGGCATTCAGCCATCCGTCGAGCGGTCAAACAACCAGCTTTTACAGCCAGGCGCCCTTCTGAGCTCATGGTCAGGAGTGACCCATGGAACTAGACGACTTTTATTGCGGGGAAGGTGACCACGTCCGCTTCACCCGCCAACAGGCCAGTGCGTTCGCCAAGGGTGTGGCCGGCGATTTCAACCCGATCCACGACGTCGACAACAAGCGCTTCTGCGTACCCGGCGACCTGCTGTTTTCCGTCGCCCTGCAGCGCTATGGCTTGAGTCAGCAGATGCGGGTGGTATTTTCGGGTATGGTCGGCGATGGCGTCACCCTGGATTTTCCAGCAACTGCGGCACCCGCCATTGAGGTCCTCGATGCCCACGGCAAGACCTGTCTGAGCCTGAAACGCTCCGGTCGGACCACCACGGACCTGGCGACGATTTGTGCCATCATCCATTGTTATGTGCAGTTCTCGGGGCAGGCATTCCCGCACATTCTCGTGCCGCTGATGGCCAAGCATCAGCTGATGATCAACCCGGACCGGCCGCTGATTATCTACGAAAGCATGAGCATCGAACTGCAGCATTTTGAGTTTGACGCCCCGCGTCTGGAACTGACGGGTGCCAGACTCGATACCCGCGGCAAACGCGGCGACGCACACTTGAGCTTCGAGGTCAAATCGGCCGGCGAGGTAATCGGCCACGGCGCAAAGAGCATGGTACTGAGCGGCCTTCGGCCCTTCCGTGCCGATGAAATCAATGTCCTGGTGAATCACTACGTGGCGCGCAAGAACCGTTTCGCGGCGGGCGCCTAGGAGCCTGTCCGCCGGTGGCAGATGATCCCATGGCACCGACCTGCTACGCCCAGCGCCTGTTGAACCCTTTTCGCGGGGTGATGAATATTATCGAGTACCAGGGCGCAGAAGCGGTCACCACCGATGGTCTGCACTGGGACATCTACGTGCGCGACACCACCCTGGTCGCTGACCTGGCCGACGGCCACAAGGTACAGACCGGTGACATCCGCTATGGCAGCTGGGCGCAGCAGCAGGGATTGAAGCGCGGCGCCATCTACCCTTCGAACGATTTCAAATTGCTGGAGCACCGCGGTGCCATCGTCTACGAGTACCTGCTGGATCATTTCCACGAGGTACCCTTTGCGCTACGCGACCACTACGAACTCTGGCTACTGGATGGGCAAGGTTTGCCGCTGGCACTGCTGCACAGTGCTACCTGTGAGCAGGATATCGAACTCGACTGCAATATCGATTGGCGCGCCGGTCGTGAATGCAACCGGCACTTCCGGTCGGACGGCTGCGATGCCATGGGCAGCCACGACACCGACCGACTGAGTGCGGGTGAGCGCCTCACCCGACAGGTGAACGCCCGTGCCGGTCCATCGCCGGCTGTCCAATGGTTCCGGCGCGACACGGATGGCGCAGCAACCGGGCTCGGCGGCGTCAATCTGGCCGCCGGGTTCGCGGCCCGACGGTTGCCTGATGACGTGTTTCCCGATTACTTCGTCACTGACAGCCCGAAAGACGCCGCTCACCAGCGCCTGCTGAGAGACTTTTTCGCCTTTCAGGCGCCCTGCCTGCTGCTGTTGCCAACGCTGGACCCGCAGACACGCGCAACACTGGAAACACAGGCGGTGGAACGGGCGCTGGCCGTAGCGCAACACTGTCACCTGTACCCGGCGATCATCGACGCGGAGGCCATTCGCGCAGCACGCGTCGAGGCGTTGCTGCGCGCCAGCGACCAACGCCTGGATGAGGAAGATCAAACCATGGCGACCTACTACATCGAGCTCAACGTGACGCGCACCAATTGAGCAGCGCACAGCGCCATCATAGCGACCGTTAACGCCATGCAACCCTACCGCCTGGAAGATCTGCCCTTCAGCAACAGCTTCGCGGCACTGCCCGATACCTATTATTCCCGCGTCACACCCACGCCGTTTACAACCAGGCCACAACTGATTCATTTCAACGCCGCCGCGGCTGAGCTGCTGCACCTGGACCCGGACTGTCACCGGCATCCCCGGTTCGCCGAGATCTTCAGCGGCGGACACGCCCTGCCGGGCTTCGAGCCCCTGGCGACCCTGTATGCCGGCCACCAGTTTGGTCACTACGTGCCACAACTTGGTGACGGACGCGCCATCCTGCTGGGCGAAACCACCAATCCGCGCGGGGAACGCTGGGAAATACAGCTCAAGGGCAGCGGTCTGACGCCCTATTCCCGTGATGGCGACGGACGTGCGGTATTGCGCTCGAGTGTCCGCGAGTACCTGTGCAGTGAGGCGATGCATGGGCTGGGCATCCCCACTACGCGCGCCCTGTGCCTGATCGGCAGCGACGACGACGTTTACCGCGAGCGCATCGAACCCGGTGCCATGATCACCCGCCTCGCGCCCAGCCATGTGCGTTTTGGATCGTTTGAAGTGTTCTTCTACCGCGATCAGCACGGCGCAATTGCGCCGCTGGCCGATTATGTTATCGATCACCACTACCCGGAACTTTCCGACCACCCGGCTCCCGAACGCTATGTCGGCCTGTTGAACAGCGTAGTCGAGCGCACGGCCCGCCTGGTGGCCCAGTGGCAGGCGGTGGGCTTCGCCCACGGGGTACTGAACACGGACAACATGTCGATCCTCGGAATCACACTGGACTACGGTCCCTACGGTTTCATGGAGGCCTATGATCCCGGCTACATCTGCAATCACTCGGATTATCACGGCCGTTACGCCTTCGACCAGCAACCGCGGATCGGTCTGTGGAACCTGAGCTGTCTGGCCCAGACCCTGCTGCCGCTGATCGATGTCGATGCGGCAAAAGCCGCACTGTCCGCGTATCAGGACCTGTTCACCGGGCACTATCAGACACTCATGGCGGCCAAGCTCGGCCTCCGCGATGCGGATGAGCGCGGCGCGAAGCTCTGCGACGAGCTGCTCGAACAGATGCACCAGAGCACCGTCGACTACACCCGCCTGTTCCGTTCACTGGCGTCCACGGCTGGCCGTGACAGCGACAGTGCAACGTTGCGCGATGAGTTCGTCGACCGGGAACGTTTCGACTGCTGGCAGCGCAACTACGCCGGCCTGCTGCGCGCCGTCGGCGCTGACCCGCAGGTGCGCCGCGCGGCGATGCTGGCGGTAAACCCCAAGTACGTGCTGCGCAACTACATGGCGCAAATCGCCATTGAACAGGCGGAACGCGACAAGGACTACAGGGAAATTGGCCGCCTGATGCGCCTGCTGCAGACGCCGTTTGACGAGCACCCGGACATGCAGGCCTACGCCGCAGCGCCACCGGACTGGGCCGGCGGCATTCAGGTCAGCTGTTCGTCCTGATCAGGTCGCGCGCCGTTTGCCGGTTTCCCGCAACAGCTTGAGCACCAGCAGCACCAGCGGTGTGGCGTGGAGAAACAGGTCGAACATGTCGATGGGTCTGACCAGCGTGCCTGCCGCCAGCATCTTCAGCTTTTCCCACAGGTGCGGTTCGGGCACAAATGGCGCGAAAGCAAGGAACAGCGCAAACGGTACAAGCACGCTGTAGGGAATACGATCGAGCCAGCGCATGGCAGATTCACTCCTCGATAAACGTCAGGCCGATGCCGCCAGGTTCGTGCCGCACCACGCGCGCTGACAGAACCGGCGCGTCCTCGATATCCAGCGCCTGGATCTGCACCACCTCGCCGACGGGGAAGTCATCGCAGTTCGTGGTCAGCACAAACACGCCGCCGTCGGACATGTCACGCATCTCGACATCCTGTTCGCCGGCAACCGGGTGCATGAGTTTCACGTAGGCGCGGAACGCCGTGCGGATGTGTCTTCTTTTTTCGCCCATGTATAGTTCCGGTAGCGGTTGCAGTGAAGCGCCCGCATGATACCGTAAGCCAGGGCGCAATGCCCAACGACGCGCCGTTTTCGCGGCTTACAAGAAACCACATTGACAAAGCCTCATGTCCCTCGGTGGGTGTCGGCCGCAGGGATGCGGCCGTCAAGCCTACAGGGATGTATTTACGGCGCCCCGCCGAGGGACATGAGGCTTTGTCAATGTATGCCTTAGTATTTGCGCGGCTTCGCCCGCGCCGTAGGCTGGGCCTGCATGGGGTCATCCGGCCAGTAGTGCTTCGGGTAGCGGCCTTTCAACTCTTTTCTCACCTGCTGGTAACTGCCCGCCCAGAATGCCGCGAGGTCCTGAGTCACCTGTACCGGACGCTGCGCCGGTGACAACAGGTGTAACAGCACCGGCACACGACCGTCCGCCACGTGCGGTGTCGTGGCGAGACCGAACATTTCCTGCAGGCGCACCGCCAGAACCGGTGTCGGCCCGCTGTAGTCGACGCGTATCGAGGAGCCGCTGGGCACGCGGATGTGCGTCGGTGCCAGCCTATCCAGTTGTTGCTGCTGTTGCCAGTCGAGCATCGCCAGCAAGGCACCACGCAGGTCGACGCGTTTCAGGTGCGCCAGGCGGGTCATACCGCGCAGAAACGGCCACAACCAGGTCTCACTGCGCCGCAACAACGCATCCGTGGAAAAATCCGGCCAGCCGGCAGCATCCAGCCCATGCAGAAAACTGACGCGCGCCTGCAGAGCACGGGTGACCTCATCCCACGGCAGACAATCGAGACCGCGGCGACGGATGCCCTCGAGCATGGCCCACTGTACCGCCCCATTGTCAGGATCGCGCAGCGGCCGATCGGCGAGCAACAGCTCGCCAAGACGCTGCTGCGATCTGGCCTGCACGCACTGCTCCTTGTCGTCCCAGTCGATGAAGGCCGTTTCGCTGATGAGCCCCGCGTGAATGTCGAACAGGTGTTCGCTGCGTAACGCCGCGGCGAGAAAGATGCGTGCTTCCTGCTCACCATCCAGGTGTGCGGCAACGATCAGGTCTGCGGCGGCGAGCGGCTCGGCCTGCGGGAAACAGGCCCCGCGTCCATTACTGAGCAGGAAACGCTGGTCCCGCCCGCTACGGCGCTGCGCAATGCGGTCAGGGTAGGCAAACGCCAGTAGCGCGCCGCAGAAGGCAAGGTCACTGTCATCACCCGGTGCATCACCGACGCCCAGCTGCGCGCGCCACTGCTTCACCAGCGCGCGCAGTGCGCCGCGCTTTGCCGACACGGGGGATTTTGCCGGATCGCGCTCGCGCAACCATTCGACCCGCGACTGTATGTCACTGTCGTCACTGCGCAAGGGGTCTGCTTCGCTCAACAGCGCCGCCAGTTCGCAGGCCAGCCGACCATAGCCCAATTGACGCCCCCGGAGCATCATGTGGGCCAGGCGCGGGTGCGCTCCCAGTTCCGTCAACGCGCGACCATGTTGGGTAATGGCGTCGCGCGCATCGATGGCCTCCAGACCCTTCAGGAGCGACTGCGCCTGGGCGACGTGCGCGCCCGGCGGCTGATCCAGCCAGCGCAGCTGGCTGCAATCCGACACGCCCCAGTGGGCGAGCTCCAGCACCAGCGGTGCCAGATCGGCCTGCAGAACCTCGGGCAGCGCCTGCGGCACCAGGTGGCGGTGTTCGGGCCAGAGGCGATAACAGACGCCCGCCTCGAGCCGTCCCGCGCGCCCGGCGCGCTGTTCGGCGCCTGCGCGCGATACCGGCACTGTGACCAGACGGTCGAGACCGGTGTTGGCATCGAAACGCACCTGCCGCGACAGCCCGGCATCGATCACGATCCGGATACCCTCGATAGTCAGGCTGGTCTCGGCGATGGCGGTGGCGAGCACAATTTTTCGGTGTCCCGCGGCGGCCGGGCGTATCGCGGCGTCCTGCGCCAGGGCATCCAGTTGACCGTACAGCGGCGCCAGCTGAATATCCGCGGGCAATCCGGCTGCCTGCAAGGCGGCATGCACCCGGCGGATCTCGGCTGTCCCCGGCAAGAACACCAGCAGGCTGCCCGGTTCCCGCCTGACGGCGGCGCCAGCCACCGACGCCACTTCGTCACAGAAGGCACGGCGCTGGCGTGCATAGTCGCTGCGCGTCGGCTGATGGCGGATCTCGACCGAGTGACTGCGTCCTGCACTGGTCAGCACGGTTGCGCCGCCGAGCAGCGCCGCGACCGCGTCGCCATCCAGCGTCGCCGACATCACCAGCAGGCGCAGATCTTCACGCAGGGCGCTCTGGCTGTCGAGACACAGGGCCAGTCCCAGGTCAGCGTGCAGACTGCGTTCGTGGAATTCGTCGAAAATCACCAGGCCGACACCCGCGAGCCCCGGGTCATCCTGCAACAGCCGGGTGAGGATGCCTTCGGTCACCACTTCGATACGGGTGCGAGGCCCGACCCGCTTGTCCAGGCGCACCCGATAGCCCACGGTGGCACCGACCCGCTCGCCCAGCGAGGCGGCCATAAAGCGCGCGGCCGCGCGCGCGGCCAGGCGGCGCGGCTCAAGGAGGATGATCTTACGCCCGGCCAGCCATTCGCAATCGAGCAGCGCCAGCGGCACACGGGTTGTCTTGCCGGCTCCCGGCGCAGCCTGCAGCACGAGGCTGGGATTTGCCGTCAGCGCCTGCCGCACGTCAGGCAGCAGCAGGTCAATCGGAAGACTCTGCACTCGCCGGGGTTACTCCGCGACCGGCCTTACCGAGGGTTTGCTCAGGATGTACCAGGCGCCGTATGCCATCACCAGGGCTGTTGCGGCTTTCAGCCAGGTACCGGTCGTGGTAAAGAACACCAGGTAGATCAGGCTGGCCGCCATCATGGTGACAGCCAGCAGCTTGGCACGCAGGGGAATAACGTGATACCTGTGCCATTCCTGCAAGGGTGGCCCAAACAACGGATGATGATACAACCAGTCATGGAAACGCTCGGAGCTTCGGGCAAACGCCCAGAGCGCCAGCAACATGAAAACAGTGGTCGGAAGCCCGGGCACCACAACGCCGATGGCGCCGAGGGCGAAGAAGACGAATCCCAGCATTAAATAAACTGCTCTCATAGCGTCATGTCCGCCGGCGAGGTGCCGGGAAACCACACGACTATCCGGTCTGCGGCCGCCCGCTTGTCAGCCTGTCTTGCGGCACTGCCGCCTGCCCGGAATAACGCCGCGCACACCGCATTTGGGGTTTTCCATGTCGCCCCGGAGTGACGTGGATACGCCTGTGTGGCACCGATTGCCCCGCAGCTGTACCGACGTTGACACCGACATTCTGACGGTCGAGTTGCAACTCGTCGTCAAGCCCCATCTTGAGGCGGTCGACCCGCTCCCGGATCGCGGAATCGTCTGCCACTGTGGTATCGAAGCAGGTCGCTGTGTGGCGATGTGGTATCACCAGACAAGGTCCGGGATCGAGCGGGTTCCGGTCCTAACTAACAAACGCCAGCTCATTCTTGATAACAGGCCGGGGTTCCCGGCAAAAGGGGCAATCGGGGTGTTTGTGGACAGCATTCAAAACCCAACGCCTCCCCGGCGAGTGGTTGACAATAAAAACAGTATCATACTACGCGCGCCCAAGGGGTTGCCAGTGACTGACGCCGCCGCCACAGCGGCTGCTGAGAGTTTGCTGAATTTGTCGCAACGCACGCATTTGCCTGCTGGCCAGGTGTCGCGCACAGCCTTCACACAGCCGTCGGTTACGGGAATCCTGATGCGGGGACTCAAATTAAGACCAAGCCCGGTGGCGCCCCTTGTCGGCGGCGCCCCGAGTAATCACTCCGAACAGGATCGGCATACCGACAAGGGCGCCCGAGGCGCCCTTGTCATGCTGATTTCAACTCAACTGTCTACAGATCCGCCCAGTCCGCCGGGATGGTCTGGTCCGTTATGCCATCGCCATCTTCGTCGACTTCGAGCTGCACACTGATCGAATCGACAGGCACCAGCGTGACGCGGGTGTTACCCGCACCCACACAGGTGATCTGGCCGGCATCGGGATCCAGAGTACCAGTTCCCGTCAGGGCAACATCCGTCGATACCACCACAGACCCACCCAGACCTGTGCTGCTTATCGTTGCGCTGATCGAGATCGAGTATTCCCCCGTGTTATCGTTGTGCGTTTCCTGAATGGCGTACTCCGTCAACGTCAGCGTCTTGCCACCGGCGGTGATCTGTATTCCGTTGCCGCTGAACGAACTGGTGTCGCTGATGCTATCACTGGACGCTTCGCTGATCGTGCCATCACCACTCATTACCACTGTTTCGCCACCGGCAGTCACCGAGAAGCCGGTCGCCTGCAAGGTGAACTGCAGTGAATAGGGGGGCATCACCGAGTCACCCGTGACTATCACATTACTGACACTGATGCTGCCATTCATTACGACGCCGCCGAAAGCGCAATTATTCGCCGTCATGCTGACCGTATCGCCCGTTGACAGAGTCAGGTCGCCGTCTGCATCGTTAAAGCTGCCGCTAAGTGACCCGCTGTCACAGTTTTCGTTCACCATCTGTACCGCCGCTGGCGCGACCCCTGAGGCGCCGGTGCCAAACGCCGCGGGTGCCCGTTTGACCTGCTGCAAGAGGGTGGCGATCACGCCGATATGCACGCTCGGCGCGTCTCCGACCGCTGCGGTCTGGAGGATGCCAAGCGCGCCGCCGCTGCTGCCGGTGAGATCGTCCGTCGCCTCAAAGGCAGCGCCCGCCACAGCACCCGCATTTGCCGACGTAACGGTCACCGGATCGCTCGCGGCAATCCCCAGGGTGGTTCCGCCGTCGCCGCCACCCCCGCCACCGCAGGCGCCCAGAACACTGAGGGCCGAGATAAGGACAAGGCCCTCGAACAGGTTTTTTGCAAGCGACATAAGAATTCCCCGTTTATACGAACTCAGAATGGTCAACGCGATCTATTCAGAAGAGTAACCGGGCCCCAAGCAGCGCCGGCACTTGTTATATTGCCGAATTGATACCCTCGGTACCGACCGTGCACGGTGCGAACGTGCGCGTCAGTTTCTTGCGCTTAGCGGCCACGGCGACACAAGCTGAAGTCCCGGTATTGAATTTTGCGGCGGCAATCCAGGACCAAGGACGGTTTCACACTCGCACGCGCCTAACTATGTTAAAGCATGCTGACGCTACTGACGGCACTGGCTCCCGGTTTCCTTGCCGGGTCTCGTACCTCACTCGTCGCGGTGTCAATGGAAGGCTACAGGTACCGGCCCAGGAACCTGTCTGAGTAAGCTTCGCGTAGCGAGAAAGTGGGAACGCGAGGACAGACTCCTAGGAGGCTGTCGGATTTGGGCGATCGTAGCGAGCAAGGTGGGAGGGCGAGGCCATTTTTTCGATCGTTTGAGGAGAATAGCCGTAGCTATTTGACGAAAAGGATCGGGAAAATGGGGCGCTCTCCCTCCGGCGCAGTAGATCAGTCCCAAATCCGACAGCCTCCTAGCGCCTGCGAAACAACGAACCCAGCAGACCGCGTGCAATCTGCCGCCCAAGCTGGCTGCCGATACTGCGCAAGGTACTCTTGGTAAACGCCTCCAGCGCGGACTGACGCCGCCGTCCGGCCGAGCGTGGCGCCGGTGCTTCATCGGCACCCGGCTGCTGCGCCTCGCTCGCGGCGTTTGCCGCGCGCCGCTGCAACAGCTCGTACGCGGACTCGCGGTCGACAGCCTGATCATAGCGGCCCCTGAACGGCGACCGGTTCATGTGCTCCTGGCGCTGTGTCTCGGACAAGGGTCCGATTTGCGACTGCGGTGGGTGAATCAATACCCGCTCTACCGGCAACGGCCGACCCTTTTCATCGAGAAAGGACACCAACGCCTCACCGACCCCGAGTTCGGTGATGACCTGTGCGGTGTCCAGTTTCGGATTGGGTCTGAAGGTCTGCGCGGCGACCCTGACCGCTTTCTGGTCCACCGGCGTGAAAGCGCGCAGCGCATGCTGGACACGATTGCCGAGCTGGCCCAGCACGGCGTCCGGCAGATCGCTCGGGTTCTGGGTGACAAAATAAATACCGACGCCCTTGGAACGGATCAACCGCACGACCTGTTCGATCTTGTCCATCAGTGTGGCGTTGGCGGCATCGAACAGCAGGTGCGCTTCGTCGAAAAAAAACACCAGGCGGGGCCTGTCGGGATCACCGATCTCGGGCAACTGTTCGAACAGCTCGGCAATGAGCCACAGCAGGAACATGGCGTACAGCCGCGGCTCGCTCATCAGCTGGGTTGCATCCAGCACGCCGATAACGCCGTTGCCGGAAAAATCGACCTGCATCAGGTCGCTCAGAGCGACGGCCGGTTCGCCGAAGAACCGCGCTCCGCCCTGCTCTTCCAGCATCAGCAGGCGACGCTGTATGGCGTCGATACTGGCCGTCGACAGGTTGCCGTACTCCCGGCCCAGCACAGCACGCTGGTCGCGTACCCACACCAGCAGGCTGCGCAGATCCTTCATGTCGAGCAGCAGCAGACCCTGGTCGTCGGCGAGACGGAACGCGGCGTACAGCACCCCCGTCTGGGTTTCGTTCAGTCCCAGCAGCGCGCTCAGCAGCAACGGTCCCATGTCGGAGATGGTGGTGCGCATGGGGTGGCCGAGTCTTCCGTAAAGGTCCCAGAACACCACCGGGCAGGCGCGGTTGCGATAGCCGTCCAGGCCAAGCTGCTCGATGCGTGCCTGGATTTTGTCGTTGATTGTTCCCGGCATCGCCAGACCTGACAGATCACCTTTGATGTCGGCCAGAAACACCGGCACGCCCAGACTCGAGAATTGCTCAGCCATCACCTGCAGGGTCACGGTCTTGCCGGTGCCGGTAGCGCCGGCAATCAGGCCGTGCCGATTGGCCATTTGGGGCAACAGCCCGACACCGGAGTCGGACGTCCCGGCGATCTGGACGATATCGGAAGTCAACGCGTACTCCTCAGCAAATCAGGTCCTTACGTACGGCCGGCGGCCAGCGATAGCGGTCGGGGGCGATCAATAGTAAGCTAAAAACCATGGGCACACGACCCGTTCCAGGCCAGCGTTTTCAATGACCGCATGAAAACCACTGTCACTATTTTCCGGGCCCTGCTCCTGTACCTGTTGTTGAGCGCCTCCCAGTGTACAGAGACTGTCGTCACCACCCAGGTGGACGGGGTACAAAAGATTTCTGCGGACGAGGGCAACTTCCCGGGCAACCTGGATAGCGGCGACAGTCTGGGCGCGGCCGTTGCCAACATAGGCGACCTCGAGGGTGATGGCGTTATTGATATGGCCGTCGGCGCCCCCGGCGATGACAGCGACGGCGACAACCGCGGCGCTGTCTGGGTGCTGTTCATGAACAGTAACGGCACCGTCGACATGGGGGCAAAAATCACCGGCAACAGCGGCGGATTCAACGGCGAGCTCGACAACAACGACCAGTTTGGCAGCGCCGTCGCCGGCATTGGCGACCTGAACGGCGATGCCTTTGCGGATATTGCCGCCGGCGCGCCGTTCGACGATGACGGCGGCGATGACCGGGGCGCTGTCTGGCTGCTGTTCATGAATGCCGATGGCAGTGTCGCCAGCAGTGCTAAGATCTCCGACCAGCAGGACATATTCAACGGCGACCTCGGCGACGGCGACCACTTCGGTAACGCCGTTGCGCGCCTCGGTGATCTCGACGGCGACGGCGTCAGCGAACTCGCCGTCGGCGCCGAGCTGGCGAACGTCGACGGCACACGCAAGGGCGTCGTGTGGATTCTGTTCATGAACAGCGACGGCACGGTGCGCAGCGCCGGCAGAATCAGCGACGGCAAAGGCGGCTTCAAGGACGACCTTAACCCCGACGACCAGTTCGGCAGCGCGGTGGCCGGCATCGGTGACCTCGATGGCGACGGTATCCCGGATCTGGCGGTCGGCGCCGACCAGAACGACAGCGGCGGCAGCAATCGCGGTGCCATCTGGATTCTGTTCATGAACGGCGACGGCACGGTAAGGGACCAGCGCAAGATCGCCTCCGGCGAGGGCGATTTCCAGGGCAACATCGGTGACGACGACCACTTCGGCAGCGCGATCGCCAGTATCGGCGATCTGGACGGCAACGGGGTCAGCGACCTGGCCGTGGGTGCACCATTCAATGATGACGGCGGCAGTGACCGGGGGGCGGTCTGGATCCTGTTCATGAAAACCGATGGCAAGGTCAACGAACAGGCGAGAATTTCCAGCACCGATGGCAAGTTCAACGAGAACCTGGATGACGGTGACGCGCTCGGCAGCGCGCTCGCCGGGCTTGGCAACCTGAACAACGACAAGGGCGTGGATTTCGCCGCCGGTGCTCCCGGGGATGACGACGGCGAGACCGACGCCGGCGCCGTCTATAGCGTCTTTATGGAACGCAAGGAAAAAGAAAAACGCAAGGGCTTCTTCGCCTCAAACTGAGGGTCATGCCGAACCGGGAGACGGCTGCAGGGTTTCGTCCACCTGCGACTGTTGATGGTCCCTGGCCAGCAGCAGGTAAACCGCCGGCACCACGAACAGCGTGAACAGCGTGCCGATACCCAGACCGGTAGCGATGGTCAGACCGATATGAAACCGGCTCACCGCACCCGGACCGCTGGCGAACAGCAGAGGGAACATCGCGACAATCATTGACACCGTGGTCATCAGGATCGGCCGCAGGCGGATGGCGGCCGCCCGCTCTACCGCCTTGCGCTTGCTCAGTCGCTCGGTGACCTGCAGCTGGTTGGCGAATTCAACAATCAGGATACCGTTCTTGGCAATCAGGCCGATCAGCGTAATCAGACCGACCTGGGTATAGATATTGATAGTGGCGAAACCGAGGGTAATGAACGCCAGCGCACCGGCAATCGACATGGGTACCGACACCAGGATGATCAAGGGGTCACGCCAGCTTTCAAACTGCGCCGCCAGTACCAGGTAGATCACCAGAACAGAGAGGAAACCGGTGAACAGCAGCGCACTGCCCTGCTGCGTGAACTGACGCGACTGGCCCGCGTAGTCCCAGCTGTAGCCGCGCGGGAAGATTTCCGTGGCGGTTGTCTCCAGGTAAGTCAGCGCATCGCCGAGCGTTACGCCCGGGGCCATGACCCCTTGCAGCGTCAATGAATTCAGCTGCTGGAACTGGGTGCGCTGGCTGGGTTCGACGGACTGCTGCAGGTGAATAAAATCAGCCAGCGGCACCAGCGGCGCGGCGCCCGCCTGGCGGACCACACCGGTCGGCGTCAACGCCGAGGAGAGGTTCACCAGCTCACCGGAGCCGGGCCGCACGTAGTAGTCCTTGAGGGCGTCCGGTTGCAGGCGGAACTCGCGCGCGACCTGCGGGATCACCTTGTAGCTGCGCCCGTCCAGGCTGAAGCGGTTGACATCGTTGCCGCCCAGCAGCGTCGCCAGATTGCGGCCGATGTCAGCCATGCTGATGCCGAGGTCGCCCGCCCGGTCGCGGTCGATCACCACGGTGGTGCGCGGCCGCGAGTACTGCAGCTCTTTCATCAGGAACATGAACCGGCCGCTGGCCATCGCCTTGCCCAGCAGCTGGTCGGCCAGTGCGTCCAGTTCCTGGTAGCTGGCGTCGCCGGTGATGACAAACTGCACGGGCACGCCGCCGCCGGAGCCAGGCAGGCTGGGCCGCGGAAATATGGCGATCTGGAAGCCGGCGATCTGTGACAGTTTGGCCTGGATCTCCGGTTGCACCTCCATCTGCGAACGCGCCCGCTGCGATGGCGGTTGCATCTTGAAGCCGCCGAAGGTGGTGGTCGGTTCGCCGCGTCCCAGCAGGAAAAAACTTTCGTGATACTCGGGAACGCTCTTGAAGGCCGCCTCAATCTCACGCGTATACGCCTCGTCGTACTCCAGCGTGGCGGTTTGTGGCGCGGTCGCCTGGAAGAACAGGATGCTCTGATCCTCGACGGGCGCGAGCTCGGTCTTGCTGGTGGTAAACATGAAATAGATCGAAACCAGCACCACGGCGGCGAACAACAGAGTCACCGGCAGCGATTCCAGCGTGGCGTGCAGGCGCCGCTGGTAGGCGCCCGCCAGACGCTCAAACCAGTGCTCAACCCATTGTTCGAAGCGCCCCTGCTGACCATAGGGCTTGAGCACCCTGGACGACAGCACGGGTGACAGCGTCAAGGCGACGATGCCGGAGATCAGCACCGCACCGGCCAGCGCAAAGGCGAACTCGGTAAACAGGGTGCCTACCAGGCCGCCCATGAAGCCGATCGGCGCGTACACGGCCACCAGCGTGGTGGTCATGGCGATAATGGGCAGCGCCAGTTCACGCGCGCCACGCAGCGCCGCGTCAAAGCGCGACTGCCCCATTTCAACGTGCCGATGCACGTTTTCCACCACCACGATGGCGTCGTCCACCACCAGACCGATGGCCAGCACCATGGCCAGCAGGGTCAGCAGGTTGATGGAAAAACCCATCAGCAGCATCAGGAAGGCACCGCCCACCAGCGACAGCGGCACGGCCACGGCCGGTACCACGGCGGCGCGCATCGAACCCAGCGACAGATAAATGACCACCAGCACAATGCCGACGGCTTCAATCAGGGTCTTGAAAACTTCGTTGATCGAGTCTTCGATAAACACGCTGGCATCATAAGGAATGTGCACCGCCAGGCCTTCCGGCAACTGCTTGCGGATTTCAGGTACGAGTTCGCGCACGCGCTTGGCGACGTCCAGCGGGTTGGCGCCGGGCGCCTGTTTGATACCCACGAAGATAGCGGGCTTGCCCTTGTACCAGCTGGTCGAGTCGTAGTTCTCGGCCCCGAGTTCCGGAGTGGCGACATCGTCCAGCCGCACCAGCGTGCCGTCGGCCGAGCTGACCACCAGTTCGCGAAAATCCTCGACGTCGGCAAGGTCGGTAGTGGCTGTCAGGTTGATCGCCGTGTATACCCCCTTCGACTGGCCGATGCCGGCAAGGTAGTTGTTGGCCAGCAGGACGTCATGCACGTCGTTAGCGGTGACCCCCAGGGCCGCCATACGCCTGGGATCCAGCCAGATGCGCATGGCAAACGTCTTGTTGCCGATCAGCTCCGCCTTGGCCACACCGGGCACCGCCTGCAACTTCGGCTGGGCCACGCGCAGCAGGTAATCGGTAATCTGCGACGGCCGCATGCTGTCGCTGTAAAACGCCAGATACATGAGCGCTGTGGTCTCGCCGGTGGTGGAGTCAATCACCGGGTCATCCGCCTCGGCCGGCAACACGTTGCGCTGGCTGGCGACCTTGGCCTGGATTTCCGCCACCGCGGCGTTGGGATCGTAGTTCAGTTCCATGTGGGCTTCGATGGTGGATGTGCCCTGGGTCGAACGCGAGAACAGGTAGTCGATACCATCGGCTTCGGCGATAGCCTGCTGCAGGGGCGTAGTGATAAAACCCTTGATCAGATCGCTGCTGGCGCCCGGATAGCTCGTGGTCACGGTCACCACAGTGTCTTTGGTTTCCGGGTACTGGCGCACCTCAAGCGAAAAAATGGCGCGCACGCCAACCAGCAGGATGAGCAGGCTGATGACGCTGGCCAGCACCGGGCGTCTGACAAACAGATCGGTGAAATTCATCCGCCGCTGGCCTTGCCGTCGAGCCGCACGCTGTTGTCGATGCTCACCGCCTGCCCATTACGCAGTTTGTTCTGCCCCGCCGCGACGACTTCCTCGCCGGCCTTCAGGCCCTCGATAATCTCGACCCGGCCGGCGCGCACTGCGCCGGTCTTGACCGGGCGATTAACCACTGTGAGGCCCGAGTCCTGCTTCTGGATGACAAACACCGACTCACCATAAGGGTTGTAGGTCACGGCGGTACGCGGCAGGGTGAGAATGTCCTTGCGTAATGGCAGCACCGTATCCACTTCGGCGAACATGCCCGGGCGCAACAGTTGTTCCGGGTTATCCAGCGTCGCGCGCAGGCGCAGGCTGCGCGTGCCACGATCAATGCCCGGGTTGATGGCGCTGATGACGCCGTTGAAGCGGTGTCCTGGCCAGGCCTGCACTTCGACTTCCACTGCCTGTCCGACATGTACCTCTGGCAGCTGCCTTTCGGGCAGACTGTAGTCCACGTACACGGGATCAAGCGCCTGCAACGGCACGATGGCGTCCCCGGGCGACAGGTACTGTCCCAGGTTGATATCCGCGATCCCGAGCTGCCCGCTGAACGGTGCGGTAATAGCTTTCTTGCGGATCAATGCCTGCTTTCCTGCCACCGCGGCCTCAGCGCTGTCGAGGCTGGCGCGCGACTGGTCATAGTCAGAACGCGACACCGACTTGTCCTTGAGCAGTTTGCGGTTACGCTCGAACTGCAGCTGCGCCAGCGTGCGCTGGGCGACGAGTCCCTTCAGGTCAGCTTCGTCCACGCTGTCATCCAGGCGCAGTAACAGGTCGCCTGCTGTGACCATCTGTCCGGACGTCGCAAGAATTTCGCTCACCTTGCCGGCCACCTCGGTAGTCACGTAGATGCCCTGGGTTGCGGTCACGGAGCCAACGGCGTGCAGGTACGGTTGCCAGCTCTCGAGCCGGACTTCAGCAGACGCGATCACCGCCGGCGGTGGCGGTGCAGACATCATTGCCGCCATCTGCATACCGCTATAGTACTTCCAGCCAAAAATGCCGCCGAATATCGCTGTCAGAAGCAGGGTCACCAGCATCAGACGTTTGATCACGTTGCTCTTGTCCTTAATTTCGTCCGAGGTACAGACCCCAAACTGTAACAAAGATTCGCTGCGTCTGAGTAAACACTTGATGAATAAAGCGGCAAAGCCGGTCAAACAGCACCTGGCACCGGGTTGCACGGACGGGAAACACGTCTACACTCAATGCACGCCCGCTCATGACGACGCGGGTATTAACAAGAGTCAAGAGGAGCAATGAATGCCCAACTGGCCAAACACACAGGAAAGTGACGACAAAGTGCAACGCAACCATACCAGCCTCAAGTGGCTGCTGACCCTGCTGTCCGCGGTCATCACCACCGGCCTGCTAGTGTTATTGAACAGTCATCAGTAGGACAGCCCGCGCCGTCGCCCGTCAATTTCGGGCGACGGACAGCGCAACCCGCGGATGGTAGAACGACGCAAGCTGACGCGACCGCGGACGCTGTTGGCAGGCGTTCTGCGGCGCTGTCAGCGGTGTGGCGACGGGTATATTTATTCGTCCGCGCACTTGACATTGGTCCGCAAAGTAGGTCCGCTAACCTTTGCTTATACACAGGCGTAACAGAACTGTAAGGAAAACACTGAGCAAACTGTCGACCGCTTGATACCAGCTCTAGCAAGTTGTCTTAACTTGCTGTATTATCGATTATTATATCGATTGCTGCAAAAATGCTCGATTTAACGCCTGACCTGCATTTTTGGGCGTTCCGACACCTTTCGCCCACTTCATCCACACACTTATCCACAGGAACTGTGGATAACCATTTTTAAGTGTTTCAACAGTTTCTAATGCGCGTTGAAATCGCTAGCATGTCGCCCCATGTTTATCATGGGCACAAGGATCAGCACCACACCGTCATGGACATCGATCAGCCAGAGAACCACAGCGAAGACAATCCTTCTCACAGCGGACTGGTACCCGCCAGGGATGTCCTGCCAGGTGCCATTCCGATACTGCCGCAGGCGGAACGCCCGTTCTTTCCTGGCCAGGCCATACCGTTGCTGGTGGATCCACGCGCCTGGGAAGAAACCGTCAAGGCAGCCCAGGAGAACGCTAACAACATTCTCGGCCTGATGCTGGTGAAGACCGATCGTGTCGAACAGACCGGGGTGAAGGACTTTTATCGCATGGGGACGGCCTGCCGGATTCACCGTGTCGCCCGGGTGGACGGCCGCATGCAGGTCCTGCTTGAAGGCCTGCAGCGCTTTCGCGTGCGTGACTGGCTGAATGTCGCTGCGCCGTTTACGGCCCGAGTGGAATATTTTCCCGAGGAACGTTACCAAGAGATTCCGGAAATCAAGGCCTATGCTGTCGCAGTCATCAACACGATCAAGGAACTGATACCGCTCAACCCCTTGTATGGCGAGGAATTCAAGCTGTTCCTCGACAACTTCCATCCCAATGATCCATCCCACCTGGCCGACTTCGCAGCCAGTCTGACGACCTCCGCCAAACAGGAGCAGCAGGAGGTGCTGGAAGCGGTCGACCTGCTGACACGCCTGGAGCGGGTACACGTACTGATCAACAAGGAGCTGGAAATCGCCAAGGCGCAGGCGCACATCCGCAAACAGGTCGAATCCGAAATGCAGCAGCACCAGCGCGAGCACATCCTGCGCGAACAGATGAAAGTCATCCAGAAGGAACTCGGCATCTCCAAGGATGACCGCACCGCGGAAGTCGACAAGTTCAGGGAACGCATCGAGTCGCTGCAGTTGCCCGAGGTGGCACGAAAGCGGGTCGACGAGGAAATGCAAAAGTTCTCAGTGCTGGAAACCGGCTCACCTGAATACGCCACCACGCGCAACTATCTCGACTGGCTGACCCAGCTGCCCTGGGGTAAATACACCAAAGACCAGCTGGACCTTGAACGCGCCAAGGAGATCCTTGACGAGGATCACGATGGCCTGGAGGACATCAAACAGCGCATTCTCGAATTCATCGGCGTGGGCATTATGAAAGGCGAAGTCTCAGGCTCCATCATCCTGTTTGTCGGACCGCCGGGCGTCGGCAAGACCTCACTGGGCCGATCCATCGCGCGCTCACTGGGGCGCAAATTCTTTCGCTTCTCGTTGGGGGGCATGCGCGATGAAGCCGAAATCAAGGGTCACCGTCGCACCTACATCGGCGCCATGCCCGGCAAGTTCATCCAGGCCTTTAAGGATACCGAATCTGCCAACCCGGTTATCATGCTGGACGAAATCGACAAGGTCGGCGCTTCCTACCACGGCGACCCGGCCTCGGCGCTGCTCGAAGTCCTCGACCCGGAACAGAACAGCGATTTTCTCGATCACTATCTGGACGTGCCGTTCGACCTGTCAAAGGCGTTGTTCATCTGCACCGCAAATCAGCTGGATACCATCCCCGGGCCGCTACTGGACCGCATGGAGGTCATCCAGCTGTCCGGTTATCTCGCCAGCGAAAAGCTCGACATTGCACGCAACCATCTGCTGCCACGACAACTGGAACGCAATGGTCTGAAAAAGCGCGGACAACTGCGTATCGACAAGGCCGCCCTGCGCAAGATTATTGAACAATATGCACGTGAGGCCGGCGTACGCCGGCTGGAAAAATACCTGGGCCAGATCGCGCGCAAGGCGGTCGTGAGGATACTGCACGGCGAGAAGCAGCCGATCCGCGTGAGCGCTGACGCCGTGGAAGAGTACCTGGGCAAACCGGTATTCACCAAAGACAAGCCGCTGAGCGGTGTAGGTCTGATCATTGGCCTGGCCTGGACCGCCATGGGCGGCGCAACGCTCAGTATCGAAGCCACGCGCATCCACAGTTTCAGCCGAGGATTCAAGCTGACCGGACAACTGGGCGACGTGATGAAGGAATCGGCTGAAATCGCTTACAGCTATATCCTCGCCAATGCTCCGCGCTGGGGGGTTTCGTTGGATTTTTTCGAGAACTCGCTGGTACACCTGCACGTGCCGGCCGGCGCGACACCCAAGGACGGCCCAAGTGCGGGGATTACCATGGCCAGCGCCCTGCTCTCGCTGGCGAAGCAGCGCAAACCGGTGCGCAACATCGCCATGACCGGCGAACTGACGCTGACCGGCCAGGTGCTCCCGGTCGGTGGTATTCGCGAAAAGGTGATCGCCGCGCGCCGCGCCGGTATCAAGGAGCTGATCCTGCCGGCGGCGAACAACGGGGATTTCGAGGAAATCCCGGCCTACATCCGCGCGGGACTGACGGTGCACTTTGCCGAACGCTACAGCGAGGTGGCCGAGCGGTTGTTTGCGGGAAAGTGATCCTGCTCTTCAACAAACCCTTTCGTGTGCTCTCGCAGTTCACCACGGACAGCGACAAGGCGACGCTCGCGGACTATATCGATATCCCCGGGGTATACTGCGCCGGGCGGCTGGACTACGACACTGAAGGCCTGCTGGTGCTCACCGACGACGGCAAACTGCAACAACAAATCGCCAATCCGAAGTATGGCAAGGAAAAACACTACTGGGCGCAGATTGAAGGCGTACCCTCGGAACAGGACCTGGACAAGCTGCGCAAAGGGGTCGAATTGAAGGATGGCATGACTCGCCCGGCGGGCGTCACGCTCATCGCGCCGCCCAAGGTCCCCGCACGGGTACCGCCCATCCGCGAACGCCAGCACATACCCACAAGCTGGCTGAACATCGCCATCACGGAAGGCCGCAACCGCCAGGTCCGGCGGATGACGGCACACATCGGTTACCCGACCCTGCGCCTGATCCGGCACCGGGTAGGGAACTGGTCACTGGACGCCATCCCTGTCGGCGAGTACCGGCTGAATCCCGGTAGGCGCTGACCCGGGGGCGCCGAAGCTCACGTCTGGTAACCGACCGCGGCGAGAAACAGGTTGACCAGCTGGTCACACAGATCCGTCAGGGCCATATCGCGGTACTGAGGAGACTTATAGATACACTTTGCATACAGTGCTTCCCGGATCATCCCCTGAAAAGCAAGCGACGCGATCCCGGCATTGACCGCAGGCACGCGCTTCTGCGCGATCAGTTCGCCGAGACTGTAGTCGATAAAGTCGGTAAAAGGCTTCCAGCGATTCTCGAAGAACTGGCGGGTGGCATCGCTGCCCTCAAGAGCACTCTGCAGTTCCATACGCAGGTAGTCTGGGTCCCTGGCAACGCTGTCGATATAAATTCGTGTGATCTTCCTTAATTCATCGTCAAAGCTGCCGTCGCTGTTGACCACGGCCTCGACATAGCTCTCGCGCGTGCAGGCGATCTGGCTTAACACCGCCTCGTACAGGGCTTCCTTGGCCGGAAAATGGCGATACAGGATCGCCGGACTGACGCCGAGCCGACGCGCGATGTCATCCACTGACACGCCGTGATAGCCCTTGTCGGCAAACAGCACCTTGGCCACCGCCAGAATGGTCGCGCGACGTTCGGTTGCTTTGAGGCGTTTGGCCATTGACTGATCCCGCAGCGAGGCCCGCCCGGTAGCGACCAGGCGGGCCGTCAGCGTCGGCTAACCCTTGCGGAGTTTGAAGTGATACTCGCCGTTCTGCTGGCGGGATTCGAGCATCTCGTTGCCCGTCTGTTTGCAGAAAGCGTCCAGGTCTTTCACCGAACCGGGGTCGGTTGCGATGATCTTGAGCACCTGCCCGGTGCTCAGCCTGTTGATGCCCTGCCTTGCGCGCAGAATCGGCAAGGGGCAGTTAAGGCCCCGGGCATCAACTTCCAGGTCAACGTTCAGCATAGCCACCTCCAATAGGTTAGTGAGCGTTTACTTTATAAGGTAAACCGCTGGTTCTGTCAACATCTTTGCGCCACAGTTGATGCGGCTTATTATCTGGGTTAACGAAAAATTTTTGACTTGCGGCTATTTTTCAGCGCTGATCATGCAGATCCAGCCTGGATCGGCTTCGCCGTGTGTGGCGGGCAGAAAGTTGCCATCGGGCTCGTCATTCTCGTCCCAGCCCTGCCAGTACACAGTGACCTGGGAGAAACCGGCCTCGTCAAGGATTTCGCGGACTTCCGGCAGAGTGTACAGCCGCCAGTGGTAGGTAAATGCCTTCTTGAGTTTTGAACCATCGTTGAAATGGAAGTGAATGTGACAGGCCATGTGCCCGGTTATCGGGTCGTAGCTGGTCTGGTCCCACACATAAGTGAAGCCCTTGTGTTTGGTTCGTTCCTCGATTTCCCGGTAGGCGTCGTAGCCTCCGAAGCAGTCCAGAAACAGAATACCATCCTCGCTGAGGCTGTCGCGCACGGCGGCGAAATAATCTCTCAGCAGGGCGCGCTGCTCGAAGATCTGCCAGCTGAAATTCATCGCCAGCACGATATCGACGGGATCGGTCTTCACCGCCCGAACGTCCTCCTGCAACAGGCTGACACGCGCCTTCTGGTCCGCTGTCAATGCAGCCACGTGATGCTCGCGCCCCCACTGCAACACGTCGGGGTCTAGGTCGACCCCAATAGCCTGGTTGCTCTTGCGCCCACGCACCCACTCGCAGCACATCTGCGCCGTACCACAGAAGTCTTCGCGCAGCAGCCGCGCCTTGCGACCGCGAATACGCTTGAAGTTGCTGTCGACAAATTCGTACTCGAATTCGGTGGACTGCACCGACTGTTCGTAGAGCGCATACTTATCCGCTTTATCGGCCTTGCTGGGCTTTCCGGATTTTGACGGTTTGCCCGATCGTCCGGACTTTTTGTGCCGTGTCTTCTTTATGTTCATGCAACGCCTTTGTGCGAGAATGTCGTGAAGCGACGATCATACCAACTAACAGTTGTCATTCAATGCTTCCGCGATCCCTGCAGCAGTTAAGCACACTGGTTATAGAGATCGCAGAGCGTGAACTGCCACCGCGATTCAACTGTAGCGCCTACCAGCGCAAGAGCGACGGCAGTCTGGTGACTGACGCAGACCCGATAGTCCAGGCGCAACTCGCCAGGGCACTGCAACAATACTGGCCGGGTATTGCGGTGCTCGGGGAAGAAATGGCCGCGGCCGAACAACAGACCGCCTTGCAAGGGCTCGCTGCCGGCGTATGGTGCGTCGATCCCCTGGACGGCACCACCAACTTTGCGGCCGGTGTGCCCTATTATGCCGTTTCAGTCGCGCTGGTGAAGGACAACCTACCGGAGCTGGCGGTGGTCTATGACCCCAGTCGCCGGGAATGTTTCGCCGCGGCGCGGAAACAGGGTGCGTGGCTGAACAATCAGCGCCTGCGAAAATGCGTAACGTCAACATCGCTTTCAGGGAGCGTGGCGCTGGTGGACTTCAAGCGCCTGCCCGCACCACTCGCGCGCCGCCTGGCCGTGGAACCGCCCTACAAGTCCCAGCGCAGCTTCGGCGCCGTGGCGCTGGACTGGTGCTGGCTCGCCGCAGGACGCGGCCATGTCTACCTGCATGGCCGCCAGCACCTCTGGGACTACGCCGCAGGCTGGCTGGTGCTGCAGGAAGCCGGGGGGCGGGCGGTCAGCTTGAGCGGAGAAGAGGTGTTCGCGGCCCGTCTCGAGCCGCGATCTGCGGCTGCGGCGCTCCATGCGGGAATCTTTGCCGAATGGAAAGCCTGGTTGCAGATACCGAACCTTGGGAATACGAATCAGTGACGTGCGCAGCCTGGTACTGCTTCCCTGCCCAGGCGCCGTCAGTCGTTTGTCAGCCAGCGGTGGAGGTGTGACGGTGCCTGCAGTGCCCCCGGCGCAATGGAGCATCCCGACTTTGCCGACTGTCCCTTCGCAAGCGGTGAACCGTTTAGGCGCTTGGCTGCATGTGAGCCGATTAACCGATCATCCACCACTCAGATAGGCCAGCGCGAGATTTCCCTGGTGGGCGAAATGCTTGAAACTGTTGAAGCTGTCTTCATCCAGAAACCGGCCACTGGGTTGCCGGTCGGCATAAAACACACCGATCACCTTACCGCGTATTTCGATTGGCGTCACGAAGAAGTCTGCGCCCTGAGTCACCTTCTTGACCTGCGACGTCAGCAGCTGTTGTAGCTCGGTGGCGTCTTTCGCGCGCAACCAGACTGCCTGCCGGCTGTCCACCACGCGGCTGAACAGATTGGGCTTCAACGTGCCAGTTTCGAACTGGAAGATCCGTCGCAGCTGTTCGTTTTCCACACCCAGCGCGTAGCGCCCCATCAGGAAGCGGTGATCAGGGGAACGTAAGGCGAACAGGCTGCGGTCCATACCGATCCCCCGGTACATGCCTTCCAGCACTATTTCCAGCACACTGTTGATATTGGGCCGGCTTTCCATCAGGGTCGAGAGTTCACGCAGGATGGTGAGCTGCAGCATCGGATCCGGTTCGAGAAACACCGGTGCATGGCCTTGCGGCTGTGAACCCACAGGGTGTTCACGTTTGTCGCCCGCTACTGGTATCAGGTCACTGGCCACATCGGCGCCATAGAAGGATGCCGTCTCAGCGGCCTCCGCAGCATTGGCCTTGACCAGTTTGCCCACCTCCTCGACGGGCAGGTACAGGTTCTCGGCAATGCGTTGCAGCAGCTTGTTGACCTCGAGTGACTGCCAGCCTTTCTCCGCGGCAGAGGCCAGTTCGTAGCCCAGCGCCACGTTGCCCGCGCGTGGATTGCTGTCCGACCTGCCTTGCAGGGATTGTTCAAGCAACTCGCCCAGCTTCCATTCCCTGCTGAGACATAGCGTGAGATCGCGCAATGCGAAGCCAAGTACCTCGCGCTGAACCTTCGCCGGCGTTTCGCCAGGCCGCCGGCGCAGCGCCGTGTCCAGGTGTTCAGCCGTAGTGCCGGCGAAGGCCCAGAACGCCATGTCACCGAGGTGGGACAACAGGGCAGCGATGAAAACCTCTTCGGGCGCCTTATCCCTGCGTTTCCGGGCGAACGAGCGCGCCTGGACGGCGGCGTGGAACGAGCGCGCCATTTCCTTGGCGACGCGCTCTTTCTGCCTGCCTTTGAGCATGGACTCGACCACCGCAATTGACAGGCAGATGCAGCGCACCTCCTGGAAACCGAGCACAACCACGGCGCGGCTCACGGTGCTGATGCTCTTGCCCATGGGGTTGAACACCGGGCTGTTGGCCACACGCAGCAGCTTGGCGGTCATGGCGGCATCCTGCAGCACCACGCGCGCCAGTTCCGCCGCGCTGCTTTCGCAACTGTCAGAAACCTGAGAAATATCCCGGGCGGTGTGCGCAAAAACCGGCATGCCGGACTCCGCCAGCTTCAGCACCCAGCCGGCCAGTCCCCCGGGATCGGCCTTGCTGCCGTCCGGTTCGAACGTCTTCCCCGCTTGCGACGCTCGACGGAGTATGCATATTTTCCCTTGGCAAGTGGTGCATCAATTCAGTAGGCTTTCGGCAGCCGAGACAGGAGGTTAAGCCGCCTGCCCTGATCCGGGTACCGGACCATCGCAATATTCGGAGGATAACCGCATGCATGTCACTCTGGTTCACATCCATGTCATTGCCGCATACCGGGATGCCTTCATCGCGGCTTCGCGCAGCAACCACGAGGCGTCCGTGCAGGAGGCCGGCAACCTGCGCTTTGATATTCTGCAATCAGCCGAGGATCCGAATTCCTTCGTGTTCTACGAAGCCTACCGCAGCGCCGAGGACGCCGCAGCGCACAAGCGGACAGCGCACTACCAGAGCTGGCGCGAGACGGTCGCCGACTGGATGGCCGAACCGCGCCAGGGCATCCCCATGAACGGCCTTTTTCCGGCAACCGGCTGAACATGTTCGCAGGTTTTTCCATTTCCCGGCTGCCGCGCATCGAGTTCGGCGCCGGCGCAATCGCCAGGCTACCCGCCCTCGCCGGCCGCTATGGTGATACTGC
This sequence comes from uncultured Gammaproteobacteria bacterium, assembly GCA_963814945.1. Taxonomy (GTDB): domain Bacteria; phylum Pseudomonadota; class Gammaproteobacteria; order DSM-19610; family DSM-19610; genus Thiogranum. The sequence goes on from CAWFEQ010000012.1 coordinate 119,716, forward strand.
GCTGTTAATTACAGGTGCGTCTTCCTTGCTGCGTTCGCCCGCCTGGCCACTGATAGAAGACGGCTTCCACGCGGCCGGAATCGGCTGGCAGCGCGAATCGATCAGCGGCGAACCCTCACCGCAGACCGTCGACACTATCGCCCAGCGGTATCGCGCCAAAGACATCCAGGTCGTCGTTGGCATCGGCGGTGGCAGCGTACTGGATGCCGCCAAGGCCATTGCCGGCCTCCTGCGTATCGACAATTCAGTCATGGACTATCTCGAGGGTGTCGGACCCGAGTTGCCGTACGAGGGCACCGCCACACCCTTTATTGCCGTGCCCACGACGGCCGGTACCGGCAGCGAGGCGACAAAGAATGCAGTATTAAGCGTCGCGGGGCGGGACGGCTTCAAGAAGTCCTTCCGTCATGAGGAGCTGGTGCCGCAATATGCCCTGGTGGATCCCGACCTGCTCGCGACCTGCCCGCCCCAGCTGATCGCCGCCGACGGTATGGACGCACTCACGCAGCTGCTGGAAGCCTATGTTTCCGCGCGCGCCAATCCGCTTACCGACGCGCTGGCCTGGAGCGGCATGCGGGCCGCAGGTGGTAGCCTGCTGGCCTGGTATGCAGGCAGCGGCGATCAAGACGAGGCGCGCAGCGGCATGGCTTATGCCTCGCTGCTGTCGGGGATCTGTCTGGCGCAGACCGGGCTGGGCTCGGTGCACGGCCTGGCCTCGCCGCTGGGCGCATTCTTTCCGATTCCGCACGGCGTGGTGTGCGGCACCCTGGTTGCTGCGGCAACGCGCATGAACATCGATGCCATGCTGGCCCGCGAAGCCGAAAACCCGGCGCTGGAGAAATATGCCCGGGTCGGGGAACTGTTATGCCAGCGCACATTTGCTACGCCCGAACAGGCCCGGGACGAACTCGTAAACCTGCTGAACGACTGGACACAACGCCTGCAGTTGCCAACACTGGATCGCTATGGCGTCAGACCCGCCGACTTCGGCCCGATTGTCGCCCATGCGCGCGGCAGCAGCATGCGAACCAACCCGATCGTGCTGACAGACGACGAGATCACCACGATCGTGCAACAGCGTTGCTTAAGCGTCTAGCATGAAGCCGTACTCCGAATCCTGCGAGCAAAACCGTGTTCCGATTCTCGAAGTGCTGCGTATCGAACTCGCCGGTCGTTCGCGCCTGCTCGAGATAGGCAGCGGCACCGGCCAGCACGCGGTTTACTTCGCGCCCGAGTTTCCGCAGCTATCGTGGCAAACGAGTGACCGGAGCGACATGCACGCGGGTATTCAGGCCTGGCTGGACGCCCAGGGGTCAGCGAACATTCTGCCGCCACTGGCGCTCGATGTGGGCCGGGACAACTGGCCGACATCCCGCTACGACGCCATTTACAGCGCCAACACCGTGCACATCATGGCCTGGCCGGAGGTTGAATACCTGTTTGCGGGCGTCGGCAACGTACTGGAGAAGCGTGGCGTATTCTGTCTTTACGGCCCGTTCAACTACGGGGGGAACTATACCAGCGCCAGCAATGCCAGCTTTGACCAATGGCTGCAGGCGCACGAGCCCGCGAGCGGAATCAAGGATTTCGACGCGTTACAGGAACTGGCTGAAGAGGCGGGGCTGGAACTGAAGAAGGATTATGAAATGCCGGCCAACAACCGCACGCTGGTGTGGTCAAAACACAGCTGATGCGGTTGCTGCCGGCGGCAGTCCCTTATTCGAAATGACCCTGCAACCAGGGTTTGAGCAACAGGGCAACACCGATAGCCACGAGGTAATCCACCATCCGACCTGACGGGGCCAGGGACTCCAGTGACGGGCCGCTGACCACTGCCAGTGCTGCCAAGCCGAGTAACATATACCGAACCATGTTCTTTACTCCTGATCCGTTGAACAAAACGCTATTTGACGGTTGCAGTATGCAGCGCCGGGATCAAGATTTCTGTGAAATGCTCACCCCGTCAGGTTGATAGCCTTCACAGAACTGGAATTGGTTCAGCTGATTGTGACAGTACTGATGCCGGATCGCTGGTACGCCGCGTCCTGGCGGCGGATCACTTCCTGGATCGAAGGGCGGCTGAGAAATTCCTCAAGGGAAATGCCGTCGAGGAATTCGTAGATCCGCTTTGAAAGGCCGCACCACAGGTCATGCGTCAGGCAGGTGGTCTCCTCGCCACAGTCCGCTTCGCCCCCGCAGGTCGCGTCAACCTTTTCGTCAACGGCGGCAATGATGGCCGCAATGGTGATTTGGTCCGCCGGCCGGGCCAGCTGGTAGCCGCCCCCCGGACCGCGCACACCGCGCACCAGATTTTCGCGCCGCAGCTTGGAGAACAGCTGCTCCAGGTAGGATAAAGAAATACTCTGGCAGCGAGAAATATCGGCGAGGGTAACGGGGCCGCGCGGCGCGTGGATCGCCAGATCCATCATCGCAGTGACCGCGTAGCGGCCTTTGGTGGATAGTCTCATGGTAAATCCTGCGCAGCACCGGCCAAAGGCAACAAATTGACACTAATTTAACATAGTGCAATAGTCAAGTATTAGCGGCGCGGTCGGGATCAGGATTCCAGGCTGAGCGCCTTCTCCAGTCCGATCGCCGCCATAACGTCGGCCAACTGTTCGCGGGCCGGCGAGAACGCATGCCCCTGACGCAGACAATAACCCAGCCATTTGTGCAGGAAACGGTTTACCTGCCACTTGGTCTGTATGCAATACTCGTGATGAAAGCGGTCGTACTCGGCGTCGCGCCGGGCGCGCGGACGTCCGCGCGAAATGACTTCGGCCAGTTGTGCGTCATGGTACATGCGCACCACCAGGTCGGGCGCGGGAAATTCACCCTCGGCATCGCTAAACTGGTAACTCAAATGGAACGTGGTGGTGTATTTGGAGCGCTCAGTTACGCTGAGATAGAGGTCCAATGCGCCGTCGACCCGGGAGATACTGCGATCCTGAATGGCACGCACGTCGGGCACCAGCTGGCGCAGCTGAATATAATTCAGTTCATAGAGCTCCATCAGCGCCGGCAGGTCGCGTGCACGTACGCCAGGATGAACTTTGTATTTGCCCGAATAGCGCATAGGTCAATCTTAACATAGTAAAATGAACTTTCGTTCAAACCATCAGCATTGTAAGTTCAGGCATGCTATCGGCTATTGGCAAACAAGCTTAACGCTTGACAAACTGTAATTTACAAGTAACAAGACAGGGCTCTTTTGTGAATACTCTTCAAGTCAGCACACAACCCTACCCGGAGCAGAAACCGGGAACCTCGGGGCTGCGGAAAAAAGTTCGCGTCTTTCAGCAGGGCAATTACCTGGAGAATTTTGTCCAGGCGATTTTCAACAGCCTCGAAGGCTACCAGGGACAAACCCTGGTCGTGGGTGGTGACGGACGCTACTACAACCGTCATGCTGTACAGGTCATTCTGCGTATGGCGAGCGCCAATGGCTTTGGAAAAGTCATGGTCGGACGTGCCGGTCTGTTATCCACGCCGGCCGCCTCCTGCGTGATACGCAAGTACCAGGCCTTCGGTGGCATTGTGCTGTCCGCCAGCCACAACCCGGCCGGCGAGGACGGTGACTTCGGCATCAAGTATAACATCGGCAACGGTGGTCCGGCTCCGGAAAAAATCACCGAGGCCATCTATGCCGAGACCGGGAAGATTTCGCGCTACCTGACACTCGACACGCCTGACGTGGATATCGATAACACCGGCGTTCAACAGCTCGGTAATACGCAGATCGAGGTTATCGATCCAGTGGCGGACTATGCCGAGTTGATGCAGTCACTGTTTGACTTTGACCGCATCCATGCACTGATCAACTCCGGCCTATTCAGCATGCGCTTTGACGCCATGCATGCGATCACGGGGCCCTATGCTGTGGAAATATTCGAGAACCGCCTCGGCGTCACGCCCGACACGCTGATGAACGCCGAGCCCCGGGAGGATTTTGGCGGCGGGCATCCCGATCCCAACCTGGTGTACGCCAAAGACCTGGTGGACATCATGTTCGCGGCCAACGCGCCGGATTTCGGTGCCGCCTCGGACGGCGACGGTGACCGCAATATGATCCTCGGCCGCAAGTGTTTCGTCACCCCCAGCGACAGCCTGGCGGTGCTGGCCGCCAACGCCCACCTGACTCCCGGGTACCGCCAGGGTATCGCGGGGATTGCACGCTCCATGCCGACCTCTCAGGCCGCTGACCGCGTCGCCGACAAGCTTGGTATCGAATTGTTCGAGACGCCCACGGGCTGGAAGTTTTTCGGCAATCTGCTGGATGCGGGCAGGGTCACTCTGTGCGGTGAAGAGAGCTTCGGCACGGGTTCCAACCACGTGCGTGAAAAGGACGGCCTGTGGGCCGTGTTGTTCTGGCTGAACCTGCTGGCGGTGCGCCGCGAGCCGGTGCAGAGCATTATCACCAGTCACTGGCAAACCTATGGGCGCAACTATTACTCCCGCCACGACTACGAGGGTGTCGCTGCGGACGGCGCCGACCAACTGATGGACGAGCTGCGCCGCTTGAACGGCTCTCTCAAGGGCAAGCGCTACGCCAGTTATGAAGTCGCGTTCAGCGACGACTTCGCCTACACCGATCCGGTGGACGGATCGGTGAGTGAACACCAGGGCGTACGTATCGGCTTTTCCGACGGTTCGCGCATCGTATTCCGGCTGTCGGGCACTGGCACCGAGGGTGCGACGCTGCGCGTCTACCTGGAACGCTATGAAGCCGACGCCGCCCGACAAGGCCTGGACGCACAGCAGGCTTTGGCTGAACTCATCGTCATTGCCGATCAAATTGCACAGATCAAACGGCACACCGGCCGCGATGCCCCGACTGTCATTACCTGATGGGCACCGCTGCAGAAACAGTCGATCGCGACAGCTTCATAGCTGGACTGGTGGGTTTGCCCAAGCACTGCATCCTTGACGACGAAGCCGAGCTGTACCCGTACGAATGCGACGGGCTGTCAGCCTTTCGGGTCAAACCCTGGCTGGTACTGCTGCCGGAAACTATTGAACAGGTGCAGTTCATACTGCGCTATTGCAGCAGCCAGGGCGTGGCCGTTGTGGCCCGCGGTGCAGGCACGGGTCTGTCAGGGGGCGCCCTGCCGCTGAACAACGGTGTTTTGCTGAGCCTGGCGAAATTCAACCAGATCCTGGAGATCGACAGCGCCAACCGGCTGGCGCGCGTACAACCGGGTGTGCGCAACCTGGCGATTTCCCAGGCGGTCGCCGACCTCGGCCTGTACTACGCACCCGACCCCTCCTCACAGATTGCCTGTTCCATCGGCGGCAACGTGGCCGAGAACGCCGGAGGCGTTCACTGTTTGAAATACGGGCTGACCACGCACAACATCGCCCGTCTCGAAGTTGTGACCATAGAAGGTGAACGCCTGGGCATCGGTTCGAGCGCAATGGACTCGCCGGGCTATGATCTGCTGGCGCTGATGACCGGGTCCGAAGGACTGCTCGGCGTGATTGTGGAGGTCACTGTGCGCCTGTTGCCGATTCCGGAACGCGCCCAGGTGGTGCTCGCGAGCTTCGACTCGGCCCAACACGCCGGCGAAGCGGTCGCCGCCATCATTTCCGCCGGCATTCTTCCCGCCGGGCTGGAGATGATGGACAACCTCGCAATCCGCGCCGCGGAAGATTTTGTCCACGCCGGCTATCCCGTGAACGCCGCCGCTATTCTCCTGTGCGAACTGGATGGTACCAACGAAGAAGTATCGACACAGATTGTCCGGGTGCGCGAACTGCTCAAGGCGCGCGGCGCCAGCGAGGTACGCACCGCCCGAGACGACAGCGAACGGCAACGCTTCTGGGCGGGACGCAAGGCCGCCTTTCCCGCGGTAGGCCGTATTTCGCCAGACTATTACTGCATGGACGGCACCATACCGCGCAAACACCTGGGTAAAGTGCTGGCGACCATCAGCTCATGGTCCACGGAGTACCAGTTGCCGGTGGCCAACGTCTTTCACGCCGGTGACGGCAACCTGCACCCGCTGATTCTTTACGATGCCAACAAACCCGGCGAGCTGGAGCGCGCCGAAACGTTCGGCGGGCGCATCCTGGAACTGGCGGTCTCGGTGGGTGGCACTATCACTGGCGAACACGGCGTCGGCGTGGAAAAGATCAACCAGATGTGCGTGCAGTTCAATGCCGCGGAACTCACGCAGTTCCATGCGATCAAGCGGGCGTTCGATCCCGGAGGACTGCTCAACCCCGGCAAGGCCATTCCGACACTGGCGCGCTGTGCCGAATTCGGTGCCATGCACATACACCACGGCGAACTGCCGTTTCCGGAACTGGACCGTTTTTAGTCATGGCCGACAGGGACATGACCAGCACCCTGTGCGAACAGGTCAAACAGGCCTGTGCAGCCCATACGCCGCTGATCATTCAGGGAGGCGGCAGCAAGCGTTTTTATGGGCGTGAGTGCGACGGCGAACTGCTGTCGGTCGGCGGGCACAGCGGCATACTCAGCTACGAGCCGTCTGAACTGGTCATCCGCGCCCGGGCCGGAACCAGCCTCGCTGAGATTGAGCGGGCACTCGGCGACCAGCGGCAGATGCTGGCGTTTGAACCGCCCCACTTCGCCGACAGCAGTACGCTGGGCGGCGCTGTCGCCACCGGTCTGTCGGGCCCCCGTCGGCCGTTCGCAGGTGCAGTGCGCGACTTTGTGCTGGGCACCGGATTGATCAACGGCAAGGGCGAACACCTCAACTTCGGTGGACAGGTCATGAAAAACGTCGCCGGTTACGACCTGTCGCGTCTCATGGCCGGCGCGCTGGGCACGCTCGGTGTGTTGACCGATGTGTCGCTCAAAGTGCTGCCGAAGCCCGACGTTGAGTACACGCTGGTGCAGGTGTGTTCCCAGGCCGAAGCCATCGGGCGGCTGGCCGAGTGGCTCAACACACCGTTGCCTCTGTCGGCCGCCTGCTGGTATGATGAACGTTTGTACCTGCGCCTGTCAGGCAGCGAGTCCGCGACCCGGCAGGCACAGCACCGCCTCGGTGACAACCGGCTCGAAGAACGCGCCGAATTCTGGCAGTCAGTGCGCGACCATACGCATACTTTTTTCCGTCAGGACCAGCCACTGTGGCGCCTGAGCTTACCACCGGCAACACCACCACTGGCACTGCCGGGAATATGGCTGATCGACTGGGCGGGGGCACAACGCTGGCTGATCAGCGATGCCGATGCCGGGCATATCCGCAAGCTCACCACCGACCTCGGCGGACACGCGACACTGTTCCGCAGCGGCGATGCGCACGCAGACGTGTTTCAACCCTTGCCCACCGGCCTGTTCGCCCTGCATAAACGCCTGAAAGCCGCGCTGGACCCGGCCGGTGTTCTCAACCCCGGCCGCCTGTACAAAGAATTCTGAGCGTGCGAACCGAACTGACTGCCGACCTCACGAGTACCGTTGCCGGACAACGCGCCGACCGCATCTTGCGCAGCTGCGTTCACTGCGGGTTCTGCAACGCGACCTGTCCGACCTACCAGTTGCTCGGCGACGAGCTGGACGGCCCGCGCGGGCGCATCTACCAGATCAAGCAGGTGCTCGAAGGCAAGGATGCGACACCGGTGCTGCAGACCCACCTTGACCGCTGCCTTACCTGCCGCGCCTGCGAGACCACCTGTCCGTCCGGCGTGGAATACCACAAACTGCTGGATATCGGTCGCGAACTGCTCGAAGCAACAGTGCCGCGTTCGCTGCCACAGCGCCTGTTACGCCGCCTGATCCTGTTCACCTTTGGTGAAACTTACCGGGCCCGACTGCTGTTCGGCGCCGCACGCCGCGTGCGGCCCCTGCTGCCGGCAGGACTGCGCCGCAGAATTCCGCTGGCGAGACGCCTGGCGTGCCCGCAAGAAGCGACTGGGGCACGGCGCATGCTGCTACTGGACGGTTGTGTGCAACCGGCTGCCGTACCCCAGATTAACGACGCCGCGCGGGTCGTGTTCAGCCGGTTGGGTATTAACCTGAAAACGGTCGCGCAGGCCGGCTGCTGCGGCACGCTGCACCACCACCTGGGCGCCAGCGATGCCGGGCTCAACAAGGCACGCGCCAATATCGACGCCTGGTGGCCGGCGATCGAACAGGGCAGCGAGGCCATTGTCATCACGGCCAGCGGGTGCGCGCCCATGATCAAGGAATACGGCGAGCTGCTGGCCGCAGACCCGGCTTATGCGGCACGCGCGGCACGCGTCAGCGCACTCGCCAGGGACGTCAGCGAAGTGCTCGACCAGGAAGACCTGTCCGCGTTCAGTCCCGCGAGACCACAGCGAATTGCATTTCACTCACCCTGCTCTCTGCAGCATGGCCAGCAGCTCAACGGTGTTGTCGAGGGCCTGTTGACCCGCCTGGGGTACTCGCTGGCACCGGTCAGGGACGCACACCTGTGTTGCGGCTCGGCGGGCACCTATTCCATTTTTCAGCCGGAACTGTCGAACCAGTTGCGCGCGCGCAAACTGGACGCACTGCAGGACCAACGCCCCGAATCAATCGCCACCGCCAACATCGGTTGCCTGCTCCACCTGCAGGCGCAAGCCGACATACCGGTCAGGCACTGGCTGGAACTGCTGGCCGGCGCCGGCTAAGGACCAGCTCTGAATGGTGATCTCGGCTCAGCCGTTCAATCCGGTTAGAGCCATCTGGCATGCTGTTGGCTGTGCTCTGCAGATGTTCCCCGACCTCACAGTTGCGCTGATTTGTGGTTGCGGGTTAGCCGGGCACAGAGAGATCGGTGTGTACTCAGCACATGGAATTGTTCTCCCGCATCTCCAGCGTGTTAGGTGAGCTTGGCCATCTTGCACAGGCGCTCTCCCACCGGCGCAGTAGATCAGTCCCAAGTCCGACAGCCTCCTAGCACGATCCCGCACAGTGTTGGCGGCTGAAAACTTACGTTGTACACAACCATGCAGCAGCGATCCTCGCGTGTGACTTCTGTACCGTTGTAACGGCAACGTTTCGGCTGCTCTACGTCTTGGTCGCGAAAGGTACATGAATTTTTGCGGAGGACAGTGAGCGAATGCAAGCACGCGCAAAAACACGCACCATTCCGCTTGCGAACCTGGATGCATCATAGAGCAGCGTCCGGACGAAGACGCAGCAGCCGCAACGGATGCGTCAGTCAGCCGCTGCCCGGCAGGATATCGGCGAGGCGCAGGAACACCTCGGGCAGGGTCAGGATGGGCAGCGGCGCGCCCGCGTCCTGCGAGATGAGCTGAAGCGCGAAGTTGAACCGCCCATCAGGCACCTGGACGGGATGCAGGTAGCGCCAGCCGCCGAGCGCTTCGGCCAGATCTTCCGCCAGCGCCTCGGTGTTCTGCAATCCCGTCCGCGCGAGCACGTACGTGGGCACGAACACGACGGGCTGCGACAGCTCCGGCGTTGACGCGTTGACCTGATAGCGACATTCCACGGTCATCTGCAGGCGCAGCGTGGCGCCCGCGCGCGCATCGAACACCGCGTCCAACAGCGCCCGCAGGTGCACGTTCAGCTGCCGCGGGCCGGGATGGTCACCCAGCGCGGCGATGTCGATCGCCGCGTCGAAGCGGAGTATCGGATTGAGCGGGTTGGCGAAAAACGCCGGCTGCGTTCGATACACGAACTCAGGCCGGCTGTAGGCGTTTTCGATCAGCTTGTCGTTCCGCACCACCACCACGGACGCCCAGGCGTTCTGCCTCAGCACTACCGCCAGATTCGGCACGACCACGTTGCGTTCCGCAATGGCCAGCGCCGCTTCGAAGCCGAGGTACTCCGGCTTGTCCCCGCTTGCCCGGTAGCGGTAGACGCCCGGCCGCTGCGGATCGGACTCCGTCACCCAACCCGGCACGCTGACGACAGGCATACCAGGCATGTCGTTCGGTGCGACGATGCGGACCTGGAGCGCACCGCCACGGCTGTCGTCCGGATCTTCCTGGATGCGGAATGCCATCGAATCGCTCGCGGTAAAATCGGGGGCAACGCGAAACGCCGTGCGATTCACCCAGAGGTCCCAGGCCTCGACCACGTGTTCGACCAGCGACGTGAGCGCTGCCAGGGGCGCGAGCGCCGCCTTGACCGCTGCTGCTTCGGTGTCCGAGGTTCCGTCCACGCGTTTCAAGGCTGCCTGCAGATCCTCCATGACCGCGCCGCGCACCTTCCGATACTGTAGAAGGTCGTCGGGCAGATAGCGCCCACCCGCGTCCGACGCTGCCGCATCGCCGAGGTTCACGTTGAAGTACACCTCGGCGTCGATCACATCGTGGCGATTGTGCTTTACCGCATAGCCGAACTCGTAGTTCCAGCGGCCGATGTCCGCAATCCCGGTGGCCGGGACGGCGTCGAAACGTTGCAAGCGCATGCTGGGTGGCTTTGGGAACGCGCGTAGCGGCACGGGCATCTGCGCGGCCTCCCCCAGGCTTACCCGCAGCGGCGCGGGCAGCGCCGCTTGCGAGCGCCTGCCGGCTGGCAGCAGGAAAGACAGCCACGTGGAACCTTCGTACTCCCCGAGGCTTGCCTCACGGCGGATATCCAGCTCCAGGTGCGAAACCTGCCAGTCCAGATCGAGCGTCAGACGTTCCACCTCTGTGTCGTTCTGTGTGCGCAGCAGCACGTTCAGATAGTTGCGCCCGGTGCCCGTGGTCGGTGCCAGGGACAGCGGGCCCGGAATCAGCGAAAGCTGATCGCTGTCCGCTACTGCGCCCTCCTTCACTACGATCGCGCCACGCAGCCGCGGTGCGGGGGCGTCCGCGACGTCCGCAAACGGCGTGCTGACTGCGAACGGATACTGGGCGATGCCATCGACCTCGTACGCCTCGCCGAGCCGAATCAGGAGTTGCTGCCGCAACGTTTCGCGGGCCGCTGCGAGGACTTCCTGCGCGATGCTCTGGTGCTTCAGCACCGGCGCCACCTGCAGCGCTATGGCGTCCGCCAGACGCTCCTTGGCCGCCAGCAGCCGGTCGCGAAAATCGCACCCGGCAACACGGTCGACGATGAACATCGGCGTGCTGATCTCGGGAGCGAGAATCCGGTCGAAGTCCGCGAGAAAATCCCATGCCCAGGCATCGAGATCCACGGCGCTGGCGTTGACCGGTACTGTCGTACCGTCCCAGTCGATACCCTTGCCGGTCTCGTAAGCATGCACCGGCACCTTTGCTCTGGAGATGAGTTCAGTGCACAGCGGCCGCACGGCGGTGAACAGGGGCGCACCTTCGGTGCGAAGGCCAATGCTGGTGGCGCCGTCGGCGCCGAAGCGCACCGCGTACATCGCGGTCCTGCCGCCCTCGCCGCGTGGGCTGGCGGCGACTTTGAGCTGAACCTCGGCCTCCGCGAACGCCGCTTCGAATGCGGCGGCGAAGTCGACGAGCGACTGCTGGCCAGCGGCGTTGCGCGTGGCCGCGCTCACGGGGGTGATGACCCTGCAGACCTCCGGAGCATCCTTGAAGGCAGGGTGCACCAGGGCGATTTCGCGCTCGCACTCGAGCGCCACCGTCACGGAAAACACCGCGCTCGCGTTGAGCTCTTCGGTGCGCAGCGCCTGGCGCATGTCGACCCCGGCGGTTGGCGCCGGCGCGTCCTCGCCGCATGCGCGCACGTGGAGATAGGTATAGATCGCGGCCACCCAGTCCCGCAGTTCGGCCAAGGTCGCATCGTCGAGGGGTTGACTGGCATTGATCGCCTTGCGCAATGTCGTGGTGAGGCCAATCGACAGGCTCGGCACACCGCTGCGGTCGCGGTGCTGCAACTGGGCATGAATGCGTTCGTAGATCAGCAGGTCTTTCTGCGCGTTCTCCTGCCATTGCGGCGTGTTCGCCAGCACGCGGCTAGGCCGGCTCGACAGCGCGGTCGGCAGGTAGCGCGACGGATCGAAGTCCAGCCGAACGACCAGCGCCGGTCCGCCGGTAAGCCGGTACGCAAGCGCAACGGAAGGCCACGCGGTGAAACCGACGATCCTGTCCGTGAATCCGAGCGGCAGCGGCGGGAAGTTCAAGGGGTGCCCCGCGTCGAGATCCGGATTCTGAAACGGCGAGAGCGCCCGGTTGCCAAACGCATCCTGCCAGGCGAGCTCGAGTTGCACCGCTTCGCCGACGCCGGCATACGGAGGCTCCGGTTCAAGCACCCCCGGCGGCGCCGTCACCGGGCTGGATCGGGCAAACCGTGCCGCGGGGAGGGTCTCATGATACTGCCATGCCGCACTTGCAGCACCCGCGAGCGGCAGGCTCTGACGCTTGCTTACCAGCGCGCCGTCCGGGACATCGACGGTCGGTCCCATCGGCAACCCAGCCGGACTCTTGTCGAACGCCAACGTGTCCGCGACGCGATAGCCGAGAAGGTCGTAGAGATTGAGCAGGTAACGCTCGGCGTAGGCCGCGTCCTGCGGACTCTGGGGCGTCTGCGCGGGCGCGGCGCGCTCCAGCACCATGCCTGCCGCGCCCATCTGCGCGGTCGGCGTTCGCAGGGTGAGTCCCGCGTCCACGACCAGCGTGGTGTCCGCGAACAGCGCGGCGGTGTCGCGATTGGCGAAGCCGAGCGCATCGTAGCTGACAGCGTAGCGATCGCGGATGTCGGCAAGCGTCTTGAAGGTCGTATCGGCCAGGCTCAGCACCGTCGAAGGGATTCTCAGGAGCCTGTACGGCGCGACCGGCTCCGCGTCCCCGAGATCCGGGTTGAGGTCCTTGATGCGGGCCGGATCGACCCGGAAGTAGGCCGCAATGTTCGCAAGCATGCCGCCCGGCTCGCGCTTGTCCGGCCGCACCTCGTACCAGAACTCGTCGATCGAAATGTCGGCATCCTGGTTCAGCGCGCGGCTGCTGTTGGCAGCGCACAGCGTGCCGATCTTGCTGCAATAGTAGCGCGCAAGTGTCGCAAGTGTGTCGTCTGCGGCAAGCGGGTGTTCGATGCGCTGCGGGGTGACCCGAGCGAAGACGCTGGCACGGTCCACCTCGATGCTGTCGCCCGTGACCACGGTGTTGAGGTAAGGCGGCAAGTGATCGCTCGCCTCATCTCCGGCCGGCTGCCATGTCACGAGCACGCTCAAGCGTGCCCGGCCGTGCTCGTCGAATATGCGGTCCGGCAGCCCCTCTCGCGTGCTCTGGTTCTGATAGAAAAGGTAGTAGCCGCCGGAGCGTGTGATGCTGCCGTTCCAGAGTAAACTCAAAAAGCCGAGCGGCCCGTTCCAGGCGGCGGGTATCGGCGCCGCGGTGCGGCCATAGGCAGGTCCCGGATTTGTCTGCGTGGACAGGTTGACCCGGTTCAGGAAGAACACGATGTCCTTGTCACCGTCCGACTGCAGTCCCGCGCTGCGCTTGGCCGTGGCGCTCGCCCGGTAGAGCAGCGTCACACCATGGATGCGAGCCGGATCGTCGCCGAGCGACATCAAGAGTTCCTGCAGCAAGCGTGTGCTGTCCGCCGTCGCACCCATCAGCTGACTGGTGGTCGGCGGCTGCTCTGCGTTTGTGAAGCGCTGCACGTCGAAATCCAACAGCGTGCTCCACGCAAAGGCGCTGCTGCTTCTGCTCTCCAGACTGCCCGTGGTCGCGTTCTGCGCGCCAATCTCGAGCACGAGCGCTGGCGGCAGCGTGTTGCGACCGGCTTCCAGCAGCTTGCGGAGCCCGGGCGGCAGCAGCCAGATACGCAGATCGAGCACGTCGGGAGCTTCGGCAGACTCCTGCGGCAGCACGATCCGACCGCCGTTCTGCCAGGGGATGTTGTCGCGCAGCGGAAACGTCGCCGGGTCGTCACGAAACACCGGTGCGGGACCAAGGTAGCGCACGTCGGGCACCACGCCGTGCCGCCTCGCGTAGGCGCGCACCGCGTCGATCCGCTGCTGCTCCGTGGCATCGGCGGGGACGACGAGGCGGGTCGGATCCGCCGCGTTCTGCAACTCAATCCACGCATCGCTCGCGTCCTTCTCGAGCGTCACCGTGAGACCGGTGAGGTTTTCCGGCAGCACGTGCTGCTGGCCGGTCAGCGCGTAGAGGGGTACGTCCTCGCCTGGGGCTTCGCTGCCAGCGGGCCCGGGCAGCCGCAGACCGTGCAGCAGAAACCGCGACGTCATGCCGGCCAGGTGCTCGAGGGACTGACAGTGCTGCGTCTCCGCGAACAGACTGCCCACGCTGAGGCTCGTCAGGTCCGGCAGGCTCAGCGTCTGGGCCTCGTCCTCCGCTGCTGGCGCGAACGGATCGGCAATCTCGAGGTTGGCGCCTGCCAGCGCCAGCGCACCGACCGGCAGACCGTAGTGCTCGGCGATGGCCGCGGCGGTGCGGAAGTTCTCGTCGTCGCTGACACAGGTGATGCTTGGGATATCCCAGATGCCGAGCCGCTGAATGAGCGCGGTCGACTGCACGATGCCGGCGTCCGCGAGCAGATCGGCGGGTGCCTTCTCCAGAGCGGCCGCGAGGCTTTGCCAGCTGTCGCCGCCCGCGACGACGTGGCTGCGCCCGCCCAGCGCGACCGTGACCCCGGGCACCAGGAGCCCGGTCGACGTTAGATTGAGCGCGACCAGCTGCTGAAGAAACGCGGCATCCTGTCCCGCCGCAAAACGACCGGCGATGAGTTCCAGCGAATCTTCCTGGGTGGCGCTGTACCTGAGTCCCGGCTGCTGCGGCGCGTCGGGGTCGACCTGCGGCAGCGTCCACGTCTTGCCGGGCGCCAGGGGCAGGCCCGCGTTGGCTTCCAGTATGCGCGCGGCGCTCACCGCGTTGCCGGCCGCGTTCGCCCACGCGACGATCGCGCCCAGCGTGTCGCCCGGCTGCAGGCTGTAACGGTAATCGCGCATCGCATCGAGCGCAGCCTGCACGACGTGCCTGGCGCAGAGGCCGACGTAGTCCTCCATCACCACCGTCGCCATCGATGGTGCCGGCGGCTGATCGGCGTCCGCCCGCACCCGCGGCAGCTTGGCCCTACGCGGGTCCAGTTGCCGCTCCACTGCCAGCTGCAATGCGTCGAATTGCGCCTGTATCTGGTCGAGGTAGGCGCCTTCCACCGGGTTATAACCGGCGAAGTCCACATTCGCCAGCGTACCGCCGTCGGCCGCCAACACGAAACGCAGTGCCGGCAACATGGGAAACGCCGCCGCCTGGCGCTCCTCTGGCGCGTCGGCGGACGCCGGCGCGTGTACTTCTATCCGGAAGTGCGTGCTCATGAACTCGGCGATGGCGCTGTAGGGCAGCGGGCTCGGGGTTTGCGAGTCGGTCAATCGACCATACAGACGCTCGAGCTCGGCAAGGGTCACCAGCTGCGCGTCGATGCCGTCGCGCTCCGGCCTGCCCCCGGTGCCCGCAACAACGCTCGCCGCCAGGAAGCACAACAGCTCGCGGCAGAAAAGCTCGAAGGACGAGGCCGACGTGTCGGAACCCGCATCAATGAACAGCATCGCCGCGTAAGCCGCCTGCTGGTCCGCAAGGGTCTCGGCAGCGTCACCGACGATGGTCAACGCGGGCGCGAAGTACAGCGTCAGCGGCACCGGCTCGGGCGCCGGCAACGGCGTCCAGAGCGGCTCGAAGGCGAGCGGCACGGCCGCGGGGACGGCGAGCGCGGGGTCGTCCCACGGTGCAGGTGCACGCGCGCCAAGGACAATGCGCTCGCTGATGCGGATGGTGAACGAATAACTGATCTTGAGCGAGAAGAAGCCGAGATGGATGCGAATCGAGGCCGCCACGCTCACCCCAGCGACCAGGTCCAGCACCGTGGGCTGAAACGACTCGTACGTGGCGCTCACCAACGCGGAGAAGCCCGCGTCAAGCCGGGCCTTCACCAGTTTGAAGTCGACAGTCCCGTAGAGCTGGCCCTGCAGCCCGAAGGTGCCGCGCAGCCAGTAGTAGTGGTCGTCGTCGAGCGTTGCGCCGAACGGCGCGGGCCGCGCGTCCTCGGTCGGGTTGAAGCGCGCGATGACGCCTTCGATGAACGCAACGATGGTCAGGCTGAAGCCCGCCTTCAGTGGGCCCTTGTCGATGCTGCGGCCGAAACCCACCATCAACCCGATGCCGAACGCGGTAACCGGGCTGAACGTGCCGCGGCGGGTCACCGGCAGGCGGTCGCAGCTGCCGCCGCTCAGCGCGCCGAAGTAGAACCCGCCGCTGCCGAGCATCGGCAAACCCGGCGGGACCAGCCCCTGCAGCATGAACGAGCGGGAGAAGTCACGCTCGTGGGGATACCCGAGGTCCACCAGAAAATCGCCGTTGGTGAAGATCTCGACGGCGATCTGCGGCATGGTGACGGCCAACGCCCCCACGTCGAGGCTGCGCACCGCATCCGGGAGGTCCAGCTCGATCTGATATACACCCAGATTGTCGGAGAGCTTCTTGTAGAGAATCTCGAATTCGAGCCCGGCCAGGAGCCTGGCCTCGCTCGCAATCGCTATGCGAAAACCGTAGAGGGCCGGGTCGATGAAGACGAACGCAGCCTCGATCAGGTGCCTGGGCGCGGACGCGCCCAGGCGCTCGACCAGCGCCCGCCGCTCGGCCCCGCCAATCGCGAGCAACCCGAAGTCCGCGGCCACCAGCCAGTTACTGGCGGAATCGAACTGCGGGTAGCGACCGGTGCCGTCGACGCTGACCGGAACCTCGTTCTCGCGCGGCGGGCCCAGGCGTTTGAAGCCCGCTATGGCCTCGGGTACGGAATCGAACTGGTCCTGGCCCGGCACCGCCACGTGCTGACCCAGCACCAGCAGCCTGAGCTCGAACAGGTCGCTGATGCCCGGCACTTTCGGCGCCTGGTCCGGCTGCGTGGCGTCCCACGGCTCGGCGTCGACGAGACCGTGGCCGACGAGCTCGAAGCGCAGGCCGGTGTTCTCGCCGCCCGACGACATCTCGAAGCCCTGCAGCACGTAGAATCCCAGATCGATGCCGCAGCCGGGCACCTTGTAGGTGACTGTGAAGCGCTTGTCGTTGGTGTCGAACTGCAGCGTGAAATCGTCCAGCGCGACGCTGTTGAGCAGGTTCCACGGCGACGGCAGCGCCACCGGGCGGCGATTCCGCGTGACCCAGGAGGTGAGCTCGGTCAAGAGCTGGCCAAGGGACATGCCGCTCAGGCGAAAGCGGATAACGCCCTCCTCGTAGACGGCCCAGATGTCCCACAGCTGCACCTCCACCTTGGTGCTGTCGCCGAACGGCAGCCGGAAACCAACGTCCGCGCCGAACAGGCGCCCAGTCGCCGAAAGCTGGCCGACGTAGCGGGGCGCGCCGGCGCTGTCCGCCAGCTTGGCCACCTCCACCATCGCCTCGAGTTCCGGTAGCGCAGCGAGCGGCTGCCACCGCACCCGCGCGGCGAAACGATAGGTCTGCGCACCCGCGTCGATCTCCGCATGCAGGCGATCCAGCTCGATATCCAGGGGACCGCTGCCCGGTGCCGCCGCCGGCAGTTGCTGCGTGTCCGGCAGAAACAGCTTCGCCAGCCGTGTCAGAGAGATCGACCCGTGCGCCTGGTCGCCGGCGAACGACCAGCTGCCGTCGGCGTAGCGCGCCGCCAAGCTGAGCGTCGCCTGCTCGTCGGCATCGCCAATGATCAGGTCACCGGATAGGTACGCGTAGCTCCGCGCGCCGACACCAGCCGCCAGCTGCAGGTTGCCGATGACGATCCCTTCGATGAGGCTCCAGGTGCCATCGATCGCGGTCGACAGGCTGTACGCGTTCCTTGCCACATCGAGGCGCAGGTCAAGATTTGAGAGGTTCGAACGTCAACGGCACCTCGACGCCGAGGGCAAGCTTGGCAATGAGGTCGCCAATGCTCAGCTCGCCGGCGAGCCGGCCTGCTATCTCGAGCCCCGGCAGCCTCGCGGTCAGGTCCAGTCTCGGGCCGTCCGCGGCATCTGACAGCAGAACGCCGGCGCTCAGCTCGCCGTTGACCCGGCGGGCTTTGCGGTTGGCTGGATCGAGCACCTGGATCACCACGCGGACGTCGGTGATCTCGATTCCGGCGACCGTCCACGGGGGCGCCGATGCTGCCGTGCTGACAGCGACACCGACCGCGCTCAGACGCGGTATGGAGGCCTCGTAACCGAGCGTGACGCGGTCCACGCCAAACGACCCGACGAGCTCGGGCACGGGCGGTAGGAGGTTGGACAGATTGACGCTGCCGGCCAACGCGTAGACATCGCGAATACCGGGACGCGCGTCTGCGGCAAACTCGGCTATGAGAGTGGTGCCGAGCGGCGAAGGGAAAGCCATGCGGATGTCGAACGGCTTGACGCCGCCGACCCGCCCAACCAGCTCGCCGCGGACCGGCATGGGCGCTTCGTCGACCAGGAGCCTGAGACCCGCCTGCTCCAGCCGGATCCAGGGCGCGTGATCGAGCCCCCAGGCTTCGGTCAAGCGGTATTCACCGCGCGACGCGAGGCGACCGGCGACCTCGGTGAACTCGAGCTGCGCGGTCATCGGAAAGCCGAGCGCCGTGGTCCTGCCGCTGAGCGTGACCGCCTTGGGCGGACCTTCAGCTGGCGTAGGAGTCACCGAAGCGGCGGTGATCCGGAAGTCGGCGGCCGACCCAGCCGTCTGCACCTGCGCCATGAGCGCCTGATACACCGTCTTGATCCGACCGTCGGGAAGACCGTCGCGCAGCAGCGCAATCTCGCCATCCTGGATTGCGGCCAGCAGCCGCTCTTGCAGCGCGGTCAGCTCTGGGACTTCGACCCCCAGCGCCGGCGGCGGCGCCTGCGTGAACTGATTGACCATGATGCCGATGCCGCGCACCAGCCGATCATTGATCTCGGTGGCCAGGTTGTCGCGAATGCTGACGAAGTAGTCTCTCAGGTGCGAGCCCGCGTCCGCGAACGCGTCGGCGGCGAAATCCCAGATGTCGTCGGTCGCATCGGCAAAGATCTGCAGGTTCGGCGGCCACCCGTCCGCCACCCAGTTGCGGTCGAAGCCGTGCAGCAGATAGCTGGCGGACACAATCGACTGTTCGACCTGAGGGGTCCAGTCCACACCTGCGATCACCCTGGGGTAAGCCCAGCCTTGCGGTGCGCCCTGCAGCCGGGTCATGTGCAGATAGGGCGCACCGGCGTTCATCGCTGTGATCGCGGTATTCGGGCCTTCGAACACCACCGGCTGACCGGCGCGATCCAGCGCCGCGCGAAAAATCACGGGCGACACCGCGCCGAGCTGGACGAAAAGGACTCGGCTGTCACCCTGCTGCGCGTTGCACCAGTCTATGGCTTCGTTGAGCGCGTCCAGATCATCCGGGATGTTGGCAGCGTGCAGTACCCGCGTCCGCCTCTGCGCATCGGTTCTCGCGAGCTCGTCGGCGCGTGCCCGATAGGCATCGACCGCCTGGTGCATCTCGACCAGATGCGCGGGTGGCGGATCCTCCGGTTCGCCCTGGTTGTCGAGGACCTGCCGCGCGTCGCGCTCCTCGCGCGTCATCCCGCCGTGGACCAGTTCGGTGAGGCGGGCCGCGCTCGGGCGAGACATGCGCCCGAAGTTGACGACGATGGTGCTGACGCCGGTCTTCAGCATGGCGCTGACGTAGGTCAATGCCAGTACCTCCGGACGCACGCCCGTCACCCGGTTCTCGTCGATGGAATACGTCGGGCTGAGCACGAGATTCGGGTTCAAGACCCGGAGAATCCGGTGCAGGGTGCGCGCGCGCTTCCTGATTTCCACATCGCCCTGCTGCTCGAAAGTCGCCCACGGCACCTGCTCCTCCGGCAGGCCGGGTTGATAGAAGATGTAGTCGTTCAGCCACGGGAACCGGAATTGGAGATTTTCCCACTCGAAAGCGCCGCCTGGAGCCTGGTATGCGATGTAGTTTGGGTTTTGAAACTGGTAAGGCTGCAGCGCGAGAAAGTATCTGACGTGCAGCAGCTCGGCGAGCTGCGGCATGCTGCCCTGCCCGCCCGGGAACGGATCGACACCACCGCCAAACCCGAATTCGACCTGGCCCAACGCGTCGCGCCCGGCCTCGTTCTCGTAAGGGAGAAAAAAGACGTTGGGGGGCGGAGTCGGAGTCTGGTCCGGACCGACGTAGATGCCATGCGGGATCTGCCCGTCAGCGGGCACTTCGAATCCGGGCAGCAGGCGCGCCAGCTTGCTCTCGGTCGGCCGGTCGACGCCACCGGCATAGGTGGTGCGATACACCACGAGTACCCGCTGGCCCGGAGCCAGGCCGTAGCCGAACCCGAAGATCAGCCGCAGCAGCACATGCACGCTGGCCGCCTGGTGCCCCATGCCGGGCGCGGCGTCGACGAACACACGCACCTCCTCCTGCGCGTGGAGCTGGTCGCGAAAGCCAGCCATGAACGGCTGCACATCCTGGAACTGAGCGGCGAAAGTCTGCGCGTCGACCAGGAGCATTCCGAATTTGCTCATCGGCGCGCCTCCCCCAGCGCACCGACACGGTCCGGCCGGCCTCCCGGATTGTAGGCCGCGTACCAGCCGAGACCGCCCTTCGAGCCGGCCGCCGGGTCGACGAACAGATAGAAACTCGTGCCGCCGCCGGGTGGTAACTTGGTGAGTCCCAGAAACGACAGCGCAATGTCCTCGAGCTTCAACAGGTACACCCGCCGGTCATCGACCAGCACGCTGGTCAGCTCGATGTCGGCAATGGCGAGCTCGACCACGTTCTGCAGTGCCAGGAACGTCCGAGCCGCCGACGGTGCCGGGCAGGCGGATGCCCACCTGGACCGGCAGGGCGCCGTCGTCTGATTGCGTCGCGGCGCCGCTCCAGGCGATGAGCAGGGACGCACGAAATCCGGCCGCCGCCGCGAGATCGCCGGGCGTGCCCAGGTCGAGACCGAGCTCCAGGCCCGTCCAGGTGTCACCAGCGATGCCGGCAAAGGTTTCGGGTACGCGTACAGGGAGAAAACCGAGGTCCGCCGGCGCCTGCCCCGCCTCGCCGAGCAGGAGTCTCTCTACCCGCAGCGGAAACTGGGCGTAGATGCTGTGCGGTCTGCAACTGCTGGTGCCAGCGTCGAACGCGATGCCTTCGGACTCGAAGCGCGGCGCCTGCGCCGCGTCTCCCGGAAAGCGCAGCGTCAGTCCGCTGTAGGCAAGGCCAACGTCCGGCCGCGCAACGCCGGGCGGATTGCCGAAGGACAGCAGGTCGAAATCGGCAACCGCACAGAAATCCAGATAACCCCAGAGCGTGAACAGCGCGTCGTCTTGATCGCTTCTGAACTCCGCCCTGTCAATGTCGACGCGCGGCAACACCCGGCTCTCCGTGAAAAACTGAAACTGGCCCTGCGCATCCATGGAATACAGCGTGCTGCCGCCCTGCTTCTGCAAACCGCCGCGGAACGGGATGGAGAAGCGGCCATTGCCGGCCTCGTTGATACCGGTGACACGATCGCCGAAAATCTGCGTGAGGCTGAGTTGCGCACGACTGGAGAACGCCTCTATCTCGCTGTTGGCGAACGACACCTGCAGCTGCAGCACGCGGAAGTCGTAGGCTGCTTGCGGCGGCACGTAAACCGTCTGCTCGGCGCGGGCCGGGTCATACCGCGCGTCGCAGTAGTCGATCAGGCCGAAAATCGAATTGCCCTCGCCAAACTGCAACGTCTGCGGGTCCACCTGATTGACGTTGATGCCGAGGTGATGGGCGCGCAGCGCCGTCTCGTCGAGCGCCGCGAGCAGGCCCGAGAGCGCTGCCGGCACCCCGACAACGTCCACGTTCAACGCCAGGATGCCCGACCAGTTGAAATCGTCAGCAATCCGGTTGAACGCCGCGTAGTGCGCATCGCTCGAATCACGCGCCCTATCGATGAAGTCCTGCAGCCAGCCCGACAGAACGGTCAGCTCATCCGGTTGCGAGTCGGCTTCGGGCAGTGCAAGCGCCTGCGCTTCGCTCCACCACGCAGGATTCGCCACCAGATCACGCAGACGGCCCGGCTTGAACTTGAAGATCAGCACGTTGCGGTAGCGCCCGTAGTCGTTGCCTTCACCCACGGCGACCCGGATGCGCCAGCCGGCCAGGCTGATGACGTTCTGGAAGGTCGGCGAATCGTCGTCCGCTGCGCGCGCGTCGACGAACGCGCCGAGGTATTGGCTGTTCGCGACCACCGCGAATGACTCGGACGCCTGAAAGACCTGACTCAGTTCCGGCGCGAGGTTGCCGAAGCGCAGCATCTCCGCCGGGTCGTCCGGACCCTGCGCCAACGCCAGCTCCCGAAACTTTCCGGTAGGCGCGATCTCCGCGAGAAAGCCCGAGGGCGTGGCGACGCGCACGGTCGCCGGATCCGCGCCGGCCGCCGCGGCCGCACCCACGACGCCCCGGGCCGCCTCACCGGGCGCCACGGCGCGGCGCCGACAGGCCGCCAGCACGCCCGCTTCGAAGCGCTCGTTGAGTTGCGGGTCGGCAACGACCGCGGCAAAGTGCGGCGCCAGCGGAATCGCGAAGTCGTCGCTTTGCGGCAATTCGGCGCTCTGCGCCACGGCGCCGAGCAACGGTTTGCCTTCCTGGTACACGGTTTCGTCATGGCCGAACCAGGGCTCGCCCCTGGCCTGCGTGACGTAGCGGCTGGCCGCTTCGGCACCGTCCGTCTGAAAGGCGCGCAGGGCGGCCCAGGCCGTCACCGCCGATGCGTCGAGCAGCGGCTGATCGGGATCGGCCGGCGCAGCCAGCGGCGACTGCGGCGCGAACGGAAAGCCCGGCGCAAACGCGGGTCGATCGGGAACGAAGCGCAGCACGTTGCCCGAGGGATAGCCCTCGTAGCCTATGCTCTCCCCGGCGCTCAGCCCGCACACCAGACCGCGCGGTGCGTCCGACCCATCGAATACTTCGAGCTGAAAGTCGCCAACCGGTGTCGCGTGCAGATCGGTCGCGTCCCCTCCCGCCGCCGGCTGCAGCACCAGGCCCGCCGAACGCCATTGCTCGAGATGCGGCTCCGGGTCGCCGAACCGGGAAACAGCACGCAGAACGATCGGACTGCCTTCGCGTGTCACGTATCCCGACGGCAGCTCCGTGCCGTGCGCCAGCGCGATGCCGCTTCGCAAGGTGTCACCCGTCGTACCCGGCACGCTGCGGTTGTAAACGTCGGTCAGATCTATGCTGATCCTGCCCTTCCAGGCGCGAGCCTCCGGACCGTCCGTTTTGAGCAACGGGTAGAACAGACGACGCCGGCTGCCGTCCGCCTCGTCGTAAGCGAAGCGAAATCCCGTTTGGATCTTTGTGGTCAGCTCGCTTGGCGCCAACGCAGACTCGAACACGAAGCAGCCGCGCCGCGGTCCGTCAATGGGCACGCTGACCTCGTTAGCCGCCGTGTCGATCGCCCGATCGCCGGCGAATCCGAACGTCCCGCCATCGTAAGCCTCGAGTTTCAGGTCACTCCCTTCCAGCGTCAGCAGGCACCGTGAGTCGACGCGCCAGCCGAGCGCCGGGGCGAACGCCGCGTCGAGAGCATAGGTGACCTGGCGGAGTGGCTGCAGATTCTGGAACCCGAGCAGCGGCAGATCCGCATAGGCATAGGTACCGCTGTCTGACTCGGCGGCGACCAGCCAGATCAGCGTCTGCACGCCAGGCATCACCCGCTCGGCGATGCGCCCGTAGATACCGACGATGAAATCAACGCGTGCCAGTTTTTGAAAATCTGGCGCTTTGGCAGCGAACAGGAAGTGGCCGCCAACCTTTTCGAGGGCTGCCGCGTAGTCGACCGTCGCCGCGTCGAATGTCGAGCCCTGAGGCAGGAGATACGCCGCCCAACCGTGGTCGCCGGCGCCTGCCGCCGCAACGTAGAGAGCGGTCTCCTCAATCCGGTTAAATGTAGCCAACTGGAACTTTCCCCTCGCTTGTTCGTATCCCAACTATCCCTGATTCAACAGCAATCCGCGCCGCTGAACCGCCTCGGCTCGCGCTGCAAAATCTGCCGATGTGCTCGCTTCGCAATTACCTGCCCCTCCAGCTAGGAGGCTGTCGGACTTGGGGCTGATCTACTGCGCCGGTGGGAGAGCACCCCATTTCCCCGATCCTTTTCGTCAAACAGCTACGGCTATTCTCCTCAAACGATCGAAACAATGGCCTCGCTCTCCCACCTTGCTCGCCACGATCGCCCAAGTCCGACAGCCTCTCTCATCAAACAAAACGTAACCTATTGGAGTTATTGGCAACGCATTTGGCTGTTTGCTGCGCGACAGCGCGCCGCCTGCGGGGCGGGTACTCCTAGAGCTCAACTGCCTGGAGTCAAGGTCAACTCGCCGTAAAGGTCACCACCGCAGCTAGATTGGTGGCAGCGGGTCCGGTCGCGTAAGTCACGGCGTAGCGCTTACCCGCATCGAGCAACGGCTTGGCGAGCACCCGGCCCTGATGCGAGTCGTCCTCGACGGGCATGCGGCACAGCAGACCACGGCGGTTCCACGCAAACTGCTCGCTCTCCCAAACGCCGACCCAGTCGCCGTTACTGGCGGCTCTATGCCCGGCGAGGGCTTCCCAGTAGACCAGCAGACCGACTGCATCCTGCTTGACGACCGTGATGCTGCAGCACGTCGCCGCGCCAGAGTCCTCGGTACGTGAGGTGGCTGCAACGCTCGAGAGCAGGCCGCCGGTGCAGTAGCCAACCAGGTAACCGTCGGACGAAGCGTTGCCGCGTTCTCCAAGACGCTTGAACACGTCGATCTTCTCGGAGCCGACCGCCTCGGTTTGCAGCAGCGGAATCTGCAGCAGCGGAAGATCCGCAAACGGATCCATGCCGGCACGCCACAGCGCCAGGCAATTGCCGAAGATCGCAGGACGGTTGCCCGGCAGCCCTCCGAATTGCACGTCGAGGTGATCGATGTCCAGCTTGGCGGTCAGGGCAATGCCCGTCACGGTGTCCGTCCCTGTAGGCGAGGCGTGTAGCGACATCATCGCTCCTCGCTTCGCGGATGGCAAATAACCAGCAGCGTTCGACTGGCAACGCGTGTGCAACTGACCTATATAATATAACTTGCCATGTTAACGACGCTGGCGCCCTGCGATTGCTGCCAGATCTTCGTGGACCGCAACTCGCCACCATGCACGCACCTGTTGCCCTTCGGTCAGGCGATGAAGCACTACGCCTAGGAGGCTGTCGGATTTGGGACTGATCTACTGCGCCGGTGGGAGAGCGCCCCATTTTCCCGATCCTTTTCGTCAAATAGCTACGGCTATTCTCCTCAAACGATCGAAAAAATGGCCTCGCCCTCCCACCTTGCTCGCTACGATCGCCCAAATCCGACAGCCTCCTAGACGTTGCGACTGCAACGTGGCAATGCGACTGCCGAGGAGGGGCTGCGACGGGCGGAATCGGCGCGTCAAGGGGAAGGCGTCGCCGGCGATCTTGCTGAATAGTCGCGCACAGTCGCGCAGCATCCCGTGTCCGATAAGTGGCGCTGGCGGATACGCGTTGCAGACGGTGACTACGGTCGAGATGCCCGAGCACGATCCGAAAACCGTCGGGCATAAACCCCGACCTTTGGCGCGATTGATTAGTGAATGCGAACACCTCGTGAGTCAAAATAGGCACCTTCGACGCGCCGGCTAAGCAGCAGCAACACCACCGTCACGGCGACCAGTCCGATGACCAGTACGCCCGCGAGTACAAGGTTCAGTCTAAACTCATACCCATGCCGCAATACAAATGCCCCTTCTCTATGGTACAGGCATCGGGTGCATGCCAGTGCCGCCATGCGCAGGAGGTGGTGCGCCGCGGCGGTTCTGAATTCGATTGCACGGTCCCGACCGCCCATCCTGTGTGCATGGAACTGACCGCGCACCTGAATGCCGTTGCCCTGCCTGCGCTGGGCTACGAAGACGACCTCACCCTGACGCCGAAAAGTGTCTACGAGCGTATTCTGATCTGCGCTCTGCAGGGAATCCGCATGATGCAGGACCCGAAAGACACGCGCGTGGAAACGCCCGATATCTGGGCAGCTGTTGGAGCGGCGCGGGAGCGCTATGCATCGATCAGCGACATACCGCCCGGCGATTTCCTGCCGGCTATTGAACACTGTCAATACAAAAAACGGCGGCGCAAGTAGGCCTGCGCTGACTCGCGGGACACAGGCTCTGGCCAGTATCGCCACCCTGTTGCGTAGCGGTTACATGACTTGTTTATGACTGTGGCTGTTTCTTTGTCACCGCCGGGTGTTTTTCTCGACGATATGCGTCGGCACCCCGTCGAGACTGAGCTGATTCTTGTCCGCCCAGTACTGTTGCAGTCCCGCCTCGCCCTTTTTCTCCGCCCAGTCGCGCAATGCGCTTCTGTCACCGGCATACTCGTAAAGCGGCACCGCCATACCGCAGGATGTCTGCACCAGTTCGAACGTCAAGGTCGAAAATCTGCCGGGCGCCCGGGGTGGGTTTGAAAAGCCGGTACAGCTCGGGCCAATCGGGGTCGTTCCTGTGGATGACCCTGGCTCTTCCGTAAAGGCGCAGAATCATCGGCGACCCGTCAAAGGCACAGAACATCAGGGTCATGCGCGGATCCTGCTGGACATGCGCCGCCGTTTCGTTGCCGCTGCCGGTGAGGTTCAGCCACACGACCCGGTTTCTTGATATCACCCGCAGGGAGTCCATACCCTTGGGTGAAAGATTGACGCGCCCCCGCGCGGCGGCGGTCGCCACAAAAAACAGCTTCTGATCCCTGATGAACTGCTGCAGTTTGTCCGGCATCCCGGAATACTGTTTTCCCATAGCGCCACCTCAACATTCGCTGTGTTCGATGCACGCGGCTAATGAAATTCAATGTCCTCAGGCCTGCAACGCCCTGCGCAGCCGGCCGAAACGTTTACGCTATTGCGACGGCGTCAGGCCGACCTTGCGACGGACCAGGCGCCCGAAGAAACTGGCGTCTTCGTAACCCACTTCATTGGCCACGGCCTCAACGGGGAGATCGCCCGACTCCACCATGTGCTTGCCCACCTCGAGCCGGAGTGTATGCACATCTTCGCACGTGAGACTTTGAGCAGTCATAGGTTTGCGAGAAATCGGCGGACCGTCTCCTCGACAGGCGAAAGGTTCGCCCGATCATCCGAGGAAGCGTAAATGTCCCCTCCCAGATCTGCCGGCATCTTGGCCCCCTGCTGGCGAACTATCAAGACGCGCTTCTTTCCCTTGCTGCCCGCAAAATACCCCGCTTCAAAGACGACATTGTCTCGTGGGGCCGTTAGCTGGAGACCGCTGGCACCGTGAAGGTCATCATCTTTAGTAAAGAAAAAGATTCCTGCAGCACATCGGGCTCGCGCTTCCTCGATTTGATCGAGAATGCTGCGTCCCGGCTTGAAATCGCGCTGCCAATCGAGGACAGTTGCACCGATGTCCTGCCCCAGAAACTTCCGCAGCTGCTCGGCTGTGCTGGATGAGGCGCCGCAGTACCCCAGGAAGACATCGCGGCGATTCTCAAGCTGTGCGCGCCAATGGCCAAAGCACACGTCAAACTCCTTCGTATCGAGCCAGGATCGATCTGCACCCTCCGGGAAAACACCGATGTAGGCGCCAAAATGCATATCGAACACGACGCGGCGCATCAAATTGTCTTGCGCCAGAATAAGGAGAGGGAGATCGAGAGTTCTGGCAATCGCACCCCGCGTAGTGACAGTACTCCGTCGGAAGGTACACCATGCCATCCGCAGCCTCGAGCACCCAGCGAGGCAGGCCTATGATTGCTGCGCCGTGACAGTGTCGGGCGATCTCGTCGGCGTCAGTCGCACTCCAGGCCAATCCCGACGAAAGAGAGTTTCGACCCGTTGGATCCGTGACGATTTCTGGTATATAGCCAAGTTGCTCGATTCGCTCGACGACACCCCACTTCATATCATTCTGTGCCGGTGTAAGCCAGGCATCCGCAGGCATGCTCATGTAAATGCGGCGAGTTACGGTCATAAGTCACTTCCCCGAAATCATTGGTCTAGGAGGCTGTCGGACTTGGGCGATCGTAGCGAGCAAGGCGGGAGAGCGAGGACAGGCTCCTAGCGCCGCATCGCCAGTGCGCCGGCGAGGACCACCAGCAGGGTCCCCGTCGCGGTGGTCCAGCCGGGCAACTCCTGCCAGAACAGCCAGCCGTAGGCCGCGGCGAACACCACCGCGGCATAGGTAAAGGGACCGATCTGCGCAGCCGGCGCACAGCCATAGCCGCGCGACAGGAGATACTGCCCCGTGGTAGCGAAACCACCAGCCGCTGCGAGAACGGCCAACAGCCGCGGGTCGAGCGGTCGCCAGTACATCAGCATCGGCACCGACGACACCAGCGTACAGATAAGGCCGTAGTACGCCACCACCCGCAGCGCAGGCTCGGTGGCCGACAGCTTGCGCAGGCTCACCATCGCCACGCCGGCAAAGGCACCGGATGCCAGGCCGATCAGCGCCGCGCTGCCGTACAGACCACTGCCTGGCCTGAGGATCAACAGCACGCCGGTGAAACCGATAATGATCGCCGCCCAGATGCGCCGACTGACACCTTCGCCGAGCCACAACATGGCCACGAACGGGATAAACAGCGGCGCGGTAAAGTTGAGCAATACGGCGTCGGCCAGCGGCAGGACGCTGAGGGCGTAGAAGAAGCAGTACATGGCCGCCAGGCCGAACAGGCTCCGAACCAGGTGCAGACCCGGGCGCGCTGTTTTCAGGTCGATACGACCGCCACGCTGCCAGACGATCGGGACCAGCACCAGCAGCCCGAACAGGTTGCGAAAGAACACCACCTGCTCATTGGGCATGTGCGCCGACGCCAGGCGGATCAAACCGCCCATGCTGGCGAACATCAGCGCCGCGCTGCTGACCAGCAGGGCACCGCGTACCGGGTTATCGGTACTCATGCATCGAAGGGTTTGAACAGCTGCTCGCGGTAGTAACGCAGTTCGTTGATGGAGTCGCGGATATCGTCCATCGCAAGGTGGCTAGACTCTTTTTTGAAACCGGCCATCAGCGCCGGCGCCCAGCGCGTACCGAGTTCCTTCAGTGTACTGACGTCCAGGTTGCGATAGTGGAAAAAGGCCTCCAGTCCGGGCATGAGGCGCGCCATAAAGCGCCGGTCCTGGCAGATGGAATTGCCACACATGGGCGAGGCCTTGGGCTCGACATGCTGGGCAAGGAACTCAAGCGTCATAGCTTCTGCGTCGCCGGCTGTCAGCCGGCTCTCGCGCACCCGCCCGGTCAAACCGGACTGGCCGTGCTGGCGGGTATTCCATTCGTCCATGGCACCCAGAACGCTCTCAGGCTGATGGACGGCGAGTGCCGGCCCTTCGGCAACCAGGTTGAGCTGTGAATCGGTCACGATGGTGGCGATTTCGATGATCTGGTCCTCGAACGTGTTGAGACCGGTCATTTCGAGGTCAATCCAAATAAGGTTGGTTTTCCTGTCTGACATGCGGCGTGAGTCCTGACGGTTCGTGAGGTTGTGTTGCATTGTATCAGAGGCTAACCTGCCAAGAGCTCATTGTGGAGCAAACCCGCCTGGTCGCGCCTGGCAGGAAACCCGACGCATCCGGGCCCGTAGACCCGACGGCGCCTGTTGGGCCGATCCAGGGCCGGCAGACACTCGGGCAAGCCCGCTCACCGGGCAACGGGACGACTGGACTGATCGCCATGTCCGCATCAGCCGGGCGGCGACCGCGATCAATGGCCATGCGAACCGGATCTGGAACGGCAGTCGTATTATGAACACATTCTCCTGGGTCTTTGTTGCTGCACTCGGCGCGTCGGTGGCCCTCAGGCTGTGGCTCGCGGGGCGCCAGATCAGCAGCGTCGCCGCCCACCGCGAGCGGGTGCCCGACGCCTTTGCCAACGCAATACAACTTGACGCTCACCGCAAGGCCGCTGACTACACGCTGGTCAAGGCCCGGCAAGGCCGACTGGAACTCCTCTATGACAGCCTGTTGCTGCTCGGCTGGACACTTGGCGGTGGCCTGCAGTGGCTGGACAGCCTGTGGCTGTCCGCCGGCTGGAGCCCGATCAACACGGGTGTGGCCGTCATCCTCAGCGCCTTTATCATCATGGCTCTGCTGGAACTGCCGTTTTCGCTGTACCACACGTTCGTGATCGAGGAGCGTTTCGGCTTCAACAAGACCACCCCTGCCACGTTCATTGGTGACCTCGCCAGGCAGGCGTTGCTGATGCTGCTGCTGGGCGTGCCGCTGGCCTGGGCCGCACTGTGGCTGATGCAGAGCTCGGGCCGACTCTGGTGGCTGTACCTGTGGTTGCTGTGGGCCGGTTTCAGCCTGCTGATGTTGTGGGCTTACCCGACGGTGATCGCACCCCTGTTCAACAAGTTCACCCCGCTGGACAACGAGCAGCTGAGGCGGCGGATCCAGACCCTGCTGGACCGCTGCGGATTCAAGAGCAAGGGCATTTACATCATGGACGGCTCGCGTCGCTCCGGTCACGGCAACGCCTATTTCACCGGCCTGGGCCGGAACAAGCGTATTGTATTCTTCGATACCCTGCTGGAAACGCTGGAGGCGAATGAGATCGAAGCCGTGCTCGCACACGAACTCGGGCACTTCAAGCGCAAACACGTGCAGAAGCGCATCGTCATCATGATGCTCATGAGCCTGGCGGGCCTGGCCCTGCTGGGCTGGCTGATACAGCAAACCTGGTTCTACCAGGGGCTCGGCGTGACCCGGCCGTCCCATCACCTGGCACTGCTGTTGTTTCTCATGGTGACGCCGGTGTTTACCCTGTTCCTGCAGCCGCTGGCGTCCTGGTTCTCGCGCAGGCACGAGTTCGAAGCCGACGACTATGCCGCGTCGCAGTCCAGTGCCGGCGACCTGATACGTGCCCTGGTAAAGCTGTACAAGGAAAATGCCAGCACCCTGACGCCGGACCCGCTGTATTCGGCCTTCTACGATTCACATCCACCGGCCCCTGTGCGGGTGGCGCATTTGTCTACTAGAATTGGTTAGACGGAGGTTATGCCATGAAACAGACTGTCTTGTTCGCCATCGCGATGATGGTGTCGATAGGCGCCTGCGCCGACGTGCAACACGGTAAGCAACTGCACGACGAACGCTGCATGAAATGTCACGACGACAGTGTCTATACACGCAAGGACCATTTCGTCACCAGCAAAGAGGCGCTGGCCAAGCAGGTCAATCGCTGCGCCCTGAACACCGGTGCACAATGGTTCGACGAGGACATAGCCGATGTGGTCGACTACCTGAATGCAACCTACTACAAGTTCAAATAGTGTTATGAGCAATCCACTACTGGATCGACACTGTACGCGCGAAGCACAGCTGCTGGATGCCGCCGATATTGACGACCTCATCGGCCGGATCAATACCGGCTGGTCGCTGGCAGAGGACGGCAAGAGTATCGAGCGGACCTTTAAGTTCAAGAACTACTACCAGACCATCGCCTTCGTCAATGCGCTGGCCTGGGTGGCGCACGGTGAAGACCACCACCCCGAACTGGCCGTCGGCTACAACCGCTGCGTCGTGACGTACAGCACCCATTCAGTCGGCGGCCTGTCAGAAAACGATTTTATCTGCGCCGCACATATCGACGTGCTGGTTGCCAGCGACAGCTGAGGCGCCGTGGCTCGCAGCCGCAAGCAGAAGCAGCCCGCCGCCGCCATTGCAACACCCGGAGTTCCCGCCAACGACAGC
This sequence comes from uncultured Gammaproteobacteria bacterium, assembly GCA_963814945.1. Classification (GTDB taxonomy): domain Bacteria; phylum Pseudomonadota; class Gammaproteobacteria; order DSM-19610; family DSM-19610; genus Thiogranum. The sequence goes on from CAWFEQ010000012.1 coordinate 151,192, forward strand.
ACCCAGACCGGCCTGGTGCTGGCCCATTACGGCCAGGTCAGCCTGGTAGAAACCGCCACTGGTGAGGTATTGCGCTGCACCACGCGCAAGAACCTGCCGCGTACCGTGTGCGGCGACCGGGTGCAATGGCGGGCAAGCAGTCCCCGTGACGGTGTCATTACTGCGCTCCTGGATCGCCAGACGACGCTTAGCCGTCCGGACCAGAACGGACGCAGCCGTCCGATTGCCGCCAATATTGATCAGATCATCGTCGTTATCGCCTGCAAACCGAGCTTCGAACACGGCATGCTGGACCGCTACCTGGCCGCAGCCGAGCTGATCGGCGCCAGCCCGGTAATCGTGGTCAATAAATCCGACCTGCTCGACGCCGACAGCCGGGCGAAACTGCAGCGGCGCCTGGCGGTTTACCCCGCTGTCGGCTATTCGCTAGTGTTCACCGCTACCCGCAACAGCGATGGCCTCAAGGACCTGCACCGCCACCTGTCGGGCCACACCAGCGTCCTGGTGGGACAATCGGGCGTCGGAAAATCCTCACTGGTCCAGGCCCTGCTACCCGACCTGGATATACGCACGGGCAGTCTGTCGCAGGTTACGGGCCTGGGACGGCACACCACCACGGTAGCCATGCTGTACCACGCGCCGGGTGGTGGCGATCTGATTGATTCCCCCGGTGTGCGCGATTTCACCCTCAACAAGGTCGCGCCGGAGCTGCTGGAGAAAGGCTTCCGCGAGTTCGCACCGTACCTTGGCCAGTGTCGCTTTTACAATTGCCGGCATGCCAGCGAACCCGGCTGCGCCGTACAGAACGCCGCCCGCGCCGGCGCCATCAGTATGCTGCGTCTGGAAAACTACCGCGAACTGGTCAAAGCGATGAGCTAGGAGCCTGTCCGAGTAATCGTTCTGCTAGTGCGAAAGCGGAAGAGCGAGGACAGGCTCCTAACCGGGCGGCCAGTGCATCCTGCGGCCTGCGAGCAGGTGCAGGTGGATATGAAAGACCGTCTGCCCGCCATCGGCATTACAGTTCATGATGGTCCGGTAGCCGCTGTCCCCCACCCCTTCCTGCGCGGCGACCTTTGCCGCTGCCTGGACCATCCGCCCGATCAGCGGCCGATGTTCATCATCCAGCTCATTGAGCGTGGCGATATGTTCTTTGGGGACAACCAGCACATGCACGGGCGCCTGCGGATTGATATCACGGAATGCCAGCACCTGGTCATCCTCGTAGACTTTGTCCGGCGCAATTGCACCGGATACCATTTTGCAGAACAGGCAATCGCTCATAGACACTCCATCTCGGTAACGGAACCAGGGGCAATGGCGTCATTGTTAACCAAGCCTAAAGCGAAAGATCGCTCCGATCAATCGCTCAGCCAGAGACGGCTTCACACGAAGTAATTGACCGTCTGTCCCTGGGTCAGGTCAGCGATCGCTTCGGGACGAGTGTTGTTCAGGTAATGAAAAATGGCAGAACCGGGCTGCCGACCGGCACCGGCATGACGTTCACCCACTAGCGCGCTGCCGAAATTGCGCTCGTCGAGATAGGCCCGGGTAGACTGGTAAAGGGTGCGCTCACGCTGCAGCAGTTCGCCTTGCACCACCCGCTCGGCACCCTGGCCGCCACGTGAGCCAGGGCGCGACGGCCCGGGCGACTCGACGCCTGCAACAGACGTCACCCCTGCCGAGCTGTTATAAGTGGTGCTTGCCGCAGGCGCCAAGGTCGCCACCGGCAATCTGCTGATATCCATATTCGGACCCAACCGTATTCTTCCCGCTTCAGTGCAGCGTTCTTTAAAAGCAAAAGTTTACACTTTTTTTGCACTCCTGTACCCCGACAGAAAATCGTCGGAACAATGCTCTGCGTACGAGCAATTAATTCTTTAATATCATATCCTTAAAATACATTTCTACTATGACGATAAAATACGGGTGCCCGGACAGGCTGCTAGAATTCATGCCGCCCGGAAAACGCGTGCGACAAGGTGCCGCTGTCGATGTATTCCAGTTCGCCTCCCATGGGCACGCCGTGGGCGATGCGCGTGGTGCACACGCCCTGTTCGCGTGCCAGGTCGCTGATGTATTGCGCCGTGGCCTCGCCCTCAACGGTCGGGTTGGTGGCCAGGATGACTTCCCGAAGTTCACCCTGGGCAAAGCGCTGCGCCAGGTCATCGAGCCCGAGCTGCGCGGGACCAATGCCATCCAGCGGTGACAGATGTCCCATCAGCACAAAGTAACGGCCCCGGAAGTCAGTCGCCTGTTCAATAGCGTCCACGTCCGCCGGTGATTCCACCACGCACAACAGCGCGGGATCGCGGCGCACATCAGCACATAAACTGCAACGCTCAGACTCGCACAGCGTGCGGCAGTCAAGGCACCGCCCGACCTCCTGCATGGCCCGTTCGAGCACCCGCGCCAGCAACCGACCGCCATCGCGATCACGCTCCAGCAGGTGGTAAGCCATACGCTGTGCGGTCTTGTTTCCGACACCCGGCAGACAGCGCAGCGCGTCCATCAGCTGGCGAATCAGCGGTGAAGCCGGCATACCGCTCAGAACGGCAACTTCATGCCCGGCGGCAGATTCAGGCCGGCGGTCATACCCGCCATGCGTTTCTGAGTGGCCGCGTCGATCTTGTGCGCGGCATCATTGACGGCCGCCGCCACCAGATCCTCCAGCATGTCCTTGTCTTCGCCAACCAGGCTGTCGTCAATGATTACCCGGCGCACTTCGTGACGCCCGGTCATGGTAATTTTCACCAGCCCGCCACCGGATTCTCCAGTGACTTCCATGTTAGCGATTTCTTCCTGAGCCTTCTGCATATTGGCCTGCATCTGCTGGGCCTGCTTCATCAGGTTGCCGAGTCCACCTTTCATCGTCATGCTTCCCTCGAACTAAGAGTGTTTAACTGTCCAGCGGGCGTATCGAGTCGGCATGCAGTGTGGCATCAAATGCCTTCTGGATCGCTTGAACATTAGGGTCGGATTCGATGGTGTCGACCGCCCTGGCCTGACGCATTTCCGCTTCCGCACGTTGCTGCAGCGCCGGTGTATCCACCGCACTCCCCGCCACCTCGATGTCCAGCTGCACCTGTTTGCGCAGACACTCCGACACGGCTGCCTGCAGGCGCTGCTGGCGCGGCTGGCTGAGCAACTGTTGGTGACTGCTATCGAGCGCCAGCAGCCAGCGGCTGTCATCGCGCTGTTTGACGGCGCTGTTCATCGCGAGTTCACGCAGTACCCCCTTGAGTTGCATGCGCTCCACCAGCGAACGCCAGTCGTCGCCGGCGGTGGCCACGGCAACGGATGCCGGCTGCGGCGCTGTTGCCGTGCTCCGATCAGGCGCGGCAGCGGACACCGGCGCCGCTGGGGATGCGTCGACACCGGCTGCCTGACTGTCGAGCGGGCGGAAAGCCAGCATGCGCAGCAGGATCATTTCCAGGCCGCCGCGCTGATCGGGTGACAGCGGCAAATCCCGCCGCCCGATCAGGCCAATCTGGTAATACAGCTGCACGTCTTCGGCGTCCATCTGCCGCGCCAGTTGCAGAATCGCTTCGCGTTCTTCCAGGTTTTCGTCAACCGCCGCAGGGACGCTCTGAGCGATGGCGATCTGTTGCAGGCCGGACAGCAGCTCGGCCAGCAGACCCTGGTAATCGGGCGTTTGTTGCGAGAGTTGTTCGATGACCCGCAGCAGCCCTGCGGCGTCGCCCGCGGCCAGGGCGCGCAGCAAGCCGATGACCTGCCCCCGTTCGATACTTCCCAGCATGCTGCGAACCTCGGCTTCGTGCACACTGCCGCCGCCAAAAGCGATAGCCTGGTCCAAAAGGCTGAGCGCATCGCGCATACTGCCGTCGGCGGCGTGCGCCAGCAGGCGCAGTGCCGCCGCCTCGTATGCAATGGCCTCGGCCGTCAGCAGTTGCTGCAGGTGGGCGCCGATCAACGGCACCGGCAGGCGCTTGAGATTGAATTGCAGACAGCGCGACAACACCGTTGCCGGCAGTTTTTGCGGGTCGGTGGTCGCCAGCAGGAACTTGACGTGCGGCGGCGGTTCCTCGAGGGTCTTCAGCAGCGCGTTGAAACTGTGCGCCGACAGCATGTGCACCTCGTCGACGAGATAAACCTTGTAACGCCCGCGCGTGGGGGCGTACTGAACGTTATCCAGCAACTCGCGCGTGTCCTCGACCTTGGTGCGCGATGCCGCGTCGACCTCGATCAGGTCGACAAACCGCCCCTCGTCGATCTCCACGCAGGTGCTGCACTCACCACAGGGCTCGGCGCTGACCCCGCTCTCGCAGTTGAGTGATTTGGCGAAGATCCGGGCAACGGTGGTCTTGCCCACCCCGCGGGTACCGGTGAACAGGTACGCGTGGTGCAGACGATTGTTGTCCAGCGCGTTGATCAAGGCACGCAGTACGTGCTCCTGGCCGACCATTTCGGCAAACTTACGCGGCCGCCACTTGCGCGCCAGAACCTGATAGCTCATGAATTATCCGCTGCACGTTTAGAAGAGATTCAGTATAACAGCACAGATAATGAAGAAGGAGGTGGCCCGCACCAGCCACACCCCGGCGCCCAAGTCCACTGCTGCGGCTGCTCCCTTCCGGGCCTGACCGGGTTCACAGCTTATTGTCGCGAGGGGACCGATGCGGGTCACCATAATCCACGAAACGTCGGCCCATTAGCCGGCAAAGGGCGGCATTGTACCCACACTACCCGCCGCGGTCATCCACTGCGCGGCGCCAGCGCGAAACCCATGGCATAACGCGGTCACACAATTCCGCGGATGCGGGTTGTGAGCCACCGGTATTCTGCCAGAAGTTATGAGTGATTGATCGATTGGGAGATCCGGAAATTCCTGATGGGATCAGTCAACTATTATCGCGGCTACAGTTTTTTGACGGGAAGGAGTGGTAACTCATGCAGGCACAAGCGAACGGTAAGACCATCGAACTCAGCGAAGCCGGCTGGCTGGTGAACCTTGACGAGTGGAGTGAAGCCCTCGCGGTCGAGATCGCCAACAACGAAAGGATTCCTGAATTGACCCAGGAGCACTGGGACATCATCAACACCGCGCGGGAATATTTTCTGGACAACGGCATGGTGTGCGAACCCCGCCAGTTTTCCAAGATCATGAAAACCCGGTTCGGCAAGGATCGCAGCGACCAAAAGTATATTTACTCGCTGTTCCCTACCGGCCTGATCAAGTGCGCCAACAAGGTCGCTGGATTGCCGCGCCCCAAAGGCTGCAGCTGACCCGCCGCTGCCCTCGCGCTCAACGAAAGCCCCTTCACGGGGCTTTTTCTATCCACAAACCAGCCAACCTTTACCGGTATCGCGACAGCCTGCCAATGCGGCGCACCCGGTGAGCCGGCACGGACTTATTAAACTATTCTATAAAATATGCTATATTTTGGTCGTTACAGAGAAACATATTAAACGGTAGTTTAATGTCCGAGAGCATTAGAGACCTGATCAGCCAGGTCATCGTCACCGCCCGACAGCGCGGCCTGACCCAGGGAGAGCTGGCGGAACGCGCCGGAATGACCGCGGTGGGCCTAAGCAAGGCCAAGCACCGTGGCGACATCCGCGCCTCCACGCTGGCCGCACTGGCCGGGCAGCTGGACCTGCAGCTGGTCCTCGTACCCCGCGGCAGCCCCGAAAAGGCGGTCGAAGCCATCAGGACAGGCAGCTTTTTCCGGGCTTCGGCCACGCCCCCGGACGACGAGCGCTGAGTATGGCCCGCAACCAGCATGCCGTCATCTGGACGCGTATTTCCGGCCGCGCGGAAAAGATGGGCGACCTGGTGTTGTCAGCCGACCAGGCAGCCTTCACCTATACCCGCGATTACCTGGCTGCGGCGCAACCCGGGTTCTGCCTGCTCGGTGACAGCACGTTCTGGGGCGAGGATTCGGTCATCTACCCCGTCAGCGAACGCATACCAGTGTTTCCCCGGCTGCTGTCGCTGATCCCCGGAAACAATCCGCGCAACCTGCAGCGGCGCCATTACCTGGATCTGCTGCGCGCCAGACTCGGTCGGGAACCGCCGCCCGGACGGGAGACCGAATGGCTGCTGTTACTGACCGGCGGTCACGGCGGCGTCGGTCACATCAACGTCTTCAGCGACGATGTGGTCGCCGCCAGCTGGTACGCGCGCAGCACCGCGACAACCGGCAGCGGCAAACCGAGCAGCAGCGCCACCAACCGCTCGCAACTGTGGCATATGCTGAAGAACACGGTGCTTGACGAAGCCGTGGCGTTCGACCCGCGTATTATCGAAGAGACGCTGGGACCGACGCCCTCGGTCGGTGGCATGATTCCCAAGCTACTGGTGTCGATGATACCCGGCGATACGGACGCGAACTTCTACCCCCCCGACAGCGACGGCAAGGTCAACGTGGTGCTCAAGGTGGAACCACCGGAGTACCGGGGACTGCTCGATCTCGAAGCCCTGTGCCTGGATATCCACCGGCAGGCGGGCTTCGAGGTTCCCGGCTATGCGCGTTTTGATGACGACGGCCTGCACTTCCTCGCCGTGCAACGTTTCGACCAGCAAGACGGCATGCCGCTGCCCATGGAGTCACTGTTCTCGGTAATCGCCACGGGTGATCATCATTTCCGTGAAACCGGCGATATCCTGCTGGACGAACTCGGCAACGTCATCAGCCGCCTCGCCCAGGTGGTCAACCTCGCCCCTGACACCGGCGAGCAACTCTACCTGCGCGTCCTCATGGCGCTGCTGACCGGCAACGGTGACCTGCACCTGGATAATATCGCCCTGCTGGGCGGTGTTTCTGACTGCCGTCTGACGCCGGTTTACGACCCGGCGCCCATGCGCGCCTGGCCACGCCATAACCTGGTCAGCGCCATTCCGTTTGACCCCTCAGGCTATGCCGATCACGGCGAATTTTTTGCCGACCTTGGGCAGTCGTTCGGTTTAGGCGAACAACGGATCAGACAATGTATGGAGAAGGTGCTGGACACTACCGGCGACTTTTCCGGGCGTCTGATGACTTTGCAGAGGGTGCCCGAACAGCAGCGCCAGCAGTTACGCGCTATCGTTGCAGCGGAACGGGCGCTGCTGCGCCGCCAGCTCGCCCAGGCGCCGTAGCGTTGGGCTCAGGCAACGAAGGCCAACGATGCGGAACCTTGGGTTTCACGGTCGTTCAGCCCGACCTGCCCGCACCGCCCAGAGTGGCGCGCGCAGCCCTGAGGCTACGCCGCGCCAGGTGCCCTTTGGCGTGGGAGTGCTCGATCTCGACAGTTGCCGGTTGTTCGGGGCAAACGGTGAAGAGATTGCCATCACGGCCATGGAGTTCGAGCTGCTGAAGGTCTTCGCCGAACGCCCTAACCGGCCGCTCAGCCGTGACCAGCTGCTGAACCTGACGCAGAACCGCGACTGGGATCCCTTCGACCGCAGCATCGACATCCGTATTGCCCGGTTGCGGCGCAAGATCGAGCCGGATCCGCAAAAACCGACCGTCCTGAAAACCGTTCGCGGCATGGGTCACATGTTCGTACCCCGGGGGTGAGCGGCGGCACCGCGTTTCCACGGCGTTTCAATTGTTTCCGCTTTGTAACACCGCCCCCTGGCGGCGCTCTCCGGTTATACACTTACCCACAGGTGAAGCGGGCTATTTCCGCACCAGAGCAGTGACCCTATGACCAGCCGGCCTGACACCGAGCCACCGCGCGACGACCTGCGCACGACACTGCGACTGGCGGCCGCGGGCGTCGCTGCCCGCGGTGGCAAGAACATTTTTCGCGAACTGGTGCGACACATTGCGCTGGCACTCGACGTTGACCACGCCTTCATTGGCGTACTGGAAGACGGGCGCAGCGATACCGTCAAGGTGATTGCCGGTCACTTCTTTCACCAGTTCAATGACGATTTCCATTACGACCTCAAAGACACCCCCTGCGGAAATGTGATTGGACAACAGTTCCGTTACTACCCCCACGGGGTACAGGACCTGTTCGCCGACCCGCATGTCAGGGAACTGGAAACCGAGGGGTATGCGGGCATCCCGCTGTTCGATTCGCGCGGCCAGGTACTCGGGCTGATGGCAGTCGCGGACCGCAAACCCCTGCGTGACCGGGCGTTAACCGAAGCCCTGCTGAAGATTTTTTCGGTGCGCGCTGCGGTCGAGCTCGAACGCCTGTACGCCGACCGCGCGCGCAGCGAGAAAGAACTGGCTTTGCGCAAAAGCGAGGATCGGCTGCGCGCCACGGTGGAAGCCGCGCTCGACTGCATTATCGCCATGGATGGCGACGGTCGGGTGATCGAATTCAACTCGGCGGCCGAGCAGTGCTTCGGTTACCGCAAGCACAGCATTCTCGGCCAGCAGCTGGCCGATCTGATCATTCCCGAGCGTTTCCGTGCACAGCATACACAAGGCATGAACAGGTTTCGCGCAAGCGGCGAGAGGGTCTTTCTCGGACAGCGGGTCGAGGTAACGGCAATGCGCGCCGACGGCAGTGAGTTCCCGGCCGAACTCGAGATCGACGTCGCCCAGGGACCCGAAGGAGAGATTTTTATCGGCTATCTGCGCGACATCACCGAGCGGCGCGAAGCTGAGGAAAACCGCCAGCGACTGGAGACCCAGCTGCGCCAGGCGCAGAAAATGGAGGCTATTGGCCAGCTGACCGGCGGCATTGCGCACGACTTCAACAACATCCTCACCGCGATGATGGGCTACGTCGTGCTCGCCGAGGAACACATCGAGGGCCGCGCCGACGACAAGCTGGCCCGTTACCTGAGCCTCGCCCGCCGTTCCGGGCAGCGCGCGCGTGACCTTATCCAGCAGATGCTGACGTTCAGCCGCGGGCAAAGCGGCGAACGACGACCGGTTGCCCTGGCGCCCCTGATCCCGGAATGGGTCAGGCTGCTGGAATCCACGCTGCCGTCGAGCATCGAGATCGCGACCGACCTGGATGCAGAGACTTCCCCCACCCTGCTGGACCCGATGCACGGAGAACAGATACTGATGAACCTGTGCATCAACGCCCGCGACGCCATGCAGGGCCACGGCATGCTGACCATCCGCCTGACCCACGGGGCCCAGGTGCAGGCGGTATGCGCCTCCTGCCGCCAGCCCGTGGAGGGACGCTTCATCGAAGTGACGGTGAGCGATACCGGCAGCGGAATCCCGGCCGATGTCCAGGAGCACATGTTCGAACCCTTCTATTCGACCAAGGAAGTCGGCCACGGCAGTGGTATGGGACTGGCCATGGTGCACGGCATCCTGCACGACTATGGGGGCCATCTGCTGGTCGACTCGCGTCCGGGCAAAGGCACCAGCTTCCGCATTCTGCTCGAACCGCTGGACAGCGCAATTCCTGTTGCCACTCCCCCCGAGGGTGCCGCGAAAGCGAGGGGCGGCATGCTCGAAGGCCGGGTTCTGCTGGTGGACGACGAAGCGACCGTCAGCGAGTTCATGTGTGACCTGCTGGAAAGCTGGGGCCTGAAAGTCAGTGTTTTCAACGGCGGTGTGGCGGCCTGCCAGCGTTTTTCTGATGACCCTTACCAGTTCGATCTGGCCATCCTGGACCAGACCATGCCGAAAATGACCGGCCTGGAGGCGGCCCGGCATCTGTTGAAGCTGCGACCGGACCTGCCGGTGGTGCTGTATTCCGGCTACAACTCCGAGATCTCCGAAGAACGCGTCAAACGCGAAGGCTTGCGGGCCCTGATCAATAAACCGGTCGATACCGCGGCGCTGCACCGCCTGACGCGGCAGTTGTTGTCTGCATCGCTCCCGACCTAGCCCGCCTGCCGGTTTCGCCGAAACCTGTTACGCCACCGAAACACACCGCATACAAAACGTCTGCAAACAGACGTCGTTCTGATACAGCTCGCAGTTATCTTTCCTCACAACGGCACTGAACAAGCTGGTTCGGGCCGCAGCCAGGACTCCCAGAGAGAGGACACGACGATGAAGACCTGTCATGCAAATGTAATCGTATATATCAAAGAACCCCTGAACCCGGAGCAGAACCACCGGGTTCGCGCCAGCGTGAATGCGCTGCACGGCGAGCTGCATGCCGGGTCGAGCAGCCGGACAGAGGCCGTCGTATGCGTCGACTACGACCCTGCGGTAACCAGTTCGCAGCGCATTCTGAATCGGGTAACCGAGCAGGGCTACTCTGCACGGCTAGTTGGCATGTAAGCCTCGCACCGCGCCTTTAACCCCGACAGCAGTCCAACGAAACTACACGGAGTCTGACCATGACCACCCCGAACGCCAACTACGATACCGACACACAGCGCTATGCCAGGTGCATCGAGGTTTCCAAGCGAATCCGCTGGGAGATTGAGCGAGATGTGATCCGCGGACGCTCGTTCGACCACAGCGAAAAATTCCTGCCGGACGGGATTGCCCGGATCCAGGACCTCGGCTTTCTCAGCATTGAAGAGAAGCGCCTGTTAAACCAGGTCCAGGGCCGCACCTATGCCAATATCTTCGGCCTGGTTGAACGCTTCATCAATGCCAAGGTGCTGGAAGTGAGCCGTGACCACTCGCTGGGCAACCAGACCGCGCTTGAGGCACTGATCCGCTTCAGCGACGAGGAAATCAAGCATCAGGAGTTGTTCCGCCGGATCGACCGGATGCTCGCCGCCGGCATGCCGCCCGGTTACCTGTTTACCGCCCAGCCGAACGAGGTGGCTGCCGCGGTACTGTCGAAGTCCAGCTGGGCGGTGCTGAGCCTGACCTGCCATATCGAATTGTTCACCCAGGCGCATTACAAGCAGAGTATCGAGCCGGACCACGGCTTGTCAGAGCTCTACAAGGATGTGTTCCTGTTCCACTGGCGCGAGGAGTCGCAGCACGCAGTACTGGACGAACTCGAATGGCGGCGCGAGGACCAGCGCCTGACTGACACTGAGCGCGACGGCGCGGTGGACGATCTGATTGAACTGGTGGCCGCAGTGGACGGCATCCTGCAGACCCAGAGTGACGCCGATGCGAACTATTTCTGCCTGATCGCCGAACGCGGTTTCCGCACAGTCGAACGCGAACAGGTCAGACAGGCATTGCTGCGCGCCTATCGCTGGCAATACATCCTGTCGGGTGTGCAGGAACCGCGTTTCGCCCGCATTCTCGGCAGCCTGATCAGCGATGAACAGGCCGAACGCATTGGCAACGCGCTGACCACCCTCATCTGAATTCGACCCGAAAAAGGAGCACTCCCATGGCCGCTGCCTGCCCATTGAATTTCAACCTCACCCGCCTGCGCGATCAGGTGCGCACCACCTACGAGCAGGTGGCCCGTGATCCGGACGGACCCTATCACTTTCACCGCGGCGCCGAATACGCGCAGATTTTCCTGGGCTATGACCCGGAAGAACTGACCGCACTGCCCGCGCTCAGCACGGAACGTTTTGCCGGCGTCGGTAACCCGCTGGCCATCGGTCCGCTCGCACCGGGCATGACGGTCCTGGACCATGCCTGCGGCGCGGGCACAGACTTGTTGATTGCCGCGCGGCGAATTGGACCCGCAGGTCGCGCGATCGGCGTCGATATGACACCGGCGATGGTCGAGTGCGCGACGACTGCCGCCAGACAGGCTGGACTGGATACGGTCGTGGAGGTCCACCAGGGCTTCTACGAAGCACTGCCGGTCGCCGATGCCAGCGTGGACGTGTTGATCTCCAACGGCGTGTTGAACCTCTCGCCTGACAAGCCACAGGTGCTCGGCGAAGTGTTCCGGGTGCTCAGGCCCGGCGGCCGGCTGTATCTGGCCGACGTGGTGGTGCAGCGCGAACTGACCGACGAGGCGCGCAGCAACCCGGACCTGTGGGCCGCCTGCGTCGCCGGAGCGCTGGTCGAGTCTGAACTGGAAGCGCTGGCCCGCGCGGCCGGCTTCACCGAAGCGCGGGTGGTGCGACGCTTCAACTGCTTCTTCGGCACCACCGCTGCAGCCAAGGTGGCCAAGGACCTGTTCATACAGTCGGTGAACTTTTTTGCCCGCAAAGGAGGTGTGTCATGACGCCGCGCAAAGACAGGGACTGGGGGTACTGGCTGGTAACCAACGTCCTGTTGATCGGCGGCGTCACGGGCTGGCCGTGGGGCATGATCCCGGTGATCGGCTTGACCGTTGTGCAGGTGACACACTATCTCGCCAGGGAGAAACCTGTCGCGGCATTTCCAGTTCAGGTGCGGCTGGGTTACCTCCTGTTGCTGCTGCTGGGACTGTACCCGCCGCTGGGGTTCATTCACTGGATCCAGGTGGCCGGCACCACCGCGGTCGTAACAGTGGGCTACTGCCCGCTGGCGCGCATACTCGCGCTGATGCCCTGGAACCGGCGCCAGCCGCTCAGTCTGCGGATCATATGGAAGACCATCGTCACGCCACCGGTGGATGGCAGCATCCTCGCGGCGCGAACCAGCGACTGAAAACTGACGGTGCGTGTCCCGCGTCATGGCCGACCTCGGGACACGCACCGTCAGCGGAACACTGCGTGGCGGCCAAGGTCTCCCCAATCTGGTGCAGGCAGGCCCCCTGCTGCCATCTCCTGATCCACACAAAGCGCCAGCGCGGCCCAGGATGATAGACATTAGACATCTCAATTCAATAGGTTATGTTTGCAGCGCACCGCTGGCGCGATTCCTGCAGCGCTTTCCACAAGACGACTGCGGGGAGCCAGCGAAGCTATGCGTATTTCCATTAGCCGGTTGCCATTCATGCGCCGCCCACAGGCTGCCGGGAAAACCCCGGCGCCGGGGGGGACCCGGCCGGAGACCGCGCTGGGCCGCTCCCTGCGGGACGCCATCGACTGGACTGCGCAGAGCCGCGAGCGCCGCAAACGGCTTGGCCTCGAGTAATACCCGCGTAACCAGGTTCGCATAGACTCCGGGCAGCGAACGCTCCACCCGCGAGCGCGGTCAATGGCGCCCAGATGATGATCACGGACTATGAATTACAGGCGTTTGTCGACGACCAGCTTGCCTGCGAGGAGCGCCTCTATGTGCTGGAAGCCGCACGCGAGTCGCCGCTGTTAGCCACCCGCCTCGCCGAGCTGCAGCGGCTCAAAGCACTGCTGCAGTTTGCCTACCGGGCGAACGCCGACTGTTCGCCGTCTGCTCAATCTGCCGACATCCACAACGCCACCTAATGCTAGCGTTTAAGGCGGGAAACGTTGGGCTTCAAGGGTGATGCCTCCGCAGAGAAACGTCAACATGGCCTGCTACATGGCCCAGGAAATCGCTGATCAGCGGTATTAGCCGGGCCAGTAGCCCGTAGATCAATAAGGCAACGCCGTAAACAACAACAGTTCCGACCAGGATCGCCACCCCGCCAATCGCATACCAGTACAGCCCCGTTGCAAGGATGCCAACGTAGTCCATGAGGCTTCCCAAAAAGAAAACGGCCTTTTATAAGTTTAGCCTACGCTGGTATTTTCTCCGGACCATAGACCAATCATGCGGCCGGACCACCTGGGAGCCTGCCTTGATTTCAAGGGATTTCAAGGTTCAAGGGGTCAGAGTAGTTGATGTTGGACATCAACTACTCTGACC
>CAWFEQ010000013.1:0-34861 GCA_963814945.1 uncultured Gammaproteobacteria bacterium
CCGAGTTGCTCGCGGAAATGGGTGGGCCCGCGCGGCGGCTGGACGAAGGTCTATGCGGCTGTCCGGGTGATCGCTCTGCTACTGCCAAAGCGGGAGAACGGTGCATTTTTCCGCACCGTTTCCTTACATAGCCACTGCTATCCTCCGCAAATCTTCGAAAGACTTGCCTCGCCCTCCTGCTTTCTCGCTGCGCGAAGATGACTCAGCCAGGCTCTCAGCGGGTGGCGCGTGTGAGTTCGGGCTCGGCGGGTCGCGGTAAAGCGCAAGGTTTTTCGGCCGCTACGAAGCTTGTTGCGTTAACCTTCTGGAAGAACGAAGGAAATGAGTGATCAAGCAGGCCGCTCGGAAGTGCCTCACGAAGCCGCTGCGGGTGCCGTGGTGCTGGTGGTCGATGACAACGAATTCAATCGCGACCTGCTCCGGCAACGACTCGAGCGCGATGGACATAGTGTAGTGCAGGCCTGTGACGGCGAACAGGCGCTGCAAACCCTGCGCAGCGAACCCGTCGACCTCGTATTGCTCGATATCATGATGCCGGTCATGGATGGCTATGAAACGCTAGCCCACATGCAGAAGGACCGCTGGATGCGGCACATTCCGGTTATCGTTATCACCGCTGTCGATGACATCGAGGCGGCGGTGCGCTGCATCGAGAGTGGTGCGGAAGACTTCATCGGCAAACCGTTCAACCCGGTCCTGTTGCGCGCGCGGGTATCAGCCTCGCTGGACAAAAAACGGCTCCATGATCTGGAAACAGCACACAAGAGATCCATAGAACAACAGAACCGCTTGCTGGAGGAGAAAGTCAGGCAGCAGGTAAAGGAAATCTCCTCGGCGCAGATGGCGGCAATTTTCGCAATGTCCAAGCTGGCCGAGTCCAAGGATCCGGAAACCGGCGAACACCTGGAGCGCATGCGCGAGTATTGTCTGGTGCTTTCCAGGCAGCTGGCCCAACTGCCGCGATACCGCGCTGTGATAACGCAAAGCTTTCAGGACAATATCTACGCGGCCAGCCCGCTGCACGATATCGGCAAGGTCGGAATTCCCGACGAAGTTCTTCTCAAACCGGACAAGCTGATCGAGCCGGAGTGGGTGATCATGAAGCAGCACCCGCTGATTGGCGGAGCAACGCTGCGTGCAGTCGACCGGCAATACCCGGGTAACGAATTCCTGCGCATCGGGATCGATATCGCCGAGTGTCACCACGAAAAGTGGGACGGTAGCGGTTATCCCCAAGGTCTGGCCGGGGAGCGCATACCGCTGGTTGCGCGTGTTCTCGCACTGGGCGATGTCTACGACGCCCTGACGTTGAAACGCTGTTACAAAGAAGCATTCTCTCACGAGGAATCACGCGCCATCGTCGTCGAACAATCCGGCCGTCATTTCGACCCGGATGTGGTTGACGCATTTCTGGAGCGTGAGGAGGAATTTATCAGGATCCGGAAATATTTCCAGGATCCCGAGTGTTGACCGGTGGTGTTATGAGCGAACGTGTTTTTCGTTTTATTCTCGGAGCGGTTCTGATACTGCTGCTCTTCCTGCAGCAGGAGCAGTTGATCTACGCCTACGTCGGACTGTTGTTGCTTGAAGGCATTACCAACTGGCGGGTGCCGAAGCTGGTCTCGCGGGTGGTTTCGGGAACCGGCTATACCGAAAGCATCTTGCCGGACGGTGCAAAAATACCGTTCGATGCCGAGCGAGCACTGCGCCTGATCGTGGCTGGCCTGCTGATCCTCACATACATAGTGTTCCGCGAACAGGTTTGGTTCTTCCCCTGGTTTATCGGCTTCATGCTGTTCATGGCCGGTATGACGAATATCTGTCCGATGGTGATGGTACTGCGCTGGCTAGGGTTCCGCTAGGTGACAGAAGAACTGCAGGTCACGGATAACTGGACCCGCAACTGGCAGGCCAGCATTGCTGTCAAGATCAGCGCCCTGGTGCTGTGGGTGCTGATCATGGTGGTGTTCGTTGCTTCGGTTTTTCTGTTCAGGGATGTCGAAAAGAATCTGCTCGCCGAGTATGAAGACAGCGCCGATCAGATCGCCTACCGGGTTGCGCAAGTTGTTGCCCGGGAAAATGCCTGCAACGACGCAGTGCTGGAGGAGCAGCTAAGCACGCTGCTTCATCCACAGCAGTTTTACGGGCTGGTGATACAATGCGGGAACCGGAGCCTGGAAGTGGGAACCATCCCGCCCGGTGGAGGCAAGCTGCGGCGCCGGCTTCCGATTACCGATCCTGGAAGCGGGCAGCCTATATTTCTCGACCTGTATTATCCGCAGCTGCATGAGATTGTTCAGCAAAAACGCAACCGGATGGTCATCGCTATATTTGTAACCTTGCTGGTGTTCGGCGTGTTCCTGACCTGGGCGGTGCGCACCATTGTGCACATGCCTTTGCAGCAACTGGTCTCGGCAACGCGCCAGATCTCCGCCGGTGACCGCGACGTGCGCCTGAATATGCAACGTCAGGACGAGTTCGGTCATCTGTCGCGGTTCTTCAACCTGATGCTTGACAAGCTCATGGAGCAGCAGAACGCGCTCAAGGAGGCTGTTGACCGCGCCAACACGGCGAGCAAGGCGAAAAGCGCGTTTCTCGCAAATATGAGCCACGAGCTGCGCACGCCGCTGAATGCGATTATCGGTTACAGTGAGATGTTGCAGGAGGATGCATCCAGCATGGGTGCCACCCGCTGTGTGCCGGACCTGGAAAAGATCCATATCGCCGGCAGGCATCTGCTATCGCTTATCAATAACATTCTCGATCTGTCCAAGATCGAAGCAGGGAAAATCGAAATCGAGTGGAGCAGCTTCCCGGTGAGCCAGCTGGTCAGGGATGTTGCGACAACGATCCAGCCACTGCTCGACAAGAACAACAATACGCTGGTGGTCTGTTCCTCGGATGAGCTTAACTTGATGGAATCGGACCAGACCAGGCTGCGTCAGGTGCTCTTCAACCTGCTGGGCAATGCGACCAAGTTTACTGAGAACGGCCAGGTAAAACTGTCTGTCACGCGTCTTAAGCAGGACGGCGTAGAGTCAGTGGAGTTTGTCGTCGAGGATAGCGGCATAGGAATCCCGGAGGACAAATTGCACCGCTTGTTCGGCGAGTTTTCACAGGTCGACTCTTCGGCGACGCGCAAGTACGGGGGAACCGGCCTGGGGCTGGCTATCAGTCGGCGCTTCTGCCAGATGCTGGGCGGAGACATCACGGTACAAAGTGAGGTCGGGGTCGGGTCGCTGTTCAGGGTTGTCGTGCCTACGCAACGCCTTTCACCTGTCGAGCAACACGTCATGCTGAACCAAACCTCCGATCCTGCAGACGCTAAACAGCTGCGGCTTGCTTCGCAGCCGTCCGCCGACGTTGCTACCGAACGCCGGCGCCGCGTCAGCCGGGTGCTGGTGGTGGATGATGACCCGTTTGTTCGTGATCTGGTGACCCGCTACCTGGCCCGCGAGGGATTCGAAGTGCGCTCCGCGGAAAACGGTGAGGAAGGGCTGGAACTTGCCGCCAGTTTGCGTCCCGACGCGATTACCCTGGAGATTCGCCTGCCGGATATCGATGGCTGGACAGTCTTGTCGAGACTTAAGCAGGACCCGCAACTGGCGCGTATTCCGGTGGTCGTGCTCAGCATGGATGAAGGCGCGCAGAGGGGAATGGCGCTGGGGGCGAGCCACTACCTCGCTAAACCCATTGACGGGGAGAATCTGCTGAAAACCGTCAAGCGCTGTCTGCGCAGGAGTGGTTCCAGCCAGACGGTGCTTGTTGTTGACGACGATCCGTCGATCCGTCATATGGTCGCGCGTACCCTTACCGGGCAGGGCGTCGAGGTCATACCTGCGGTTGATGGCGAGCAAGCCCTCGCATGCCTGGACAAGCGCTCCCTGAGCCTGATCCTTCTGGACCTTCATCTGCCGCGCATGAGCGGGTTCGATTTCCTTCTGGAGTTGCGCAAGCGCTTCGCCGACCGATCGGTGCCGGTGGTCGTGATGACGGGCCTCGATCTGAGTGAAACGCAACGCAGCGAGTTAACCGGCAAGGTAGAGCACATCTTGCAAAAAGGCGCTCACTTGCGCGAAGATGTCTTGCAGCAACTCAAGGAACTGGTTTGCACGACATAAATAGGTGTACGTACGTTGCCGCGAATATTGCTGGTAGAAGATAATGAAATGAATCGCGACATGTTGTGCAGGCGTCTGCAACGACGGGGGTACGAGATGTTGTCGGCGGGCGATGGCCAGCAGGGTCTCGAGATTGCGCTTTGCGAAGAGCCGGATCTGATCCTCATGGACCTTAGTCTGCCCGTCATGGACGGCTGGCAGGCGACGCAAAGCATCAAAGCTGACCCGCGCGGCGCGGCCATTCCGGTGATTGCATTGTCTGCTCACGCCATGGCGGCCGACCGCGACAGCGCCTTGTTCGCCGGCTGTGATGATTTCGATACCAAGCCGGTGGAATTCGAACGTCTGCTTGAGAAAATCGAACGCCTGCTGGAACGCAAGGACAGCGCTGTCGACAGCGGACTAATCACCGGTCAGCCCGGCTAGCAACAGTTCCCTGTGCCCGTCAGGCAACCGTGATCTATCCATCTCTCCAGTCATCCCGTGCAACGTTTCCAACCAGAGACATGGTTGAAGTCGTTTCCGCACGCCGCACAATGTCTTCAGCGGGCGACAGAGTCCTTGCGGTGTATCTTCTGCTTGCAAGCTCTTGACGCATTGCGCATTTGCAATTCATGCTTGGAGTCATGAAACAACCAACGTCACGCTACGACCGCCGTTCCTGGGTTGCCGCGAGTGCGGCTGTCTGCGCCATGATCTGCCTGACGGGGTGCGCGGGCTTGTCCGATTGGCTGAGCTTTGGCGAGACGTCAGCGCGTGCTCCGTCCCCCGGTGACAGGTTCCTGCTCCCACCGGATGACACAGATGTCGTCGGAGACGTTCAGTTCACTACCACCCGTTACGAGGATACGCTGCTCGATATCGCTCGCCGCTACGACCTCGGATACGAAGAGATCGTTGCTGCGAATCCCGGTGTCGACCCGTGGCTGCCCGGGGAGGACACGCGGGTGGTGCTGCCTACGCAGTTTGTGCTTCCGGCTGGAACGTCGTGAGGGACTGGTGTTGAACCTGGCCTCCAAGCGGCTGTTTTACTACCCGCACCCCGCGCCGGGTGAGCCCGCCGAGGTCATCACGCACCCTGTCGGTATCGGCCGGGAAGGCTGGCTGACGCCACAGGGCACTGTACACATTACCCAGAAGATCGTTAAGCCGGCGTGGACCGTACCCGAATCGGTGCGCAAAGAGCACGCCGAGCTGGGCGAACCCCTGCCGCGAGTGGTACCTCCCGGGCCCGACAATCCGCTTGGCGATTTCGCCATGCGCCTCAGTCTGCCGCGCTATCTGATTCACGGTACCAACCAGCCCTACGGTGTGGGCCTACGCGTCAGCCACGGTTGCGTGCGGCTCTATCCCGAGGACATCGCGAGGCTGTTTCCCAGGGTTCCGGTGGGAACGCAGGTACGCATCATCAACGAACCCTACCTTGCCGGGTGGCGCGACGGGCAACTGTACCTCGAGGCACACGAGCCGCTGGCGGAGGACGCCAGACGCTGGAATGGAAGCCTGAAGGCCATGGAGCAGGCGGTCGCGCGCAAAACCGCTGATGGGTCCGTCGAGATCAGCTGGGACAAAGCCAGAACCGTGGCGCGGGAAGCGCGCGGCATACCGGTACCAATTGCCACCGGGAGCCGGAAACCCGCCGAGAAGCTGGCGAAAGACTTTGCCGCCGCCGGCAGGCGCGGTGTTCCAGAGTGACGGCTGCTGCGCGGTGATTAACCCTGCATGCAGGTCTGGTGCCCGCCCCGGCGGCGGTGTTCGCGGCTGGATTTCATAACTGAACCATGGAGTCGCTGCTAACGGGCCAGCTGTTTGCACTCGTACAGGTCATCTTCATCGACCTGGTGCTTGCCGGAGACAACGCCATCGTGGTCGGCATGGCGGCAGCCTCGGTTCCGCTCGAACAACGCAAACGGGTCATCATCTGGGGAACGGCCGCGGCAGTCGTGCTGCGTATTCTGTTTGCCTTGCTGACCACACAGCTGCTGCAGATCATCGGCCTGACGCTGGCCGGTGGCCTGCTGCTCGCATTCGTTGCCTACAAGATGTATCAGGAGTTGCGCACCCATGGCAGGGATGAAGTAACACCAAAAGAAGCTTTGGCAGGTGTCGAAGGAAAACAGCCCAAGACCGTAACAGCGGCGGTCTGGCAGGTTGCGATGGCCGACCTGTCTATGTCACTTGACAACGTGCTGGCCGTTGCTGGAGCGGCCAAAGACCACGTCGAAGTGCTGGTCGCAGGGCTGGTCATCTCCATCGCCATGATGGCTCTCATCGCCAATCTCATCGCCCGGCTTATTCACCGGCACCGCTGGCTTGCCTGGGTGGGCCTGGCGATTATCGCCTATGTCGCCGTCGACATGATTCTGCGCGGGACGCTACAGGTTGCCGTGGCCATAGATTGAACCGGCCATGGCATTGCGATTCTGTGCGAGGGTGCGGGGTTTGCCGGGTCTGGGACAAGTCGGGCGCCAGCAGCGCTGCAGGCACTACGCCGGTGAGTCTGCAGCATCGAGCACTAATTGGACGCAAGCTATTGATTGGGAAAACGTCACCGGTCATGCTATGGAACCTGTTCAAACCGGTGAAGCAGCAGGCGCATGACACAAAAAAGCAGCAGCCGCCGTCAAACGGCATTGCGGTGGCGCAGGACCAAGATTATCGCCACGCTGGGGCCTTCTTCCAGTTCGCAGAGCACCATTGAAAGGCTGATCAAAGCCGGGGTGAACCTGGTACGCATCAATATGTCGCACGGCGATCAGGCTTCCCACCGACAGACCATCGACAGGGTGCGGCTGGCCGCTGCCAAGACCCGTCGCCACATCGGCATACTCATGGATCTCTGCGGGCCCAAGATCCGCGTTGGTCGTTTTGACAACGATGGTATCCAGCTGAAGACGGGAAGCACGGTTGTGGTGACGACCCGCAGCGTCACGGGTAGGGACGCTCTGATACCCTCCCAGTACAAGTCGCTGCACAAGGACGTCAACAGAGGCGAACACATTTTGCTCGACGATGGCAAACTGTGCCTGCGGGTGCTCGGCGTCGACCACCGTGATGTTCGTTGCCGGGTGATCGACGGTGGCTGGTTGTCCAACCACAAGGGCATGAACCTGCCGGACTCGCGCCTGTCAACGTCGGCCCTCACTGCCAAGGATCGGAGCGACGTGGCTTTCGGTGTCGAGATGGGCGTGGATTTCATCGCCCTGAGCTTCGTGCGTTCGGCAGCGGATATCCGTCAACTCAAACGCCACCTGCGCAAGCTCGCTGCGGCCATCCCGGTCGTCAGCAAAATCGAACGGCCGGAAGGCGTCGCCGAGATCGACGCCATTCTGCAGGTCTCCGATGGCATCATGGTGGCGCGTGGTGATCTGGGTATCGAACTGCCGGCCGAAAAAGTACCGCTGATCCAGCGGGCCCTGGTCGAAAAGGCGCGCCAGGCAGGGGTTCCGGTGATTGTGGCAACCCAGATGCTGGAATCCATGATGAATTGTCCGCGCCCGACCCGGGCCGAGGTCACTGATGTCGCCGGGGCCGCGCTGCTGAGCGCCGATGCAGCCATGCTGTCGGGTGAAACCGCCGCCGGCCAATATCCGCTGGAAGCTGTGCGCACCATGGACCGGGTGTTGCGTGAAGTCGAGCGGCATCAGTGGCAGGAAGGCTGCTTTGCCCGCGACCCGATTGCCAACCGTGGCGGCAAGACGCATTTCATTCGCGAATCCATGGCGCACGCCGCGGTGGAGCTGGCCCGGGATCTGGGCCTGGAAGCGATTGTCGTACCCACCCGCACCGGTACCACCGCGCGCATTCTCGCCGCACACCGGCCGTTGGCGCCCACAGTGGGCGTGTGTTCCAGCGACAAGCTGTGCCGGCGCATGACCCTGCACTGGGGCATCGTACCGTTTCTGATCGCTGAAGCTGAGACCACCGACTGGCGGGGTATATGCGGCTTGATTGCCGCCGAGTGCGACCTCGGCAGGCCGGGCAGCGAGGTGCTGCTGGTGTCCGGTTTCAACGATGACCCTGCGCGCAACGAGCCGGTACTGAAACTGCTGCACCGCAGTGAGCAGGCATCGGTTTGACCAGCAACCAGTACGAGTTGCTGATTATCGGTGCCGGTGTGTCCGGCAGTGCGCTGCTCTACGAGGCGGCACGTTACACCGATATCCAGCACATAGGCATTATCGAGAAGTATGCTGCACCGGCGCGGGTCAACTCCCTGTCGAGCAACAACAGTCAGACCCTGCACTGCGGTGACATCGAGACCAATTACACGCTGGAAAAGGCCCTGAAAGTGCAGCGTGCGGCACGCATGCTGGCGAACTACTGCCTCAGTCAGCCGGACAAGGAGCACCTGATCTACAGGTACCCGAAAATGGTGTTGGGCGTCGGTGCACGTGAGTGCGAGCTGTTGCGCGCACGGTTTGCACAGCTGCGGCCGCACTACCCCAACCTGCGGCTGTTTGAACAGCGGGACATCGCCCGGATCGAGCCCGCGGTGGCGACGGGTCGCAATGGCCAGTTGCGTGACGAGCCCATTGTCGCGCTGGGGTCGACGGACGAATACACGGCAGTCAATTTCGAGGCGCTGTCGCGCTCACTGGTGCGCCGCGCGCAACAGGTCGATGGCAAGACGGTCGATGTGCACTACAACGAAAATATCAGGCATATCCGGATCGAGGCGGACCGCTTTCTCGTCGAAAGCGAGACCACCGGTTACCAGACGCGTTCACTGGTGGTGTGCGCCGGAGGACACAGCCTGAAACTGGCGCACGATCTGGGCTATGGCCGGCACTATTCCTGCCTGCCCGTGGCCGGCAGTTACTACTTCACGCCGCAGATCCTCAACGGCAAGGTGTACACGGTGCAGAACGACAAGTTGCCGTTCGCGGCGATCCACGGCGACCCGGACGTACTGGTGCCGGGCAAGACCCGCTTCGGTCCCACAGCCCTCATACTGCCGATTCTGGAACGCTACAATTACCGTACGCTGCCGGACTTTCTGCGTGTGTTTCAGTTTGACCGACGCGTCGCCAAAGTGCTGTGGGATCTCTTCAAGGTGCGCGACATCCGTAATTACATGCTGAAAAACGTGCTGTTCGAAATACCTTTCGTCCGCACGATCGTGTTTCTGAAAGAGGCGCGCAAGATCGTCCCCGCGCTGCGCTACCGGGACCTCAGTTTTGCCAGCAAGGTCGGCGGAATACGCCCGCAGCTGATCGACAAGACGCAGGGCAGATTGCTGATGGGCGAGGCCAAGATCGACACCGGTAAGGGCGCCATTTTCAATATGACGCCGTCACCCGGTGGTACTTCGTGCATGGAAAATGCCGAGATCGACATGCGTGCGGTGACCGCATTTCTTGGCGCCAGTATCGACGAGCCGCTGTTCCGCAGGGAACTGCTGGGCGAGGACACCGGGCACGACCAGGCGGATTTCACCGGGCGCGTCCTGGCCGACGAACCCAAACCGGCCGGTCCGTTCAGGCGCCTGCTCGGTCGCCTGAAGTTCTGACGGCCGGCTGTGAGTGTGCTCTGGGAACGGCGGGTAAGCGGGACGTTGTACCAGGTCCGCAGTGCCGGGCGGACACTGCGACTGTATACCAACGGGGTATTGCACAGTCAGTATAATCCGGCGCGGCCGGCCACCGGCAGCGTCTGGGACCTGCTGCTGCTGCCGGCATTCTTCTACGCACCCGGCGAGTTGCGCCGGGTGCTGGTGCTGGGTGTCGGCGGCGGCGCTGTTATCCGTCAATTGCAGCAGTTCGTGCAACCGGAGCTCATCGTCGGCGTGGAACTCAGCGCCGTGCACCTGTCGATTGCTCGGCGTTTCTTCGGCGTGCAGGGCGAGGGTGTCGTGCTGCAGCAGGCGGATGCCGTTGAATGGCTGCGCGCTTATCGCGGTCCGGCGTTCGACATGCTTGTCGATGATCTATTTGCCGACTGTGACGGTGAGCCGCAGCGCGCCGTGTTTGCCGACGCCGGCTGGGTCAGCAGTCTGAGTCGCTGTCTCAATCCGCACGGCATGATCGTCAGCAACTTCGCTTCGACACCGGAACTTGAGGTGTCCGCTTACCTCACGCAGGCGGCGTGCCGGCGCAGGTTTCGTTCGGCGTTCCACCTGAGTACCCCGCAAGTCTACAATGCCGTTGGTGCTTTCCTGAAGCAGCCCGCGACCACGCGGCAGTTGCGTGAACGGCTGAAGCGCCTCCCGGCGCTCGATCCGCGGAAAACCACCGGTTTTCGCTACTGCATCCGCAGGCTGACGCTTTGACAGACACTGAACCAGCATGACAAAGGGTAACTACACGCCGCAGGACCTGCACGCCCAGACCGCGCCCATCGCCTGGCAGGAGCTGGAGAAGCACTTTGCCCGTGGCGTGGTGGTGCGGGTCGACAGTGATCTTGACCTGGTGGAGGTGGCTACCTGTTTCGCCAATGACGACAAGCCGGCCGCGGAGCAATGGATCGCGGCAGGGCAAGTGCAGCATCTGGACATGCAAACAGCGAAGGACTGGGCCGTGCGTGACCCGGAGTTGTGGGCCGTGGTGGTGGCCCCCTGGGTGATCGTGCAGGAGCGCAGACGGGAAAGCGGGCGGTGAGCCCGAGGAGAACCGCAAAGTTATCCACAAAAACTGTGGACAACTTTGTGGATGACGGGTAAAAAACAGCGCCTGACAAGTCTGTTTACAGCTGTCGTATTAAATCGGTGAAATTTCGATCAATTATTGATATTGTTATAAGTCAATACCTTATGATGAAAATCTGAGAATTTACAAAAGGTCAGGTGCGTTCTGTGCGGTAATTCCAGTTCGCCCTGGTTTACTGTGCATAACCGTTCGCTTATATTGTTTGCAGGACGCCGCCCGAGTGGCGCGGCGATCGATTGAACCGGCGATTTGTACGGGGGTATGAAGTATGCCGACCTATGATTATCTGTGTGCAGCCAACGGCCGCGTGGTCGAGGTGAAACATCGTATGAACGAGACCTTGTCGAGCTGGGGCGAGTTGTGCACACGGGCCGGCGTCGATGCCGGTGATACGCCGGTAAACAGTCCGGTGCAGCGCCTGGCGACCGGTGGTCAGATTGTGAAAAGCGCCAGTCTCGGTGAATCGGCGCCACCCTGCGCGGCTGGCCCCTGCTGTGGCGGGGGCAGCTGCGGCTTCAACGACTGACATGGGTGTCTCTATTCGCGGGCTGATGATGGACCGCGGCGGTGTCGTGCAAGAGCAGTTCGCCGTCGTATACGCGCCGAAAAAGAAGAAACGCCTGTCCGCCAACTGTCTCGAGATCATGGAAAGCGAACCGGCAGCCCGCGCGGCAGCCGATCCGGAACACCATCGCTACGCAGCGGTTGTTGCCGGTCCGTCAAAGTCCTCGGAAGGGCAGTACCTTTTCTACCTGGTGCGCTGGTTGTAGCAGCAGCGTCCCGCCAGTGGCCGGGTCAGGCGGCGGCTTCAACGTCTCGCTTGATCTCCTGGAGATCGCTGTCATTGGCGCAGAAGCCGGTGTCCGCCGGTGAACTGCCAGCGAGGACTTCCTCACAGCGCCGGGTCTGCGCGCAATTTGAACAGCGCTTCATCTGTTTCTCGATGTCCACCACGGCCTGGGTGTGCAGGTAGTTACCCTGGTTGATCCGGTGGAACGCCAGCATGCGTGACAGCCGGAGGCTGGAAAGCTTTTCGCTGAGCTCCTGGCGGTAACGCCTGGCGGTCTTCTGATTGGCAAGAATCGCCGCCAGCAGAAGCACGGCGAAAGCGATGGCGAAAATGGCGAAAATGCCGGAAATACTCATGCTGACGGTATTCATGTCCAATACTCTTTCCCTGGTCCAAATCAACTCCAGGTATAAAAACAGACCCGCGCGGTAACTGATATGATCCTGATCAAGGATGCGGGCTTTGCGATGCCCCCGGTGCTCGCGGGATCGGCCGATCACATTTAATTGTATTTATCATAAATATTATATAAACAATTGATATAATAGTAGATTGCTATTGCGAGCCCCGAAAAGGATTCGTACACCCTCGCCTTCAGGCGACGGATGCGGGCAGGCTGGTGCTGAGCGCAGCTAAGCCCAACACAAATTCGGTGGAAACGAGGGGTGTGGAGGCGTCGACGGGTCGGCTTCCGGCGCGCCCGCCCGGTCCCCGGCGACACCAGAATACTGTATACATATACAGTATATTCGGGCATACTACTGCCGGAAAGCAACCTGAGTATGCCATATGCACAAACAGTCTGCCGACACCCCCGGGCGCGGGGCGCTGAGCAATCCCGATAACCGTTTTCACGCTGCTGGCAGCGAGGTTTTTGATGACGGGTGGGGATCGCTGCAGGCGCCGCGCGCGCTGCCCACACAGCTGATTGGGGACAGGAGTCGTTCGCTGATCGTTTACAACCAGTCGCCGGATATACCATTTGACCGCTCGATCAATCCCTACCGTGGGTGCGAACACGGCTGTGTGTACTGTTTTGCCCGCCCCACCCACGCCTACCTGGATTGTTCACCGGGGCTGGATTTTGAAACCCGCATTTTCTACAAGCCGGATGCGGCCAGCCTGTTGCAGCAGGAACTTTCCAGAAACACCTACCGATGTCAGCCCATCGCGCTTGGGGTCAACACCGATGCCTACCAGCCGGCTGAACGCAAGCTGGGCATTACCCGCGCCTTGCTCAAGGTGTTGCACGACTATCGCCACCCGGTAGGCATCGTGACCAAATCAGCGCTGGTCGAGCGGGACATGGATATCCTGGTGAGCATGGCGGCGCAGGGGCTGGTGCAGGTGACGGTGTCGGTCACCACGCTGAACAAGCAGCTGGCGCGCACCCTGGAACCCCGCGCGGCGACGCCACATCGTCGCCTGGAGACGGTGGGCAGGCTTGCGGAAGCGGGCATTCCGGTGGGCGTGCTGGTGGCGCCGGTCATCCCGTTTCTCAACGACAGTGACATCGAAACGATACTGGCGAGCGTGCGCGCCGCCGGTGCCTTGACCGCGGGGTATGTCATGATCCGGCTGCCGCACGAAGTGAAAGGCCTGTTTCGCGACTGGCTCGACTGCCATGTGCCCGACAAGGCGGAACACGTGATGAACCGTATCCGTGACCTGCGCGGCGGCCGGGAAAACGACCCGGCCTTCGGGCGTCGTATGACCGGCACGGGCGTGTTTGCCGATCTCATTGGCCAGCGGTTTGCCGCCGCAGTCAGCGGCTGCAGTTTCCCGGCATGCCGGAATTCAACTGCGGTAGCTTCGCCCCTCCTGTGGCAGCGCGCCCGCAGTTATCCCTGTTCTAGGAGGCTGTCGGGCTTGGGCGATCGTCCGAGCAAGGTGGGAGAGCGCAGTAGATCAGCCCCAAGTCCCGACAGTCTAGGCTTCACCCTGTAGAGGCCCAATAGCGGATGCCTAAGGTCAGGACGTAGGTTGGGTTGAGCCGCAGCGAAGCCCAACACAGTGATGGCACCAGAAATCACCCCTGTCGAAATACAGGCCTGCTGACCGTTGGGCTTCGCTGCGCTCAGCCCAACCTACCTACGCTGGTTGACGCCTCGACACGCGTAATTTTTGCCACAAGGATGTTGATGGGCTTCGCTACGCTCAGCCCAACCTACGGATTCGATCGGCCGACTGGCCGGTCGGTCTGGCTGTTGGCCGTAAAACGAAGCGATCGGCTGAATCCGGCGGACTATTCAGGGTACGCTGCCGTACGTGGCCTCGAGCGGTTAAAGGGGATATTCCTGGCCGGTTTCCGGCATTTCGATGTGCGCGTGGCCCAGCTCCTGGGCCAAGCGCTGCATGGCCTGTTCTTCACCGTGCACCAGGAACGTTGTCCGCGGAGTGCCGGTTTGCCTGTACCAGGCCAGCAGCTCCGCCTGGTCGGCGTGCGCGGAGAAACCCCCTATAGTGTAGATACGGGCCCGTACCGGGATTTCTTCGCCAAAGATTCGTACCTTCTTGGCGCCGTCGATGATACGCCGTCCCAGCGTGTTCAGCGCCGCGAAGCCGACAAAGATGACACTGCAGTCACGCCGCCAAAGGTTGTGCTTGAGGTGATGCCGGACGCGCCCACCGGTACACATGCCCGAGCCGGCCATGATCACTGCGCCGCCCTGGATACGGTTAATAGCCATGGAGTCGGCGGCCTCGCGCGAGAAGCTCAGGCCACGCAGCGTGAACGGGTCGCGGCCCTGCTTGAACAGCTGTGACGCCTCGGCGTCATAACACTCCGGATGCCGTTTGAAAATCTCGGTGGCCGAAATGGCCATGGGCGAGTCGAGGAACACCTGGGTGGTGCGCGGGATGTCGCTGGCTTCCACGCCTTCTCGCAGGTGATAGAGAATCTCCTGCGAACGCTCCAGGGCAAAGGTCGGGATCACGACGTTGCCGCCCCGCTGGAAGGTGTCGTTGATGGCCGCAAAGAGTTCCTTGACGGAGGGCCCGAGCTGTTTGTGCAGCCGGTCGCCGTAGGTCGTCTCCATGACCACCACGTCGGCGTGTGGCGGTTTTGCCGGGTCGCGCAATATGACCCGGCCGGAGTAGCCCAGGTCGCCGGAAAACAGCACGGAACACGCGCGACCCTCTTCCTCGAGTTGCAGAAAGACACTCGCCGAGCCGAGTATATGACCCGCATCGAGAAAGGTCGCCCGGATCCCCGGCGCCAGCTCCAGTGATTTGCCGTAAACGGCTTTGCGACCGAAGAAGTCCAGCGCATTCAACGCATCCAGCGTGGTGTACAGCGGGTCGATGTACCCCACGCGGTGATCGCCGTGGCGTGAGGCCTTGCGCTGCCTGTAGCTGGCTTCCTCCTCCTGCAGGTGCGCGGCATCGAGCATCACCAGCCGTGCCAGTTCACAGGAGGCCGCGGTGGTGATGATTTCGCCGCGAAAACCCCGGCGGGCGAGCAGGGGGATGCGGCCGCAGTGATCCAGGTGGGCGTGGGTCAGCAGCAGAAAATCAACGTCGGCCGCATCGAAGCCAAACGGCGCACTGTTTTCCTCGTCGATTTCGCGGCCGCCCTGGTAGAGGCCGCAGTCCACGAGAAGCCGCTTGCCGTTACATTCAACCAGGTGACAGGAGCCGGTCACCGTGCGATCGGCGCCGTGGAAAGAAATTTTCATGCACTGGGTCGTCCATAGGATTCTGGTTCGTTTATCTGGCGGCGGGCCGGCACGGCTGATATTGACCGGTCAGTGATTGTTGCGGTCGAACAGTGGTACGCGGCCCGCTTCGTGCCAGCACTGAATGCCTTCCCAGATGGCTTCGGCGGTTTCTGCATACCAGAAAAGCTCCCGGTCTTCGGGGTCGATAACACCTTCTTCCACCATGAAGTCGATGTTGAAGGTCTGGCGCCAGAAGGTTTCCCCCACAAGGACCACGGGCAGCGGGCTGATCTTCCGCGTCTGGATCAGCATCAGGGTCTCGAACAGCTCGTCGCAGGTGCCGAATCCGCCCGGGAAAGCCACCAGCGCCCTGGCCCGTTGCAGAAAATGCAGCTTGCGCAGCGCGAAGTAGTGGAAGTGGAAGGCCAGTTCCGGTGTCAGGTAAGGGTTGGGATATTGTTCATGCGGCAGACTGATGTTGAGGCCGACATTCTTTGCGCCGGCATCGTGCGCGCCACGGTTAGCCGCTTCCATGATGCCGGGCCCGCCTCCGGTCATCACCACCAGGCGCGCATCCTGCGGACCTTTGCCGGAGGTGCCGACCAGCTTGCCGAACTCGCGAGCAATGTCGTAATAACGGCTGTTTTCCAGGACGCGCCGCGCGATTCCCAGCCGGTGCGTGAGCTCACCGTTGTCCGGGTCAGCTGTCACCGCAGCCTGCAGTTGTTCAACCCTGCGCCGCGCGTGGGCGGCTTCGACAATGCGCGTGCTGCCGAACACCACGATGGTTTTCTCCACGCCGTGCTCTCTGAGCAGCAGTTCGGGTTTGAGGTAATCGACCTGCAGGCGGACGCCGCGGGTATCATCGCGACTCAGGAAATCCGGGTCCTTGTCGGCCTGGATGTAACTCGGGCTGGCAAGAATCTGTTCAAGCTTGGCCGGCGCCTGCGGATCATCGGCGGGTGATTTGGGCTGCCGCCAGGGCAGGTCGTCCCGGCGCTGTGTTGCCCTGGCGGGTTCAGGAACCTCGGGGCGGTAGTGTTTTCTGGTCACGGTGACGGCTTCACTCCCAGTTGTTTTTCCACCTCGAGGATCTGGCGGGTGGTGGCCAGCACAGTATCCGGGTTCAGGCTCATTGAATCGATACCGATGCTGACAAGATATTCCGCCATTTCCGGATAGTCCGAGGGTGCCTGGCCGCACAGTCCCGAGTGGCGGCCGTTGCGTCGCGCGCCTTCCACCGCGAGGCGGATCATTTCCTTGACACCGGCGTCGCGTTCGTCGAATTCGAAGGCCACAATCTCGGAATCGCGGTCGACACCCAGCGTCAACTGCGTCAGGTCGTTCGAACCGATGGAAAAGCCGTCGAAGTATTCGGCGAAGCGGTCGATGAGGATGACGTTATTGGGGATTTCGCACATCATGTAAATCTGCAGGCCGTTGTCCCCGCGCTTCAGTCCGTGGCCGGCCATGGTGGCTATAACACGTTCGGCCTCGTCGACACGACGGCAGAAAGGGATCATCAGTATCGTGTTGACCAGACCCATATCGTCACGCACGCGCTGCATGGCCGCGCATTCGAGCGCAAAACCTTCGGCGTAGGCTGGGTGGCTGTAGCGTGCCGCACCGCGGAACCCGATCATCGGGTTGGCTTCTTCGGGTTCAAACCAGCGGCCGCCGAGCAGGCTCGCGTACTCGTTGGTCTTGAAGTCCGACATGCGCACCACCACCGGCTTGGGATAGAAGGCGGCGGCGATGGTGCCCACGCCTTCGGCAAGCCGCTGGACAAAATACTCGCGTGCATCCTGATGCCCCGCGATCAGTCCGAGAATGCTCTCGCGTTCAGTGCGGTCCTGGATTTTCTCGGGATGCAGCAACGCCATGGGGTGCGCCTTGATGTATTCATTGATGATGAATTCCATGCGCGCCAGTCCGACACCATTGTTGGGCAGCTGGCAGGTCTTGAACGCGAGCTCCGGGTTGCCGAGGTTGATCATGATCTCGGTTTTGGGCCGCGCCAGCGTGGACAAGTCCGTTTGCAGGACGGTGAAGCGCAGCTCGCCCGGGTACACGCGTCCGATATCACCTTCGGCGCAGGACACGGTCACCGGGTCGCCATTGTGAACGGTTTGGGTGGCGTCGGAACAGCCGACGACCGCGGGAATGCCCAGCTCGCGGGCGATGATGGCGGCATGACAGGTTCGGCCGCCACGGTTGGTGACGATGGCAGCGGCGGTTTTCATCACCGGTTCCCAGTCAGGGTTGGTTGTGTCCGACACCAGTACTTCACCCGGCTTGAAAGTGCCCAGTTGTTCCAGCCTGTCGATGACATGCGCCTTGCCGACGGCGATCTTGCCCCCCACGGCGCGCCCCTGAGTCACAACGGTTGTCGCCTGCTCCTCAAGCTGGTATTCCTCGAGTATGGCCCCCTTGCGCTGGGATGCGACGGTTTCCGGTCTTGCCTGCACCATGTAAATTTCACCGTCGATACCGTCCCGGGCCCACTCCATGTCCATGGGGCGGTCCACGCCGGCTTTGCTGCTGTAGTGCTTTTCGACCTTGATGGCATAGTCAGCGAGCTTCAACACATCGGCGTCGCTGATACAGAACCCCGTGCGTTCGGCCTGTGAGGTCGGCACATTGCGGGTTGTCTCGCGGGTGCGCCCGCGGCCGTAGATCATTTTCACTTTTTTGCTGCCCAGTACCCGGCGCAGCACCGTACGGTGCCCCTTTTCGAAGGTCGGCTTGTGCACGTAGAATTCGTCGGGATCCACGGCGCCCTGCACCACGTTCTCTCCCAGCCCATACGCGGCGGTAATGAATACCACGTCACGAAACCCGGTTTCGGTGTCGAGCGAAAACATGACCCCGGAGGCCGCCAGATCGGAACGCACCATCTTCATGACACCGATGGACAGCGCGACCTTGAAATGATCGAAGCCCTGGTCGATACGGTAGTGAATGGCGCGGTCGGTAAACAGGCTGGCGAAACAGCGTTTGCACGCATCCAGGTACTCGGCCTCACCGCGGATATTCAAATAAGTGTCCTGCTGGCCGGCGAAACTGGCGGTCGGCAGATCTTCGGCGGTGGCCGAGCTGCGGATAGCCACGCTCATGTCTTCGCCGTATTCGTCGTGCAACCGCCGGTAAGCGTCCAGCAGTTCCTGTCTGAAATCGGCGGGCAGGGATGCGCCGTATACCAGGGAACGCGCCTGGGCGCCGCGTTCGCTCAGCTGGCCGATATCGTCGGCATCCAGAGTATCGAGCAGCGGGTGCAGCTTGTCCCACAGCCCGGCCTCGTCGAGCAGGTAACGGTAGGCGTCGGCGGTGGTGGCAAAGCCGTTGGGTATCTTGATGCCCTGTGGCGTCAGCTCACGGTACATCTCGCCAAGCGACGCGTTCTTGCCGCCGACCAGCGGCACGTCTTCTATGCCGATTTCGTTGAAGAATCGGATGTATTTGCCGGTACCGTTCATGGGATGCCTCCTTTGGGTATCATGTTTCTCGCAGGCGGCCCTCCGCCTGCCTGGTTTACGTTTTATAGCTTGCGCGGCGCAGGCATTTTGATCCGGGTCAGCTCTTGATCAGTTACCTGTTTTCACGCCGTCCTGCAGGTCTACGAGGCAGTCCTGCGCAATGTCACGCACCGACCGCTCACTGTCCTGTGCCAGTTGTTCCAGCGCCGATAGTGCCGCGGGACTTTCGGTCAGGGCCAGGAAATGACAGGCGTCCGCGCGTACCCGTGGGTCGCGGCTGACGGCAAGTCGCTGCAGGGCAGGGAGCTGGGCAAGCAGGTCTGCGCTGCCGGCGAAGTCCTCGATCACGGCACTGATACCGATGCGCACCGCAAGTTCGGTATCCGGGTCTTCGGCCAGTGCGAGCAGCGCCGCGAGGTGCTCGGGCCGTTCCGCCACCATGCGTGCCACCTGCGGCAGGCGGCCGCGCTTGAGCTGCGTAGAGAAATAGTCCGCCACACCGGCGGGCGTATTGGCCCTTTCCGCCCAGCGACGCAACTCGGCGGTTGAGTGCAGCCCCTCCAGCTCAAACTCACCCAGCTTCAGCCAGGGTACCGAGCGCACGCCCAGCTGCTCGGCACGCTGCGGGTGGACGGCGATATTGACGACTTCAAGCCGCCCCACCAGCGCCTGTTTCACCAGCTCGCTCATGGCCGCGAGCACGGTCGGGCAGTGGGGGCAGCCGGGAGCAATAAACAGCAGGGCATCGGGGGTTTCTTGTGTTGCCGACATCATTCATTACTATGGAGGGCTGGGGTTTCACTATAACTGAAAAGCCGTGGCGAGTCGCACTGCGGGCGTGTCATGCTGACAGGTCAGGCCGCGATCCCGGCGGGAGTTAAATCATGTTCACCCAAAGGGCGCGCACCGGCCCGTAGCTGAGCGTTTTCGGCGTGCTTTTGATCACTACATTCATGTATCTT
Organism: uncultured Gammaproteobacteria bacterium; assembly: GCA_963814945.1. GTDB lineage: Bacteria > Pseudomonadota > Gammaproteobacteria > DSM-19610 > DSM-19610 > Thiogranum. The sequence continues at coordinate 19,656 of CAWFEQ010000013.1, forward strand.
TGGAGCGTGGTGTTTGCCGGGCAGCGGGGCCCGTTCGGCCTGTAGAGGAGATATCTTTTGCCATTCGACAACCGAATCAGGCTCAGGGTAAACGGCCCCCCTGCTGTGTACCGGTGACATCGAAGCCCAACGGTAACTACGCCAGACCTGGCATTGTTGGGCTTCGCTGCGCTCGACCCAACCTACGCCGCCGGTGTGACAAAGTACGAAGTTCGACCACACTATTTCACTGAGAGCCTTGGTATAAATGTCGACGCTTAACGCTCCCGGCCAGTTGCCTCCCGGGCCGCAGGAGCCGTTCGATCTGGAACGTGGCGAGCATAAATTGCAGCGCATGCAGGTGCTGTGGCAGCGCTACGGCGACTGTTACCGGGTACGTGCGGCGTCGCGTCCGGCGGACACCTGGGTGGTCACGCAGCCGGACTGGATCAGGCGCATTCTGGTTTCCAATCATCGCAACTACACCAAAGGCATCGGTATCGAGCGGGTGCGTCTGCTGCTCGGCAACGGACTGATGGCCAGCGAAGGCGAGCGCTGGCGGCGGCAGCGTCGGCTGCTGCAGGCGGCCTTCCACAAACCGCGGATAGAGACTTTCTTCCCGCTTTATTACCAACAGGCGCAGGCGCTTGCGCAGCGCTGGCTGACGGCAGCCGCCAGCGGACAGGCCGTAAATGTGACCGCAGCGGTCAGTGAAACCACCCTTATACCGGTACTGCAGGCGCTGTTTTCCGAAGATCTTCACGGGTTCAGGGACGCTGCGGGGCGGTCCCCTTTTCAGCTGGTCAGTAGTGACCGGCAGCGCGACCTGCAGTTTGCCGTCCGGTTTCGTGCCCTGTCGGAACCGCTGCGCGCCATCATCGACGCCAGGCGGCGCGAGCAACGCTTTCCACCGGACCTGTTGACGCACTGCCTGCTCGCGCGCGAAACGACCAGCGGTGAACCGATGGCGGACAAACAGCTCATCGACGAACTGCTTACCCTGATCGTAGCGGGCCACGAAACGACCGCCGCGGCCTTGAACTGGGTCTGGTACCTGCTGGCGCTGCACCCGGACAGTTTTCGACAAGTGCAGGCGGCCTGCCGGGCGGTCGATCTGCAGCGTGTGCCCGACTGGGATACGCTGGACCGCCTCCAGTTTATTGCCCAGGTGATCAGGGAAGCGCTGCGCCTGTATCCGCCCGGCTGGCTGTATACCCGCCGGGCGTTGCAGGCCGACCGCCTGGGTGATTATAGCCTGCCGGCGGGTACCGACCTGTTTATCTGCAGCTGGTTGCTGCATCGCCATCCGGCCTACTGGGAGCAACCGGATGAGTTTCGCCCCGAACGTTTCTCTCCCACAAACGAAGCGCGGCGCCACCGTTACGTCTATCTGCCGTTCTCTGCCGGGCCGCGTCACTGTATCGGCGAGTCGTTCGCCATGGCGGAGATGATGATTCACCTGGCCGTACTGGCCACGCACCTGCAGCCGGAACCCGTAGGTCCACAAACCGTGGAGGTGGAGGCGGAAGTCAACTTGCGGCCACGCACTCCGCTGTATCTTCGCTTTCAAACCGCAGATGCCGGTCATGGCTGAAGCCGACGTGCTCGCCGATCTGTTGCTACGCGCGGCCAGCAGCCGACAGGGCATGCGTTTCGTGCAGGCTGCCCAGCGCAATGTACGCGTCGACTACCTGGCCCTGTTGGACCGGGCGCGGCGCCTGCTGGGCTATTTTCAGCAGCGCGGGCTGCGGCCGGGGGATGCGCTGCTGCTGTTTGTGCGCAACAACCAGGCCTATGTCGATGCCTTCTGGGCCTGCCAGCTGGGCGGGTTTATACCCGTGCCGCTTTCGGCCGGTGCGCAGGCGGCGTCGCTCGGCAAACTTGCCGCCATCGCCGGGCGCTTCGAAGCCCCCTGGCTGTTCAGCGAACGGCTGCTCTATCAGCGCCTGAAACAGGAGCATTCAGGCGCGCGCCTGCCTGCCCAGTGCGTCTGTCTGCTGGACGACCTTCAGGACATGGAGACGATCGGCGTGGAACACCAGACGCGCCCCGGCGACATTGCCCTCATCCAGTTCTCATCGGGCTCCACCAGTGAGCCCAAGGGCGTGCAGCTCACTCACACCAATCTGCTGGCCAACATCCGCGCCATCAGCGAGGCCGCGGGCATCGCCGGCGGTGATGTAACACTGAGCTGGATGCCGCTGAGTCACGACATGGGCTTGGTTGGTTTTCACCTGGTACCGCTGTTCAACCGCCTGGAACAAGTGCTGATGGCCACCGACCTGTTCATCCGCCGCCCCGCGCTATGGTTGGAAACGGCGGCCTCTGAGGGCGCGAGCCTGCTGTGTTCACCGAATTTCGGTTACCAGCACTATCTGAACTGCGTCGCAACGCCCGACGCCGGGCTCGACCTGGGCAAGGTGCGTCTGTTATTCAGCGGTGCCGAACCGGTCTCGGCCCGGGTGTGCCGCGATTTCCTGCGGCGGCTGGCGCGCCAGGGGCTGCGCGCGGACAGCCTGTTTCCGGTATACGGTCTGGCTGAGGCCAGCCTTGCCGTGTCGTTCCCTGCGCCCGGCAGTGGTCTGCAGACGCTGCGGGTGGCCGCCGACCGGCTTGCGGTGGGTGACACCGTGATGGCTGGTGAACAGCTCACCGGTGGTGTGGAGCTGGTTTGCCTCGGCGAGCCACTGGACAGTTGCGAACTGCGGATCGTCGACGACCAGGGGCGTGAGTTGCCGGACTTGACGCTCGGCCACGTGCAGATACGCGGTGCCAGCGTGACCCGTGGTTACTACCGCTGTCCGGCGTGCGACCGCGAGGCGTTCGCCGACGATTGGCTGGACAGCGGGGATCTTGGCTTTGTCAGTCACGCGGGACTGGTTATCACCGGGCGCAGCGGGGACATGTTTTTCGCCGCCGGTCAGAACTGGTATCCGCAGGATGTTGAGCGGCTGCTGGAACAGGCTGGCGTGGCGGCGCACGGCAAGGTCGCTGTGACGGCGGTACGAAGCGAGGACTGCGCCGAGGACCGACTGCTGGTCTGCGTGCAGCACCGCGGCAGCCTGGAGCACTTTTTGCCAGTGGCAACCGCGGTGCAGGCGGCACTGGCTGGCGGCAGCGGTCTGCGCGCGCTGGCAGTGGTGCCGCTGCACCGGCTGCCGAGGACCACCAGTGGCAAGCTGCAGCGCTACCGGCTGGCTGAAGCCTGGGAACGGGGCCAGTATCGGCAGGTGCTGGATGAACTCGGGGCCCTTGTTCCGGGTAAGCAGATATCGGCAGGGGCAAACCCGACCGAACAGCGACTACTGGACCTGTGCCTCGTCCGGTTTCCCGGCCATGAACTTCAGGTTGATCAGAACCTGTTCGAGCTGGGTGCGGATTCGCTCACCCTGGTCGGCCTGCACGAAGATATCGATACGCGCTTTCCCGGCAAAGTAGAGATAACGGACCTGTTTGATCACCCGACGGTCCGCACCCTGGCGGCCTACATTGATGGATGTTGATGCCGGCGCGCTGGGGAAACAGCGCCGTTCTCCATTGATGCAAGGGTCAATAGTCGATGTAGACCGGCTTGCGGTACTTCCAGCGTTTATACAGCCAGAACCAGTCCTGCGGGGCCGACCGGATCTGCTGTTCCACTGCTTCGACGTAGGGTTGCATGATTTCGCCGGCCGCTTGTCCGTAGGGCGGTTGTGCCAGCGGTTGAAAACGGATGCGAAAGCGGCCGCGGCGCAGGCGTTGCATGGCGACAAAGACGACGGGCGCCCGGAACAGCCGGGCGAGCTTCTCCGGACCGGTGAAAAAGGCCGTCTCGATACCGAGAAAGCCGGTCCAGAATTTGTCGTCTTCGGGCCGGGGACCCTGGTCGGCATTCAGTGCGATAAGGCCCCCCCGCCGGCTGAAGGCGATCAGCTGCGGCAAGGCGCTGCCGGCATCGATCAGCGTGCTGCCGAAACGCGCGCGCATCTCCAATAGCGCAGCGTCAACGCCGCGGTGGTTCAGCGGGTTGTATACGGCCGCAACCGGCGCATCGAGCTGCGCCGAACAGGCAAGCTGCAGCCACTCCCAGTTGCCGCAATGCGAGGTCAGCGCCAGCACGACTTTATGTTGCCGCAACAGCCCGGTTAAGGATTCCGGATTCTCGATCTCGACGCGGTGGCGCAGGTCGCGGGTGTCAAAGCGCCAGGCCTTGATCGTTTCGACGAGCAAATCGAGTGCATTCCGGTAGCTCCGCGCCGCCAGGTGGTGGATCTCGGCCGGTGTCTTGTCCTGGAAGGCACGACCGAGATTGTCCAGTAGCAGTCTGCGCTGAAAACGCGCCACGTGGAACAACAGCAGGAACAGCAGGTCGGAAAGGCTGTACAGCAGCGGCAACGGCAGGCGGCTCAATACACCGATCAGCAGGGCCGCGCGGCGTTTGGCCTGCGGTTCGGAGCGGGGTTGGGACATGGCCGCGCAATTATGGCACGCTTCTTATTGGATCCCTACGCGACATGTTGGCTATACTGGGCCACTGTTAAAACAAGGGGCAATCGAGCGAGACTATGCAGGAGGATCACCCAGAACTGCAGCAGGCGGTTACTGCCATAAGCCAGGGCGAATTTGGACGTTCCTTCGCCATTGTCTCGCGCCTGGCGCGCGAGAATGTCGCGCTCGCGCAGCATTTCCTTGGCTGGCATTACCACAAGGGCATCGGCACCGAGCAGGACGACACTCAGGCCGTGCACTGGTGGCTGAAAGCCGCGCAGCAGGGAATCGTGGAATCACAGCAGGGACTCGGATGGGCCTATGCTAGCGGCCGTGGCGTCGATGAAGACCAGATGGAAGCCTATCGCTGGTTCAATCGCGCCGTCAGCGGTGGCGACGAAGCGGCGAGGGAGGGTTTGCTCGAGACCGCGCAGCGACTCAGCCCTGAACAGCTGCGCACGCTCGAACGGGAGCCGGAGCCGCAGTAGTTCACGCGTGCGTGCCAACTATCAAATATCTGCCTTTCCGATGGTCGGTTCGCGCCGCCGTGCGCCAGGCTTTCCTGAAGCTGGCGTCTGCTGCTGACGTATGCCTGATCCTGTTTGCGCCAATTCCAGTAATTTGGTCAATTTTTCATTCACACGTTTTGTTTCCAGGTCTTATAAGCCCATTTCTGAGCTGTGTACGCTGACACGGAGAGCAGGATCATCAGTCCCGCCAGGACTACGACTGCAACAAGCCCGCCTGTCTGGCCGATATCCAGCCCAAGGTCTTTGAGTAGTTCCATAAGGCACCTCCTTGAAAAGGCGAGCATGCCAGGGTCGCCACACAAAGCAACGCCGCCATAAGGCGGCTTTAAGGATTGTCTCTGCCGGGCTTAATGTCGCCAGCCGCGGCCAGTATCCACCGCCTCGAATACCACTACCTCAAGCCGGATGCTATTCAGCCGTCTATCCGGGATTGTGCGGCGATCCTGATGGACAATGCGACCGGCGCAATCGGCAAACGGAAAGGTTTGTGCCGAATCAAAATCGTGTCTTCTTTCCTTTGTTCTTTGTTCTTTCACGGTGCTGACCGCTTTCCGCTGAAGGTTACCGTTTTGGGTCTGACAGCCCTGATAAGACGATCGCGAGTGACTCCTTAACGCGATTCAGGGCAGAGAAGCCGATCTGAAGACTCTTTGCTGACAGTGCCAATACTAAGGGAACCTGTGTCGCGTCGAAGTTGACCTGGATCAAACGCATATAAGTTAGCGTTCCCGGTCTGTGGCCAGGGATGCAAAGCTGCCGAAGCCCCCGGATCTGCCGACCGACTGTGCGCGCCGCTGCGATGGGGCCTCCGGGCAACCGTTTGGCAAAGCGGCTCAACCTGGCATCGCGCTCCTCGGCCGAGGTATCGAGAATGTTCAACCAACGCAGCGTATCCAGGCGCGTCGATTCGTCTGCAGGGTAATCGGGTTGTTCATGAAATTCTTCAAGAGAATTGTCGACTTGTCGTGCCACGGCCGGCACTTACGTAGCCATTGGATCTCTGTACCCGCCCTGGATGGTCCGAAAAGAGCAGAACTGACGGCTAATTCGATATGCAGGGTGCAGGACTCCTTCTGCAAACGTTAACCCTTTAGATCTCTTAAAGAAAGACGTCTTACAGCCGAATACTCTGCTGAATAAACCGGCCTTCGGTCTGGTATGCATGGCGCCAAAAAAGCGGATTCCTACCTGCTCACGATCAAGACCCATGATTGCGGTCATCAGGATTATTAAAGTGCATTCAGTGGGATAAGTGCAGATGAAAAAGGAAGTCAAGACAAGTGTCGACGGGCTGGAGATAGGCATGTATGTCTCGCGCCTTGACAAACCCTGGCTAAAGACACCCTTTGAGCTGCAAGGGTTTCATATCAGGAGCGACCAGGACATCGAGCGTCTGCGAAAGTATTGCAACTACGTCTACGTCGACGTTGAGGCAGGCGCATCACCGGCCCCTCGCTTTTGGGTGCTCAGAGAGGGGCTGAGGGCATATTCCAAGCCCAGCAACAATCCGGGCAATAAGAAACTGTCCAGTGAAAGAAAAGTTCACAACGAATACACCACACTTCGAAAAACCACTTACGCGAATACGGTCAAGTATGATGCCGAACTTAAAACAGCCAGCCAGGCGTATGAGAACATCAGTAGTGATTTTCAACAGCTGTTGGCAAACCTGAGCCGGGGCGCTGAGATCGATCTCACGGCGCTTAACGAGAGCATCTCCAATGTCGTCGACAGTATCATCAGGAACCCCGACGCAATGGCGCTTGTCATCAAGCTAAAACAGCTCGATGACTACACTTACACTCGATCACTCGGAACATCCGTCTGGTGTGCTACATTTGGCAGGCACTTGGGCCTGGATAAACAGAGCGTAGAATCTTTGGCTCTTGGCGGGCTGTTACTCGATACCGGGAAAAGTCAGATACCTTTGGAGCTGCTGAAGAAAAAAGGTGCATTGAGTCCGGGTGAGCGGGACCAGATGCGCGCCCACGTGGATTTTGGGCTGCGAATGCTGGCCGCATCAACCCGACAGTCCCTTAAGCAGAAGCTTCCCATGGACGTATTGCAGATGATTGCGACCCACCATGAAAGGGCTGATGGCAGTGGCTATCCCCAAGGTCTCAGCAACTCTGAGATTCCCATCTTTGGACGAATTGCCGGAATTGTCGACAGCTTCGATGCAATGACCAGCAGGCGTCCATACGTTACCTCCGGACCGATGCCGCCTCATGAAGCCATTGCAGAACTTTACGGATTACGTGGTAAGACGTTCCAGGCGGAACTCGTCGAACAGTTTATACAGACGGTTGGCCTGTATCCAACCGGCTCGCTTGTCGAGCTGAACACCGGTGCAGTAGGCGCGGTGATTGCCGTGAATGGTCTTCGGCGTCTGCGTCCGTCGATTATGCTCCTGCTTGATGAAAACAAGGAACCCTTGCAGGACTTCAAGTATGTGGATCTTTCTCTCACGGATGAAAGCTTATCGGTCGCAACGGGCTTGCCACCGGGAGCCTACGGTATCGATATGAAGGAAGTTTTCCTCTAAACAGGGGGCACACAGGCGACCAAATCGGTGAGAGACGCAGTTACAGGACTGTTCGACCGCCAGCACTTCCTGCACATTCTTGAGTGTGAAGTCACGGAGGCGAACGAACATCAGATACCGATTGGGTTAATTGTAGTCGACATTCGTGACTTTAAACGCATCAATCGATTGTTTGGATATGCTGCCGGTGATCTGGTCCTTCGTGCTGTCGCAAAAACGCTTGAGCAGGTTAAACGGAAGCAGGACCAGATAGCCCGGATAGGCGACGATCAGTTTGCCCTGATTCTTTCGGGGATTATGAATGGCGGCCATGCACAACTTGCCGCGTTCAAGTTACAACGCCTGCTCGATATACCCATTCAACTCGACAGCGAGCAGGTGCGCTGTAACGGACATATCGGTATTGCACTTTGTCCGGAACATGCTACCGGGCCGGATGTTCTGCTGAGTGAGGCAGAGAAGGCGCTTGCGCAGGCGCGTTACTCCGGGCAGCAGGTCTGTCTAGCAGAACGAAAGACGGAAGATGAAATCTCTGAAAACTGGGACATCGAGCTGGAGTTGAAGGATTCCATCAAGGCATCCCAATTGCGTGTCTACTTTCAGCCAAAAATATCTTTGGCGACCCGTAAGCCTATCGGTGCAGAAGCGCTGGTACGTTGGGAGAGTCCGTCGCGTGGATTGCTGGCTCCGAATATATTTATCCCTGTCGCGGAATCAATCGGGTTTATCAAGCCGCTGACGGAGTGGATGCTCAATAGCGCATTGCGCCTGAGTGACCAGTGGACAAGGCAGTGGGGTGAACTGGAAGTCTCGGTAAACATCCCTACGCGGATCCTGGAACAAGCCGATTTCGCGGACATCGTATTGAGTGCCCGGGAACTCTGGAAACCAGATAATACCACGCTTTACCTTGAGGTCCTGGAGCAATCTTTCGTGGGTGATGCCGACAGCAGCTGTGCCAAGCTCAATGGTCTCCGAGAGGAGGGCATAAAGGTGTCTATTGATGATTTTGGTACGGGTTATTCGAGTCTCGCCTATTTCCGGGATATTCCGGCGGATCAACTTAAGATCGATCGCTCGTTCGTGGCCGGGCTCCTTAAGGATAAAGCGAATGCGAATATCGTTGATCTGATCATTAATCTCGCGCACCGCTTCGAGCTTTCCGTGGTCGCCGAGGGCGTTGAGGACAGGGAGACGCTGGCAGTATTGAACAGAATGCAGTGTGATTCGGTGCAAGGCTATCTTTTCGCAAAACCGATGCCAGCAGAGATATTCCAGGACTGGCTGAGCCGCTATCAAGCGCCTTGATCGCTTTCTCAAGCGGACGCTGAAAGGTGGCGGGCACACGCCAGAATCGTGACTTACAGTTCCGCTGTGCTTCAACCCCATCCTGAGTAGCGCCGGATCGTCCTGAATGACCGTACAACGGCAAAACGCCGAAACCGGTCGTGCAGGTGCTGCTCCCCTGTGCGGGTAGCCCGTCTGTCGCAGTGACTGAAACCGCAGGCCTAAACCGTCCGTCGCTCGCCGCGAGATGCACGTTTCTGAACGGCCGATCGTCCTTATTTGGGAAGCTTGGGTGCAGGCTTGCTGCTGCCATCGTTGACCTGCGGGTTCACGATGATGGTTTTGGGCTGGTCGTAGCCGTATCCCGGGTGGCCTCCCCAGCCGTGGCCTCCCCAGCCATAGCCTCGGCAGGCGCCCCAGCCGTAGTACGGATAGCCGCCCCAGCCGTAGCCAGGGCAGCCACCCAGCCGTAGTCGGGGTAGCCGTACCATCGTCCACCGTACCACCGGTCATAGTCATCGTCGTCATTCCACCAGGCACTCGCGCTCATCGAGGCAACAGAAGTGGCGCCAGCCAGAACAACGGCAGCCTTGAGTTTTGCCATCGCGTTCATTGTCCACACCCCCAATAACCGAACATTTTCTGCGACAATTTTCATCCGAACTAGGAGGCTGTCGGACTTGGGACTGATCTACTGCGCCGGTGGGAGAGCGCGCCATTTTCCCGATCCTTTTCGTCAAATAGCTACGGCTATTCTCCTCAAACGATCGAAAAAATGGCCTCGCCCTCCCACCTTGCTCGCTACGCGCGCCCAAATCCGACAGCCTCTCATCAAACAAAACGTAACCTATTGGAGTTATTGGCAAAGCATTTGGCTGTTTGCTGCGCGGGACAGCGCGCCGCCTGCGGGGCGGGTACTCCTAGGATAATAATTAGGATAGTCGATTTTGGTCATACCAAAAAGCTTCAAAAAAACAAAATATTCATAGTAACTTACTGCCACAGGCGGAACCGTAGAGGGCTGACCGAACGTGAAGCTCAACGCAGCTCGACGTTTGGGGAGCGTCGCAGGTTCAGGCCACCCTGCCGTTGGACGCACGGGTCCAGGCCGATAACCGCCATTCCATCCCGGTAAAGCCGCCCGGCCCTGACACAGTCACTCGGCGACGCTGACCGCAACACCGCCACGGCGCGGATCGCCGTAACAATAGAACCCCGACGGGCCGTGTTTGCCACCGCATGGACGCCACCGAAGAACAGGTTGCGGTCGGGCCAGCATTCAAATATCTGCCTTTCCGATGGTCGGTTCGCGCCGCCGTGCGCCAGGCTTTCCTGAAGCTGGCGTCTGCTGCTGACGTATGCCTGATCCTGTTTGCGCCAATTCCAGTAATTTGGTCAATTTTTCATTCACACGTTTTGTTTCCAGGTCTTATAAGCCCATTTCTGAGCTGTGTACGCTGACACGGAGAGCAGGATCATCAGTCCCGCCAGGACTACGACTGCAACAAGCCCGCCTGTCTGGCCGATATCCAGCCCAAGGTCTTTGAGTAGTTCCATAAGGCACCTCCTTGAAAAGGCGAGCATGCCAGGGTCGCCACACAAAGCAACGCCGCCATAAGGCGGCTTTAAGGATTGTCTCTGCCGGGCTTAATGTCGCCAGCCGCGGCCAGTATCCACCGCCTCGAATACCACTACCTCAAGCCGGATGCTATTCAGCCGTCTATCCGGGATTGTGCGGCGATCCTGATGGACAATGCGACCGGCGCAATCGGCAAACGGAAAGGTTTGTGCCGAATCAAAATCGTGTCTTCTTTCCTTTGTTCTTTGTTCTTTCACGGTGCTGACCGCTTTCCGCTGAAGGTTACCGTTTTGGGTCTGACAGCCCTGATAAGACGATCGCGAGTGACTCCTTAACGCGATTCAGGGCAGAGAAGCCGATCTGAAGACTCTTTGCTGACAGTGCCAATACTAAGGGAACCTGTGTCGCGTCGAAGTTGACCTGGATCAAACGCATATAAGTTAGCGTTCCCGGTCTGTGGCCAGGGATGCAAAGCTGCCGAAGCCCCCGGATCTGCCGACCGACTGTGCGCGCCGCTGCGATGGGGCCTCCGGGCAACCGTTTGGCAAAGCGGCTCAACCTGGCATCGCGCTCCTCGGCCGAGGTATCGAGAATGTTCAACCAACGCAGCGTATCCAGGCGCGTCGATTCGTCTGCAGGGTAATCGGGTTGTTCATGAAATTCTTCAAGAGAATTGTCGACTTGTCGTGCCACGGCCGGCACTTACGTAGCCATTGGATCTCTGTACCCGCCCTGGATGGTCCGAAAAGAGCAGAACTGACGGCTAATTCGATATGCAGGGTGCAGGACTCCTTCTGCAAACGTTAACCCTTTAGATCTCTTAAAGAAAGACGTCTTACAGCCGAATACTCTGCTGAATAAACCGGCCTTCGGTCTGGTATGCATGGCGCCAAAAAAGCGGATTCCTACCTGCTCACGATCAAGACCCATGATTGCGGTCATCAGGATTATTAAAGTGCATTCAGTGGGATAAGTGCAGATGAAAAAGGAAGTCAAGACAAGTGTCGACGGGCTGGAGATAGGCATGTATGTCTCGCGCCTTGACAAACCCTGGCTAAAGACACCCTTTGAGCTGCAAGGGTTTCATATCAGGAGCGACCAGGACATCGAGCGTCTGCGAAAGTATTGCAACTACGTCTACGTCGACGTTGAGGCAGGCGCATCACCGGCCCCTCGCTTTTGGGTGCTCAGAGAGGGGCTGAGGGCATATTCCAAGCCCAGCAACAATCCGGGCAATAAGAAACTGTCCAGTGAAAGAAAAGTTCACAACGAATACACCACACTTCGAAAAACCACTTACGCGAATACGGTCAAGTATGATGCCGAACTTAAAACAGCCAGCCAGGCGTATGAGAACATCAGTAGTGATTTTCAACAGCTGTTGGCAAACCTGAGCCGGGGCGCTGAGATCGATCTCACGGCGCTTAACGAGAGCATCTCCAATGTCGTCGACAGTATCATCAGGAACCCCGACGCAATGGCGCTTGTCATCAAGCTAAAACAGCTCGATGACTACACTTACACTCGATCACTCGGAACATCCGTCTGGTGTGCTACATTTGGCAGGCACTTGGGCCTGGATAAACAGAGCGTAGAATCTTTGGCTCTTGGCGGGCTGTTACTCGATACCGGGAAAAGTCAGATACCTTTGGAGCTGCTGAAGAAAAAAGGTGCATTGAGTCCGGGTGAGCGGGACCAGATGCGCGCCCACGTGGATTTTGGGCTGCGAATGCTGGCCGCATCAACCCGACAGTCCCTTAAGCAGAAGCTTCCCATGGACGTATTGCAGATGATTGCGACCCACCATGAAAGGGCTGATGGCAGTGGCTATCCCCAAGGTCTCAGCAACTCTGAGATTCCCATCTTTGGACGAATTGCCGGAATTGTCGACAGCTTCGATGCAATGACCAGCAGGCGTCCATACGTTACCTCCGGACCGATGCCGCCTCATGAAGCCATTGCAGAACTTTACGGATTACGTGGTAAGACGTTCCAGGCGGAACTCGTCGAACAGTTTATACAGACGGTTGGCCTGTATCCAACCGGCTCGCTTGTCGAGCTGAACACCGGTGCAGTAGGCGCGGTGATTGCCGTGAATGGTCTTCGGCGTCTGCGTCCGTCGATTATGCTCCTGCTTGATGAAAACAAGGAACCCTTGCAGGACTTCAAGTATGTGGATCTTTCTCTCACGGATGAAAGCTTATCGGTCGCAACGGGCTTGCCACCGGGAGCCTACGGTATCGATATGAAGGAAGTTTTCCTCTAAACAGGGGGCACACAGGCGACCAAATCGGTGAGAGACGCAGTTACAGGACTGTTCGACCGCCAGCACTTCCTGCACATTCTTGAGTGTGAAGTCACGGAGGCGAACGAACATCAGATACCGATTGGGTTAATTGTAGTCGACATTCGTGACTTTAAACGCATCAATCGATTGTTTGGATATGCTGCCGGTGATCTGGTCCTTCGTGCTGTCGCAAAAACGCTTGAGCAGGTTAAACGGAAGCAGGACCAGATAGCCCGGATAGGCGACGATCAGTTTGCCCTGATTCTTTCGGGGATTATGAATGGCGGCCATGCACAACTTGCCGCGTTCAAGTTACAACGCCTGCTCGATATACCCATTCAACTCGACAGCGAGCAGGTGCGCTGTAACGGACATATCGGTATTGCACTTTGTCCGGAACATGCTACCGGGCCGGATGTTCTGCTGAGTGAGGCAGAGAAGGCGCTTGCGCAGGCGCGTTACTCCGGGCAGCAGGTCTGTCTAGCAGAACGAAAGACGGAAGATGAAATCTCTGAAAACTGGGACATCGAGCTGGAGTTGAAGGATTCCATCAAGGCATCCCAATTGCGTGTCTACTTTCAGCCAAAAATATCTTTGGCGACCCGTAAGCCTATCGGTGCAGAAGCGCTGGTACGTTGGGAGAGTCCGTCGCGTGGATTGCTGGCTCCGAATATATTTATCCCTGTCGCGGAATCAATCGGGTTTATCAAGCCGCTGACGGAGTGGATGCTCAATAGCGCATTGCGCCTGAGTGACCAGTGGACAAGGCAGTGGGGTGAACTGGAAGTCTCGGTAAACATCCCTACGCGGATCCTGGAACAAGCCGATTTCGCGGACATCGTATTGAGTGCCCGGGAACTCTGGAAACCAGATAATACCACGCTTTACCTTGAGGTCCTGGAGCAATCTTTCGTGGGTGATGCCGACAGCAGCTGTGCCAAGCTCAATGGTCTCCGAGAGGAGGGCATAAAGGTGTCTATTGATGATTTTGGTACGGGTTATTCGAGTCTCGCCTATTTCCGGGATATTCCGGCGGATCAACTTAAGATCGATCGCTCGTTCGTGGCCGGGCTCCTTAAGGATAAAGCGAATGCGAATATCGTTGATCTGATCATTAATCTCGCGCACCGCTTCGAGCTTTCCGTGGTCGCCGAGGGCGTTGAGGACAGGGAGACGCTGGCAGTATTGAACAGAATGCAGTGTGATTCGGTGCAAGGCTATCTTTTCGCAAAACCGATGCCAGCAGAGATATTCCAGGACTGGCTGAGCCGCTATCAAGCGCCTTGATCGCTTTCTCAAGCGGACGCTGAAAGGTGGCGGGCACACGCCAGAATCGTGACTTACAGTTCCGCTGTGCTTCAACCCCATCCTGAGTAGCGCCGGATCGTCCTGAATGACCGTACAACGGCAAAACGCCGAAACCGGTCGTGCAGGTGCTGCTCCCCTGTGCGGGTAGCCCGTCTGTCGCAGTGACTGAAACCGCAGGCCTAAACCGTCCGTCGCTCGCCGCGAGATGCACGTTTCTGAACGGCCGATCGTCCTTATTTGGGAAGCTTGGGTGCAGGCTTGCTGCTGCCATCGTTGACCTGCGGGTTCACGATGATGGTTTTGGGCTGGTCGTAGCCGTATCCCGGGTGGCCTCCCCAGCCGTGGCCTCCCCAGCCATAGCCTCGGCAGGCGCCCCAGCCGTAGTACGGATAGCCGCCCCAGCCGTAGCCAGGGCAGCCACCCCAGCCGTAGTCGGGGTAGCCGTACCATCGTCCACCGTACCACCGGTCATAGTCATCGTCGTCATTCCACCAGGCACTCGCGCTCATCGAGGCAACAGAAGTGGCGCCAGCCAGAACAACGGCAGCCTTGAGTTTTGCCATCGCGTTCATTGTCCACACCCCCAATAACCGAACATTTTCTGCGACAATTTTCATCCGAACTAGGAGGCTGTCGGACTTGGGACTGATCTACTGCGCCGGTGGGAGAGCGCGCCATTTTCCCGATCCTTTTCGTCAAATAGCTACGGCTATTCTCCTCAAACGATCGAAAAAATGGCCTCGCCCTCCCACCTTGCTCGCTACGCGCGCCCAAATCCGACAGCCTCTCATCAAACAAAACGTAACCTATTGGAGTTATTGGCAAAGCATTTGGCTGTTTGCTGCGCGGGACAGCGCGCCGCCTGCGGGGCGGGTACTCCTAGGATAATAATTAGGATAGTCGATTTTGGTCATACCAAAAAGCTTCAAAAAAACAAAATATTCATAGTAACTTACTGCCACAGGCGGAACCGTAGAGGGCTGACCGAACGTGAAGCTCAACGCAGCTCGACGTTTGGGGAGCGTCGCAGGTTCAGGCCACCCTGCCGTTGGACGCACGGGTCCAGGCCGATAACCGCCATTCCATCCGGTAAAGCCGCCCGGCCCTGACACAGTCACTCGGCGACGCTGACCGCAACACCGCCACGGCGCGGATCGCCGTAACAATCAAACCCCGACGGGCCGTGTGCCACCGCATGGACGCCACCGAAGAACAGGTTGCGGT
>CAWFEQ010000014.1:0-376562 GCA_963814945.1 uncultured Gammaproteobacteria bacterium
GGCGGCGCGTGAGCTGGTGCCGGGCGATGTCATCCATCTGCGCCTGGGCGACATCGTGCCGGCGGATGCGCGCTTGCTGGAGGGAGACCCGATCGAAGTGGATCAGTCCGCGCTGACGGGGGAGTCCTTGCCCGTCACGCACCAATCCGGTGAGGCGGTGTTCTCGGGTTCGATCATCCGCACCGGCGAAATCGACGCGCTGGTGTACGCCACGGGTGCGAACACCTACTTCGGCAAGACCGCAGAACTCGTGCAGGACGCGCACACCGTCAGCCATTTTCAAAAGGCGGTGTTGAAGATCGGCAACTACCTGATCATGCTCGCGGTGGTGCTGGTGGCTACGATCATTGCCGTTGCGATTTACCGCGGCGACCCGATCCTCACCACCTTGCAGTTCGCCCTGGTGCTGACCGTGGCGGCGATTCCGGTGGCGATGCCCACAGTGTTGTCGGTCACGATGGCCGTCGGCGCGCGTCTGCTCGCCAAGAAGGAGGCAATCGTCAGCCGGTTGGTGGCTATCGAGGAACTGGCCGGCGTTGACATATTGTGTGCGGACAAGACCGGCACCCTGACCCAGAACAAGCTTACGCTGGGCGATCCGTTCAGCGTGAACAATGTCCCCGCCGAGCAGGTCATCCTCGACGCCGCGCTGGCGTCGCGCGCGGACGACAAGGACACCATCGACCTGGCCGTGCTGGGTGGCCTGAACAACGATCAGGCCTTGAAAGACTACCAGGTGGTGCATTTCCAGCCGTTCGACCCGGTGCACAAGCGCACCGAAGCGACCGTCAAGGGCGCGGACGGAAATCAATTCAAGGTGACCAAGGGCGCACCGCAGGTGATCCTGGCGCTGGCGGCCAATGCCGGTGAAGTCAAGTCCGCCGTCGACAAGGCGGTCAACGACTTTGCGGCGAGCGGCTTTCGGTCACTCGGCGTCGCCCGGGCAGGTGAGGAAGGCAAGTGGATGCTTGTCGGCGTGTTGCCCTTGTTCGATCCACCGCGGGAAGATGCCAAGACAACCATCGCGACCGCGTTGGCGATGGGCGTGAAGGTCAAGATGGTGACGGGGGACGCACTGGCCATCGCCAAGGAAACCGCCAAAAAGCTGGATATGGGCGCAAATATCCTCGATGCCTCCAGCCTGGGCGACTCGGAAAAGGAAGAGACCGCAGAGGTGGCCGAGTCCATCGAAAAGGCCGACGGCTTCGCCCAGGTGTTTCCCGAACACAAGTTCCACATCATTGATGTCCTGCAAAAACGCGGCCACATCGTCGGCATGACCGGCGACGGGGTGAACGACGCCCCCGCGCTGAAGAAGGCCGACTGCGGCATCGCCGTGTCGGACGCGACCGATGCCGCGCGCGCGGCGGCGGCCATCGTATTGATGACGCCGGGCCTGTCGGTGATCATCGATGCGATCAAGGAGAGCCGGAAAATTTTCCAGCGGATGAACAGCTACGCGATCTACCGCATCGCAGAAACGCTGCGCGTGCTGTTGTTCATGACGCTCTCGATCCTGATTTTCAACTTCTATCCGGTGACGGCGGTAATGATCGTGATGCTCGCCTTGCTCAATGACGGCGCCATCCTGTCCATAGCCTATGACAACGTGCATTACAAGGATCAGCCCGAGGCCTGGAACATGCGCATGGTGCTGGGGATTGCCACGGTGCTGGGCCTTGTCGGCCCCATTGCCGCGTTTGGCCTGTTTTTCCTTGGCGATCGGGTCTATCACCTCAACCATGCGCATCTCCAGACGATGATGTATCTGATGCTGTCGGTAGCCGGGCATCTGACGATTTTCCAGACGCGCACGCGCGGCCCATTCTGGTCGATACGCCCCGCGCGGATATTGTGGGGGGCCGTGCTCGGCACCCAAATCGTGGCCACGTTGATAGCGGTTTACGGGCTGTTCATGACACCCCTGGGCTGGGGTTGGGCGGCGTTCGTCTGGGGTTATGCGCTGGCGTGGTTCCTCGTGACCGACCCCGTGAAACTGCTCGCCTATCGGATTTTTGATCCAGTCAAAACCGAGCCGAAAGCCGAAGCCAAGACTGATGCCAAAACAGTACCCAATGCTGAAACCAAGGCTGAACCGACGCCGGAAGCCGTAGTCGGGTCAAAATCCGAAACTACAGGAGAGACCACACCTGACGCCAAAGCTGAGGCGGAAACCAAGCCTGTAGTCGAACCTAAACCTGAAGCGAAAGAAGCTGAGACGAATGCTGAAGCCAGGCCCGCAGTGGAGGCGAAACCCGAAGCCCAAGAAGTTGAGCCTAAGCCAGAAGTCAAGGTCGAAACAAAACCTGGAACCAAAGCCAAGACAACTTCAGATTTGACGACGCAGATCGCCACACGGGCGTATGAGCTATACGAGCAGCAGGGCCGTCAGGACGGTCAATCAGTTCAGAACTGGGACAAAGCAGAGCGGGAGAATCGGAAAGATGAACCGGATGGACCCCAGAAATAAACAGCGCCTGGCAGGGCGGCTGCCTGACTGAGAGGATGAAGATGAAGATCAAATCGACGGATTTCTGTAGATTCTGCGCGGCCAGGGGCTTCCTGACGGGCTGCTCGACGAGAAAACGATTTGGCGGGAGCGCTATCGTTCCATCGTGGACCTGGAGAGCCGTCTCCATCGTAACGGCACTCGCATCATCAAGTTCTTTCTTCACCTCTCAGAGGAAGAGCAGCGTAAGCGCTTTCTCGATCGCATCGACGAACCGGAAAAAACTGGAAATTCAGTCATGCAGACATTGTAGAGCGGGGATTCTGGAAGCAGTACATGCAGGCCTATGAGGCATGCCTAAGTGCAACGAGCACCGAGATCGCACCTTGGTATGTAGTGCCAGCCGACGACAAGCAGAACGCCCGGCTGATTGTTTCAAAGATTATTCTCGATACTTTCAAGGCACTTAAAATGCACTATCCTAAAACTGATGCAAAACGTCGGCATGAATTGCGGTCGTTACGCAAACGGCTTGCGAAGCAAGAATGAGGTGACAACGAACCGATGGATGTATGACATCATTTTACACAAGCCGGCATCACACGGCGCAGCAGGAACGGATGGTGCTTGGAAAAACGGGGTGACGGCTTAATCGTGCGTAAGCCCGCTCTTGCAAACAGTCTTCTCAATCTGGCGTTGTATAGTATCTATCCGGTCTGGGCGTGATACGCAAAGACTGAATGTTTCCCATGTGCAAGTATAGAATGAATAGCGCAACTAATGTTGAAATGAAGATAAGCCCATTGGCGGGGAAACCCGCTCCGCCGACGATGCTCGTCAATGTGTCCAGCCTGATCACGGCCTACTACAGCAACGTGCCCGATACATCGGTGCCCGGGCAAAGGATCTCGTTTGGCACCTCTGGGCATCGTGGTTCCGCGTTCGAAAACAGCTTCAACGAATCGCATGTCCTTGCCATCAGTCAAGCTATTTGCCAGTACCGAAAGCAGCAGGGTATCGATGGTCCGCTGTTTATGGGTATCGACACGCACGCGCTGTCCGTGCCGGCATTTACCAGTGCGCTCGAAGTGCTGGCGGCCAATGGTGTGGAAGTCATGCTCGCGGATAAGGACGAATTCACGCCCACACCGGTAATCTCTCACGCGATACTCACTTACAACCGCGGCCGCGATAAAGGGTTGTCTGACGGCATTGTCATCACGCCTTCGCACAATCCACCCGACAATGGCGGCTTCAAGTACAACCCGCCCAATGGCGGACCGGCGGATAACGACGTCACAGGATGGATCGAAGCCAAGGCAAATGTGTTTCTGGAGAGCGGCCTCCAGGGCGTGAACAGAATGCCTTTCAAGAAGGCACTGCATGCTGGCACAACGCACCGACACGACTATCTCAACGCTTACGTGAGCGATCTCGACAAGGTGATCGACATGGAAGCGATTCGCAGCGCCAACATCCGCATGGGTGTGGATCCGCTCGGTGGAGCCGGGGTCCATTATTGGGCTCCGATTGCCGAGCGCTATGGATTGAATCTCACAGTTGTGAATGAGGTTGTCGATCCGACCTTCCGGTTCATGACGGTCGATTGGGACGGTCAGATTCGCATGGATCCGTCCTCGTCATACGCTATGCAGCGCCTGATCGAGATCAAGGATCGCTTCGACATCGCCTTCGCCTGCGACACCGACCATGACCGGCACGGGATCGTCACCCGACACCCGGGCTTGCTGCCGCCCAACCATTACCTTGCGGTCGTCATTTCCTACCTCTTTCAGCATCGACCGAAGTGGAGCAAGGATGCGGCGGTTGGTAAGACGGTCGTCAGCAGCCAGATGATCGATCGCGTCACGGCGAAGCTTGGTCGCAAGCTCTACGAGGTGCCGGTCGGATTCAAGTGGTTTGTGGATGGCTTGCTCGACGGCTCGCTTGGCTTTGGCGGGGAAGAGAGTGCGGGCGCCTCTTTTATTCGTCTGGATGGCAGTGTCTGGACAACAGATAAGGACGGCATTGTCCCGGCGTTGCTCTCGGCAGAGATCACTGCACGCTTGGGTCGCGATCCCGGCGAAATCTACTCTGAGCTTGCGCGGGAGTTCGGCGAATCTGTTTACGATCGTGTTGATGCGCCGGCGACCCTGGCGCAAAAACAAAGGCTGGCGCAACTCTCACCACAGCAGATAACGTCTGCGGACCTGGCGGGCGAAAAAATCCAGAGCATCCTCACAAAGGCACCTGGCAACGGCGCACCCATCGGTGGCTTGAAAGTGATTACCAAGAGCGGATGGTTTGCGGCGCGTCCGTCCGGCACCGAAGACATCTACAAGATCTATGCTGAGAGCTTCCGTGGAGCGGATCATCTGCGCAGCATGCTGGAGGAAGCACAGACCATTGTCGGTGTTGCGCTGTCGGCGCCCAAGCTGCCGGGGAAGGCGTCCGGAAAAATATGAAGGAAAGACTATGAGCGAACAAACACGAATCGGTCACCCGAAGCAGCGATTTTTCTCCAGGGACGTCGAGGGATTCGATGCCTTGGCCGAGCTTGCCCTGGATTTGCGTTCGTCGTGGAATCACGCCACCGACCAAGTGTGGCGGCAGCTGGATCCTGTGCTGTGGGAACTGACACAAAATCCCTGGGTCGTCCTGCAAACGGTGTCGCGGGAGAAACTCCAGAATGTTTTGGCTGACCCCGCTTTCTGCAAGAACGTTGACGTTCTTGTGCAAGCCAGACGCGATGCGGCGGCGGCGCCTGCGTGGTTTCAGCAGGCCTACCCGCAATCGCCGCTAGGCTGTGTGGCCTATTTCAGTATGGAATTCATGTTGAGCGAAGCCTTGCCCATCTACTCGGGCGGACTGGGCAACGTGGCCGGCGATCAACTCAAGGCCGCCGGGGATTTGGGCGTTCCGGTGATCGGCGTCGGCCTGCTCTACCAGCAGGGCTATTTTCGCCAGGTGATCGACAAGAATGGCGCGCAACAGGCCCTCTACCCGTATAACGACCCCGGACAGCTGCCGATCACGCCTTTGCGAAAAACGAATGGGGAGTGGTTGCGATTAGAGGTCGCATTACCCGGCTACTCGGTCTGGCTGCGTGCCTGGCAGGCTCAGGTCGGTCGCGTGAAGCTGTATCTGCTGGACAGCAATGACGCAGCGAATTACCCCGCGCATCGAGGCATTACCAGCGAGTTGTATGGGGGCGGGCCGGAGTTACGCCTTAAGCAGGAAATGCTGCTCGGGATCGGCGGATGGCGTTTGCTCGCGGGGCTCGGCATGCAACCGGAAGTCTGCCACTTGAACGAAGGGCATGCGGCCTTTGCCATATTGGAACGTGCCCGCAGTTTCATGGAAGAGAACGCGCAGCCATTCGAGGTCGCACTGACCGTTACGCGAGCGGGCAATCTCTTTACCACACACACTGCAGTGGCCGCCGGCTTCGATCGTTTCGCACCGGCGCTCATCGAGCAATACCTCGGTGGTTATGCCGAGCAGAAACTTGGCATCACGCGCCACGATTTGCTGGCCCTGGGCCGCCAGAACCCGAACGACGCGTCGGAACCTTTCAACATGGCCTATCTGGCGATTCGCGGCAGCGGGGCAGTGAATGGCGTGAGCCGTTTGCATGGCAAGGTGAGCCGGCACTTGTTCGAGTCGCTCTTCCAACACTGGCCGGAGGAAGAAGTTCCGGTCGGACACGTGACCAACGGCGTCCATATGCCGACCTGGGATTCAGCCCCGGCCGACAATCTGTGGACGGAGGCCTGTGGCAAGGACCGCTGGCTGGGTGATATAGACACGCTGGCGCAGGACATCCGCCGTGTCTCCAGCGCAAGTCTCTGGAAATTTCGCGCTGCCGCCAGCACGGTGCTTGTTGAATATGCGCGCGAACGATTGTCCAGGCAGCTGGCCGCGTCAGGTGCGTCGCCCGAGGCGGTTGACGCCGCGAAGCATCTGTTTGATCCCAACACCTTGACGCTGGGTTTTGCACGCCGTTTTGCAAGCTACAAGAGACCGAATCTGCTGCTCCACGATCCTGAACGATTGCTGCGCCTGTTGTCTAATCCGCAACGCCCGGTGCAACTCATCATGGCCGGCAAGGCCCATCCCGCAGACATGGCAGGGCAGGCCCTGATTCAGCGATGGATGCATTTCATCCGGCGGCCCGAGGCACGCTCCCATGTGATCTTCCTCAGTGACTACGACATGCATCTGACCGAGCAACTGATACAGGGAGTGGATGTCTGGCTCAACACGCCGCGCCGCCCTTGGGAAGCATGCGGAACGAGCGGCATGAAAGTTCTGGTCAATGGCGGCATTAATCTGTCGGAATTGGACGGCTGGTGGGCGGAAGCGTACACACCGGAAGTAGGCTGGGCGTTGGGGGATGGTCAGGAGCATGATAGCGATCCCGCCTGGGACGCTACCGAAGCTGAAACCCTCTATAACCTGCTCGAACGCGAGGTGATCCCTGAGTTCTATGCGCGTGATGAACAAGGTATCCCCAACGCCTGGGTGACGCGGATGCGGGAAAGCATGGCGCGATTGACGCCGCGATTTTCCACCAACCGCTCGGTGCGTGAATACACCGAGCAACACTACCTCCCGGCGGCCTCGACCTACCTCGCGAGGTCTGCAGATAAAGGCAAAATCGGCGTGGAGTTGGTTAATTGGCGCCACGCGCTGGACCAAAAATGGACCGCACTACGCTTCGGCGAAGTGAAGCTTGAGACCGATGGCGAGCAGCACGTATTCGAGGTTCAACTGTATCTCGATGATCTCGACCCCGAGGCGGTGCGCGTCGAGCTTTATGCCAATGGCATCAACGGTGCCACGCCGGAGCGTGTGGAAATGAAGCGCGTGCGGCAGTTGGTCGGCGCTATAAACGGATACGCTTATCGTGCCGGTGTGCCTGTAGCACGTCCGGCGACAGACTATACGGCGCGACTCATACCCTACCGCGATGACGTGGCGGTTCCCCTCGAAGACGCACGAATCTTGTGGCAGCGATAATTCAATACGTGCATGAAGACACCTGAACGCCCACTGCATGATTACATAGACGAGGCTTCCGAACGTACTGAAGTGCGGAGAGTCGTTCCTTTGCCGTTGGGTGTCCATGAATCCGAGGGAGGCGTCAACTTCGCCTCGTTCAGCCGTCACGCCAGCCGCGTTCGACTGAAGTTGTTTGATCAACCGAATATACTGAATCGGATGAGTGCGCCGATCTTGACACCGGCCTGCCGCATCACTTCGTCGGGGTCGCTGTGGCGCTGGCGGGTCTTGACACCAGCTCCGACAGCAGCAACCCGTCCTGGCGGCTGAGTTGGTGATCGCCGGCCACAACCCGGATGCTGGCCCGGCCAGTCAGCGCGGGCACCCGGCGGAGGTCCTGACTGGCTGCCGGCACTACCTGGTCACCCGGCATCCCGAACGCGGTGCCGCGGACCACTGCGACGTAAACGATGTCAGGGTGCTGACGATTGTTGAGCCAGTACAGCAGGTTGCCGGGCACCGGCGGGGCGAGGTCCGAGAGGGCCCAGCGCGAAGACTGGATGGTGCGATACATGTCGTCTCCCACCTTGCGTTTTACGAACCAGCGCTTGATCCCGCCGAACAGCCCGCTGTCGTCGGTCGCATCCAGCGCCTGCGCGGCGCGCTCGGTACCCAGATTTGGCGCGGCGATGGTAATCAGGCGGGTGACCGTGCCCGCGCCGTAGTTCACCAGCGCGAGCCGGGCCACCACGCCGCCGGCCGAATGCCCGATCAGGTCGACAGTGTCCGTTGGGTGCAGTTTCGCGATGGCATCCAGCATCCCGCCGAGAAAGTGCGCCTGCTCCATTAGCGGGGCGGTGGAGGGCAGGTCGACCGTGTAAATCGCAAATTCCCCGGCGGGTTGCTGGGCCGGCTGAAGACGCACCCCGGACTGGGTCGACTGCCAGTTGCCGGCGAATTTCCAGCCAGCCTGCTCCAACACAGGCAGGACTCCGCTCTGCTGCCAGGAAGCAGAGTCCCCGAGGAAGCCGTGCACCAGCACCAGGATCCGACCGGCGCTGGCGGGGCCGGCAAACACCAGCCCGAGCGCGCAGCACAGGGCCAGCCACCAACGACCTCGCCTGCGCTTTATGCCGTTCCCACCGGGTTGGTCGGGCGGCCGATGCCTTCGATCTTGACTGAGCTGCATGTGAGTGATCGGTTTCTGAGGGCGCCGAGCGCCGGTCTGTTACTCATGAAGACTACTCCGGCGGTGTATGCTTGCCTAGGAGTACCCGCCCCGCAGGCGGCGCGGGTACTCCTAGTAGCCACAGTGATTCTGATGAGTGCAGGCGGCCTTGAGCCGCTCGATCCCGGCATCGGGACAGAAAAAGGGCAGAAAATCCAAAGGATGCTGCCGGCAGGAATTGCTGTCGATCCGCGAGCAGTTGGTGAAAGAAGCCCCTGCTGGCGACTGAGCCGGGTAAATCCGGCCCGCACTGACAGAAGGAGAGTCAACACGTGAGTCTGTTCCACGCCATGGGTCTTATCGTGACGCTGGTGGCGCTCTTCGGTTATTTCAATTGCCGGGTTACGCGGCTTCCCGACATCATCGGCATCACGGCCATCGGGCTGGTTGTCTCGATTATTGTGGCTGTCATCGGAACCTATAACCCTGCCGTGGCCAGCTGGGCGCAACAAGCCGTCGCGGGGATCGATTTCTCGAAAGTGGTGTTCCAGGGCATGCTGGGCATGCTGTTGTTCGCCGGCAGCCTGTACGTCAATCTCGGCGACATCACCAGGGAAAAATGGGTCATCCTGGTTCTCGCCACCGTTGGGATCGTGCTGTCCACGGCCTTGGTCGGCACGGGGTTTTACCTCGGCGCGCAGCTGCTCGGTATCGAGCTGCCGCTGATCAATGGCCTGCTGTTCGGGGCGTTGATTTCACCGACCGATCCGATCGCGGTGCTGGGCATTCTGCGTAAGGTCGGTGTGCCCAAGACGCTGGAAACCAAGATCGCCGGTGAGAGCCTGTTCAATGACGGTACCGGCGTCGTGATCTTTCTGACACTGTTGAGCGTGGCCACCAGCGGGCATGAGGTGTCAACGTCCGAAGTGCTGACGCTGCTCGCCGAGGAAGTCGTCGGCGGGGTGGTCGTGGGGCTGGCGCTGGGTTCCCTGGGTGTTTACCTCCTGAAGGGCATCGACAGTTACGCCGTGGAAATCCTGATTACGCTTTCACTCGCGAGCGGGGGCTATGCGTTCGCGGAATCGCTGCACACGTCTGCGCCGATTGCCGTCGTCCTCATGGGGCTGTTGGTGGGCAACCAGGGCAAGGAGTTTGCCATGTCCGAACTGACGCGCCAGCATCTGTTCTCCTTTTGGGAACTGATTGACGAACTGTTAAATCTCCTGCTCTTCGGTCTGATCGGACTGGAGGTGATCGCCCTGTCCTTGTCGGTCAACCAGATGCTGCCGGGACTGATCGCCATTCCCATCGTGTTGTTGGCGCGCTGGGTGAGCGTGGGGCTGCCCGTCATAGCCATGCGCCGTTTCAGTGTGTTCACGCCGAACACGATCAAGATCATGACCTGGGGCGGTTTGCGCGGCGGAATCTCAGTGGCGTTGGCGCTGTCCCTGCCGCAGATGCCCGGACGCGAAACCATTGTCGCGGCTACTTATGTGGTGGTGATTTTCAGCATTCTGGTGCAGGCGCTGACCATGGGGCGGTTGGTGCGTCGCTTGAACCAGGGTGCCACGCTCGAGCCGCCCGGTCAGAAGAGTTGACAACCCAAGGAAACTGACGTCTGAAGCGATCCGCTTGTTGCACGCGGATAGAATCCTGATCATCATGCTCAACGGCGGCGCCCGCACCACAGCAGAAGCTGTAACGCGCAAGCCGGGCCTGGACCGCGTCGATGCCGAAGTGTTGCCGGAAAAAACGTCAATCGGGCGGTATTGCCCCAGGCGCGGCCCGGCGGCACCACTTTGGGGGCGTATCAGGTTATACGGCGGCGCTGTTTGTCACTGGGCTGGCGTTTGCGTACAAACTCCTGATTGTGGTAGAAATCCTCGTGCGCTTTCTCACCCCCAGACCTGGAAGCTGACCCATGAATAGGTTAAAACAACAGTGGAGCGATTTGCAGTCGAGCTTTTGGTTTTTGCCTTTTCTGATCGTCCTGAGCAGCATTGTTTACCTGACAGTTGCATAATAAACGCGCCGGGATTCGACCGAACCCTGTTGTCTACAGGTTACCTGGCGCGTAACGGCCCTGTTGGTGGAATTCACATCGGGTGACATCCAGCACGCGTGCGTAGGTTGGCGCTGAGCACAGCGAAGCCCAACGGTCAGCAGTCCGGCGTTGGGCTTCGTGCCTCAGCCCAACCTACATTTATGCAATGATTGGGTTTACGCGGTAGTGTTGATCGAAACAGACTGCGCCGGGGGTGACCGAGGGCTTGTCCAGTGGCCACGGATATTTGGAGTCGGCGCGGAAGGCGCGCGCGCTATGTTGTCCACGCCTGCCGGTTCGATGATGTCCGTTATGGGCATCACGTTCTCCATGACGCTGCTGGCATTGACGCTGGCTTCGAGCCAATACACCTCACGCATCTTGCGCAACTTCATGCACAGCCGTGTCACGCAGGTCACGTTGGGGATCTTCGCCGGAATTTTCGTCTATTGTTTGATCGTGTTGCACACCATTCGCACTGGCGATGCGCCATTCGTGCCGAGCCTGGCGGTCTTGCATGCTCGGTATGTCATCGCCGTGGCCAACCGGAATGAATCCGGATTCCATATAAGTGTTTGACCCGTATACTTCCGTCATGATCAAAGGTGAACGCTTCAACAGCATTTCACACCTGATCGGCGCCGCGCTGGCGCTGGCAGGTGCCGCGGTGCTGGTTGTGGTGGCGTCGCGGGATGGCGATACCCGTCGCATCGTGTCATTCAGCATTTATGGCGCCACGCTGTTTCTGCTTTATCTGATGTCCACGCTTTATCACGGCCTGCCGCCGGGACGCGCGGAACGCGTGTTTCGTGTTCTCGATCACCAGGCAATTTACCTGCTGATCGCCGGCAGCTACACACCGTTCACGCTGGTGGTGCTCAACGGTACTGTGGGTTGGTGGATGTTCGGTGCGATCTGGGGCCTGGCGGTGCTGGGCCTGGTACTCGATGCACTGCCGCTGCGCGGCGCGCGGGTGCTGCCGTTGGCCATTTACTTCGTCATGGGCTGGTTGATAGTACTGGCCATCAATCCACTGCTCGCGGTGCTGCCACGCGCGGGTTTCGTCTGGCTGTTGACCGGCGGCCTGCTCTATTCCTCGGGGATCGTGTTTTATGCCCTCGATCACCGTTACCCCTGGATGCACGGGGTGTGGCATCTGTTCGTGCTGGCCGGCAGCATCAGCCACTATGTGGCGATTCTGGTCTATGTCTGACGGCCAATGACGATGCCGGCTAGACGCCACGATGTCAAAAAAACACCGCGTGACGTTCGCGGATGCAGGGGCTATCCTTTGGTTAGCGTGCCTTGAGCGGCCGGCAAAGACGGTCGACGCGAGGCGGCTGCCTATAGCGCGAGCCTCAGAGAGGAAGTGATCATGCTGGTAACCTTTTCCTGCCCGGTCCACGCGGACATTACGATGTTCGGTGACGTGGCAGTCCGACTGCTTAAACTGATGGGGCACAGCGGTACGGTGCCCGGCGCTCTCCTTGCAGAAGATGTCCAGGCGGCGCTGGAGCGTCTGGAGGCTGCGATCGAGGCAGACGAGCAGTTGCCTGAGCCGCAAGAGTCTGGGGAAGGAGAGGACGACGAATCTGCCGTCAGTCTCCCGCACCGCGCCTTGCCTCTGATCCAATTGCTCAAGGCTGCGGCAAAGGCAAAGTGCAACGTGATGTGGGACAGCAGCAACTAATCCAGCAGCCGCGTGTGACAGTCATTCCTATTCCCGGCTGCCGAAAAATAGAAGGACAATGACATGATGGACAAAGAGTTGTACCAGCGGAAGATGCGGGCTCAGCTGGATGAGTGGAAGGCAGACGTCGATAAGCTCAAGGCCAAGGCGTCGAGGGCCAGTGCAGACACGCAGCTGAAAATGAACGAGCAGATCAAGGCGCTTGACAGCAGGATCGCAGAAGGCAAGGCGAAGTTGTCGGAGCTTTCCAGGGCTGGCGAAGACGCCTGGGAGTCAATGAGGGAGGGCGTGGAATCTGCCTGGGATTCGTTGAAGTCTGCGGTTAGTGACGCTGTCGCGAAATTCAAGGACTACAGCCGCCTGATATCCGCCTGCAGTGGCGGTCGTCTTTCCCCCGGTTTGGTGGACTCGAAATCCTAACGAAACCCAATCATTGCAAAAATCTCGCTGTGGGAGCGGCTTCCTGGCCGCGATTCGCGCCGGGGGACGGCGTTTATACCCGTGCCGAGTACAAGTGCCCGGTACGGGTGCTCCTACTGCGGCATCTTGCCTGGTTCTTCGCGGGGAACGCGATCGACGCCTTACTTCGCTTTACCCTTACCCATCATCCGGGCGTAGGTGGCTTTGTCGGCCGCGTAACAGCCGCAGGAAGCGGCCTCCAGACCACCGCGGTCGAGAACCGTGATATCCCCGCGGCTATAGCGGATCAGTTTGCGATTTTGCAGCGAAGTGGCAGCCTTGGTAATGCCGACGCGGCGCACGCCCAGCATGTAGGCCAGGAATTCGTGCGTGACATGAAACGCGTCCGAATGCGCCCGGTCCAGCGTCATCAGCAGCCAACGGGCGAGGCGCGCCTCCACCACATGGAAGCGGGTGCAGGCGGCAGTTTGCGCGATTTGGCTCATCATCGCATAGAGGTAACGCTTCAGCGCCCGTTGCAGCGCAACGCTGTGGTGGAGTTCGCGACGAAACGGTGCAGTGTTCATGCGCAGCGCCGGGCCTTCTCCCTGCACCACGGCGCGCAGCGGCGACACCTCCACCCCGAGTATGAGGGAGACCCCAAGCATGCCTTCATCGCCGACCAGCCCTACCTCCAGGCTGGCGCGGCTATCGATCGGCGTTACCAGGGAAGGGAATGATCACCTCCGGGAGCAGACGATCGAACTCCTTTTTGACTACCGCATAGCACTCGCAGGTCCGCGCCTCCAGCCCCGCGCGGTCGAGCACCGTGATGCGGCCACGGTGATACCTGATCAAGCCGGCCATCTGCAGGTTGCCGGCCGCCTCCGTGACGCCCTCGCGGCGTACGCCGAGCATATTGGCGATCAACTCCTGGGTCATGACCAGTTCGTTAGAGGGCAAGCGGTCGAGGCTCAGCAGCAGCCAGCGGCAAAGCTGCTGGTCGAGCGAATGATGCCGGTTGCACACCGCGGTCTGCGCCATCTGGGTCAGCAAGGCCTGGGTGTAGCGCAGTAACAGATGCTGGAGCTCACCGGAGCGGTTGAATTCGTGTTTCAGCAGTTGCCCCTTCAACCGGTAGGCCTGACCGGCGCTCTGCACGACGGCCCGGTTGGGCATGGTCTCGCCGCCCATGAACAGGGCCACGCCAATGATGCCCTCGTTGCCGACCACGGCGATTTCCGCCGATGCACCGTCGAGCATGACGTAGAGCAGGGACACGATGGCGGTGGTGGGAAAATAGACATGACGCAACTCGTTGCCGGACTCGTAAAGTACATCGCCGAGCGGCATCGGGACCAGTTCAAGATGGGGGATCAGGCGCCCGCGCTCCTCCGCCGGCAGGGCGGCAAGCAGGCGGTTCTGGCTGGGGGCGTGTGGGTCGTGCATGCGTCAACTCCGGGCTATCGGCAGCGATCAGATCGCCTTACGGGCACGGCAGAACCTCATGATTGAGGTTGCACCAGTATATACCGTATATACCCTCGCTTCACTTTGCGTGTGAGCGCCAGCGCACAGGCGCAGCAGGGAGGTCGGCGCACGGTTTCGGCGGGGCAGCACGCGCTCAGTCCGTAAGGCGGATCAACGGTCGGCGCACCTGCAGATTGCGGCTAATGTACGCTAGCAGACGGACGGCGCAGGTGCTTCTGCGTACACTTCCGTCATCGGAGCGAAACAAAATACCTGCAAGGGTGTTTGCGTGAAGGCAGCGGAAACCGCGACCGCCGACACGGACGAATGAGGGTGGACCTGCGCAGCGCCCGGTCTGCACGGCCCGGCGTGGCGCGGCCGCTCAGCGTCCTGACCCCGTAACGAGAAATGACCGGCACGGTCGTTCTCAATTCCACGTCAATCGTTCAACAAGAGGTATGAATCATGAAACTAGTCCAGATCGTCAGTGCAGCCCTGGTCGTGAGTGCGTTGCTTGTAGCACTCCCCGGTTGCGAGAAACAGGGCCCGGCGGAGCAGGCCGGCGAGAGTATCGACAATGCGGCAGATAAGGCTGGAGATCAGATCGACAAAGCCGGTGATGCCATTAAGGATACGGCAAAGGGCGACAATAAGTAATTCTTGCAACGAACGCCAACGCAACGACCGGATCCTAATGCGACTCGTTCGTCACGGAAAAGGCGATCGGCCAATGGGCGCAAACCGGGTTAGATGTTTCACTCGGGAGCAGAAAGGCTTTGTCCCGGTTCTGTCGTACTGCGACAACACATCACAGAAGGGCCAGTAACGGATAAAAGTACCATAGCCGGTGTTGTCGTCTTGATTGCGGGGCTAAGGCCCGGCCGTGCCGGGAAATGGCAGGAACGCGGCTGGGTGACATGGCAGGTGATGCACAAACTGCGCGGCAGGTAGCGGGATCTTGAAATACCCGGAAACCCAGCGAGACGCCTGTCGCGCGCCAAAGTCATATCCCACAGTCTCGACTACTCTCCCAGCAACTCCGCCACGGGTTGCAATTGTTCCACATGCTGGGACACGACTTTGAGGATGACGATGATCGGAATCCCGAGCAGCATGCCCCAAACGCCCCACAGCCAGGCCCAGAACAGCAGCGAGATAAACACTGCCGCTGCATTCATTCTGGCGATCTTCCCTGTCATCCAGGTAGTCACAAAGGTGCCGATTAGCGTGGCGATTGCCAAGGATACCCCCGAGACCAGCAACGCCATCATAAACGAGTCGAATTGCATGTAAGCCGCCATCCCGGTCGCTGCTGCGATGGCTAGCGGGCCGAGGTAAGGGATGACATGTAACAAGCCTGCCGTAACCGCCCACGCGCCCG
This sequence comes from uncultured Gammaproteobacteria bacterium, assembly GCA_963814945.1. Classification (GTDB taxonomy): domain Bacteria; phylum Pseudomonadota; class Gammaproteobacteria; order DSM-19610; family DSM-19610; genus Thiogranum. The sequence continues at coordinate 15,606 of CAWFEQ010000014.1, forward strand.
CATTGTCCAGGCCGATCCAGCGGAACGCGATCCACATGAGCAATCCCACAAGCACATTGGTTATCAACAGCATGAACATATATTTCTGGATGGAAGCGTTGATGTCATCAAGTATGGCGACAGTGATTTTCCGCTTTGACAACGATGGTCCCGTAATGCGTACCAGTTTTCGCTTGAAGGTATCGCCGCCCGCCAGGAGAAAGAAGACCAGAAACATCACCATGACTGCCTGTCCAGCAAAACCCAGGGCTCCCAGGGACCGCGCCCACATAAAGTCACCCAGTTTGAACCCGGGCGTGTCGATGACGACGTGGACTGGGCGCTGATTGAGGTCAGGCGAAACGCTGGTCACCTGGCTGGTCGCCTTTTCTATTTCACCTACGGCGGATTGCACTTTCTGCATGTTACCGCCCGGATCATCGCGCATACTGGCGAGTCCCCCAGACAGCTTGCTCGTGGCTTCGGGCAACTGCGCGAGTATCGTCTGCATCTGTCCACGCAACGAGTAGGCACCCAGTACGACTGTGCAGATAACAGTTGCCATCACAATGCTTGTGGCCAGTACTCGCGGGATCCTGATCCGTTGCAAACCTGCCACGAGGGGACTCAGGGTGTAGGCAAAAAGGATTCCGAGCAGCAGAGGGACAAGAAATGTCTGCGTCCAGTCCAGCGCGAATACCAGGGATACGGTCGCCAGTATGCCAAGCGCCAGGCCTCGCGCGTCCACAGGAACGTAAAGGGTCATGGGATGGGCGCTCTCGGATACCTGTTCCGCCTGGCATTCAATACCCGCTGCAGGCGTGGGTTGTCGGCTCATGACGCCGCGGCTGGAAAGCTTGCTGGCGTTATTCGGGGCGTGTTCACAAAACCTCCTGAGTTGAGCGTGGAAGGTTAGTTAAAAATTCAAAGCCCGTCTGTGCAGTGTCGCACATAAGGCGAGGGGACCTCGCACCATCGCTTTATGGTACGGGTCATCGGGTGAAAATAATACGTTCGACAGACAAGCGCCGGTCACGTCATCGAGGTGCAGTCGAATGCCTCACTTCATCCGGAGCGCTGAGACAGAACGCGCAATTGTGGCGAGGGGCGTGATGCGGTACCACGCTTCCTGTGCGGCGATACAGCTTGGTATGCCGGCATGCAACGGGGCGGTGCGGCTTGCGTCGCCGTCACATAGGGGAGCAGGCGATTGACTTCTTTCTTGACGACCCGATAGCATTCGCAGGCCTGTTTTTCCAATCCGGCCCAGTCAAGCACCGGTGTAGTTCCGGCAAGCGTGCGTGATCTATTGACACAGACCTGAGTACGATGCATCCGGTGAAAAACAACGACCGGAGGCATTATGAAGACAAAGACCACCCCACCATTGACACTGGAAGCAGTAGCCGAACATTTTGAGCGGTGGCGCAGCAATAAGAAGAAAGGAGAACGGATACCGGAGTTTTTGTGGTTTGAGGCAATCGGACTGATTTCAGATTACCCACTTTCTCGGGTATGTAGGGCCTTACATCTGTGCGCGACGGATCTAAAGCGGCACCAGGCTGCGTTGTCTGCAGATAAAGAACTGGCGGTTTCCGGTGCTGAGAGATCCTTCGTGGAGATCGACCATGGGATTGTTGATCAGCTCATAAGACCGAGTGCCCGACCGGTATTGATGGAGTTGGAGCGCCCGGACGGGTTACGTCTGCGCATGCAACCGGCCAATAGCTCAGACATGCTGGCGCTGATGGCGCGTTTCATGGAGGTTTGATGATGTTGCAGCTGACACCTCAAAGCCGCGTCTTTCTTGCCCTTGAGCCGGCGGATTTCCGCCGCGGGATTGACGGGCTGAGTGCATTGTGCCGGCAGCGGCTTGGAGAAGATCCCTTTGGTGGGGCGATCTTTGTCTTTCGCAACCGCCGGGGGACCTCACTGAAACTGTTATGTTATGACGGCCAGGGATTCTGGCTTTGCCAAAAGCGCCTGTCACAGGGGCGACTGAAGTGGTGGCCCTCGACCCCACAGGCGAGCCAGCGTCTCTCGGCGCGTGAACTGCAGATCCTACTGTGGAACGGCAACCCCGAAGAGGCCGGATTGGCCGAGGACTGGCGGCGGGTGGCGTAATGGGAGGATTTCCGATCTGCCAGCGCGAGGGTCCCGATAATTCCAGGGCAACCAGACGCCGGGATCGCGAAAGACCGCGGAGCGGTTTTGCATCAGCGCCGTCAAGTAGTCCAGGGGGTTGATACGGGCCAGTCGGCAGGTCTCGATCAGACTGGTCAGGACATCCCCCACGTAGGCGCCGTGTGCATTGGCATAGAACAGGCTGTTCTTGCGCAGCCGCAGGATCATCTTGAGGGCTCTTTCGGCGGTATTGTTGTCCAGCGGTGCCCCGGGCACCTCCAGAAACCGGGTCAATGATTGCCAGCGTTTGAGCAGGTAGTCGAAAGCCCCGCCCAAGCGGCTGTTGGGCTCCACATATCGCTCCTCTATCTGCTTTTCCATCCAGGCCTTGAGGTCGTCGATCACCCCACGACTGTGTTGCTGGTGGTAGGCGAGGCGTTGATCCGGCGTGAGCCGTTGCTCTTTGCACTCGGCCTCGTGCGTATAGACCTTGGCGATCGCCTCGATGACCTGTGCGGATTCGTTGGGAAAGTAGTCCTCGAGTTCAACCAGCTTGCGGCGACCATGAACGATACAGTTGATATCGAGGGTCTGGTCCTGATGCTGGGTCGGGGTATTGGCTGCCAAACCGTCGGACATCCATTGGATGGGCGCAAGCTCCGGGTCCCGATACGCCAGGATATCGTCGAGATTTTCACCGGCGTGCTGTCGGCCGGTAAAATACAGACAGATCGCGTGTTCCCCTTCGAATTGCAGGACGGTGGTGTACATCCCGGTGCGCGGTGGTGGCGAGTCGCTACGGTTTTCCCGGATCATCGACAAGATCCGTGCACCGGTGTCGTCTTGATAGACCAGCGGTTGGTTGGCACCGAGCTTTTTCAGAGACTCATAAATCGGATAGGCACTGTCGGCGACCTGCTCAACCAGCTCCCATTGCGTCGCGTCGGACAACGGCATGCCCAGCATGGCCTGAAAGGATTCGATACGTTTGAAGGGCAGACCCAGGTGATAATGGGCCAGGGCCAGGTTCACTTTGAGACTCGCATCATAGGTTTCCTGGCGTGCCTCGGGTGGCATCGGGGCCGTCCACAAGACACCGCACGTCCCACAACGCAGCTGCTCGAGCTCAAAGCGCGTGACCAATGCCAGTGGCTGACCGGTAAAACGCAGGCGCACCAACGATCGGAAAAGGCAAAGTCGGCCCCGTTCGCACAGCGGGCACCGATCCCCCGACCGGTGCGCATCATGGGTGCAACAAACCGTTGTAGCGCCGGGATAATCCGCCGCCGCTCGGCGACCATGACCGCGGGACTTAGTCGCATGCGATGACCCCGTTTGCTCGTCCGACGGCAGGCCCGACGTGGCTGCTGTCGTACCTGCTGCAGGATCATTGGAACCGGATCCCTCATCGGCTCCACTACCATCACCCTCATCCCCTGGGTCCGGGTCTTTGGGTTTTCGTGAGCGCTTCTCGGTCTTTTTCCCAAACAGGATGCGCTTCAATTTCGACAGGCTGATACGGGTCTCAAGCAGGGTCCGCTGAAGCCATAACAGGGTCTTGAGCAAAGGGACAAGCCGCTTCTGCTCAGCGGCATCCAGGGTCCCTCGTTCCGCCTTACGAATCAGTTGCTCGACTTGGGCTTCTTCGATCTCGATCGGCCGCGGCTCTTTCATCGGCACAGCTGCTGGCGGAAGTCCCGGGCCAGCGGATAGACCCACACGTCCTTGACCGGCACCTGGCCGAGCCGGTGATCCCCCAACTTACCCCGGCCCTGCGTCTGGCCCAGACACTGCCAGTTCGCCGCTTTATAGCAGGTCCCGGCAAAACGTTCGGCCTCCACAAAGGTCTCTAGCAGCACCGGCCGATACCCGTAACGGGCTTCCCATGCCCCCGGCAACTCCCTCGAGATCAGGGACAACAGCTTACTGGCCAAGCAGCGCACGCGAACCCAGGGCAAGACTAAAAACCGCACGTTGTTGATCACACCGCCCAGGTTACGGTGCCGCTGCGCCCGGCTCCAGCCGATCCACTCATCCCGCGGCCCGGTCTTCCAGGCCGCCGCCCCAAAGCCCAGCAGACCCAGCAGGCAATCCCCGGTATAGGCGAAATAACGCAGCTGGGCCCCGGGCAGCGGCTTGTAGCCCAGATAATGATAACGGTCGATGTATTCGTTCCACAGCGCACTGTCTTTGCGCGCCACCACCTCAAGGCGTAGCTCCGACAGCTCATGCACCGCCGCCTCGAGCAACGGCCCGGGCTGCGCCTGTACCGTACGCCGGGCAAACGAACGGCACGGGTTGACCTTGTGTCGGGGTGCCGGCAACTCGATCAGCCCTTCGCGGTGCATCCGCAGCAGCGCCACCCGGCAGCTCATGTCCTTCAGGCTGCCGTCGGTCTTGCGCCAGTCAAAGCGCTCGCATACTCGATACGATAACTGCTGGCGGTTCATCTGAGGCGATGTGCGGATGAGTTCACGCACCTGCTCGATCTCTTGCGGGCTGAAAAACCGCCCGCTGTAGCGCTTGTTCGTTGATGATTCCATGCGGGACGTTATAGAGGAATCGAATTGACGTGTCCCGCAGAAAAAAGTGATGGGCGATAAGATTTATTTGGGGTAAAGATTCCCCTACCATGCATCATAGGACGTACGAGGATTCATTCCACGCACAGCTGCCGGAAGGACACAAGCACCGTGATGTGACCACGGTGGTAACGAATAAAGCCGGCATGTTGCATTCTCCCGGCGGCCTCCGTGATACCTTCGCGACGCACCCCAAGCGCGCTGGCAATCGCTTCCTGCGTGAAAGCCAGTTCATTCGAGGATGACCTGTCCAGACTTGACAGCAGCCAGCGACACAGCCGCTGCTCCATTGAATGATGCCGATTGCAGGCGGCAGTCTGGGCTATCTGCGTCATCCGTGCCTGCATGTAACGCAGCAATAAATGATGCAATGCCCCGGTACCTCCCCCCCGGACGATTCAATTCATTCATCAGCACCGGCGCTGGCATTCGATAAGCATGACCTGCGCACAGTACCATGGCGCGATGGGGCATCGTTATTCCCCCCCCCCCCGTGAACACGGCGATACCGATCATTCCCTCATTGCCGACCCCGGTTATTTCTGCCGACGCACCATCCTCCATGACACAAAGCAGGGACACGACGGCGTTGGTGGGGAAATAGATATGACGAAATTGCCAGCCTGACTCATGGATGATCTCTGCGAACGGCATCTGAACCACTTCCAGATTTGGAGACAGATGCTCGTAATCGGTCGCGGGCAGTGCGGCGAGAAGGCGGTTTTGGCGTGGGGAAGGCGTGTCAGGCATTTGACGCTCCTTGGTCAGTGAATCAGGCAACCCCCCCTGAAGGTTCAGAAGAATCGCTTCCATACTTAAACATAGACAATTATCCGGACTACGTGCGGTAGCGAACAAAAAAGATTGCGATGTGACTGCCCTGGCGGCCACGGCTGTAGCGTTACGCTCAGCCGGGCACGGCAGACGCAGGTTGGGATGGTTGATGGCTATTCCCTGATCTGCTTTGAGGCTAGCCTCCGTTCCATCGATCCGCTATATCTTAAGAATATAATAATCTTATGGCTATTGCCGGCCATCAGTGGCGTCAAGCCGTCATCGCACTTACGGTTATCGCTACGCTAACCACGTCTGACATTGGTCAGCCTATACGTATGTTGTCCAGGGATCCCAGCACGCCGAAAACCTGCAGTAACCATAGCACGACAACAATGACGACCACGATATTCAGGATGTTTTTGATCTTTCGGTCCATGGGTATATAGCTGTTGACGAGCCAGAGCAGCACGCCAACCACGATCAAGAGGATTACCAGGTTAATCAGAGACACGCGGATTCTCCTTCCAGGTTATTAGGTTTATACGGGCAGCGACGGAATAGTTGAGCTGCGGCTTGATTCTACACCATTGCTGCCGTTATCAGGCCCTCTGTGCTCGAGGGCAACAGACAAATCGGGACGGACGCAAATCGCGTGCGTCGCTTGCTGGGTTAGGGGTTGATTCGGGAGATTTTTGTTCCCTCGATGCTGACCCCCGCCATCAATCCTTGCTGGCTGAAAATAAATGCATAGGCGTCGTCCTTCAGCGAGGATGTCGAAAGATTCTTTGCTACCCCTTCGTCAACCACAACAACGGTTGGACCCACGCCAATTTCCCAACCCTTCGATTCCTTGAGATATTTAACGGCATTGTCGGTCATCAGAAACACGGCGTATCCATAGGACTGGGCGCCTGCCTGCAGACCCACGGATCCGGTAACGGAGTTGTAATAATCAACAACATTCGAGCCCTCGAGCAACTCGCCTTCGCCATAGCTGCCGCCGAACACCAGGCCAGCCTTTACGATATTCGGAAAGACGAGAATGGCCTTGGCGGTGTGCGAAAACTTCTCGGCCAGAGGTTCGGTTTTATAAAGCGTCTGCAAGGCCTGCTGGGAATCCTTATCCAAATCCGCAGCGGTTGCCGCGCTGGCCTGATTCATTATGCTCATCGAGACGATAGTGGCCGCCGCGAGCATGAGTGGGAGGAGATTACTTCGTATGCTATTCATATTGATGGTCCTTTCTGGTTGGAGGTGTTGTTCGGAACCCGATCTGAAATAGAATGCTAGTCGTACGGCCAAGCGCAGTCTGTACGCTGTCGTACATAGCACTACACTGGCCCACGGCCAAACAGGTCGGCAATGGGTCCCGGCGCCGAGTAGCGGCAAGCGCGCACCGCCGCTGCAGCTCTTGTGAGCTCGGAAGCGCCCTCGTCTTCGGCAAGAATAAGCGGGCTGTGTGTGCGGCAGCGTACAGACGATGACCCTCGTTCGAGTAATATCTGGAATATCGCTGAAAGGGAGCATGAAATGACATTGGGAACAATTCTGCTGATCGTTCTGGTTCTACTGCTGGTCGGCGTGATCCCGGCCTGGCCCCACAGCCGGGGATGGGGTTATGCCCCCAGCGGTGTTCTTGGGCTGGTGTTGGTAATCGTGCTCGTTCTGGTGCTGCTCGGCAGGTTATAGCGCGTTCAAAGCCAGAGAACTTAGAGCTTAAAAATACCGCCCCTCGCCATACTGCGGCGGATTCAGAAGCACGTGGCCAACCAGGTCAAGATTCCTTTTGAGATTCGATTGTGGGGTGGACGTGCTGGCGGTCTACAACGATCGCCACAGTTACTTCCTAACGTGCAAGGCCTGGGCCGAGAATCTGGAGGCCGCACGGGATGAAAGCATCCGCCGCTGGGGCGAGGCGCTGTACCGGCGTTTCCGGCTCTATCTCTGGGGATCGGCCTATGCCTTCCTGAATCGCGGCATGGAGGCCTACCGGGTACTCCTGGAACGACCCCAGGAAGACTGGGCTGCGGGCGGTTGCGTGGAGAGCCTGAACCGGTTTTTCCCTATAATTCATTAAGAAGGAGAAGCCGGTATAAAGAAGCAACGACACCATTACGAACTCGAATACAAACGCCGTATTGTCCATGAGTATCTGGCTGGGGTGGTTTCAGCGGAGGAACTGGCCAGGCGCGAGGGAGGTGCTGGGGCTGGTTTCCAGTTATGCGGAGGTACGAGATGTGAGACCTGTTTGCAAAATACTTCCGCCGCTGGTACTGCTGCTCTGGCTGAGCGGTACCGGCGCACAGTCAGTTACCGGCATTCAACAACCGAAATCGCCGGTTTCATTCATTGATATACCGCTGCGGCTGCCTCTCGAAGCCCTGATCAGTGCGGCTGACAGGATGCTTCCGTACCAGGCGGGTAACTGGCGCACATGGAAGGACTGGCACGGTATACCGTCACAATACCGTGGCTGGCGCGGGCCGCTCAGCATTACTGCCTCGGGTGATGTGCTATGGGTTCAGGCGCATATCCGTTACTGGATCAGGGCACAAAAAAAGCTGCTTGGTTTGTTTAACGCGACAGCCAGCTGCGGCATCGATGAAGCACCGCGACAGGCAGTGATCGGCATGCAAGTCCTGCTGGAGTGGGGGCCGGACTGGACCTTGAGACCGAAGTTTCGCATTCTGCCGACCCGGTTTCTTGATCGCTGCGAAATGACCATCGCGAATATCGATGTCACGTCCATCGTCGAGACGGAATTCCAAAAGCAAATGCAGGACACCCTGCGTGCGGCACTCAAGACACTGGCTCCCGGCGTGAATGCCATCCAGCGTCAGGCACAGCAAGCCTGGTCGTTATTGCAGGAACCGGTAGAGCTCGGACAGGACAACTGGTTATTGCTCAGGCCGGCGACTGTCGCACTGTCCCGCATAGCCGGCCGGGGGAACTATCTCGACGCACAGCTTGCACTGACGTTGCAGCCGGTGCTTGTTAGCGGACCTGAACTCGCAAGCAAACCGGTGCCGCTGCCACCACTGGGACAGTATTATCCCCGGTCGGAGGGACTGAATCTGCACCTGGGTGTGAACCTGGATTTCCCCACACTCAACCAGCGGCTTTCCGACACCCTGGCCAGTGAGTCACTTGTCATCAAAGGCCGAAAGTTCGGCATCAAAAAGCTCGACCTGACGGGTAGCGGGCAGGAAATCAGGGCACGGATGGCACTCACCGGCGAGCTGGCCGGTACGGCGGAACTGCGTGCGAAGGTGGCCTATGAAGCGCAACACCGGAAGCTTGAATTGCAGGACCTGACGTTTGACTATGACGCTGAAGATTCCAACGTGGGTATGTTAGCGGAGGCGTTCCATGAATCCATCCGTCAGGCACTGGAAGATGCGGCCAACCAGGCGTTGGCACAGCAACTTAATTTGCTGGGCGAGCGCCTTGGGACGGTACTGAAGAAAATCACGCCGACGGGATTGGTGCTTGACCTGTCCACCTTGCAGCTAAGCAGCATGCAAATACATATCGAACAACAGGGAATCCGGTTGGATGGAACTGCCACCGGGAGCACCCGACTGGTGTTGCGATGACCGCTACGACCGTATTTTGAGGGAAAGTAATATCAGATGCGATGCAAAGCGCAGTGAGATTCATCGAACACCCCTGAATGCATGATCACCAGGATCAATTGCCAGGTGGATTCTCGTTGAATTGTTGAGTTATGCTTCTTGCACCCTAACGGATGATTCGGCTCATGTGGCTACGCACAAGCTGCGATTTTTCATTCGACATCACAGCGCCTGTTCCTTTTGTACTCATGTTGCGACCTCGCAGCGGTGCCCAGCAGTGGGTCGCACGCGAGGAATACAGACTGGAGCCAAGCGTAACCGTGTTCGAATTTACGGATCATTACGGCAACCTCTGTCAACGCCTCATCGCTCCCACAGGCGCCTTCGGGGTGTACACCAGTGCCGAAGTGATGACTGCGGATTATGCTGACCAGGCGTTCGGAGCGCCGTTTGTAGAAATCCAGAATGTGCCCGACGACGTGCTCAGTTACCTGTTGCCCAGTCGTTACTGTGAGTCGGACCGCTTTCATCAAATGGCGACCGAAATCTCGGCGGGTCAGCAGCCAGGCTACGACCAGGTCTCGGCAATCGTCGGCTGGCTGCGCAATACCATCAGTTTTCGCCCTGGCAGCAGTGATATTCCCGTTTCAGCGGCGGAAGTCAATTCCAGACAAGTCGGTGTCTGCCGGGACCTGGCGCACCTCGGAATCGCGCTGTGTCGTAGCCTCAGCATTCCCGCGCGGATGGTGGTGGGCTACCTCTACCGATTGGAGCCAATGGACCTGCACGCCTGGTTCGAGGCCTATGTGGGTGGTCGCTGGTACACCTTCGACGCGACGCAGGCTGAGCTAAGGGGCGGATATGTGGCAGTCGGTTATGGGCGCGATGCTGCGGATGTCGCCGTCTACAATCAGTTCGGACCCGCGGTCTATCCGACAGCACAGACCGTGCATGTGGAACGCATCCGGGGCTAGCCAATGCCACAGTGCTACCGGCGTCAACAAAGGCATCGTCCGCCAGGTTGCCTGAACATAATGAACATCTCGATCTCGAGGGAAACCGGGTGACCCAGGTCTGGTTCGAGGGGGAAACGGACCACCTCGATATCGAGGTGACCATGCAGGTCGAAACCTTGCGACACAATGTCTTCGATTTCATCCTGGCGCCGGAAGCGGCGGTCTTACCCATCGCCCATGAGCATGACGCTCTCTGTGCGCGGGCCTATCTGGAGCGCATCGAACGCGACGATGCAGTCACCGCCTTCGCCGCCGAACTCAGCCTGGCAGTCAACCGCGATACGCTGAGGTTTCTCGACCGTCCGAACCGCCAGCTGTTCGCCGAGGTTACCCAGACGCATCGTGATGCAGGCGCACCACAGGGCCCCGTCTTTTACCCTGCAGAGCCGACGCGGGGCATGTCGAGATCTGGCCGTGTTGTTCGTCGACTGCTGGCTGAGCCGCACGCTTCGCGAGCGGTTACCAGCGCGGCCACCAGCGGAGCGAGCGACGTCATCTGCATGCCTGGCCGGAAGTATATCTGCCCGGCGCCGGCTGGCGCGGACTCGATCCCACCCATGGGGAGGCAGTGGCCGACACGCATGTGACTATCGCGGCGGCGGCGCGCTCGCGCGACACCCTGCCGGTAAGCGGGAATTTTCTCGGAGCAGGGGCGAGCAGCACACTCGATTACACGGTGGAAATTAAGGTGACGGAAGACTAAACGGCTGTCTGTCCCTGACGACCCAAGGGTCGTTGTTCGAAGGCCACCGCATCAATGGCTGCCTAAACAGTGTGTAGCCGCCATTCGTGAGGGTTGCCTCGACCGGTCGTTCACGGTTGGAATACGACATACGGGCACAACCGGTCGATTTCCCGGCAGAGAACCGAAGAGCAGGCTGTGCATACGAAACCTGGCTATGATGGGTCCGATGCCGAATGGGCGCTAAACGAAGACCCGAAGATACGCAGCGCCCCGGCTGCGATGATCCGATAGGCCTCCGCCAGTCGTGCCGCCCAGGCGGCGGCGCCTGCTGCTGTTTGAATCCCGTCCTGGCGGATCTCGATCATGACACTGGGCAATCCGCGACCCTCGCCGTGCACCGGGATCGTGTAGTCGACATCATCGTCGATGGGGTAAGGCGCGTTGTCACCGACGGTGAATTCCCCACTATGGGCGACCGCCCCGAGCATCAGCGCGGCAAGTCGCCGGCCGCCCCAATGGGAAACACCGATGTGCCAGGGTCGCGGCCGACCGTTCAGGACCGGCGTGAAGCTGTGAATGCTAAGCAGCAGACTCGGCCGCCGGGTACGGCCATCGAGCAGCCTATCGATGGCGTCGTGGTAAGGCCGGAACAGCGCATTGATGCGGCTCTCTCTTTCCAATGGCGACAGTCCGCGGTTGCCCGGGACGGGCACACCGCCACTTTGTTCGGCAATGGATTCCGCGTTGTGTAGTGGTCGATTGCAGTCGATGACGAGACGCGAGTAGCCGCTCAATACCAGGGGCGCATCGAGAAGAGCTGAAAGCCGGGACACTGCCGATACGCCAGTATCCGAATCCATCATCGCGGATCTGTTCGAGACGCGCTACGCTTGCGCACGCTGCGCATCAGCGCCCGGCCTGAGCCCTGACTTCATCCGTCCACACCTTGAAGCTCTTGAGCACATTCGGACCGAAGGTGTTGCTGAGCGGTACGTCCGCCGCATCCCGGCCCTGGGCGATCAGCACGCGCCCGACCCGCGGTATGTTGTTGCGCGGATCGAAGGTATGCCAGCGGCCGCCAAGGTAGGCCTCGAACCAGGCGGAGAAGTCCATGGGATCCGACGAGGCAGGAACCCCGATGTCACCCAGGTAGCCCGTGCAGTAACGCGCCGGAATATTCATGCAGCGACAGAAGGCGATTGCGAGGTGGGCGTAGTCGCGACACACGCCCATGCGTTCATTGAAGACTTCGAGAGCGGTCTTGGTTGCCCGGGCATGCTGGTAGCCGAAGGTGATATGCTCATGGACGAAATCGCAGATTGCCTTGACGCGTGGCCACCCCGAGGGCGTTTCCCCGAAGAGGGCCCAGGCTTTTTCGGTAAGCCGATCGGTTTCGCAGTAACGGCTCCCGAGCAGAAACACCAGTGTTTCCGCCGGCAAATCCTCCACGGCGTGCTGCTGGGCCCAGCCATCGACCCTGTCCGGCAGTCCGCTGTCGCTGACGAGCGCATCGGTTGAAATCCGGATATCACCCGGCGGCGCGACGATACGGCTGCACCAGTTGCCGAAGCCGTCGCGGTAGGCGGTGATCGGGGTCGGCGGACTGGTGATGATGTGGTCTGCCATGACGAGATCGGAGACGCGGGTGAAATGGATATTCAGCATCAGAATCATGGGTGTTGGCTGCGGACACTCGTAGACTAACTCGTATCCGACCCGGATCTGCATCATGAACCTCCCTCGAATACATACCACTACAGACTTGGGTTGATCGCCGCGACAGCAACGACGTGATGCTGGCGACCAGCCTGGCGCCCTATGGAATTCTCGCCCTTGTGTCACCTGGATGAAGCCGGGTCACCCGCGGGACTGCCCGGAACGTCCTGCGATCAGAATGAAGCAGGGAGTCAGTCTGTTGTACAGAACGTGACCCCCTGATTCTCTCGGCAACTCTTTCGCTACCGTGTCTGCTACGACGTCATGACATAGGCGCCTCACCGTCAGCAGGGCTTGACGCTGTTCGTTTGTGAACAGCTCCCCGGCATGGGACGGCGTACCTATTGGCGTATATCAGGTCGGCTTTGAGATCACTCAGACCCCGGTTCATTCGGACCACCTCCGGGACCGCCCTGGGGACCGCCCGGAGCACCGGGACCACCCTGGGGACCGCCCGGACCACCGGGACCGCCCGGACCACCTTGGGGACCGCCCTGGGGACCGCCTGGACCACCCATCATGCCGCCTGGGCCACCCTCAGGACCACCGGGACCACGCATCATGCCCCCCGGGCCACCCTGGGGACCGCCTGGACCGCGCATCATGCCACCCGGACCACCTTGGGGACCGCCCGGACCACCCATCATACCACCTGGGCCACCCTGGGGACCGCCCGGACCACCTTGGGGACCGCCCGGACCACCCATCATGCCACCCGGACCACCCTGGGGACCGCCCGGACCACCCATCATGCCGCCTGGGCCACCCTCAGGACCACCGGGACCACGCATCATGCCCCCCGGGCCACCCTGGGGACCGCCTGGACCACCCATCATGCCCCCCGGACCGCCCTGGGGACTGCCCGGACCACGCATCATACCACCCGGACCGCCCTGGGGACCGCCCGGACCACCCATCATGCCACCTGGGCCACCCTGGGGACCGCCCGGACCACCCATCATGCCGCCTGGGCCACCCTCGGGACCACCGGGACCACGCATCATGCCCCCCGGGCCACCCTGGGGACCGCCTGGACCACCCATCATGCCCCCCGGACCACCCTGGGGACCGCCCGGACCACGCATCATACCACCCGGACCGCCCTGGGGACTCGCCCGGACCACCCATCATGCCGCCTGGGCCACCCTGGGGACCGCCCGGACCACCCGGACCGCCCTGAGGCCGCCCGGACCACCCTGGGGACCACCCTGGACCACCCATCATGCCGCCGGACCACCCTGGGGACCACCTGGACCACCCATCATGCCACCCGGACCGCCTTCGGGACCGTTCACGTCCTGTGCTGATACGATAGTCGCAGTCAGGGTGCTGGCAACGATCGCGGCAGCTAGTATTGAAGTTTTCATAGTGATCTTTCCTTAATGGAGATGAAAAAATTCATGTTTCCGTAGCTGTCGACTACAGACAGGGAAAAGCACGATATGCAGTGCGAAGACAAGCCAGGATGGAAGTGACATCCCGCTGATCCCGCCCGTAGTTACGCTTTCCATCATTTAGCCGCAGACGACTTGTACGCATCAACCTCGTGGGGGTGCCTGATTTCGGCGCCTCACCGCTTGAATGAAATCTACGTGAACTCCATCATCAAGTCTGTGCGATATCGTACATAGCCTTGATCGAGGCAGGTGGATCGTCGCTGTATGACCGGTGTGATACCGGTCGCTCAACTGTTCATCGGCTGCGTTTCAGGAGGGTATGACGACGTCCCGTCGTTACGGGATTGCGTGCGCCGTGTCTTCCGTCGTACGTCTCACCACAGCTCTTGCATCGGCAGAGAATGTCACTTCGTGCGCAGATTCCCCTCTCGCAACTCCAACCCTTCATGCGACAGCGGCGCACCGGCGAAATCCAGCTTACGAGTCGGTCGAGAATGCGGCGCTGCACACGATCCAGGGGGGCGGTGCATTGCGGGCATACGCGTTGCGCGAGAAGATTGGCCAGCGATGTCAGGGCTTACACTGTCGGCAGCGTAGAGCGCATTCCTCACGGCGTCTGCTCCATGAGGATGTTGCGGCATCAGCTTACCCTGTGCCCCGTTTTCCCTAACGATAGAGAACGGTTCTTGTGCGGTGTCAGCTGCCACGCGTCCAGCGCTGTCTTCCGTCTTCCTTGTCCTATGTTGAAAAAGAGTTCGACCATACGTGTGGTGAAGACGGTAGCGGTCGCCGCGCCGCTCCCGGACGGAATAAATGACGGGTGAGGGGTGTATTGCTTGCCATAAGTGAAGTCATTTCAGTAAAGCGTCAGCCCCCGGTCACCCTGATGCCGCACGCGGTGCAGCGCCGCGCACGGCAGGTTGCAGGCCAGGAGAAATCGCGACAGCCTCCTAGTGCTTATTAAGCTCTTCAAAACGTTTGATTTGCTGTTCGGTTTCGTCCTTCGTGATGCCGTAGGTCTCCTGGATCTTGCCCGCCAGCTGATCGCGCTTGCCGGCAATCACGTCGAGGTGATCGTCGGTGAGTTTGCCCCACTGTGCTTTCACCTTGCCCTTGAACTGCTTCCAGTTGCCTTCAACGATATTCCAGTCCATATCAAACTCCATTTGTCAGGGGCCCGACTGGCGGTATTGCCAATCGCACATCCTTCGTCGCAGTCATCTTTTCGGCACTTGGTAACTTCGCGTGGCAAAAAGCCGGGATGATTTCATGGAAACTCCGGATGCAAATACAAGATTAGCCGCATGATCAGGCGCGGTCGGTACGGTGGCGTACTCAAGGCCACACCTGCCTGCAAAATGGCCGATCATGTCGGTAATGGCCCCTGGCGTGGGCCATTAAGGTGTTCGTAGCGCCGCTGCAGTCCCTGGAGAAGCGGGGCAGTGGGAGTGCGCCTGCCCCCTGCGGCGAGCCAAAACCGGGCTCGGTGCGTGGTGATGTACAGCCGTTAGATTTATCGACTTCATGGCTGATGCTACCGCCGATGACTGCAGCGCCGAAGGTTCCGACCGCGCCGCCGCCCGTAGCCGTCTACGGTCCCGACTCCAGCGTCGATGGCGAAGTTTCTCTCCGGCGCCAACATCCCGGCACAACTACCCGACAGTAGTCGGCGCCGGGAATTGGAATGACTGTCACACGCGGCTGCCTGCAGACTCCTCCGGCTCCGGGGGCAGCTTGTCTGCCTCGCCCGCAGCCTCCAGACGTTCCAGCGCCGCCTGGACATCTTCTGCCAGCAGAGCGCCGGGCACCGTCCCGCTGTGTCCCATCGCTTTGAGCAGTCGGATTGCCACGTCGCCGATCATCGTTATGCCCGCGTAGGCCGGGCAGGAAAAGGTTACCAGCATGATCACGTCCTCTCTGATGCTCGCGTTACCGGCAGGCGCCTCGCGTCTGCCGACTTTCCCGTTCACTCAGGGCGCACGGACCAGAGGATAGCCCCAGTATCCGCGCACGTCACGCGGTGTTATTTTGACCTCGTGGCGCGCAGCCGGACTTGTCAGGCGGGTCAGACATACATCAGAATCGCCACATTGTGGCTGATGCTGCCGGCCAGCACGAACAGATGCCACACCCCGTGCATCCAGGGGTAACGGTGATCGAGCGCATATCACACGATCCCCGAGGAATAGAGTATGCCGCCGGTCAACAGCCAGATGAAACCGGCGCGTGGCAGCACCACGAGCAGTGGATTGATTGCCGCACTATAAACCAGCCCATCACGAAGAAAATGACCATCGGCAACACCCGCGCGCAGCAGCGAGTAGATCGGCGGCAGCTGC
Source organism: uncultured Gammaproteobacteria bacterium (assembly GCA_963814945.1). Lineage (GTDB taxonomy): Bacteria > Pseudomonadota > Gammaproteobacteria > DSM-19610 > DSM-19610 > Thiogranum. The sequence continues at coordinate 31,796 of CAWFEQ010000014.1, forward strand.
GCATCGAAGCGCATATCCACGACGCTGCCACGCACAGAGACGACCATGCCGGAATTCGATGCGCGGGAGTTGTTTGTCATTTACCGGCTCGATCTCATCACACTATGTCTTCTCCTCCACTGCGCGCAATGCGGTTTCAGATACGAGCGCTTCGCGCACCTGCATCAGCCGCCTTTCAATCCGTGCGCGCTCAGGGGTGGATTCGATGCTGCGATCCGCCAGCTCGGCAATCCACTGCACCTGTTCGTCGAGTGCTCGTATGTGGCTCAAGCTGACCGTGAGACTGGCGATGGTATCGATGGCGCCGAGCATACGCGTCATGATGGCGACATTGCCTGCGGCGCTACTCCGAATCTGATCGAACGCCTCGACCAACAGGTCTTCAAAGGTCGGAACGACGGCGATCACACGCAGCGTTTCTCCCTCGTAACGGTGCGATGGCGGGAATTGCCGACAAGCCAGCCGAGTCAGAATCGCTGTCAGGTAATCCACGCACATCACCGCCGTCGAGGTGTCATTGACGCCGGGCGAAAGGGCCTTCAAGTCCATATCCACGATCTGCCTGATACCGAAAGCAGGGTCCTGATCAACCATGCGCTGGCGACCAATACTGTAAGCCCCATTCAGGGCAACAATCGTCTCCTGATCGGGCGGGTACGTCAGGGCGAGCGATGCCAACGCAGTATCTTGCACAACGAACGCGCCAATGCCGTGCTCCATCCGCACGATGGTCCTCCCGCCCCGCGCCAGGCGCAGGATGGCGTCATTATCCACGCTCTGTATGTAGCCGCTCACCTCCGCCGGCACCGCGTACCAGGTCCTCTCATCCGGAGAGGGAAGGAGCCGCTCGTTCTCCTCACCCTCAGCGTTATAGGGGCCGGGTTCCCGTTTTTCCGGGAACAACCGATCAATGGACGCGTTGGTTTCATGCGCAACAGAGGCGATGATGCTGGAAGCCTGGATCGACGAGGCGATGTGATGAATAAAAAAAATGAGGACGGCAATGCCGCCAAACGCCAGAACAAAGGCGAAAAAGACCGCCATGCTGGGCACGAATGGCGCATCGCCCGTGCGAATAGTGCGCAACACGATCAAACAATAGACGAAAATTCCGGCAAAGGTTCCCAGCGTGACCTGCGTGACACGGCTGCGCATGAAGTTGTGCAAGACGCGCGAGGTGTACTGGCTCGAAGCCAGCGTCAGTGCCAGCAGGGTCATGGAGAACGTGATGCCCATAACGGACATCATCGAACCGGCAAGCGTGGACAACATATCGCGCGCGCCATCCGCCCCGACCCCGAATACCCGTGGCCACTGGGTCAGCCATCGGTCACCCTTGGCGTAGTCTGCTTGGATCAACGCTACCGCGCAAACACTGCTGGTCAGGACGATCAGAAAAGGCAAAAACCAAAAGGTCGACCGCAAATCGCTCCACTGTTGTTTTAACCGATTCATGGGTCAGCTTCCAGGTATGGGGGTGAGAGAGCGCACGAGGATTTCTACCACAATCAGGAGTTTGTACGCAAACGCCAGCCCGGTGATAAACAGCGCCGCCGTATAACCTGATACGCCCCAAAGAGGTGCCGCCGGGCCACGCTTGGGGCAATACCGCCCGATCCACGTTTTTTCCGGTAACACTTCGGCATCGACGCGGTCCAGACCCGGCTTGCGTGTTACCGCTTCTGCTGTGGTGCGTTCGTCGCCATTGAGCATGATGATCAGGACTTACCCGGTTCAGTCGCCAGCAGGGGCTTCTTTCACCAACAGATCGCGGATCGACAGCAACTCCTGCCGGCGCTTGGCGTCGGTTTTCGGGTAGTGCATTTTGAGCGAATTGAAAGTATCGAGAATAATCTTTGATATTATCAGCCTGGCGTTCTTCTTGTCGTCGGCGGGCACCACATACCAGGGCGAGATTTTGGTGCTGGTTGCGCCCAGGCACGCCTCATACGCCTGCATGTACTGTTTCCAGAATTTTCGCTCTTCAATATCGGCAAGACTGAATTTCCAGTTTTTTTCCGGTTCGTCGATGCGATCGAGAAAGCGCTTTCGCTGCTCTTCCTCTGAGAGGTGAAGAAAGAACTTGATGATGCGTGTGCCGTTACGATGGAGATGGTTCTCCAGGTCCACGATGGAACGATAGCGCTCCCGCCAAATCGTTTTCTCGTCGAGCAGCCCGTCAGGAATCCCCTGGCCGCGCAGAATCTCCGGATGTACACGCACGATCAGCACCTCCTCGTAATAGGATCGGTTGAAGATGCCAATCCGGCCGCGTTCCGGCAGAGACCGCGTGGTGCGCCACAGGAAATCGTGCTCCAGTTCCGTGGCGCTCGGGTGCTTGAAACTGAATACCTGACAACCCTGCGGATTGATGCCGGACATGACGTTCCGGATGGCGCCATCCTTGCCGGCAGCGTCCATGGCTTGAAAAATCAGCAGCAACGCATAACGATTGGACGCATAGTGAAGGCGCTGCAGCGAGCTCAATTTATCCACCTGTTCTGCCAGGAGTTTGTGATACTGTTTCTTCGACTTGTACACAGGTTCCACCAGCGTCGGCCACTTCTTGAGGTTAACCTTTTCGCCCTCTTGAACCTGGAAATCCTCTGACTTGATTTTCATCTTTTTACCTCGTTGTCACGCGTTTGTGTGAGTTGCGTTTAGTACACATGGGGTTCAGGAAGACGTTGACGCGACATTCGCCTGTTCCGTCTAGTCTTTCCGAATCTCGCGCTCCGCCTCAAGGCAGTCCTGATCCGTATGACCATGGCGGTGGCCTCGTTGCTCGTACAGTTCATAGGCGTGGCTGGGAATGCCGCCGGGAAACGAGAACTGCTTGAAGAGCTTCTGCAGCCCGGCCTCGTCCTGGCTGATGTTGGGATAGATCTCGCTGTACGTACCTTCGAGATAGGTGTTGCCCACCAGCGCCGGGCCACCGTGCCCGGGGCCGGAGACGTAAATCATGTCGAGGTCGTATTGCTTGATGACCCGGTTCAAGTGCATGTAAATGAAGTTCTGCCCCGGTGCCGTGCCCCAGTGCCCCAACAGCATGTGCTTCACATCCGCGAGCGTCAGTGGCCGCTTCAGCAGCGGATTGTCGTAGAGATAAATCTGGCCAACCGACAGATAGTTGGCGGCGCGCCAGTAGGCATCCATCTTGTGGAGCAGTTCCGGTGTGAGTGTATTTGTTTGCATAGTCTATGTGTCCCGAAACAAGTCGAAATTGAGGATGCGGGTAACGGACCTCACGATCATGAGCTCCTCGTCATTGTGGATGACCAGGTTCCGGCAGAAAGAAAAATAGAATCGCGATGATGAGGTACACTGAAAGCAGTTGCACGCCTTCCAGCCAGTTGCATTCACCATCGCCGCTGATTCCGGCCACGATCCAGACGGACAGCGCGACGGCGGCGATTTCCGGGAGCGAAAACTCCAGGTTCATCGGCCGGCCAAACAGGTAGGAGGCAAAGACGAGCACCGGCGTGACGAACAGCGCGATTTGCAGACTCGAACCGATGGCAATGCCCAGGCTCAGGTCCATCTTGTTCTTGAGCGCTACCGATACGGCCGTGGAATGCTCGGCCGCGTTACCGATGAACGCCACAATTATGACGCCGACGAACACGTCCGTCAGCCCGAGGCTTTCGCGGGCCGCCTCCACCGAGCCGACGAGAAACTCGCTCATGAACGCAACCAGCGTCGTCGCCATGGCCAGAATGGTGATTGCCTTCGACACGGACCAGGCCGTGTCTTTTTCTCCGCCGCGCTCGCCTTTGCCGGAACCTTGTCCGGCGAAGAGTGCCTTGTGCGTGATCAACGAAAAAACCAGCGAGAGAAGGTAGCTGACAAACAGCACGGCGGCGATGGCCATGGAAAGATTTTGTTCGGCTTGCGGCGACCAGCCGCCCGGCTGCCGATCGGCCGACAGGTGAAAAATCGTCGGAATGATCAGCCCGATGGCAGCCAGGCTGAGCGACGTGGCGGAAATGCGCGCGGCCGTCTGGTTGAACGTCTGGCGGTGAAAGCGCATCCCGCCGGCCAGAATGGAGGCGCCGAGCACCAGGAGAATGTTACCGATGATCGAGCCGGTGATGGAGGCTTTGACCACATCGGTCAAGTCCCTGGACAAAGCCATCAGCGCGATGATCAACTCGGCGGCATTGCCGAAGGTGGCGTTGAGCAGCCCGCCGACGCCATGTCCGGCGCGGGCACCCAGATGCTCGGTAGCCCGGCCCATCCAGCCGGCCAGCGGAATGATCGCGATGCCCGTGACGATGAAAAGCAGGGTTTCATTCTTCCAGGCCGGAACATAACGGATGGCGAAAGCCGCCGGCACGGCCAGCAGCAGCCAGTCGAGCGGCTGCAGCAAACCAGGACTGAACCAACCGTGACTTTCTTTTTTGGCAGACATATTTCAGGTCACGCAAGCCGCGGGGCAGTGTCCATCACGGCTCAATGCCGGGAGCGGCGGGCGCGTTCTTGACGTTGTTGAAATTAAAGAAGTCATCCCGCCGCCTGGCGCTCCGTTGGTTTTCCAGAATTTCTTGGATGGCGGACGGATCCGACTTGCCCTGGCGTCACGCCGTGAGGTTCGCGCAGACTCGCCGCAGAAGTGCCCGTACTTCCTTTCCAAGGGCGTGCACTTCAGGTTTGTTGACCAACTGCAACACGGCCTCGACATCCATGAAGGCAAACGTTATGGTTGCATCGGCTTCTTCACGCACGACCACGTTGCATGGAGTAACAAACCGCTATCGGGGTCAGCCTCGATCGCCCGATGTGCGAGCGGTGGATTGCATGCGCCGAGTATGCGATACCGCCGACGTTCGATATTGAGCTTGGCTTTCAGCGTCGCCTTGACATCGATATCGCTGAGCACGCCGAATCCTTCCTCTTTCAGGGCCTCTGTGACTTTCGCGACGGCCGTATCGAACGGTAACTTTAACTGTGTTCTGAATCCGTACATAAATCGACTCATTATCAAGTGGCGGAACGACAGGATTGGCGCTGCGGTTCCGATGTAGCCGAGGCTTGCCGTGAATACAAACCAATACGTCCACGACAGACTGGGCTTGAGTGAGACAACAATCCGTTCATTTCCGCTTTTGCCTGACGAACCATGCCACGAGGCCGGCAGCCACGATGACAAGCAAAACAGTCACCCATATCCCGCCGTATCCACCTGTGCATGGCGAATTGTAACTCAAGCCGCAACCGGAAGTTGGAACAGACCGCCGCAATGCTTCTCCCACGCGTAGCTGTTTTGCGGAGAAGGTTGCACGACTCTGTCACCGCTGATTTCAGCGGGCGTATTGGCATCGAGAGATGCATGCGTACGCGCATGATTGTAGTAATCTCTAAACAGTGCCAGCTTTTGCTCCATGTCAACCGCATTCCAGAATAAAGTGTGGTCCAGAAATTCCCGGCGAATGGTTCCGATGAGTCGCTCAACGAAGGGATGTGAGCGCGGTGTATAGGGAACGCTTTTGACTTCATCGACACCCAGGATGTTAAGGTTCGCTTGCCATTGGTGATACTGGAATAGCGGATCGTTGTCTGAGCTGAGATGCCTGGGAGCACCCATGTTCGAGATGGACTTGTTGAACATTTGACACAGTGCGACACCGTCCACATCACCGGCGTCCACAGCGAAACCAACGATGCGCCGTGTGAATTGATCCATGAGTGCGCCAGGTAAAGCTGGCGAAGAATAGCGGGTGAAAGTCCCGCACGGGGTAAGGCCTAGCCAGCCGCCCCGGCCCCGAGTCATGCGCGTCACTCCGCGAGGTGTGACGTGAAGCGTTGACAGGGGAGACCTTGGGCAGGGTATTGAGCTGCGAAAGCAAATTTTCGAGGTGTCGATGCAGTTCATGGATGCAGAAGACAAAAGGAGCAGATGCGGCACGGGTGAGTGTGTGCTCCACCTTGCGCAGTCGAAGACCCCTAGCACGAGGAGACGTTCTTCGTACGGAACCTGGGAGGCCTCGTCACCGCCCCGTGCGGCATCACTGGGCCGGGTACGCAAGGGTAACACCGAAATCGTACCGCGTACGGTGGCGAGGAGTCGGACAACGTCATACTACCGGAGAAGCCCGCGAACAATGGTCGGAGAAGGCCGGCGGAGAGGGTGGAGGGAAGGACGTTGACCAAGGGAAGCCCCGAGAAGCCTGCCGCAGTCTGGACACAGCGCCAGGTCACTGCGTCGCCGGGACTGCTCAGGGTGCGCCAGAAGGCGCGTCAAAAGATGGCAGAACCATTCACCGCGCTACTTCACCACGTGACGCCAGCGCTCCTGGAGGCTAGCTATTACGCCCTGAAGCGTAACGCTGCGCCAGGGGTTGACGGTATCACGTGGGAAGCTTATGGGGGTGACCTTGAGACGAATCTTCAAGATCTCCATGACCGTTTGCATGGGGGACGTTATAGAGCAATGCCGGCCCGCCGTGTCTTCATAGACAAGGCGGACGGAGCGAAGCGTCCACTGAGCATACTGTGTCTGGAGGACAAGATCGCACAGCAAGCAGTTGTACAGGTGCTCAATGCGATCTACGAAGAGGAGTTTCTGGGTTTTTCCTACGGCTTTCGGCCCGGCCGCAGTCAGCACCAGGCATTGGATGCGCTGTATACGGGTATTGTGCGTCGCAAGGTGAATTGGGTGTTAGATCTGGACATCCAGGGCTTTTTCGATGCCGTGAGCCATGACTGGATGATACGGATGCTGGCACACCGCATTGCTGACAAACGTGTGCTACGTTTGATCGGTAAATGGCTGAAAGTAGGCATTGTCGATGATGCGGGGAGGCCGCAACGTAGCGTCTGTGGCTTACCGCAGGGTGCGGTGGTCACTCCCCGAACGCAAAAGGTAACTTGCGTTGTTGATCGGCGAAAGGCGACCGGCGGGGGGTGGCGTGTCGTTGCCCGCGGGTGTGGCCGGTATCGGGATCGAGTGGCGAATGATGATCGTGTCGTCACCGACGAGGACCTCTATTGACCAGGAGTCTAACGATACGCTGGCGTTCAGCAATGTCCAGGGTTTGGGCCGAGGAGCGCAGCCGTGTCAAGAATGTCGTCAGCGTTTCGCTCAGGCGCAGGTAAGCAGCGCGGCTGTTGGTTTGATCGGTAATGGATTTCAGTTCCGCCTGCAAGGTCTGCTCGCGCCGCCGCAACTCCGGCATTCGGGCGCGCAGGTCTTCCAGCGAGATCAGCGCTTCCTGATAAGCGGTCACCAGCCGCTCCGTGCCCTTGCGCGTGCGCGTCAGCTCGCGCTGCAGGGACTCTTCCCGTCGTTTCGTCGGGTTGGCGTCTATGGCCGCGGCAAGGCGCTGCTCGATCTCGTGTTGGATGAGCGTCGGGTCTTGCAGCAGCTTGAGGACCGCCTCCCACACCAGCTGATCGAGCAGATCCTGGCGCACGGGACGGTTGTCGCACAAGGGCCCGTTCAAGTGGCGCCAGCCATCGGAACCGAGGCAGCGGTAGTAATGGATCTTACGTGCGCTGGTGCGGGTCGAGGTCCTGCACATGCCGTAGCCGCACTTGCTGCAGCTCACCAGTCCTTGCACGATGCTCCATTCAACGGTGCGCCGGGGCGAGAGCCGTTTGTTCTCCTGCAACCGTTCCTGGGCAAGATCGAATACCGTCTCGCTGACGATGGCTGGCACCGGGATCTCGATCCATTCCTCGCGTGGGCGCTCGTGATTGGCGCTGTTGCGTGCGGCGTACCCGCCGCGCAGACGCAACGGGCGCGTAATACGCTGGCGCTCAGCCTGCTTCGTCTTGCCGAAACAGGCCAGGCCCTTGTAGGCAGGATTGCGCAACATGGCCCACACCGTGGAACGCTCCCAGCGCGAGAGGCGCTTACGCGTGGGTACGCCCTGCTCATTGAGGCGGCGCACGATGGCCGCAATGCTCAGTCCTTCGCTCGTATACCACGCATAGACATTGCGCACGACAACGGCTTGTTCTTCGATGATTTCGTAGTACGCGGCGGTCTCCTGGGTCTTGCGCACGTAGCGATAGCCATAAGGCGCGCCGGAGAGCACGTTCACGTCGCCGTGCTGAGCGCGGTGTCGTTTCCCCCGACGCGAGCGCTCCAGAATCTGTGCGCGCTCGTATTCTGCAATCATGCCCTGAAACTGCACCAGCAATTGATCTTCAGCCGTTTGACCCTGAGGCGCCTTGACGAAGGTCGTCTCCACGCCATGACGCGCGAATTCTTCCATCAGCAAGACTTGATAAGCGTACTTGCGACTCAGACGGTCAGGCGAATACACCAGCACCGCTTGCAATTGCCCTTCCGCCGCCAGGTCGCGTATGCACTCAAGTCCGGGACGCTCAAGGCTCGCCCCGCTAAACCCTTCGTCTTCGAAGAGCCATTCTCGTGGTACGTGGTAGCCGTGTTCCTGCGCGAAGGCGATCAGTGCCGCCGTCTGGCTGGCGATGGTGTGTTCCTCCTTCTGCTGTGCGGAGGAGACTCGGGCGTAAATCGCAGCATTCTTCATGGGGTTCTCCCTTTAGCGTCGAAGCCTCACGCGTGCTTCGCACGCGATCGGGAACGAGTATCTCGTAGACCTGCTGGAGCTTGGCGGTGAGTAATCGATCGAAGGTGTATTCGAGACAGATCCGGCGCTGGCGCAGCCGCTCAGCCATCGCGTCGCACGCGCGCCACCAACGCCTCGATGGCGCGCGTCACAACCTCGCTCAAGGTGAGGTCGTTGGCGGCGGCATACGTGCGCAAGGCGCGAATCACGCTGCCGGGGATTTTGAAGGTGATCGGCTGCGCAGGCTCGGCGACCTTGAGCGGTCGCTCGAGCTGTGCGGCTTGCTCGAGATAGCGATAGGCATGACGCAATGAAATCCCGTTCTCGTGCGACAATGTGTCGGCTGCCTCCGACAGGCTCATCTGACGCGCGATTAACCGATAGGCCGCGTTCAATAGTTTTGCCTTCTGTGCTTGCGTGGATCGCGCCATGTGACATAAGCGTAATACTATTTGCGTCTAAGATCAAGCAACGACAACTTCCGCCACCCCTCAATCCGGCGCTCAAACTGGAAGTTGTCTTTTGCGTAAGGGGCGTGATTGCGCCGCTGTTGTCGAATATCTACCGGCACTATGTGCTGGATCTCTGGTTTAGCCGGGTGGTAGGGCCGCGGTGTCGGGGTGAGGCGTATTACTTTCGTTTCACCGACACCTGGAAGAAGCTTAAGATTAATGCGCGGATAAAGGGGCAGGTTTCACCAAGCGAAGTGGGATAGACATAACGGAAGTCGTTTTTCTTTTGCTGCTCTGGAAGTGGATCAATGTGTCGTCGATAGCGATGTTTTCCAGGAACGCCCTGGGGATGTTTTCGCGGGCGAAGAAAGATGTGATGTATGACCTTTTGAAGCGCGAGGATGTTAACTGGCGTGCATTTAACCTGCAGACAGCCAAAGGCGTCTATCAACAAAACACCTTGAGCCAGAGTCGCATCAGAGCCTTTGTTCTGGATGACTCCATAAAAACACGCAGTGGCAAGAAGATGGAAGGTGTCTCCAGTCACTTTGACCATGTGACGGGCCGTCACGTCATGGGGCAGCAGGTATTAACCCTGGGGTTGGTGACGGAAGAAGCGTTTCTCCCATTGGATTCTCAGATCTACATCAGTGAGGTCAAGGCCCGGAAGTTGATCACTGAGCACAAGGACAATCGTAGTGCCCTCGGCAAGCGCTATAGTGAGGCCACCACGCAGAGCAAACCACAGATGGCGGCTAATATGATGAAGCGTGCTACGCGCTGCGGGATTGAGGCAGACTATGTCATTGCCGATGCCTGGTTTGGAACCAAGTCGATGATGCGTACGGCATTGGGACTGGAGATGTGTGCGATCTTACGCATGAAGAAAAGCAAGATGAAATATCGAGCCATCATCAAAGGGCGCAAGAAAGAGTTGTTGAATGCGCAGGAGCTTTATGCCTGTGTCGTCAAGCGGGAATGGAAAAAGGTGCGCGGTCTGCCCTGGAAGGCCGTATCACTGGATGTTGAGTTGGATTTGGCTGAAGACGACGAAAAGACGCCACGGTGGCAAGCGGTACGCTTGCTGTTTGTGCGGGGCTTGACCGAAGCCGGTGAAGCGGATGCTGGTAAGAAAGACTGGGCGTTATTTTTGAGCACCGATGTGCATCTGAGCATGAGTAAAATGCTGGAGACATACGCATTGCGCTGGGGTATTGAGGTGTACTTCAAAGAGGCGAAGCAGCATCTTGGCTTTCTCAAGGAGCAAACGGCTACCTTCGCATCTCATACGGCATTGATACATCTGTGCGCCATTCGCTATTTAATGCTCATGCATAATAAGCTGGCGGGTGAAGACAGTCGCATCGGGGATATTCGTTCTACTATACAGGAACAACTGGACACGCTGAGTTTTGCCGGACGTCTCTGGCAAATATTTCGTTCAATCATATCGGGAGCGCTTCATGACTTGCGCAAAAGGCTAGGGTGTTCAAAGGAGACCATCATGGAAATGATAGACGAACGAGTGAATACATTTTTTGTTCACAGTCTTCAACTGGATGCCGTCACCCTGCGTTTGGAGTATGAGTGAATGGGTAACTCGACTGAATCTTGGCCATTTTGAACTCCGAAACTTGAGTTAAGAAGAGCAATCCGTGAATATCTCACCCATTTTCATACGGAACGGAATCATCAAGGTAAAGGCAACATACTGTTACTTCCGGTGTCCACGAAGGTAGAGAATCGTATCGACGGATCAATCCACTGCAAAGAACGTTTAGGTGTGCTACTGAAATATTACCATCGGGAAGCTGCATGAGTATTTTGACCCTGCGGGAATGCGACATACGGGAACAACCCGTCGATTTCCCTGGCAGAGAACCGAAGAGCAGGCTGTGCGTACGAAGCTTGACTATGATTGGTCCGATGCGGAATTGGCATTAAACGAAGACCCGAAGATGCGCAGGGCCTCAGCTTCGATCAGCCGGTAGGACGCCGCCAGTCGTGCCGCCCAGGCGGCGGCGCCTGCTGCTGTTTGAATCCCGTCCTGGCGCATCTCGATCATGACACTGGGCAATCCGCGACCCTCGCCGTGCACCGGGATCGTGTAGTCGACATCATCGTCGATGGGGTAAGGCGCGTTGTCACCGACGGTGAATTCCCCACTATGGGCGACCGCCCCGAGCATCAGCGCGGCAAGTCGCCGGTCGCCCCAATGGGAAACACCGATGTGCCAGGGTCGCGGCCGACCGTTCAGGACCGGCGTGAAGCTGTGAATGCTAAGCAGCAGACTCGGCCGCCGGGTACGGCCATCGAGCAGCCGATCGATGGCGTCGTGGTAAGGCCGGAACAGCGCATTGATGCGGCTCTCTCTTTCCAATGGCGACAGTCCGTGGTTGCCCGGGACGGGCACACCGCCACTTTGTTCGGCAATGGATTCCGCGTTGTGTAGTGGTCGATTGCAGTCGATGACGAGACGCGAGTAGCCGCTCAATACCAGGGGCGCATCGAGAAGAGCTGAAAGCCGGCGCGCAACGTCGGCCGCACCCGGATCCCAGCCGATATGATCGGCCAACCGGGCCGCGTCGAGGCCCAGGCTGCCGAGCTGTCGCGGGACTCTGTTGGAGGCGTGATCGCAGACGAGCACGGCGCTGCTGCGCCCGCCGGCATTGACCAACTCGACGGGGGGCGGCTCATCGGTTCCCAGCAACGGCGCTGTCGATACGCCAGTATCCGAATCCATCATCGCGGATCTGTTCGAGACGCGCTACGCTTGCGCACGCTGCGCATCAGCGCCCGGCCTGAGCCCTGACTTCATCCGTCCACACCTTGAAGCTCTTGAGCACATTCGGACCGAAGGTGTTGCTGAGCGGTACGTCCGCCGCATCCCGGCCCTGGGCGATCAGCACGCGCCCGACCCGCGGTATGTTGTTGCGCGGATCGAAGGTATGCCAGCGGCCGCCAAGGTAGGCCTCGAACCAGGCGGAGAAGTCCATGGGATCCGACGAGGCAGGAACCCCGATGTCACCCAGGTAGCCCGTGCAGTAACGCGCCGGAATATTCATGCAGCGACAGAAGGCGATTGCGAGGTGGGCGTAGTCGCGACACACGCCCATGCGTTCATTGAAGACTTCGAGAGCGGTCTTGGTTGCCCGGGCATGCTGGTAGCCGAAGGTGATATGCTCATGGACGAAATCGCAGATTGCCTTGACGCGTGGCCACCCCGAGGGCGTTTCCCCGAAGAGGGCCCAGGCTTTTTCGGTAAGCCGATCGGTTTCGCAGTAACGGCTCCCGAGCAGAAACACCAGTGTTTCCGCCGGCAAATCCTCCACGGCGTGCTGCTGGGCCCAGCCATCGACCCTGTCCGGCAGTCCGCTGTCGCTGACGAGCGCATCGGTTGAAATCCGGATATCACCCGGCGGCGCGACGATACGGCTGCACCAGTTGCCGAAGCCGTCGCGGTAGGCGGTGATCGGGGTCGGCGGACTGGTGATGATGTGGTCTGCCATGACGAGATCGGAGACGCGGGTGAAATGGATATTCAGCATCAGAATCATGGGTGTTGGCTGCGGACACTCGTAGACTAACTCGTATCCGACCCGGATTTGCATCATGAACCTCCCTCGAATACATACCACTACAGACTTGGGTTGATCGCCGCGACAGCAACGACGTGATGCTGGCGACCAGCCTGGCGCCCTATGGAATTCTCGCCCTTGTGTCACCTGGATGAAGCCGGGTCACCCGCGGGACTGCCCGGAACGTCCTGCGATCAGAATGAAGCAGGGAGTCAGCCTGTTGTACAGAACGTGACCCCCTGATTCTCTCGGCAACTCTTTCGCTACCGTGTCTGCTACGACGTCATGACATAGGCGCCTCACCGTCAGCAGGGCTTGACGCTGTTCGTTTGTGAACAGCTCCCCGGCATGGGACGGCGTACCTATTGGCGTATATCAGGTCGGCTTTGAGATCACTCAGACCCCGGTTCATTCGGACCACCTCCGGGACCGCCCTGCGGGACCGCCCGGAGCACCGGGACCGCCCTGGGGACCGCCCGGACCACCCATCATGCCGCCTGGACCTCCCTGGGGACCGCCTGGGCCACCCTCAGGACCACCTGGGCCACCCTCAGGACCACCTGGACCGCCCATCATGCCACCCGGACCACCCTGGGGACCGCCCGGGCCACCCATCATGCCGCCTGGGCCACCCTCAGGACCACCTGGGCCACCCATCATGCCACCGGGACCGCCCTGGGGACCACCTGGACCACCCATCATGCCACCGGGACCGCCCTGGGGACCGCCTGGACCACCCATCATGCCGCCTGGGCCACCCTCAGGACCACCTGGACCGCCCATCATGCCACCCGGACCGCCCGGGCCACCGGGACCACCTTGGTAACCACCCATTCCACCCGGACCACCCATCATTCTGCCTGGACCGCCCGGACCATACATCATGCCGCCCGGACCACCGGGACCGCCCTGGTACCCACCCATTCCACCCGGACCACGCATCATGCCGCCCGGACCGCCTTCGGGACCGCCCGGACCACCGGGGCCGCCCTGGTACCCACCCATTCCACCCGGACCACGCATCATGCCGCCCGGACCGCCTTCGGGACCGCCCGGACCACCGGGACCGCCCTGGTAACCACCCATTCCACCCGGACCACCCATCATGCTACCCGGACCGCCTTGGGGCCCACGCATCATGCCGCCCGGACCGCCTTCGGGACCGCCCGGACCACCGGGACCGCCCTGGTAACCACCCATTCCACCCGGACCACCCATCATGCTACCCGGACCGCCTTGGGGGCCGCGCATCATGCCGCCCCGACCACCTTCGGGACCGCTCATGCTACGCATCATCTTCATATGTTCCTGCATGGTCTGCATGTGTTCCTGCATCAGCTTCTGGCGTTCCTTCGGGTCAGTCGTCGCCTGGAGTTTCCCCACTTGCTGCTGCATTTCGTTCATGTTCTCCTGCAACTTATACTGTTGCCGGAGTTTTTCCATCTGCTGCTGCATTTCGTTCATGTTCTCCTGCATCTGGTACAGTTGCTTGTCCGTGTCCATGCCCTTCGCCGATCCGGCGGGTGCGGACATTACCTGCGCTGATACGATAGATGCAGGCAGGGCGCAGGCAACGATCGCGGCTGCTAGTATTGAAGTTTTCATAGTGATATTTCCTTTATAGATCTGAATAAATTCATGTTTTCGTAACTGTCGGCTACTGGCCGGGAAAAGCACGACGTCCAGTACGAAGACAAGCCAGAATAGAAGCCACATCCAGCTGATCCCGCCCGTAGTTACGCTTCGCATCATTTGGTCGCAGACGTCTTGCGCACTTCAGCCTGGCGGGGTGCCTGATTCCGGCATCTCACCATTAGATGTGTAGACTACGTGAACTCCATTATCAAGTCTGTACGTTATCGTACATATCCTTGATCGAAGCAGGTGGATCGCCACTGTATCGCCGGTGTGATTCCGATCACTCGACTGCTCATCGGCTGCGTTCCAGGACGGTATGGCTAGGGGACGCCCCGTCGTGATGGATCGAGTGCACCGTGGTCTTCCGTCGTACGACTTACCGCAGCCCTCGCATCGGCAGGGAATGTCGCTTCGTGCGCAGATTCCCTTCCCAATCGCAACCCCAACCCTTCATACGGCAGCGATAGCGGTGCACCGGCATAATCCAGTTCACGAGTCGGTCGAGAATACGGCGGCGTGCAGGTTCCACGGGGCATTTGCATTGGGGACATAAGCGTCCGCGAGAGGAATGGCCACGAACGTCAGGTCTAACACTGCCGGCTGCGGAGGGCGCGCTCATGACCTCGTCTGCTCCATGACGATGGGGCGGCATCGTCTTGCACCACGCCACGGTCTCCGTGTCGATCGAGAACGGTTCCTGCTCGGCAGCGTCAGTTGCTGCCACGCGTCCACCTTCATTCTCCCAGTCGCCCGACTCTGCCTTCCGTCGCCATTGTTCTATGTTGCGAAGGCGCGGCATAACCGCAGAAGGTCGTTGCAAAACATGGCCATTGCGACATTCATTTTGCGGTGGTAATCGAGCCTCAAAGTATCGTACTCAATGGAAACATCGATAAAGGGAAACTATTAAAATTTCAATACTCGCTGCTGCGATCGTCACCTGCGCCCTGGCTGCGCCTATTGTAACAGCGCAGGAAATATCCGCACCCGCCGGACCGATGATGGGCGGTTACCAGGGCGATCCGCGCATGATGGGCGGCCCCCAGGGTGGACCAGGGTCTGAGTGATCTCAAAGCCCACCTGACATACGCCAGTATGGACGCCGCCAGGTCGCGCCGAGGAGATGCTCACATACGAACAGGGTAAGCCCCTGCAAAGCCGGCGGTACATGTCATGATGTCAGAGCAGACGCGGTAGACAAGAACTTGCAGAGAAAATCTGGGGTCACGTTCTGTTTAACATCATCCGGCTGTCGCCTATATCTCTGACTGCTGAGTAATTACCGTTTTGCCTCGGGTGGGCTCAAAGTGAAGCTCAGCGAGCTGCCGGTGGCCGACGGAAAGCTCAGCCTGATGCTGGATCACGCCGACAGCCACTGGCGTGTTGACTCGAAGCCGAATGACTGCGCGCTCGCCGCTATCGCGCAACTGCTGGCGGACAGCGGTGTCGACTGCCGGTACTGCAGCACCAGGGCACCGTCAGCGGTGAACTCGCCGTGAGCGGCAACGCGCAAGGCATGGGCAAGGTCAGCTGGCAACTCGATACACAGCGCTCCGGATACAGCAACCCGCAAAGCAGCCAGGCCGCCGAAGTACTGGTACTGACCAGCACCGGCACGGCAGCCCATATCTCGCAACTGGCATGGCAGAGCGCGGCTTTCCACCGACTGCAACCGGGCGCCGCGTCGCTGCAACTGGAAACCGGCGCGCATGATGCGAAAATGCTGCAACCGCTGGTGGTTCCGCTGCTCGACGGTATGCTGCACGTGGACGAATTCGAACTGGGGCAGGATGACGGCGGACTGCGCTGGTTGCTCGACGACATGCTGACGCCGGTCTCCATGCAGTCGTTAAGCAACGCGCTGGGCTGGCCTACTCTGTCGGGAAAGCTGTTTGGTATGGTGCCCAAGGTGCGCTATGACAGCGGCGAGCTGACAGTCGGCGGTGTGGTTGCTGGTGCAGGCCTTCGACGGCGACATCACCGTGCGTAACCTGCGCATCCGCGACCCGCTGGGTCTGGCGCCGCGCCTGTGGGCCGATGTCAAACTCGAGCATCTCGATCTGGACACCTTGACCAAGACCTTTTCTTTCGGCCGTATCGAGGGCCGCTTGCAGGGACACGTCAGTAACCTGTACAAGGAAGCCTGGCAACCGGTCGCTTTTGACGCGGTGTTCGAAACGCCGACGACGACGACGACAGCCGTCATCGAATCAGCCAGAAAGCCGTCGACAATATTTCCAACCTCGGCGGCGGCGGGGTGGACGGCGCGGTGTCGCGCAGCTTCCTGCGGGTGCTGGAGGACTTCCCTTACCAGAAACTTGGAGTTCGCTGCCGCCTGGAAAACGGCAGCTGCCATATGGGCGGCGTGGCCCCGGCCGAGAACGGCTATTACCTGGTGCAGGGCCGCTTCCTGCCGCTGCACTGAATGTGTGGTCGGTTATTCGCGTGAGGGCGACTGGCAATCGCTGACGCAGTGTCTGGTGGCGGTCACCGCAGGCGGTTCACCGGTCACCGATTAACCTTTTCCGGCGACCCGCATTAATGTCTATAATGACCAGGTGCTCAACGAGGAAGCCGAGAATAATGCATTCCGTTCGATTCAGTTCATTGCTAGGTCTGCTGCTGTTCATCACCGCCTGCGTGACCATGAACGTTTATTTCCCGACTGCCGAGGCGGCTGATGCCGCCGACCGCATCATCCGCGACGTCTACGACGAAGGCAAACCAGCCAAACCTGCAGCTCCCCAGGCGAGCCCCGCACCGGACAGTTTGAGCGCGCTGCCTGTGGGCCGGCCGCTACTGGTGGCGGTGCTCGAATGGCTGGTGACGCCGGCGCAGGCCGACGCCAATATCGACATCTCATCGCCGGCCATCCAGGCTGTCCGCGCCTCGTTGGAAAGCCGCTTCGCGTCGCTGAAACCCTTTTACGAAAACGGCAGCGTCGGCATGACGGCGGACGGCCTGATCACGGTGCGTGATCTGAATGCCGTGCCGCTGCGCGAGCGCAAGACGGTCAGTTCGCTGGTCGAGGCCGAGAACCGTGATCGTAACGCCCTGTACAAGGAGATCGCCCGCGCCAACGGACACCCGGAGTGGGAATCCGACATCCGCAGCACCTTCGCCCAGCGCTGGGTTGCCAACGCACCGGGCGGCTGGTGGTACCAGCAAGGCGGCGCCTGGAAACAGAAATAGTCACCAGGAGCGAGGGCGACTCGCCTGTTGCTCCCGGCCCCCGGGGGACACGTGCCTCATCTTCGATGCCCATGCCTTGGACTCGATTCTGGAATTGACGCCCATAGATCGTATCTCGATCCCGCAGGAGATACTTTGGTGCCGTATCCCACGCGGAAGCTTCGATGATCTGCTGACCGGTCCACTGGGCGGTCGGATGCTCCGTGACATTGAAGTGCGCTACCCCGCGACGATGATGGGCGAGGACCACCAAGACGAACAGCACCTTAAATCTCACGGTTGGCACCACCAAGAAATCGATAGACACCAAGTCCCTGACATGACTCTTCAGAAGCGCCTTCCACGCCGGAGCCGGTAATTTCCTGTGTCGCACCCGGTACTTCTCCACGGTTGATTTAGCGACATCAATGCCGGGTTCGCGTAACTCCCCGACAATCCGTGGCGAGCCCCAGCCGACGTTGGCTTCCGACATCTTGCGGATCAATGCCCTGATTTCTTTGGATACCGGCGGTCTACCGAGCCTGCCATGCTTGCTCAATTTGGCCAAGTGATCGCGAAAGCGTTTACGCTGCCAGGCAATGACTGTTCCGGTCTGGACAAAGACCACAGCATTCCGCGACCCCGACCAACGGCGTGCGATCCAAGACCAGAGTCCACGGTCTCCAGGACCAATGCGTGGGCGCTGGGCTGTTCGCTGATACACAGTAAGCGGATGTCGCAATGCGACGATCTCGAATTGCAGCGAGAGCCGTGACCGGAACATAGTGGACACAAATGCTAACAGCGCACAAATAATGGTTTTCATGATTCCGGATTCTCTTTGGCAGCAACGATGACCGAAAACTTCAGATTGACGTCTCTCCAGACAAAGATCAATAATATCGGGCAATACGAATTTTCGGGAACGACAGGGTGAATACAGTCGCATCGGGGATATTCGCTCTACTATGCAGGAACAACTGGACACGCTGAGTTTCGCCGGACGTCTCTGGCACTTATTCCGTTAAATCATATCGGGAGCGCTTCATGACTTGCGCAAAAGGCTGGGGTGTTCAAAGGAGACCATCATGGAAATGATAGACGAACGAGTGAATACATTTTTTGTTCACAGTCTTCAACTGGATGCCGTCACCCTGCTGTTGGAGTATGAGTGAATGGGTAACTCGACTGAATTTTGGCTATTTTGAACTCCGAAACTTGAGTTAGTAAGTGTTGCTGATTCCCGAACCTGTATGCCCGGGGCCGACGAAAGCCAGAAATTCAGCATCCAAAATTAAATGTCCGCAAAGCAGTCGAATCGGACGTGCATATCCTACTATCGACTGGAGCTTTCGATTGGCTGTGGTCAGACAACAGTGAGCAAAGAGCGGTATTACGGGAACCATAGCCAGTTTTAGCGTCTCCGTCGGAATCGCGGGTGTCACCGGGACTTCGCGATCGGCGGCAATTAAGTCGAACTGCCAACTCCCGGTAGAAACAAACCTGCGACCGCGGTTCCTTTGTTGCGTTGAGTTGCCTGAAACGTGCGATGTCCCTTCCCTCACTCGGTCCAATGCGCGATGTTTACCGTACTTTATGATGTGGACATGACTGCAAAGTCGCGTTACATTACCGCACTCTGAACTTCAGCGGTGCTGCAACCTGTTGATATTTGGTCAGGAAGCAACAATTTTCTATCGATTGTATAGGAGCATTTGGCATATGAAAAAAATGACACTGGCGATTGGCTTGCTGGCCAGCCCCATCGTATCGATGGGCGCTGAAACAGGGCCTGGATGCGGTTGGGGTTCAATATTGATGGATGGGCAAAAGGGTGTTGCGCCCAATGTTCTGGCCGCAACGACCAATGGCACTTTCGGCAACCAGACTTTTGGTCTGACCTCCGGAACTGCCGGCTGCGATTCAAACCAGACGATCCAGAGGGCCGCTGCTGATTTTCTCAATGACAACATGGAGAAAGTGGCGCGCGATATGTCGACCGGGCAGGGCGAATCGCTGGATACGCTGGCTAACCTGATGGGCATTGAGGTGCAGGACAAGGCGAAGTTCTTCTCGGTGACCCACGACAACTTCTCCATGATTTTCTCCAGTGACTCGGTCAGCAGTGTCGATGTCATGACTTCTATTCAGGAAGTTATGAAGAAAGACCCAGCGCTGTCTCAGTACGTCAGCTAAGAAGGCACCGGCGCCTGTAGCCCGATTAGGCGGATTACAGGCGCCGATTTTACTTTTTTGCCGATAGCTGGATCCGGCTGCCCCGGGGCGGTGTGACAGAAAGCCCCAATTCATGTCTCACGTCGATGGATTTTAGTCTGTTGACAACCCGCAGCGCGAGAAGCGGCATCTGCATTGCATACTTGATACTGTTTGCACTGCCCGCCCATGCAGGCGATAACAGCTACGTCGAGGAACTTGTCGAGAGGTCACACACACTCAATCTGGCGAGCGATCGCTACTGGCTATCGATGGTCCATTACAAACCTGCGCTGGGAGGCGGTTTTAAAAGCCAGGCTGACGATGCCCGGTTTTTC
Organism: uncultured Gammaproteobacteria bacterium; assembly: GCA_963814945.1. Classification (GTDB taxonomy): domain Bacteria; phylum Pseudomonadota; class Gammaproteobacteria; order DSM-19610; family DSM-19610; genus Thiogranum. The sequence goes on from CAWFEQ010000014.1 coordinate 51,724, forward strand.
AATCATCCCCGTGGCAAGATTGAACCGCAGCTGGAACTGGATGCCACAATACGCGCCTTCTTCGATGTAGGGGGCGGAGACCAAAATCCGATCTGCCGATTTCCGGCACGTTTCCACTGGTTGAAGCAGCGGCTGCAAATCAATCGGCAGCGCCTGCCGGCAGTCGCTTGTAAAGAGTATCACACGTGGAAGACAACATTGAACGCGCACAGTGTGACCCTGGTGTTTCCGGCTGCCTACCTGAATGGCCCGTCATCCATGTTCGGTCATACTTTGTTGCGCATCAACCCGGGCGACCGTCGCAAGGATGCGCCACTCGCCGCCTACGCGCTGAACTATGCCGCCAATGCCAATCCCTCGGACAATGACGTTTTCTATGCCTACAAAGGTATCTTCGGTGGTTACCCGGGTGTCTTTTCGATCGTTCCGTATTACCAGAAGATCAACGAATACAGCGAACTGGAGAACCGCGATATCTGGGAATATGATTTGAATCTCGATCAGGAGGAAGTCGACCAATTGCTCAGACACGCTTGGGAAGTGCGTACCATCCAGTTTGACTATTATTTCCTTACCGAAAACTGTTCCTATCATATGCTGTCTCTGCTCGAAGTGGCCCGCCCGGGTACTGACCTGACCGATGGATTTTCGGTAAAGGCGATTCCCGCCGATACTGTTCGCGCCATCGTCGGAGCCGGCATGGTGGACGACATCAACTACCGGCCGTCGATTACCACGGTTATCAACCAGCGCATAGGACTGCTGGACAGCTCTCAACAGGCAGAGGTATGGGCGCTGGGGTCCGCCGAACAGGTCGTGCAACCGGCACCTAAAAGCCAAGGAACGCTCGCAACAACATCGCGCATCCTCGAGCTCGCATTTGACTATTCGCGCTACCGGGCGCTGCAGAATGCAGCGATCAGGGATGAACATGCCGATCAGAGTTATCAGCTGCTGAAAGCGAGAAGCGAACTGCCCGCCGGTAACGTCTGGCCGCATATCACATGGCCAAAGTCGCAGCCGGAGGAGGGACACCGGACATCGCGTGTCGCTTTCGGAGCAGGGCGTCAGGACGGCAGAAATTTTATCAGTGCACGTTTCCGCCCTGCCTACCACGACATTCTCGACCCGTTGCCCGGTTATTCGCGCGGCGCTCAGATCAATTTTCTTGATTTGCGCGGCAGGTACTTTCCTGACGGCAACAGCCTGAAACTGGACAAGTTCACCATCATTGACATTCTGTCACTGACACCGCGAGACCGTTTCTTCAAGCCGGTATCCTGGGGGGTGGATACTGGTTTCGAACGCATGTTAAGTAACGATGGCGCGACTATGGGCGCCCAGGTAAAGGGTGGCGGTGGCGTGACTTACAAGGTGGCGGGCGATCATCTTGCATACGTTCTGGCGCAGAGCGAGCTGAAGGTCGCCAAAGGCTTCGAAAACAACTATTCCCTGGGCGCCGGTGCACTGACTGGTTTGCTGCTGTTTTTCGATAACTCAACGGCTAACCTCGAATTGCGCGGACTGCGTTATGCTCTCGGCGAATCCGACAATTTTTTCGATGCGCGCTGGCGGCAAAGTTTTCCGTTGGGCGGTCAAAAGGCGGTGCGCTATATACTGGAACACCGTTATGAACGCAGCCATACGCACAACAGCGCAGAGCTGCTACTCGACTGGTACTTCTAGATGTACTCGCGAGGCTCTTTTGTGCTCGCTTCGAGCGGCATAACCGCATCTGGTATCGGGTGGGTTGGCGTTTGGTTTCACTGGGCTCAACCCCATCCGCTAATTTTCTCACGAGGCGGTCGGGACGTATCGTGAGGTACGGTCTACATGCATTATGGCCAAAAACTACGAAAACGCTGGTTGTAGCGGCCTGTATAGCGATTCTGACAGCCTGTACCAATCTGATGTTCCAGCCCAGCCGTGTCAAATACAGCGAACCGGGCGAGCTGGGTATAGCAACCGAGGACGTGTATATCCACAGCAGTGCCGGTGTCGTGCTGCACGGCTGGCGTTTGCCGGCCGTGGGACAGACCAGTGGCAGTGTTGTTTTCCTGCACGGCAACGCTGAAAACATCAGCTCACATATAGGTGGCATCTACTGGCTGCCCGAATACGGCTATGAGGTGTTTCTGTTCGATTACCGGGGTTATGGGCGGTCGACTGGTACCACCGAGCTCGATGGTGTCATGCACGATGCGCAAAGCATGATTAGCTATGCCCGCGGGCATGCGTCATCTGCAGATCACAGTGTGACCGTTCTGGGGCACAGTATGGGTGGTAGCATCGCCATCTCCGCGCTCGCACAGCTGCCAGACAAGTCTGGTATCAACGGGCTGATCACCATCAGCGCCTTCAGCGACTATCGCCTGATAACCCGTGATGCACTCGCCAGTCACTGGCTGACCCGACCACTGCGCTGGCCGCTTTCCTTTACAGTCAGCAATCGTTATCGTCCGGTCGACGCCATCGGAAAACTGTCCCCGATCCCGGTGTTCGTCATGCACAGTGAAGCCGATGAAATTGTCCCACCTCACCATGCGCAAGAGCTATTTGATGCAGCCAGGCCACCCCGATTCCGGGAAGAACTTCAGGGTACTCACAACCAGGTGCTGATGCTGAGCGCTAATCGTGAGCGCCTACTCGAAATACTGGAGATACTGAATTAGACTGGTATCAGGACGCCTACCCCGACGACGGCGGAGACCCGTACCAATATCTGACCTGGGCACTGGCACTGTTCCTCGGTGGTCGCAGGCAAGAGGCCTGTAACAAGCTCTACAAAACCATGCTCTGTACCCTTCCTGCCCGGACGAAATCCCCAGCGACTTGATATATGGCACGGTAGCAACCTCACATGGATTGAGTACGCCGTTGAGGTGTCTCAAGCGTTGCTGAATCTATGGGACGACGATGCCCTACGGTGGGTGCGCGAAGTTTCAGAGCACTCAGCCGTGGTCGAACAGATAGCGCGTTATGTCGGCATCCACGGGGAGTTGAAAAGTGAACCACCCGGACCAAGGCGATCTGCCTTGGTGGATGACGCTTTCGCCCTGAAGAAGACAGCTGTTCCATTACCCTACCGGTGACCTGTGGACAGCACCTCTCGGGTAGTACATTGGTGCCGGAGAACTCGACAGTAACCGCATGAGTTTCTTGACCACACGGGATGTCAAGTTATGGACGGAAGCGGCGTCGGTTATCAATATGGTCTGGAGAAATCTCTAAAGTCCGTTATTGGGTAGCATCAATGGAACCAAAGTGGACGTCGCTATTTCCGCTTGTGGCCGATCACGGTCCTACACCAGGCGCTAATATAAGATTTGGCAAAGGGGAGGAGTCGGTAGAGTAAGGATGTGGCGCGGTGGTCTAAGGTTCAGCCTGTCTGTTGCCGCCCCTTTTGTCTGGCGGTGCCTCAATAGCCGGACCATCACTCCGTTTCCACATCCTCCTCCAAGTGTCGATGATTCTATGAACAGCGGGTGTGACAGATAAGTTGTAACAGACGCACTAGCTTCATAGCGCATGTCCGGTTTCACTGACTTACCGCCAGCTCCCGGACTGGCGAGCTTGTGGTGGGTAATGTTGGCGCGTCAATCGAATCTTGTTTGCCTGAACTCCTCGGATGCGTTCGCGTGCGGACCAGCGTCGCCCTGGACGGCAAAGCCGGCGACCGGCAGATGGGTTTCCGTCTGTCGAGCGCTGTGGCTTCGGGCACGCAGGCTGGTAGCCAGCCCGCCCAGCGCCTTCAGGGCGATGGGCAGAACAACGAGGTCGAGGAACAGCGCCAGCACCAGTGACAAGGACAGGAACACACCGAAATGCGCGGTTGGCATAAAGCTCGACGTTGCCATTGCGACGAAGCCGCCCACGAGCACGAACGTCGTGGTGACGATGCTGTACCCGACGCGGCGGTGGGCATCCTCAACCGCCGCGTTCCAGCACATGCCGTCGTTCAAGGCTAGGGTGAATCGGTGCATGAAGTGAATGGTGTCGTCCACCACCACGCCGAGCGAAATGGCACCGATGAGCACCGTCGCCATGTTGATACTGATGTCCAAGAGAGCCATCAGACCGAGCGTGATCGCGAGCGGCAGGACGTTTACCGCCAGCCCGACCAGACCCAGCAAGACCGAGCGAAAAACCAGCGGCAGCAGCGCGCACAGAAAAAGACCAATACCCGCCAGAGAGCGCAGCTGCGTGTCGCTGATCTGCTGATCCATGTTTGCCCAGAGGACGGTGGTGCCGGTCACCACCAGACGCGACCCTGCGGGCATGTATTCGTGGTGCAGGGTTTGCAGCTGGTTTATCAGCGCGTTCAACTCATGAGAGCTGAGATAGGGCGTTAGAGCGATGATCTGCGCCGCCCGTTTGTCGTCGGTGAGAAAGTCCTCAAAGTCGTCATTGCCGCTCAACTCTCCCAGCCAGAGCAGTTGATCCACCTGGGCTTTGCCGTAGTGGGGCAAGCGCGCGTACGCACCCTGGCCGTTGAACGCCTGGTCGGTGGCAAGCAGCAGTTCGGTGGCCGACAACAGTTTGGTCACCTCCGGAAGTGCGGCAATGGCGCGCTCGAAGCGCACTACACCCTGGAAGTAGTCGTCGGTTGCGTAGGTGGCGTCTTCGGGATAGTAGAGCGCGATGGTCAGGGGGTTCTGGCCGTAACCTGCGGCGTCTACCGCATCGTAAGCGCGCGTGAGATCGGCGCCGCTGCTGAAGAACTCGGTATAATCGGTGTCCACACGCAGCAACCCAAGACCAAAGAGCGGCGTGAGCAAAGCCGCGAAAAGCAACAACCAGGCGCGCGGCCAGCGCCCGCTCGCGTTCAGGATGCATTCCATGAACCGGCCCGTGTGCATACGGTCGTCGATCACGCGCGCCCGTGCCCAGAGCAGGTCGAGCAAAGCGGGCGCCACGGAAACGGCGGCAACCCAGGCCAGAACGATACCGAACGTCGCGAACACGCCCAGCTGAAACACCGGCGCCACTGTACTCAGGGCAAAGGACGCAAAGCCGATGGCGGTGGTCATCAACGTCCACAGGACCGGACGCCACAGCGTATGCGTGCACTCGTGAACGGCGCGATCATGCGCCAGGTGGCGGCGCGCTTCGTGGTAGGTCTTGATCACGTGAATCACGCCGGCTATGGAAAGCGAGACCAGAATGATCGGCATCATCACCGTAACCATGTTGAAGGGGATGTCGGCCAGTGCGACCAGAGCCATGGCGGGAACCACGCTGCCGATCACGGCGACGAGCATCACCGTCACATCACGCAGGTTTTTCAGCAGAAGCCAGCCAGCGAGCGCGAGCAGGAGCGAGATGAGGGTGTAGAAAATCACCACGTCACGCTGCGAAGCGCGGTTGAGCTCCGCGTTCACCACGGTAGTGCCGGCAAGGGCGTGGGACCGGATGCTCGGGTAGTCACCAACGATGGCGTCGATCGCATCCACCAGCGCGATACGGTAGGGCGCAGGATCGCGGATCAGATTGTCGTTCTGGATCAGAATGATCGTCTTGTCATCCGCCGCGGCCTGAAACAGACTCTTTTCGAACAAGGGATTGGCGTTCAGGCGGGCGCGGAAACGCTGGATGGCCTTGGCGTCGAGACCCGAGAAGATGGGACTGTATTCCAGCGCCCCGTCCGGCGTTACCAGATTGTCGCGCACATTCACGATGGCGGTTACCTTGCGAACGTGATCGAGCGCCTCGATGCGCGCCGTAACCGCGGTCAGGTCGGCAAGGAACTCGGGGGCGTAGATGGATTCCGTTTCGAGCAGCAACAAGGTCCACTCTCGCTCCCCGAAGTCGGCGAGATACTTTTCATACAAGGTGAGCTCCGGATCGTCCGCCATGAACCAGATGCCCACCGAGTTGTCGATGAGCGGCGCGCCGGACAGGACACGCACGACAAGCACGCCCACGGCAGCCAGGATCAGCGAACTCCACGCGGCGAGCACGAAACCTGGATGGCGAAGGATGCGACCGGTCATGGCGTGTGAGACCGGCTCAGCGAATGCGCTTCAACGCGTTCGGGGTGAAGTCGCCGGCGGCAAGTCCGGTACCATAGCGAATGTCCTGCCACAGCATGACCGTGGATTTGCCCGTCTGATGGTTGGTCATGGTCATGGTCAACGCCCGCCAGAAACGGTTCAGGTAACGCTGGTAGCTTTCGAGCCGCAGTGTCTTGAGATGACGATCTTCATGGTCGAAGAACTCGATCTGCTGGTAGCGCAGCTCTGCCTGGTCGACGTAGACCACCTGGCGCCGGTAGCCGGAGTTTTTGAAGCGGGGCACGCGTTCCACCACGAAACACGGCAGTCCGGCCAGCGTGTCTTCACGCAGGTAGCGGTTGACGTACTTATCGGCATCCTGCTCGACCAGGTCCTCGTAGGCGAATTCGCTGCCGACGAAGGGCCCGGACTGGTTGGCGGCACTGATGCGCTTGACGCGCTTGAACGCGGGCAGGTAAAGCCATTGATCGTCGTCGGCCAACACGTGCGAATGGGTGAGCAGCGCCGTGCCTCTCACGTCGCCTGGCGACTGAAAGACGATCCGCTGCTGGTCGCCGTCGTCTTCCGCCTCGCGCAGGTCGAAGTCCAGTTTTCGTCGCTTCTCGCGGCCGTGCTCGTCAGTGAGGATCATGGTTACGCGCGCGGTCATGTCCTGAAAACCATCCGCCCGGGCGTCGACTTCGCTCATAATGGCGTAGCCACGGTCTGTGGCGGCATCCGCGCGGGCGTCGCTGGCGCACGTCAGCATCAAGGCCGCGGCCTGGAGCAGGAGGGGGAGCAAGGTGGACGGCTGCATCTTTATTACCACCCTACGCCACCACTACTTCGGCGCGTTCGCTCGCCTGGATGTAGGCCGCTGTGTCGCGCAGACTCCTGAGTTCGCCCACGAACACCTCCGCCGGAATCGCCACCGCAAAGGTTTCCTCAATCACGGCCCGCAACAGGGTCAGACTCAGCGAGTCCACCAGGCCACGTTCGAACAGATCCTCGTCGGCCACGCAGGCGAGATCGTCAATGGGGAAGATCGATTCCGCTTCACACAGTTCGATCAGCTCGCGCAGCGCCTTCTCAGCAGTATTCATAATGGTTCTCCTGTTAAATGGGTGTGGCCTGATCCAGCCGGTCCAGCTCGAACAGGAATTTGATCTTGTGGGTGGGTGTACGCTCCAGCGCCCGCGGCAGGATGTAAACGGTATCTCTGCTCAAGCGCGGCGTGATATTGGCGATGGACTCGGCGTAGTCGATGGCAGTCTGCAGGCGACGCTTGAGCGCCTCCGACTCAGCCACGCCCGTGTCCAGTTCTGTTTGCCACTCGGCATCCTTCCGTATGCGCTTGTAGTCCGGGAACACATACACGCTCAGAAAGTCGTCTTCCGGGCAACGCCTGGCCACCATCGCGTCCTTTACGAAGATGCTGCGCACGAGCAGATTGGACAGGTGCTGCGGGTCGATGTAGCTGCCGTCATCCCACCACATCAGCTCCTTCTCACGGCCGAGCAGGTGCAACAACCCTTCGTCGTCTATCCAGCACAGGTCGCCGGTGCCGTAGTAACCGTCGGCGTCTGTGAATTCGTCCACCGGCCGGCCGAGATATGAGCGGGCCACAGTCGGTCCTTTTACCTGCAGCACACCCACCTCGTGTGGCACGCCGGGCACGCGGCGCAGATCCTGCAGGCGATACTGCAAGGGTTCGATCATGCGCCCGCAGGAACCGGGATTGACATCGTTCAAGCGGTTGCGGGAGATGATGCCGGCGCATTCTGTAGCGCCGTAGATGTCAATCACCGTCACGCCCAGCTTGCCCAGAATACGCACGATGGCGCCGTCCAGCTTCATCGACGACGAGATGCCGTAGGTGAAGTAGCCGCCCAGCTTGTTGCGCAACAGGGTGCGCATGGCGGCAAGCTTGGCTTTCTCCAGCGTGCCGATGTCGTCAAGCTGCCCGTTCTTCTCGATGCTGATCAGGTGCCGGTAAAGATTGTTGAGAATGGGTTTGTTCTTCATCTCCTCCAGAACTTCCTTGAGCAGGTAGATCCAGAACTTGGGCACGCCCATGAGTGCCTTCACGCGCACCCCCAGCCTGGAAAGCTTCTTGATCTCATCTTCCAGCACGTCGTCCTCGTCGGGTTCGCGCGTGAAGTAGGTCACCGAGAAGCCGCGGGTCTTGGTCACGAGAAACTCCACGAGGGTTGCGATATGGGTGTAGGGTCCGATGTTCAACAATTCTTCGTTGTGGCGCAGGTTGAGCACGTCGATGGCTTCGTTCACCTCGGCCACGATGTTGCCGTGCGTGATCTCGACAATCTTGGACAGGCTCGTGGTGCCGGAAGTGGCATAGTGACCGAGCACGACATCGGGATCGGCCAGGAGCGGGCTCGCCTCGGCGATTGATGTGTCGGAGTGTTCGGCCAGGATCTCGGACACACGCGTCTCGCCCGTTTGTACAGCCACGTCCTGGAAGCCCAGGTCTTCAAACACATCGATGGCGTCGGCCACGAGAATGCAAGGCGTTTGATCGAGTTCGGTCAGCAAGCCCCGCAGGCGCGCGAGTTGCGCCCGGGACACCAGCACGTAATCCGGCGGATTGGTCTTCAGCAGGTGGGTGAGTTCCACATCGTTCATCTTGGTGTCGAGCGGGAACAGAACGTTGGCGCGGTAAAAGCCTGCCATGGCAGTCATGTCCCATTCCACCCGGTTTTTGCAGAAAGTCGCGATCACCATGCGTTCGGCGCCCCGGCGCTCGAAGAAGCCGATCATGGCCTTGAGGTAACGCTGGTATTCCGCGAACGACAGTGATGCGTAGGTGTGGCCGGTGTCGAAGCGGATGGCCGAGCGCTTGCCGTAGCTCGGCAGCTGGCGGTCGACGATGTCAGCCACGCTCGCGATGCTGCTGTGGGATTTGAATGCCTCTTTCTCATTTTTCAGGTCAAAGTGGAACATACCTTCATCTCCTATGCGCAGGTGGACAGTTCTGCCGGCTCAGGCAGCACGCGATCGTTCAGTTTCAGCTGGCCCAGGCGGAAACCGTGGGTGTGGGCCATGTCCATCACCTGACAGACGTGGGACGATGTGAGCACGCCCTTGGCGAACGAGTGGTTCTGGCCGTCGAAGCCCAGCACCAGGGTTTCGGACAGACAACCGTAGGCCAGCCCGTCCGCCGGCATGCCCACGAAGTGGAGCTCAGAGCCATCTGGAAGCCTGGCGAGGCCGCCATCGAAGGCGACGAACTCGCTTTGCCGGGTTTCGAACTCTGCGCTGAGGTTGGTCGGCACCGAGGTGCAGCAGACGATTGCACCGCGCTTGACCATTTCCGGCCTGATGAGATTGCGGTCCGGCGAGCTGGTTGCCACGGCCACGATGTCGCAGTCTTTCAATTCCGTAAGCCCGGCCTCAATTTCGATGGCGGCGCCCGCAGGCAGGAGCGCTTCCAGTTCGCGCACGTTCGCGTCGGAGAGCGTCCCGGCTTGGATGGCGTCGCGGTAGCGCGGTGCGTCGGCCAGCGCTGTGTCGATGCGGCGCGCGGTCTGCCCCAGCGCCGACAGATTCGCACCCTCCGCGCGCAGCTCGGCCACGGTCTTTATCACTTCCTTCAGGCACTCGCCGCGCGCAAAGCGCAGCCGCAGCACCCCGCGTTCCCGGTCGCGGCCGATCAGTTTCAGGTGGCCCACGCGAGGCGCCAGAATCTGCGCCACCACCAGCCCGATGTTGCCGCTGGCGCCGACTACGGCCACGCGCGCTCTGGTGAGATCCAGCCCCGTGCGCCTGGCCGCTTCCAATATGCCCAGAATGCTGAGTGCGGTGGTATAGGCGTTGCCGGTGGTCACGGGCATCTCGTAGTCGTTGATGCTGAGGCCATTCTGTGTGGCGATGGAGGTGTAGGCGCCGAGCCCCACGATGGACACCGGGATGTTTTCGTCGCCCAGCTCTTTGGCGAGTGTCACCGCGTCCTGGATCTTGTCGCGGATTTCCTTGCGCAGATGCGGTGCCTGGCGGGTGACCAGGTATTCGGGGAAGTAAGGCACGAACACCAGACTGTTCTCGAGACAGAAATCGTCGCTGGTGACATAGCTGGACTTGACGTGCACGGGCTCCAGGAACCGGCTCACCAGGTTCCACCAGTCCCCCAGCGCCCGGGCTTGCCAGTCCCGCGCGGCGAAGGAGGGAAAGTAGTACTCCACCAGGTTTTCAAGCGTCGTGGGATGCACCACGAAGCCAGTGCGGGCATCGATGTGACGCGTCTCTTCCAGCACCGGCCAGCTCACCGGCACGTGCTCGGGGTGCTGACGCTCAGCTGGCGCCACCGTTTCCCCGACCAGATGCGCGATCAGGCAGTACTCGTTGTTGTTGCGGATGATCGTGAACACCTCGCGCAGAGCGGTGAACAGACGCCCGAGTTCCTCGCGCGTGATGGTGGCTGGCGGTTGGATACGCAGCATAGAGAGGCGCTTCTTGCCCGGATTGCCCTTGAGTATGGTGGTGAGCGGTGCCAGCAGACGTATCCCATGGTGCTCAAGCAGGTAACTGGCTACCAGGAGCGAGAGCACGCCTTGCTTGCCAGTGGCGCGAAAAAAGGGCGAGCGGTCGTGAAGTGTCGTGAGTTCCACCCCCACCATCAGGCCCTTACCGCGCACTTCCTGAATGATCTCCGGAAACTCCTGCTTCAGTTCGGTGAGCTGCCGGCAGAGGTAGTCGCCGGTGTCGCGCACGGTTTCGGCAAAGTCCGGGCGGGTGATGATGTCCAGGGTTTTCAGGGCCAGTCGCGACGACAGGTCGTCTTCACCGAAAGTGGAGGTATGCAACACACCGAAGTCGTGATCGTAGATGTCCTCGCGAATGAGGGTGGCGCCGATCTTGCCCACGCCGCCGCCGAGGGCTTTGCTCAGGGTCACATACTCGGGCGCGATCTTGCCGAGCGGTGTCTCGTGGTAGGCGAACACCGTCCCCAGGCGCCCACAGCCGGTCTGAATCTCGTCGATAACCAACGGCACGCTGGAATGCCCGGCCAGCCCCGCCAGATGTTCGAGTGTTGCATCGGGGACCGGCCTGATGCCGCCTTCGCCCAGCACGATCTCGAGCAGAAAGGCGATGACGCGGGTCACGGTTACCGCGCGCAGTACTACCTTCGTACCCTCGATCACGGGGTAGTAAAAGGTGCAGACGCGGTCGCTCACGATCTCCGGAATCCGTTCCACGTCCTCGAAACCGAGAAAGTTGGGCCGCAGGGCTGACAGGCCCTCGAACGGCTCGCGGTAGGATTTATTGAACGTGACCTTGAGCGAGGACGAAGTCTTGCCGTGGAAGGAACCTTTGAACGCCAGAATCTCCGGATTGTTCTGAAACGATTCCAACTGGCTCAGGTTGTACTCGTCCAGGTCATCGCGGAAGTCGACCAGGTCGTCGTTCTTGCCGGGAAATTCCAACTCAAGCTGCTCACGTTCTACGCGGTAATAGAAATCGTTCAGCAGGCGCGTGATGCGTTCATACTCCTGCAGCACCTTGTCGAAATGCTTTTTGTACGCGTGCTTGATCGCCGCCTCCACGCTTTCGGTGCCGCTGTTACTGAAGTTGACCACGTAGTTCTTGTGGGCGTCCGCCAGCGCGCTCAGACGCTCCGCCAGCCGGGCCGAGGCACCGCGGATAGAGCCCTGGGTGTGAATGGGCACACCACTCTGCAAGGCATGGATGGCCTCGCCTACCACCTCGGGGTGGTTATGGCCGAGAATGGTGGAGCCGAAACCGCCCACCAGATCGAGCACCTCACGCCCGTCATCGGTGTACAGGTAGTTGCCGCGGGCCTCGGTGAACTCCATGTCGAGTCGCAACGCCGACAGCAGCTCGGCGAGCTTGGGCTTGCAGAACTGTTTATACGACTGCTTGGCAGACATCGTCGGCGGCTCCCAGAATGTGCAGTTGATCGGCAAGGTAACGGTCGCGCAAGACCCGGCGACGTTTCTTGCCGCTTGTCGTCTTTTCCACCGTGCGCTTGGCGCATAGCACCACGTGCTTGACCAGCACGCCCTCGGCCTTGAACACCTCGGCGCGAATCTCCTTGCGCATGGCTTCCATCTGCTCCGGCTGGCCGGTGCGCGGCTCCACCAGGAGCACCAGCTGTATGCCGCGCGCGCCTTCCACGGCAACCAGGCATGCGCACGCCAGTCGCACGCAGTCAAGCTTCTCCACCGCGTGCTCCACGTCATCGGGCACGATGTTGCGGCCGCCGCTGATGATCAGATCGTCCTTGCGCGCGTAGAAATACAGCTCGCCATCGTAGAAAAAACCCAGGTCGCCGGTCCGCAGCCGGTTGTCGGACAGCGTCCGGGCGGTGGCTTCGGGGTTGCGGTAGTAGCCGGGTGTGAGGCAGGGGCCCGCCACGCAGATCTCGCCCAGCACCAGTTCGGGCAGCGGCGTCCCGGCGTCGTCGCGCACGGTGACCTGCTGGTCGAAATACGGCTCGCCCGCGGCCACCAGCTCGTTGCTGTTCTTGCATTCGGTCGGCACCACCCGGATGCGGTCGTTTTCATCGATGACGAAATGGTAACTGGAGATGGTGCGCCGGTGCGTGGCGGTGCAGCCGAGGGCGTTTTCGGCCATGCCGTACCCGACGCGAAACGACTCCGCCGTCATGCCGAATGGCGCCAGCACTTCGATGGCCTCGCGCAGCACCTTGGCGCTCACCTTTTCCGCCGCCACGTACAGGTGCAGGGCGGACAGGTCCACGCTATCGGCGTCGAGACGCGCCAGGGAATTCAGGCTGGAGGCGAGGACGGAGTTGGTGGTGAAGGCGAAATCCACGCGCGCTGCCGCCATCATCTCAAACCATCGGGCCGGGTTTCGGATGTAGTAACCCGGCGGCGCGAGCATGTGATCGCAGGCTTCGAAAATCGGATGCAGAACGCCGATGAACAGCCCCATGTCGTGGTTCAGCGGCAGCCAGGATGCGGTTGACTCGATACCTTGGGCCCGGCAGCCGTGCACGTGGTTGGCGTGAATGCCGGCCAGCTGGGCGTGCACCATGCCATGGGTGACGGTCACGGCCTTGGGTTCGCCGGTGCTGCCGGAAGACAACTGCAGAACCGCGACGTCGGACGGTGTCGTCGGCGCGTGGGGTAGCGCGGGACTGTCGGCGCAGTCATCGGTGAGTGCGGCCACGTCGAATACCCGACAACCATACGAAGCCAGCATGACGTCGGCTTCCTCGGGCCATTCGGCGCCGTGCACCAGCAGCTTGAATTCACAGACCTCGGCCACGCGCTGCAGGTGGGCGATCGAGTCGGTGGGCCGGCGCGGTTTCATGGCCAGCGACACGGCAACGGCATTCAAGCGCCAGATCGCCAATAGGAGGGCCACGTATTCGGGCCCGGTTTGCAGCACCAGCGCCACCCGGTCCTGGGCCTTGACGCCGTGGCCGCGCAGCACCTGCGCGTAGCCCACGGAACGCTCCCTGAGTTCTGTCAGGGTGAGCCGTGTATCGTCGGCCGGAAAGTGCCACACGGGTGCCGGGCGCACGTCGAACTCCAGTGCGTCCAGGTGGGTGACGATGTTGGTATGTTTGTCTGGTGTGTCTGGTGTCATCGCAAATAACACCGGTTGCTCCGGCTCAGGTAAGGCAAACTTCGCGCCAGCCGTTTTAGCAGGCATCAATAGGCTTATTAATCAACAAGGTGTATAGGCGTCGAAGCTGGATCAGTGATGCGCTGCGTTTGAAAATGTTGTGTGTCAGGCAACAGAGTGTTGGTTTTGGCGTGACACTCTGACGGGCGCATGTTCCGACAGGTTATGCACTTTTCTGCCAGTGAAACTCCGATGCCAACGCGTTAAGCCGCACAGGTCTGTCGCAGGTGTCGCGTGCGCATTTTCTCTTTATCAGCACTACGCTCGCACGGCAGGCATCTATAAGAACTATCGGCCCCGTGAATTCCTGTGAGTCTGGAATTCACCGATAGTCAGGTCCTGCCCGCGCGGTAGGCCCAGTAAAACAATACGCTATATCCGTAGACATAGCTGCGAACAGTTAATTCCAGCCAACGAAAGGGCCGATATTCGTGAGCACCTGTAGTATCTGACAGGTGCACAAACACAGTTGTAGGTGCAAAGTTACCGTGTGAGGAAGGGTGACTCCGCGCCATGCGCCGGCCGCAACTCTGCACACGTTTGCAGAGTCACCAAATGGAGGCATTGCTCGTCAAATGGACATTCCGGCATGTGGCGTGAAGCCATGAGAACTGACACGGGTTTTATGAGAAGGCGTTGGGTATCTGTCTGGCCGTTCAAACGGGTACTCAGTGTGTTGCTGGGTCTCTTGGTGGTGGGCGCAATGGCGTTCACGACCACAAGTACGTGGGCCAACCCCTGGAATGGCAAAGTCGTACTCCAGGCCTTTTGGTGGGACAGCTGGAATGCGAATTACCCGCAAGATTGGTATACCTATCTGGCTAAGCTGGCACCACGCCTGCGAACACTCGGTATTGACGGCATCTGGATCCCGTCGCCAGTCAAGGGCAACTCGGGCCCGAATAGCATGGGCTACGATGTGTTCGATCACTACGATCTCGGAGACAAGGACCAGAAGGGCACAGTGGCGACCCGCTTTGGCACCAAGGACAGCCTCCTCCGCCTGGTTGCGGTGGCGCACGCGAACGGCCTCGAGGTTTACCCGGACATCGTGCTGAACCAGGTGATCGGTGGCGAGGAGGATCTGAACGCGCCAGGCGATAAGTTCAAGCGATTCCGCTATGTGGGTTTTGCGGGCGAAGACAAGGGGCGCTGGCCCAAGGACCACTGGAACTTCCACCCCAACCCCGATCACTGGTGCACCTCGGGGGACATCTGCGAGCAAAAGTTCGGCCCGGACGTGTGTTACCTCGATGGAAGCCACGGCGGGGGAGGGAACGGCCAGTACATGCGTGACAAGGCGCGGGAGTGGTTCGTCTGGCTAACGAAGCAGGTCGGTGCCGACGGCTTCCGCTTCGATGCGGTGAAGCACTTCGAGCCCTATGTGGTGGAGGACCTCCTGTACAACGCCATGGGCAACCGCGTCGATTATTTCAGCGTAGGCGAGTTTGTGGGCAGCCAGCAGCAGGAGGATGAGTGGGTCAGTCAGGTACAGAACCGCAGCGGGACTTTCGACTTCGCCTTGAGAGACGCGCTTGCCAACATCGTTGAGGCGGGAGGGTTCTTCGACATGGGCAGCCTTCCCAACTATCAGCAGAAAAACCGTCTCAAGACCGTGCCCTTTATCAATAACCACGATACCTGGCGCGGCGCGTTCTGGGATTCAGAACCTGGCTCCGTCAGTCACGATGACCGCTCGGGCGACTGGCGTCAGAGCGGCGACGAGCTTGGCCCTACGATAGACCCCGATAATCCGCGCGCGGATGTCGCTTATGCGGCGGCGTTTGCCCTGGACGGCAGCCCCATGGTGTATTACGAAGACCTGTTCGTGAACTATGCTTCGGACCGCTTCAAGGCTGACCCGAACATGCTGCCCACCCGACCCTACCTGGTCAACCTGGTCTGGGCCCACCAGAAGCTTAATTTCAAGGACGGCGCCTACAAGGTGCGCTACCAGGGGTCACCTGACCTGTTAGTCATTGAGAGGAGTGGCCATGCCCTCATCGGCCTCAACGACCACGGCTCGCAGTCGCTGGAAGCCTGGGTGCAAACCGACTTCGCGCCGCACACGCATCTGCATGATTACAGCGGAGCCACCAGCCTGGACCTGGAGACCGATGACCACGGCTGGGTGAAAGTCGCGGTGCCGCCCATGAGCTATGCCGTCTGGGGACCGTCGGGGGTTCACGGGGGATTCGTGCCGCCCGCGCGCAGGACGACCCAGGAGTTCCAGCTCGACGATGACCTGGGCGACTCGCGCGCCGAACACACCCGGCTACGGCGGCAGGATTCAACATGGCGTCGACCGCACCGCTGGGGCCATCTGGGTTGCAGGAGACTCCCTGGTAAAGGTCTGGCTCTATACGGATGGGGCGAGGCAGGCGGAGGTCCGGGTCTACAAGCCGGATGCGGATGGGGCCAGGAGCCGGCAGGAGGGAGTGCACTCGCAGCCGGGTGAGGCGTCGAACACTGCTCCCCTGTACCTGGAATTCACCGCCGACCGCGAGGGCTATCATCAGCTCGCGGCGACTTTGCTGCAGGGGACTCAAGCGCCGACACGAGCGTACATCAAGGTCGAGTACGAGGCCCCCGCGGTGTCGGATAAGTTCTGAGTGCATGGGGAAAGCCATGCAGGCTAGAGCGGCCGGTGTTCAACACTGGCGGACTTCTGGGGCGGGTGGTACGGCGAGATCAAACCAGTACAGCCCGCATCAATCGAATATCTCATCACGAGCCGGTCGCTTTCCTGTTTTGATGAAATACAGAGCACGGCTGCCGAATTTGCTCGTGCATGCCAGGCGTATACTGTCGTGACGCATGGCGAACCTGTGCATGCGCCATTCGTCGACGCGTGATTTGTGGTAACTCTGGCTCGAGTGGTTAGCGTTGCCATGTAATGGTCACCTTGGCTTCTCCCTTGTTATTGAGGTAAAACGCATTCCATGCCCGACTCGGCGTTCCGGTTCCGATATCGATTGGCAGGCCAAGGCTGTTGATGGCATCGTTAACGTACAGGTACAACCTGCCGGTCCGTTTGGGCTTGAAAGTGAAAGATGTCTGGTTCATGGGAAAGACATCCCCGCTGTCCCGGCCAATTTCTGCAATGAGCGTAAACCACGGCAAGGAGAGTTTGCGTCGGGCTGGCAACCCGCCAAGAAAAGGAAGGGTGAATCGATCCGTAAAGTGCTTCAATCCGTCGATTCCAGCCTTATATTGACCATCCATCCAGGATTGAGTGTCCTCGATCTCGATGTCGACTTTGTATGGCTGCCCGGCGTGCAGGATCAAACCCGTGTCCTGGCAATGATTCCTGGGTGAATAGTGGATTACCGTCTTTCCGGAACTGGCACCAGTGCCAGAGTCAATATATTCCACAGCGGGCGATGTGACTGCTGTTGCTCCCGGTTTACTGCAGACCCCGCCATGAACCGCCGGGTAGTGGACGAGCATCCTGAAGGCGATGAAGACGGCGAAGCAGAACAGCAGTGCCAAGAACATCCCGGGAAGCAGCCACGTTATCCAGGCGCGGTAAAGCCATTTGGCGACGCGTGACTGCCGGAAGCGGTTAGCTAGCGCTTCAAAGAAACGGACAGCGGAGACATCAGGCGGTTTGCCAGCGTACTTGCGGCAGTGCCACCATGCAGCTTCTGCGAGACGCTGGGTGTTCGCGGCAATATTCCGGCGGTGCCAGAGAACGATGAGAAGACCGGCTGTCAGAAAAAGGAAACGGCGCGGATTTTGAGCCCAGGTGTCTGTCCAGTATTCCGCAAAGGTCGGCAGGAACACCGAAAGCCGGTCGAATATCCCGGCAAGTATATTCTGTGCCGTGTCCTCCGGTTCCATGCCCGGAATCGGGGGTGCGTAGTATGGCATTGCCAGCAGGGAAACGGTCAGTAACAGGAGCAGGAAGTAAAGCACGCGCCGCCATAAGATATGGTTCTGCGCGCGTTCAAGGAGGGCGATGCGTTGCATATGAGCCGACGGGTCTTCCTTGAAACCCGACTCACTGGCGTTGTAATCGATTACAGTGAACTGGTCAGGTAAACCCGCAGGGGCGTATCCATCGCTGGCCGCGGCGATGCGTTTCATCACGCTGATGTGGATTCTGGGTTCGGGTATGCACACATCTGTATTTGGATCGTTGCACAGGTTTTGGATCCGCCTTGGTTTGTATCGGTAGTAAACCCCGGCGCCACGCCTGGAATCGTGCATCGGTCCAGTCAGGGTGGCACGTCTGGATATATCTCTGACTGCATCTGTGTCAAAGTCGAGGCCGGGGTGGTGCGGATTCTTTCTCTGTACCTCCTCAATCATCCACACGAGGGAGACGTGGGATAGATCATCATCGGCATACCCCCCACCAACGTCAGAGTGCATGCCTGTAAACCAGACTTGCTTGATTTGGTCGGGTCTGGAGATACCGTTCTCATTCCACAGCACGGGATGGAACGTTTGCCGTTCATCGTCAATCGCAACGGCGTGACGCGCCTGGATGACATCATCAGACAGGTGCTGATCCGGGAAGCGGTGAGGATAGATGAATTTGTCGAGTATCATCGACAGCTCGTCGATCGGCATGCCTACGGCAGCCACCGTATCCCAGACACCAATGCACTGGATACGGGTCATTTCGTTGCGGGCATACTGCTTGCGAAATGCGTCCGCCTCCCGACTGCGATTCGGCCCCAGCACGGCGTCGCGAAGCCAGCGTGCGAAGCGGACGACGGGAGCCCACTGTGTCTTGTCGGGGTAGCGGCGGCGGTAACTGCGGTATGCGAGTCGTACTGCGACGCGCAGACCGTGATCTGTGGCGATGCTGTGCATGATTGTGCGGCGCGTAATGATGTTGGTATCAGGGACTTCCCGGTCCGGGTCCAGAACGCCGCAGTGGAGAATCAAGCCCGCCAGCGTGCGTACCGTGAAGGCACCACGGCTGAAGCCAAATGTGTAGATATGATCGCCCGGTTGGTAGTCCCGGCAGAGAGATGTGTACAGGTCCCTTACATTGCGGGAAAGCCCCCACCCGAATGCGCCACCCAAAATCTGAAATGGTTTGAAACCTGACGTACCGACGCCATCATCGTAGTGTGCGAGCTGCATACCACTTCTAAGGTCCAGCGCCTTGTACAGTCGCCAGACGTTGGTTTTAAACGCTTTGGCTGCGCTGTTACCGGTACCGTCGGACAACAGGATGATATTGCGCGGCGGCGGTGCCTCCGCTGAATCTTCGGGCGTGATGTTTGTGTCGTCAGCCACAGCCTTTTCATCTGCACCGGACCGTGATGTGACAGAGTCATCTTGGCTCGTTTCCATGTCATATTCCTCCCTTTCAGTTGGCCGGTTCATCGTTACCCGTTTCGCTGATACACAACTGCAACGGCGTACAAGCTAGTCATCACTTGTAGTCGATAAATGCCTCCCTCAAGTCATTTACGCTTTTCTGTTTGTCGGTAAGAAAATTGTCTAAGTCTATCTTGTGGGATCACAACGGACAAGGCTGGCTGTAAATGAACCGTCGCATCAAGGCTGGAGCCATTTCAGGTGTGCAGGCACCGCTGCAGGAACGCCGTTGCCTGTGCGTGAATGCCCGGGCAGCCGCTTTCCCTTGGGCCAGCGACATTGAGCACCCTGATTCGGTTGTTGGCAATCCAGTCCAGAGCGAGTGCCTGGGTAGGGTTCGCCAGCAGATCAAGCACCAGGCAGGGCTTGCCGTGGGTCGAGGCCAGCTTGATGGTGGTTGCAGTGCCGCCCGTGGGTATGCCACGGGTCATAATCAGTGTGCCGTCAGAGTCACGTACATTCCAGGCAGTGCGCTGCTTGTAGTCAGCAGTGGGGGTTTCCTGGAGCTGGTAGATAGCCGGCAGGGCACCGTCCTCGGCCTTTCTGCCTTTGGGGCACCAGCCACCGTGTGGGATACCCAGGGCGATGGCGACATCGAGGCCGGCGCGATCGACGCCGGTTTGGCCGCCGGAGACGATTTTCTCAATCATGTGCGTCATCTGTCTTACGCTTTCAACCCACAGCGGACCGTGCTCAACGGCCAGAGTCTGACCCTTCTGCCAACACCCCGCTGGCTGCGGTTCTTCGTTCAGACCCCTGAGCTGCATTCTATACATCATCAGTACGGCGTCCATTCGTACCATTACAGTGAAATTCCGATCCGGGACAGCATCTTTGGTAGTTATCGAAGTGCGGCTTGTCCCACATGCTGAACGTGCGTCGCTATGGTGAATGATACTGACCACAACAAAGTAAATTAATGCATACTTTCGACCGGCTTAACGCAAAGTGCTGGGGTTCTTACCCAAGGTGAACTTCGATGTCTACGAAACAAACAGCGGCTGTTACCTCTCCCATGCTATTCGCACGGCATCATTGGACCTCGCTGGCGTTATTGATTCTCGGGCTCGGATTGTTTGCCTTTGTGGGTATTGCCGATGAGGTGCTTGAAGGTGACACCATGCGGTTCGACCGATGGCTGCTGCTGGCACTGCGCGCATCGGGGGATCCCGGGGACCCGCTGGGCCCGGCCTGGCTGGAGGAAATGTTCCGGGACTTTACGGCCCTCGGTGGTATTGGGGTGCTGAGCCTGATCACCCTGGCCTCAGTCGGCTACCTCTGGCTGCAGGGGTTGCGCCGTGTTGCCTGGTTCGTGCTGTCGGCGATAGTGGGTGGCCTGCTGCTGAGCCTGGCACTCAAGACCGGTTTTGACCGCCCCCGCTCGGACCTGGTGTCTCACGGTTCGACGATCTATACGTCCAGCTTTCCCAGCGGCCATTCGATGCTGTCGGCGGTGGTGTATCTCACCGGTGGAGCCCTGCTGGCCGTCGTCCACCGCGCCCGCAGGGTACGGGTCTACCTGATCGGCTGTTCGGTTCTGGCTACATTGCTGGTCGGGGTCAGTCGCGTCTACCTCGGGGTTAACTGGCCAAGCGACGTGCTGGCCGGATGGGCCGCCGGAGCCGCCTGGGCCGTGGCCTGCTGGCTGGTGGCACACTGGCTTCAGGAGCGGGGGCGCCTTGAGCGAGGAACAGTCAGTCCTGGGGACTGAGTGGAACACTAGCGTGCAGTCAGCTGTTGCTTTTCGGATTGTCTGGTACGGAAGCTGCAACCCGATTCCTGTGTGAGTGGCCGGTACGGTGCAACGCGCCATCGGCTTCCTGCTGGAAACCGGTTATTTTGCGCACAATTTTCTTCGTCCTCATCATGCCACCAAGCCAGACGCTGCCTGGCAGCGCGCCTTCAGGGAACGAAGGCACTCAAGACCAGGGGTGCATCGCCGGACTTAGGGCGTTGACCCTGAACAGACGGGGGCAGCAATCCCGGACCGGGCAAAGATGCTGGCCATGCAGATAGGCGGGCAGGGGTGTCTGGGTCCATTTGGCGAGGCGACCGTCAAAAACATCCAAGAAAGCGTCGGTGGACGGGACGATCAGCGGGAAGCGCAGGGGCTTTAGCGATTCTTCCGCGGAAGCGCGCCGCCGGTATCCGTTTTCACAGTGGCGTCTTGTGAAATGACTGGGTTATCCTTGCTGCAAGCTTTACGATAGCTTTACTGGTAAGCCATTCATGCGAGGGCAATCGTGTGTCCCAGAGCCTGGCACGCTATTCGAATATACTTGAAATCGTCGGCGACATACTCAAGGTGCGGGTGCCAGAGCACAGCGGCGACGGCGGCTTCTCGGTCGCCTTCGACGATCTGGCTCTGGTGGAGGACCGCGGTGGCTTCCGCTCGCTGGCGCGCGTGATCCGGGCGGACCGTGAGGTCGTGACCCTGCAGGTATTTGCGGGCACCAAAGGACTTTCGACCGAAGCCGCCGTGCAGTTCCTCGGCCACCCCATGCGGGTCACCTATTCCACCAACATCCTCGGCCGCGTATTTCGGGGTGACGGCGTGCCTTTGGACAACGGCCCGGACCTGTCCCAGGACCCGCAGGTGCCCATTGGCGGGCCGTCCGCGAACCCGGCCCGGCGGCTGCTGGCGTCGAAGATGATCCGCACTGACGTGCCTATGATCGACGTCTTCAACTCCCTGGTGGAGAGCCAGAAGATTCCCATATTCTCGGTGGCGGGCGAACCGTACAACCCTTTGCTGGCGCGCATCGGTATTCAGGCCGACGCCGACATCGTGGTATTCGGTGGCTTGGGCCTGATCTTCGACGACTATCACTTCTTCCGCTGCCGGTTCGAGGATGCAGGCGTGTTCGCACGCACGGTGATGTTCGTCAACCTGGCTTCGGATCCCATCGTCGAGCGCCTGCTGGTGCCGGACATGGCCCTGGCAGTGGCGGAGCGCTTCGCTGTCGAGGAGGGCAAACGTGTACTGGTGCTGCTGACCGATATGACCGCCTACGCCGACGCCATGAAAGAGGTGGGCATTGCCATGGAGACCGTGCCTTCGAACCGCGGCTATATGGGCGATCTGTACTCGCAGCTGGCTCGCCGCTACGAAAAGGCCGCGGACTTCAAGGAAGGGGGCTCAGTGACCATCATCAGCGTTACCACCATGCCCGGCGGTGATGTCACCCACCCCGTGCCCGATAACACTGGTTATATCACCGAGGGCCAGTTCTATCTCCACGGCGGTATGCTGGATCCCTTCGGTTCGCTGTCCCGACTCAAGCAGCACGTTATCGGTAAAGTCACCCGCGAGGACCACGGCCAGGTCATGAATACCATGATTCGCTTTTACGCCGGTGCGACAGATGCAGAGCAGAAGCAGGCCATGGCTTTTGAGCTGTCCAAATTCGACCACAAGCTCCTGAAGTTCGGTCGGCTGTTCCGGGAGCGTTTCATGGCTATCGATGTCGCGATGTCCCTGGAGGACGCCCTCGACCTGTGCTGGAAAACCATGGCCGAGTGCTTCGCGCCCGAAGAACTGCTCATGAAGCAGCACCTCATCGACAAGTACTATCCGCGCACGGATGATGCCGCGCGCGGTGTGGCGGCGGCCTGACATGTGCGTCGCGGTCGAACCGGGCATCGCGTGCTGAGCTATGGCACGTCTCGCCCTGAACAAGGCCTCTCTTTCGAAGCAGATGCGGCAGCTCAAGACCTTCGAACGCTTTCTCCCGTCCCTGGACCTGAAGCGCAGGCACCTGATGGCCGAGCGGGCCAGAGAGCGGCTCGCCATGGGTCGCACCAGGCGAGCCAGCGAAGAACTGCGCGAGCGCGTCGCTGCGCAGATTCCCATGCTGGCGAACCGGGAAATCGACTTGGCGGAACTGGTCAGGGTGAAGGCGGCGAGATTGGGTGAGCACAACATCGTGGGCACACGCTTGCCCAGCCTGGAAGGCATCGAGGTGCAGGTGCGCGACTACGGCTATCTGACCAAGCCGCACTGGGTGGACCGGCTGGTCGACGAGCTCACCCGCATGCTGGAACTCCAGGTGCGTCTCGCCGTGCAGGAGCGCCGCGCCGCCTTGCTGGATGAAGCCGTGCGCAAGGTTACCCAGCGGGTCAACCTGTTCGAGACAGTGCTCATTCCGCGGGCGAGAGAGAATATTAAAAAGATCAGGATTTATCTTGCCGACGCGGAGCGTGCCGCGGTGGTGCGTTCCAAGATCGCCAAGCGCAAGCGGGCAGCGGAAGGGATGGCATGAGTATTGTCCACCTCAAGAAGCTCACCCTGGCCGGTCTGCTCAAGGAGAGGATACCGGTCCTGGAGCAGCTCCAGACGCTCGGTTGTCTGCACCTGGTATCTCTGGTCGGGGTCCCGCGAGAGCCCGAGACCGTGCCGCCCGCGCATGCGGTGGGCGCCCGCAAGGCGTTGCGCTACCTGGGTGATGTGCCCGACAAGCGTCATCAGGTACGTGACGAGGCGGACTTCGACATGCCCAAGACTGTGGCCACCGTGCTCGCCAACCAGGACCGGCTGCGCCAGGCGAACGACTGGCGCGACACCCTGGTGCAGCACATCGAGGCGCTGGCACCGTGGGGCGATTTCCGGCTGCCGGGCAGCGATGCGGTGGCCGACCGCCGTTTGTGGTTCTATATCGTTCCGGAGCGGCAGATGCGCATGCTGGACGAACTGTCATTGCCCTGGCAGGTGGTGCATAAGGACAACCGCCAGTCCTGGGTGGTGGTGATCGACCGCAAGGAGCCTCCCGGCGATGCCTTGCCAGTGCCCCGTGCGCACACGGGGGCTCTAAGTCTAAGCGAGCTGCATAAACGCCTCGAGGAGGCGGAGCTGGAACTGGAGGATGCGGTGGCCGAGCGCCAGGCGCTGACGCGCTGGATCTATCTCATGTCCAGACATCTGGCGCGGGCCGAAGACCAGGCGGCGCTGAGCCACGCGGCGGCTCAGACCCGGGTTGCCGAAGAGCTGTTCCTGGTGCAGGGCTGGGTGCCTGGACCGGCCGTAGCGGCGGTAAGCGCGCTGGCCGAGCGGCAAGGCCTCGCCATGCTGCTGGAAGAACCGGAGCCCACCGACCGCCCACCCACGCTGCTCGAAAACCCCGAGCCGCTTGCGGCCGGTCAGGATCTGGTCGGGTTTTACCAGATGCCCGCCTACGGCACCTGGGATCCCTCGCGCGTCGTGTTCTTCTCGTTTGCCATCTTCTTTGCCATGATTCTCTCGGATGCCGGCTACGCACTGGTGCTGGGTCTTGTGCTGGCGGGGTTCTGGCCGTACCTGGGGCGCAGCGCAAGCGGCCGGCGCTGGCGCATCCTGTGCACGGTCCTTGTGGGCGGGTCGCTGGTCTGGGGCGTGCTGGTGGGAAGTTATTTCGGCGTCTCGTTGTCGCCGGAAAGTTTCTGGAGGCGCCTCAAGCTGCTGGACTTGCACGACTTCGACACCATGACGCAACTGTCTGTGGGTATCGGCGTGCTGCATCTCGTGCTGGCCCACCTGGAACAGACTTGGCTCAAGCGGGGCCGGGTCGTGGCCTGGGGGCACGTTGGCTGGATCGTGGCGCTGCTGGGTGCGTTCGCCATGTGGCTCGGCGGCGTCCATGGGGCGCCGCACGGGGTGAGCGCTACCGGTCAGTGGGCACTGGGGCTTGGTCTCCTGGCGGTGTTCGCGTTCGCCAGCGAGCGGGCGGTGCGCGATTTGCGCAGCGTACTGCTTCGCCTGCTGGACGGCATGCGGGCGCTCACCGGCGTCACCCGGGTGTTTGGCGATGTCTTGTCTTACCTGCGCCTGTTCGCACTGGGCCTGGCGTCTGCCTCCCTCGCGCTGACTTTCAATGACCTCGCCCAGCAGGCCAGCCAGGTGCGGGGCATGGGCCTGCTGTTCGCCATCCTGATTCTGCTTGTCGGCCACCTGCTCAATCTGCTGCTGGCCTTGATGAGCGGCGTGGTCCATGGGTTGCGACTGAATTACATCGAGTTTTACAACTGGGCCCTGTCCGGCGAGGGCTATGCCTTTCAACCATTCAAGAAGAAGGAATCGAGGGAATGAACGAGCTCGTCATCGCATTGGGCTGGGCGGGCATGTACGGTGTCATGGCGCTCGGTGCCATCGGCAGCATCATCGGCTGCGCGGTGGCCGGACAGGCCGCCATTGGTGCCATGGTCGATACGGAATCCGGCCACGGCCGCTTCATCGGTGTCTCGGTGATGCCGTCTTCCCAGGTCATCTACGGCATCGTGGTCATGTTCACCCTGCAGCGACCCGTTACACCCGAGAACGCCCCGGCCCTGTTCGGCATCGGCATTTTCGCCGGGCTGGCGCTGATGTTTTCCGCCATCCGCCAGGGCCAGGCCTGTGCCTCGGCGATTCACGCCAGCAAGACCAAGCCGGAAATCTTTGGTCTCTCTCTGGCGCCGGCAGCCATCGTCGAGGGCTTCGCGGTATTTGCCTTCGTGTTTGCGCTGGTGCTGGCGGGAAGTATCCCGGGCTGAGGTGCCGAGCAGCGCATGGCCGATACCCAAACCGACAAACAGGCAAAGCTGGCGTCCTCAGGCGTTGAGGCTTTGATTGACCGCCTGCGCGATGAGGGTGTGGCTGCCGGTCGCGCCGCGGCAGAAAAGATCGAGGCGGACGCGCGCAGGCAAGCCGCGGAGATTGTGCAGGAAGCCGAAGAACGCGCGGCGCAACTGGTCGATCACGCGCGTAAAGAGTCGCAGACGCTGCGCAAAGGGGGCGAGGAAGCCTTGCACATCGCCATGCGAGACACGGTTCTGCATCTCAAGGGGCAACTGATGGAGCGCTTCAATGCCGAGGTGAGACGTCTCATTGCGGTCGCCATGGATCAGGAGGATTTCCTGCAGAAGCTTATCCTTGAAGTGGCCGGTCGCGCGCGCGAACAGGCCGGCCTGGATTCCGGGCAGCCGGTCACGGTGCTGCTGCCGCGCGCGCTGGTGGGCCTGGAGGAACTGCGGCGCAAGCCACTCGAGCTGCGCGAGGGTTCGCTGTCCCACTTCGTGTTGTCGGTCGCCGGCAATGTGCTCGCCGAGGGCGTCACCTTCGGCGTCGCTGAGGATGATGCCAAAGGCATACGCCTCTACCTGGAGGGTAAAAACGTCCAGATCGAGCTGACCGACGAGGCGGTTGCCGCCTTGCTGCTCCAGCACCTGCAGCCTCGGTTCCGGGCCATTCTGGAAGGCACCGTCAAGTGATGATCCGGTAGCTATGAAAGCCTCGCACCGCTATGCCATGCTGATCAGCAGCCTGCCGTACCACGGGTCGCTGTTTGGCGCCAAGCGAGCGCCGCTGTCACGCATCCGGCTGCGTCAGCGCCAGCATCTGCTGGACGAGACGGACCTCGCTTGCTTGCGGGTCGTCGCCAACCTGCTGGAGTGGTCGCGCCATGGCATGGAACGGCGCGACGAAGATATCGTTGCCCGTGCCAAGGCAGAGTTGCCAAATCTGCAAAACGCGTTCGCCCGGGACCTGATCGTTTGGCAACTGGAACTGCGCACGGTGGTTGCTGCACTGCGCCGCCGTCATCGTGGTCAGACAGCCCCGCCGGGATACGACAGGTGGGGCTACGGTCGTTGGCTGGCTCACATCCGTCGGTACTGGAGCGAACCGCAGTTCCGCCTCGAACGGGTCTATCCCTGGTTGGCGGACGCCAACACCCGGCTGGAAGCGGGTGACACGCTCGGCCTGGAGCGCCTGCTGCTGAACGCCGTCTGGGAACATCTGGATGGATTGGCCGATGGTCACCACTTCGACTTCGAAGCCGTGCTTATCTATTCACTGCGCTGGGACCTGGTTGCCCGCTGGACCGCTTACCGAAGTGATGAGGCTGCGGTCCGTTTCGAGGAGATGGTCGCAGAGGGCCTGAAGGACGTTCGGGCCCGAAGCGCTCGTCAACGGATCGGCATTGGGGAGCTAAACCGTGGCCGAGACCACCACCACGCCAGCGGCAAAGAAAAAGGACACAGGCAGGCAGGCGGCGGAGCGGCGCGATACGCCGGCCCGCGTGGTGGCGGTGCAGGAGAGTCTCGTGACCATCCGGGCGGGCTGGAAAGACGGTCGCCCGTTGCCGTTGAAGAAAAACGAAGTGATCTATATCCAGCCCGAGCGCGCCGGCCTCGAAGGGCGCCGGGAAAGGCTCAAGGCCGAGGTGCTGAGGGTGCGCGGCGATCTCGCTGACGCGCAAGTGTTCGAGGACACCAGTGGGGTCGCGGTGGGCGACCCGGTGGAACAGAGTGGTGAGATGCTGTCGGTGGTGCTCGGCCCGGGGCTGCTGGGCCAGGTCTATGACGGTCTCCAGAACCCTTTAGAGAGCATCGCCATCCAGCATGGTACCTTCCTGCCGCGCGGCGCAGACGTCGCACCCCTGGACGTCAACAAGAAGTGGTCGTTCGTCCCCCGGGTCCAGACCGGCGCGCGGTTGCGCGCCGGTGGACTGCTGGGGACCGTGCAGGAGGGTGCTTTCCGCCACAAGATTCTGGTGCCTTTCGATCAGCCCGGCGAGACAGAGGTCACCTGGATCCAGGAAGGCAGTGTTACCCTGGACACTCCGGTGGTCCGGGTCCGCGATCAGCAGGGCCGGGAACATTCGCTGGACCTGACGCGGCGCTGGCCGGTGCGCCGGCCGCTGGCGGATCACATGCTGCGTTCCCGTGTTACCGAACGGCTCTACCCTCACGAACTCATGACCACGACCATCCGCCTGATAGATACGTTTTTCCCCGTGGCACGCGGTGGCACGGGGTGTATTCCCGGGCCGTTTGGTGCGGGCAAGACCGTGCTTCAGCATCTGCTGGCCAAGCACTCGGCGGTCGATATCGTCATCGTGGTGGCCTGCGGCGAACGCGCCGGCGAGGTGGTGGAAACCATCACCGAGTTTCCGCAGCTCTCCGACCCCGGGACCGGCGGTTCGCTCATGGATCGCACCATCATTATCTGCAATACCTCGTCCATGCCCGTGGCCGCGCGCGAAGCGTCGATCTACACCGGCGTCACCCTCGGTGAGTACTACCGTCAGATGGGTTTCCACGTTTTGCTGCTGGCGGATTCCACCTCGCGCTGGGCGCAAGCCATGCGCGAGACCTCGGGGCGCCTGGAGGAGATCCCCGGCGAGGAAGCGTTTCCTGCCTACCTGGACTCCACCATTCGCAGTGTGTACGAACGTGCCGGGCTGATTCGTGCCGCCGACGGCGCCGAGGGCAGCCTTACCATGATCGGCAGCATATCGCCCGCCGGCGGCAATTTCGAGGAGCCCGTGACCCAGTCGACCCTGGGCACGGTGAAGTGCTTCCTGGGGCTGTCATACGACCGCGCCTACAAGCGTTTCTACCCGGCGATCGATCCTCTGATCTCCTGGTCTCGCTACCGGGAACAACTTGCAACCTGGTTCTCGGAAAATGTCGATCCGACCTGGGTGGAACGGGTGACCACCATGCAGGCCTTACTGGAGCAAGGTGACGCCGTGCAGCAGATGATGCAAGTGACGGGCGAGGAGGGTGTTACGACCGAAGATTATGTGACGTACCAGAAGTCTCTGTTTCTGGACATGGTCTTTCTGCAACAGGACGCCTTCGACAAGGTGGACGCTTCGGTGCCTCTCGAACGTCAGCGCGTGGCGTTCGCCAAGGTCTTCGGATTGGTGACTCGCGACTACGCGTTTACAGACAAGGCGGCCGTGCGCGAGTACTTCACCCGGCTGACCGGACTGTTCAAGAACTTCAATTACGCCGAAACAGAGTCGCCCGAGTACAAGCGGCTGTTGCACGAGATCGACGCGCTTGCAGCGGGCGCACCGTGAGCATTGCCACCCGATCTGATTCTTTGTGATGGCCAGGGACTGGCCCATCCACGCCGTTTCGGGCTGGCTTGTCACCTCGGCCTGCTGGTCGACATCCCCACCATCGGCGTGGCCAAGTCGAGACTGATCGGAGAATACGGACCGTTATCGCCCGGCAGGGGCAGCTGGGTGCCACTGCTGGACAAGGACGAAACCATTGGCGCCGTGCTGCGTACGCGCGACAAGGTCAGTCCGGTGTACGTTTCTATCGGCCACTGGATCAGTCTTGCCACCGCTATCCACTATGTGCATCGCTGCACACCGCAGTATCGTCTGCCGGAGACCACGCGCCTGGCACATCGGCTCGCGTCCGGTTAAAGCGGCTTGGTCAGCCTTGCCGGTCAAACGCCTGTCCTCGGTCCTGGCAATCGCGGCGGGCTTTTTTCAGAGCGGTTTTGCCGCAGATCAGACACTTCACCGGGGCAGGGTGCTAAACTCCGATGTGCTTTGACAGCGCAAGCCGCGCAACCTATTTCATGATATTGCGCCCTCATGCGGCAGGACACGCACATTTGGTGAAACCATGACCAAGACCCTTCGCGGCCTCCGACGCGCCTCGGGGATGAATGCCGTCAACGCCGAATACATCGATCAGCTTTATGAGGCCTTCAAGGCGTCCGCCGACAATGTGTCGCCCGAGTGGCGCAGCTATTTCTACGGGTTTGAACACGGGGCAGACAGTCAGTTGCCGAGCCTGGCCGGAGTACTGCAGGATCCACACAGCAGTGCCGAGCGGCTGATCATGGCCTACCGTATGCTGGGCCACCTGATGGCGGACACCGACCCGCTGCAGCTGCAGGAGCGGGAATGCCCCCCTGAACTCACCCCGCAGTACTATGGACTGGAGGCGGCGGACCTCGAGCAGCCGGTCTCGGTGGTGTCCATCGATCCGGTCAATGTCCGCCCGGCGCGCGAGGTCGTCGCGATTCTGGAGCGGGTGTACTGCGGCACAGTGGCCTGCGAACACATGCATATCTCGGCGTCGGACGAACGCCGCTGGATCGAGCAGCGCCTGGAGTCGAGTCACGGCGACTGGGCGGCGCAACACACGCCGCAGGTGCGCAGGGAGTTGCTCGGCGATCTGACGGCGGCCGAGGGACTGGAGCGGTATCTGCACAGCCGTTACACCGGCCAGAAACGCTTCTCGCTGGAAGGCGGGGATGCCCTCATCCCGTTGCTCGATGAGCTGGTGCAGGGAGCCGGCGCGCGCGGTGTCACCGATGTGGTGCTGGCTATGGCCCACCGCGGACGCCTGAATGTGCTGGTCAACCTGCTCGGCAAGGCGCCCGGGGAGCTGTTCTCGGAGTTCGAGCACCAGGGCGAGCTCGACGCGCGCATCGGCTCCGGCGATGTGAAATACCACCAGGGCTTTTACTCCAACATCCAGACACCCGGCGGGCCGGTACACCTGGCGCTGGCCTTCAATCCCTCGCATCTGGAGATCGTCGGGCCGGTGGTGGAGGGCGGTGTGCGGGCGCGGCAGGATCGACACGCGGACAACGGGACAGATCTGGTAGTGCCGGTGCTGGTGCACGGCGACGCGGCGTTTGTCGGCCAGGGCGTGGTGACCGAGACGCTCAATCTCTCCAAGCTGCCGGCCTACAGCACCGGCGGTACCATTCACGTGGTGGTCAACAACCAGATCGGTTTCACCACCAGCCATCCGCAGGAAGCCCGTTCCACGCTGTATTGCACCGAGGTGGCCAAACCCGTCCAGGCGCCGATCTTTCACGTCAACGGCGACGACCCCGACGCGGTGCTGTTTGTCACCCGGCTGG
This sequence comes from uncultured Gammaproteobacteria bacterium, assembly GCA_963814945.1. Lineage (GTDB taxonomy): Bacteria > Pseudomonadota > Gammaproteobacteria > DSM-19610 > DSM-19610 > Thiogranum. The sequence goes on from CAWFEQ010000014.1 coordinate 82,327, forward strand.
CGCTGGATTACCGCCTGACCTTCCACAATGACGTGGTCATCGACCTGGTCTGTTACCGGCGCCATGGGCACAACGAAGCCGACGAGCCGATGATGACGCAGCCCTGCATGTATCGCCGCATCCGTGCGATGGAAACGCCGCGCGCCCTGTATGCGGCCCGCCTGGAGCGCGACGGCGTGATCCAGCCGGGTGAGGCCGAGGCGATGGTGGAACAGTACCGGGCTTCGCTGGAGGCCGGCAAAGTAGTGGTGCGCGAATTCCTGCACGGTTCACGGACGGGTTACGAGGCCAACTGGGACAACTACCTGACGGCCAAACCCGGCGAGAGCGTCGATACACGCGTGCCGCTGGCGACACTCACCCGGCTGGGCGGCAGGGCGGTCGAAGTGCCGGTGGATTTCGTGCTGCACCGCGGCGTGGCCCGGGTGCTGGACGCGCGCCGGCGCATGCTTGCCGGCGAGCTGCCGCTCGACTGGGGCATGGCGGAAACACTGGCCTATGCCACCTTGCTGGACGAGGGTTACGCCATCCGCCTGTCCGGTCAGGACTCGGGGCGCGGCACGTTCGCGCACCGCCACGCGGTGCTGCACCACCAGGACGAACGCAGGAGTTATGTGCCGCTCGCGCAGCTGTTCGCGGGCCAGCCGCGTTTCGAGGTCATCAACTCCCTGCTCTCGGAGCTTGCGGTACTCGCCTTCGAATACGGTTACGCCACCTCCAGCCCCGAGACCCTGGTCATCTGGGAGGCGCAGTTCGGCGACTTCGCCAACTGCGCACAGGTGGTCATCGACCAGTTCATCTCCAGCGGTTATCTCAAGTGGGGTCGCCTGTGCCAGCTTACGCTGTTTCTGCCGCACGGTTTCGAAGGCCTGGGCCCGGAGCATTCGTCGGCGCGACTGGAGCGCTTCCTGCAGTTATGCGCGGAGCTCAATATGCGGGTCTGGGTGCCCACCACGCCGGCGCAGTTCTTTCACCTGCTGCGTGATCAGATGAAGCGCAGGTTCCGGCGCCCGCTGATTGTGATGACGCCGAAGAGCCTGCTGCGCCACCGGCTGTCCACCTCGACACTGGGAGCGTTTACCGACGGTGCACTGGCCGTGGTCCAGCCCGAGATCGACGCGATCGAAGCCGCGACGGTGCGCCGCGTGGTGCTGTGTTCCGGCAAGGTGTTTTTCGATCTGCTGGCGGCGCGACGCGAGCGCGGCGTTACCGACATCGCCATCCTGCGTGCTGAACAGCTGTATCCGTTTCCGCGCAGCCGCCTCAGGGAGCTGCTCGATCAGTACACGAATGCGCGGGAGATCGTCTGGTGTCAGGAAGAACCCCGTAACCAGGGCGCCTGGTACCAGATACAGCACCACCTGCGCGCCCTCAAACACTGCGACCAGTCACTGGGTTACGCGGGCCGTCCGCCCTCGGCTTCGCCGGCCTGCGGGTATCCGCGGCTGCACCAGGCACAGCAACAGGCGCTTATCGATACCGCACTGGCGGAGAGTCCGGTCGATGACCCGGGCGAGCGCCTGGACGATACCGATACTCACCTGTTTGTGTGAAGGGACTGGCGGTGACGCGCCCGCCCGGATCGAAGTGGGGAACGCGAGTCTAGGAGGCTGTCGGATTTGGGACTGATCTACTGCGCCGGTGGGAGAGCGCCCCATTTTCCCGATCCTTTTCGTCAAATAGCTACGGCTATTCTCCTCAAACGATGGAAAAAATGGCCTCGCCCTCCCACCTTGCTCGCTACGATCGCCCAAATCCGACAGCCTCCTAGTCCGACGCCACCTGCCCGCACCACCAGCGCCGCGTGGCGCACTGTGCGGTGTCGACGCGGCTGCGAGGAGCCTGTCCGAGTAATCATTCTACTACTGCAAAAGCGGGAGAGCAGTCCTCAGACGGTAACCACGATCTTGCCTTTCTGCTGGTTGGATTCCATGTATCGGTGGGCTTCCGCGATGGCGTCCAGGGTAAAGGTGCGATCGATGAGCGGTTTCAGCTTGCCGGACTGGAGGGACTCATGGATAAACCGTTTGCCGCGGGCCAGCATCTCGGGATCCTTGACGATCTCGAACAAGGTATAACCGCGTACGGTCAGGCCCTTCGCGAGCGCTGTGAACAGGGGGAAGGGCGTCGGTGCCGGCGCCAGCGCACCGTACTCGAAAATGGTCGCGCGGGGCGCCGCGGCAGCGGCAAGCATTTCCAGAAAGGGGCCGGCAACGGGGTCAAAAACAATACTCGCGCCTGCTCCGGAAGTGATTGCCATCACGCGTTCGGTCAGGTCTTCGGCGTCTGTGACGATCACGTGATCCGCGCCTGCATCCAGAAGGAACGGTTTCTTCTCCGCGCCGCGGGTCGTGGCAATGGCCAGTGCCCCGGCGGCCTTGGTGATCTGAATAGCGGCCAGTCCCACGCTGCTGCTGGCCGCCGTGATGAGGACGGTGTCTTGCGCATTGGTGTGGCCGTATTCAATCAGCGCGCCGAAGGCGGTCAGGTACTGCATCCAGATCGCCGCGCCCTCGACAGCCGTCAGGTTTTCCGGGTAAGTCGCCGCGGCGTAGGCCGGGACGATGGCGCTCTCGCCGTAAACACCGTACTTCCCCATCGAAAACGACGGTATGGTGCTGACGCGGTCGCCCACTTGCAGGCCGCTGACGCCGGGTCCCACGGCATCGATCGTCCCGGCGGCTTCGTAGCCAATTCGTGAGGGTAACTCCGACGTTTCCAGGTACTGCCCCCGCCGGTACATGACCTCAGCACGGTTAAGGCCGATGGCCTCCACCTTCAGGCGAACTTCGCCGTCGCCGGGTTCCGGCAGGGGCAGGTCCTCGACCTTGAGGACATCGGCGTCACCCGTGGCATGAAAGCGAACGATCTTCGGCATCACGATTCTCCTGGCTTCTGGCAGCTAAATGTACAGTGTAGTCCCTTAACCGGCGCGTGCCTTCGGTTTTGGCAGGGCGGGTTCTCTGGCTAAGCAACGAATAGCTGTTGCAGTGCTCGCCGACCGGGTCGTTCTGCAGTGCGACGCGTTCGACCAGATCCAGAAGATCGGGGTATGCCGTGTGCTGCGGGGATTCGGCGAGCTTTGCCGTGAGGGTCGTTGCCTTTCCGCGCGCCCGGCTTAGCAGTTGCTACACCAAAATCATTGGAAAATTATATGGAGGGGTTAGTCATGATTATATCTCGGATAGGGGCGTGCTGACTTGGTGTTCGTACAAGTTTCAGGGCGCAAACTGATTATGCTCAGGATTCTGGGCCACCCACACGGATTTCAGCGAAAGAAACAGCCAGGTCGGCCGCGCACGGACGTGACGGTATCATTTTCAGCTGGTCGCGGTGACAGGGACAGAAAAGGGGTGACCATGGCATTCATCGACATCCAGGCGGACGTGAACGTCCCTGATGGAATGCGCTGGCCGCTCCCACAGCGTGATTTCTGCAATGATTGCGTTAGATTTAACCCGCCACGGTCTGATCTGTCTTGCCATCGCGCCATGATTGTCACAGCACTCGCTGAGCGACTCCTTCTTCTGCAAGAGGATCGCTCTGTGCGACGACTGACCGGTTCGCACTGGTGTCCCGAAGTTCATGTTTTGCGATAATACGAAACAATGGCTGTGGCAACGCTGGGTGCCGGCTACGGCAACCTCTGAAACGGATTAGTAGTAATACCTATTGACTAGTGGCGATCATCACCTACTGTTCTAGCAGACACAGAGGTACATGAGCCTCGACCGTCTTAATATAGTTGCTTACCGACATAAGCACAGACTATGAGACAGGTAAAACGGGAACAGGGATACCACCCGTCATGGAGTCAGATGCCACACTGCTGTTGAGTGCTGGTGCCCTCATCATTGGGACGCTCTTCGGTATTGTTGTGCAACGTTCCCGCTTCTGTATGGTTGCAGCGGTAAGCAATATCACGCTGTTGAGGGATTTTCGGCAGCTGCACGGTTACCTCGCGGCACTTTTAGTTGCCTTGCTGGGGACAACATGGCTTGAGCAGGGCGGCTGGGTGGCGGTTGCTGAATCGACTTATCGGAGCGCTCAGCTCGATTGGCTTGGGGCCGTATGTGGCGGGCTGACGGTGGCCGGCTGGTGGGTCACCGGGTACTGGGCGGTGGATGAGTTTTCACTGGCGACACCCGCGTCCCTGACTTTTTCAGGCCCGATGGCGCGTACTATGCTGTTTCTGATATCGGGAAAAACCAGCACGGCGCTTCCATTTGGCATTGCCTTGGTCGCTGGCGTTCTTCTGGGCGCCGCGCTCAGTGCACTGATAACGCGGACGTTTCATTGGCGGCCCCCGCAGGCGCGCTACCTGCATCGGCCCTTGATCGGGGGCGTCCTTATTGGGGTCGGCGCCATCTGGGCTGGCGGATGCAATATAGGGAACGGCTTGACGGGAATGTCCACCGGCTCCAGCGAGGCTTTGCTTGCCACGATTATGATTCTTACGGGCGTGTATTTTGGCGTGCGCTGGCTGCTGCACGCAAAGCATGTCCCTTTCGATGACGAGAAATCCTCGCCCCCGATTCCTCAACATATTGCCGCGGCTGGTGACAGCCACGACAAATCGACAACGCAGCCACAGCACAAGTCTGCAGCATAAGGGACCCATCAACAGGGCTGTGTGTTCGAGCGTGCAGCATACCCTGCCACTTCACTGCCATACTCTGTTTGCCGCTGATTCTGTGGTGCGCTTCCCCCCGCCTTGTCCGGTGACAGCTGTCGAGCGACACCCACGTACGAAACTCGCAGGCCGGTGGGAAAGAGCGTTTAGTATCCATCAGCGAATCTTGCCTCACTCTGCCGAGAAGCTCCGAGTTAGATCATGCCAGGACATTCCTTGATCCATGCTATGATAACAGCGTAAACAAAGATTGAATCCGGTATAAAGACGATGAAAGCATTAGTAAAAGAGCACGCGAAAGAAGGTTTGTGGCTTGAAGACGTGCCTGTTCCTGAGGTGGGCAACAATGATGTGCTGATTAAAATTAACAAGACGGCAATCTGTGGCACGGACGTGCATATTTACAACTGGGATAAGTGGGCGCAGCAGACTATTCCCGTGCCTATGACCGTTGGCCATGAATTTTCCGGTGAGATTGTCGACCTGGGCGCCAATGTTGCGCAGCTGAATACTGGTGATATCGTTTCTGGTGAAGGACACATTGTTTGTGAACGTTGTCGCAACTGTCTGGCGGGTCAACGTCACCTGTGTCCAAACACAATAGGTGTCGGTGTGAACCGCGCCGGGTGCTTCGCCGAATACTTGTCGATTCCGGCTAAAAATGTCTTCAGACCGAATATCGACATTCCTGCCGATGTACTGGCCTGTTTTGATCCTTATGGCAATGCCGTGCATACGGCGCTGTCATTCAACATGGTTGGCGAAGATGTCATCATCACCGGCGCGGGTCCGATTGGTATTATGGCGGCAATGGTTGCTGCTCATTGTGGCGCACGCAACATTGTCATTACCGACATCAATGACTATCGGCTTGATCTGGTAAAGCAGATTGTACCCAGGGCGATTGCGATAAATGTTGGCGAAGAGGAAATCACGCGAGATCTTATGCGCAGTCTCGGTATTCTTGAAGGGTTTGATGTCTGTCTAGAAATGTCAGGTTCACCGGCAGCCTTCACAGACGTGCTTGGTAAAATGATCAACGGCGGCAGTATTGCAATGCTCGGCATCATGCCCGACGGTACTGGTATCGACTGGACCAAGGTCGTGTTCAAAGGGCTCTTCATCAAGGGTATCTATGGCCGCGAAATTTACGAGACCTGGTATAAAGGCGTGATGATGGTGCAGAGCGGCCTGCCACTGGAGAAGATTATCACCCATCGCTTCCACTACACCGAGTTCCAGAAAGGTTTTGATGTCATGCGGTCAGGGAGATCCGGCAAGGTCATACTCAATTGGGAAGAGCTCTAGGCGTAAAGGAAACGGAGTGTAAACATGAGTTTCAATCGTGCTAAACAGAGTCTGGTGCGGGAGCTCGCTGAAATAAGACGGGCAGGCCTCTGGAAAGACGAGCGCATCATCGCCTCTGAACAGAAGAATGATATCACCCTTGCTGATGGCAGCGAGGTGATTAACATGTGCGCCAATAACTATCTTGGCCTGGCAAACAACCCGGATGTGATTCGGGCGGCCAAAGACAGTTATGATCAATGGGGCTTCGGGCTAGCCTCCGTGCGTTTTATTTGCGGCACTCAAACTATTCACAAAACGCTTGAACAGAAAGTCAGTGATTTTCTTGGTATGGAAGATACGATTCTGTATGCGGCCTGCTTTGATGCCAATACGGGACTGTTTGAAACCATTCTTACCAAGGAAGACGCGGTTATTTCTGATGAGCTGAACCACGCCTCGATCATAGATGGCGTACGCTTGTGTAAAGCGGCGCGTTTCCGCTATAAGAATAGCGACATGACCGATCTCGAAGAGAAGCTGCAACAGGCGAAGGCCAATGGTGCGCGTCGTATCCTGATCACAACGGATGGCGTCTTCTCAATGGATGGCACGATCGCGCAGCTGGATAGAATCTGCGAACTGGCGGACAAGTATGATGCCATGGTACATCATGATGACTGTCACGCAGTGGGTTTTATGGGCAAGACCGGCCGGGGCATTCACGAATATCATGGCGTCATGGACCGTGTCGACATCATCACCGGGACCTTTGGCAAGGCGCTTGGTGGTGGTTCAGGTGGCTATACCTCAGGGCGTAAAGAAATCATCGACATGCTACGCCAGCGTTCACGACCGTACCTGTTTTCCAACACCGTTGCGCCGGCAGTCTGTACCGCCGCCATTAGGGTATTGGATATGCTGACGGCATCAACAGAGCTGCGTGAGCGTCTTGAAGACAATACGCGTTACTTTCGCGAGGGTATGAGAAAGGCCGGTTTTTCGATTCCTGAAGGTGACCACCCGATCGTGCCCGTGATGCTGGGTGATGCCGCCCTGGCCCAGGAAATGTCACAGAAACTGCTTCAGCGTGGCGTGTATGCAATAGGTTTCTTCTTTCCGGTGGTGCCGGAAGGCAAGGCGCGAATTCGCACCCAGATTTCTGCGGCCCATACGAAAGAGGATCTGGACCGGGCGATTGGAGCGTTTGCGGCAACCTATCGGGAGGTGACGGCCTAAAAGGGCCGACATGTGGATCCTGCACCTGTTGTGACTCTTCGACTTCGGTAAGGACTGGCCTCTGGTGGTCCGCCGACCAGCGGATGCGCACTGGTGAACCCCGGATGAGTCGGTGTCACCCTCACAGACGGTTATGCAGATGTTTCGGTAAGAAGGATCATCAGGCTCACTGGTACAGACCAAGAATACGTCGTTTTACAATAGCGTACCGCTTTTCAGAGATGATACCTTCTTCCATGAGGCGCCGATGTTCCTTCAGTTCTGTGCTTAAAGTTTGGTTGCTGCTGATGTGGTCATCGCTGGTTTCCTGTATGTGGCGGGTCAGCACATCAGTGAACGTTGTGAACGTCTCGCGGTCTGGAGTCCGGTTGAGCAAGACGACGAGGGGTACGCGTCCATTCTGACTGTAGAAGACAAGGCAGTCATGGGAACGGTACACGGCCAGCATCAACGATAGGCCTGCGCCTGAACCCAGTATTGCCGGCAACATGGCAGAAGTCTGGACAAGATTGGTCAATCCGGTGACTCCTGCGGTCGCAGCAAGGACAAGAAATGCGGACAGATAGCACCAGCTGATGGTCAGCGACCGTTTCGGTACTGGATCGAGTATGCCGATATCCAGTTCATAGTCTCGGACGTGCCGGAATACGTCTTCAGCATGGACGGACAGGAGACGCTGATTAAACAGTTCGAAGGCGAAGCTGCGAAACCGGAATCGATCACATTGCTCGAGCGCGGCGTCGCTTAGCCGGGCCTCAGGTCGCTGTTCCTCTGCGAGGTCAGAAGGGAGCGTTGAAATTACAATTTCTTCTATGCGCATGACAATCTGGCCGGGACAGCCGGGTAATTTACTAATGTATCTGTGCCTGTGTATCTTTGCTGAAGTACTCTACGCTTCGCAAACTGTGGATCAGTTGGCATATTCCCGCTTCAGTTAGACCTGGACCGATCAACCTGCTGGCTACCTGGTACCATGCGCCGGCATGGTTAGCCAAGCAGACCGTGCTGGGGGGCTACACGTTCAAGAGTAACGATGCATGGATCATCGCTTCCTCTGAGTGGCCTGTTTGATTACTTCTGCGCGGATTTTCTGACAGGCGCGTTTATCGATCAGCTTAATGCACTGCGCGCAGGCGCTGCCGAGGTAAAATTGCGCGGCCGATACGCCCATGGGTTTGAGTGGCAGCGGCTTGCGATGCCCCATATTCGCCAGACGTTCGGACAATGATGGCATGGTACTCGCGGGGTTACTGCGTTTTCCGGCAACGCGCCTCAACAGGAGATCCATTTCTTCAGCGGGCAGGCCGCCCTGAAACAGTTCCGCCATGCGGGCGTGCGGCATTGTTTCGGGCTTCATGGACGAACTCGCGGCTTTGACAACGTCCGGCCAGAATGCACGCGTCAGGTAGTCGTCGACCATGACCTGTCCAGTGATGGCGCGGACCACGTCGCGATCACTGATGGCCTGAATGGCATAAAGGTCAGCTCTCAGCTCGCTCCAGCGGGCAGCGCCCAGTGACAGCGAGCGGTAACGCGGCACGTACCAGCGGAAGAACGAGCAAAGCGGTCGCACCAGCCAGGACTGGTGGTCATCGCAATGGCTCAGGTACTGCACCCACAAGTCTCGCAGGTAATACAGCCAGCTGTTGGTGCGACTTTGCGTTCCCGCCAGCTGGCCGATGCGGCGCGCGATCAGCGCGTGCACGTCAATGGGGGATAGTGTCAGCAGCAGTGGCAGACCGATGACCAGCGTATGACTGGTGGTGAAGGAAAACCCGCTGTGGGGTGTCTTAACAATACGCACCTCAAAGCGATCACGCAGCACCACCCGGTCGATACGGGGATTACCGTAGATGTCACCGAGTTCCTTCAATAGCTCAAACAGCCGGGAAAAGCGGTCCGGGTCGAGCTCCAGGCCGGAGGGCGGAGAAAAACGCATGGTCGCGACAATTCCAGTGCCGGCGGCGCCCAGCAGCGTCAGCATCAGCTGGACGACGACACCGAACCATTGCACTGGTGTCGCAGCCGAAGGCAACGAAAAATACAGTGCCACCGGCATGGTTACCAGCAGGGCCGGAAACAGGAAGAGGAACAGGTAGCCGAACGTGGCCGCCAGCAGCGTCAACAGCAGGTAGGCGTTGGGATGGTAACGTGAAAGACGGAGTGCGCCGCGACGATTGAAAGGATTGATATAGCTGTCGAAGACCGCCAGCTTATTGCGTAGTGCCAGGAACATCGGGCCAGTTTCACAGGTTAGTTATTCGTATTCCTGTTAGCGGCGTCTCAGTCCAAAACCGAACAGAAAAAACGGCTTTAAATTCAAGCCAAAAGGCGGCCGACCGGGAAAAAATCAGTATGTCCCCTTTTACCTCTACTATCCGTGGTCCTGGAGACCGTTAATGCGCTGGGCTGTTAGCCGGCGCGCAGGTACTATTGCGACGGTACGGGCGAATGCCGTTGAGCGGGCTGTCCGCCGCAGGCATCGACTGCTGGCGGTCACCCGTAATCACGCCGCCTTCTGCATCCAATATATTGATTTTTCTTTTTAAAGTCAGACTGTCGAGCCGACAATGTCGCTGGACGCCAGGGAGCAGGAAATACTCGATCTGCAGGGGGCAGAAACAGGCCCCAACGTCGTCCTGCAGGAGCAGGTGGTGGACCTGGCCTTGCGCGATGAACTGACGGCGGCCGGCGACCTGCTGTACACGAAGACCGTACCCGGCCAGGATCGCGTATTCGTCAATTCAGCCAAGGATCTGACCCTCGAAAACCAGTCCGGAGATGCGTTTGCGGTGGAGTACACGGTCGCGCCGATTCGTGACCACGGCGGTGGGGTGCTGGGCGCGGTGCTGGTGTTCCGCAATGTCACCGAAATCCGCGAGATGGCCCGCCAGATGGCGTATCAGGCCACCCACGACACCCTTACCGGCCTGTTAAATCGTTTCGAGTTCGAGCGCCGTCTGGAACTCGCCCTACAGAGTGTCCGCGAAGAGGGCAAACACCACACGCTGTTCTACATGGATCTCGACGAGTTCAAGGTGGTGAACGATACCTGCGGGCATATTGCCGGTGACCCCTTACTGCAGCAGATCACTGCGCAGCTACAGGCCAATACGCGCAGCAGCGATACCCTGGCCCGGCTGGGCGGTGACGAATTCGCGTTGCTCCTCGCCAACTGCAGGCTCGACAGCGCATCGCGCACCGCTGATGCCCTGTGCAACGCCATCAATAATTTCCGCTTTGTCTGGGAGCACCAGTCGTTTGGGGTGAGCGCCAGTATCGGCGTGGTCGAGATCGGGCCCGAAAGCGGCACCATCACGGAGCTGTTCAGCGCAGCGGACAACGCCTGTTATGTCGCCAAGGATCTCGGACGCGACCACGTGCACGTCGTTCAGCCCGATGACATTGCGCTGGCCAAACGCCAGGGCGAAATGCAATGGCTGCCACGCATCCGCCACGCCCTTGAGCAGGGGCAGTTCCGGCTTTTCTACCAGCGCATTGTGCCTTTGTCACCGACGCTGGAAGAACAGCACTGCGAAATTCTGCTGCGCATGGTCGATGGCGACAGCAAGCTGGTACCCCCAGGCGCCTTCATACCCGCGGCCGAACGCTATGGCCTGATGTATGACATCGACCGCTGGGTCATCAGCGCCGCCTTCGATCACCTGTCGGCCCACCCAAGCTGTGTCGCCGATCCCCACCAGCTGTGGACCATCAACCTGTCCGGTCAGAGCATATGCAAAGAGCACTTTCTCGAATTTGTCACCGAGCAGTTCCGTAACAAGCGCGTTCCAGCGCGCAACATCTGCTTCGAAATCACCGAAACCACCGCGATCCGCAATCTGGGCCGCGCTGCCGAGCTGATGTCGACGCTGAAAGCCATGGGCTGCCGCTTTGCACTGGACGATTTCGGCAGCGGCCTCAGCTCATTCAACTATCTCAAACACCTGGATACCGATTTTCTCAAGATCGACGGCAGTTTCGTGAAAGACATGCTGGACGATGCCATGGATTGCGCGATGGTCGAGTCGATCAACCAGATCGGGCAACTACTGGGGCTGCGTACCATTGCCGAATGGGTGGAACACGAGCAGGTGTTCACCAAACTGCCGGCGCTGCGGATTGACTTCGCCCAGGGTTATTACATTCACAAGCCTGAGCCGCTCCCCGCATGGCGTAGCGGCAGCCGCATATCTGCATGACGCGCGGGCAGGTCCCGTGGCCCGCGTCGCCCGGCGGGAAATGAGGTAACATCGTCTGCCCGATGAGCAGTGCGTTCTTGCCCCATGCCACGCAGAAATAAGAAGCGCAGATCGTCACGGCCAGCCGTGCGCCGGGTCGGCTTCATGGTTCTGTTTGTGCTGCTGGCGAGCTGGTTGCCAGTATTGCTGTTGCGCTGGCTGGATCCGCCGGTCACGGCCTTCATGCTGCAGCAAAGGGCTCTCAGCGGTGGTGCCTGTAACTACCAGTGGAACGACTGGTCGGCGCTGGGATCGACGGCAGCGCTGGCCGTCATGGCCGCGGAAGACCAGAAGTTTCCCGACCACCACGGCTTTGACGTCACGGCCATCCAGGGCGCCTTGGCCGACCGGTTGGACGGACAGGCCCTGCGGGGTGCCTCGACGATCACCCAGCAGGTGGCCAAGAACCTGTTTCTGTGGCCGGGGCGAAGCCTGGTTCGCAAGGCGATCGAAGCCTGGTTCACGGCCATGATCGAACTGAGCTGGCCGAAGCGGCGTATCCTGGAGGTCTATCTCAACATCGCGGAATTCGGCCCCGGAGTCTACGGCGTCCCGGCCGCGAGCCGCATCTATTTCAAGAAACAGCCATCGCAACTGACGGAGGCCGAAGCGGCGCTGCTGGCCGCGGTGCTGCCAAACCCGAAACAACTGCAGGTGGATGAGCCCACGGACTATGTCCGCGAGCGGCAACGCTGGATCATGCAGCAGAGCGAAAGGCTGCGACACTACGGCTGGCTGCGGCGGCTGGGCTGACTTGACCCCATGAGACTTCTTCGCCAGGGTCACAGCGCCGCAGTACGTCGTGCAGGAACGTGTTATGCGCGGCCTCCGCCTCGAATGCAGTCCCGTTCGCGAGACGCTTGCAGCTTGATTTGGACTGAACGCGCGGCATAATGACTATATTATTACGTAGTGAAGTAATAATGGACCAGTCGCCCTTATCGGGGGCGGGGCCTGACGCGCCTGGGCTCCGTTTCAGGCATGAAGTCTGCCCGCTGTCGCCTGCCACGCGGTGCATGACTTGCGCCCGCCGCACTCGTATCCGCTGCTGCTGCGGCGTCGCGCTATGCTCAGGTTAAGGAAGACGCGGTTCGACTGGTGATCTAACCATTCGCGATTTCGTGGTTGTTTTCCGCAACACCTTGTGGCTTCCCTGGAAGACAACCCGCACGCGGTGATGGACTTCCTGGGCTATCTTCATCATCCTCAGCAATGGCCTGGATACCGGCGAACCCGAGTTGCTGGCACGGCAGCTGGCCAGCATCCGGCGTCGCTGCCGCAAGGTCGTGTGGCTCAATCCGCCGTTGGGCAGGAAGGCTACGAACCAAAGACCGGCGCCATGCTGGCGGCGCTGCCGCGCATCGATGGCTCGCGCCGGTGCATAATCTGCAGAGCCTCCTGGCTCTGGAAGCGGTATTGACCAGTCTTTGAGGAGTGATCATGGCCCTGCAGAGTGACACAGTACTGGAAAGGGCGGGTGCCCGCAAAGCCGAGGGCAGGTCCTTTGCGCTGGTGACTGTGGTGCGTTGCGAATCCCCGACCTCAGCCAAACCCGGCGCCAAGGCCATCGTTGACGCCGAGGGTAACATAGAGGGGTGGATCGGCGGCGGCTGCGCGCAGCCGGCCGTCATCGACACCGTCAAGAAGGCATTGAAAGACGGACAGGCGCGCCTGATACGCATCAGCCCGACCAAGGGAGGCGCCGTAGAGGAAGGTGTGATCGATTTCGGTATGACCTGCCACAGTGGAGGTACCTTGGATATCTTTATCGACCCGGTTATGCCCAGACCTGCGTTGCTGATTATCGGTGCTTCGCCTTCGGCGCAGGCACTGGCGTCACTGGCGTCTCGCGCGGGCTTCAACGTCAGCGCAGCATCCCCCGGTGCCGACAGCGACATGTTTCCCGATGCGCTGCAGGTGCTGGACAGTCTGGATGCTCGGTCTTCGCAGGGGAACACGCCGGCTTTCGTCGTGGTCGCCACTCAGGGCAAGCGCGACGAAGACGGATTGGAGGCGGCGCTGTCAACGGGGTCGCCCTATATTGCCTTTATTGCCAGTGAGCGCAAGGCAGAGAAGCTGCGCGAGCACCTGAAGGAGCGCGGTCACGACGCTCAGCGTGTTGACGCCATTGTCTCTCCGGCCGGCGTTGAGATCGGTGCCGTGACCTACGAAGAAATCGCGCTGTCGGTGTTGGCCGGACTGGTCAAGGCGAGGCGCCTGGAGGGCATCGGGCCCGTTCCGGAGCAGGGAAGAACAGGAGAAACAGCCGCGCCCGCAACAGCAGGTGGCGGCTCAAAGACGGTAGAGGCGGCGACCGGGCGCAATGCCGGCGGCACACAGACAGCCGCAGCGGCAACTGCCATTGATCCGGTGTGTGGCATGAGCGTCGAAGTGGCGAACGCAGCATTCACAAGCGAGTACCAGGGACGGCATTATTACTTCTGTTGCGCGGGTTGTCAGCACAGTTTCGATAAGTCACCCGAACAGTATCGCAAAGCGGAGGCGGGTCGCGCATGAACGGTGTCGGGGCGATTCTGCTGGCAGCCGGCGAATCCCGCCGCATGGGCGCGCTCAACAAGCTTACCCTCCCGGTGGCTGGCGTGCCCTTGCTCCGGCACACGGCGAGCACGCTGCTCAACAGTCATCTGGACGAAATCGTCGTGGTGGTCGGTCACGAACAGCAGACCGCGCGGGTCCTGCTCGGCGATCTGCCGCTGCGGCTGGTTGACAATGCGCGTTACCCGGAGGGTCAGATGGCCTCGGTCTATTGCGGTATGCAAGCGCTGAGCGGCACCTGCGACGGCGTCATGGTGTGCCTGTCCGACCAGCCGCTGTTGAGCGTCGCAGACATTAACCGGCTGGTACGCGTGTTTCTGCACCGGTGTCCGACTTCGGTGCTGGTGCCCACCTGGCAGGGACGGCGCGGCAATCCCGTCATTCTGGCCCACGAACACCGTGATGCCATATTGAACGGGGCACGCAACCTGGGCTGCAGGCGTCTGATCGAGGATAATCCGGATCTGGTTACGCCGCTGGAAATGGACAACGATCACGTGGTGTTCGATCTGGATACGCCGGCGGACTATCAGCGCCTGTTGCAGCGGCTGGAATCCCGCGCCGCCAGCGATGCTGAAACCCGTGCGGCAGCAGGTCACTGACTCATGGCAAAAGAGATTTTCGATATAATCCGGGATATGCAGGCGGCGGGCCAACCCTTTGCCGTTGCCACCGTGGTGGAAACAGCCGGTTCGGTGTCGGCCAAGACCGCGTCCAAGGCGGTGATCGACCGCCAGGGCCGCGTCGTGGCCGGCTGGGTCGGTGGCGGTTGTGCCGAGTCAACCACCTGCAGCCAGGCGCTGACGTGCCTGGAATCCGGCGAAACCGCCGTCATCGACATCGATCTGAATGATGAAATGCTGGGCGCCGGTATGCCCTGCGGAGGCGGTATGCGCGTCTATGTGGAACCGGTGTTGCCCAGACCGACACTGTGGATCATGGGCCACGGCCGGATAGCGGAATGCCTTTGCCTGATGGGGGACCTGCTGGGCCTGAAGGTGGTGGTCAACGATCCGGCCGTCGAGTCCGCGCAGTATCCGAACGCGACCCGGCTGATCAGCGACGACCTGGACTACGATAAGTTGCAGCCCGCGCGCGGTGACTTCGTGGTTATCGCCACCCAGCACAAGGGTGACCACGAATCCATGCAGCGGGCTTTGTCCTCGCAGGCGGGTTACATCGCGCTGATCGCCAGTCGCAAGCGATCCCGCCTGGTGCTCGACTACCTGCGGGAGGCAGGTTTCGGTGAAGACGCCATCGACCGCGTCATGGCGCCGTCTGGTCTCGATCTGGGCGCGCGGACACCGGAGGAGATTGCGCTGTGCGTGATCAGCGAGATCGTCTTGGTGCGGCGCGGGGGCAGCGGTCTGCGGATGCGCGACAAACTCCGGCAGGAAAGAACGCAGAGCAGGCTGGCGGGAGCGAGCTGATGTTGACGGCCGCGCGGGGTTCAAACCCAGGCCAGGCCGATAGCCTGGGTGATCGCAGAGCCGACTTTCCCCTGCTGCGCGACGCGCAAGCCGGCCGCTCGCTGCACTATCTCGACAATGCGGCGACCACCCACAAGCCCGCCTCCGTTATTGCAGCGATCAGCGGGTGTTATCGCCAATACAACGCTCCCATCCATCGCGGTCTGTACCCCCTGGCGGAGGAGGCGACGCGACGCTACGAACAGGCGCGCGCTGCAGTGGCCCGATTCATCGGCGCCCCCTTGCCGGACCAAGTCATCTTCACGCATTCGACCACCGAAGCGATCAATATGGTGGCCTGGGGATGGGCGCGACCGCGCCTGGCCCGGGGCGATCGCATCTGGGTGACGTGTATGGAACATCACGCCAACCTCCTGCCCTGGCAGCGAATCTGCCAGGAACGCGGAGCCGAGCTGCACGTGATCGAGCTTGGCGAGGACGGCTCACTGGACTGGCAAGCCGCCGAAGGGCTGTTCGACCGCCGCACCCGGTTGATTGCCTTGTGCCAGGTTTCCAATGTGCTCGGCGTTGAGAACCCGGTGCGATCCATATGTGCAGGCGCCGCGGTCGCAGGTATCCCCGTGCTGGTGGATGCGGCTCAGTCGGTGGCCCACTCGGCGGTCAACGTGGCTGCCCTTGACTGCGATTTCCTGGCGTTCTCGGCGCACAAGATGTACGGACCGACGGGTATCGGTGCGCTATACGCCAAACCGGAGCGTCTGGGCGAGATGGAACCTTTACTGGTCGGTGGCGGCATGGTCGATCAGGTGACGGCGGAGACGGCCAGCTGGGCCGGCTACCCGGAGCGCTTCGAGGCGGGTTCGCCCAACCTGGCCGGCGCCGCCGGTTTCGCGGCGGCGGTCGACTACCTGACCCAGGTCGGCATGGACGCGATCCACGAGTATGTAGCCACCCTCACCCGGCGGGCACTAGAAGCGCTGGCGCAGGTTCGCGGCTTGCGGCTGATCCCGGATCGCACGGTAGACCGCTCGGCCATCGTCTCTTTCGTCGTCGAAGGCGTTCATCCCCACGACCTGGCGCAGATCGCCGGTGAACAAGGCGTGGCGCTGCGAGCGGGTCACCATTGCTGTCAGCCGCTGATGCAGCGTCTCGGTGTTACAGCCGTCACCCGCGCCAGCGTAGCGCTCTACAACAGCGGGGAGGACATTGAGGCGTTGCTGCGCGCCGTCGACCAGGCGCGCCGGCTGTTCGCCTAGGAGGCGTGGATGGCGATGGACGGGCTGTACAAAGAGGTGTTGCTGGAGCACTTCCGCAACCCGCGCAACAAGGGTGAGCTGGCGGGCGCGGACATGCTTCGCCGCGGCAGTAACCCGCGTTGCGGCGACGACATCGAGGTCGGTGTTTTCCTGTGCGGGGACAGGCTGGAGTCGGTGAAGTTCAGAGGCCGCGGCTGTTCGCTGTGCATTGCCTCATCCTCACTGATGACCGAGGCGGTGAGTGGCAGGAGGCGTGGCGAGGCGCAGCGCCTGTGTGAGGACATACGAGCCTGGTTTGGCCGCGAGGATAATGCGCAGCCCGCCGAGCCGCCCGGCGACCTGCAGGTGCTGTCGGCGGTGCGTGGGTACCCGGCGCGACACCGCTGTGTGCTGTTGTGCTGGGAGGCGTTATCTGCTGCCCTGGCCGCACTGTGAGAAGGTGCTGAGCGGATATATGGCACCAGTGCGCGCGAGAATGGCTGCAGCCGGCGGTGCAGGGACCGACCGATCTGTTGTTCCCCGGTGCGCGGGATGTTAACGCCGCGTGGCTTCCTGGCAGCTGGCTGTCTGGTTCTGTGCGCTCTGCCCGGACAGCTCGCGGCGGCATCCAGGCTGGTCGCATACGATGGTCAGGCCGCGGTGCCCTCCGACATTCACCGGCTTGCCGCGCGTCTGACGGATGCCCCCGAACCGCTACGCGCGGACTTTGCACTGGCGGCGCTTTCCGAACTCATTGTGGCGTACCGCTGGGAAGCGCACCGCGCCCGCGCAGAGATACGCCGGGGTCAGGGAGGCCGCGACCTGTCGCGCTGGTCGCGGGCTGTCGAGGGTATGGTTGCCGACCTGCAGCGGCTGGTCGACAACCTCTCACCTGAGACACCGGTCTCGGTGAGTACCCTCTATGCGGACACCGTGTATTTGATCGTGGACGGTAATCCTGTGCTGCTCACCGGACCGAGGAAGCATGAAGATGCCGCGCTGGAACGGCGCGTGCTGGAGCGTTTCTGCGGCAGGAACGACTGTAGCGACCTGATGGAGCAGGAGCAGGTCGCGAGACCTGCTCCTGCAAAGTCAGAAGCCACGCCGTTGTGGCGTTTTGGTGATGCCGCAGGACCGGTCTGCGCGAGCGGCGACGGTCTGGAGCTCCAGTTCCAGAATGCCTTTGAGCTGAACAAGAAGCGCGAAGCCTGCACCCGTATTGTGGCTGAGCTCAATAGCCTGGCGATGGCACTGAAGCGAAAGATTGGCAGCGGTATCCGAATCGACTGGAACCGGCTGGCGATTCGTCCGGATCCCGGCGCGAACGTAGAGCACATTGTTCTGAACGCCGACGGCGATTATCTGTTGATGTCGGTGCCTTCCCTTGAACAGTCGCAGAAGCTGTTCAGGCTGGTGCTGCCGTGGCTCGCAGCGAAGGTTGCCGGGACACCCTACAACCTGGTGGTTCTCAATACAGAACGGTTGCTGATATTGCCCGTCGAGCCGGTCGACTGACGTGCTAAACGCGCCGGATCGACGCGCTGCCTGGAAGCCTGTTCGAGTCATCATTCTGCTAGTGCGAAAGTGGGAGAGCAGTCCATTTTTCCGAAATTTGCCGTCACAGAGTCACTGCCATGCTCCTCAAACCCTACAAGAACTGTCCTCGCTCTGCCACTTTCCCGCTATGCAAAGATTACTCGGACGGCTTCTAGAACACTTTCGTCAAGTCTTCGATCGGCAAGTCATCCTCAGGTACTGCAGCCGCCTCCCTGGCAATGGCTGCCGGTGCCGCGTCCTCCCACTGCTTTGCGGCCTTACTGGCCGCGAAAGTCTTGCGCGCCGCCTTGAAAGCATTTTGCAGTTCCTTCAGGGGAACATCCCCGGGAGTGAGTTCGCGAAGTTTTGGTTCGACGATTTCACGGGAGTACTCCAGAATCCGCCCCCGGACGTGGTTATACAGAAAAATGGTCTTCGCGCTTTTCGTCTCCAGCGCCGTATCACGAACGACCGGGCTGCTGTGTTCGCCCGCCTGCAGAAATCCACACCAAATATCACTTTTGCTCATCGTAACATGCCCCCAAAAAGCACCGCCTAAGTTTGACCGGAACGGAAATACCGGGTTGACTATTTACCGAAAATTCGACTTCCTGGGAATCGGCTGGGTACAAATAGCTCGAGCAGCCAGGCGGTTCGCTACCCAACGCGCCGAAACCAGCGGTTATCGGCCTATTCGCCTGATGATTAAGGGGAATAATCGCGCCATTTGGCCGACCGCAGCCCATGGCGCGTTTTCCCCCTGGTCACACCAGCGTCATGCGAATCATGCGTAAGAGCAGCGAGGGGAAATTCGGGGTCCCAGGCTGATCCGGGCTAATTTCAGGGTCTTGCGTTGGCAAGCTGTTCATCGGCGGTCTTCGATGTCCTAGAATGGCACAGCAACCAGGTATCCCATTGCGGGTGAAGGATCTCCATGAAACGTATCTGCATCCTGATTCTGGCCAGTGTCTTGCTGGTGGCCTGCGCCACCAGCCCCACCGGACGTCGGCAGCTCATGCTGGTCTCCGAGCAAGAGGCCATCAGCGCATCCAAGGAGGCTTACGCGCAGACACTCAAGCCGCTTGCCGCCGAGGGCAAAGTCGACAACGATCCTGCGCTCAAAAAGCGCATAACCACGATTACCGAACGCCTGGTTGCTCAGGCGGTAAAGATGCGCCCGGAGACGGCAAAATGGGACTGGAGCATCAAGGTGATTGACGATCCCGACGTGGTCAATGCCTGGTGCATGGCTGGCGGCAAGATGGCGATTTACACCGGTCTCATTGAGAAGGTTCACCCCACCGATGATGAGATTGCCCAGGTCATGGGGCACGAGATCGCTCACGCGCTGGCCAACCACCAGGCGGAAAAGATGTCGGTCGCCATGGCGACCAGCATGGGCGTCGTGGTGGTAGGCGCGGCGTCAGACCGTCCGGGGCTTGCGATGACCGGGGCTGCGGCCGCAGCGGCGCTGGCAATCAAGCTACCCAACAGCCGGGCTGCGGAAACCGAGGCTGACCGCATCGGTATTGAACTGGCAGCCAAAGCGGGCTACGACCCGCGTGCCGCGGTGACCTTATGGGAGAAAATGGCCAAGGTTGGCGGCAGCCAGCCGCCACAGTTTCTCAGCACGCACCCCTCGCCGGCAAACCGTCAGCAAACGCTGAGAGCACTCGTACCGCAGATGTTGCCATACTATCAGAGCAAGCAACCCCGGCCGGTTTTCAAGCTGTGAATTGCCCCGCCTGGGAACGAGACACAGCACGCCATGCCCGCCAGCGCCGGTACCGCGTCAACACGGGGGCACAGCGCGGGCGGCTACTCGCTTTGCTGGCAGTGCTGATGGCTATGGCGCCCGGCGCTTTCGCCATCGAGCAGGAGGACAGCCAAACCATTGCGGCAACGCCTGCGCTGGATCTGAAAGCCCTGTCTGATCTCGACACGGTTATCGCCAGGCTCGCCGACACGCGTGTGGTGTTCGTTGGCGAACAGCACGACCGCTACGAGCATCACCTGACACAGCTGGAAATCATCCGCCGCCTGCAGCAGCGGCATCCCCAACTGGCCATCGGTATGGAGGTCTTTCAGCAACCCTTTCAGCCGTATCTGGACGCCTACGTGGCCGGCGAAATCAGCGAGGAGGAACTGCTGCGCAACACTGAATATTACTCCCGCTGGGGCCTGGATTTTCGGCTTTACGCACCGATTCTGCGTTATGCCCGCGACCAGCGCCTGCCGGTGGTGGCGCTCAATTTGCCCAGGGAAGTCACCCGCCAGGTTGGGCAGGGAGGCATCGAGTCGCTGGGCGAACAGGACAGGGCACAGCTGCCGGCGGAGATCGATCGCTCCGACACGGATTACGAGCAGCGTCTGTCACAGGTCTTCGGCCGTCACCCGCACGGGACGGGGCAGAGTTTCGAGCATTTTCTCGAGGTGCAACTGCTGTGGGACGAAGGCATGGCACAACGGGCCGCCGATTACCTGAAGGCGCATCCGCAGCAACGCATGGTGGTACTGGCGGGAAACGGGCACCTGGCCTACGGCAGTGGGATCCCGCAACGGCTGCTGCGCCGTTTGCCGGCGAGCAGCGCGATTGTGCTGAACGGCTGGCAGGGAGGTATCGAGGCGCGACTTGCGGATTTTCTGCTGTTCCCCGAGGTGCAGTCGCTGCCCCCCGCCGGCAGACTGGGGGCAATGCTGGATGAACAGGGCGATCGACTCAGCGTGGCGGCCTGCGAGCCCGACAGCCCCTGCCAGGTCGTCGGCTTGAAACCGGGGGACCGGCTGGTCTCGATCGACGGTCAGACCATCACGGGCCTGACCGATCTGAAACTGGCTCTGTGGGACAAGCAGCCGGGTGACCGTGTGACACTCGGGGTCCGTCGCAAGCGCTGGATCTTTCCGCGCAAGGCCCTGACTGTCGACGTTGAACTGCAAGACATTCAATGACGCGTGACACCGTAACGGCGTTGCTGCTCGCCGCCTTGCTGCTGCCGGCGCTTGCCGGTGCGGCGCTGCAGCACGCGCTGCAGGTCAGCGTCGATCCGCACAGGCACACCCTGGACGTGCGGGACAGCATCACCCTCGGCAGCGACGCACCGGCTGAACTCGAATTCACCCTGCACCCCGGGCTTGAGCCCCAGGTTGCACAGACGGGCGTACAGCTTGTCGAGATCCACCGGGACAAGGGCGGACACACGTCGGCGGCGGAGGACGCGGTCCTGCTGCCGCGGCGCTTCCGGGTCGAACTGGCGCCGGGGCTGACAGGGTTTACGCTGCACTACAAGGGACAAATCATGCATGC
Organism: uncultured Gammaproteobacteria bacterium; assembly: GCA_963814945.1. GTDB lineage: Bacteria > Pseudomonadota > Gammaproteobacteria > DSM-19610 > DSM-19610 > Thiogranum. The sequence goes on from CAWFEQ010000014.1 coordinate 103,788, forward strand.
GCTGCGGCAACAGGGTCCCGAGTATGCCCGCAGTTTCAGCGAAACCCCCGGCATGATCGCGCCCGAGGGCGTGTTCCTCTCCGCCAGCAGCTTCTGGTACCCGCAGTTTGATGATCAGCTGCTCAGCTTCGACATGGACCTGCAGTTGCCGCCCGGGTGGCGTGGCATGAGCCAGGGTGAGCGGATCACCGAGAACACCGAGGGGGGTACCGTGCACGAGCACTGGCGCTGCGATGCGCCGCAGGAAGAGATTTACCTGGTCGCGGGGCGTTTCACCGAATACCGTCAGGCGGGCGACGGTGTCGAGGCACTGGTGCTGTTGCGCGAACCGGATGCCGCACTGGCACAGCGGTACCTGGATGCCACGCAAACCTATATCAAACTCTACAGCGGGCTGATCGGACCCTATCCGTACCGCAAGTTCGCCCTGGTGGAGAATTTCTGGGAAACCGGTTACGGCATGCCCTCGTTCACCCTGCTGGGTCCGAAGGTCATCCGGTTTCCGTTTATCCTGCATTCATCTTACCCGCACGAGATTCTGCACAACTGGTGGGGCAACGGCGTGTACGTCGACTATGCCTCGGGTAACTGGGCCGAGGGGCTGACCAGTTACCTGGCCGACCACCTGATCAAGGAGCAGCGCGGCGAGGGCGCGGAGTACCGGCGGACCGTGCTGCAGAACTACACCGACTATGTCCGCGCGGGCAAGGATTTTCCGCTGACTGCGTTTCGCAGCCGGCACAGTGCCAGCAGCGAAGCCGTGGGTTACGGCAAGGCGCTGATGCTGTTTCACATGTTGCGCCGCCAGCTGGGCGACCAGCGCTTCATCGCGGGGTCGCGGGCACTCTATCGCCAGTATCGCTTCCAGGTCGCGGACTTCGCCACGGTGGAAGCGGTGTTCAGCACTGTGGCACAGCAGCCGCTCGCGGCATTCTTCAGCCAATGGGTCGAGCGGCAGGGAGCGCCGGTGCTGCGCGTGTCGCAGGCGGAGGTGCAACCGCACGGCGGGGGTTACCGGCTTTCGCTGCTGATCGAACAGACGCAGGCCGGTGCGGCCTATCAGCTGCAGGTGCCGGTCGCGGTGCAGCTGGAAGGCCAGGCGGCCGCCTGGCAGAGCGACGTGCGTCTGGAACAGAAACGCACCCGGGTCAAACTGGAGCTGCCCGCGCGGCCGCTGGCGCTGGATGTCGACCCCGAGTTCGACCTGTTCCGGCGTCTGCACCGCGCCGAAATTCCACCCGCTGTCAGCCAGGCCATGGGCGCGGAGCAGGTGTTGATCCTGTTGCCTTCGCGGGCGCCAGCCGCGCTGCAGGACGCTTACCGGACGCTTGCCGAGTCCTGGCAGGCGGGTAATCCGCGCCAGTTCACCATCGCTTCCGACGACGAGCTGGAAACCCTGCCTACGGACCGGACGGTCTGGTTGTTTGGCTGGCGCAACCGTTTTCGCCCGCAGCTCCAAAAGGCCCTGGCCGGCTACGCGTTTGCCGACCAGGGCGACAGCGTGCGCATCGCACAGACAACGCTGACACCGGCCGCGCACGCCGTCGTGGTGATGGCGCGCCAGCCGGCCAACCCCGATCAGGCGCTGGGGTGGCTGGCGGCCGACCTGCCCGCGGCGCTGCCGGGTCTGGGGCGCAAGCTGCCCCACTACGGCCGATACAGCTATCTCGCCTTCAGTGGCGAGGCGCCCGAAAACGTGCTCAAAGGTCAATGGCCGGTGGTGGATTCACCCTTGTCGGTGCGGTTCGAGTCGGGCACGGCCGCTGTGCGGCAGGCGCCGGCGCGCCTCGCGCCACGCAAACCACTGGCGGCCGTTCCGGAGCGCTTTTCGCGCGCCCGCCTGCAGCGCGACCTGGAAGTGCTGGCCGGCGAGCCGATGGCCGGCCGCGGTCTGGGCAGCGCTGAACTCGACCGTGCCGCCGACTATATCGCCGGGCAGTTTCGCGCCGCTGGCCTGCAAGCCGGTGGGGATGAGGCGCAGTCCTATTTCCAGGTCTGGCAGCAGCGCGTTGACGTGCTCGGTCGCACCACCGCGCTGAAGAACGTTATCGGTCTGCTGCCCGGCAGCGATCCGCGTTTCGCGGGCGAAAGCCTGGTGATCGGTGCGCACTACGACCACTTCGGACGTGGCGCTTACGCCGATCATGCGGAAGACCGCGGCAAGCTGCATCCGGGTGCGGATGACAACGCCAGCGGCGTGGCGGTGATGCTGGAACTCGCGCGGACGCTGGCGAAGCAGCCCCAGCCCCGCAGCCTGGTGTTTGTGGCATTCACCGGCGAGGAGACCGGCCGGCTGGGCTCGCGTTACTATGTGCAGCACGCGGGCGCCTATCCGGCCGCGCACGTGATGGCCATGCTGAACCTGGATACCGTCGGGCGGCTGGGCGACAATCCGGTGACCGTTTTCGGCACCGGTTCAGCCGAAGAGTGGGTGCACATTTTTCGCGGCGCGGGCTCTGTCGCCGGCGTAGCCGTGAAGCCCGTCGCCGACGACTTCGGTTCCAGCGACCAGAGCAGTTTTGTCGAGGCCGGCGTACCCGCGGTGCAGCTGTTCGGCAGCGTACACGCCGACATCCACCGCCCGGGCGATGCTCTGGACAAAATCGATGTGGCTGGCATGCTCAAGGTTGCGGCGCTGCTTCACGAGGCGGTGGTGTATCTGGCGGCCCGGCCCCAGGCGTTGACAGCGGCGCTGGCGCAGGGTGAACGCCATGCGCTAAGGGGGCAGTCACCCGACAAGCGGCGTGTCAGCCTGGGCACGGTGCCGGATTTCGCCTTCAGTGGAACCGGGGTGCGTATCGATGACGTGCGCGCGGGCTCGCCGGCTGCGCAGGCCGGGTTGCAGGCTGGCGATGTTGTCATCGGGGTCAACGACGCCCCGGTCCATGATATGCGCGACTACGCCGCGGCGTTGCGACAACTCAATCCGGGCGATCCGATTCGCGTGCGCTTCAGGCGTGCCGATGTCGAACAGACGGTGAGCGCGCGCGTGGTAGAACGGTAGGAGCTGTGATGCGACTGAACAGAATAGTGCGAGGCTACCCCCTGCTATGGCTGGCCACCGGGGCGGCTCTGTTGCTGCAGGCGCAGAGCGCGCTGGCCGAAGCGGCCGGCACAGCGGGGGCCGGTGATTTGAGCTTCCCTCAGGAGGCGCGCCTCGGCGATGTGCGCCAGCTCACCTTTGGCGGTGAGAACGCCGAGGCGTATTTCTCCGCCGACGGCAGCGAGCTGATTTTCCAGTCCACGCGTGGCGACCTGAAATGCGACGCCATTTTCCGCATGCGCGCCGACGGCAGCGGGGTGCGCCAGGTCTCGTCGGGGCGCGGTGTGACGACCTGCTCGTTCATTGCGCCGGACAACCAGTCGATCATCTATTCCTCCACGGAAAAAGCGCAGCCGATCTGTCCGCCCAGGCCAGACTATTCCCACGGCTATGTGTGGCCGCTGTACCCGGAGTACGACATCTACAGGGCCGGGCCGAATGGCGAGCACCCGGTTGCGCTGACCGACAGCCCCGGTTACGACGCCGAGGCGGTGTACTCACCCAAGGGTGACCGGATCCTGTTCACCTCGGTGCGCAGCGGTGACCTCGAACTCTACCTGATGAATCCCGATGGCAGTGGCGTCGAGCAACTGACCGACATCCCCGGTTACGACGGCGGGGGGTTTTTCTCCCCGGACGGCGAATGGATTGTGTGGCGCGCGTCGCGTCCCACCGGTCAGGCCCTGAAGGATTACCGGGCTCTGCTGGCCGACGGCCTGATCCGCCCGGGCCAGCTGGAGCTCTACATCATGGACCTGAAGGAGCGCAAGCCGATTCAGCTTACCGACAATGGTGCAGCCAATTTCGCACCCTACTGGCACCCGGACGGCAGGCACATCATCTTTTCTTCCAATCTGCACAACCCGGACGGCCGCAACTTTGATCTGTTTCTGATCGACATCGACAGCCGGGTAATCGAGCGCGTCACCTATTACGACGGTTTCGACGGTTTTCCGATGTTCTCCCGCGATGGCCGCCAGCTCGTCTTCGCTTCGAACCGGCTTGGCAGGGCGCGAGGCGAAACCAACGTGTTCATCGCCGACTGGCGCCAGCCGAAGCCCGAGTAAATCTCAAAGCAACCGTTGGCCCGTCAGCAGAGTGCCCGGATGCAATTCAACGCATCACGCTGCTGTCGCGGCTTTCAGTTCACGGATATGGCGGCGCACCTGTTCCAGCTGCTCCTTCAGCGCCCCGACCAGTGACAGGACACGGCTGATTGTTTCGGCGGACAAACAGGGGTCCTGTTCCAATTCAAGGTCCAGCAGTTTGATCTGTTCCATGATGGTGTTGAGGTCCAGCCGAAGTATCTTAAGCCGTTCCGGGGCCGGGTTTTTTTTGCGCCGCCGTTTGCTGATCCGGCCGGCGTCATTCCAGTGCGATTCTGCCTCAATAGCCATATTCGCTCAGCTCCTTAGGTCACCTGGCTGAAATATCGGCAGCAAGCCCCAGATCCTGCAGTCTACTGGCAGCCGCAGACGCCGTTAAGGCGACCGGGCCAATGGCGTTAGACCTTCTGTCGTTGCCGATCGATTGAGGTTCATCGACAGGTTCACGTCGGACCTTTGGCGTTCGGCCGTTGAGCACAAAGTGCTGCAGGCGTAACGCCGGCGTCTACGCCCGTCTGTTGCCAGTCCTCAAGCCCTGGCCACGGGGTCCCGGCGTTTTCAATTGGACAATCGTATCTTTGTCCACCGTGTATCCGCTTCTCTGCGTGTTATACGTCTGGGGGACAGCAGCGAGGAGGATACAGTCGCTGGTCGGCTACATCCTGCCCATCCGGTTTGCAATATGACTCAGGCAAGGGACCGTTATGCCATTAAACAGACTGGTTGATTCTGGTGTACCACTACCACTGCCGGATATTCAGAGAACGACGTTCTCTGTTGATGGGATGGCCCGGTTCACCTGCAATACCTGGGATGAAGTTCTTGATGCCCAGGCTGGCGGGCAATTTGATATCGTCATCGTTGGCTCGGGCATGTACGGGGCATACACCGCGGCTAAGCTGTTCGAGCGTGGCCGGAGGATGACCAGTAATCTGGACGCTCCACGGATTCTGGTTATGGAGTCTGGCCCGTTCCTGATCACCGAGCACATACAAAACCTCGCGCGCCGCAGCACGGATCTTGCGTCAATGGTCGCTGAAGACCTGGTCGAGCCGGGCCAGACAAATGGAGCGGTCTTCGTAAAGCATTCCCGCTGCCTTGGAGGCAAGTCACTGTTCTGGGGCGGGTGGGCCCCGCGTTACCAGAAAGAAGACCTGGAGAAGCTCGATGACGAGGGTGACAGACTGTGGCCGGAAGATGTCGAGGACTATCTTTTTCAGGCCGGCTGGCGCGGTGGGTACGAGTACAGTGAGCAGGAGATTGGCGCGTATCCGGTGCAGGATTTCATAAACGGCCCTTTGTATGATGCCTTGAAGAGCCGTGCCGAAGAGGTCGTCAGCAGCAGCCAGGTGTCTTCCCTGAGAGCGGCGCTGGCTCCGCCGATTGCCGTACCGGGCGAAGGACCGGGGTCTGGACTGTTCAGTTTCGACAAATATAGCAGCCTGCCTCTACTGCTGGACTCCGTACGGGAAGATAGCGAAATCAGCGGTGGAAATAATTCTTCGCGCAGACTTTTCCTCGTGCCCTATGCCGAGGTGCTTAAACTGCAAACAGCCAATGGGCGCGTAACTCAACTGGTGGTCGCACTAGCAGATCCCGCGGAGCCGAAAGACAAGAGTAAAGCCCGGGTGGTCCGCTTGAATCTCAAGCCCAGTGCCGTGGTCATCCTGGCTGGAAATACCATTAATTCCACGCGCCTGGCGCTGAACTCTTTCCCACGCCCGGCACCTTTAAATCGCAACGGAGAATTAATCGGGCGTAATCTGATGTATCACCTGCGCAGTAACTTTACCTGGCGCGTCAAGCGAAGTGCCCTCAATCTCCCTCCACCCGACCCGACCAAGATAAAGACCGCCGCCCTCCATGTCACCGGATCTACACCAACTTCCGGGAGCGGTGTGGGACAGTTCCACTTTCAATTTTATGCGGCACCCAATATGGATGCACCGATGTTTCCCGGTGCCAGCAAAGACCCGGAACGTTTTCTGTACCAGATGACACCGAATATTGAAGATATCGAGTCGATTCGGGCGGCACAGGCCGACCTTGGCAACGACCGCGTCGTGATCGGAATCCGGACCGTGGGAGAGACCTTCGGGGATCGGAACAGCCCCATTGGCAGTAACCCCGATGCCAGCTGGATGAATGTCAATCCCTTTGGCGAGGCGGGCGATGATATCTACAATGAAAGCGGTAACGAGCTGCGAGTGCCCAAAGCTTATGTCCACCTGGTGGAGACGAGTGACGATGCTGAGGTGCGGACTGCCCAGGATTCAGCGGCCTTTGAGTTCATCGCGGCAATGGCGAACCAGGCGCAAAGCGGTGGTTCATCGACCGGCCCTCAACCTGCAGCCACGATTGAGGTGATGGCCCAGGTTCCACTCAATGTTATCCCGGACAACGCCTACCATCGGCAAGACACCGCGAGTGGACGCTTTTTTGTCGGTCGCTTTGCCGGCCAATACAGGGTGATCGAGGGTACCTGTACCCATGAGGGCTGCTTCGTCGACTGGGCAGGTGCGGAAGGACTGTTTCGTTGTCCGTGTCACACGGCAACGTTTGCTGCGGATGGTTCGAATACCTCCGGACCACCGCCGGCCCCTCTACAGCAACCCGAGTTTAGAATCCAGAACGGCAATCTGGAGATTACCAGGCCTCAAAGTGGTACCACACCGGTCGAATATCTGAGCGGCGGGCCGGATGGCGTCGGCACCACGTATCATGAAGGGGGAACAATGTGGCTGGGCACGGACTTTGCCAAGTCTGTGACCGATGTAAACGGGCGCTTTCATCATGTGACCAACGCCTATTGTGTCGATCAATCGATTTTCCCCACTGTGGGTTTGGCTAATCCGGCGCTCACCGGAATCGCCCTCTCACGGAAGATCGCTGAGTCGATTATCGAACGTTTTACGTCTGTTGAGTTCCTGGGTAACGAGCCGGGGTTTCAAGCTTTGTATACCGGGGCCTTTGACGCCGATGGCTGGAAGATGGTCCCCGGGGGGAGTCAGAACTTCTTCGATGTTGCTAATCAGGCTTACCCCATCTTCGGGGCCGGTGTGGATAACAAGGCGCCTGCTTTGGGCGTGATCTGGTACTCCGTCAGGATGTTCAGGGATTTCATCCTCAGGTTGGACTGGAAAGCCTATGACAATGAAGCCAACTCCGGAATTTTCCTGCGCATACCGGACCCCGTCGTTCTCGACGAAGACTTCTATGACTCGACCATTGAAGTTCAGATAGACGAGCATGGATACGATCACGAGAACAATCTGTATGGCTCTCCCCTGCACAAGACGGGCTCCGTCTATGGTGTGTTTCCTGCTCGGCTGTGGGCGGCTAAAGTCGTGCAGCCGCGGGATTCAGGGAGATCGACCTACTGGAACGCCTGCGAGATCAAGCTGCAAGGCGGGAGCATTGAAGTCAGGCTGAACGGACTGCTGGTGTCTAAAGGGCAGTTTCCAAACCTGTTGTCTGCAGATGCACCGAGTCTTGGCAAGACAAAGCGCGATGAAGGCTATATCGGCCTTCAATGTCACACTGAAGTGGTGCAATTTCGCAATATCCGTATCAAGGAACTGTGATCCCTACACAAAAGCATGGCGAGTTTGGCGGGGCAGTGCCAGCAGCGCCGTGTGGTTCCTGTCAACTTGAATTCAACCTGTGCTCCAGGCGCGCGGGCGCTGCATACCAGCAACTTTGCAGGCCTGTTTTACATAGCCATAGGGGAACAGGTTGAAAAGATGCTGTTTGGCGCCTTTCTTGTCATAGCCCCGGGTTTCAACCAGGTACTGAACCACATGGCGCACGTCCGGTGCCACCCTGGCCCTTTGCCAATAGTCCCGCATGAAGCGGAGGATGGGCCAGTACTCTTCGGTGAGTTCCAGGTCTTCTTCCGCAGCCAGGTCCCGAGCCAGATTTTCGTTCCACCCCTCGGGGTCGACGATGTAGCCTTCGACGTCACGTGCGTATTGTGTGTTGCCGTGCATGGTATGACCTCCCTTATATAAGTACCGACTACTATATCGTTTGGAATTGATGCTAGTAAAACGATACTTTTTGCTATATGTAATCGACATTTTCGATATAAACCGTGAGCCGGTGGGAGTAAGAGCGGCCTCCGCACCCGTGTGCGTGCTTAGTCTGGTGCCGGGATGAGCTTCCAGGTGGTACGCGTATCCAGCAGGTCTGGGGGCCGAGGTACGCCCGTGCCCTCAGAGGAACGCCACGCCAGAAATGGACCGATCACTTTTCCGTGTACGGTTACGTTGACGCCAACGCTTCGCCCATTGCCAATCCAGTGACCGGCGAGACCCACCGGGCGCGCATTGCGCTGCCGGACGGCTTCGAGTACCACGTGGCCGGGTTTGTCAGCGGCCACACCCACGCCGAAGGCTTGATCCCGCTCGACTGGAGCGCCGGTCACGGGCATATCGCCATGCTCGACATGACGCCGGCCGGCCCGGCGAATTGACTGCCAACAGGAATGACACCCCACCCGCCGGCACCGGGGCACAGTACCGATCTCATCGAGCAACTTGCGCGCCGCGACCGGCTGTTCGTTGTCGCCGGACTGCTGCTGGTAACGCTGATGGCGTGGTGGTACGTGCTGGCCGGTGCGGGCATGAACATGGGCAACTTGGACATGAACACGCCGATGCCCTGGTCGGCGGGTTACGCCACGCTGGTCTTCTTCATGTGGTGGATCATGATGGTGACCATGATGTTGCCCAGCGCCGCGCCCATGATCCTGCTGTTTGCACTGGTTAATCGGAGGAGCTGGGCGGCGGGTGCACCCTACGTATCGACAGCGGTGTCTGCACGGGGTTATCGGGCCGCCTGGGGAGTGTTCAGCCTGCTTGCCACCGGGGCCGCGCGGTGCCCTGCAGATGGGGCTCCGGCACGGTGCTTTGTGTGTCGGCTGTTGCTGGGTGGTGATGTGCCTGTTGTTATACGGCGGTGTCATGAACCTTTTCTGGATCGTAGGCATCGCCATGCTGGTGCTCGTGGAAAAGCTGTTGCCGGCCGGTGGCCGCCCTGGTGCCGTCAGTGGCATCTTGTTTATTGGCTCGGGTTTGTGGCTGTTGGGGTGACGGATCAGCCCAGCGAGCCACCGCTTAATCTCCAAGTAAACGTGCAACGCGCGGTCAGCGCATCGCGGATGGTTGCTGTTCGACACTGTCTGAGGACGGCTGGCAGGCCTGCACCAGGCCAGTAACGGACGGATTTGATGACTTTTTTCCGTGGGCCACGCACGTCGGCTCAGCACATTTCAGCAATTGGTCCGGCTGGGCGATAACCAGTTGACTCGACGAGGACTGGTTGGGGCTTACGCCGACATCGGTGGCCAAGACCATCCTGCGCAGTCAACGCAACCAGACCTGTGCGGTTTGTCATTTGAATCGATTGTAGTTGCGGCGCCACTCAGGTTACCTGAACGAGGCTCATGGAATGCACGTCATCGTCGGCATGCTGGGCACTGTAGTCACCATACTGTGGCTGTGCTACCGCCTGGCTGAAATGGGCATAGATCTGGGCGGTCTGAATCCGTTTCTGTGGCAACGCAGACGAACCTGGACGAAACATTATGACGCCAACCCGGTATTCAAGCTCGACAGTCCCATGGAGGCGACGGCGCTGCTGATAACCTCGACCGCGAAGGCCGACGGTGATATGAGTTCCGACGAAAAGCGTGCGATTCTGGATCTTTTCGAACACGAGTTTCACCTGTCGAAGAAGGAAGCCGCGGGCCTGCTGATTTCCAGTACGCACCTGTTGGGGGAGGGGAGACGAAGTGCGGAACAGCCTCAGACAGGTCCTGTCACCCAGTCTGGGCAACTTTACGGCCGAACAGGCTGAGTCAGCCGTCGAGCTGGTGAAGCGGATTGCGGTTGTTGGCGGTGGCGCTACCGAAATGCAGACCGAACTGATCAGAAATGCCCGCGCCATCCTCGATCGCGCCAGCAAACCCAAAGGTAAATGGGACCACGGTAGCTGAACGCCGGCGCGGGTCCCCCGGGCGTTGTTTCCTGGAAGAAGCTGGAAACCCCGTATAGGGCGAGCATCGCGCCGCCTGGTCGAACGCATTGCCTTATAATGCCGGCTTGACTCACTGCGGAGCTGGCACATGACTTCGATCGGTACCCCATTATCGCCCACGGCAACCCGGGTCCTGTTGTGTGGTGGCGGCGAACTCGGCAAAGAAGTTGTGATCGAATTGCAGCGCCTCGGCGTGGAAGTGATCGTCCTTGACCGTTACGACAACGCGCCGGCCATGCAGGTGGCGCACCGCGCCTACACGGTCTCCATGTTAGACGGAACTGCTTTACGCGCTATTACTGAAAAGGAGCGGCCCCACTATATCGTCCCGGAAATCGAAGCCATCGCGACCGATACGCTGGTAGAACTGGAGGCCGGAGGTTTCAGTGTGATTCCAACCGCCAGAGCCGCCCGTCTGACCATGAATCGTGAAGGGATTCGCCGGCTGGCAGCCGAAGAACTCGGCCTGAAAACGTCGCCATACCGGTTTGCGGCCACGCGCGAGGAATTCGACCAGGCGGTTACCGAAATCGGTCCGCCCTGTGTGGTGAAGCCGATTATGAGTTCGTCCGGCAAGGGGCAAAGTACCGTAAGAACCGTGGCGGATATCGACAAGGCATGGGTCTATGCACAGAGTGGCGGCCGCACCGGCGCCGGCAAGGTGATCGTCGAAGGATTCGTGGATTTTGATTACGAAATTACCCAGCTCGCGGTCAGGCATGCCGGCGGCACGCTGTTCTGCGAGCCGATCGGCCACCTGCAGGTCGAGGGCGATTATCGGCAGTCCTGGCAGCCGCAGGCGATGTCTGCACAGGCGCTGACGGCTGCGCAGGGCGTGGCTGCAACAATCACCGGGGCGCTGGGCGGCCGGGGGATATTTGGCGTAGAGCTTTTTGTCCGGGGCGACGAGGTGATATTCAGCGAAGTGTCCCCAAGACCGCACGACACCGGCATGGTGACTATGATCTCCCAGGACCTGTCGCAGTTTGCGCTGCACGCCAGAGCCATACTCGGGCTGCCCATACCGAATGTCCATTTCCACGGACCATCGGCGTCCAGCGTGGTGCTGGTCGAGGGTGAGTCGCGGCAGGTTGAATTCGGGGCGCTGGAAGACGTGTTGGCTCAGCCCGACACGCAGTTGCGGCTGTTTGGTAAGCCCGAAGTGAGTGGACGCCGCCGCATGGGGGTTGTGCTGGCCCGGGCAGAGTCTGTCGATGCCGCTGTGGAGAAGGCGAAGACCGCCGCCGGGCGGATTGCTGTCAGGCTCTAGGAGTGCTGCTGGCCGGTTTATCACGGTTGCGGGCTGGCAAAAACCTTCTTCAACAGCTGGGTGCTGCGCGCGACGGGGTCTTGGCGAATCAGCTTTTCCTCGACGGCCAGTTTGGTGAACAGTCCATCCAGGGTCTTCTGCGTAACGTACTGGTCGAGGTTAAGGTCGTGTTGACCGCCGAGCTGGCTGAGAAATCCGACGCTGGCCGTCATGTCCTTGTAGGCCGATGTGACGCCGGTTTGTGCAGTTGCATCCTGCACGATGGGCAGAATCGCGGCGGCGAGCTGCTGTTCGTTGTGCTGGCGAAAGTATTGTGTCGCCGCATCGGCTGGGCCGTTGAGAATACCTCTGGCATCCTGCAGTGACATACGGCGTATGCTTTCCGTCAGAATGACGGCGGTTGCCGGCACGGCTTTTTCCGCCGCGCGATTCATACTTGCGACGAACTCATCCACAAGCGCGCCCTGTCCCGCAACGCGCAGGCCTTTTGCAACTGTCGCTACGCTGTCTGGCAGCATGATCTTCACGGCAGCGTCATTCATGAAGCCGCCGTCCTGGCCGAGCAGACTGATGGCCCGTTCCACACCGGTGCTCAACGCTTCTTTCAGCCCCGCCGCAATCTCGGCTTGTGACAACGAGACTGCCTTGCTCTCCGTTGCGGCGCTGCCTGAGGTTTTTTCATCCAGCGTTTTGAGCAAGTCGCTCCATCCCGCACTGAGTCCCTGGCTGGACAAGAGTAGCACGGCCAGTGCGCAGGCTTTGCAAGTCACCGCGGTGATGTTCATATAACTGGATTCCCGTGCCCTATAGTTGCCATTGCGTGCATGATAAGTGAAACGAGACCGCAGCGCATAGCCAGGCTGCTTCCGGAATGGTCACTAACAGCGCCAGCGCCAGGCATGTCAGCACCCAGACCGTATCGGCGGAGTTGATGGCCGACGCTCCGGTGTCAGCAAACTTCATCGTCGGCAGCACGACCGGCAGTGACCTTGCAGCGACGCACAGTTTTCTGACGTTGAATGGTGATGTTGTGAAAGGCCGCCGACTTGAACGGTTTGCGGATGGCGGTGACCAGTTTCATGGGGGATCCTCCTCAGGGTGGATCGGTGGCACAACGGCCGCCGCCTGTGCGCCGTGAGCAGGGCCACGGACGTCGTTGCTCCCGGGCATTATGGATTGCCGGTTCATGATGACTCTCCGATGGAATGAGTATATGTCGCGGACTGGTGGGCGCTGCTGCGGAGGCGTCACGGGTTTCCTGTGTGGTGCTCCAGCAGAGCCCGTGCCATCGATTGAATCTTTATGAAATCATTAAGGGTAAGTGATTTAAGCGCGTCGAGGGGCAGACGACGTGCCCAAAGAGGATTCGCTTCACTTTCGCGCACACCAGCCGGATGCATATCGAAATGAGCGGTTGCGTGACAAGGACCGAACGTTCCTGGCGAAGTGATCTGCATCCGCTTCGTTCCTCCTGCGTATACCGCACCCTACCCATAACCCGGTCCGATGGGCTTCGTTTTGACGCCCCAGGCGGCCTAAAAAACTGTTCACTATTCAATTAGATAGTTATACCATGTAAAGAAATGTTAGATTGCCTAACCGCCGGTGCATGAACGGTTCGAAGGTCAGTGCCCGCGGACTGAACCCGTGCTTCAAAACGGTCTGCCTGGCGGTATCATTGAGGGGAAACCCTGACCGACTCCGATGTCTAAGGTGCCCGAGCGGAGGGAGTGCCTCGTTATGCGTTTATTCAGACGTTTATTCGGAACAGTGCCGCTGCTGTGTCTGCTGGTGCTCGGTCGGGCTGCGCTTGCGGATGTCCGGATAGACCGGTTGCGCGCCGACTGGGCGGCGCTACAGGACGCCAGCCGTGACTTCCTGCGACGCACCGCAACCTTGTCGCCAGCGGAAGCGAGCGATTATCGCGCCTATATCGAACGTTTGCGTCGCCGCCTGGCTGACGGCTGCGAGGCGCTGATGGCGGCAGAAGTAGCCGTGCCGTCAGATGTTGGTTGTCCGCACGCAATCCCCCGGACAGCCCCTGCCAATATCGATCAGCATGCGGAACAAACGCGTACAGAAGGCACCGCGACGCTGGATGCGGAACTGGACGCCGGCCTGGGCGAGTTCGATCAGCGCCTGTTGCGTGAACAGGAGCGGCTCAAGGCTAAGGCGTCAGCATCGGCCGCCCGCAGCGCTGCCGGCGGCGCGGGCAGTGAATCGGCCGCGGTTAACGGGTCGAGTTCCGCTGGCGACCGAGCGGGCGGCGATTCGACGCTGGAGCCCCAATCGAGCACCGCCGGGGGGCCCAAGGGCGAGCAGTCCGCCAGTGCGCCGCCGCCGGCTGATGTTCCAGACGGCCGGGATGACGACGTAGTCGCCCGGCAACTGCGCGAGGCAGCGGAACAGGAAACCGATCCGGAGCTCAGGAAGAAACTCTGGGATGAATACCGGCGATACAAACGGGGAGTCCGCTAGCATGGGGCGCCTGGTTGATCAGTCGGCTCGCTGGTGGCTGCCCGGCCTGCTGCTGTTGGTGACCGCATGCACCAGCACGCACCAGAACGTCAAGCCGGATGTGCAGGCCGAGCGCCCGGCGACCGAGGTGGCTGAAAACCATCTGCTGGACGTGTGGATCGCCTTGTTCTCCCCGGGTGAGGTACCCGAAGACCCGGACGACGCCAAGGGGCTGTCGCTGGAGATACGCCAGGCCGAAGCGCGCTATATGCCGGTCCAATTGCGCGAAACGCTGGAAAAGACCGGCTACTGGGGTGCTGTGCGGGTAGTGCCACAGGATACCGAGGGCGCTGAGGTACTGGTGCGGGGAACGATTCTGGAATCGGATGGCGAAAAACTCGAACTGCGGATTAGCGCCCTGGACGCAACCGGCAAGCAGTGGTTCCAGCGCACCTACGAGGCCGAGGTGACACTCAAGGATTATCAGCAGGCAGAAGGTAGCGGCCGCGAAATATTCCAAGCGCTGTACAACGCCGTTGCCAACGACCTGGCGGCGTACCGTAACACCTTGTCGGCTGAGCGCATTGTTACTATCCGGCGCGTGGCCGGGCTGCGTTTCGCTGATGACCTGGCGCCGGACGCGTTTAGCGGCTATCTGCGCAATAACGACGCGGGAGAATTTACCATTGTCCGCCTGCCGGCCAAAGATGATCCCATGGCGGTGCGCGTCAACGCGATACGCGAGCGTGACTTCATGCTGGTCGACACGCTCAACAATCACTTTGACAACTTCCACGCTGACATGCAGGAGCCTTATTTCCAGTGGCGCAAGAGTCGGCTCGACGAACTCGAAGCCATGCGCAAAATTCAACGCGAAGCGCGCAACCGCAAGTTGCTGGGCGCGGCCGCTATTTTGGGCGCCATTGCCATCGAGGCGCTGGGCGGCGACAGTACGCGCGCCTCGACCGGTGGCCTGCGCAACGTGCTGATTGTCGGTGGCGCCTACGCGGTGAAGACCGGTTTCGACAAGTCGTCGGAAGCCAGCATTCACGAAGATGCCATCAAGGAACTGGGTGACTCCTTCGCTTCAGAGTCGCAACCCATGGTTGTCGAAGTGGAGGGCGAGACCCACCAGCTGACCGGGTCGGCCGAAGCGCAGTACAGCGAGTGGCGCGCCTTACTCAGGCGTATCTATGCGTCCGAGACAGGTTATGCCGGCGGCGCTCCGGACCATGATGCCGAGTAGCGACCATCGTGACGTTCTGGTGAACGACCCGCTGCGCCCGGGGATGCAGACCGACTGCAACCGCCGTTGCACCCGCCCGGCGCGGCAAGCGGGACACCGGCGGGGCGACCGGCCGTTCGGTGGGGCGTATGGCTGGCCCTGGCAGTACTGACGCTGCTGGGTGCTGGGGTAGTGTTTGTGCTGCCGGGTCTGCTTGAGGGCTACAAGGCGCCGCTGCCGGCAGCGGCGGTGCGGGTGCCGCCACCCGCTGCCGAACCCGTGCCCACTGACGCCGATGCGCGCGAGCAGGCAGAACAGACCTTGCAGCGGTTCCTGCGCCTGCAGGCAGAACTCAAGCTGATGCAGGCACCTGACTGGGCTCAGGCGGAGTGGGAGCTGGCTGTGCAGCAGGCTACTCAGGGAGACCGCCGGTTCGGTGAACGGCATTTCAGCGAAGCAGGACAGTCTTATGCACAGGCCGTGGCCGGCCTTGAAGCGGTGAAAGTGGGGCGTCCCGCACGTCTGGCAGAAATGCTGGCGGCCGGGCGCAAGGCGCTGGACGGCGACGCTGGCGATACCGCGCAACGCTATTTCGAACAGGCGCTGTTGATCGACGCGGGCAATGATGAAGCACGGACGGGGCTGGCGCGCGCGCGCGTGCGCGCCCGGGTCCGCGAGTTCATGGCGGTGGCCGCGCAGGCTGAAGGCGCGCAGCAGCTGGACGCGGCGCGTGCGGCCTACCAGCAGGCACTGCAACTCGACGCGGATTTTGCAGCGGCGCAGCAGGGGCTCGAGCGTGTCGAGGCGGCGCTTGACGCCCGGATGTTTGATGCTGCGATGAGCGAGGCGCTTGCTGCGCTTGGGTCTCGGCAATTCGATGCGGCTGCCGCGGCACTGGAAAAGGCCGCGGCCATTGATCCCCAGGCGGTGGCGCTGGCGGACACCCGGGAGCGTCTGCGGTTTGCCCGCCAGCAGGCCGCCGTGGACGCCTTGCGCCGCGCCGCGACCGCGCGTGTCCGGGCGGAAGACTGGCAGGGCGCCATTGACCGTTACCACAGGGTGCTGCAGATCGATGCCGCTGCGGGTTTCGCCCGCGACGGTATCGCCCGCGCTGAACAACGAGCCAAACTCAACCGGCAGTTCGATCACTATCTTGACGCGCCGACCCGCCTCTATTCGGCCGAGCCCCTGGCTAATGCCGAGCAGCTGTTGAACGCGGCTGGCGCTGCGCCTGCGGATGAACCAAAACTGCGCGCCAGGATTGACAGGCTGCAGGTGTTGGTCCGGCAGGCCCGGCAGCCACTGCCGGTGACGCTGACGTCGGACGGTGAAACCGAGGTGGTGATCTATCATGTCGGACGGTTGGGCAGTTTCATCGACCGGCAACTGGAATTGCCGCCTGGCACCTACACCGCGGTTGGCTCGCGGTCCGGTTACCGTGATGTGCGCCGCGTGTTCAAACTGCGGCCCGGTAAGTCGTCACCGACGGTTGACATTCGCTGCGAGGAAGCGGTGTGAGTCGTGTCTACCTCGTCAACGACAGTCGGGGTGCGCGACGGGTTGATGCCTTGCAACTGCCGCTGTCACTGGGAGGGGCGGACGTCGCAGACATTGTCCTGCCCGGTTTCCCCGCAGACGTCGTCGCCGCCTATGTCGCCCTGTCCGACGGTCACGCCTATCTGCAGCCGGCGGCGGCAGACGGATCCCTGTTTCACAACCACCGGCAGATCCGTGAGTCCGTCTGGCTGAAATCCGGCGACCAGGTGCAGCTTGGGGATGCCGTGCTGCACTGGACGGTGCGGGGGGACCAGGTGCACATCGATGTGAGTGCCTACCAGCCACAACCCGCCGGCCAGCCCGCCGTCACGCCGGTGCTGCAGCCACCCGCCAGTCAGCCGCCACTGCCAAAAGCCGGGCCCGGACCGCACGCCGGCCAGTACAGAAAATTGAAACGCGCGTTCGCTGTCGTCCTGGGTATGCTGGTGCTGGTGGCAGCCTTTGTGCTGGTGGCGACACCAGTCGAAATCAACGTGACGCCGGCGCCGGCCACGCAGCGGCTCAGCGGTTTTCCCCCGCCACTGCCGCTGGGCAAACGACTACTGGTGTGGCCCGGGCAGTACCGGTTGAACGCCACACTGGCAGGGTATCGACCCCTCGACGAAGTGCTGGATATTCCCATGGGCGGTTTTCGCAGCTTCGAGCTGAACATGCGTGAACTGCCGGGTGAGGTTGCGGTGCAGGTGCAGCCGGATGTGCCTTTCCGGTTGCAGGTCGACGCCGAGCCGGTTGACTTGGATGGTCAGCGCGTGGCGCGTATTGAACGTGGCAGGCATCTGTTGCGTATCGAGTCCGAGCGTTATCTGCCCGCGGAACAGCAGGTCGATGTCGCGGGTCTGGGTAAGGCACAACAGGTCAGCTTTACGCTCGCGCCGGCCTGGGCCGAGGTGCACATCGACAGTGACCCCACCGGTGCCCAGGTCCTTGTCGACGACAAACCGCTCGGTAATACGCCGCTCGATATCGAGCTGCTGCAGGGTGACCACAGCATCACGCTGCAGATGCCCTTGTACAAATCGCTGACCCTGGATGAGACGGTGATGGCCGGAGTGCCAGTCACACTGGACAAGCTGGTGCTGGAACCGGCTGATGGGCAGGTGATGCTGGACAGCGTTCCGGACACAGCGACCGTGCAGGTAGACGGTGAGTACCAGGGTACCACGCCGATCCGGTTGACACTGCCGTCTGCCCGCGAGCACCACCTGGAGGTCAGCAAGCCGGGCTATGCCACGCTGGAACAGACGCTGCGGGTGCAACCGGATGAGCAGCAGACGCTGGAGCTGAAACTCGACGTGCAGTACGGCACTGTCTTCGTGACTAGTGTTCCCGCTGATGCAGAACTGCGCGTCGACGGACAACCGCTGGGCAGGGCTACCCGCCGCCTGCGCCTGAGCACGCAGCCCCACCGCCTGGAAATCCACAAGCCCGGTTACGCCAGCCGGGTGTTCCATGTTACGCCGCGCACGGGGATCAGTCAGAACCTCGACGTGACGCTACAGACGCTGCAACAGGTCAGGCAGGCCTCGGTGACGGCGACGGTTCGCACCCCGGAAGGCCAGGTGCTGCGGCTGCTGCGGCCAGCACAGCCTTTCAAACTGGGCGCCTCACGGCGCGAACCGGGGCGGCGGGCGAACGAAAGCGCCCGCTCGGTGCAACTGACGCGGCCATTTTACTTCGGTGAAAAGGAAGTCACCAACGCGGAATTCCGCGCCTTCGAGGCGTCGCACACCTCCGGCAGCGCCGAGGGCGTGAGCCTTGATGGTCCGCAGCAGCCCGTAGTAAATATCAGCTGGGATGAAGCGGCACGCTACTGCAACTGGCTCAGTAAGCGACAGGGCTTGCCAGCCGCCTACCGTGAGGTCCAGGGGCAGATGCAGCTGGTTCGCCCGGTGACCACCGGCTATCGCCTGCCGACTGAAGTCGAATGGGTCTACGTGGCGCGCGTGCTGGGGCGCAGTGAGCCCGCGCGGTATCCCTGGGAGGGCAACTTCCCGCCGACGCAGGTGGTGGCCAATTTTGCCGATGCGCGAATCAGCGATACGCTGGCGCAAACGGTACCGAATTACGACGACCAGTTTCGTGTGAGCGCACCGGTGGGCAGTTTTGCGGCCTATCCACCGGGGTTTTATGATCTCGCGGGCAATGTGGCCGAGTGGATGACCGATTATTATGCCATTTATCCGGGTCAGGCAGACCGCCTGGTCAAGGATCCGCTCGGCCCGGCAAACGGCGAACACCACGTGGTGCGCGGCTCCAGCTGGCGCCATGGCAATATCACCGAGTTGCGACTGAGCTACCGTGACTACAGTCGTGAGCCGCGCCCGGACCTGGGGTTTCGCCTGGCGCGCTATCTTGAATAGAAGAGGAGAGCGGAAGATGCAGGCAGCAGAAACAACGCCGGTCGCTGTGGCGTGCCGGCTGATGTGGCTGGCCATCGTGCTGGTGACCACGCCGGTGCTGGCCCTCGGACCAGTGGCTGGTGGCGGGGATCACCCGCTTCGCGAGCCACGGGGCGCACTGCAGCCACAGGCACCGCCTACAGAACAGGCACCGGACACCGGTAATGCGCCGCGCCAGTTGCAAAAGCCGGCTGCGCCCCGGTCGTCGGCCGACAGCTTCACACCGAGTGAGCGCATCAAGGCGGACAGCGCAGTGTCGTTCCCGGTCGATATCTGAGCGCTTTGCCAATGAAGAAGAACTATCCTGGCGAATTTATCTATCAGGTCTTCGCCCTGCTGATTGCCTTCATACTGGTGCACGCACTGTACGTCACCTGGGTGCGCCCGCAGGCGGATGCGTTTCTCGCCCAGCAGGCGGCCCAGCTGCGCGATAAGCCGGATGCGGTGCAACAGCGTTCTTTCTATGTAGTCATTAAAGACTATGAGCAGGAAACCTGTTTCATCCTTATGCTCTGGGCACTGGCGATACTGGCATACAAGGGACGGATCGTTTACCAGCAGCAACGCCTGCTGCAACACGACCTGCTGCAGTTCCCGGATGGCCTGCCTATCGGACGGGAGGATACGCGGGAACTGGCAGAACGGCTCAATTCGCTGTCGGACGCTGACCGTGAGGCGCTGTTGCCGCGCGCGCTGCTGACAGCGGTGGAGCGGTTTGCCGCCACTGGCAATGTCCAGGATGTGTCCACCGCCGCACGCGATATCTGTGAGTCCGAAGGCGAGCGGCTGGAATCCGAACTGTCGATTATCCGCTATATCGCCTGGGCTATTCCGTCGGTGGGCTTCATCGGCACCGTGCGTGGTATCGGTGATGCGCTGGGGCAGGCACACCGTGCTGTCGAAGGGGATATTACCGGTGTCACCGCCAGCCTGGGCGTGGCGTTCAATTCGACCTTTATCGCCCTGGTGCTAAGTATCGTACTGATGTTCTTCATCCACCAGCTGCAACTTCTGCAGGAGCGGCTGGTGCTGGATAGCGAACGCTACGTGGATCGCTGGATGATCCGGCGGTTGAGATCCTGATCCGGGCGATGCAACGGCGTTCCATTTCACCCTTCTCCCTGTCATTCCTGGATATCATGTTCTGCGGCTTCGGCGCCGTTGTGCTACTGGTGCTGATTCTCAACACCGACACAGTCAGGACACGCAACCAGACGTTTGCTGACTTGCGTTCCGAAGCCGTGAAGCTGCAGGAGCAGGTACTGACCGGGCGGCAAGACCTGGTCGCAGTGCGCAACAGTCTGCAGACGACTGACCAGGCACTGGTCATCACCCGCGGTGAGACCGAAGAGGTGCTGCGAACTATTCGCGAGCTGCAGGCCGAACTCGCCACCATGAACGCCGAAACACAGGCGCGCCGCGAGCACGTCGCCGCCTTGAGCGCCGACCTCAAGCAACTGGAGGAGGAAAAAAAACGCCTGGGACCCAAACCGCGCGCTGCAGAAGGCGCGCAGGTGCACCGTATCAGCGGCGAGGGCGATCGTCAGTATCTCACTGGCCTTAAGGTCGGTGGCAATCGCATTCTGATTCTGGTCGATGCCTCTGCCAGCATGCTCGACGAAACCATCATCAATGTGGTGCGCCGCCGTAATATGGATGAAGTTCGGCGCCGAACGGCACCAAAATGGATGCGTGCGCTGGCGACCACCGAGTGGCTGGTCAGTCAGTTGCCCGTCGGTGCGCAGTTCCAGTTGTACCTGTTTGATACCGACGCGCGCCCAGCCGCGGCCGCCAGCAAGGGGCGATGGCTGTCGACATCCAGCCCCGACGATATCCATGCCTCACTTGCCCCGTTGAAAACTATCGCCCCACAGGGAGGGACAAGCCTGTATGCGGCATTTGCCGTTGCCAAACAGCTCACACCGAAACCGGATAATATCCTGCTGATTACCGACGGTCTGCCGACCCAGGGGCGCGACAAACCCAAGTCGACTACCGTCAGCCCGGAACAACGCCTGCAGCACTTTGAGCAGGCGCTGAAAAAGCTGCCTTCCGGGGTTCCGGTCAACACCATACTGCTGCCGATGGAAGGGGATGCCTGGGCGGCGGCGGCCTACTGGCGGCTGGCGCTGGACACACAGGGTAGTTTCATGTCCCCGGCGAGGGACTGGCCATGAGTCGACGTGCACGTCGCAGTGTCGATATCTTCAACCTGTCGTTTCTCGATGTGGTGTCCTGCGGCTTTGGTGCCATTATCCTGCTGCTGGTGATCGTCAAGGTGTCCGAGCCGCACGTTATCGAAAAACTGGCCGTTGATCTCACCGGACTGGTACACCGCCTGCAGGCAGAGCTGCACGACATCCGGGGCGAGACCAGCCAGTTCAACCGCCAACTTACAGCCAGGCAGCAGCAGTTGTCAGACAGCCGCGAGAATCTGGCGCGTCTGCAGGGGGATCTTTCCACCATTCGTGGCGAGTATGCGGCAGGCAAACGCGATTTCGAAGTCCAGGAGCGTATCCAGCAGCAGCTGCAGCTGGCGCAGCAGTCCCTGAACGCCGATCTGCGCCGTCTGCTGGGCGCAGGTTATCGGCGGCGTGACGCCACTGTCGGTGGCGTTCCGGTGGACAGCGAGTATATTATTTTCATCATCGATACCTCCGGTTCGATGCAGAAGGGCGCCTGGCCACTGGTGCTCAAAAAAGTGACCCAGGTCCTGGATATCTATCCAAAGGTCAAGGGTATCCAGGTGATGAACGACATGGGGGACTATATGTTTTCCCAATACCGGGCTCGCTGGATCCCCGATACGCCGGCGCGACGCAAGGCGATAGTCGAACGGCTCGCCGGCTGGACACCGTTTTCCAATTCCAGCCCTGTAGAAGGTATAGAAGCCGCGATCCGGCGTTATTATGCCAGCGACAAGCGCATCAGTCTCTACGTGTTCGGGGATGACTTTGCCCGTGGCTCTATCCAGCAGGTGGTCGATACTGTCGGACAGTTGAACCGGGCGGACGCCAGCGGCAAGCGGCGTGTGCGCATTCACACCATCGGCTTTCCGGTCCAGTTTGCCCAGGGTGGTATTCCCGTGAACAGCGTGCGCTTTGCCGCGCTGATGCGTAAACTCGCCGAAGAGAATAATGGGAGCTTTGTGGGGTTGAACAGCACGCGCTGAATTGCACGGCGAACCGTCTGAGAGCATTGTCATCCCCCGTCGCTAATGAAATGACAGATTCACCCCGGCCCGCGCAACGCCTGTTGATGATCGATGGGCTGCGCGGTGTCGCCATCGTCCTGATGATCGTTTATCACTTCTGTTTCGACCTGAGTTATCTCGGTCTCGCGGGGTTCGATTTTTACCAGGACAGTTTCTGGTTGTACGCCCGCGCCGTGATTCTCAGTTCGTTCCTGTTTCTGGTGGGTGTCAGCCTGGTACTGGCTACCCGCGGGGGACTGGTCCTCAAGCACTATCTGCGCAGGCTGGGCTATCTCGTCGCCGCTGCCCTGCTGGTGAGCGTGTCGACCTGGTGGATGTTTGCTGACCGTTTCGTGTTCTTTGGCGTGTTGCATTGCATTGCGCTGGCCAGTGTGCTGGGTCTGCTGTTTGCGCGTGCCGGCTGGTTGAACCTGGTGCTGGGCATTGCTGCGATCATTGTCGGCAACCGCTATCAGGCGCTCTGGTTTGACGAAATCGGCAGACGCTGGATTGGCCTGATGACGCACAAGCCCCCGACCGAGGATTATGTGCCGCTGTTGCCGTGGTTCGGTGTGGTCATGCTGGGTTTGTTCGCCGGTCCGGCAATGCAACGCCTGGCCACTCGTCTGCAGCCGCACAGCGCTGTCCCGCCGATCGAGTGGCTGGCGTTTGCTGGAAGGCACAGCCTGTTGATTTACCTGTTGCACCAGCCGTTGCTGCTGGGAGGGCTGACGCTATATATAATCGCCACGTCAGCCCCGCAGTAGGCATTCGTCCGCAGAACCCGCCAGCTATTTCTGCTGGTACTGCTTGAGCACCATGCCGACGGCCCGATCCATCAGCGGCGTGCTGCTAAGCACACGCGCCTGTCTGCTGCGCAGCAGCTGTGCCAGTTCGTCCAGGGTGAAGTTGCCGGCCTTGAGGCCTTGCCGGTCAGTGAACAGGTAGGTGCTGGTAATCGGGCTTATCCAGCTCAACTTGGCGCGCATGCCCTTGCCGTCGCTGCTATTGATTTCGATCCAGGTGCCGCTCTTCAGCATCCGGACCCGTTCGCTGTATTCATCGTTGATCGATGCCGGCTGCTCGGCTTGCCGGCATGGTTTGGCGGACGTCACGGCCGGTGACGCCTTGCCGACGGGTTCCGCGCGGTCTTGGACGTTATCAGCGGCGGTATTCTCTGTTGACGCTCCGGGTGTCTCACCGCGCCCTTCCTGTCCGTCTTCGTCCGTGGTCTTATTGACGGCGGTACGGCCGTGCGCGTGGACCAGCCTGGCGATGAAATCATCGCGCTCCGTGGCCGGTATCGACAGGCGTTCCATGCCGCTACGCAGATTGCTGAGAAGCGTCGGCTGCATGGCGACCAGGCGCTTGCGTTCTACCAGTGTGTGCTTGGGTTTAACGCTCCAGATCAGCTCATCCATGGTAGCGACAGCCTGCTTCCAGGCATCGCTGTCCTTGCCCTGGCGGGCGCAGATGATGAATAACAGGTTTTTCCAGTGCCTGGTGACGAATTCGCGGACGAAATCGAGGTTCATTTCGCCGCTGACGCGTGGCTCGATTTCTTCCAGTGTCGTGGATTTGGCCGCTTCCAGACGTTCCTGACCTTCCATGACCTTGGCCGACTGCTCGGCACGTAGTTCGGCGCGTTCCTCTTCCTGGCGCAGGAACTCGTCCAGGTCTTCGAGCAACTGGGCGAACAGGCTGGTGTCGTCCTCGAACTTGTCGATTATGGTTTGCACAATCGACTCGACCTTACGGTATAACGGATCGTCGTTACCCAGTTGCTCATCCCAGCCGACCGCAGTCGCGGCGAGGCGGTTCAGCAATTGCCTGGCGGGGTGCGATTTACGCGTGAAGAATTCCCGTTCGAGCAGGGCGACCTTGAGCAGCGGAATCTGCAGGCGACCGATCAGCGCGCGCATGACGTCGGGTATGTTCGGGTCGTCCAGGATGTAATCGAACAGCATGGCGACGATGTCAATGGTCATGTCGCCGGCCTTGCCGAGTTCCTGGAAAGCGGTCGAAGCCTTGATGCCACGCAGGATGTTGGTCTGGCCAGACGACAGCGCGCTCGGGTCGACGCTGAATCCGGCGCCGTGATCATTGGCTGCGGCCACGCCGCCCTGCTGCAGGAAAGTCAGCGCGCTTAATGAGGCCGGGGTGCCGCCGCCCGGGTAGTAACCTCCCGCGGACAGGCCCGGGTGCATTACCGGGTATACGCCGGGGTTCATATAAGCGCCGGAATAGTCCTGGCCGCCGGTCATGTAAGCGCCGGAATGGTCCTGGCCACCGGTCATGTACGGACCCGGTTCGTGCCCCGGCGCGGGGGGTTCGAGGCCCGCACCGGGGGCCACCGGCGCCTGCGGGGGTCGCAGGCGGTGGTTTGAACGGCGCACGGTGGCGCGGATTTCCGGCAGCACACCCAGCTTGATCAGCAGCTGATTGATTTCCTTGTACAGCTCGTCCATGTAACAGATCACATGCTGATCGAACAGCTTGAAGATGACCAGGCGGATTTCCAGGCCTGTCTCGATGCGTTTGGCTGCCGTGCGGAAAGCGTCGCACACCGCCTCGGGGCCGAGCGGGTTCTGCCAACGTTCGAGGTCTGGATCACGGATCAAAAAGCCAATACGTTTGTCCAGGGAGTACAGCGACTGGGTGCAGGTACCGCGGGTCTTGATGACCATGTTGGTTATGGCCAGATCCTCTTCCATGTCATCCTTGTCGACCAGACCAAGCGCTGAATCGCCCTCGAAGTTAAGGTTGAAGGACTGGTTTCCCTGGCCCGGACGCGGCACGCCCTGGTTGAAGCGTGCGTTGAAGCCGGCAATGAAATCGTCCTCGATGTCCTGGCGGATGATGCGCAACTCGCGCATGGCGTCGAAATACCGGGTTTGCACCATGTTGCTTTCGGCCTTTTCGGCGCGAGCGAACAGGGCATCATCGATCTTTTCCATCATGCGGCCGACATGCTGCTTGAGGCGGCTACTGGCCAGGTCGCGCACCTCGCGTAACGCCTGCGTTCCGGGGCCATTACCAAGCCCGCGTCGCATTTGGCCGTAATCGTCCAGGCTGACGACATTTTCTTTGGCGGTATCTGACATGGCTGCACCACTGGGTTTGGTTGGGTATAAGGGTTAGCGACTGGATACCATTCATAGCACACTGCAATGTCAGGTAATGTGATCCAATCGGCAAAAAGTTGCTTCCCACCGCTCCAGTTCTGCCTTCACGGGTCGTTAATGCCTGTAACGAAAACCGGTAGATACGCCCATGATCAGTCAACACACGTCGCTCATCAGCCAAACGCCAAATGAATCCATTGTTGCTCTGCTGGAAGACGTTGAAGGCCTGGTTTCGCCGCCGGACGTTTGTCTGCGACTGTTCGAGCTGATTAACGCACCCAAAACAGGGGCCGCGGACATTGCCGCCGTAGTCAATGTCGACCCCAACCTCACTGCCCGTCTACTGCGCGTGGCCAACAGCTCGTTCTACAATTTCAGCCGTAAGATCGATACCATCAGCCGTGCGATAACCGTCATTGGCAACGTCGAGCTGTACCAACTGGTGCTGTCGATCGCGGCAGTCAAGACGTTTGCGCATATCCCCAACGAACTGGTAAAGATGGAGACGTTCTGGCGCCACAGTGTCTACACTGGGCTTCTGGCCCGCGCGCTGGCGATCCGCGCCAATGTGCTGCATCCCGAGCGGCTGTTCGTCGCGGGGCTGATGCACGATCTCGGTAGTCTGGTGCTTTATCACCAGCGTCCCGATGCCATGCGGGATATCCTGCTGGTGGCTGACGGTGACGAGGAAGTGTTGTACCAGTCGGAACTGGAGCGTTTCCAGTTCAGCCATGCCAGCGTGGCTGCGTACATGATGGAACAGTGGCAGTTGCCGGAGGCGCTGGTCGACGCCATCAAATGGCACCACCAGCCGGAACGCGCCCAGGAGGCCAACGTCGAGGCCCATATTCTGTATCTCGCCAATCACCTGGTTAACGAATCGGAGCAGGGTAATTTCATGGGATCACCGCGGGCAGATATCCAGATTTCGCAGTCGCTGCTCGAGACAGTCGGCCTCAAGGAGGACGAACTGTTTTTCGCTTTCGAGGAAGCCGCGGAGCAGTTCCCGGCCACGCTGCAAGCCCTGATGTAGTTGTCCGTCGGCACCGCAGGTTTCCCCAGGCCGGCGGCGGATTCCGCTCTAGCTGGTGCCGCACCCGCCGCTATGCCGGGGCTAGGGAATCCCTGAGCCAGGCACGGGATGCACGATCAACCGCTTATGGAAGATGCCGTCACAGCGAGCAAAGTTCGCCCGTCGGATCTGCCGGCGCCGCCGAAGGATGCGATCCGCATCGTTCGTGCCTGCTCCAGGACCGGTATCGACAGCCGCGATCTGGCGCAGATTGTTGCCAATGATCCGGTTTTGACGGCAGAACTGCTGCGGGTGGCGAATTCGGCCTTTTTCGGCCTGGTCAGTCAGGTCAGGTCAGTGGCGCGCGCAGTGACGGTGCTGGGGAATCGAGCGCTACGCAACCTGGTGCTGTGTATCTCCATGCGCGACGCGTTGCGGGCCGATTCCATTCCAGGTTTCGATATCGATGCTTACTGGGAGGACGCGCTGCGTCGCGCGGTCAGCGCGCGTAGTCTTGCGGGGCTGGCCGGGCTGGATGCCGACGAGTGCTTTACCGTCGGCTTGTTGCAGGATTTCGGCCTCCTGGTGATGCTGTACCTGATGCCAGGCCAGGTCGATCAGTGGGATGCGCTCGCACGGGCAACACCGGACCAGCGTCGCGAACTGGAACTCGACTTTTTTCATACCACCCATGAAGAAGTGGGGCTGACTCTGGCCACCAGTTGGGGCCTGCCGGCCGACCTCGCGGCAGCGATGGGTTATCACCATGACGGCCCTCCCGCGGATGCAGACCCTCAGGACGCCGTGCTGTGCCGCGTGGCCGCGTGCGCGGACTGGATGGCCGCTGTGTACCGCAGTGACGATAAACGCCTGGCGATTCAGCGTACCCGCGCCCTGCTGCAACAGCACTTTGCCGCCAGCCCCGAGCATACTGACTGCTTGTTGCAAAGTGTCTCCGAAGCCCTTGCGGAGGCGGCCCGAGCCATGGGCATGCGGGTGGGCGAACAGGTGTTATTCGACAGTGTGCTGCGCGAGGCCAACCTGCGGCTCGCCGAGGAAAATCTGAGCTACCAGGAACTGACCTGGCGTCTCGAACAGACACTGGCCGAACGCGACCGCATCGCCGAGGAGCTGCACAAGGAACTGCAGCTGGCGCGCGAAGTCCAGAAGAGCCTTTTGCCAGCCTGCTCCCGCCGGATTCCGGGCATCGCCGGTCTGAATCTGTCCGCCAAAGCTGTTTCGGGTGACTTCTACGACTATTATCAGCTGGCCGATGGACGCATCGCTTTTTGCCTGGCCGACGTTTCGGGAAAGGGCATGCATGCTGCCTTGCTGATGGCCAAGACCGCGAGTCTGTTCCGCTGTCTCGGTAAGGGGATTCATGACCCGGGCAAGCTGCTCGGTATGTTGAACCGCGAGATCTTCGAGACCTCGATCCGTGGCATGTTTGTCACCATGCTGGCAGGGGTGGTCGAGCCGTCCAGTGGTACGGTTGTCATCTCCAATGCCGGTCACCTGCCAGCCCTGCTCATGGGTTGTGCGGCCCTGATTGACAAATATCCCGCCAAGGCACCGCCTCTGGGTATTAACCCCGACAGTGTGTTCCCCAGCGACACGTTTGAACTGCAGGGAGCCTGTTTATACGTTTACACCGACGGCCTGCTGGAGGCTCGCGTCGGCGATCGCCGGCTGGAAAGCCACGGTCTCTTGCGCTTACTGAAGGAACATACGCACCTGCCGCTTGCAGCGCGCGCAGCGGCCATTGCCGACGCCGTGATGGATGCCGAAAACGGTGTCGAAGACGACCTGACACTGCTTATCGTTGAGGGAAGCAAACAGCATGGCTTGTGATGATGAGCTGGTGTTTTTGAGCTTCTGTTCCCGGCCGAGCCGTTTGAAACTGCTGCGCTGTGTAATACGCGATGCGGTCGATATAGCTGGACTGGACACAGAGACGGCCGATGCTGTCGTGCTTGCTGTCAATGAGGCCTGCATGAATATTATGCAGCACGGCTATGCAATGAATCCCGACGGCAGGATTGATGTCAAGATCAGCAGGGAACCCGGTGCCCTCGTTTTTCAGCTGCGCGACTATGCCGAGTGCGTTGACGCGGGCAAAGTCTGTTCACGGGATCTTGACGACATCCGACCTGGCGGACTCGGCCTACACCTAATTGGCTGCCTGATGGACGAGAGTGGCTTTCTGGAAGCGCCACCGGGCGGCGGCAATCTCTTTCAAATGAAGAAATTCACCGGGGCTTAGGAGTTGGCGATGGCATTTCCAGTGGAAGAAAAACAAGGGTTCCTGGTAGTACAGCTCCAAGGGGAAGTGGACCTGAGCAAATCACCGGCGGCACGCAAGGTGATCCTCAACAGCCTGAAAAAAATGCAACATGTGATGGTTGATCTTTCCGCAGTTGACTATATCGACAGCTCGGGAGTTGCCAGCCTGGTGGAAGGTTTTCAGTATGCACGTTCAAACAATCTTGAATTCGCTCTGGTTGGCGTCAGCGAAGCGGCCATGAAAGTGTTGCATCTGGCGCGTCTGGACCAGGTCTTCAGAATCTACGCAACGCTGGACGACCGGCTGGGCGGCGGAGACTGACGTGCAGGCAACCCGCTTGCGCAGTTTCAGCGAACGCGTTGGTCGCCGGTTTTATGCCGGTGTAGAAGACTTCGGTTACGCTGCCTTGCTGCTGGCAGAGAGTCTGTTCTGGATTTTTCTGGGACGCTGGTGGCAGCAGCCCGTACGTCTGCAGGCCGTGATCAAGGAGATGATGGATATCGGGGTGCTCGCCACCCCGGTGCTCTCGATACTGGCCTTTGCCAATGGCGCTATGATGGCCATGGAGGGTATCTACACCTTGCGTGACTTTGGCGCCGAGTCGCAGGCAATCGCCGGTATCGCCACCTCGGTGACGCGCGAATTCGGCGTGTTGATAGCGGGCATCGTCGTCGCGGGGCGGTCCGGCTCAGCCATTGCGGCGCGCATTGGCACCATGCAGATGGCGCAGGAAATCGATGCCCTGCGGGTCATGGGCATTGCGCCGGTACGCTATCTGGTTTCGCCCATACTGATTGCCCTGCTGGTGATGATGCCGACACTCACTATTCTCTCCAACCTGATGGCTGTCCTGGGCGGCGGTTTGATTTCCGTCGTGGAGTTGCATATCAGTCTCGGCAGCTACTTTGAACGCATCCTGAGGGTGCTCGAACCCAGCGATCTCTGGCAGGGCCTGTCCAAGAGTCTGGTGTTCGGTGTGCTGGTGACGCTGGTGGCGACAGGTAACGGGTTTAACGCCGCGGGCGGTGCTGAAGGGCTGGGACGCGCCACTACCCGTTCGGTGGTGCTCTGTATCAGCGCAATCGTGGTCGCCGACATGGTATTCACGTTTTTTCTCGTACTGTGACGAATATATCGGAAAACGTGTCGGGCGAGACTGTCGTCCAGGTTGAGGATCTGGTGACCTACTATGGCCGGCACAAGGTGCTGGAGGGCGTTTCGCTGGATGTTACCAGGGGCGAAATCATGGTCATCATGGGTGGCAGCGGGTCGGGTAAGTCGACGCTGCTGCGCTACTTGCTGGGCTTGCACCGACCTGACAGCGGGGTGGTTCGCCTGTTTGGCCGTGACATCAGTCAGCTCAGTGGTCGCGAGTGGACGAATATACGCAGGAAAATGGGGGTCTCGTTCCAGGGCGGGGCACTATTCAACTCAATGACCGTGGGGGAAAACGTGCTGATGCCGTTGCGCGAGCATACAAAGCTGGACGAAAACACCATGCGCATCATGAGCCGCATGAAACTGGAGGTGGTGAGCCTGGCCGGCTTCGAGCACTTGATGCCGTCACAGCTGTCCGGTGGCATGCTTAAACGCGCCGCTCTGGCGCGGGCGCTGGTTATGGATCCCAGTCTGCTGTTCTTTGACGAGCCGTCCGCCGGCCTTGATCCGGTCGTCGCCGCCGATCTCGACAACCTGATTCTCAGGATACGGGATGCCATGCAGGTTTCCATGGTAGTGGTCACCCACGAGCTGGAAAGCGCTTTCAAGATCGCCGACCGCATCACGGTGCTGGACAAGGGCAAGATCCTCATGACCGGGACAGTTGACGAGGTGCGCAATTCCGACATTTCCCGGGTGCGTAACCTGTTGTCGCGCACTTCGGAAGAGCAACTGGTCGATGGCGACGACTACCTGCTGCGACTGACCTGTGGTGCGGATTAGGGCACCATGAAACGCGAAACCGTCAACTATTTCGCCGTAGGCCTGTTCGTGCTGGCGGGTCTTGGTGTGTTGTTGTTTGCGCTGTTTCATATTATCAGTGGTACGGGTGACCGCGATACTTACTACACCCAGTACCGAAATGTTGCCGGTGTTTCATCGGGAACGCTGGTTACCTATGAAGGCTACGCCTTCGGGCACGTGTCGGCCATCCGGCCGCAACGCACCGCTGCAGGCATGGCATATGAGGTGGAGCTGAAGGTCCAGCGCGGTTGGCAGATTCCGGCGGACAGTATCGCCCGTATCCGATCAGAAGGTCTGCTCGCCGATACGGTAATCAATATTTCAGAAGGCAAGGCACAGAGCCATTTAGAACCCGGCGGCGTGCTCAAAGGTGAGCAGGCCGTCGACCTGCTCGCCACTATGGGTGCGGTCGCCAGCGACATCGGTAAGCTGAGCGAGCACGCGGGCCCGTTGCTGGATAATCTGAACCGGTCGGTGCAGCAGGTCGGCGGTGAACTGGAGCAGCGCCTGCCGGCTATGTTCGACGCGATACAGGCCATGGTGACCAAGCTGGACGCGAGCGCAACGCATCTGTCGGGGATGCTGAATGCCGACACCGAAGTCCAGGCGCGGCGGGTACTGAACAACCTCGACGGCGCCGCTGCGGATTTTAGGACCCTCGCGGGTGGACTTGTGGCGGTGAACCAGGAGGCGCAGCAACTGATGAGCCGATTCGATAGCCTGGTCGCGCAAAGCCAGCCGGAACTGCAGGAGGCGCTCTCCGAACTGCGTCGCGTCTTGCAGCAGGTAGTGCGTTACAGCGACGGTATTCTGCAGAACCTCGACAGCACCAGTCGCAATATGAGCGAGTTCAGCCGGCAGATTCGCGAAAACCCGGGACGCCTGTTGGGGGGTGCGACCCCGGTTGATGAGGGCGTGCGTCGTGACTAGGATCATCCTCCGCCTCTTGCTGTTGCTGATCCTTGGCGGTTGCGCGGCTACGGCGCCCGTCCCGGAAGACCGTTTTTACCGTCTGAATCCTGTCCACCCGCGGCAGGTGCTGTCGGAACCAGTACTGACGGGCGGGCTGGCCGTGGACTACGTGCAGGCCGATCCGCTGCGTAGCGGCCGTGCGGTACTCTACAGCGACAGCCGCCAGCCACTGCAGCTGCAGCGTTATCATTACGAGTTCTGGGTTGATCAGCCGCCGCGCATGGTGCGACAGGCGCTGGCGTCCTACCTGCGCGAGACCGGAGTTGCCGACAAGGTCGCCGATAGCGATGCCCGGACCAACAGTGCCTATCGCCTGGGGATGCGACTGCTGAAATTCGAGCAGGTGCTCGGCACGAATTCCACCGGTGTAGAGGTCGCACTGGAAGTGACCTTGTCGTCGGTTTCCCCGGACACGCCGTTGTGGACCAGGGTCTACGAACAAAACCGGGCCAGTGACAGCCGGCAAATGCACGACACGGCAAGTGCCATGCAGGCTGCCGTGGACAGCCTGTTCGCTGACCTGCAGACCGACCTCGCGTCGGCCCGCCAGGATACCCGATAGCCGAGCACGCGGCATCCGTCTACACTATTGGCATGGTTGCACGCGCCGAAACGCATACCCCCGCTACCGGACAGCCCCCGGATCTCGAAGCCTGGCTGGGGGTGGTTGCGGCCGGTCGCGATCCGGCTGCTCAGCAGCTGATCCGGCAGGCACTGGCCCGGGCCGGCCAGGCGCACAGCGGCCAGACGCGTGCGTCCGGCGAACCCTACCTGACCCATTGTCTCGCCGTTGCGGAGATTGTCGCCCACCTTAAACTTGACGCCGAGTCCGTCGCCGCTGCCTTGCTGCACGACGTTGTCGAAGATACCGGAGTCACGCTGCAGCTCATCGACCAAGAATTTGGGAGCAATATCGCGGCCCTGGTGGACGGTGTCACCAAGATGGGGCATATCGGCGAAATCCGCGAGCCCCACGCAGGCAGTGCAGTGGCCAACTCGCAAAATTCGGAAAGTGTGCGCAAGCTGTTGCTGGCGATGGCCAAGGACGTGCGTGTGGTCCTCATCAAACTCGCGGATCGGCTGCACAATATGCGCACCTTGCGTCACCTGGATGAAAACCGCCAGCGGCGCATTGCCCGGGAAACACTGGAAATCTACGCGCCGCTCGCGAACCGCCTGGGTATCTGGCAGGTGAAATGGGAACTCGAGGATCTGGCCTTGCGTTATCTCGACGGCGACGCCTATCGCCAGATCGCTTCGCTGCTGGATGGGCGGCGCATCGATCGCGAGCGACATATTGAGCTGGTGAAACAGCAGTTGCGCGATGCGTTTGAACGCGTTGGTGTCAAGGCGGATATCACCGGTCGGCCAAAACACATTTACAGTATCTGGCGGAAGATGCGCCGCAAGAATGTCGATTTCCACGAAATCTTCGACGTCCAGGCGGTACGCGTACTGGTAAACGGGCCGGGCGACTGTTATGTGGTACTGGGTATTGTCCACGGACTCTGGCATCACGTTCCGCACGAGTTCGATGACTATATTGCCAACCCCAAGGCCAACAATTACCGGTCTCTGCATACGGCCGTAATTGGTCCGGAAGGCAAGGCTGTAGAGGTGCAGATACGTACTCACGACATGCACGAGCATGCG
The DNA here is from genome assembly GCA_963814945.1 of uncultured Gammaproteobacteria bacterium. Classification (GTDB taxonomy): domain Bacteria; phylum Pseudomonadota; class Gammaproteobacteria; order DSM-19610; family DSM-19610; genus Thiogranum. The sequence continues at coordinate 137,085 of CAWFEQ010000014.1, forward strand.
GAGCTTGGAATTGCCGCTCACTGGCGCTACAAGGAGGGCGGACACTATGACGCCGGTTTCGAGCAGAAAATCGCCTGGCTGCGCCAGCTGCTGGAATGGAAGGAAGAGGAGCCGTCCGCCGATGACTTTGTCGACCGATTCAAGTCCGAATCGGTTGAAGAGCGGGTCTACGTACTGACACCGCAGGGCAACGTTGTGGACATGCCCGCCGGCGCCACGGCGCTCGATTTCGCTTATCACATCCATACCGATGTTGGCCATCGCTGCCGTGGTGTCAAGGTCAACGGCCGCATTGTGCCTCTGCCATTTGAATTGTCCACCGGCCAGCAGGTGGAGGTGTTGACCGCGCGCCATGCCGCGCCGAGCCGCGACTGGCTGAATCCGCACCTGGGCTACCTGAAGACATCGCGTGCCCGCGCTAAGGTACGCCACTGGTTCAAACAGCAAGACCGCGACATCAGTATAGCGGCGGGGCGTCATGCGCTGGAGCGCGAGCTGCACCGCCTCGGACTGTCCGCCGTCAACCTGGAACAGGTCGCTGGGCGATTGAACTTTACCGACGTCGACAGCCTGATGGCGGCGATTGGTCGCGGAGATATGCAGTCCGGCCAGGTCGTCAGCGCGGTGCTGAGTTTACGGGAACCCGAAGATCAGGATGCACTGTCCGCGCCCAGCCGGCGTGCGCGTCCAGCCCAGGATAGCAAGAACTTCAGCATTCTCGGTGTTGGCAATCTGCTCACCAACGCTGCGCGTTGCTGCCATCCGGTTCCGAATGACGCCATCGTCGGCTATATCACGCGGGGCCGCGGGGTGACGATTCATCGTCAGGACTGCGCCAACGTCCTGCGGCTCAGGGAGAAAGATCGTGATCGTCTTATCAACGTCGAATGGGGCGCGCGACCGGACCACGTGTTCCCGGTCGATATCCACTTGCAGGCCTATGATCGCCCGGGCCTATTGCGCGATGTATCGGCGCTGCTTGCCAACGACCGGGTGAACGTCATCGGCGTAAATACCTATACGGACCAGGAGGATATGATCGCCCGTATGGAGTTACATATCGAGGTCACGGATATCGGCCAGTTGAGCCGCGTACTCAGCCGGATCGGGCAGCTGCCTAACATCATCGAAGTCAAGCGCAAGACCTGAGTTCCCGGTGCGTTGCCCGGAACCCGCGCAGGGGCAGAGCGAGCGGGAGCGAGTGGCGTCCCGGAGAGGGTGTAACGAACGTTTTGCAACGCGTCAGCGTTGCGTGAGTGAAACGCCGCTGAGCTGCGCTCAGTGGCCGGGAATCCGCGCAGGGGCAGAGCGAGCGGGAGCGAGTGGCGTCCCGGAGAGGATTCGAACCTCCGACCTAGCGCTTAGGAGGCGCTTGCTCTATCCATCTGAGCTACCGGGACAGGTAATTAGATTGTTGCATACTAACAAAACCTGCCCCTGTTCAGCTATGGCTCCCGGATTTGAACGGGTCGTGCTTGCGGCAGTGTAGCTCACGCCTGGTGTGCGACACACGCGCCCGTCTGTTGAAGACATTTCCCAATGTGGCTCAGATTCAGCGCGTTACGTTCCTGTCTAGTGAGGTGGCCTGGTTTGGCTTATAGTTGGCTCATGAACCTGCCGCGCTTATCGCTCTTCCCGATACTCGATGCTACCGAGCCATTGCGCAAACGTGCGCCTGTGGTGGACGAAAACGGTAAGGCGCTCTCGGATTTCATGGTCATTATTCCCGATTTGCGCAAGCGGCCGCAGATTCTTATTCAGCAGACCATGCAGGAAATTCACCGCATCCTGTCGCATTTCGGGGACCAGGTGGTATTTGCGGAAGTCAATTTGCGGCTCAACCTGCTGTGGGTCTCGATCCGCCCGGTCGCAGGCATTCGTTTCGAAATCACCGAAGCCCTGCGTTGCAGTATTCCGGACGTGCGGCTGGTTTCCTACATCTGAGTTTCAGCCACTGTTTTTCAGGCTCGTGCCGAACAGCTTTGCGATCTGCACACGGGCGTAGCGCTTGTCGTTAGCAGGTACCAGATGCCAGGGCGCCTGCGGGGTGGATGTGCGTTCGACCATGTCATTGACGGCGCACCGGTACGAGTCCCATTTGTCGCGGTTGCGGTAGTCTTCGTCTGTGATCTTGTATTTCTTATACGGCGTTTTCTCGCGGGCCTTGAACCGCGGTAACTGTTCCTCCCGGTCGATATGCAACCAGAATTTTTGCACGTTGAAACCATATTCGACCAGTTGCGCTTCGAAGTCGTTTATTTCCTGGTAAGCGCGCTGCCAGGCCGCTTCGCTGGTGAGGCCCTCGACCCGTTCGACCAGCACACGACCGTACCAGCTGCGATCGAAGATGAGTACGGTGCCGGCACGCGGCAGCCGTCGCCAGAAGCGCCACAGATACTGACGGGCCGACTCCTCGTCTGACGGCGCCGTGATGGGCACCACGCGATAGATGCGCGCGGGCATCGCCTGGGTGAGGCGGCGGATGGCGCCACCCTTGCCGGCCGCGTCCCAACCCTCGAAAACCAGGATACTGGTTCTTCCCTGGCTGGCGGCTTTCAACGAGCGCCGGTGGATGCGGTGCTGCTGCTCGCGCAGTTCGGATTTGTAGGTGTTGTAGTCGATACTGGCGCTGAGATCGACGCCGTCCAGCGGGCCACAACAGGGGTCCGCCGGCGGGGTTGGAACGGCCGCAGCCTGCATCGCCAGAGGGTGGTCGAGCCGCTGCCTGATGGCCTGCAGCAGACTGCGGGCGACGGTCAGATCGCGACAATGTCGGTTGGTGGTCTCGACCAGTCGCCAGGGGCTGGAAGGGGTATCCGTTTCGCGAATCAGTTGTTCGCACAGCGGCATCACCTTATGCAGAACCTTGTACACTTTCCAGTCGTCTTCGTCGAACTTCCAGTGTTTGTGCTTGTCTTTCCGCGCGGCCAGTGCGCGTTTCCTGTGCTCTTTCTCCGGGAGGTGCCAGCCAGAATTTCACCAGCAAGGCGCCGTCGTCTACCAGTGTCTGTTCAAACCGGCGGATATGCTCCATTCGGCGCTTGAAAGCATCTTCGTCGAATTTGCCGAAAATCTGTTCGGTGACGGGGTTTGTCGCCCAGTCACCGACAAACACACCGATCTGTCCCTTGGGGGGCAGGTCACGCCAGGTAACGCCAGAAGCGCGGGCGCTCACTCTCTTCTTCGCTGCGAGGACTGAACCAGCGCGTGCTCAAATAACGCGCGTCCATCCACTCGTTGAGGGTGTCTATCAGTTCGTCGGCGGCGATGCGGTCATCGGCGCCGATCAGGACGATGACGGGGAAATCCGCTTCCTGCAATTCATACTGGGCATTGATCAGCTCAACGCGCAGATCCGGGGTGACCTTTTCGAATTCTTCCTTGGTGACTCTGGCACCGGTTTCAGCGGCTTCGAGCACCATGTGAACCCTCTAACCGGACATCGGCACGTACAGGCTGATGTGACGGTCTTTCCACCAGATATCAAGATTGTGATTGGCAATCAGCTGCAGGGTATGGCGCTCGGCATCGACCTCGATCAGCGCCCCCAGCCGGTTGGGGTCGCCCTTATCGACCAGAGATACCCTCGACGTGGCCCCAAGGCAGGTGAAACGCGCCCGGATGTCCTGCTCTGTAACGTCTGAAGGCAGGTTTCCGAGCATCAGCGTTGCGGTCATCATCCCTCTCCTCTGAGGCAGTCTACTCGCCAGCGGCGCCCCACAGTTCTTGCTTTTACTATAAAAAAATATTATACGCCCATGCAGGGCGGAAATATTGACGCGACTCAAATGAGGTCGAAGTTAGTCGTACCCGTTTTCCGCCGGTTTCTCCCTCAAATTCGACACCTTCTATTGGCGCAAGTATCTCGGAAAATCGTTCCGCGGGAACCGTTCGTGCGTAATAATATCCCTGGGCCTGGTCGCAGCGCGTCTGCAGCAGCTGCGCATGCTGAGCGCTTTCGACGCCTTCCTCTACCACCGTGATATCCAGATTCCGGCCCATTGCCACCACTGCCCGGGTGATCGCTACATCGCTGGGATCATGAACAAGATCCTTGACAAAGGATTTGTCCATCTTAAGCGTGGTGATCGGATACTGTTTGAGGTTACTCAGCGAAGAGAATCCCGTTCCAAAATCATCCAGCGCGACGAAAACGCCAAGTTCACGCAGTACACCGCGCACTTCCAGGGCCTTTTAGGGAGAATTCAGCAACACACTCTCGGTTATCTCCAGTTCGAGCATGGCCGGTTGCAGACCGGTGCCGGCGAGCAGCTGCCGGACTTTGCGCCAGGCAAATTGAAGCTTAGGCGAAGGCGGGCAGTAGCTGGGCCGGGATTTGCCCGTCGCACCCGTCGGTTGGGCCTCACTGGCGTTCAGCCCACCCACAGGGCCAGGGCGGCCATCTCAGCGGGCGGGAACATCAGAATATCCAGGCGATCAACAGGGTCAGGATCAGGAAAAAGCCGAAGAAGGAACTGAGCAGGAACTGGACCTCGCCGATCAGGCTGTCGCCCGAGACCAGCGCGAACAGGACGAACAGCGCAACCGTGGTGCCGAAGCCCCAGAGGGCCGCGGCCTTGAGGCCGATGCCCTGGTCCATGGTGGCCACCGCCTCCTGCCCCAGGGGCAGCAGGAGCACGGCGGCAAGCCCGACCAGCACCACCGTGACGACAGCGATGATGGCGAATAGCTTGAGGTCGGAGCGGTGGTCGTCGGCCATGGCCTAGGCCCCGGCCGGCGGCTGGCCCTTGACCAGGCGGCGGATCTCCCCCGGGTCGGGTAGTCCCTTGACCACCAGCTCCGGGTTGTCGCCGGAGGTGTAGATCTCCACATCGCCTGCGTTCAGGATTCGCTGCATCAGGGACTGGTGGATGCGGGTGGTCCGCACCGAGGCCATGCTGATCTCCGTGTAGCCCTTGGTCAGCAGCCCGTGCGTCCAGACGATCTCGTTGTCCTTGATGACCAGGCGGTCGGTCTTGGTTCGGACGTACCAGGACATGAGGGTGAGAAAGGCCATGGCGGCGACGATCAGGCCAGCCACCTTGGCCACCGGGGCGGCCTCGGCGCCCAGCTGGTGGCCCATCAGGGCAATGGCGATGCCCAGCGGGATCAGGGCGACCGCGATCAGGGTGCCGAAGGGCCGACTCCGGATCATCGAGGGATGGGCGTCGTAGATCGTCGCGGACATGGCCGGACTCCTGCCTTGGGTTGGGTAGTTGTGCGGTGGATGCTGGCGCAGCGGACAGCGGGCGGGATGTTAACAACAAACCGGGTCCGCTGAAAAGCAGGCCCGGCCGTCCAGTCCGACGAAGCGCCAGAGGAACCAGTTGCTCAGGCGGGGCCTCAATGTCCGGCAAGGTTGCGCGTCTGCCGGCAGCAAGTGCCCCGGCGTGAGGTGATTTACCCGTACCCGGGCGGCCGCAAACGATCAAGGACGTGCGCGTGTTGGCTCGGCAAACCCGGGAACACGACAGGCATCAGGCTGACGCGTCGGCCAGCCTGAGCAGGTTCGGGAATCTTCTGGCGTTCGAAATATTCGTCATGTTCTTTAGTACGTTATTTAAATGCTGTCCGTGCATCAAACGGGCGAAGTACTGAACAGCCAATTGTCAGCGGGCAAGGTGACACGGGTGTCAGTAAATGGCAGAAGGGCTGCAACTCGTCGCTACTCGCCTCCGGCGCTACCGATGGAACAGCAGCAGGTGCTGACAGGACGCGCTGGATTCCCGTGGAAGCAATACGCTAAGCTTCTCGGCATGCCCTGTCACAATCCCGGCGGCATCTGCCCGCGCCGGGGATGTGCCACGGCCACCGCAGCAGGCGAATGGACCGTAAAGGCGAACCGGGGCAGACACGGGCGGTCAGGGGCAGGGTCAGACCAATTGTCGGCCGCTCACGGGAATCGTGCAGACCTTAAGGAGAAAACCCATGGCCAGGAAGAAAGCACCCCGGAGCGGGCGTCCCGCAACCCGCACGGTAAAGCGGGGGGCCAGGACGGCGAAGACCTCGTCACAGCGCAGCAAGCCCGCACCGACCACGACACCTGACCGCAAGTTAAAGGATCGCCAGGACGCGACACCGCAGCAGCGCACGCCGCCGACCATGCTCCCGCCAGAGCCGCCTAAGGAAATCGCCGAAGCACTCGCCTTTCCGGCAAGTGCGCGGACCATTGATCACTTCTTCAGCGCCGTTCTGGGGCGCATGACCCTGGGCGTTTCACCGGCCGGCTTCATGACCGCCTATTTCGAGTGGCTTTCTCACCTCTTCGCCTCGCCCGGAAAGCAGATCGAGTTAATGCAAAAGGCCGCGCGGAAGGCGAGCCGTTTCGTCGTTCAGGTGGCAGCGCGCCGCCGCAGATCCCGAAACGCCACCCTGTATCGAACCTTTGCCCCAGGACCATCGCTTCAGTGCGGAGGAGTGGCAGCAGGCACCGTTCAGCTGGATCTATCAGTGGTTCCTGCTGAACCAGCAGTGGTGGTACAACGCGACGACCGGGGTGCGGGGCGCGACGCCGCAGAACGAAGAGGCTATCGAATCCATTACCCGACAGTTGCTCGATATAGCCTCGCCGTCCAACTTTATACTGACTAATCCCGAGGTCCTGCAGGCCGTACGGGCGGCGGGCGGCTACAATTTCGTTCGCGGCACGCTCAACTTTATCGAGGACTTCCACCTGCTGTACCAGTGGTGTCCGGAACTATACCAGGTTGTTCTGGGATCACATATGACGAATCCAGCCACAGTGGGATGTATGTGTTTGAGTGTGCCCGGGAGCCGATTTGCCGGCAGCACCGGGTTTGTGATCCTCGTTGTTACACCCCCACCGCAGTTCCTTGGTTATCCCCATTACAGCTTCCCAGCCACCGCCCATCCCCGAGACTCTGGCGAGATCGTGTGTTCTCGGGGTAGTCGACCAGGACGCCACCACGAACCACCTGCTAGCAGGTACCGAATCCGGGCACCCGGTGCGGGTAAAGGAAATCCTACCGTTAGCGCCCGTTCATGCCGGTAAAATTTGGTATCCTCTGCCTGCATCACCCATAATGCGCCTCAGTAGGTGAGAATCTCCCCAACAAGAGCGGGTGTGGATCTTGCGTCAGCAACATGGGGTAAAGCCGTTAGTTTACTACTGATATACGGACCGGGGGGTCCCCTTGCTTAGCTGTTTTCGATCAGCCAAGAACCGGAGTGAGATATTTGCGGCTAAACCCAAGAACAAAGATGCAGCAAAGAGGAGGGAAGCGAGAAAGCGCAGAAAAGCAATAAAAAGGAAAGCACAAGTAAGTAGCGCAACCTTACGCAATATTCATATTGAATACCCAACTGAATATGTAACTGCCAATAAATTATCTGAAGTACTCCTTGAGTATGCGGAACCACCGATAAATGTAGCTGATGGAAGTGAAGTCGAAGAGACGGCTATTAGAATATCTATAACTTTCTGGAATGCATCTTTATCCCCAAAGCAAAAGGCACTGGAAACGATAGAGCCTGCTTTGGCCGATATGAAAAATGGCGATCAACTGCTTAAGGGCGAATTGTATATTATGTTTGGCATGATGTATAACCGCAAACAAAGTCTATTTTCGAATGACAAACCTTTTGTTTTTGATTACGCCTTGGAAAAGAATGATGAAGGCTGCTATTTGCAGGTGGCATCAACACCATTTAAGGCCTAAGAAACGCTTTCATTCGAACAAAACAAAGCTGCGTTCGTTCGTCACCCCGTTTTGTTGTCCCGGTGAATTGTAGCGTAATGTTCGACAAGTATGATAGTGAGTTGCAATCGATGAAAAAGAAAGTGCCTGCATCTGCCGAAAAATGGCTAATGGAAATAGCAGAAGCCTATAAGGATGCAGAAGAAGCGATCCCTTTTGGTCCTGCATCGGGAGTTAATTTCACTGAAAACGAGTTGTTCCAACTTGCACCATCGGTATGCATTAAATTTCGTGGCCTTAAACGAAGTAAAAATAACATCAAGAAGGCAACAGAAGCAGCATTGAGTAGCTACCTCGCAACAGAAGATATCCCGAATGGGATCACAGCTACTCCATGCATGTCATTTGCATTCTGCTATATTGCAAATCACTATGGGTTGGAGTTGATTAACGAAAAGGAAGCTGATGAATTGCTTCAATATATTGATGCACATCAAAATCAATTGGAAGAGTTGATTGCGATTTGAATCAGAGTATACCAGTGGCGTGAATTCGGAAGCATATTTCGTGCGCTGTGCTCACTACAGTTGCGCTGGTTGCGGTTGGCGTTATGTTGCAATTGAATATAGGTAGAAAAGAGCATGGTGCAAGGTAAAAATAAGAAGCAGATAAGCAAAAAGGCACGAAAAGGGATAAAGGGCTATCCGGTGGCGACGGTAGCATTTTATGGTCCAACAAACGTAGTGGCTACAAAACTCGTTTGCGGAATTATAAAACATGAAGGCGCTGAAGCAGAACCAATGAAAAAGTGGTTTTCTGATAAGGACGTACGAAAATCAGAAAGAATACTAGGTGAAGTCCTGGCTTTTATTGAAGAAAACGAGGCAAAGTCTATTGGCATGGTCGAAGAGATTATTGGCTGTCCTCATGAGGAAGGCATCGATTATCCAGAGGGCGAGTCATGCCCGAAGTGTAGTTATTGGAAAGGGCGTGATAGGTTCACGCATGAAATGTTGCATTAACAAAGCAACGCAACGTCCAAGTCAGACGACTTCTACGCCGCTCAATTCCGGCATTGCGAAATAACTCATGCAATTGTTGCGATGTACAAAGAAGCTAGAAAAAGTGGATCAAGAGTGAATAAGGATCATGATCCCTACGAGAAAAATCTCTGAAACAGTATTAGAATTTGGAGATCCGATCTTACAGGGGCTGCCAGAAAGCGCCAGTAAAGAGGAGCTGGATGCGGCAATGCGCCTTATTGTTTCAGCTTGGAACGCCGTGGTGCTAGATGATTGGAACAAAACGACAAGAGCTGAAAAGGAATTTCTGAAGGCGCTAAAGCCAATGCCAAAAGAATTCGAGTCCGTCGCGAGGAAACTGATAAAGCGAAAAAGAAGAAAATATTCCTCTGACCCCAGAGCTGTCGGTAATTACTGGGTTATCGAAAAGAACGGAGAGTTGGTGTTTAGGGCAGAAGCACGCTTGGACCTACAGGGCGTTAAAACAATTGGGGTAAAACAGTAGTGAAAGTTAAACTAAGCAATGGCATGCACTCGGATAGCAAAAAGCCACGCTCGTTGTTTGGTGCGATTATGTGGCTCGTTGGTGACATTAAGTTCAACTGAATTTCGTGACATCTAGCGTCCGTTTAATGACGGCTCCTGGCGTGCGCCGTGCAAAGGCGGTGCTTTCTCAGCGGGTGAAAGTTCCACCCGGCAACCACTTCTCCATCGCTACGCTTTTGCTGCCGGTGATTTGCGGAGGTAGCTGTTCCAGATAGGAAGCTCAGGAGAATATTCTATGACCACGGCTGATCTTGTCCGAGTATACGAAAGGAATTTACATGCATTAGGCACACATGCCAGGAAGGTATCGATGGATGATTCAGAGCACATTCGCCTGATTCGCGTTCTGATAGAAACAGCGGAAACACTTATGGAAGAAATGGGGGAATCTGAAAGTGAAATAGCGGCTACCGCATGGGATTTGACAGATTACGCAAGAAGCGTGTATGTCAAGTCGTGCCTTGAAGCAAATCCAGAAATATCCAACAAAGACGAGTTTGCGGAAGAGTCCGCTGAAATGTTCAATTATGTATTCCAGCACGGTGCGTATCCGGACGAGTGAAAGTATCCAAACAAGGGACGGCTAGTAAATAGAGAAATGCTGTAGCGTCGACGCCGCTGTGGGTTGGGTTGTAATACCGCAGTGCACAATCCGTCGGGTATGGTGTTCAATAACGAGCAAGAGGTAGAGCAGCTGGAATGTTGCCGTCACGATGACGCAGAAGTCACAGGCCAGTATGGCCTCCGCATGGTTGCGAACAACGGTGGACCAGCGTTGTTCGCCACGGGGTTGTCCGTGCGGGCGTTTGGGCATGCACTTGCGCACGTGCGTGGTGATACGCGAATCCTCAGCTTGAGTAATAGTTCATTGGCGATGCGCTCTTCGCCCCACGTTGGGTTGCCCAACGCCATTTCACGGATGAGTGCGCCCGGTTCCGGCGGGATTGGAGGCCGTCCAGGACGCGACTTCCAACGTCAGAAGAGGCGAAAGCCTTGACGGTGCCGTCCTACCAAGGTTTGGGGCTGGGCGACAACCAGTGCGTCGCTCCAATTGGACAGCCTGGAGAGCAGCACGAGTGTGATTCGGATAGACGTGTCAGGCCGAACGGGCTGTAGTTTGCGCTCCTAGTACGTAGCCAATTGCTTACGCAGGAAGAGAGTTTCGGCTGCGAGTGCGCCATTCGGCGGTAGGGAGAGCCAGATGAAACTGGGCAAGTCAGTCAGAAGCTCGATTATTGTTCGGGCACCATCCATGATGGGGAATATCATTCCATATAAGATGTAGTGGTGCGATTCTGTGGCGATGATATCTTTAGAAATAATGGATTCCGCTTTTTGCGGGCCACAGGTGACTGGCGATAGCTGAGCAGGTTTGCCGGTTCTTGATTGAACGGGTACCGCAGACCGCCTATTACTGCACGCAATTATATTTATGCGCTTTATCCAGGATCTTGTTCATTTTCGTTATACGAATATTCACCGGTGATGCGGAATCGGCAAATCGCCGTATCACGGATGAGTACGTATCGCATAGTCCACCGGATCTAAAGTGACTCAATAGATCATCTGCATACAGGTCCGCTTCATCCCCAGTGTGCTCTGCGGTTTGGAAGTCTATAACTTCGTCTTGGGCGTTCTCTTCGTGCCTGGTCGATACGCCTGGGAGCTCGGTGGTGTTTATATCTTCACTATTTGAAAGGGCTGCGATTAGAACTGCGCCGAAGATGACGGCAATGAAGGCATAGAACGAGCGAGCATTGCTAGCGGAAGGGCGTTTAAACATGGCTTTACCCGTTGTAAATAGAGAGGAAGCACGCTTGCCGACAGCAGCCGAACAGCAAGCAAGTGACTTGACGAGATATATCGTCCAACGCACGTGGATCTAAAGAGGTTTCAAATGGCATAATAAATCGTGAAAATAATGAGTTACAGATAAAATGCCCCTTCAGAACATAGACCGCTTGTCGATTTATTCGAAAAATTGGGAACGGCTCACGAAAACAAATATGGTAAATAACTTCACGCGCAACCCACGGACGATTTACCACGTCGTGGTCATAATCTGGGTGGTTCTTTTTGTCGCTGTGATGTCGGGAATCGTGGCGGTGGATTTGCAGCGGGCGGAAAAAGTATTTGCAGACCATGCCAATCAGCACTATCAACAAGCCAACGAACGGGTTCACATCAATGAAACCGTGCTAGAGGGATTTGCGGCCATGGTCAGTACATCCAATTCCCACGAAAGAGCGCGCATTCGCAGTTACGCATAGAAAATGCTCAAGCAGTACCCTCATATCTTCAAGTTCGAGATTGTGGAAAAAGTATCCGACGATAAGCTGGAATCATTCGCTGAATACTATCGCCGAAACGTTTACCCGGACTTCCAAGTGAAGGCATTCCGCTACGAGTCGGATCGACAGTGGCAGGGTGTCAAGAAAGTACCGTACCACCTGCTGATTGTGTTTATGGAGCCAACTACACCACAATCCAAAGAGGTGTTGGGGCTGGATATCGGCTCAAACAAATTTCTTATGCGTTCGTTTCATCAGTCGGAGCAACAGGATCGTATGGTGTCGACTGATCCTTTCACACTGGTTCAGGGACAACTGGCTTACTTGCTCCATAGACCGATTCGTGAACCGGGAATGGAGGCGGTAACCTCCAAGGTAAAAAGTGGCGCAGAAGGCGGATTTGCAGAGCTGATTATACTGGCAAACACCTTGTTGGACAGAGCGGAACACGTGTTTCCGGGTATGCGGGAGTTATTATACAACCCGTCATTCAGCAGTACAGATCCTAAAGGGTATCTGCATCTGCGTGAAGTGACAGAGGCAGGGTGGCTTGAATCCAGATTATTCCCACGCCTGAGTTTGAGCAAGTCATTAGATAGCGAAAGTCAGCCCTTTGTTCTGCGCATTGAGCAGCAGCTTGGCTGGAGCATCATTAGCTGGGGGAAACTGGGACTGGCTCTGTTGACGGCCATTATCACGTTTGTGGTCATGGTACTCTACGCTCGACTCTATTTGCGAAACGAAATGGAACGCACTGAGAGGACGGCTCGGCTTTTTCATCTCGCCAACCACGATGCACTGACTGGGCTTGCCAATCGAAACCTGCTTGCTGACCGCCTGAGCCATGCCATTGCCCAGACTGCCCGGCAGAAGGGGCGGCTGGCGGTACTGTTTCTGGACCTTGTGAATTTCAAGGGTGTAAACGATAGCTATGGACATGATGCCGGAGACGGCGTATTGAGACGTGCTGCGGAACGGTTACGAGCCTGTGTGAGGGCAGGAGATACCATTGCTCGACTGGGTGGCGATGAATTTGTTTTGGTTCTTGAGAATATCGCAGGTCAAGAGGATGTCGCTCATGTTGTTGAGAAAATCAAAACCGGCTTCGAACAGCCATTTGATGTGAATTCTCATTCGATAATATTGGGAATTAGTATCGGGTCAGCGGTCTTTCCACAGGATGGTGCAGATATGGACACATTGATCAGTTACGCAGATTCCAGTATGTATGAGGATAAACGCTACAGGGATTAGCCTTGATGGTGCCCCAACATCGCTGATGGTGACCATGTACTGTGGCTGGGAGGGAGAGAACGGAATTCACGCTCAACGAAGGTCGTCTGGCGAGTCTAGTACCACGTTGGCTGTATAAGACAGCCTGACAGTCACCGCACTTAGCTCGCTTCTATAATAACTTGGCTACCCTTATCGTAGGACTTTTCTCTACTGCTTCCTTTAAAACGGTGACCGCATAACGCTTTCCATATCTGCCCATCGTCTCACCCTCATGGCGTGTCCAGTGAGTCCAGGTTGGATAGTAGTATCGCGACCTCGTTCAAGGTTAACCGTTCACGATCCTCATGGGCGTTCTTGGTTCTCTTGAGCAGCATACCCTTGGCATCGTTCTTTTAAGGTATCCGTGCCGTTCCATCCAAGCACAGAAGGTGCCGATTCTGGACAGCTATTTGTTGATGGTCTGGACGGCTCTTTTGCCGTCTATGATTCTCTGTTTATACTTGTTCAGAGTGTCATAACCGATCTTGGCAGCGGTGATATTTCCGGTGTGCTTGATGAAGTGGTCTATGATTCTCGTTTTCTCTGCTGCCGTCTTGGCAGTCCAGGAATCATCTGCCATTTTTACTGACAAAAAATCTTCTAGACATCCCTGACCCGCTTATTCGTGAACTTGGTATTTGTCAGTTGCTGGGCAATTGCTAGTTCATGCTCAGTGGAGTCCCCTATGATGGTAACCTTTGCTCCAGCGTGCTCCCTAGCTATCAGACTGCCTACCCGCTCTACCGGGCACCGTTGGCGTCCCTCCGTGATAATCTCGGATACTTGCTCTACGGCTTCACGCTTCTTCCGAGTACGTAGTGATTTCTTCATCCCATTCCGTCTGTAGTAATAGATGCCATGTCTGGGTTTCCATAGATACATGTCGGTGTCTCCTGTTTCTTCTTCAAGAAGAAAAAGTGGACCACCAACCGCTAAAAAGTGGACCACCACGTCTTTTCGGCTCACACCGGATAATGTAACTGATTGATTGCTGGATTAAACAGAATGGATTGGTGGAGCCGAGGAGGATCGAACTCCCGACCTTCGCATTGCGAACGCGACGCTCTCCCAGCTGAGCTACGGCCCCAAACCGGGCGCCAATGTGACACAAAGGCTGGATCTTTTCAACGCCGCTACGTTGCAGGCGGCTAGCGCGGGTCGTGGCGACGGCGTTTACGCTGTTGCTCGGCGAGAAACTGCGCGATCTGGCGCTCCTGTTGCCGCTCGAGGGCGACAAAGCGTGCGCCGATCCGCAACATGTGCTGGGCAGCGTTCTGGCGGGCAAAGCGTATCTCCAGTTCCGCTTTCAGCGGCTTAGTGCCCGGCAGCGACAGGCTCACGCCCGTGAGTACCTGACCGCGGCTCGGTGCGCTGCGTGTGCGCAGCAAGGCTCCAACGCCCGTTGCCGACAGGTCGAACGCTTCACCACTAACGCTTTCCCCGTCCAGGCTGGGTATGGAGATGGGTACCGCCAGGCCGGGATTGAGGCGCAGGCGAAAGCTCTCCCGCCGTTGCAGCCGTGTGAACGACTTGGGCAGGGCCATTTCGTAGAGGGTCAGGCCCTTGTCGGTATCAGTGGTGAGCAGCTGTGCCACAAATCGCACTTCCATGCCATGCAGGCGGCAGTCAATCCGCAACTTACGGCTGCGTAACAGGGCCTGGTGAGCGCTGTCTGAGTTGAGTTCGTCCAGGTAGAAAACGCCGCGCTGCTCCTTGATCCCGAGTAGCACGGTGTTTGCGGCGTCCTGGCAACCGGGTACGGTTACGCACAGCAGCGCGTGGTCGGCTTTGAGCTGGTGCAGAATGGCCCTTATCTTGGCTGCCGATGTGACTCTTTCTTGCCCCGGTCGGGGGTCCCCCTGAAGGGTCCGTTTCAGTGATGCAAGCATGCCCTCATCAGCCTCGCAGCATACGTTGCGACAGCGGGCGCGGCACGACCCCCAGCTGCAGCGGGTAGGACGTCGCTCCCTATAGTCGCAGGTTGAACTTAACTATCGACGATATCGTTGGGTAATCGGCCGCGGCGCGGACGAGCTTGAGAGAGCGGGACCGGCGGTCAGACCTTGCCGAGTTCTCGCTGACCGAGGTTCGCGGGGTTGTCGCCGTTGGGGTTGTACAGGGAAGGGGCGCCCGACTGCCCGCGCAGAATGAGCAGCGCCTGATCGACGTGGCGACGGCCGGCTTCGAGAATGGCGCCATTGGTCAGGTTGCCGTTCCGGCAGGCTTCCATATTGGTCAGGACCTGTTGCCACAGCTGCATCAGGTGCTTGGCTTGCGGCAGGCTTTTCAGGCAGCGCCTCAGGCCCTTGGCGCCAGAATCAAAACCGAGCCCGGCGACGAGTTGTTCGCGCTGCTGTTCCAGCTGTTCCAGTTGCCCGGTGTACTGCAGTTTCTTCTCCGTGGTTTGCTCTAGAGCCGGCATGTCGCGCGCAGCCAGCGCGGTGCGTTCCTTAGTCAGCCAGGTCAGCAGGTGTTCCGTGCACTGTACTTCCTGAGTCAGCACGGTCTGCAGTGATTCCTGCATCCTTTCAGTGCTCATCGCTGGCTACCTCGCGTCAGTCAACGCCTGTTCCAGGCTGATCATTTTCTCGGCAATACGCTGCGGATTAACAGCAAAGGTGCCGTTCTCAATCGCGCTACGAATTGCCGCTACGCGCTGGCTGTCCACCACTGGCTGGCTGGCAAGTTGTGTTTCCAGCTCACGCAGTTGCCGCGCCTGACCGGTCAGGCTGACCCGGTCGCTGCTGCCAGCCGTCCGCGCCGGCTGGCTGTCGGCCTTGCCGTCGTTGTTCTGCGCGTTATCAACCGCGGCACCCTGGCCACTGACATGCGTGGCCAGCGACGCGATACGGTCGTTTTCAATTTCCATTTCAAGCTCCTAAGAGATTATTTGGCAGTGCTTACGTTACCAATATCGTCACTGCTTTCAATAACTTTAGATGCTTTTTTTGGCGCTGCCGCTAAAGCGTCACTTTTATGACGCCCGGGGACGCGACCACCCCGTCGACAATCCGCCGGGAACCCTCCGTGCGGATCCGGACCCGCCCGCCGGATTTCCCATCATTCAGGGCCTTGCCTGAGGTGCGTATCTTCAGCGGGCCGCTTTCGGCGATGACAGTCACGCGTTCCCCGCGCTTGACCAGGTTGGGCTCCTGCAGCATGGGCGGCGTAATCACGGTGGCCATGGCGATGGTGCGCTTGGCCAACTGCCCAGTGACCGGTTGCGGATCGGTGTAATAACCGTAGGGCAGATTGGACAGGTTGCGTTCGACCAGCTGAAGATCGTCTGCCTCGATGCGGGTACCGCGCGCCAGTGGCTGGCGGGCAACCAGTACCGGGCCGAAGACGTCAATGCGGGCGGATACGTAGATGCTCCAGCCATCCTGGTCCGGGCAGCGCACACCCACGGTGGTGTTGCCCATCGCCCGTCCGCCCGGGGGCAGGAAGGCATCCAGCGGCACGTGGCAGGCCTTGACCTTCAGTCGCGGGTCCAGCCGGTCAAGTTTCACCTGGCTGCGGCCCTGGTGCTGACTGCCGACAAAAGCCTGCAGAAAGCTTTGCGCGGCGCCGCGAATAGCGGCATGGTCTTGCCACTGGTTTGCCGGTGAGGCGGCAAGGGATTTCAGCGGATGCCAAACCGCTATACCTAACAGTATGAAAAAACTCATGGTTTTAAAATTGTGCATGATCTGTGCAACTCCAGCCGAATGTCTGACAGAGCATCCAGCAAGTGGCGTGCCACAGTGACGCGATGGTTAAGCTTCGTGCCCCAAAGCCGATAGCCGGGGGTGAATTTGCCAAACCAAACAAGGGAGTAAAGATGCCATGAGCGGCGTATTGGCCAGTGTTGACATGCGTACCCAGCTGGCCGGACATAATCGGCTGGAGTTGTTGCTGTTTCGGCTGGACGGCAAGCAGTTGTTCGGTATCAACGTCTTCAAGGTACAGGAGGTCATCCAGTGCCCGGCGCTCACCCTGATTCCCGACTCGCACCCGGTGGTACGCGGCGTCGCCAATATGCGTGGGCGCACCCTCGCCGTCATGGACCTCAGCAAGGCCATCGGTGGCCGGGGTGTCGATAAGCCGCGGGAAAACTTCGTTGTTGTTACCGAGTACAACCAGTTTGTGCAGGGCTTCCTGGTGGGCGGGGTTGACCGCATCGTGAATATGAACTGGTCGGAAATACTGCCGCCGCCCAAAGGTATCGGCAATGACAATTATCTCACCGCAGTAACCAAGGTCGACGGTGAACTGGTGGAAATCATCGATGTGGAAAAAGTACTTGCCCAGGTAATTGGCTGGAACGAGGACGTTTCGCCGGAATTTATCCAGCAGGCCTCCGAGGTCAGCGACGACCAGCGTCAGCCCGTGGTACTGGTGGCGGATGATTCCTCAGTGGCGCGTAACCAGATCAAGCGTACCCTGCAGAAGGTGGGTATCGAGTGTGTGTTGGTCAACGACGGCAAGCAGGCACTGAATATCCTCCGGCAGTGGGCCGAACACGACGCTGACGTGCCCCTGCACCAGAGGCTGTTCATGGTGATTTCGGATATCGAAATGCCGGAAATGGACGGTTATACCTTTACCACCGAGGTGCGCAAAGATCCGCGCATGAGTGACCTGCATATCCTGCTGCATACGTCTTTGAGCGGTTTGTTCAACAACACCATGGCGCAGAAAGTCGGTGCTGATGAATTTATCGCCAAGTTTCAGCCGGACGCGCTTGCCAAGAGCGTGCTGAGTCGCTGGAAGCATTGGCACGAAGGACGTACAGCGGCCTGACGGCGTGTGGTCCGCCAGCAGGGAAGAGGGCTGGTGACCGGTTGAACAGCTGGGCGTAATGTGCTGTTAACCGGGTCGCCAGGCAACACTATAGGAATCGACCGTTTGTCACTCGCACGAATCCATCCCGCGGAGTACGAGGAGTTTCGCCAGTTCCTGGAAGAGGCCTGCGGCATTCTGCTTGGTGAAAACAAGCACTACCTTGTTCAGAGTCGCCTGGGAAGAGTGGTCAGCGACACGGGCGTCGTTTCTCTCGGCGACCTGGTCGCCCAGTTGCGCCGCGAGCACGCCGGGGGGGTATTGCGGGAACGGGTCATCGAGGCCATGACCACCAACGAAACCTTCTGGTTTCGTGACAGTCATCCATTCACTATTCTCTCTGACCAGGTTTTACCCGATTACATGAAGCGCAAGCAGCGTACGCTGCGCCTGTGGTCTGCCGCCTGTTCTACGGGCCAGGAACCGTATTCGATCAGTATTGCTGTCCAGGAATTTCTGGCGAGAAATCCGGGTGCTTTCAGCGATATTCAGATTACCGCCACTGACATCTCGCCGTCGGTGCTGGAAGAAGCCAAGACCGGTTGCTACGATGCCATGGCGGTGGCCCGCGGTTTGCCGATTGAAATAAAAAGTCGTTATCTTCAGCGTGACACGCGGCACTGGGAGGAACGCTGGCAGCTGCGCGACGACGTGCGCCGCCGTGTGTGCTTTACACGTGCCAACCTGCTGGCCAGCTACTCGGCATTGGGACGTTTTGAGGTAATTTTCTGCCGCAATGTGCTGATCTATTTTTCCGCCGATTCGAAGATAGATATCCTCAGACGCATGGCCGATTGCCTCAATCCAGGCGGCTATTTGCTCCTCGGTGCCTCCGAGGCCATCACCCAGTACTCGGACGCCTTCGAAATGCTGCGCTGCAACCCGGGTGTGGTATACCGTAAAAAATAAGCCCAGCGGGGTGGCGATCTTGCCGCCTCTTGCCGGCGGGCGGACAGGGTTTGCCGCCAGTTACCTGAGAAACTCCCCGATTTAGCACCTAACTATATGAAAGTGCGGCCTAGTCTGCGATTGGCACGTTGGTTGCTCAGTGTTCGGCAACGAGAATTGCAGGAGGCTGCATGGCTATTGGTTTCGAAAAGGCGCTGGGAGACATGCCCGCCCAACTGGCACTGTATGGCAAACGTTCCAGTTTGCTGGCGTCGAATATCGCCAACGCGGATACACCGAATTTCAAGGCGCGCGATATCGACTTCCGCGCGGTGCTGGCCAGGGCTGGTACTGACGGCATAGCGCTGCAAACGACGCAGCCCGGTCACATTGGCGGGGCGGGCGCGGTGTCTTCCAGTCCCGACCCGTTGTACCGCATCCCGACCCAGGCGTCACTGGATGGTAACACCGTCAATACCGAGATCGAACAGGCCGAGTTTGCCGAAAACGCGGTCCGCTACCAGTCCACACTGACGTTCCTCAGCGGCCGGTTCCAGGCGCTCAAACTGGCTATCAAGGGAGAATGATAAATGTCTCTGTTTGACGTTTTCGACATTGCCGGTTCGGCCATGAATTCAGAGTCAGTGCGTCTCAACGTTACCGCCAGCAACCTGGCCAACGCGCAAAGCATCGGTTCCGACGAAACCAGCACGTATCACGCGCGTCACCCGGTGTTTTCGGCAGTCATTCAGTCACTGCACGCTGGTGAGCCCCGGAGTCTGGGCGTCAAGGTGGACGGCGTTATAGAAAGCCAGGCACCGCTGGAGCGACGCTACGAGCCCGGACACCCCATGGCCAACGAAGAAGGTTACGTGTTCCTCCCGAACGTTAACCTCGTCGATGAAATGTCCAACATGATATCCGCGTCGCGTTCATACCAGAGCAACGTCGAAGTTCTCAATACTTCCAAGCAACTGATGCTGGCCACGCTCCGTCTGGGGCAGTAGCGCAAGTTCAAGGTAGGGCAGAACCATGATTGATACACAGAACGGGCTAACAGGGGTCGACCTTCGGACCCTTCAGGAACTTACCGCCAAGGCGTCCGAAAAGAATCAGAGTCTCGGCCAGGAAGACTTTCTTAAACTGATGACCACCCAGCTGCAGAACCAGGACCCGATGAAGCCGATGGAAAACGGGGACTTCCTGGCGCAGATCGCTCAGTTCTCCACCGTGCAGGGCATCGGTGACCTCAACGAGAACTTCGCTTCTTTGAGTGCCTCTCTGGTTTCCAACCAGGCCTTGCAGGCTACCAACCTGGTGGGCCACCAGGTGCTGGCACCGACCGGTGTTGCTGCGCTCAAGGCCGGCGGAACGATCCGCGGTCGCGTCGAACTCCCGGTCGCCAGCGGCGAGGTGGTCATGAATGTTCGCGACCAGTCGGGACAGATCGTGCGTCGCCTGGACCTGGGTTCGCAGGCCGCGGGCTCCGTAGATTTCCAGTGGGATGGTCTGAAAAACGATGGCCAGTTTGCCGTACCGGGCACCTATTTCTTGAGTGCTGAGGCCAGTGTCGACGGCCAGTTTGAGTCCGTCGACACCTTGTTGGCCTCGGATGTTCGTAGTGTCACATTGAGCAGCAGCGGCGGGCTGTTGCTGGATCTCGACGGTATCGGGGCCCTGGACTTCAGTGAAGTCCGGCAGATCCTGTAACCGATCAGGCTGAAGGAGAAAGAGTATGCCATTTCGTACAGCACTAAGCGGGTTGAACGCCTCATCGGCGGAACTGCGGGTCATTGGCAACAATGTGGCAAACGCCAGTACCACAGGTTTCAAAGAGTCACGCGCCGAGTTTGCCGATATCTTCGCCACCTCCAATCTGGGCGTGACCGCAAATGCCATCGGCACCGGTGTGCGCGTGTCGTCCGTTGCGCAGCAGTTTACCCAGGGTAATATCGGTTTTACCGACAACAATCTGGACCTGGCGATCAGCGGGCAGGGGTTCTTTGTTCTCAACGACAACGGTGTTAACGCCTACTCGCGTGCCGGCGCATTCGGCGTTGACCGTGATGGTTACGTCGTGAACAGCCAGCAGCAACAGTTGACTGTCTTCCAGGCTGACAGCACCGGTAATATCACCGGTGCAATGGGACCGCTGCAGCTGGATCGTTCCGATATCGCACCGCAGGCGACAACCGCCGTTGACATCAGTGCCAACCTGGATGCATCGGCGGCGGTCCCCGGCGGTCTGACGCCCAGCTCGAATATTGCCCTGGTCCCCGGAGGTGCGCTGGACACCAATGACAGCCCGTTCACCACCGGTACATTCAATCTGGTCGATCAGTTTGGCAATACCGTCAACAATGCTGCGTTGCGCTTCACTTACACGGGTGCGGGCAGCGCCTGGGATACCGAACTGCTGGTCGGCGGGGCTTCCACCACGCCGCCGACGACTGCGACGGGTGTCAACATCGGAACCGATACCATGACGCTGAACTGGGACCCGGACGGAGCAGGCCAGCAGGCCTCGCTGCCGATCAGCGTAGATACGTCCGGCATCGTTTCGCAGACCGTTGGTGCGGGCACCTCCAGCGTGGCCGGTGACGGCGGATGGTGCCACGCAGCAGGCGTTCGATCCGGCGGACGCCAGCACCTACAACAATTCCACCTCGCTGACCGTGTTCGACACCCTCGGATCGCCGCACCTGGCAACCATGTACTTCCGCAAGACCGGTATTCCCAACCAGTGGGAGACCCACCTGTACGTGGACGGTACCCAGCGTAGCGGGCCAGATACCCTGGAGTTTTCCAATACCGGTTCTATCCAGACCACAACGTTCCCCAGCACCATTACCGTGCCGGCGTTTGATCCGGGTGGTGGTGCGGCCAGCATGACTCTGGGTCTGGATTTTTCCAATACCAGCCAGTACGGCAGCCCGTTCAGTGTCAGCGCGCTCAGCCAGGACGGCTTTGCGACCGGCCGTCTCAGTGGTATCGATATAGGTGACACGGGAGTCATCACTTCGCGTTTCACCAACGGTCAGTCACGCACCTTGGGTCAATTGGCGATCGCCAACTTCAACAACTCGCAGGGCCTGCGTCAGCTGGGTGACACCAGCTGGTCGGAAACGTTCGACTCGGGTGCCCCCCTGGTCGGTGCGCCGGGCTCCGGTTCGCTGGGCCTGATCCAGTCGGGTGCCCTGGAGGGCTCTAACGTGGACCTGACGGAAGAACTGGTTGGCATGATTACCGCGCAGCGCAATTTCCAGGCCAATGCCCAGGTGATTACCACGGCAGACACCATCACCCAGACGATTATCAATATCCGTTAAGCGTTGAGCGGGAGCTGAACCATGGACCGAGTCCTGTATGTGGTGGCCAACGGCGGCAAGCAGTTAATGCATGCGCAGGCGTTGAATTCGCACAACCTGGCCAACGTCAATACCGCTGGTTTCCAGCAGGATCTGGCCAACTTTCATACCCAGCTTATCCGGGGGGCGGGTCTGGATACGCGGGCGTTTGCCACTGCGGAGGACGCCGGCGTGACCTTTGACAAGGGCACTGTGCAGACGACCGCGCGCCCGCTGGACGTGGCGGTCAACGGTGACGGCTGGATTGCCGTCCAGTCGCCGGATGGCAGCGAGGCCTATACCCGTGCCGGTAATCTGCACGTAAACACCAATGGACAGTTGATGACCGGTGCGGACCACCCGGTGCTCGGCGAGGCCGGTCCGATTGTCATTCCGGAATACGAACAGCTGGAAATCGGCGTTGACGGTACCGTGAGCATACGCCCCATCGGCCAGCAGCCCAGCACCTTGTCCGAGGTGGGGCGTATCAAGCTGGTGGCCGCCGGATCATGCCACGCTGGTGAAGGGTAGCGACGGTCTGCTCAGGACGCGCGACAACGTCCCAGCGGACTCGGCTACCGACGTTACCCTGGTGAGCGGTGCGCTCGAATCCAGCAACGTCAACAGTATTGAAGCCATGGTCAACATGATCGGTCTCGCGCGGCAGTTCGAGATTCAGGTGAAGATCATGAAGACAGCCGAGGACAACGAGGCAAGCACTACCCGGATCATGGACCTGGGTTAACCTAAACGTATTACGAGGTAAGGCAATGAACAAGGCGCTGTGGGTAGCAAAAACCGGGCTGGAAGCACAGCAGACGCGAATGAGCGTGATCTCGAACAACCTGGCCAACGTCAACACCACCGGTTTCAAACGGGATCGCGCGGTGTTCGAGGATCTGTTATATCAGAACGTGCGCCAGGTCGGTGCCCAGTCCTCACAGGACACGCGGCTGCCTTCCGGGTTGCAGCTCGGTACCGGTGTGCGCACTGTGGCAACCGAGAAGATCCATACCATGGGAAATATCGTGCAGACCAACAACAGTCTGGATGTCGCCATTCAGGGGCGCGGGTTTATCCAGGTGTTGTTGCCGGACGGCAACCTGGCCTATAGCCGCGACGGTTCGTTCAAGATGGACGAGACCGGCCAGCTGGTCACCGCCAGTGGCTATGTCATCCAGCCCGCAATTACCATTCCCAACAATTCAACCAGCGTGACCATCGGTTCCGACGGGGTGGTTTCAGCGATGACGCCTGGGAGCCCGTCGCCGACACAGGTGGGCAGCATCCAGCTGGCAGATTTCATCAATCCGTCGGGCCTGCAGTCGATTGGCCAGAATCTGTACCAGGAAACCGCTTCCAGCGGTTCACCTTCAACCGGAACCCCCGGTCTCAACGGCCTGGGTACGGTCGCGCAGGGTGCCCTGGAAACGTCCAACGTCAATGTGGTGGAAGAGTTGGTGGATATGATCGAAACCCAGCGCTCCTACGAAATGAATTCCAAGGCCATACAGACCACCGACCGCATGTTGCAGTATGTGACCACCAACCTGTAAGGCTGACTGAAACCGGACAGCGACACATGAGACAGATCAATCTCCACGGCAATTTGCTACTGGCGCTCGCCGCCGCGGCATTTTTCAGCGGCTGTGCCAGCATGCCGCGACCGTCAGACAACTACAGAGCGACGTTGCCGCCGGCGTACAAGCCTGCCCAGTCGGAGAACGGTTCTATCTATCATGCGGCGCATGATGTGCGCCTTTTCGAGGATGTCAAGGCGCGCCGGATCGGGGACGTGATCACGGTGCTGTTGACTGAAAGTACGTCGGCCTCGAAGTCCGCCAAGACCAGCGCCGACAAGGACCAGGAGACGAGAATCGCCAACCCGACCTTCTTTGGCGCCAGCCCGCAGTTCAATCTGCCCGGCCTGATACCGCTGGACAGCAACCACAATAACAACCTGGAGCAGAATCTGTCTGGAACCCGGGCATTCAAGGGCGAAGCAGATTCCAGTCAGAGCAACAGCCTGCGTGGTGCGATCACCGTGACGATTGCCGATGTGTTGCCCAACGGTAACCTGGTGGTTCGTGGTGAAAAATGGCTTACGCTGAACCAGGGCGAAGAATATATCCAGATCTCCGGTATGGTCCGGCCACAGGATATCAGTCCCGACAACACAGTTCTGTCCACCCAGATCGGCGACGCCCAGATTACTTACAGTGGCAAAGGCTTCCTAAACGATTCCAACAGCATGGGTTGGCTGGCGCGCTTCTTTAATAGTCCAATATGGCCCTTCTGACGATGACCCGATGGAGTACTGCAATGCGTAACCTGTTTGCTTTCCTCGGACTCCTGGTCTTGTCGGCGGGCGCCAGCGCCGAGCGTATCAAGGATCTGGCGCACCTTGCGGGGGTCCGCGACAACCAGCTGGTGGGCTACGGGCTGGTCGTGGGCCTGGACGGCAGCGGCGATCAGACCAGCCAGACGCCGTTCACCGTGCAGTCGTTGGAGAACATGTTGAAACAGTTCGGTATCATTCTACCGCCGGGCTCCAAGCCGCAGCTGAAGAATATTGCCGCCGTTTCGATTCATGCCAGTCTGCCGGCATTTGCGAAGATCGGTCAGACTATTGATGTCACGGTGTCGTCTATCGGTAATGCCAAGAGTCTGCGCGGCGGTTCTCTGTTGATGTCGCCGCTCAAGGGCGCTGACGGACAGGTTTATGCGGTTGCGCAGGGCGACCTGCTGGTCAGTGGTCTGAACGCAGCCGGGGCCGACGGCTCGAATATCACCGTAAACGTCCCCAGCGTCGGTACTATTCCTAACGGTGCAACCGTGGAACGGGTTGTCCCGAACCCGTTCCTGCAGGGCGACTCATTCACGTTCAATCTGAACCAGTCCGACTTCACTACGGCGAACCGCCTGGCGTCCGCCATCAATGAAACCGTCGGACCCGGTATCGCCCAGGCGATGGACGCGGTGTCCATCAAGGTCAGCGCACCGAGCGATCCGTCGCAACGCGTGGCTTTCGCCTCACTGGTGGAGAATATTTCTGTCGAACCCGGTGAGGCGGCCGCGCGCGTCGTGGTGAACTCGAGGACTGGAACTGTCGTGATTGGCGCCAATGTGCGCATTATGCCCGCGGCGGTATCGCACGGTACGCTGGTTGTAACCGTTACAGAAAACCAGCAGGCCAGTCAGCCCGGCGCCTTTGCACGCGCGGGTCGCACGGTTGTGACCCAGGAGAGCGATATCGATGTCGGCTTCAAGGATCAACACACCTTCATGGTGCCACCGACCATCACCTTGCAGGACATTGTTGACGGCGTAAACCGAGTGGGCGCTACACCGGCTGATATTGTCGCCATACTCCAGGCCCTCAAGCAGGCCGGTGCGCTGCGTGCGGAACTGATCGTGATCTAGGCGGCCGGAAATGGATATCGCAGCCCAATACGCCAACGTCTACACGGACTTTCAGGGTCTGTCGGGGCTGCGCGCGGAGTCCGGGAAAAACGATCCGGCAACCCTGCGCCGGGTAGCCGGCCAGTTCGAAGCTCTGTTTATTCAGATGATGCTGAAGAGCATGCGCGATGCCAGTCTCGGCGAAGGACTGATGGACAGCGAACAAGTCAAGACCTACCAGTCCATGTTCGATCAGCAGATTGCTCTTGACCTCAGCAAACGCAGCAGCCTCGGGTTGGCTGACATGATGGTGCGCCAGTTGAGCCCCAAGGGCAGCGCGCAGGATGAGGAGGAAATGATCGTTGGGCCGCCGGCCACTGCCGTGCCGCCGCTGGTTATGCCGGCGGCGCGGCCGCAACCGGGTGAAATAGGCGACACCGAAAGACTCGGGGGGGAGCCAGTGCAGGACTGGCGTCCGGATACACCGGAAAGCTTCGTTAAACAGCTCTGGCCCCACGCCCAGCGCGCCGCCGACGAACTTGGGACGGTGCCCGAACTGCTGATCGCCCAGGCGGCACTGGAAACCGGATGGGGACAGCACATGATCCGCGGTCAGGACGGCCGCAACAGTCTTAACCTTTTCGGCATCAAGGCCGATGCAGACTGGCAGGGAGCGCGTGCGTTGACCGAGACAGTCGAATTCAGGGATGGTCTGATGCGCAGGGAGCGCGCCCCTTTTCGGGCCTATGATTCGCTGGCAGGCAGTTTTTCCGACTACGTCAGCTTTTTGAGGGCCAATCCGCGTTACCAGCAGGCTCTGGACCAGGCGGATGACGCGCCGGCTTTCGCCCGTGCGCTGTCAGAGGCGGGCTATGCCACTGACCCTGATTACCACGGCAAGATCGAACAGATCATGGACAGCTCACGTCTGCGTGACGCTGTTTCCGGCGCAAGAGAAGACCAGTCCAACGCGATGGGCTGAACACGAGGTGCGGTGATGATGTCAGCTTTGAACAATACCCGTAACCACATCGAGGTGTCGTCATGGCGGTAGGTCTGCTGGGGACGGCGGCATCAGGTCTGCAGGTGTTTCAGCGAGCGATTTCGGTTGCCGGACACAACATCAACAACGCCAACACCGAAGGCTATACGCGGCAGCGCGTCGAGCTCGGAACCCGGCCGCCGAGCTTCAATGGCCAGGGTTTTATCGGCAACGGCGTACAGATCGAGAGTATCGACCGGGTGTTCGACCAGTTCGCGGTCGAGCGCTTGCGCGATACGACCAGCAGCAGCTCGCAGTACGACACCCTGGCGCTGTTTTCTGCGCGGGTTTCGAACCTGCTGGGCGACAGCAAGGCCGGATTGAACGCCGGCCTGGAAACGTTTTTCAATGCGGTCCAGGAGGTCGCCAATGATCCGTCGTCCACACCTTCTCGTCAGCTGATGTTGTCTGAGGCCGAGTCGCTGGTCGAACGTTTTCACAGCCTGGACAGCCAGCTGGGGTCACTGCGTGATGAGATCAACGGCACGGTCGGCAACCTGGTCAACGAAATCAATGGGTTGAGCGCCGCCATTGCCGATACCAACCGCAGCATTGTCGACGCCAGCAGCCAGGGTTCGGGTCAGGTTCCAAATGACCTGCTGGACAAGCGTGACAACCTGCTAAACCAGCTGTCTGAACTGGTCTCGGTACGCACCATCGAGCAGGATGATGGCGCTGTTAACGTCTTTGTCGGCAGTGGCCAGGCGCTGGTTACCCGTTTCCTCGCGTCACCGCTGAAGACTGTATCCAGCGATTTCGATGTGCGCCGTGCCGAGGTGGCCATTGTAGGCGCTGGAGCGACTTCAGTGATCACCAGTAACATTACCGGCGGCAAGCTCGGCGCGGTGCTCGACGTGCGCGACCAGGTGCTGGATCCGGCACAGAATGCTCTTGGCCGCGTAGCGACCACGCTGGCCGTGGAGTTCAATCAACAGCACCGGCTTGGTCTGGACCTGGACGGGGCGCTGGGAGGCGACTTTTTCAGCGTCGGTGCGCCAGAGGTGGCGGCCAGTAATCGCAATGCCGGAACCGGCGCGGTGAGTGCCACCTTTGACACCGCGAACATTGCCAATTTGACGATCGAAGACTACGAACTGACCTATAATGGCAGCACCTGGGTGTTGAGCAATGCCGTCGACGGCCGCGTGGTACCGATGAGCGGCACGGGCACCGCGGCAAACCCCTTTCTCGCCGACGGACTGAGTCTGGTGGTGTCGGGGAGCCCAAGCGCCGGCGACCGGTTCCTGATCAAGCCGACGCGGGCGGGCAGTGCCAGCACCAGCCTGTTGATTGACGACGCGCGCCAGATTGCAGCGGCAGCACCTGTGCGTGTCAGCGAGGCGACCAGTGCCACTGGTCTGCCGACCAACAGCGGTGACAGCGCTTTCCGCTTGCAAGGTGTCGACGGCAGCTTTGTACAGCTCAGTACCGGCGTCACCTTTACGTATGATGCACTGACGCAGCAGTTTAACTACGCCGGCGATGTCGCTGGCTCATTTGCCTACAACCCGACAACCGACAGTGGCAGCACATTCACGGTCGCCGGAGCGAGTTTTACGGTGACCGGGACGCCGGCTGGCGGAGACAGTTTTTCTTTCAGTGACAACGCCGATGGTTCCGGTGACAACGCCAATGCCCTGTTGCTGGCGGGGCTGCAGACCGCTCACACGATGGAAGGCGGTTCGACCAGCTTTCAGGGTGCTTACAGCCAGCTGGTGGGGCAACTCGGCGCGCAAACCCGCAGCGCACAGGTCACGGCCGAAGCCCAGACCGCACTGCTGACCCAGGCGCAGGAGTCACGGGATGCTATCTCGGGTGTAAATCTGGACGAAGAGGCCGCTAACCTGTTGCGTTTCCAGCAGGCTTACCAGGCGATTGCCCAGGTTATTTCGGCAGCCGAAACGACGTTCCAGACCTTGATAAACGCACTGGGGAGATAACTATGCGTATCGGCACCTTGCAGCTGTTCCGACAGGGCGTCAACTCGATCCTTGACCAGCAGACCCGGCTGGCCGGGACACAGCTCCAGCTGGCCAGCGGCAAACGCATCAATAAACCCTCTGACGACCCGACCGGGTCGGCGCAACTCCTGGGTCTTTCGGAGTCGCTCAAGGTTACCGGGCAGTACCAGAAAAACGTCGACCATGCGCGTTCCCGCCTCGAACTGGAAGACACAGCCCTCGGGTCAGTCGGTGATGCCCTGCAGCGCGCCCGCGAACTCGCCGTGCAAGGCCTGAACGACACCAACGGACCCGAAGACCGGGTCGCGATCGCGCAGGAAATCCGCCAGCTGACGGACGAAGTGCTGGGCCTGGCAAACCGCAAGGATGCCAATGACGAATACCTGTTCGGTGGCTTCCAGGGGCAGGACCCGCCCTTCTCGCACGACGGTTCCGGCACCTTCAGCTACGCCGGCGACCAGGGGCAGCGAAAGCTGCAGGTCGGTCCCGCGCGGCAGGTAGCCGACGGGGATT
Source organism: uncultured Gammaproteobacteria bacterium (assembly GCA_963814945.1). GTDB lineage: Bacteria > Pseudomonadota > Gammaproteobacteria > DSM-19610 > DSM-19610 > Thiogranum. The sequence continues at coordinate 165,851 of CAWFEQ010000014.1, forward strand.
CGGGCCTCGATGTGTTCATGAAAGTACCGGTCAGCGCTGGCGGCTTTGAAGATGTGTTCTCCACACTGTACCAACTGGCAACCGACCTGGAAGCCGATGCGCCGAACGCCACCAGCCTTGAACAGATCGATGCTGCAATGGACCATGTGCTGGGCTTTCGCGCGACTGCGGGAGCGCGGCTCAATGCCCTGGAGAGCCAGAAGAGCATCAACGGTGCGCTGCTCGATCAGCTGGAGGCCACCCGGTCTACCATCGAAGATCTGGATTATGCTGAGGCTGCCGCCCGGCTGGGTCAGCAGAGCATCGCTCTGCAGGCTGCGCAGCAGGCGTTTGTCAAGGTTCAGGATCTGAACCTGTTCAACTTCCTGTAGTCAGCTGTCTAAAAACTCGTAGCAGCGTGAGATCACCGTCTTGATCTGAGCGTGCTGGGAGCGGTTGGCTGTGGCGAGGATGTGGTCGCAGGTAGGCCGGAACAGCTGAAACTGCCAATGGCCGCCAATGTCGTTGACATCCGCGTCAAAACGTACACTGATTGATCCTTCACTTGCAATGTAAAACCGCAAATTGTGTGTAGGGAAGGCAATGCCGACGCCGCGGGTCTTTACGTAGGCCTCACGCAATGTCCAACAGCTGTAGAAGTATTCCAACTGAGCTCTTCCCTGGAGCGCCAGCAGGTGGGTATATTCTTCGGCCGAGAACATGCGCCGTCCGATGGCCGCCGGGTTGTGCCGGGCACTGATGTATTCGGCATCGATGCCGCAGGCATCGAGCGAAACAATACAGGCGGCCAGCCCCCGTGTGTGGGTGAGGTTGAAACGCAGCCCCGGCACCTCCGCGTTGGCGATCTCCGGCTTGCCGTGTTCACCCAACGAAAACACCCATTGTCGCGGCGGTCTACAGCCGTAGAGCGACAGCACCTGTCGGACCAGAGCGTGCGAAACGAGATAAAGTTGCCGATCCTCGGCAAAGCGAAAACGGGACTGACGCTGCGCCTCGTCCGCCGACAACAGTGCGTGGCAGGCATCCAGTTGTGCGGGAGCTGTGATGCTGTCTGGGTTCACGAACCACACATGGTGTTCCGAGCGCAGGGCCTGGATATTCTGAAAGACTGTGCTGGGTGGCTTCATAACGTGGTATGTATATTGCATTTTACACGTCCATGGAACAAGACGCTGAAGGCTATTTGGGGCGGGCCTATATTGATGCCCTGGCGTCCTTCGGGCGGTCGCTGGAACTGCCCTCCAGCCAGGGCTGGTTACTGGCGCGCCCTATCCCTGGGCAGCCTGACGACGAGGATGCTTGCGGTGCCTATCCGCTGTTTTGTTGCCGCGACTGGAGCCGGCTTGCCGGTGACCTCGCCGCACTGGAAGGCCGTTTGGTCAGCTGTGTCGTGGTCACCGACCCGTTCGGTGACTATACGCAGGCCGATCTGGAGGCGGCGTTTCCTGATCTGGTCCTGCCGTTTAAGGAACATATCATAGTCGAGCTCGATAGCGCCCCGGAAAATGCTGTCCAGGCGCACCATCGCTACTATGCACGCAAAGCGCTGCGCGATTACCGCGTCGCCTTATGCGATGAACCTTTGCGAGCTCTTGATCGCTGGAACCAGCTGTATGCCCAGTTGGTCGAACGTCATCGCATCCGTGGGATGGCGGCGTTCTCTCCCGAAAGCTTTCGGCTTCAGTTCCAGATCCCAGGCGTCAGAATCTTTCTTGCCGAAAGGAACGGTGCGACAGAAGGCATGCAGGTATGGTTTCGCCAGGGCGAGGTGGCTTACCACCATTTGAGCGCATACAGTGACGTTGGCTATCGTTCGCGCGTGTCGTATGCGTTGACGTGGTCCGCCCTGCAATGGTTTTCTGAGTCTGGCGCCCGGCGTCTGGATCTTGGTGGCGCCGCGGGTGTCGCAGATAAAGAAAACGGCCTGACCCGCTTTAAACGTGGCTGGAGCAACGCCAGCAGGAACGTTTACCTATGCGGGCGCATCCTGGATGAGACGCGTTACGCACGACTCGTCGGCGGCAGGCCAGGGATAGATGCGCTGTATTTTCCTCGGTATCGGGCAGTAATGCCGCAGGCGGCTGTATGAGTGCAGAGAGCCCAAAGTTTATCTTCCTGCTTTGCTCAGAGCGTTCAGGCAGCAATCTGATTACCCGGATGCTGGGCGGCCACCCGGTGGTCTGCAGCCCATCACCTACACATCTGATTAGAATTCTGTGCGAAAACAGGCCTCGTTATGGGGATCTCCGCATAGACGGGAATTGGCACACGTTGCTTGATGACGCCGTTGCATTGTTTGTGACAAAACTGGGCGCCTGGTACACGGAGCTGGATTTTGACCAACTCGTTTCTGAAGTGCCGGAACGCAGTATTGTGGGTCTGCTGCGGTATATCTTTTCGCGGGAAGCGGTGGCGTGTAGTAAGTCTGTATTGTTCATCAAGGAGAACCACATCTATCGATATCTGCCGCTGTTGCTCACCGCATTCAGCGATTTGAAAATCCTCTATCAGGTTCGCGATCCCAGGGATATGGCCCTGTCATGGAAAAGGTCTGCGGTCCTACGGGGTTGTGTATACCGGGCTGCTCGAACCTGGAAGACAGACCAGGAGTACGGTATAAGCACGCTCGGCTATCTTTCCGATCAAGGCAAAATACGCTGTCTCAAATATGAAAGCCTGGTCTCGGATGCAGCCGCGGTGCTGCCCGGTATTTGTGAATTTATCGGCATCAAGTTCGACCCTGCCATGTTGGACTTTCATAAAGCTGCCAATACACGCGAGGACGCAGACTGTGCTGCCGACTGGAAGAATATCGCAACCCCGGTGATGAAGAATAATTTCGGAAAGTTCCGCGAAGGGTTAAGCCAGGACGAGATTGCCTGCGTCGAAACTATCTGTGACATTGAAATGCGCTACTTTGGCTACCCGCGCGAGTCGGCCGCTGTGTCGGACGTTGCGGCGCTAGAAGCGCGAGTCCAGCAACTAGAGTTGTGGGATAAGCCTGGCTATGCGGCGATCAGCGAAAAAGAGCGGCAGATCAGGGCACGGAGATCGCGGGTTCTTGAACGTATTCAGGCGCGTCCGTTGCAGGGGATCGGCGGCGATGTATGAGATCGGCGGCTTCCTGGGCCTAGAACTGGCGCACGGGCAGCCGTTGCATAGTCGAGCGCTGGCACTGAATAGCGGCAGGAACGCCTTGCGGTTGCTGCTGCGGACCAGCGCGATCAAGCGTATCCATATCCCGGTGTATAGTTGCCCCGCGCTGGTCCCAGCGATCCAGGCCGAGGGTGTGGCAATTGGATACTATCGGGTAACGGCCGACATGGAACCTGTTGACCTCCCTTCGCCTCCGGTGGACGAAGCTATTCTGCTGATCAATTATTTCGGCCTCAAGGATGCAACAGTGCGGCGCTATGCAGCGATCCATAAGAACGTCATCGTCGACCAGTGCCAGGCATTTTATGCCGAACCGCCGCCGGGGCTGGGATCAATCTATTCGCCTCGTAAGTTTGTTGGCGTTGCAGACGGCGGTTACCTCTATTCCGGGTCGGGGCTGTCGACGGAGCTGCCTGTGGACGAATCCACTTCCCGCTACCTCCACTGCCTGCAACGCATGGACACAGGTGCGCCGGCGGCATTGCCCGGCTACCAGCGTGCCGAAGCGCAGTTGTCGGAGCTATCGCCGGCTTTCATGTCGCGACTTACCCGGGTTGTATTGAGCTCCATCGACTACGGCGCTGTTTCCCGACGCCGACGTGACAACTTTACCGGACTGCACGCCAGCTTGTCTCGCCTAAACAAGCTGTCATTTGCACTTGACGAAAAGGCCGTGCCCATGGTCTATCCACTTGTGATCGACGCGCCTGGTCTGCGCGAGTATCTGATCGGGCGAGGCATTTATGTCGCCCGCTACTGGGCCGACTCCAGGCAATTCCTGCCCCGGGACCCGGTAAGTGAGATGTTGTCGGAACGGTTGCTTCCGCTGCCAATCGATCAGCGCTATGGCGCGTCGGAGATGCAATTGATCATCGAACTCGTGACTGCGTACGTGTCGTCGGCAGGGCTGTCTGCCCAATCAGGGTAGGTAGGCGATGGATACAGGCAAACGTCCGGAACATAGGCGCAACCCCAGACTGGAAGCACTGTTGCAGGATCTGAACGGCCTGCTTGCCGACGGTGAAGCCAGGGCGGTGGAGCGGTTTGAACAGCCGGAGCATCCGGTAGTGTTTATCATGGGTTGTGCACGCAGCGGCACCACATTGTTACTGCAGTACCTGGCCGCAAGGGGTGTATTCAGTTATCCGAGCAACCTGATCGCCCGGTTTTACAACGCACCCTATATCGGCGCGCAGATCCAGCAGATGTTGACCGATGCTGACTACGGCTTCGGCGCTGAACTAACGGGTGAAAATGCGCACATATCTGGCGAATTCAGATCGTGCCTGGGTAAAACCAGGGGGCTGCTGTCGCCCAGCGAATTCTGGTATTTCTGGCGGCGGTTTATCGCGCCGCAAGAGATTCAGGCCTACTCGGTACAGACATTGCGAACGGTTGATACCCGCAGTTTCGTCGCGGAGATCGCTGCGCTGGAATCGGTGCGCAGCCTGCCGGTCCTGATGAAGGGACTTTATTTGAACTGGAACATCGAATTCCTCTCAGGGCTATTCAACAGAGCGCTGTTCATACACATACGACGACATCCCCTCTACAACATGCGGTCGTTGTTGCGCGCTCGCACCCAGTTTTTCGGTCGCGAAGACGCCTGGTACTCCTTCAAGCCACCGGAATATGCCGAGCTGCGTCATCGTTCGGTGGACGAGCAGCTAGCGGGGCAGGTCTATTACACCAACCGCGCTATCGCGGAGGGCATGGCTGGCCTGGCGCCGGAGCGCCGTCTGGTCGTCGACTATGAATCGCTGTGTGCACAGCCGGCACAGGTGTTCGGAGCACTTGCTGGAAAACTGACCGCGCAGGATTACCAGGTTTATAGCCTCGACGTTCCATCCGATGCGTCGGCGGACTTGCATACCAGCTGCGCACTCGATCTTGCGGCAAACCGTGTTGAAAGCTTGATCGAGGCGTACCGCCAGCTGTCGGGAGAAACACTGGAACTGTTGTGACGGCGCTACGTCGCGCCTGGGGGCAGGCGATATGATTCACCCGTAAACCGCCAATATATCGTTCATCCTGGACGGGCCATTATCTAAGTTACTGACCCTGTGGATAATTATAGCTGGCATGTCAATTGCAATAGTTTGTTCAATCTTTCTGCCATCGAAGGGGCCCCCTGTTGAACAAGCGATCCATCGAACGATTGGCGATATTCGAGGGTACACCGCTTTTCGCTGTTCCCATTCATGTGGGCAGCCCAAACATCGGTGATAAGCAGCGCATTCTCGCGCGTATCGAGGACATTCTCGACAGGCGGGTGTTGACCAACCGTGGGCCGCTTGTGCAGGAACTGGAAACACGCATCGCCGATCTGGTCGGTGTGAAGCACTGCATCGCAATGAGCAACGGCACTGTGGCGCTGGAGATTGCAACCCGTGCACTCGGCATGAAAGGGGAAGTGATCACTCCGTCGATGACTTTTATCGCTACGGCCCACGCATTGCAGTGGCAACGGATCACGCCGGTCTTTTGCGATGTGCGTCCTGGCTCGCATCATATCGATCCATCACAGATCAAGAATCTTATAACCCCGCGGACCACGGGCATACTTCCCGTTAACTTGTGGGGGAGGCCATGTAACATCGATGCCATACAGTCTGTTGCCAACAGCTGTGGCCTGAGCGTGGTCTACGATTCGTCGCACGCCTTTGGCTGTTCCTATCAGGGCAAGATGATCGGCGGCTTTGGTGGCGCGGAGGTGTTTAGTTTTCACGCCACCAAATTCATCAACACCTTCGAGGGCGGTGCGGTCGTTACTAACGACGACGAACTTGCCGAGAGGGTCCGATTGATGCAGAACTTCGGCTTTGAAGGCCGAGACCATGTCTCCCATGTCGGCATCAACGGGAAAATGACCGAGGTCGAGGCGGCCATGGGCCTCGAATCCCTGGACTGTATGGCGTATTTCGTCGACGCCAATCGGGCTAATTACGAGGCCTACCGTGAAGGCTTTCAGGCAACGCCCGGCGTGCAATTGATTGAATACGATGAACGGGAGCGTTGCAACTATCAGTACATCGTTGTCGAGATTGACGAACAAATCGCAGGGCTTTCACGGAATGACTTGCTCCGGGTGATCTCAGCGGAGAATGTCGACGCGCGACGCTATTTTTACCCGGGTTGCCACCGCATGGAGCCGTACAGATCCTATTTCCCGAATGCCCATATGTTGCTCGGAAATACCGAACAGACACTCGGTCGAACCTTGGCCCTGCCGACCGGAACTTCTGTGCGTCCCGAAGATGTTCAGAAGATTACGCGCCTGGTCAACGGCGTGCTGGAGATGAGCGCTGCCGTGACGGCACGCTTGGAGCGCCGAGCAGTAACTCACCGAGAGGAGGTCATGTCATGCGCGAGCGGCCTCTAGTCAGCGTCGTTATACCCACCTATTGCCACGAGAAATATCTGGCCAAGACGCTGTCCAGCGTGCTCGGGCAAGGCGTGGATGCTATCGAGGTGATTGTTCTTGATGACTGCTCTCCGGATGCAACGACCGAAGTTGTGAGACCTTTTCTCAAGCACCCGCGTGTCCGCTATGTCCGTCACGACCAGAACATGGGGGGCAAGGCAAACAATTCATTGGCTTTGCAGTCGGGCCGGGGTAAGTATCTTGTATGGCTTCACGGCGACGATTATTTCCTGCCCGGCCATCTGCATGCCTACCTGGATGTGATGGAGGCACACCCGGAGTGCGCGCTGATCTACAGCCCCTGTTATTGGGTGGATGAGAGCGATCGTGTTATCAGGCTGGCAAGGCACCCCGGGCACGTCGACTTCGATTATTCCGGTGGGCGTAACGAAGTCGCCGAGCTACTAGCTCAGGATAATTACATTACGCCCTCGGCGGCGATGTTCAGACGTGCCGATTTGGAGCAGATCGACGGCCTGAACCCGAAAATTCGGGCGGCCGACTGGGATTTGTTCCTGCGCCTGGCGCTGCACAATAGCGAATTTGCCTTTCTCGCGCGGCCTTCGACGGCCTACCGAGTACACGCCGAACAGTACTCGCGTGATTTCTACGCGTCGATAGAGCCGTTGAGAACACACCTGCATGTCCTCGACCAGGCGTTTCAGGCACTGGGTCGCCGCGCACTTTCTGCCCATAAGACGGAAATCGCTGCCTTCCTCGAGCAGCGGGTGAAAGCCTATTCGCCGGACGAGTTGCAGGCACTGACCAGCGAGTTTCAGCGAGGCTGTCAGCAACTGGCCGCGCTGTCCGGCAGCGCCGAGCCAGAACCTCTGCCGTCTGACCCACTGGTCAGCGTCATCGTGCCAACCAAGGACCGGCCGGAACTCCTGCAGGACACGCTGGGCTCAGTGAACGCACAGACTTATCCCAAGTGGGAACTGGTGGTGGTTAATGATGGTGGCGCCGATGTCGGGGATCTGGTTCGTGAACTCGATGTGCACGGTCGTTTCAAATACCTGCGCCACCCGGTATCGCGTGGTCTGCCGGCGGCACGCAATACGGGCATACGTTTCAGTCGTGGCGATATCTTCTGTTATCTGGATGACGACGACACTCTGCGTCCGGAGCACTTGCAAACCGTGGTGTCCGCATTGCGTGAAACGCAGGCAGAATTTGTCTATACCGAGGCCGAATACGTTCACGAAGCAGTGATCAACGGTGAGCGGCGAGAGGTCGCCAGAAACACGCCTTGTTCGGGCATAGAGTATTCACGAGAGCGGCTGCACGTTTCCAACTTTATTCCGGTCAACACCTGGGCGCACCGGCGCGAACTGCTGGAGCGCGCCGGTTTGTTCGACTGCGAGCTGAATGCGTTCGAGGACTGGGATCTGTTGCTGCGTTTCTCGCGGTTGGTCGATTTTGTCCACATTCCCCGCCTGACCGTTGAGGTGCACATGCGCGCGAGCACGCCGGGCGAGCACATGACGCAGCGCGAACGCAAGAATTTCCCGGCGCTGTACCGCAAGCTATACGAGCGCTACCCGGTGAGCCACACGGAAACCATAGCCGCACGCGAGCGCCATTTGTACGCGCTGGACAAGGAACAGAGTCAACCTCGACAGGAAATTGGCGGTTATCAGAAATGGGCCAAGGCGCGCAAGGTTACGGACCGTGACTTGCGGCATTACGCGCAGCAGATGATGACACGCTGGACGATACAGCCATCGTTTCACTTTGTCATGACTCATGTCCGCGGTCAGGAAGAGGCGCTCGCCGATACGCTGGACAGTCTCGGTGCCCAGCTGTACGGGGGGTGGGGCCTGAGTGTTGTCTCCAACGAGCCATGTCCGGACCAGAGTTTTGCCGAGCTGGAGATGCTCGAATGGTTGCAGGTGGACGGTAATTTGATTCTGGAGGTTAACAGGCTGGCGGGCGAGTCCGGCGCAGACTGGGTGGCTCGGGTGGAGGCCGGTACGGTCTTCGAGCCACACCTCCTATATTTTTGTGTGCATACCTTGCACCAGAACCCCGGCTTGCGCCTGCTGTATACCGACGAAGACTGGTTCGGCGAGGACGGGCGGCAGTACGACCCGCTGTTCAAGCCGGATTTCAATCTGGAGTTGCTGCGTGCGATCCCTTACATGGGCAGTTTCGTTCTAATCGACCGGGAGGCACTGCTTGCCGCAGGTGCCTATGGGGAGCAGACTGGCGCGGAGACCTACGATGCGGTCTTGCGCGTTATTGAAAGATTCGGTGAGCAGGTCGTCGGGCACATCCCGGATGTATTGATGCATCGCCAGGATCGTTTCCAACTGGCTCTGGATCAGGACCTCATTGCAGCCAACCGTCGTGCCAGTGTTACGGCACATCTTAAGCGCTGTGACATTGATGGTGAAGCAAAGCCGGGCATCGTGTTCGGCAGCTGTTTTGTCGATTACGCCTGCGGTGACGACCCACCCGTGGAAATCATCGTTCCTGTCAATGGTAAGCCAAAGACGCTGGAATTGTTTCTCGACAGTCTGTTTTCACAGACGGAATATCCGGAGTTCCGGGTTCGACTGCTCGCCAGAGATACCCTCGAAATCCCCGCCGCCTTGCGCCGCAGGGACAATGTTGATGTCGTTACCTATCCGCACTCCGGGATTCAGTGGCAGGAGGTGCTTGGGCTGGTACGCAACGCGGGTACGGAATACGTCATGCTGATGAGCCCGGGTGCCATCGCCGTGCAACCGAACTGGCTGGAGTACCTGGTGGCGCATTTCCAGAAACCAGACGTTGCAGTGGTTGCGCCGCGCCTGGTTTCATCGGACAAGCAAGTGGTCGGCGGCGGTATTATCACCGGGGCCGGTTCCTACTCGGTGGGTATGGCGGCATTCGGAGGCCTTGCTCTGGAGGATTCGGGGTATATGGGCCGCGCACAGGTGGCGCAGGAACTCTCGGCGGTTTCGGCCAGCTGTATGCTGGTTCGCAAGTCGGTATTCGAGTCCGTCGGTGGGGTGTCAACCTCAATCAGACTGCCATTCTACCAGGCAGTCGATTTCTGCCTGCGGGTTCGTGAATCCGGTAACAAGATTGTGTGGACGCCCCATTCCACACTGATGTTCATCGGTGAAGACCAGCCCGAGCTGGATGCATTTGATCTGGATGCGCTGGTCGTTCGCGAATCGGAGGCACTATGCATGCATTCACTGCCTGTGCTTGCTAACGATCCTGCCTACAATCCGAATCTCACACTGACCGGGGAACGGTTTTCTGTCGATGACAGTTTTGCGCCGCCGTGGACATCACAACATCATAACATGAGCCGAGTTATTGGCTTCGGCGCCGGGTCCATCGGTTCGTGGAAGTTCCGCGTTGAACAGCCCCTGAACAGCATGCACCGGGAACAGGTCGCGAACAGCCTGGTGCTGCCCTTCAACACCGGACTGGCACCTTGGCCGAGTATGGCGGAGCTGGAACGTCTGCAGGTCGATACCTTGCTCATGCATAACACGATGCACGATGTGTACATGGACACGATGGAGTCTTACAAGAGAGTCAATGGCGCATTTATTGTATTTGGCCAGGATGACCTGATGTTTGCGCTGCCACCCAAGAATCCCTTTTCCAAGACCGGCTACAAGGATGCCAAGAAACGCCTGCGCAGATGTCTGGGTATCGCTGACCGGGTGGTTGTTACAACCGAACCGCTGGCAGAAGAATTGCGTTCCATGGCAGATGATGTCCAGGTGATGCCGAACTATCTGGATGAGGCCGTATGGGGTGATCTGACATCAGAAAGAGGGATATCGGAGAAGCCCCGGGTGGGCTGGGCCGGGGCGCAGCAACACCTGGGTGACCTTGAACTGCTGGAGGAGGTGGTGCGGGAAACCTCGCATGAGGTTGACTGGGTCTTCTTCGGTATGTGCCCCGAGTTTCTGCATCCTTACGTCAGGGAAATACACAACCCCGTCTCCTTTGCAAAGTACCCGGAAAAGCTGGCAACGTTGAACCTTGATCTTGCCGTTGCGCCTCTGGAATACAATCGCTTCAACAACTCGAAGAGCAACCTGCGTATCCTGGAGTATGGCGCGCTTGGCTGGCCGGTAATCGCGAGCGATATTGCGCCCTACCAGGATGGACCGGTGTGCCGTGTACCCAACCAGGCACGTGCCTGGATCAAAGCGATCCGTGCTCGTATCCATGATTTGGATGCGACCCGGGCGGAAGGGGATGCGCTGCTTGCCTGGGTGCGGGAAAACTGGTGGTTACAGCAACATTTGAACGACTGGCTTGCCGTGCTTGATCCGACGGGTGATAGCGGTGTGCGGCAGCGAGGGCAGGACCGCGCTGCCGGGCTGTGAACGCGGATTGTACGGGTAACAAGGGACTTCGATGCAGGTATCTTGAGCCGCCGGGGCGTCACGCCAAGAGCAGATTTTCGTTTTGCTCGTGACCGTTTAGCTGTGTTCCCCGGCAGCTTAGCTAGTGCTCCATGACCCATTAACTTACTGAAAAAACGGTACAAAACAGGGTCTGAAAAACGTCTTCCGCACCTAAAGTTTCTGCCCTCACGAACGCTAACCTTTCCGGAAGCGGTGAATACCATAGCGATGGTATATCCGCTAGTTATAACAGGCGTCGATCCCGAGCAATCAATCCGGCAATCCGCCTATAAGTTTAGGAGTGTTCATCATGGCTTTGACCATTAACACCAATATTTCCGCACTCAACGCACAGCGTAATCTGAGCTCCTCCCAGGGGGCACTTGAGACTTCCCTGCGCCGCCTGTCCTCCGGTCTGCGCGTCACTTCCGCAAAGGACGATGCGGCTGGGCTGTTCAGTATCCAGAAGATGACAGCCGACATCCGCGGTCTCAACCAGGCTGTACGTAATGCCCAGGATGGCATCTCGTTGGCCCAGACCGGTGAAGGCGCCATGGACCAGATTCAGAATGCCATGCAGCGCATTCGTGAAATCGCCGTACAGTCCGCCAACGCCACTGTCGAGGACCGCACCGGTCTGCAGGCCGAGGTCGACCAGCTGACCCAGGAAATTTCGCGTATCGTTACCACCACAGCGTTCAATGGCACCAACCTCCTGAACTCCAGCGCTACCACCCTGAACTTCCAGATTGGTCAGGATGCTGGGGATGAAAACCGCATTGCTGTGACCGGTCTGGATCTGACGGCCATCACGGGCTACAGCGCCAGCCTGACAGCTACCGGCGTCGTTGATGTCAGCAGCTCGGGTGCGGCATCGGCGACAATCGCCGCCCTGGATTCTTCCGCAACGGGCCTCGATTTCGTGTCCAGTTCGCGCGCTACCTTCGGCGCGGTGCAGAACCGTTTCGAGTCTGTTGTCGTTAACCTCACCACCTATTCTGAAAACCTTTCCGCTGCGCGAAGCCGTATTCAGGACGCCGACTTCGCTATGGAAACGGCCAACCTGACACGAGCGCAGATACTGCAACAGGCCGGTGTGGCCATGCTGGCGCAGGCCAACACTATACCGCAGACGGCGCTGACGTTGCTGCGGTAAGCGCAACGCTTGTAGCAGGACCAGGGACGGGTGGTGGCAAGGATGCTCCACCCTTCCGGCTTTAAAGGGTAGGTGAAACATGTCATCTGATTCCACTACATCTATACAGAATTCAGAGGCCGCACGTCTGCAGGGAACGCAGCCGGCGTCGCCAGTACCGGTTGCGCAGAAGCGTGACGCGGTACAGCGGAATGAATCCGCCGCTAGCGGACAAGACCTGCCGCCGAACCAGGCAAGAGACGCGGCGAAACCGCCGAATGTCGCGCAGGTCGAGACGGCCGTAAGCCAGATCAGCGATTTTGTACAGAATTTCCAGCGTGACCTGTTGTTCAGTATCGACAAGGATAGCGGCAGACTTGTTGTCAAAGTTGTTGATTCCGAAACGCAAGAACTAATACGGCAGATTCCTTCGGACGAAATGCTGCGCATTGCCCGAAATCTGGATTCTCCGGAAAGCTTGATTTTCAGAGAACAGGCATGAGTTTGGCATCGCTCTTGCCTTGTAGCGGTCACGCAGTGAATTCAAACGAGGTTGGCACATGATTAGCTCACCCGGCGTCGGTTCCGGACTGGACGTAAACTCCATCGTCGACCAGTTGATGGCGATCGAGAGCCAGCCGCTGAACCGCTTGCAAAGCAGCAAGCAGGATCTGGAGGTGCAGCTCAGTGCCTACGGCACACTGAAGGGTTCGCTGGCAAGTTTTCAATCTGCACTCAGCGATCTGAAGACGCTGAATGCGTTCGAGGTCTACAAGGCCGATTCCGCTGACGAGACCGCGTTCACCGCTACGGCGGACAGCAGCGCTGCAACCGGTTTTACCGATATCCAGGTCGTCCGGCTGGCAGAGGCCCACAAGATGGGTTCGCTGGCTATCGCTGATACCGATACCACCACCCTTGGCGGCGCCGGTGATCAGGTCACCCTCACTGTCAACGGCAATGCGTTTACCGTGAACGGGGGCGGTTTGACCCTCGCCCAGCTGCGGGATGCGATTAATGATGCGGCGGACAATACCGGCGTGTCGGCAACAATCGTGCGTGAAAACAGTGGCAGTAACCGGCTGGTGCTCACCGCCACGGAAACCGGTAACGACAACGCCATCAGCCTGTCCTTTACGGGGACGCTCGGTAGCGACCTGGGACTCACCGATATCAACGACCCTGCCCAGCTCGACGCCGAGCTGCTGGTCGATGGGCTGTACACCATTACCCGTGCCAGCAATACAATCAGCGATGCGATCAGTGGCATCACGCTCCATCTGAAGGGTGAAACGACGGCCGCGGTGCAGCTGACTGTCAGCCGCGATACTACCGGGGTCACCGAATCGATACAGGCCTTCGTCGACGCCTATAATGAGTTGCAGTCCACGATCGACAGCCTGTCAGGAAAAGGTAACGATCTGGAGGCGGACAATACCCTGAGCAGTATTGAGAACCAGATCAAGGCCGTGTTCAATACGCCGCCGGGTGCGATCAACAGCAGCTTCAGCTACCTGTCCGAGGTCGGCGTGTCGTTCCAGCGCGACGGCAAACTGTCGCTCGACAGCGCTGCGTTGCAGAACGCCATAGACAATGACTTCGCCGGCATGGCGGAGCTGTTTGCCAACGATGATCAGGGTTATGTGTTCAGGGTGGATGCACTGGTCAGCAGGTTCGTTCAGGCAGACGGCCTCATAGGCGCCCGGGAGGATGGCCTGAATACGCGGATTGATACCGTCGATCAGAGTATTCTGGATATGCAATATCGCCTGGACATGCGTAGAAAGGGCCTGCTGGACCAGTTCACGGCGCTGGACGCCCTGATGGGCGACCTGAACGCTACCAGCAGCTTTCTCACCCAGCAGCTGGCGTCGTTGCCAGGTCTGTAAACCAGCAGTAAATAGTACGCTTCGTGACACGGGGCGTGGAGCAGCAAGGAGCAGGAAATGAGTTTTGCAGGTGTTCGAAATGCGCTGGATCAATACAGCCAGAACGCGGTACAGACGGGTGTCGAATCCGCCAGTCCGCACCGGCTGATACAGATGCTGCTCGAAGGCGCGCTGGGCAAAATTGCCGCCGCTAAGGGGTACATGGAACGTGGCGAGATTCGGCCGAAGGGGGAACAGGTCGGCAGCGCTATTTCGATCATCGAAGGTCTGAAATGCAGCCTGGACCACGAAAAGGGTGGCGATATCGCCCGTAATCTGGAAGACCTTTACAGCTACATGGAACGCCGGCTGATCGAAGCCAGTCGGGGCAATGACGTCAGTCTGCTGGATGAGGTTTCGGACCTGCTCAAGCAGATCAAGGAAGCCTGGGATGCGATCGCTGAACATGCGGCGCGCCAGGAACCTGCGGCCTGATAGCTGCATTCCGGCCGATACGAGGGAGCGACATGAATATGCGCCGCAGTGAACAGTTACAAGAAATCAGCGACTTGAGCCGCCAGATGCTGGAAAGAGCCCAGAACATGCAGTGGAATCGCGTGGCAGAACTCGAAGTCCGACGAAGAGAACTGGTCATACGTTGCTTCCAGTCCCCGACCAGCGCCCAGGACGCGCCCGCGGTCGCAGACGCGATCCGGGAAATTCTGCGTCTTAACCATGTCGTCACCGAACTTGGGCGCGACCGCAGAGATCGTTTAAGCGAAGAGATTCACAGCCACAAAGTGGGTCGCGCCGCTACCCTGGCCTACCTGAACTGCATCCGTTAGCCCCGACGGCGGCGCTGCGTGCCGGGCTGCTTCATTCGTTGCGGTGGGGCTGCTGCAACCGCCAGGTTCTGCTTAACCTAACATGGTTGCCTGCTGAGGGCTCCACGACTGGAAAGACCTTTAGCCGTGACCACCAAGTCGTTGAACTTGAAGCGCTTGGCGCTGTAGTGCAAAGGATTCCATCAGGGATCCGCGGACAGGGCAAGCATCCACCTACGCCCGAACCGAACCTGCGGATTGCTCGCCGGGTTGGTAACGCAATATCCATCAAAATAACTACCCATATACGTGCCATTTCTAAACATTCTTCATGAAAACATATAGCTATGAACATGTTGCAGTCCAGGGCGCGCTACGACAAAATTTTGACAATGGGATCGAAGAATGCTTAACTGTAGCTTCATGGCCGATTTCGTTCGGTCAGCCGCGGACAGTGGAACAGACAGGCAATAAATGGATGGGGGGACAGTCAGGTGCCAATCAGCGAGCCCAAAGTACTCATTATCGAGGCCGACACCGACCGTGGCCGCGAACTGGAGTCGGTACTGCGCTTTATCAATTATGAACCAATCCTGACTGCGGATTGCAGTGACTGGAGAGCCAGTATTGAGGACGTCCAGGATATCCTCGCGGTCCTTGTAGGCACCTGCAAGACCGACAAAGCGCTGCAGAAACTGCTCAAAGAAGTGCACGATCTGGATGAACACCTGCCCATTTTCCTGCTATCTGAAAAGAACAAGGAGCTGACCGTTGCCATTGAGCCCGCTTCCTGCATTCTCGGACGCGTCGAATTACCGGCGCACTATACCCAGTTGACGAGCGCGCTGCACCAGGCCGAGGTGTATCGTGAAACCCAGTCGGATGGTTCTCAGCAGAGGCCGGTCGATCTGTTCCGCAGTCTGGTCGGCACCAGCCGTGCGGTGCAGATGGTGCGCAAATTGATCCAGCAGGTGGCAAATTCCGAAGCCAACGTCCTGATCCTGGGTGAATCGGGTACGGGCAAGGAGGTGGTGGCGCGTAACCTTCACTACTATTCCAATCGCCGCGACAAGGCATTTGTGCCAGTGAACTGCGGTGCGATTCCCGGAGATCTGCTGGAGTCAGAACTCTTTGGCCATGAAAAGGGCGCTTTCACCGGGGCGATCAGTGCCCGCCAGGGACGTTTTGAACTGGCCGAACAGGGTACCCTGTTTCTCGATGAAATCGGTGACATGAGCCTTAACATGCAGGTGAAGCTGTTGCGCGTGCTACAGGAGCGCACATTCGAGCGTGTCGGCAGCAACAAGAGCATCGAAGCCGATGTCCGGATTATCGCGGCGACGCACCGTGACCTTGAGGAGGCCATAGCCGACGGCAGGTTTCGCGAAGATCTGTTCTACCGTCTGAATGTATTTCCGATCGAGATGCCACCACTGCGAGACCGGGTTGAAGACATTCCGCTGCTGGTTAACGAACTTATCCGGCGTATCGAGCACGAAAAGCGTGGTTCTGTCCGCCTGACGCAGGGCGCGATACTGGCGCTGTGTCAGTACAACTGGCCCGGCAATGTGCGCGAGCTGGCCAACCTGGTGGAACGTCTCGCCATTCTGTACCCGTTCGGTGTTGTCGATGTCGGCGACTTACCGGAGAAATTCCAGACCGACTCGGTCACGCCTGAGGCTGCTTCCCGCCTCGGTGAGGAATTCCTCAGCAGCGCCCAGCCCATGCAGTACCAACTGGAGGCCGAACCGCGTTTGCCGCGCGGTGGCCTGGATTTGAAGGAGCACCTCAGCAATCTCGAGGTTGGCTATATTAAACAGGCGCTGGACGATGCCAACGGCGTCGTTGCCCAGGCGGCCAAACGGCTCGGGATGCGGCGTACCACGCTGGTCGAAAAGCTGCGCAAATACGGCCTACAGCGCTCGGACAGCCCGTCGGGAGTTTGACGCAACCTGTTCTCTGTGGTTGTAATATATTGGTTAATATAGCCTATTTATTGCAGGCATATTCCTTGCTTAGTAAGGCGTGGGCACCACGGCCCCGTGTGACAAGCATCAGGAGTACGCCGATTCATGAGCCAGACGGCCGCCAGCAAACAACTACTGCAAGACGCGTTTGAACTCTTCAACCAGGTTTCCGAACAGCTCACCGGTTCCTACACGGCACTGCAGCACCAAGTCGTCACCCTGAACCGGGAGTTAGCGGCGGCGCATAAGGAACGTCTGCAACTGCTCAATGAAGTACGCAACCTGCGACAGGAGGCTTCACGCGGGCGGCGACTGACGAGCATGGGTGAAATGACAGCACGCCTTGCCCACCAGGTCCGTACCCCCTTATCAACTGCACTGCTTTACGCCTCGCAGCTGAAGCAGGTGAATCTGCCGCGCGATCAGCATGACTGCTTTGTGGACCGGCTGCTGGTTGGTCTCCGACACCTTGATCATATGGTCAACGACATGCTGGTGTTTGCCCGTGGTGGGCAGAGCGGCGAGGAACGTTTAGACGTACCTTCAATACTCGAGCAGGTGCGCCAGTCGCTGCAGCCTCGCTTGGAGGCCTGTGGTGCACGCTGGAAGGTGACAGCTGGCTGCGGTCCACTCCAAGTCCAGGGGCAGGGTGAAATGCTCGCCAGCGTACTGGGGAACCTCGCCAGTAACGCACTGGATGCCTGCGGCGACGGTGCGCGGCTCTATTGGCAGGTCTGTGCCCGGGACAGCGACCTCGTTATCGTCCTCCAGGATAATGGTCCAGGCATTGCCGGTGAGCTTTGCCAGGAAATCTTCGAACCGTTTTTCACCACGCGCAGCAATGGCACCGGTCTGGGACTGACTGTTGTGCGTGCCGTGATAGCGGCGCATCAGGGCGATATTGAGCTCGATGCCGATTTTCAGGATGGCGCGCGGTTTGTCATCCGACTGCCTCTACACCAGGGACAGCAACACCTTCCCAGTGAGAGGCTCAAAAGACAGCAAAAGGCAGCGATTGCCAGTTCGAGGTATGTGTGTAATGACTGAACCCACAGTGCTGATAGTAGAAGACGACACCGCCTTGCGCGACGCCTTGTGCGCCACGGTCGAACTGGCCGGATTCGGCGTTGCAGCGGCGGAAGACGCCGCGCAGGCGATGCAGTTGGTTGCAACCGGTGACTATAGCCTGGTCGTGAGTGATGTACAGATGAGGGGAATGGACGGCCATAGCTTGTTGCAGAAACTGAAAACCACCGTGCCGGAACTGCCGGTTGTGCTGATGACCGCGTATGGGACGATCGAGAAAGCAGTCGACGCCATGCGTGCCGGGGCGGTGGACTATCTGGTCAAACCCTTCGAAGCTGAGGTTGTTGTCGAAATGGTGCGGCGCTATGTGCCGCCCGGCGACGACGATCCGGAGGTTATCGCCGAAGACCCGGCGACGCGCAAACTCGCTGATCTCGCGCGGCGAGTGGCTGTAACCGACGCCACGGTGATGATCAGTGGTGAGTCCGGCGTCGGCAAGGAGGTCTTCGCGCAGTTGATTCATCGCCATTCCAGCCGTGCCGATGGTCCATTCGTCGCTATCAACTGTGCAGCCATTCCCGAGAACATGCTGGAAGCCTCTTTGTTTGGCTATGAAAAAGGCGCGTTCACCGGCGCTTACCAGTCCCGTGCCGGCAAGTTTGAGCAAGCACAGGGCGGCACGCTGCTGCTCGACGAAATTTCTGAAATGGACCTCGGTCTGCAGGCCAAACTGCTGCGAGTCTTGCAGGAGCGCGAGGTGGAACGCCTGGGCGGCAGGGATATCATTGCACTGAACGTTCGGGTGCTGGCAACTACCAACCGCAACATGCGTGAAGAAGTGGCAGCTGGCCGTTTTCGCGAAGATCTGTTCTATCGTCTGAACGTGTTTCCGCTGCACCTGGCGCCGTTGCGCCAGCGCAAGGCTGACATTCTGCCTCTTACCAACCGCCTGATCCGCAGGTACTGTCCCGAGGCAGGCAGTGTGCCGCACCTGTCGAAACCTGCACAGCAGGCGCTGTTGGAACACCGCTGGCCGGGAAACGTGCGCGAACTGGACAATGTGATCCAGCGTGCACTGATACTGCTGGGCGGTGACCAGATCGAAGTCAGCGATCTGTGTTTCGAGCAGGATGTTTCGATTACACACCATGCTGCAGACGCAGAGGCGTACGGGTTGCCGGCAGGACAAGAGTGTCTCGACGGCGGGCTTAAGTCACTTGAGTTCGAGCTCATTCTGACCGCCCTGCGCGACCATGGCAGCCGTAAAGAAGCAGCTGAACGCCTCGGTATCAGTCCACGTACGCTGCGCTACAAACTGGCACGAATGCGCGAACAGGGTATTGCAGTACCCGCTTAAGGAGAAGTCAGATGAATGACATCAGCAGCATCAACCAGGTATTGGCGGAAATGCGCCGGTTGACGGCAGCAGTCCAGAGCGGCCCTGCGGAAAGCGGGGACGATGCCACGACCCCAGGTGCCGACTTTTCAGCCTTGTTGAAACAGTCGATTGACCAGGTAAACGAAACTCAGCAAACCGCAGGCAAGTTGTCCGAGGCGTTTAGCGCGGGTGATCCCAACGTGGACGTTGCCGAAGTGATGGTCGCTCTGCAAAAAGCCGGTGTAGCGTTCCAGGCCATGACTGAGGTCAGAAATCGCCTGGTGACTGCCTACCAGGACATCATGAACATGCCGGTTTAAATGGGGGTAGAACACACAAATGGCATTGGTAACAGCAGAAACTGCCCAGGGGTTCCAGAGGCTGCCGGCAGTGCGGCAGATAGGTTTAATGATCGGCCTCGCCGCCAGTGTGGCACTGGGCGTGGCTGTGGTTTTGTGGTCACAGCAACCCAACTACACGTTGTTGTTTGCCAACCTGAGCAGCAAGGATGCCGGCCAGGTAGTCGATGCGCTGCAGAAATCAGGCATTCAATTCAAAGTGGACGAAGCGACCGGCGCCGTAATGGTGGAAAGCGGTAAGTTGCAGAACGCCCGCATGGAGCTTGCTAAAGACGGCTTGCCTGAAGGCAACGCCATGGGCTTCGAAATTCTGCAAAAAGAGCAGGGTTTCGGTACCAGCCAGTTCATCGAAACCGCTCGCTATCAGCGTGCGCTGGAAGGCGAGCTGGGGCGCACTATCGCCACGCTGCGTAACGTCGAAAGTGCCCGCGTACATCTGGCGATACCCAAGCGTTCCGTATTTTTACGCGACCGCTCCGAGCCCACTGCGTCGATAATGGTCGATCTGTATTCCGGACGCGGCCTTGACGAAGAGCAGATTGCGGCCATCGTTCACCTGGTGTCGTCGAGTGTCCCGCATCTCACCCCGGAAAATATCACCGTGGTTGACCAGGGTGGCAAACTGCTGAGCAGCGGTGCCACCGACAAGGGTATGGCGCAAACGTCCACGCAGTTCGCTTATAACCGCAAACTGGAAGAGACGTACGCAGACCGTATCCGTAAGCTGCTGGAGCCAATTGTCGGCAGTGGACGCGTCAGGGCCAGCGTGAATGCCGACCTGGATTTCACCATTACAGAGCGTACCCAGGAAAGTTTCAACCCCGATCTGCCGGCGCTGCGAAGCGAACAGGTCAGTGAGGACCGGTCGGCGCATTCCGTCGTTGCTTCGGGGGTGCCAGGTGCGCTCAGTAACCAGCCACCGGAAAACGGCGTACTGCAGCAGCCGGGAGCGCAGGCCGTAGCCGGCGACCAGCAGACGCCGACTGTTCCACAGAATACGAGCAAGCGCAGTGTGCGTAACTACGAGCTCGACAAGACCGTGAGCCACACCAAACTGGCAACTGGCACCGTGCGGCGTCTCTCCATTGCTGTAGTGATCGATAACAGGCAGGAGGTGGACGACAACGATGAGTTGGTGAGCAAAGCGTGGACAACTGACGAACTGGATCGTTTTACCACACTGGTGAAAGAAGCGGTCGGCTTCAGTGCAGCGCGTGGCGATACGGTAAACATTATCAACTCATCATTCATTCCGTTGCCGGCAGCCGAAGCGATTCCGGAAACGTCGCTACTGGATAAACCATGGGTCTGGGACGTTGCCAAGCAGGCGGTCGGTGCCATCGGAGTACTGATTCTGATTTTTGGTGTTCTAAGGCCCATCATGCGCAGCCTGGCACAGAAAGGTGCCCAGCCCGCGGCAGCGGCAAACGCCCTGGTACCGGCAGGTGCAGCGGGGGGAGCACATGGTGGTGCTGTGGCAGGTGAGGATCAACTCAGTCTCTCCGCCGCCAATGCGCAGCAAGCGCAGCTGGAAGGACCGCGGATCGGCTACGAACAAAACCTTCAAACCGCCAAGAGTGTCGTGAAAGAGGATCCCAAGCGCGTCGCTCAGGTGGTCAAGAACTGGGTAAACGAAGATGGCTGAAGCTATAAGACTGACCGGCACCCATCGTGCCGCCGTGCTGTTGCTGACGCTTGGCGAGGAAAACGCCGTCGAGGTGCTGAAGCACATGGGACCGAAAGAGGTGCAGAAAGTCGGTTCTGCGATGGCTACTATGACCAATGTGCCACGTGATCAGGTCAACAAGGTGCTGGAAAGCTTCTCGGAGACTGTCCAGGAGCAGACGGCGCTGGGCGTGGGGGCGGAACAATATATACGTACTGTAATGATCGAGGCGCTTGGTGAGGACAAGGCCAAGGGCTTAATGGACCGCATTCTGTTGGGCAGCAGTACAAAGGGGTTGGAGGCACTCAAATGGATGGATGCGCGTGCGGTGGCGGAGCTGATTCGTCTCGAGCACCCGCAGATTCAGGCCATCGTACTGTCCTACCTGGACAATGATCACGCCGCTGAAGTCATCAGGTTCTTCCCCGAACGCACCCGGCACGATGTATTGCTGCGCATTGCCACCCTTGACGGTATCCAGCCGTCCGCGTTACAGGAGCTCGATGAAATTCTGGAACGCCAGTTTCAGGGCAACCAGAACGTGCAGTCTTCAAGTGTCGGCGGTATAAAGGCTGCGGCCGATATCCTTAACTTCGTCGACAGCTCCATCGAGGGTCAAATTATAGAGGCCATAAATGATGCTGATGCCGAACTCGGTCAGCAGATCCAGGACCTCATGTTTGTTTTCGACAACCTTATCGACGTCGATGATCGCGGTATCCAGGCACTCTTGCGCGAAGTGTCATCGGAAACGCTGATTCTCGCCCTGAAGGGTGCCGACGAAGCTATGAAGGACAAGATTTTCAACAATATGTCCAAACGTGCCGCTGAAATGATGCGCGACGATCTGGAGAACAAGGGACCGGTCCGTTTGAGCGAAGTCGAAGGCGCGCAGAAGGAAGTTCTGGCTATTGCGCGGCGCATGTCGGAATCCGGCGAGATTGTGCTTGGTGGCAAGGGAGCGGAACAGTTTGTCTAAAATTATCCGCAGCGAGGATCTCTCCGACTGCGAGACCTGGCTGCTGCCGGAGGTCAAAAGGGAGGGCATCCCGCGAAGCAGACCGGTTACCGCGCGTCAGCTGGAAGAAATCCAGAATCAGGCGCGCCAGGAAGGCTTTCAGCAGGGCTTGCAGGAAGGGCGAGACGCCGGATTGAAAGAGTTACGCGTACAGATTCAGGTGCTCGAAAAGATGCTGGGGAGCCTGGACAAGCCTTTGGAACAACTGGACGAAACAGTCGAACAGCAGCTCGTCCAATTGGCCATGCTGGTGGCGCGGCAGCTGGTGCGCCGCGAATTGAAGGCCGAACCCGAACAGGTAATCGGCGTGGTGCGCGAGGCGCTCGCGGCACTGCCGGTAGCGGCGCGTAACGTGCGACTGGCGCTGCATCCCGACGACGCCGCCCTGATCCGGAATGCCATGTCAGTGGGAGAGGGGCGACAGCAGCTGCAGCTTGTCGAAGACCCCGTGCAGACCCGCGGCGGATGCCGCGTGTTGACCGAGACGTCGCAGATTGACGCCAGTGTCGAAGCGCGCCTCAATGCGGTCATCGCCCACGTCATGGGCGGTCAGCGCAGCGGCGACGGCGAGGATCAGTGATGTTGCCAGCGCCCCGCAGCCTGCTCTGGTCGCAACGACTGGCTCCCTATCTAAAACGAGCCGGGCAACAACAGCCGATGGTAGTTGCCGGCAGGCTGACACGCATGGTCGGGCTTACACTGGAGGCGGTTGGATGCCAGGCTGCCATCGGCGGCCGTTGCCTGATAGAACCGGCCGTGGGTGCGTCCATCGAAGCCGAGGTAGTCGGGTTCCACGATGACAAGCTGTATCTGATGCCGATTGGTGGCCTGCAGGGCCTGGGTCCCAATGCCCGGGTAACGCCAACCCATAGTGTCTGCGAGGCACCAGTCGGTGAGCACCTGCTGGGTCGTGTGCTGGACGGGGCGGGTCATCCGCTGGACAGCAAGGGAGGCCTGCAGGCGGATCAGCGCGTGCCGCTGACGGGGCGATCGATTAATCCGCTTTCCAGACCGCCCATCCACGAGCCGCTCGACGTCGGCGTCGCCGCCATGAACGCGCTGTTGAGTGTGGGACGTGGCCAGCGGATGGGTTTGTTTGCGGGCAGTGGCGTCGGCAAGAGCGTCCTGTTGGGCATGATGACGCGCTATACCAATGCGGACGTGATCGTCGTCGGTCTGATCGGCGAGCGCGGTCGCGAAGTCAAGGA
This sequence comes from uncultured Gammaproteobacteria bacterium, assembly GCA_963814945.1. Taxonomy (GTDB): domain Bacteria; phylum Pseudomonadota; class Gammaproteobacteria; order DSM-19610; family DSM-19610; genus Thiogranum. Next base: position 189,244 of record CAWFEQ010000014.1, read on the forward strand.
ATTTGTCCAGAATATTCTTGGTGAAGAGGGTATGGCGCGCTCCGTCGTCGTGGCTACACCCGCCGATAACTCACCGCTGATGCGCATGCACGGCGCCATGCTGGCCACGAGTATTGCCGAATACTTCCGTGACCGGGGCAAACAGGTTCTGCTGTTGATGGATTCGCTGACGCGATTTGCCCAGGCGCAGCGTGAAATCGCCCTGGCTATTGGCGAACCCCCGGCGACCAAGGGTTATCCACCCTCGGTGTTTGCCAAGCTACCGCAACTCGTGGAACGTGCTGGTACGGGTGAGCATGGCGGCTCGATAACCGCGTTCTATACAGTACTCGCCGAAGGTGACGATCAGAACGACCCGATTGCGGATGCTGCACGCGCCATCCTCGATGGCCACGTTGTGCTGTCAAGGGAACTAGCCGAAGCAGGGCACTATCCCGCTATCGATATCGAAGCCTCGATCAGCCGCGTTATGGTTGATATCGTTGCGCCAGAGCACGACTGGGCGGCGCGCCGTTTTAGACAGATCTATTCGACCTATCGTCAACATAAGGACCTGATCAGCGTTGGTGCCTACCAGGCAGGCAGCGATGCGCGTGTCGATGAGGCGATCGCAATGTACCCGAAGCTGACGGAGTTCCTTCAGCAGCACATGCGCGAGCAGGTAGGCTGGACGGACAGCCTCGCTGGTCTGGCAAGCTCGCTGGGGGCGAATTCCGACAGTGCCCGGCCAGGCGTGCATGGTGGTGGCTAGTGGTGCAGGCCACTGCTATGGCACAATCGCCCCCATCTTCAGGGACGGAAAAAGGTGGAATCGCAAGCCAGCTCAATCTCTGTCCGACCGCTGCCGACAAATAATGGTGAGTGCGAGACAAACGTGCAGTCGATGACACGATCCAAACGTATGCAACCGGTCCAACGCGTCGCCCGTGGTCGCGAACAGGATGCCATGCAAAAGCTCGGGCAGTCCCAGCAGTTTCTGGATGCGCAGAAGGCCAGGCTGGACGAGTTACGCGCGTACCGCGAACAGTACTCACGTGACTTTGCCGCCAGCGGTGAAAGTGGGCTAAACGCTTCGCGCTTGCGCGACTACCGTGCTTTCCTGGGTCGCCTGGGTGAGGCGGTTCAGCAGCAGGAAGCTCTGGTCGCCCGCTACCAGTTGCAGCATGAAAAGACCCGCCAGCGCTGGGTTGAATCCCGGAGTCACAGCCAGGCCATCGACAAGGTGGTCGATCGCTTTCGGCAGCTGGAACATCAGCAGCAGGAACGTCGCGAGCAGCTCGAGCACGACGAGCGTGCCCAACGGACGCCCAAGAAGTAGACGTGGCACAGGCATTGCTCTAGTACCTTGTAAGCGATGTTGATCGATGCAGGAGCGAACGGATGAGTCCATCCTTGCCGAGTTTGCCAACCGCTGCGGCAACCCTTGGGTTGCTGCCCGCTGCGAACTCAACTGTTCAGTTAAATCAGTCAGATAACATGTCTTCCAGCGGCTTTGGGGAGCTCCTCGGTGAGGCCTGTTCGGTTTTGGCTCCAATCTCAGCGGACAATCTCACGGGGCCGCTGGATGGCGAAAATCTCCTCGCCGCGCTGCCGGTCTTGCCGCAGGACGGCATGCTCTTGCCACTCTTGCGGCAGATCATGGACAAGGTTGCCGGGGCTGGTATCGACCTAAGAGAGTTTGTTGAGCACTTGGCAACCAAGCTGAGAACGCTGGGGCAGGATAGCGCAGTCCGGCCGGAACAACAGCTGGCCGCCGCGTTGCAACAGTTGTTGCAGGAGCAGCCCGCCCTCAAGTCCGAATTGCCCGCCGACGCCCTGGACGCTATTACCCGGTCCGCCGATGCTCCACCCCGGCCGCTGGTGGCAAGCGCTGGTCTCGCTAACCAGACCCCGCTTGTTTGGCAACAGACCAGCGAGACCGCCGTCGATTCGCAGCAGCACTGCCAGCAGGCTGTGAGCCTAGACAACAGGCCGTTCTCCACCATCGACACGGCGCTGTCGCAAGCGCAGCAGCCCATTGCGGCTCAGGACCAGCGGGCGATCGATACCGGGGCGCTGCTTGCCGCGTTGAAGCGGCTCACCAGCGATAACCGGTCCGCACCAGCCGATTTACTGACGCGCGCTGATTCGCCGGTCTCCGGCGCGTCGTTGCCGACCACGGCCAGTTCCGCCGCGGTCCCATCGGGCCCCGGCATGCCGACGGTGACGGTCGCTGCAGGCTTCAGTCAGGCGGACTGGGATCAGGCGCTGGGCGAACGCATCCAGTGGCTGGCTAGTCACAAGGTGCAGGGTGCCCAGGTTAAGTTGAACCCAGCCAACCTCGGTCCTCTGGAAGTCCGCATTCAGATGCAGAACGATCAGGCCACTATCCAATTTACTACCCACCACGCGGCGGTACGGGAGGCGCTGGAGGCGGCAGTGCCCCGTCTGAAAGAAATGCTTGAAGCGTCCGGTGTGCAACTGGTCGATGTCGATGTATCTGGACAGCAGTCGTTCGCTGGCCGCCAGCAGGCTGCACACGACGGGGAAAATCCTTACTGGGCGAACAGTTTTGAAGGAGGCGGCGAATCCGGCCAGGAAATCCGTGTACAGACACCGCTCGCAGCCTTCACCCGGAGGGGGCGTTTGGACCTGTTTGCCTAACCGGTTGAAATCAGGTACTTGATTTGGCGGCAACCTGGGCAGGTGGTGCCGGGCCTCTGCTTCGTTAGCCTAACAGACTGATTGTCTTTAGGGATCTTGCTGTGTTACCTTACCCGGACAATTATAACAACTTGCGGATTTGGCGATGCCAACACCCTCGAAGAAGCGCGGGCGGCCGAAAGAGGAGCGGCGCATCGGCGCGAGGAGAAAATCCTCTGGCGCGATTGCGGGCAAGGAATTCAATTATGTCCTCCAGCTGAGCGACGCCGATACCCAGCTGCTGCAACGTTACCAGGGTGTTCTGGCCCAGGGTGCGGCAGGTTTTGCCGAAACCAGCTACAACTATCTCTTCGATAACCCGGACATTGCCGATGTGTTGTACGCTTTCGAGCGCGACGGCGGCAACATTGGTGAGCTGGTGCGCGCCATGCTGGGGCACAAGCTCGGGCTGCTGAGTGGTGAAATCGACGAGAAGATGACCCAGCGTTCGGAGCACATCGGCCGGCAGCATTACCGGCGCGGTGTCAAGCCGGTCTGGACGCTGGGGGCTTACCGCCTGTTCCTCGAGCACTTGCAAAATCTGGTCGCAACCCACCCGCAGATTCCCCACGAAGATCGCGATGCCGTCGAATCGGCGTTAATCAAGATGATCTTTCGTGACCTCGCCGTGATGACCGAGGCATATTGGCGCGCCGCCATTGAACAATTGACCGATCAGCGCGACGAACTCGGTGCGGAACAATCGCTGGCTGGCGAGATCCTCAGCAATATCCCCCAGCTGTTATGGACCGTGGATATTGAGAACAACAGTATCAGTTACGCAAGTCCCGGCACGCGGGCATTCTGCAGCCGCGAATTCGAGGCGCCGATCCCCTGTTTCTACCGCATTCACGGCAGCGAACGCGACCGTATACTGACCGCCTGGCAACAGGTCATCGACAACGAATCCGTACAGCTGGAAATTCGCCTGCGGCCCGAAGACCAGGAGGACACAACCGACCGCTGGTTTCGCATGGCCTTCTATCCGATGGCCAACCGCCGCGGACGCGTATTGCGTGTGCATTGTCTGATGGAAGACGTTACCGATCTGCATTCCGACCGCGAGCGCCTGGAGCAACTGTCTACCCAGGATGAAATAACCGGGCTGGCGAACCGCGCGCTCTGGTATGACCGGCTCAGCTCCGCGTTGGCGGTGGCGCGGCGCAACCCGGGCGCTGCCGTGGCTGTGATGGTGCTCGATATCAACCAGTTTAAGATGTATAACGATTCACTCGGACATCAGGCGGGTGATGAGTTGTTGCGTCAGATCGCCAAACGTCTACAGAAGGTGCTTCGGGATACCGACACGCTGGCCCGTCTCGGGAGTGACGAGTTTGGCATCGTATTGCCCTTCCTGCAGGATGCCGAGCGCGCTGTCGAACGTGTTGCCGGTGAGGTCATCAACGCGCTGGGTGCACCGTTTTCCTATCAGCAGCGCGAGCTCTGTCTTAGCAGCACCATCGGCATCGCGGTGTATCCGCAGCACGGTGAAGACGCGAATACGCTGGCGAGTCACGCTGACAGCGCCATGTATCGCGCTAAGTGGAACTCGGCACCCTACCTGTTCTATGAGTCCGACCTGGGTCCGTCCTCGGCGACAGAACACTTGCAGTTCTCCGGTCAGTTGCACGGCGCGCTGGAGCGCCAGGAGTTTGAACTTTACTATCAGCCGCAAATCGATGTGGCCAGCGGCGAAATCCGTGGCGTCGAGGCGCTGCTGCGCTGGCAGCATCCACAGCAGGGACTGGTATTGCCCAGGCGTTTCATACCGGTTGCCGAACAGCTGGGTATGATCGCGCCCATCACCGACTGGGTACTGGATACAGCGTTGCTGCAAAGCAAGCGATGGTCAGAGGCCGGAAAACCCATGCCGATCTCGGTCAATGTTTCGACGCGTTCATTCCATTCGCCGGGCCTGGTTAACCGTATCCACCAGGCCCTGAAAAAGGTCGGGCTCGACGGCAGCAGTCTGGAAATCGAGATCACCGAAGGCACGCTGATGGCTGATCTGGATGAAGGTGCACGCATCCTCGACAGTCTGAGCAAACTAGGCGTGTCGATTGCTATCGATGATTTTGGTACCGGCTATTCTTCCTTGTCGTATTTGAAACGGCTGCCTATCGATACCCTGAAAATCGATCAGTCCTTCCTTGAGGGCATGGCCAGTAACCCGCGGGATGTGGCGGTAGTGCGTTCGATTATCGAACTGGGCCACAACCTGGACTGCAAGGTGGTTGCCGAAGGCGTCGAAGACGAGAGCATCCGGCAAATCCTGCAGGAAATGGGCTGTGACCTGGTACAGGGCTTCCATATCAGCAAACCCTTGCCCCATGACGGCTTCCGGGAATGGTTGTCGCATGCGGCGCACTGACACACGACTAAGCCTCAAAGGCACAGCCACCTCAGGGTGCCAGGAGCCTGTCCGTGTAATCATTCTGCTACTATGAAAGCGGTAGAGCGATGCCCTAAACCTTGGAAAGACTGTCCTCGGTGTCCCACTTTCTCGCTGAGCGAAAATGACTCGGACAGGCTCCTAAGGCATTAACCCCCTGTGACAGCGCCGGACCCCGCCCTGCGCCAGGCCACTCGCCCCGGTAAACCGGCAAATTTCCCGCCGCAGCTGCTGTCGCCAGCCACAACCCGCTGTTGCTAGCGGCATTTCCTCCAGCCAAGCTTCTGTCGAAAGATCTGTGAGCACTCAGTCAAAATTCTGGCGATCGCCAGAGTAAGATATGCAACATACTGAATGTAAATAATAAAAAATATCTGTTCCGCGTGGCATACGTCTTGCTGTACCTCATGCACGATGCAACAAAGGGGTTTGCGCATGGCACGGGAAGACGATCTGGATCTGGATACCGAGGGCGGCACGGAGATGCCGAAATCCACATCCAAGCTGCTGGTTATCACCTTGGTTGCGGTGCTGTTACTGGGTGTTTCCGCCGCGGCTACACTGATGCTGACCGGCGTGTTATCCGGTGACGCAAACAGGGTTGCCGCTGAACAGACCGCAGGCCAAACCAAGGCTGGCAAAGCCGGGACCGACAAGACCGCCAAGAGTAAGGCTCCGTTAAACTACATCCCGCTGGATCCACCGTTTGTGGTGAACTTCAGCGGCGATTCCGATATCCGCTTCCTGCAGGTCACCGTCGAGGTCGGTACCCGCGATCCCGATGCGGTCGAACGTGTCAAGGAACAACGCCCCGCAATTCGAAACAGCCTGGTTATGCTGCTCAGCGGCCAGGACCCGTTTGTGCTCAATACCCGCGACGGTAAGGAAAAGCTGCGCAGCGACGCGCTCAGTGAAATCCAGAAAGTCATGAAAGCAGAAACCGGCAGCCCCGCTGTGGAAAGCGTGTTCTTTACCAGTTTCGTCATGCAATAGGGTGAATCCGTGAACGACCTGCTGTCACAAGACGAAATCGATGCGCTGTTGCACGGTGTCAGCGGCGGTGATGTCGAAACCGAGACCGACGAAGAAATCCCGGAAGGCGAAGTTCGTGGCTACGACTTCACCAGCCAGGACCGCATCGTTCGTGGGCGTATGCCCACGCTGGAAATGATCAACGAGCGGTTTGCGCGCTATTTCCGTATCAGTCTTTTCAATATGCTGCGCCGCGCCGGAGAGATCTCGGTTTCCGGTGTGCAGATGCTGAAATTCGCCGAATATGTGCACAGCCTGTTCGTGCCGACCAGTCTTAACCTCGTACGGGTGCAGCCTTTGCGTGGTACGGCGTTGTTCGTGCTGGAACCGAAACTGGTATTTTCACTGGTTGATAACTTCTTCGGTGGCGGCGGACGGTTTCACACCAAGATCGAAGGCCGCGAGTTCACCCCCACCGAACTGCGCGTCATACAGATGGTGCTGAATATCGCCTTTCGGGACCTGTCGCAGGCCTGGAAGCCGGTCATGGATGTTGGGTTCGACTACCAGGGCTCTGAAGTCAATCCGCACTTTGCCAACATCGTCAGTCCAACCGAAGTGGTGGTGGTGAATACGTTCCGTGTCGAACTGGATGGCGGCGGCGGCGACCTGCACGTCACCATGCCTTATTCCATGGTCGAGCCGATTCGCGAACTGCTGGACGCCGGCGTGCAAAGCGATCGTTCCGACCGCGACGAGCGCTGGACACGGGCTATTCGTGAAGAAATGAAACAGGCCCGGGTAGACCTGAAGAGCACGCTGGTCGAGACCACGCTGACGCTGCGTGACGTCAACAATCTGCGGGCTGGCGATGTAATACCCATAGACCTTCCCGAACTGGTAACCCTCGAAGCTGAAGACACACCGGTGTTTCGCGGCAAGTTCGGGACTCACAACGGCAGTCGCGCTGTAAAGATCCTGAAGAAAATCAGCGCCGATCAAATTGAACAGTAGGTCTGGCAGGAGAAGCCAATGAGTGACGAAGTTGACAGCGACGATGTGGCCGTAGAAGACGACTGGGCCGCGGCAATGGCCGAACAGGCCGACGCGGACGCTGGTGCAGTGGTCGCCGAAACGCCGGCTGCTGAGTTTGATGACCTGGAAGATACCTCTGGCGGTCCGGCCGGTGATGAGGCGAACCTGGACGTCATCCTGGATATTCCGGTAACAATTTCCATGGAAATCGGCCGCACCCATATCAGTATCCGCAATCTTCTGCAGCTCAACCAGGGTTCTGTGGTGGAACTCGACCGCCTGGCTGGCGAGCCCATGGATGTGCTGGTAAACGGCACGCTGGTGGCACACGGCGAGGTCGTCGTCGTCAATGAAAAGTTCGGTATACGGCTCACGGATGTGATCAGTCCGGCGGAACGCGTCAAGAAGCTCAAGTAGACTCCGCATGAAATCTACGTCAACACGACGGCAACTGTTTACGGGCTTGCCCCTGCTGTTTTTTCAACACGTGGTGTTGGCGGCCGATGGAGCAACACCGTCCGTTGCTCGCTCGCAATCAGAAAAGACGCCATTTTCGCTGCTGTCCTCATCGCATGATCCAATGGCCATGACCAGTTTGTGGCAACTGACCCTCGGTATGCTGCTGGTGCTGGGTTTGATACTGGCTATTGCCTGGCTGCTCAAGCGCAGCGGGCGTTTCCAGGCAGGCGCGGGTGGTGGATTGCGCATACTCGGTGGGTTGTCCATGGGCTCACGCGAGCGTGTGGTACTGATACAGGCGGGAGAAACCCAACTCCTGGTCGGTGTTGCACCGGGGCGGGTGCAAACTCTGCACGTGCTTGAGCATCCCCTGCAGCCGCAGCATGTGGCTCCGGGTTCCGGTTTCGCCGAACAACTCGCTCGCCTGATCACCAGGGACCGCACGTCATGAAACGCCTGTTGTTCTGGTTGAGCTTGGTGCTGAGCCTTTCCCCGGTCATGGCACTGGCCGAGCCCGGACTTGCGGCGCTCAGGGTTGAGCCTGGCAAGGACGGCTCCGAGACCTACACGGTCACCATTCAGGTTCTGCTGTTCATGACGGCACTGAGCCTCCTGCCGGCCGCGCTGATGATGATGACGTCGTTTACCCGGGTCATTATTGTACTGGCGATTCTGCGCCAGGCGCTCGGTACGCAGTCTTCACCTTCCAATCAGATTCTGGTCGGCCTGGCGCTGTTCCTCAGCCTGTTCATCATGATGCCGGTGTTTGACAAGGTCTACGACAACGCCCTCGAGCCCTACCTCGATGAACAGATGCCGGCGCAGGAAGCACTGCACCAGGCTGCGGGACCGTTCCGCAAGTTCATGCTTGCCCAGACGCGCGACGATGACCTCATGCTGTTCGCCAACATAGCCGATGCGCCACAGTTCGAACAGCCCGACGACGTACCGTTTTCATTGTTGATGCCGGCGTTTGTCACCAGCGAGCTGAAGACCGCCTTTCAAATTGGTTTCTTGATACTGATCCCCTTTCTGGTCATTGACCTGGTAATTGCCACCCTGTTGATGTCCATGGGCATGATGATGTTGTCACCCATGATTATTTCGCTGCCCTTCAAAATCATGCTGTTTGTCCTTATCGATGGCTGGTCTTTGATTATGGGCACGCTGGCCTCCAGTTTCGCGGTCTAGGAGAGCACACAGCATGACCCCGGAAACAGTTATCGACGTTGGTGTTCAGGCCATGGAAATCACTGCACTGTTGTCCGCACCGCTGCTGTTGTCAGCGCTGGTGGTTGGTTTGCTGGTAGGCATGCTGCAGGCCGCCACCCAGATCAACGAAATGACGCTGACGTTCGTACCCAAGTTGATTGTCGTGGCTTTGGTCATTTTGATTGCCGGCCCGGCCCTGCTGAATACCCTGCTGGGTTTTGCCACACACATTTTCGAAAGCATACCGGAACTGATCGGGTAGCTAACGATGAGCAGTGCGGCCATGTTCCTGACCAGTGCCGATATCGCCTCCTGGATGGGCACGCTGGTCTGGCCATTTACACGTATCGCCGCCATGCTGGCGATCGCACCGATTTTCGGCGCGAAGGTGGTCCCGCTGCGTATTAGACTTATCACTGCGCTGTTGCTGACCTGGGTCGTGCTGCCGCTCGTTCCGCCGGTACCTGCGATCGAGCCGCTGTCTGCCGCCAGCGCCCTGGTGACTGCGCAGCAACTGCTGCTGGGACTGGCAATCGGGTTCAGCCTGCAGCTGATTCTTGCCACCCTGGTGATTGCGGGGCAGGCCATCGCCATGGGCATGGGACTGGGCTTCGCGCAGATGGTCGACCCACAGAATGGCGTTAATGTGCCGGTTATCGGTCAGTACTACCTGGTGATCGCGACACTGCTGTTTCTTGCCATGAACGGTCACCTCGCGCTGTTGCGGGTACTGGTGGACAGTTTTCAGTCCGTGCCGATCGGTGTTGATGCTTTGTCGCGCGACGATTTCCGCGCTGTTGCTTACTGGGGCGTGCGCATGTTCGGCGACGCAGTCATGGTGGCCTTGCCCGCGGTGGCTTCGGTGCTGCTGGTGAACCTTTCGTTTGGGGTCGTCAGCCGTGCGGCGCCACAACTCAATATTTTTGGCGTCGGCTTCCCGGTGACGCTGTCGCTGGGCTTCATCGTGCTGGTGTACGCTTTGTCCAACCTGTTACCGGAAGTTCAGCACATGCTGGACGAGTCGCTGGCGGCAGTCGATACACTCGGGGGCGCGGGGCGTTGACATGGCACAAGAGAACGAAGACGGCCAGGAAAAAACCGAAGAGGCGACCCCCAAACGACTCGAAGAGGCCCGCCAGAAGGGCCAGGTGCCGCGTTCGCGGGAGCTCACCACCATGTCCATGCTGCTGATGGCTGCCGTGTCGATGAGTGTGCTGGGGCGCCACATGGTGGAGCAGCTTGGTCAGATTATGCACCAGAGTCTGGAGATAGAGCGCGCCAAGCTCTTTGACCACTGGGCTGTTATCGATCTGTTCGGTTCCGCACTCGGTCAGGCCGGACTGGTGATATCCCCGTTCCTGCTGGTGATGCTGGTGACGGCCTTTGCCGCGCCGATTGCGCTGGGTGGCTGGTCGTTCAGCGCTGAGGCGCTGGCGTTCAAACCGGACAAACTGAACCCGCTACAAGGTATGAAGCGCATTTTCGCGGTTCGCGGTCTGGTGGAACTGATCAAATCGCTGGCCAAGTTTATGCTTATCGGTTCGGTCGGCGCAGGTCTGTTATGGCACTACCTGCCTGAACTCATGGGGCTCGGCCGCGAGTCGATCGAGACGGGGCTGGCACACACCGGCAGCATACTTTCTAAGTCTTTCATTGTTCTGAGTGCCTCACTGCTGCTGATTGCCGCCGTTGATGTGCCGTTCCAGCTGTGGGACCACGCCAAAAATCTGAAAATGACTCGCCAGGAAGTCAGGGATGAGCACAAGAACGCGGAAGGGAAACCGGAAGTTAAATCCCGCATCCGCCAGATGCAGCGCGACATCGCCCAGCGCCGCATGATGGAACAGATTCCCAAGGCCGATGTGATCATCACTAACCCTACACATTACGCGGTGGCGCTGCGCTACGACGCCGCGAAGATGTGTGCGCCCGTGGTGGTGGCCAAAGGCGTTGAGCTCATCGCCAGCCAGATACGGACCGTTGCCGTGGCCAACAAAGTACCGCTGTACGAAGCACCGCCGCTGGCACGTGCACTCTACTACAGTACTGAAATCAACCACGAGGTTCCGGCCGGGTTGTATCTCGCCGTCGCTCAGATTCTCGCTTACGTTTTCCAGTTGAAAGCCAGCGTGCATGGCGGGCCGATTCCGAATCGTCCAGCCGGTGTCGAGGTATCCGACGAATTCTTCCAGGGGCCGGGAAGCGGGACCGGCCGCAAACGTGCCAGCGACAATGAATAAGTCGGCTAGGTGGCTGTCGGATCTGGGCGATCGTAGCGAGCAAGGTGGGAAGGCGAGGCCATTGTTTCGATCGTTTGAGGAGATTAGCCGTAGCTGTATCACGAAAAGGATCGGAAAGATGGGACGTTCTCCCACCGGCGCAGTAGATCAGCCCCAAGTGCGACAGGCTCCGAGTCACATGGGTGAAGGTCCGGCGTACAGGGTAGCGCAGCGTATGTGCAAACACCCACATTGTCCGGCAGGCGGTCCGGCGAAACAAAGCGTAGGCCGCCCACCCGTTCAGACCGAAGAGAGAAAGTGCTATGGCAAGTGAAGCAGCAAGCCTGAGTTTTCATGATATCAGCCGCAACGGCCTGGGCGCGCCGGTTTTGCTGGTGATGATGCTGGCCATGGTCATCATACCGCTGCCACCCATCGCCCTGGATATGTTCTTCACCTTCAACATCACGTTGTCACTGGTGGTGCTGATGGTAACTATCTATGCACTGCGACCGCTGGATTTCGGTATATTTCCCACCGTGCTGCTGGTGACGACCCTGTTACGCCTGGCGCTGAACGTCGCATCCACCCGGGTAGTGCTGTTGAACGGCCATACCGGTACTGGTGCAGCCGGTAAGGTCATTGAGTCCTTTGGCGAGTTCGTGGTGGGTGGGAACTATGCCGTCGGCCTGGTGGTGTTCGCCATACTTGTTATTATCAACTTTGTCGTGGTCACCAAAGGCGCGGGACGTGTTTCCGAAGTCAGCGCCCGTTTTACCCTGGATGCCATGCCCGGCAAACAGATGGCGATTGATGCCGACCTGAATGCCGGATTGATCAGTCAGGACGATGCACGCATTCGCCGCGAAGAGATCGGGCGCGAGGCCGACTTTTATGGAGCCATGGACGGCGCCAGCAAGTTTGTCCGCGGCGATGCCATTGCCGGCATACTGATCCTGTTTATCAATATTATCGGCGGGCTGGCTATCGGCACGCTGCAATTCGACCTGCCGATCAGCGATGCACTGCATAATTATACCCTGCTGACCATCGGCGACGGCCTGGTGGCGCAGATTCCGTCCCTGGTGTTGTCGTCGGCGACGGCGATTATCGTTACCCGCGTGTCCAGTAAGCAGAAAATGTCGGAACAGGTGTTCGACCAGATGTTCGGTAATCCCATGGTATTGGCGGTGTCCGGTGGCGTCATCGGCTTCATGGGGCTGATCCCGGGCATGCCCAACCTGGCTTTCCTGTCGCTGGCAGCCGCGGCCGGTACCGGTGCTTACTTTTCCTGGAAGCGCCAGCAGCAGGAGCTGCTGCCGGTCGAGCGGCGACCGCACCCCGAGGAAGCACCCCCGGAGGCACGCGATCTCAGCTGGGACGATGTTGGCCCCGTCGACATTATCGGACTGGAAGTCGGTTACCGTCTCATTCCGCTGGTCGATCGCGCCCAGGGCGGACAGATGATGGACCGTATCAAAGGCGTGCGTAAGAAACTTTCGCAGGAACTGGGCTTTCTCATCCAGCCCGTGCACATCCGCGACAACCTGGAGTTGTCTCCGAACGCCTACCGGATCCTGTTGATGGGCGTGCCGGTGGGCGAGGCCGAGATCTACCCCGACCGCGATCTGGCCATCAACCCGGGACGGGTGTTCGGTGCGCTCCAGGGTATCGCGACACGCGACCCGGCGTTCGCTCTGGAGGCGGTATGGATCCAGGCATCGGAGCGCGACAACGCCCGTACATTAGGTTACACGGTGGTCGACGCGAGTACCGTGGTCGCCACTCACCTGAGCGAACTGCTGCAGAGTCACGCGCACGAGCTCATCGGCCACGAAGAGGTGCAGCAGCTGCTCGACGTGCTGGCCAAGGTGGCGCCGAAACTGGTCGAGGACCTGGTTCCCAAGACTCTGTCGATCGGTGTGGTGCTCAAGGTACTGCAGAACCTGCTCGCAGAACGCATACCCGTGCGCGACATGCGGACCATCGCTGAAGCGCTCGCTGAGACGGGCACCAGAAGTCAAGATCCTGGCGCTCTGACAGCCGCTGTCCGTGTCGCCCTTGGCCGGTCAATTGTTCAGCATATCAATGGGATAGGGCCTGAAGTACCGGTCATTACACTTGACCCATCGCTGGAACAGATATTGCAAAACTCGATTCAGTCAGTTTCTGAAGGGGGCGCCGGGATCGAGCCTGGGCTGGCAGAACGGATGCACCGTTCGCTGGCTGAGAGGGCGCAGCGGCAGGAAGCCGGCGGCCAACCAGCCATCCTGCTGGTCACACCGCCGATCCGGCCGTGGCTGGCGAGGCTGGTCCGCCACAGCATTCCGGCACTGCAGGTCCTGGCGTACAACGAAATACCGGACAACAAGCAGATTAAAGTGGTTGCCAGCATTGGAACTGACGCATCGAGTCTCGGTGTAAAGCGAAACGGGAGCCCGGCGGCATGAGTATGGTGTTGAACATAAATGACACAGGGCCCACGGCCTCAGTGATCATCGGGGTGGCGAAATGAAAGTCAAACGCTTCTTTGCGCCGGACATGCGTCAGGCCATTAAGAAGGTCCGCGAGGACCAGGGGCCGGATGCGGTGATTCTCTCCAATCGGCGGGTGGATGGCGGTATCGAAATTATTGCGGCGCTCGACTATGACGCAGCGCTGCTCGAATCGCAGTTGGCCACCGGCAAACCCGCGGAAGCGGATGTTCCCGGGCTGTCAACAGTTATGGGGCAAGACGGCGAAGGCGCATCACCCGCTGAGGCGCGGCAGCCGCGGGCCGCTGTGCGGACCGTCGACTGGGCGCAGGACCCGGCCATCGTCTCCATGCGTGAAGAGATCAAGCAACTGCGCGGCCTGCTGGAAAACCAGTTGGCACATCTGGCTTGGCACGACCGGGAACGCCGTGAGCCGCTGCCTACCGAAATGATGCGCCGGCTCAGCGGTATGGAACTCGACGCGGCACTGGTAGAAAAAGTATCCGCGCCTGTGATGCATGCCCGCGATGAGCGGGCTGCCTGGCAACTGGCTCTGACTGAACTGTCGGCCACGCTGCCCATCGCCGACAACGATTTCCTTGACCAGGGCGGTGTCGTCGCGCTGGTCGGCTCCACCGGTGTCGGTAAGACCACCAGCGTTGCCAAACTGGCAGCGCGTTATGTGTTGCGGCATGGCCGGCGACATGTGGCGCTGGTAACCACCGACAGCTACCGCATTGGTGCTCACGAACAACTCATGACCTATGGCCGCCTGCTGGGAATCCCGGTGCAGGTGGCTGCCGATAACAAGGAACTGCGTTCCACGCTGAACAGCCTGGCGGACAAGCGTCTGGTACTGATAGACACCGCCGGTATGAGCCAGCGTGATGTGCGCCTGAGCGAGCAGTTCGCCACATTGACCGACAGCGGTGTACCGATTCATACGCTGCTGGTGCTGTCCGCCACGCTGCACTCTTCGGTGCTGGATGAAACCATCCGCGCCTTCTCCGGCGTGGTGCTCGAGGGCGCGATTCTAACAAAACTGGACGAGGCCGTTAGCCTGGGCGGCGTGCTGTCGACTGTGATCAAACAACACCTGCCGCTGATGTTCGTCGCCAATGGCCAACGCGTGCCTGAAGACCTGTGCCCGGCACGTGCGCAGGATCTGGTGCAACAGGCTGCGGAATTGGCACGCAGCCGTGACTTGCCTGACGACTCGGTCATGGCCCAGCGTTTCGGAGGGTTCCGGACGAATGTTCATGTCTGAGTTGCGATTGGACCAGGCTGCTGGATTACGACGTATGGCACAACCCACCCCGGTAAGAGTGATAGCGGTAACCAGCGGCAAAGGCGGCGTCGGCAAAACCAACGTCTCGGTGAATCTGTCGGTTGCACTTTCCGAGGCCGGTAAGCGCGTGATGCTGATGGACGCCGACCTCGGCCTGGCGAACGTGGACGTACTGCTCGGCCTGCAACCACAGAGCAACCTGTCGCACGTCATTGACGGAAAGCGCACACTGGAAGAAGTCATCATCGAAGGCCCCTCCGGCATCATGGTGGTACCGGCGGCTTCCGGGGTCAAGCGCCTCGCCGAGCTGACTACCATGGAGAACGCCGGCCTTATCCGCGCCTTCAGCGAGCTAAATCACGATATCGATACGCTGATCATCGATACCGCCGCGGGAATTAACGAAAGTGTAACCAGTTTCAGTCGCGCCGCCCAGGAGGTCGTGGTGGTGGTGTGTGATGAGCCGGCATCGATTACCGATGCCTATGCGCTTATCAAGGTGCTGAGTTCGCATTACGACATTCAGCATTTCCGCGTGCTTGCGAATCAGGTCCAAAGTGTCCAGGAGGGAAGAGAATTGTTTAACAAGATCTCGCGTGTAACCGATCGCTATCTTGACGTTACACTGGAATTTATGGGAGTCGTACCGCATGACGATTACCTGCGCAAGGCGGTGCGCAAGCAGCGCGCCGTGGTCCAGGCCTATCCGCGCAGCCGGTCCTCGATAGCCTTCAGGAATCTTGCGCAGAAAACCGACAAATGGCCGGTGCCGTCGGCGGCGGGTGGACATCTGGAGTTTTTCGTAGAACGTCTCATCCAGTCGCACAGCGGATACATGGAGATACCGGTATGAATGGAGCCGCTATGTACGTGACCAACCCTGAAACTGAAAGCGAAGACCTGGTGTCGAAGCACGCGGCGCTGGTAAAACGCATCGCCTACCACCTGATGAGTCGCCTGCCGCCGAGCGTACAGGCCGATGATCTGATCCAGGCAGGTATGATAGGCCTGCTGGAAGCCTCCCGTAACTACGATGCTGCGCAAGGCGCGAGCTTCGAAACCTATGCCGGTATCCGTATTCGCGGCGCCATGCTCGATGAGATTCGACGCACCGACTGGACCCCTCGTTCGGTACATCGCAAAGCCCGTCAGGTCGCCGAGGCCGTGCGAGAAATCGAAAATCAGTTTGGCCGCGATGCGCGTGATATCGAGGTGGCCGAAAGGCTCGGCATCGCGCTGAACGAATATCACCGCATTCTTCAGGACGCTACGGGTTGCCGGGTTTTCAGTATCGATGACGCCGGCGTCAACGGCGATGAGACTCCGCAACCGGTCGCTGACGCGCCCCGCAACGAGCCGTTGGACAGTCTGCATAACGACCATTTCAAGTCGGCACTGGCGGAGGCTATTTCCAACCTGCCGGAGCGCGAGCGTCTGGTGATGGCCATGTATTACGACGAAGAGCTCAATCTGCGCGAGATCGGTGAGGTGCTGGGTGTCAGCGAATCCCGCGTCTGCCAGATTCATGGTCAGGCTCTGATCCGGCTGCGCGCCCGTATGACTGAATGGACTGTCGACTGAGGTCAAAGAACTGTGGCTGCATGCCGAAATAATCGGGGGTATATGTACCCTGCAGCGGGAGGTCACCATGGATAAGGAGATGAAAATCCTGATCGTGGACGATTTTTCCACGATGAGACGCATCATCAAGAACCTGTTGCGTGATCTGGGCTTCAATAACACCCAGGAAGCGGATGATGGCAATAGCGCCCTGCCGATGTTGCAGACCGGAAATTATGACTTTCTGGTGACCGACTGGAACATGCCGAACATGAGCGGTATCGAGCTGCTCAGGACCGTACGTGCCGACGCAAAACTGGCCTCCCTGCCAGTGCTCATGGTGACCGCAGAGTCAAAGCGCGAACAGATTGTCGAAGCCGCACAGGCCGGCGTGAATGGCTACATCGTTAAACCGTTCACCGCGGTGACTCTGAAGGAGAAGATTGAAAAGATCTTTGAACGTGTAGCGGCGACGGCGGGCTGACGCATGGAGCCCGCAAAGAAGCTTGACAATGACGTTCTGCTGCACGAGGCCCGTACCCTGGTCACGAAGCTGGAAGCCGGTAATGTTGGCGCGGCCGAACAGGTCATCGAGAAACTGGGTCGTATCCGTGAACAGAGCCTGTTCCGGGAACTGGGGAAAATGACCCGTCAGCTCCACGACTCGCTGACCAGCTTTGCGCTGGACTCGCGCATGCAGGCGCTCGCCGAGTCGGATATTCCGGATGCCAAGGCGCGCCTCAATCATGTGATTACCATGACTGAGAATTCGGTTAACCGCACCCTGACCGCTGTCGAAGGAACCTTGCCCATTGCCGAACAGCTGCAAAGCAGCGCCAATGACCTGCATGAGAAATGGGACCGGTTCCGCAATAAGGACATGAATGTCGACGAATTCCGTCGTATGAGCAAGGAGATTGACAACTTCCTCAGCGTAACCCGGGACAACGCCGGGCGGATTCATGGCAACCTGTCGGAACGTCATGATGGCGCAGGATTTTCAGGATCTGACCGGCCAGATTGTCCGGCGGGTTATTAACCTGGTGCAGGAAGTGGAAGACAACCTGGTGGAATTGATACGCCTGTCGGGCAGCGTCGAGTCGGCGGTGGCTGACAAGGTGCCTGCGCAGAAAAGCTGCCCGGACGGTGCCGTCATGCAGGGTCTTGGACCGCAGGTGCCGGGTCTCGGTGAGACTGCTGGCGCTGTCTCCGGTCAGGACGAAGTGGACGACCTGCTGTCGAGTTTGGGATTCTGAGGGACTAGCGGATGGGTATCGACGCCGACGATGAGATTTTGCGGGACTTTCTGGTCGAAGCCGGCGAAATACTGGAACGGCTGAATGAAGAATTGGTGGAGCTGGAGCAGCGTCCCGATGATGTCGACCTGCTGAATGCCGTATTCCGTGGCTTCCATACCATCAAAGGCGGTGCCAGCTTTCTGAGTCTGGACGGCTTGGTGGAAGTCTGCCATCGCGCCGAAGACGTGTTTAACATCCTGCGTAACGGCCAGCGCAGTGTCGATACCGCCCTCATGGACACCGTGTTGGAGGTGCTCGACGCGGTGAACAGCATGTTCGCCGAAGTACAAGGCGGTAACATGCCGACACCGGCTGCTGCCAAGTTACTGAAGACGCTGGAAACTCTGGCAGTACCCGCTGGTACGGCCGTGCCCGCAGATGCCGAAGCGGTATCCGACGCTGCCCCGCCCGTGGAGGTTGACGCCGCCGACGCCGAGTTCGAGGCAATGCTGGACCGGTCGGCACGGGCGACTGGCGGCGTCGCAGACGAGGTGCAGGGCGCCGTCACAGTGTCCGGTGGTGACGATATTACCGAGGACGAATTCGAAGCCCTGCTCGACCAGTTGCACGGCGCCGGTAAAGCACCCACGCCCGAGAGCGTGTGCAACGCGCAGCAGCCGGCGGCGACCGCCGCGTCCGCTGCCGAGGCAGTCAGCGGTGATGACGATATCTCGGAGGCCGAATTCGAAGCCCTGCTCGACCAGTTGCACGGCGCGGGCAAGGCACCCACACCGCCCGCGGTCAGCAGTCCAGGCGCACGGGTTACGCTCGCCGCAAGTGCAAGCCCGGCGGAGGCTGTCGCCGCGGAGCCTTCGGCCGACAAATCCAGAATTCTGACCGGCCTGCCGGCCAATAAGGCGGAAGCCACCGTGCGTGTCGACACCAAGCGCCTGGACGAGATTATGAACATGGTGGGCGAGCTGGTGCTGGCGCGCAACCGCCTGGCAACACTGAAGGAGTCCATGGCGAACGAGGACATGTCCAAGGCGATTGCCAATCTGGACGTGGTAACCGCGGACCTGCAGAACGCAGTCATGAAGACGCGTATGCAGCCCATCAGGAAAGTCTTCGGGCGGTTCCCGCGCGTGGTTCGCGACCTGGCGCGCAGCCTTAACAAGGAAGTTAACCTGGAGCTGCAGGGTGAAGAAACTGACCTCGACAAGAACCTGGTCGAGGCGCTGGCCGACCCGCTGGTGCACCTGGTACGTAACGCCGTCGATCATGGTATAGAGAGTCCGCACGAGCGTGAAGCCGCGGGCAAGCCACGGGCCGGTACTGTGATTCTCGCTGCCGAGCAGGAAGGCGACCATATTCTGTTGTCCATTGAGGATGACGGCAAGGGCATGGATCCCGCTAAGTTGCGCCAGAAGGCCGTCGAAAAAGGCCTGATGGACGCCGAGGCCGCGGCCCGCCTGGATGATCACGAAACCTACAATCTGATTTTTGCCGCCGGGTTTTCCACCAAGGACCAGATTTCCGACGTTTCCGGCCGCGGTGTCGGCATGGACGTGGTGAAGACACGCATCGGTCAGCTCAACGGCACCGTCGAGATCGATTCTGAACTCGGCAAGGGCAGCCGCCTGATGATCCGCGTGCCGCTCACACTGGCCATCATGCCGACGTTGATGGTGAAACTCGGGGCGCAGCCGTTTGCTCTGCCGCTCGGCAGCGTCAGCGAAATATTTGACCTGGATGAAACTCGCACCAACGTGATCGATGGCCAGCTGGTGGTCATGGTGCGCAACAAGGCGCTGCCACTGTTCTATCTGCGCGACTGGCTAGTAACCGATGCGTCGAAGACGCAGACGGAATCTGTCAGTCATGTGGTCGTGGTCCACGTCGGCAGCCAGAAGGTTGGCTTCGTGGTAGAGCAGCTGGTCGGCCAGGAAGAGGTCGTTATCAAACCGCTGGGTGCCTTCCTGCAGGGACTGGCCGGCTTCGCCGGTGCGACGATTACCGGGGACGGTCGAATCGCCTTGATCCTAGATGTACCCAGTTTAATGAAAGCTTACGCTCGGCACATGTAATAGGGATGAACAGTGACCTGCCATTGGCTATGCGAGGTGGTGCTGCTACACGAAAAGTCCGCCGCGGACGATCGCGTTCTCATCGGTAATGCGCGGGATCGCACCCGGTGCGCGGGAAGAAGTCGATGGTGACGCGCGTCCTGGTTGTCGATGACTCGGGTTTCTTCCGTCGGCGCATTGTAGAAATACTTGAAGCGGACGCGCGTATCGAGGTTGTCGGCACAGCGGCAAACGGCAGGGAAGCCGTGGAGCAGGTTGCCAGGCTGAAACCCGATGTCGTCACCATGGACATCGAAATGCCGGTGATGGATGGCATTACTGCAGTGCGCCAGATCATGTCGTCGCACCCGACTCCGGTATTGATGTTTTCCTCCCTGACCCAGGAAGGCGCCCAGGCGACCCTCGACGCACTGGATGCCGGCGCGGTCGATTTCCTGCCAAAACGCTTTGAAGACATCGCCAGCGACCGGGAACAGGCCAAACTGTTGTTGCGGCGGCGGATACGCGCTGTGGCCAGGCGGCAGTCGGCCATCCCGGCTTCAGCAACGCCACCGCGGCGCAGTGTTGCGGTTGCAGCGACGGCGTCCGCGTCGGCCCCTCTAAGGCGCAGTCAGTTTCAGGTGGTGGCCATCGCCAGCTCGACCGGCGGGCCGGTGGCCCTGGCGCAGGTACTGACCCGGCTGCCCGCCAACTTCCGTTATCCTGTTGTAGTGGTGCAACACATGCCTGCCAGTTTCACTCCGGCGTTTGCCGCGCGTCTGAATCAGCAGTGCGCGGTCCGGGTGAAAGAAGCCAGTGACGGTGACGTGCTCAGGTCCGGCCAGGTCTGGATCGCGCCCGGTGGACGGCAGATGACCTTTGCGCAGCAGAGCGGTGAGGTTCAAGTCTGCATCGGTGATGGCGATGCCAGCCTGCACTACAAACCCTGCGCCGATATCAGTTTTGCATCGGTCGCGTCGGTGTACGGTGGAAAAGTTCTGGCACTGGTGTTGACCGGTATGGGCGCCGATGGCCGCGAAGGCGCGCGTATCCTGAAACAGCAGGGCGCCACGGTGTGGAGCCAGGACGAGGCCAGCAGCGTTATTTACGGTATGCCAATGGCCGTCGCCGAGGCCGGTCTCAGCGATCAGGTGTTGTCGCTCCATGATATCGGGCCGGCGCTGGTGCAGGCGGCTGGGGGCTGAGCATGGATATACTCAGCATGGTCGGTATCCTGATGGCGCTGGTGGCGATCCTGGGTGGCAACGTGCTGGAGGGCGGGCACACGTCCTCGCTGGTACAACTCACCGCTTTCGTTATCGTCGGTGGCGGAACGCTGGGCGCGGTCATGGTACAGACACCCATACGCACTTTTGTGCGCTCGATGAGAATCGCCGTCTGGGTGTTCGTCCCGGTCAAGCTGCGTCCCGAAGAGGTTGCGGAGAAGATTGTTAACTGGAGCAATATCGCCCGCCGCGAAGGTTTGCTCGGACTGGAGGCAATCGCCGAAGAAGAACCCGATGCCTTTGCGCGCAAGGGGTTGCAACTGTTGGTCGATGGCAGCGAGCCGGAGGTCATCCGATCAATCCTGGAAGTCGAGATCGACAGCAAGGAACACCACGATATCCAGGCGGCCAAGGTGTTCGATGGTATGGGCGGTTACAGCCCGACGATCGGTATCATCGGTGCTGTCATGGGGCTGATCCATGTCATGAACAACCTTGCCGATCCTTCCAAGCTCGGCGGTGGCATCGCCACGGCATTTGTCGCCACCATCTACGGTGTCGGTTTCGCCAACCTGCTGTTCCTGCCCATGGCCAACAAGTTGAAGAGCCAGATCCACAGCCAGACGCAGTTCCGCGAAATGATTGTCGAAGGCGTTATCTCGATCGCCGAAGGTGAAAATCCGCGCAACATCGAGACCAAGCTGCAGGGGTTTTATCAGTAATTGAAGCGGTTACCGGGCACGCTGCGCCGGTTACTGCAGGACTGCCACGGATACATCAGACATGGCCAGAAAGAAACGCACCGAAGAGCACGAGAACCACGAGCGTTGGCTGGTGTCCTACGCGGATTTCATTACCTTGCTGTTCGCCTTCTTCGTGGTGATGTATTCCATATCGTCGGTGAACGAGGGCAAGTACCGCGTGCTCTCTGACGCCATCGTCGCGGCCTTTCGTCAGCCAGCGCACACCCTGGAGCCCATTCAGATCGGTGACCTGATGCGCGCGCCGATGCAGTCCGATAAGCCGTTCGAACAGAACAAACCGGTTATCCAGTTGTTCAAGGTGCCTTTTCCCGATAAACCTGTCGAGGAAAGCCGCGAGGAAAAGCAGCAGGTTGCACCAGAGGTGGCCCCAGAGGACAACCGGACCCTCGACGCGGCCTCGCAACACCTGGCGGATTCCATCGAGGCGGCGATGTCGGAGCTGGTCGACGAAGGGTTGATCGAAGTGCGCCGCGACAAGCGCTGGATCGAGGTGGAAATCAAGTCCAGTATCTTGTTCAGTTCCGGCAACGCGGAGCTGTCAGCGCAATCCGAACCGGTGTTGCGCCAGTTGGCGGAAACGCTCAAGCCACTGGGCAACATCATTCATGTCGAAGGTTTTACCGATAACGTTCCGATCAACAACTTTGAATACCGGTCCAACTGGGAGCTTTCCGCGGCGCGCGCCGCCAGTGTCGTGCACCTGTTCACCGGTCTCGGTATCGATCCGCAACGCATGGCGGCGATCGGCTACGGTGAATTCCGGCCGGTCGACAGCAACGCTACGCCCGAGGGCCGCGCCCGAAACCGT
The DNA here is from genome assembly GCA_963814945.1 of uncultured Gammaproteobacteria bacterium. Taxonomy (GTDB): domain Bacteria; phylum Pseudomonadota; class Gammaproteobacteria; order DSM-19610; family DSM-19610; genus Thiogranum. The sequence continues at coordinate 211,639 of CAWFEQ010000014.1, forward strand.
CGCGTCGTGCTGGTCATCATGTCTGGCGCTGATGCGCGCATCAGTGAACGTCTCAACCATTTGCAGACCACCCGCGAGGGCACGCTCAGACCGCTGGACGGCGCGCAGCCCGGCGTGCGGGGTACTGCGGTGTCGGTGGCGGCGGAGCCGGGCGCCGCTGGTTTGCCGCGGGCAGGGACGGCGCCGTGAAAATCTGGACGATCTCCAACCAGAAGGGCGGGGTGGGCAAGACCACCACCGCCGTCAGTCTCGGCGGTCTGCTGGCGGAACAGGGGCAACGTGTACTGCTGCTCGACCTCGACCCCCAAGGGTCGCTGACGTCCTACTTTCGCTGCAACCCGGATGACATGGAACACAGCGTTTATTCGCTGTTCGCCGCTCGTGCGAATGACAATGATATCCGCCTGCCGGAGACCATGCTCAAGGATACCGGTGTGGCCGGATTGTCACTCATACCGGCGTCCGCCGCCATGGCCACCCTCGACCGGCAGCTCGGCGCGTGTGCCGGCATGGGTCTGGTTGTCAGTCAGGCGCTGGTGCGCCTGCAGGCGCAGTTTGATTACGTGCTGATGGATTGTCCGCCGATGCTTGGTGTATTGATGGTCAATGCCCTGGCGGCCTGCGAGCGGCTGCTGATCCCGGTACAAACCGAATTTCTCGCGCTCAAAAGTCTGGAACGCATGCTGCACACCTTGCAGATGATTGGCCGCTCGCGCGGCAGCCGGCCGCCCTACACTGTTATGCCGACCTTCTTCGACCGCCGCACCCGTGCGTCCCTGGATGCCCTGCGGGTCATGCGTGACCTGCACGGCGATCATCTGTGGACACGGGTAATCCCGATCGACACCCTGTTCCGCGAAGCCAGCCGGTCAGGCGTGCCGATCAGTGTCTACGACGCCCAGGCGCGCGGCACAGAAGCCTACCGCTCATTGCTGCGCTGGCTCGACAGCGCACGGGCGGCAGCCAGCGAATCTTGCCCGGCCAGGGTATCGACGCGATGAAGACTGCTACCCGGCAGAGGCAGATTCTCGATCAGCAGCTGGCGCTAAGCGCCTACCTGGATGCCTTGCTTGAGGAAGCACGGACGGCGGAGGTCGAAGCCGCGGAGCCAGCCGGTAACGCCGGAACTGGCGTCACGCCGGGCTGCGAGGCGCGCGACTGGGCCGAGTCACGCTTCCAGGCACTACTGTTCGAGGTCGCTGGTCTGACGTTGGCCGTGCCGCTGGTCAAGCTCAAGGGCGTGGTGTCCACCGCGGCGGATGTGACGCCGATGCCGGGGCATTCGCCAATGTTTCTTGGTGTGGTCCCCTACCAGGGCTTGCAGTCCAAGGTGGTGGATACGGCCCGTTTCGTCCTGCCCGTGGAGCGTGCCGCCAGCCTCGCCGATGCGCCCGGCGACCGTTGCCGGCACCTGGTGATCTTTGACGAAGGCCGCTGGGCGCTGGCCTGCAGTCGGATCGGCGACGTGGTTGATTTAGAGCCTACCGATATCAAGTGGCGCAGTGCCAGCGGCACCCGCCTGTGGCTGGCCGGTACGGTGATAGCACGCATGTGCGCACTGTTGGATATCGATCAGTTGACCCACGAACTGGTAACGGGCATGCCTTGAAGCCACGGATCGTGGCACAGATCATGCAGCTTACCACATGTTCGGGTGATCGACTGTTTTTTGACGTCGACACGGTGTGCAAGAGAACCAACTCGAGGTTTGCATATGGCCAAGGTCGCAGCCAGTACGAATTCAAATGATACTGTCATTCAGTGGGTTACCTTTCGTCTCGCGGATGAGATCTACGGAATCAACGTGATGCAGGTGCAGGAAGTCCTGCGTGTATCGGAGATTGCGCCCGTGCCGGGTGCGCCGCATTATGTGCTCGGCATTATCAACCTGCGCGGCAACGTGGTGACGGTCATCGATACCCGCATCCGCCTGGGCCTGGCGACCGCCGAGGTAACCGACGCCACGCGCATCGTGATTATCGAGGGCGCCAGACATGTGGTCGGTATCCTGGTGGACTGCGTGGCCGAAGTCGTCGACCTGCCGATGTCGCAGGTCGAGTCGGCCCCCAACGTGGGTAACGACGATAGTGCCAGGTACATCCAGGGCGTCGCCAGCCGCGACGGCGAATTGCTGATCCTGGTCGACCTGAACAAACTGCTCACCGATGAGGAGTGGGACGAACTGGCCGACCTTTAGGGACGGCCTGTTTCTGAAGGGATGCCGGGTACGCGGCCATGGGCGAAATCGAACCGCTACCACCCCAAAACCGCATACCGCCAACGCGGCCTCCTGTCGGCAGCGGTAGCGGCGACCATGCGCCGCAACGCAAACCGGCGACCGGCGAGCGGAACCCGGACCAGCAGCGTCGCCGCAAACGGGACAGTGACGACGCCCCCCAAGTCGACGAGTATGCCTGAGGTGCGCCGATGATCACTGCCCTACTGACAATACTTACTGGTCTCGCCGTTGGCGCAGTGTGTTACCAGATCTATGCACTGCGGCGTGTGCACAGCGTCAGCGCCGGCCTTGCTGAAACGGCGCACGAGCTGCGCGAGCGTGTCCACCAGCTCGAGCAGGAGCTGGGCGCGCTGTGCAGCGCCTCGGTCGGCGCCGGTGAACACGTGGTGAGACTGCAACAGCAGGTGCAGCGCATTGTCGAACGCCAGAACCAGCTGGAAATGCGCGCCAGCGCCGAGCGACCGTATTCACACGCCAGTGAGTTGGTGATCCGCGGTGCGGACATCGATGAGCTGGTGGAAACCTGCGGTATTACCCGCGGCGAAGCAGAGTTGCTGGTGATGATGCAGCGCGGTGCCGCCTGACGATTGACTCCGCGCCGGCTGCAGACGCTCCGCCGCACTGATCTTTTTCCAGCGATTGATTCGCGGCCTGCCGAGCGTTTCTGTTAATCCCGATCCGCGGACGCAGCATCTGCGTGCGGCATGTCGGCTGATGGCGTCGCCGGCAGCTTGCCCGACAGGTGATAGGCGAAGGCGATCACCTGTGCCACAGCAAGATACAGCGCTTCGGGGATTTCCTCGCCGAGCTCCAGTCGGGCAAGCATCCCCGCCAGCGGCTCGTTTTCCTGTAACGGGATGTCGTGCTGCCTCGCCACCTCGATGATCTGTTCGGCAATCTGGTCGCGGCCCTTGGCGGTGACGCGTGGGGCATTTTCGCCGTCATATTGCAGGGCGACGGCCAGGGGCTGGGGTTGTTTGTGTGTGCTCATGCTTTTTCGCTGATCAGCGGATTGAGCGCGACACTTGCTGCGCCAGGAATTGCACCTTGCTGACAATCGATGTCGCCTACCTCGAGACCGGCGACCAGCAGGCCGCGGCGCAACTCGTGCAGATGTTCGCGCAGCAACGGCAGCGTATTGGCCTCGGTTGCCCAGAAACGGGTGGCAACAGTTTCGCCCTGCAGGCTGATCTGTGCCTGCATGGGGCCCAGTCCCGGCAGGTCGAAGGCCAGCTGGACGTGCCATTGGACCGTGGGCCGGTCGCGCTGTTGGGATTCGTCGTCGGCATCACGGTAGACGCGCGCCGACCACAGATCGATTGTATCACCGCGCCGCACAGGGATATCGAACAGCCACTCGACCAGGCGGTGCTCGGCTTCGCGTGGCAGGCTGGCGAGCTGGTTCAGATGTATGCGCGCCAGCGCGGCTTCGGTCTGTTGCAACAGGTCGAGACGCAGATGTCCGAAGCGGTTAAGCAGGTCAATGGTGGCCTGTACAGGGGGCTGGGGCGTTGGAACGACCCCGGCAAACGGCGGCGCGGGGCCGACTGTTCCAGCGGCCGGTCCAGTTGCCGGCAGAGCGGTACCGGCGCTGGTGGCTGGGGGGGCGACGGAGCTCGACGTTGCTGTGGCTCTTGGCGGCAACGCAGTGGCGGCAGCCTCGACAGCTCGTTGTAAGGTTCGTGGTTGTGCGGCGGGCGATGACTGTGCAGATGCCGCGCCAGCGGGAGTTCCAGGCGTGTTGGCTGTTGCCGCGGTCGGAGACTTGGTGGCAGGACGGTTGTCCGTGAGCCCGGGCGATGATGGCTGGGTGGCGGGTGCTGCGGGCCCGGAGGCCGCAGGCCGGGATTCGGGCCGTTGCCCTGCGGGAGCAGTGCTCTGATCGCCGCCCGGCCAATCGCGCACCTGCTGCAGCAGGCGTAGCAAATTGACCTTGAAGTCGCTGTCGAAACTGACCGCAACGGATGACCCCGTGCCAGCGGCCAGGGCCAGGCGGTGTTCCAGAAAGGTCCCCGTGTGCTGTATAGCGGTCCTGACGCCCGCAGGTGTCGTCAGGGCTGCTACATCGGGCAGACTGCGAACCAGTGCCCTGGCGATGCGGTCGACTACCCGCGGCAACGGTGCGCCCGGGATTGCCGTCAGTTGTGACAGGCTCGCCAGTAACGGGGTCGTGGGGCCGTGGCGGGGCAGCAGCATGCGAACCGCCATTGCGGTTGCGGATTCCTGTAATGCGGCGACGACTCTGAGCACCGGTTGTTGGCCGACCCTGAGTACCCGCAGGCTCAGCACCTGTCCCGGTTCGAATGGCAGTGAAGAGTCGGCGCTGAGCTGCCGATTACCAATGGTGAGCAGGATCTTGCCGGCATCGTTCTCCAGCACGGTCGCCTGCAACTGCTGACCGACCTGCAACTGCAGCGCAACCGGTTGCGGCCGGTTCAGCAGAGTCAGGGGAATGCCGGAGGTGGGTCCCGAGGGTTCCATAGCGATAGCTGATTGAGGTTGAAACTGGCATCTATACTGCCGCATTTATCACGGAAAGGGAACGCCAGGCGCGCAATCAGCGGACCGGATGATGACCGATACAAGACACAAACGTATACTATGGTATACGCGCCGCGACGGTGTGGTACGTGGTCCGTACCCCGAAAAACAGATCAGCCGTTATGTGCTGCTGGGACGGATTCGCGACACCGACGAGGTCCGCCCCGAGGAAGGCGACTGGGCCACACTGCAACAGCACCCGGATCTTGTCCCCGCAGTCATGAAGCTGCCGCCCACCGACGAGAACCGGAAGAAACTGTTGATGGCGCGACTGCGCGAAGATGAACGCCGTCCGCGGGACCGGCGCGAAGACGAGGGCGGTGTTGGCGGTGCAGTCCCAGAGCGCCGCACCCGCGTAGAACGGCGCCGTCCCGAAACAGCGGAAGTCGTGCGCCACCGCAAGCTCAAGGACCAGGTGTCACACAGTGGCACGCCCAACGCCGAACTGTACCGCTATCCCGTGGTGTTTGCGGCACTGGTCATATTGGGTTTTATGCTGAGTTACCTGTTGGAAAACGTGTCTCCCGAAGAGCCGCCGCCGGATTGTGCGGCCCTCCCGCGACCCGGAGTCAACTGGAATGGCTGTAACCTGTCGGGGCTGGCATCCCCAGGCGCGAACCTGATGGGGGCCCGCATGCGCAATGCACGTTTCGATGCGGCGGACCTCGGCGGTGCCACCCTTACCGGTGCCGACCTGGAGTATTCCAGTATCAGTTTTGGTAATCTGAGGAACGCCGATCTGAGTCACGCCAGCCTGGTCGGCGTTTCGGCGCGTGGCGCCGACCTGCGCAACGTACGCTTTCGCGATGCCAACCTCGCTTATGCCAATCTCAGTGATACGCGCCTGGACGGCGCCGATCTGTCCGGTGCAGACCTGAGCAATGCCATCTGGGTCGACCACCGGCCCTGTCTTGCCGGATCCATCGGTGCCTGCAACCGCGCCAGGTGACCACAACGGCCGCCGGGGCCGTCGCTGGATCGAGGAGCCTGTCCTTACTCTGCCACCAGGTTCTCGCGAGCGAAGATAACCAACCCGGCTTCCAGGAGGCTGTCGGACATGGTCGCTACGATCATGCAAGTCCAACAGCCGCCTAAGCGTAACTGTCGCCAAAAGATTCTGTGGTATAGCGCCACACCTTGATAGTATCCGACCAGTAACCGCCCGGCAGGCCGGCTTTGAGCTTAAGGTGCTGGAGAAAATCCGTTGCGGTCGCCAGGCTTTCCCACACACTGGGCAGAAAAGTCCCACGCCTGGCGCCCTCTGCGAGGATCAGTCCGTCGATACCCGGGCGAATCTGGGCAAGCAGATCCTGCTGGTTGTCGAAGCGCAGTTCCATGGGTGCCGAAAGAATGGATATATCCACGCTCAGTCCGTCGAGTTCCTGGGATTGCAGGGGCTCGAAGCGTGGATCACCAAACGCCGCGTCAAAGGCATGCTCGGCAACATCGACGAGCAACGGACGGTAGGCCTCCAGACTGCCGATACAGCCGCGCAGTTGACCATGGTGATGCAGGGTGACAAAGCTGGCGCCGGGCTTATCAAGCGGCGGGTGCTCCTTGGGTGTCACTGGGAGCGGGCGTTTGTGGCTGAAGCCGTAGTCGATGGACTGGCGCGCCGTCATCAGCAACAGCGTGCGCTGTGACTCATTCAAAGGCATAGGCGCCATAGCCGACGACGCGGTCGCGGCCGCCCGCAGTATCTCCCGAGTTACGCAAGTCCAGGGTCCTGGCGTGCAGCTTGTGGTGCCTGGCGGCGAGCAGCAGGCCGCTGACCGGGATTCGGCCACAGGCCTGTTCGTAGTCGATGGCCTGCGGGTCGAGCTGCTCAATAGCGCGTGACGTGGCGCTGTCCAGGTGCCGCGCCGTGGCGTAGTCATGGTAGTGGCTGAGGTCCGAGCTGATCAATATCAGTGTTTCGGAGCCACCCCACAGCGTTTCAATTACTTCGGCAACACTGCGGCTGTCAGCGTCACCGACCACCAGCGGCACCAGGCCAAACGCATCGCCGAGGACGGTCTGGAGAAACGGCAGCTGGACTTCAAGACTGTGTTCCTCGCGGTGGGCTTCATCGATGATCTGCACCTGGGGTAACGCCAGCAACGTGTCTATTGCCGCCCGGTCGATTCTTACCAGGCCAAGCGGTGTTGAGAAATACTGCATGCTGGTCGTGGCCAGGCCCGTGAATGCCACCCGGTGGGCCGGGCCCAGCAGGACAACGCGGATAATCTGGCCGCGCATACTGCGCAGCAACCGGTAAGCGCTGGCGGCGACGGGTCCGGAATAGATATAGCCGGCGTGGGGTACAATGAGGGCTTTGGGGTGCGCCATGCCGGCTTCCTGGCTATGCAGAAAAGCGTCCAGTTGTTGTTGCAGCAACAACGGGTCGTCCGGATAGAACATGCCCGCCACTGCGGGCTCACGGATCGTTGTCACGCTGACGGCCTCCTGGATCGACGCGCTGAATTGCGCTCCTCGGCGGCTGTCGGACTTGCGGCTGATCTGCTGTGCCGGTGGGAGATCGCCCCATTATCCCGATCCTTTTCGTCAAATAGCTACGGCTATTCTCCTCAAAAGATCGAAACAATGGCCGCGCCCACCCATCTTGCTCGCTACGATCGCCCGAGTCGGACGGCCTCCTACTAACTTAAATAGGCCCGGAGGCGGGCGAATTCAAGTGCCCGCCGGCTAGGAGGCTGTCGGATTTGGGACTGATCTACTGCGCCGGTGGGAGAGCGCCCCATTTTCCCGATCCTTTTCGTCAAATAGCTACGGCTATTCTCCTCAAACGATCGAAAAAATGGCCTCGCCCTCCCACCTTGCTCGCTACGATCGCCCAAATCCGACAGCCTCCTAGTTGACCGGGAAAGAGGCCGCCTCGATGAGAGAAGTCAGGCTTTGAGCAGGACAACACCCGCCAGCGGCGGCAGATCGATAACGATCGAGTGTGGCTGATTCATCCAGGGAACCGATTCGGTGCGATAGTGCCTCCACACCGGCAGATTGCTGCCGCTGTAGTAGCCGGCATCGGAATTGAGGCACAAACGGTACTCGCCGTCGAGCGGCACGCCGAGCCGGAAACCCTGGCGCGGAACGGGGGTGAAATTGAGCACTATGACAGCGGTCTGGCCAGCACCCAGGCGATAGTAGCTCAACAGGGAACTGTTGGCGTCGTTGCAGTCCAGCCAGCGGAATCCCTCCGGCTCGAAATCATACTGATGCAGCGCGGGCTGTTCCTGGTACAGCTGGTTGAGGTCGTGGACCAGTTGTTTCAGACCCGCATGACGTTCGTCCTGCAACAGCTTCCAGTCGAGCGCAGCGTCGAAATTCCATTCGGCGTACTGGCCGAACTCATTGCCCATGAATAGCAGCTTCTTGCCCGGGTAGGTGAACATGTAGGTGTACAGCAGACGAAGGTTGGCAAAGCGCTGCCAGGTGTCGCCGGGCATCTTGTCGAACATGGAACCCTTGCCGTGCACCACTTCGTCATGGGAGAACGGCAGGACAAAATTCTCGTGGAAGGCGTAGAGCAGGCCGAAAGTCAACTGATGGTGGTGAAACTTGCGGTGTACCGGTTCCTTGATCACGTACTCCAGAGTGTCGTGCATCCAGCCCATGTTCCATTTCATGCTGAAACCAAGACCGCCACTGTCTACGGGCCGGGTGACCTGTGGCCAGGCGGTGGACTCTTCGGCGATAATCATGGTGCCGGGCTGTTTTGCATGTGTCACCTGGTTGAGGTGGCGCAGGAAGTGAATGGCGTCGAGGTTTTCCCGCCCACCGTATTCGTTGGGAATCCAGTCGCCGGGGTCGCGGGAATAGTCGAGGTACAGCATGGACGCCACGGCATCCACGCGCAAACCGTCGATGTGCATTTCCTCGAGCCAGAACATGGCGCTGGAGATGAGGAAATTGCGCACCTCGTTGCGGCCATAGTTGAAAATCAGGGTGCCCCAGTCGCGGTGTTCGGCGCGCCGTGGGTCTTCGTGTTCATACAGCGGCGTACCGTCAAAGCGCGCCAGGGCCCAGTCGTCCCTGGGAAAATGGCCGGGCGCCCAGTCCAGGATGACACCGATGCCGTTGCGATGACAGTGGTCGACAAAATAGCGGAAGTCGTCCGCTGTCCCGAAACGGCTGGTGGGCGCGAAATAACCGGTGGTCTGGTAGCCCCACGAGGCATCGAAGGGGTGTTCGGTGACGGGCAGCAGTTCGATATGGGTGAAGCCGGTTTCCTTGACGTAGTTTACCAGCCAGTCGGCCAGCGTGCGGTAGTTGATGAACTGGCCGTTCTGGTCGCGTTGCCACGATCCCAGGTGTACCTCGTAAATGGACATGGGGGCATGCAGCCAGCTGCGCTGGGCGCGATCCCGCATCCACTGCTGATCATTCCAGGCAAACTGGTCGCGTTTCTGAATCACGGACGCCGTGCCCGGACGCAACTCGAAGCCCTGGCCGTAGGGATCGGACTTGACATGGATTGTGCCGTGGTTCCGGTTGCGAATTTCGAACTTATAATACTCATCGGAACTGACACCCGGGATGAACAGCTCCCAGACACCGCTGCGGCCGCGCGCGCGCATGGGGTTCCGGCGTCCGTCCCAGTGGTTCCAGTCACCGATGACACTGACGCGTTCAGCGCCCGGTGCCCAGACCGCAAACCGGGTGCCGACGATCCCTTCCACCTCGCACAGGTGGCCGCCGAACAACCGGTAAGCGTGCAGGTGACGACCCTCGCCAAACAGGTGCAGATCCAGGTCACCGAGCTGGGGCGGGAAACAGTAGGGATCGTAAGCGGTCCACTGCAGGCCGTCGCGGTCCACCCAGCTGAGCTGGTAGCGCTCAGGGATCCGTTTGCTGTCACCGCGCCATTCGAAGAGGTCGGTTCCTTCAAGGCGGCTCAGGTCAACGCCAGCCTGCGGCAGTCGAACCTGGTCGCAGTGTGGGAGAAACGCGCGCAGCACGCACTCTGAGCCGTCGCCGTGTCTGCCCAGCACTTCGAACGGGTCGTGATGGCGGGCTTCCACGATACGCAGCAGGGGTTCCGGCAGCCTGCTCGCCGCGGTTTTCCCGCTGGATGTTCCGGATGTGATAGAAGCTATGTCTCTGTTCATAAAAGATGGTAAATTTCGTGTTGCCGCCAGGATGGTACCATAGGCGGCGACCTAATCAGCCATCTATATAGCACGTGACCCACAGTCACGCCGCACAGGGGGAGTTGCATGAATTCTGTGTCCACGCCGCGCTTCGTGAGCCGTCTGACACGCGACACGCTGGCCTTGATTTTAGCAGGTGGACGCGGTTCACGGCTCAAACAAATGACCCTGTGGCGCGCCAAACCGGCGGTTCCCTTCGGTGGCAAGTTCCGAATCATCGATTTTCCCCTGTCGAACTGCATGAATTCCGGTATTCGCCGGGTAGGGGTCCTGACCCAGTACAAGTCACATTCGCTGATCCAGCATATCCAGCGCGGCTGGGGTTTCCTGCGCGGCGAATTCGGGGAGTTCGTCGAATTACTGCCGGCGCAGCAGCGCATTCAGTCCTCCTGGTATGCGGGCACAGCCGATGCGATCTACCAGAATCTGGATATTATCCGTATACATAATCCTGAATACGTGCTGATTCTGGCCGGTGACCATATCTACAAGATGGACTACGGTCCAATGATCGCCCAGCACGTCGAAAGCGCCGCCGACATGACTGTGGCCTGCCTCGAAGTCGACCTGGAAGGGGCGCGCGCCTTCGGGGTGATGACCACCGATGTAGACGGCCGGGTCCGCGAGTTCAACGAAAAGCCGCAAAGTCCGGTGCCTATGCCCGGTAGAGACGACCTGGCTTTAGCGTCCATGGGCATCTATGTGTTCAATACCCGTTTCCTGTTTGAACAACTGATCAAAGACGCCGACAACGTCAATTCCGGTCACGATTTCGGCCACGATATTATTCCCAGTATCATCCAGCAGTACCGCGTGTTTGCCTACCCGTTTCGGGATGTGCAGAGCGGGCGCCAGGCCTACTGGCGGGATGTGGGGACCGTTGACGCCTTCTGGGCGGCCAATCTTGAATTGATCGGCGTGACGCCGGAACTGAACCTCTACGACGTGGATTGGCCAATCTGGACGTACCAGGAGCAGATGCCACCGGCCAAATTCGTCTTCGACGACAAGGACCGGCGCGGCACCGCCGTGGACTCCATGGTCTCGGGCGGTTGCGTGATTTCCGGCGCCACGGTGCGTCACTCGCTGCTGTTTTCCAATGTCAAGGTCAACTCCTACGCCTTGCTGCAGCATGCCGTGGTCTTGCCCGACGTGCGCATCGGGCGTCACTGCCGCATCCAGAATGCCGTGATCGACAAGGGTTGTCTGGTGCCGCCGGGTACCGTGATCGGGGAAGATCTGGAACAGGATGCCGAACTCTTCCATGTGACGCCCGGTGGCGTGGTGCTGGTTACCCCGGAAATGCTCGGCCAGGAGCTGCACCATGTCCGCTAATGCCCGGCTGCGGGTCGTGTTGTGCTGGCACATGCACCAGCCACAATACCGCGACCTCATCAGTGGTGAGTGCAAGCTGCCCTGGACGTATCTGCACGCCATCAAGGACTATGTGGATATGGCGGCTCACCTCGAGGCCGTACCGCATGCCAGAGCGGTGGTGAATTTTGCCCCGGTGCTGCTCGAACAGCTGGACGACTATGCGGCTCAGATCAGCGGTTACCTGCGCGATCACAAAGCGATCCGTGACCCCTTGCTGGCAGCACTGGTGGCACCAGTATTGCCGACCCACCCCGAGGAGCGCCTGGCCCTAATCAATGCCTGTCTGCGTATCAACCACGAGCGGGTGGTCGGTCGGTTTCCGGCCTTCCGGCGGCTCGCCGAGATGGCCGGGTCGTTCCTCGGCCACTGTGACTACCTGATGTATATCAGCGAACAGTTCGTCGCCGACATCGTATTCTGGTATCACCTCGGGTGGATCGCTGAAAGCGTGCGGCGCAACGATTTGCGCGTGCAGCGCTGGCAGGAGCAAGGCAGGAGCTTTTCGCTGCACGACCGGCACGAGTTACTGGTGCTCATCGGTGAATTGCTGTCAGGTGTGATCGACCGTTACGCGACGCTGGCGGCGCGCGGCCAGATTGAGTTGTCGGTGACACCCTATGCGCATCCCATCATGCCACTCATGCAGAATATTGACAGTGCGCGCGAGGCCATGCCGGATGTCGTCCTGCCCGAGTTCGAACAGTACCCCGGCGGTGAACAGCGCGCCCGCTGGCATATCCGCGAAGGTCTGAATGTGTTCGAACAGTATTTCCGCCGCAAGCCGAGCGGCTGCTGGCCCGCCGAGGGCAGTGTCAGCAAGGCTACCCTTGAGCTGCTGGAGGAATACGGCTTCCGTTGGGCCGCCAGTGGCGAAACCGTGCTGCGCAACAGCCTGCGTGTTGCCGCGGACGAGGAGGCCGCGGGCGCCCCCGACGCCGTGCTCAAAGGTTATCGTTTCGGCAAGGGCGAGGTGGTATGCTTTTTCCGCGATGACAATCTGTCCGATGAGATCGGCTTCAATTATTCAACCTGGCACGCCGACGATGCCGTGGCGAACCTGATCCATAAGCTGGACAGTATTGCGGCAGCGCACCCCGGTCGGGAACTGGTCTTGCCAATAATCCTGGACGGCGAGAACGCCTGGGAGCACTATCCGGAAAACGGTTTTTATTTCCTGCGCACCCTGTATGAAAGGCTCGCGGCGCACCCGACACTGAAGCTGTCGACGTTTGCGCAATGCATGGATGACCGTGTGGAGATCACCAGGCTGTCGGACATGATCAGCGGCTCGTGGGTTCATGGCACCTTTTCCACCTGGATCGGCGATCGCGACAAGAACCGCGGCTGGGACATGCTGGGCGACGCCAAGCGCGCCTTTGACAAAGCCGTGGCGCAAGGCGGTCTAGAGGGCGATCAGCTGGTCGCCGCGCAGCTGCAACTGGCGATTTGTGAGGGGTCTGACTGGTTCTGGTGGATCGGCGATTATAATCCGGCGGATTCAGTCAGCGATTTTGAAGCCCTGTTCCGCTTGCACCTGTCTAACCTGTACCAGTTGCTCGGGCACGAACCCCCGGAGTATCTTGCGCACACCTTCGCGCGCGGCTCGGGCAGACCGGAGCTGGGCGGCACCATGAGGCACGGCCAGGCGCGTAACTGAGGGCACGCACGGTACTTAACCCGACATGGATCTGTTCGCTAAACGTCGCGCAGGCATTTTGCTGCATCCCACCTCGCTGCCCGGAACGCCCGGTAATGGTAACCTCGGCGCTGACGCGTATCGCTTTGTCGACTTTCTCGCCGAGTGCGGCATAGGTCTGTGGCAGACCCTGCCACTGGGGCCGACGCACGAGGATCGTTCGCCGTATCAATGCCTGTCAGTGCACGCGGGTAACGTGCGGCTGATCAACCTGCAGGCGCTGGTGGACCTTGGCTGGCTGGATGACGCCGGGCTGGACGAATCTGGCGATTTCGACGCGCAGCGCAACGCGTGCCTCGCAGCAGCCTACAACGGCTTTCAGCGCAAAGCTGCCGACGAGGATAAACGCGCGTTTAAGCGCTTCATCCGCCAGCGGACACGCTGGCTGGAAGATTTCGCCCTGTACCAGGCCCTGCACAGAGCCCAGGGTGGCGCCCCATGGTACGAATGGCCGCAAGCCATCTGCGAGCGTGACGCGGAGGCGCTCGATGCTGAGCGCAAACGTCTCGCCGGCCCCATTGCGCAGGCGCGCTTCGAGCAGTTCCTGTTCTATCGCCAGTGGAAGCAGTTGCGGCAGTATGCCAATGATCGAGGCATCCTGCTGTTCGGCGATATTCCAATTTTCGTCGCGCACGACAGCGCCGACGTGTGGGCGCACCGCGACTGGTTTTCGGTGGATGAGCATGGACAGCTGCAGGTGGTAGCCGGTGTGCCGCCCGACTATTTCTCTGCGACGGGCCAGCGCTGGGGAAATCCTCATTACCGCTGGGACGACCTCAAACAGGACGGTTTCGGCTGGTGGTTGGAGCGCATCCGCTCGCAAATGGACATGTTCGATCTGGTGCGCATCGACCACTTCCGCGGTTTCGAAGCCTACTGGGAAATCGATGCCCGCGCCGAGACTGCTATTGATGGTCACTGGGTGCAGGGTCCGGGAGAAAGTTTTTTCCAGGTGCTCAAACAGGTGTTCGGTGATCTGCCGCTGGTTGCCGAAGACCTGGGGGTCATTACGCCGGAAGTGACGGCGTTGAGAAAGAAGTTCGGTTTGCCGGGTATGAAAATACTGCAATTCGCGTTCGACGGTTCGCCCGACAACCCCTACCTGCCACACAACCACGAAGAGCTGAGCGTGGTATACACCGGCACCCATGACAATAACACCACGCTGGGCTGGTATCAGGATCTGTCCGAGCACGAGCGCGCGGGGGTGCGCCACTACCTGGGGGACTCGCAAGAGCCCATGCCCGCTCTGTTGATGCGCGCGGCCCTGGCATCGGTGGCCCGGCTGGCGGTAATCCCGTTGCAGGACGTACTGGAACTGGACGGCGCCCACCGTATGAATGTGCCCGGTGTGGCCGGTGACAACTGGCGCTGGCGCTTCAGGTGGGACCAGGTTCAGGAAAAGCCGAAACAGCGCCTCCAGGACTGGATAGCGCTGTACGGCCGCACGCCGTGATAGGGGTAACAGGGCCGTGCAGGTTGGGCCGAGCGGTTGGTTGGGCTTCGCGGCGCTCAGCCCAACCTACGGTTATCCGGCGCGAAGGTCGGTCCTGCCCGCAGCCCGCCCGGCTACAGCCATACCATGTAGCCGGTTTCGAAGCGGTGGCTGAGCAGGTTGTGGTAGGGGTAGATACGAATCTGGTAGAGCTGCAGGCCCGGCAGCGGTGGTTCCATCTCCAGCACAAACAGTGTTTCGCCACTGTCCAGTTTGCCCTTGGCGGTAAAGCCCAGGTAATCGCTGGCCTGGAAATCGTGGTGCTCGTCCTCGATGCCGATAACGCATTCCAGGCGAACGTCTTCGGGCGACAAATCACCTAACTGGGCGGCGACCTGGACAGTAACGGTGCCGCCCGCCGTGACCGCCTGGGGAACCTCGTCGATCCGGCGCAAGGCAACCGTCGACCATTTTTTGCGGATTTTTTCTTTCCAGCTGGCCAGCTCCCTGGCGCCCTTGTAGCGGTTTCCAGCCAGTCCGCGTCCCTGTTCGGCCGCCGGCCCGTAGAAGCCGCGGATGTAATCCATCACCATGCGTTGGGAGTTGAACTGTGGCAGGATGGATTTCATCGACGCCTTGGACATGTGGACCCAGCCTTCCGAAAAGCCGTGTCCGTTGCGGTTATAGTAAAGCGGGATGACCTGGTGTTCGATGATGTCCAGCAACTCGTTGGCTTCCTCCTGGTTGCGGAATCCGGCGTCGTAGTGCCGGTCGTGCGGTGTTATGGCCCAACCGTTTTCGCCGTTATAGCCCTCCCCCCACCAGCCATCCAGGACACTCAGGTTGATGACACCGTTGAGGCCAGCCTTCTGGCCCGAGGTGCCGCTGGCTTCCATGGGGTACTCCGGGTTGTTCAGCCAGACATCGACGCCGGAAACCAGTTTGCGCCCCAGAGACAGGTCGTAGCCTTCCAGCAGCAGAATCTTGCCGACAAATTCCGGGCGCCGGGAAAATTCGTGGATCACCCGTATCAACTGCTGACCCGGCTGGTCGCTGGGGTGCGCTTTGCCGGCGAAAATGAACAACACCGGCCGTTGTGGATCGTTGAGCAGGCGCGCCAGGCGCTCGGCATCGGAAAACAGCAGCGTGGCCCGCTTGTAGGTGGCGAAGCGGCGGGCGAAACCGATGGTCAGGATGTCGGCTTCGTGGGGGCTCAGCAGGCGGGTGATGCGGTCAATAAGTGCCTCGCCGCAACGGTTGCGCCGCGACTGCAGGACGACGCGGCGGCGCACATGCGCGAGTAGTTCCGATTTCAGCGACTGCCGCTGGCTCCAGAAGCTGTGATCCGGGATTTCATCAATACGTTCCCAGTAGTCCTCGTTCAGCAACTCGTTGCGCCACTCCAGCCCAAAGCGCATGTCGTACATGTTGCTCCACTCGTAGGCCAGGAAGGTCTGTACGTGTACCCCGTTGGTCACATGGCGCATGGGATTTTCCTGTTGCGGAATCTGTGGCCAGACATAGCTCTCCATGCGCGACGCCACCTCGCCGTGAATGCGGCTCACGCCGTTATGAAAGCGCGAGCCTCTCAGTGCCAGTATGGTCTGATTGAATCGCCCTTCGCTGGCCGGATTGGTGCCCAGCGCAAGGAAGTCGCCCATCGACAAGCCCAGTTGTTTGACATAGCCGCTGAAGTAACTGGAGACCAGACTGTGATCGAAAATGTCGTGGCCGGCGGGTACCGGCGTGTGAGTGGTGAACACGGTGGCGCCGGCAACCTGCTCGAGGGCGCTGCCGAAGTCGAGCCCTTCGGCCACCAGTTCGCGGCAACGTTCCAGAACCTGGAAGGCGGCATGGCCTTCGTTGATATGCCATGCCGTAGGTTCCAGGCCCAGCAGCCGTAGTGCGCGGACACCAGCGATACCGAGCACAATTTCCTGCTGTATGCGCGTATTGATATCGCCGCCGTACAGCTGGTAGGTGATCGCCCGGTCGGCTTCTTCATTGTCCGGCAGGTCGCTGTCCAGCAGATAGAGCTTGATATGGCCGGCGCGCGCCTCCCAGATCTTCAGCTGCACGTCACGGCCGGGAAACTCCACTTGCACATGCAGTTCGCAGCCGTCCTGGTCGCAGGCGGGGCGCAGCGGCAGCTGGTCAAAATCCGTGGTCGTATAGTGGGCGACCTGGTTGCCGTGTTCGTCGATGGTCTGGGTGAAATACCCCTGGCGGTAAAGCATTCCCACGGCGACAAACGGAATGGACAGGTCGCTGGCGGCTTTGCAGTGGTCGCCGGCCAGTATGCCCAGGCCGCCGGAGTAAATGGGCAGGCTTTCGTGCAGACCGAACTCTGCACAGAAATAGGCGACCAGGTCCTTGTTCGGGTTTAAATAACTGTCGATACTCTTGCGCTGGCTTTCGGCCACATAGGAGTCATAGGCCGATAGAGCGCGGTTATAGGCTTCGATATAGATGCGGTCATCGGCGGCTTCGTCGAGCCGCTGCTGGGAAATCCGGCGCAGAAACACCTTGGGATTGTGCCCGCAGGTTTCCCACAGCGCTGGATCAAGGCGGAAAAACAGGGCACGCACCGAGCGCTCCCAGCTGTACAGCAGATCATTGGACAACTCCACAAGGCGTTGCAGTTTTTCCGGAATTCGGGGCTGAACTTCCAGGCTAAAACGGGTTCCGGGCATGCGCTCTCCGATCAGTTGTTTGGGCACCAGCAGCGGCGGTCTGCCCAGTCAGCAGAGCGCGGCGGGTGGCGTACCGCAATTTTTCACTACAGGTAAGGGTCTGAATTATATGTCATACGCCGCGCTTGTCGACCGGCGTGTAGTGCTCACCTTTTACGCGCGCGTCGCCGGTCGCCGCACGGATGGAGTGCGTGGGAAAGGCTCATGCGGACGCCGTGGCACTCAGTATCAGCAGCGTCAGGCCGTCGAGGAACAGACTGATGCCGATCAGCAGGCCGACCACCCACAGCGAACTGAACGGCCAGCCGATCAGCAGGATAGCCGCCAGCAGAAAGGACAGGACGCCGTTGGCCGCCAGCCAGCCCCAGCCGGGCAGCGGGCGCAACTCCATGGCGAAGGTCACGCCCGCAAAACCGTCCATGAGGAAATAGACGGCCAGCAACAGGCCCAGCGCCGCGATGGCCACGGTGGGGTTGAAGATGACGATAAAGCCGATGGCAAACAGCACAAAGGGCTTCAGCCAGGCCAGCCAGTTGCGGCGATAGGAATAGTACACCAGGTAGGTCGAAATGCCCCCGGCAAGCAGCAGCAGCCAGCCGATAAGCACCGACAGGGTGATGGAGATCAGTCTGGGCAGCAGGATGCCGGCAAGTCCCAGAATCAGCAGCACCCAGCCGGTGGTGCGCGCATAACGGCGAAAGTTGGGGTCCACGCTGATGCGCAGGGAAATCTGCGTCATGTTGTTCTCCGTGCCGGTTCCGATCGGCTGGTCTGCCACGGGCCCTATGCTACACCAGCAGGAGCCTGGCTGGCGTGACTCAGCTGGCCCTGCGGGTCCAGTCGGGATACAGCGGTGGCGCGTCGTCTGACTGCGGTTGGCCCCCGTCGGCCGGCGCCATCTGCAGACCGTCGGCCAGGGCCTGCCATAATGGCGCTCCGATCCATGGCCGCTGGCCCGGTGCATACAGGACCGTTTCCAGTTCGCGGATCAGGTCACCGCCGCGCGTGACGTGGCTGGCGAGCGCTCCGAGGTTGCGCGGTGGCTGTTGTGGCCAGCGGGCTGCGCCCCAGTCGAGCAGGGCGCGTGCCGCGGCTCGCGGGTTGTTGTCCTTACAGGCGCTGCGCAACCCCTGGCGTACCTGCCTGATCCTGCTGTGCTGCGGGCTTTCCGTGGCGCTTTCCGCAGCCACGCCTGCGGGCCCTGTCGCCGGCCGCCGGCGATTGCGCACCAGCAACACAGCGAGCACCAGGGCCAGCAGGACACTGGCGGTGGCGATCAGCCACGGGTACAGCGGCGCGTATCGGTCCGCCTGTTGCGGGACCGGCTTTGCGCTGTTGCCCGCAGCTGTCGGCGGCTGCGCTGGTGCCGGCGCGCTCGTGCCACCGGTACGCTTGGCCACGCCCGGTGCAGGTGCCGCTGCGGTCGCCGGCGCGCCGCTGCCGGCGGCTACAACCACTTCCCAGCCCGGTAATACGGCGGTCTGCTGTTTGTGGGCGACGCCGTCCCACCAGTCGACCTGGATGCGAGGCAGGGTGATCCGGCCCGGCTTTGTCGGCATGAAGGCGAACGTCTGTTCGCTGCGGCCGTATACCCAGTCGCCGTCCGTGCGGTTGGTCTGCACGGGTTGTTCCGGGTAAACCCGCAGACCCGCTGTTTCGGGGATATGGATATCCGGCAGTTGGGCGGCTTCCAGTCCCTTGGCCTCCAGCGTAATGGTGCGGGTCACCGGTTCGCCGCTGCGGAATTCCGGCGGCGACTCGGCCCAGCTGTCATGCAGCACCAGCTTCTCCGTGGGTAGCCAGTCGCGACCCTGGTACCCTGCCGGCCGCGGCTTGACCGTAAGCGACAGGGTGTTGCCGCGCAGGTGAACGCGCTTACCCGGATCGCCAAACGGTGTGCCGGCGAAAAAACTGTCGTTGAACGGATTGCCACCGAGCATACGCTCGACCATGCTGTCCATGCGGCCGAAAGGAGAACGCGACGCTGAAGCCGATACGGTACGGCCCGTGAACACCGTTGGCGGAATCCTCAGTTCGCCGCTGTGTTCGGGGAAGATGGCATAACGCCGTTCCAGGACCTGGTAGTGCTGACCGTCGACAGTCGTCTGATACTGATGGTCATCGCCCAGGCGTTCGACGGCGGCATTGTCCAGCTTTGGATCGCTGAAGTCGCCCTCGATCAACGGCACGCGGAAATACAGGCGCGTTGTATACAGAATCTGCTGCTGCACATAAGTGTCGCCCCGGCTCGGTGTGATCTCCGACTGAATGAACACCGGTTGGCCTGTCTGCGGGCTGGTAGCAACGGGTGGATCGCTGACCTTGAGATTCAGTGCCCGCGTTCGGCTGTTGCCCACCCGCAGGACCGGTACGGTCAGCATTCCGGTGTGCCGCGGGGCGAGTTCGACCAGCCACTGGCTCTGGTCGGAGCGCTGGCCGTTGATAATCTGGATTTGCTGGCTGGTACTGGTGCCGAGGATGTCAAAATCTTTCTTCAGCGGTGACAGGTCGGGCTGTTGGCCCTGGTCGTCGCCGGTTGTTGCAATACTCAGCGTGACGGTGTCACCACTATAGACGCTGGCGCGATCCAGGCTCGCGTTCACCGCGGCGCGCAGTATGGGCGCTGCCAGCATCAGCAGCATAACCAGCAGCCCGGTCACCAACCGACTGCCGGTGCTTGCAAGTGCCTGCGCTGTCTGTCTGTTGATCATGATGTTTGCTCCACGGTCTCCGGGTTACCAGGTCTGGTCGCCGCTCTGCCGCGTCACGCCGCGCTGGCTGTACTGGTAGAGAAACTTTCTGCGTAACAGCCCGCCGGGGTCGTCCGGGATGCGTCGCAGCCAGCGTTCGTCGGCCTGCTGTTGTTCGCTGGTAAGAGGGTTGAGGTCGTCGGCTGTCGCAGCGGTCGCGGCCTGCGGCGCCGCGGCGTCACTGGATCCGCTGTGGTCCTGCCGGGCCTGCTCCGCAGCCTGTTTGTGCGCCTGCTGTGCAGTGTCGCGTCCGGCGCCTTGGCCGGCGCCGGCCTTAGCTCCGGATTGTTGCCCGGGGGATGACGGGGATTCTGCCGACTTTGGCTGTCGGTGCTCGTTTGCGCCTTCGCCCGTACCCTGGTCCGGGTTGCTGCCGGCATCACTGCGACGCTCTCCGGCGTGCTTTGCCTTTTGTCCAGACTCGCTGTTGCCGGCTGCACTGTCGGCGGACGTGTCGTCTCCACTGCTGTGCTTTGCGCCTTCGCCCCGCTGCTGCGACGCGCCCCCGTCCTGGCCCTGCTGGTCAGCGCCGGATTTACCCTGGCCGCTGTTATCCTTGGCTTTGTTGCTGTTGCTGTTGCTGTTGCTGTTGCTGTTGCTGTTGCTGTTGCTGCAGCAGCCTTGCCACTTGCGCCCGGTTATACGTGGCGTCTTCAAGGTCCGGGTCGGCTTGCAGCGCCTGGTCGTAGGCGGCAATGGCTTCCCGGTAACGCCCGAGCTTCGCCAGGGCATTGCCGCGGTTATAGTCGCCCTGTGGCCCCTGGCTGTCGGCAAAAGCCTGCATCGCCTGTTCGTAATTGCCGGCACGGTAGGCCGCGGTGCCGCGGCGCAACGGTTGTGTCGCCAGGGCCTGGGCACGTTGCGGGTCGCCCGCCTGCAGCGCCGCATCGGCCTGCTGGTCACGGCGCAGCCACAGGTCGTCCCAGGTCGACGCCATTACCGGTGGCGGCGCGCTGGCCAGCGCCGCAACGATCACCAGTGGCAGACTCAGCAGCCAGCCGCGGCGGAAGGCGAGCGCGGCCAGCGGCAACAGCAGCAGCACCAGCCAGGGCCCCTGGGACTGCCAGAGATCTGTTTTCAGGTCGGTCTGCTCGATGTCGGTTGTCAGCGTTGGCTGTGGTGGGCGCAGCAGGCGTTTCAGGTCTGAGGTGTCCGGGGTGATGCCGCTGTAGTCACCGCCGCCGGCCGCGGCCAGTTCTCGCAGGTCGCTGGCGTGCAAGGCCGGCATAACGATCGAACCGCTGGCGTCGCGCACATAGCCACCCTGTCCGTCGGGTACCGGTGCGGGGTCGGTAGTACCCACCCCCAGCACCGATACGCGATAGCCGCTCGCGTGCAGCTTTCGGGCGACTGCGACCGCGCGCGTGTCCTCTGACCCGTCGGTCACGGCCAGAATATCACCTTGCCTGACACCGGCCCGTTTGAACAGTTCAGCCGCTTGTTCCAGGCCCAGGTCGAGGCGGCTGCCCTGAACCGGCATCAGTTCCGGCTGCAGCGGGTCGAGCAGCGCGCGGATGGTATTGGTGTCGCTGGTTAACGGGGAAACGGCAAATGCGTCGCCCGCGAACACCACCAGGCCGGTCTGACCCTCTTGACTCTGTTTGAGGATATCGGCGACCTTAAGGCGCGCGCGTTGCAGGCGCGACGGTTTAAGGTCGGTACTCAGCATCGAGCGCGACAGGTCGAGCACCACCACGCGCGCCTGCTGGCTGCGGTAGACGGGCTGGGGCTGTTTCTGCCACGCGGGGTCGGCGAGCGCGACTACCGCAAGCAGCCATCCGGCAGCCAGCAACCCGGTTGCCAGAGTGCCGGCACGCTGCCGTGGTGTGCTTAACACGTACGGCAGCAGGTGGCTGTCGCAGACCCGTCGCCAGCTACTGTCCGCCGTGGCCGGACGCTGCAGCAGCCACAGAACCAGCACCATGGGGATCAGTGCCAGGAACCACAAGGGGTGCAGAAAATGAAACTGTTCAGGCATGACTGGCCTCACCCAGACCGGCGCGTTGCAGCAGGTTGAAGCGGCCCAGCGCCAGCAGCAGGGTCATCAGCAGCGCCGCGCCCAGCGGCCAGCCGTACAGCTCCTGCACCGGCCGGAAGGTCTGCTGCTCGTGGCTCACCGGTTCGATTTTGTCGAGCAGCTGGTAGATCTGCTGCAGACCCTTGATGTCGCGGGCGCGGAAATAGTGCCCCCCCGTCGTCTTGGCGATGGCGGTAAGACTGCGTTCGTCCAGGTCGCTGTTGGCAATGCGTTGCTGTCCGAACAGGCCCTGGACCAGCATGTCATCAGCACCGACGCCGATGGTGTAGATGCGCACACCGGCGTGTTTCGCCAGTTGCGCCGCTTTCAGCGGGTCGATGGCGCCGGCGGTGTTCGCGCCGTCGGTGAGCAGTATGAGTACGCGGTTTTCCTGGGGTTGTTCGCGCAGGCGCTTGACGGCCAGCCCGATCGCGTCACCGATGGCGGTGCGTTTGCCGGCGAGCCCGATGGCGGCCTCGTTCAGCTGGGTGCGCACCGTTTCACGGTCGAAGGTCAAGGGTGTCTGCAGGTACGCCTGGTCGCCGAACAGGATCAGGCCAAGGCGATCACCCTTGCGGCGGTCGATGAAGTCCCCGGCGACCGCTTTCACGGCCGTCAGCCGCGACGTCGCCTGGTTGCCGATGACCATGTCATCGGTCTGCATGCTGCCGGAAATATCCACCGCCAGCATCAGGTCGCGGCCGCTGACGGGCAGTTGCAGCGCTTCGCCAATGAACTGGGGGCGGGCCGCGGCGCTGACCAACAGTACCCACGCCACGGCCGCGAGTGTCAGACGCCAGGCCGCGGGCCTGTCGGCAGCTACCGCGAGCGTCGTGCCGAGTGCGCTGGCAAACGGCAGTTGCAGGGCCGCGCGGGGTTGTTGCGCGGCCCGCGGCAGCGCGCGCGCCAGCAGGGGCAAGGGCAGGGCGGCGAGCGCCCATGGCCAGGCGAACTCGATGGTCATCGGCGTCTCCCCAGATTGTGCTCTATCCAGTCACGCGCCAGCGCCAGCAGTGCCTGCCGGGACGGTGTCTGCGGGTCCGCTGCGTAGGGGGCCGTTGCCAGCACACTGCCGGGGCCGTTGACAAAGGCGCCGTTGCCACCGGTGTCGTCGAGAAATCTCAGCCAGGCATCGCCGCTGAGGGATGCGACGTCGCTGCGCGCGTAGCGCATCAGCGCCACGCGTCGCAGCAGGGCGGAGATGGCTGCCGTGAATTGTCCGGTATCGTTCTGGAGCCTGCTGTCGAGCTGTTCCAGCCCCGCGAGGATGCGCTGCCGCTGCCGGCGGCGGCGGTAGACCCTGATGAGTACCACTGCCGCGCAGACCAGGGCAGTTGCCAGCAGGGCCGAGAGCAGCCACCAGCCAGGTGCCGGTGGCCAGAACTCCGCCGGCGCGGCGGCATGGATATCCCGCAGTTCGAGGTTGGCAACAGGCGCGGGGGTCATGCGGCGAGCTCCGCAGGCGAGCGGCCCGCACGCATCAGGGCACTGCGCAAGGTCTGAGTGACGTCGTCGCCGGTGGTCAGCCGGATCAGCGGTACGGCGCACTGCTGCGTCAGCTCATCGAGGGCGCGCCGGCGTGCGGCGAAGTGTTCTGCCCAGGCCTGTCGCCGGCTGGCCGAGCGGGTGTCCAGAAGGCCTTGTTGTTCGCCATACTGGACCGGGTAACGGCCGGCGGCCGGCGGCTCGAGTTCCAGCCGGTCGAGGACCTGGCAGGCCACCACGTCGTTGTGGCGGCGCAGGTGCTGCAGATGCTGCCTGCTGTCACCATCGCTGTTGTAGAAATCACTGACAATGAACACCAGGCTGCCAGGTCGTGCCACGCGGCGCAGGCGCAGCAGGGCAGCATTCAGCGTGTCGCCCCGCTCTGCAGTTGCCGCCGGCCTGCCCGCAGGATCGGCAGCGGCAACCAGTGCGCGAATCAGCCGCAGTGCGCCACGCTGGCCACCGGCGGGGCGTAACTCCTGGTGTTTGCCGTTGTAGAGCAGGGCGCCGATGCGGTCGCCGTTGTCTACTGCGGCCCAGGCGATCAGCGCCGCGACACGCGCGGCGATGATGGATTTAAAGGCGCCGTGGGTGGCGAAGAACATGCCGGGGCCGAAGTCGACCATCACCACCACCGGGCGTTCGCGTTCTTCATGGTAGACCTTCACGTGGGCGCGGCCGGAGCGCGCCGTAACCCGCCAGTCCATGTTGCGGATATCGTCGCCTGACTGGTAAGCACGCGATTCCAGATAGTCCATGCCACGGCCGCGGAAGTTTGAATGGTGGCCGCCGGCGAGCACACTGCAAGCCGTCTGGCGGGAACGCAGCGCGAGGTCGCGTGCGTGCAGGCGCAGCTGAATCAGCTCGTCCGTACTGGGGTGGATGCCGTCGGAAACGCCCGCCGTCCGGTGCAAAGCTGTCGACCTGGACATCAGGAAACCGGTACGCGTTGAATCAGTTCTTCGATGACACGGTCGGCGTCGACGCCTTCGGCCTCGGCCTCGAAGGACACCAGAATACGGTGCCGCAGCGTCTCGAAGGCCACCGCTTGCACGTCCTCCGGTGAGACGAAGTCGCGGCCCGCGAGCCAGGCGCGCGCGCGCGCGCAGCGATCCAGGGCAATGGTGCCGCGCGGACTGGCGCCGTAGTTGACCCAGCGCGCCAAGTCGTCGCCATAGGGCGAAGGATCGCGCGACGCCAGTAGCAGTTGCACCAGGTATTCTTCGACCGGTGCTGCCATGTGCATGCCCAGTACCTGCTGCTGGGCGTCGAAGATCTGTTCCTGGGTGAGTAACGGGCGCCTCGCGGGGGCTGCCGTTGCCGCTGATCTCGCCCGCTGCCGTGCCAGTTCGAGAATGCGCTTCTCCGCCGCGGGTTGCGGGTAGCCGATACGCAGGTGCATCAGGAAACGGTCGAGCTGTGCTTCCGGCAGCGGATAGGTGCCTTCGTGCTCGATGGGGTTCTGGGTCGCCATGACCAGAAACAATCGCGGCAGATAATAGGTCGTCTGGCCCACCGTGATCTGGTGCTCGCCCATGGCTTCCAGCAGTGCGGACTGCACTTTGGCGGGTGCGCGGTTGATTTCGTCGGCGAGGATCAGGTTGTGGAAAATCGGCCCGTGCTGGAATTCAAACGCGCCGCTCTGTGGACGGTAGACATCGGTGCCGGTCAGGTCGCCCGGCAGCAGGTCAGGGGTAAACTGCAGGCGGTGAAAGTCGCCGTCGATCCGCTGCGCAAGTTCCTTGATGGCGGTGGTCTTGGCGAGCCCCGGTGCCCCTTCGACCAGCAGGTGGCCGTCGGCCAGCAGGGCCATCAGCAGGTGCTCGACCAGCGTCTGCTGGCCGATGATGCAGGCCTCGAGTTCGTCGCACAGGCGCCGGAATGCGGTCTGGGGCGTGTTCACGGGGTTTAGGTCGGTCTTCAGCGCGGTGTCCGGGTTCATGCCTTTACCTCGTTTGCTGGCGGTGGGCGGGTACGTAAAGTTTAGGAGTCTGGCAGCAACCTTACACAAAAGTGCCTTTCTGGAATCTTTCCAAGGCATTAAATTTTTGTAATAAAACAGTCAGCCTGGGCGGGCAGCAGCTGGTCCGGGTCAGGGAAACCGGATGATAACTTTCAGGCCCGGCTGGTTGTCCTGTAACTCGATAGCCAGGTGATGCAGTTGCATAACGGCCTGCACCAGGCTCATCCCCAGACCGTTGCCCGGTGTGGTGCGGCTTTGCTCCAGCCGGAAAAAACGCTGGAAGACTTTGTCGCGCTGGTCAGCCGGAATGCCCGGGCCGTTGTCAGCGAGCATCAGCCGGGCGCCGGCGCTGTCAGGCAGGAGGGTGCATCGGATTTCGCCATGCGCGGGCGTGTACTTGATGGCATTGTCGAGCAGGTTGGCGATTGCCTGGAACAGCAGGTCGCGGTCGCCCGCGCATAACGGTCGTGCCTGCAGGTCGGTGATCAGCCGCAGGCCCTTGTCCTCGGCCAGGGGTTCATACAGTTCCACGACGTCCGCGACAAGTTCATTGATATCGATGGCGGTGAAATCGGTCCTGCTGTCGTGCGATTCGATACGCGCGATGCGTAACAGCGCATTGAAGGTGTTGAGCAGGCCGTCGGCCTCGTCCAGGGCCTGCTCCAGCGTGACGCGGGCCGCATCCGACTGCTCGACATCCAGACTGAGTTCTTCCAGGCGATTGCGCAGGCGTGCCAGTGGCGTGCGCAGATCATGGGCAATGTTGTCCGAGACCTGCCGCACGCTGTCCATCAGTGACTCGATCTGATTCAGCATGTTGTTGAGGTTGTCTGCCAGCATATCGAAGTCATCTCCGGTGTTGCGGCTGGGCACGCGCCGCGACAGGTCGCCCGACATGATCTCGCGACTGGTTTCGTTGATGGCTTCGATGCGTCGCAGGGTACTGCGGCCCATCATGACACTGCCGATGCCACCCAGCACCAGCATGATGCCCAGGCCCCACAGCAGGGTGGCGACAATGCGGCGTTTGGTGACCTCCAGGTCGTAGATGTCACGGCCGACCAGCAGGATAAAACCGCCAGACAGGCGAAAGACCCGCGCACGGGCGCTGTGGGCGGTGCTGCGGTTGTCGCCGGCATTTTCCAGCAGGAACTCCAGCCAGCCATTCTGGATCTCCGCGCCCAGTGGCCAGCGGTCGAGGTTGCCGACCAGCGGGGTCAGATCCTTGTCGGTCAGCAGGTACACCGAGCCACCGGCCGGCCGCCGCGACAGGCGTTCGGTGAGCAGCTGCGTCAGCCCGGCCAGACCGGCGTTGCGGTAACGTTCAGTGAGGTCGAGGATTTCGATATCGATGGTTTCGTCGGTCTGCGCGGAAATATACGACACGGTCGACCAGTAAATGAAACCGAGCAGCACGAGTACCGAGGTACTGAACAGCAGCATGTACAGCAGCGCCAGCCGGAACGTGGAGCTGCGCAGGAAGCGGAAGTCCATCAATCGCCAGATTTCAGGCAGTAACCGGCGCCGCGCACGGTGTGCAGCAGGGGCTTGTCGAATCCCTTGTCGATCTTGCTGCGCAGCCGGCTGACGTGAACGTCAATGACGTTGGTTTGCGGGTCGAAATGGTAGTCCCAGACATGTTCCAGCAGCATGGTGCGGGTTACCACCTGGCCGGCGTGACGCATCAGGTATTCCAGCAGGCGGAACTCGCGCGGCTGCAGCTCGATCGCGCGCCCCGCACGTTTGACGCTGCGCGCCAGCAGGTCCAGTTCCAGGTCGCCGACGCGCAGGCTGGTCTCCGCGCTGTCGGCGTCAGCCCGCCGGTACAGGGCGTCGAGGCGGGCCAGCAGCTCGGCAAAGGCGAACGGTTTGACCAGGTAATCGTCGGCGCCGGCGCGTAGACCCTGGACCCGGTCGGCCACTTCCGCGAGTGCGCTCAGTACCAGCACCGGCGTGCGGACCCCCACGGCCCGAAGCCGCTGGATCAGTGTCAGTCCATCCAGTTCGGGCAGCATGCGGTCGACAATCAGCACGTCGTAACTGTTCTCACTGGCCATGTGCTGGCCGTCCGGACCACTGGCTGTCCGGTCTATGACGTGGCCGCTTTCCCGCAACCCTTTGCTGATATAGGCGGCGGTGGCGGCGTCGTCTTCTACGAGCAGGATGCGCATGACGGGGCGGTCGGGTGTAGGTCCGGGCGAGTATAGCCAACGGCACGGGCGGCCCCCATGCCAGCATGATTACCGTCCGTTAACCACGGGAATCGTGGCGCGGGGGAGATTGCACCAAAGCCCATTAATTTAAAGAAATCATAATGATAACTGAAGACGCTGCCGCCGGATTGCGGTGACAGACTGCCGCTGCCGGGTAGGGTGGCACATCCTTGTGCGTCCGTTGCTGCGGCCACGCGGCCGCCGTTCAGCGCCTGATACTACTCAACAAGCGGGTCAATACCAAGCCAGCCGAGGGTCTTTCCTGCTCCGTGTTGTCGATGTACTCCCGGTGGTTCTGGCAAGGTCTCAGCGCCATCAGCGCAGCGCCGCCAGCAGCAACCCACCCGCGGACGCAAAGGGCACCGCCACGTAGGCTCCCACCGCAGCGACCATAGGCGTCAGCAGCACGCGTCCGGTCCAGTCCTCGGGCAGGCCCTCTTCCATGAGTATTGCCATCAGCCCGAACACGGAAATCAGCACCCAGACGACCACCCAGCCCTCCATGTAGTTCTGCATGTCACACCTCCCAGTAGACAGACTAAACAGAACACGCCCCGGTAGCGGCAGGCACCAGCTAAGGTTAAGCCATTCGAAGCACATGCGCAGGGGCGGCGATGCAAGCCACCAGCAGCAATCTTAGTAGCCGCATGATGACCTTCAGGGCTGCTGCTCTTTGCTCTGCTGTTGCTTACTCAGCCACTCCTGATGGTCGCGCTCCAGCTCCCAGCGGTAACGTTCCTGCTGATACCCGCGCCTGAAGCCGGTGAGCTCTCCGATAAAGAAGCCGATACCGGCGGCTATGCCGACGCCTATGAACAAGTCGATCCAGTCGATGCACATAACTCAGCCAGCTTAGAAACCATCGAATCCCCCGCAACGAGCCCGCTATACCGCAAGCGGTACGGAACGCTGCTGTGCCCGAGCTACTGGTTCAGCGCCGGGGTATCGAGCCCTTTGTGCAAAAATGCAACCCACACGCACGTCGCAGCGTGTGTGCGTTGGCCGGGAACGCCAGGCCCGTCAGTTTGCCAGCGCGCGCCACCGCTTTCGCCCCCTTACTGGTAGTCATCGGCCCCTGGAGTCCGGTCTGGAATACGAACGGGCTGCCAGCGTAGTCCCGCTGCAGCCTTCGGCAGGTCCCAGGCGCCCGATACAGCGCCTGCTCTCGGCCCAGCCGAGCAACCCGGTACTCGACGCCCTGCTGTTTCTGGTCGTGGCGTTATTCGCTGATACACTACTGCCGCGAACCCGAGTGCGAGAGCAGCGATGATTCACAACGAAAACAAGCTTTACAACGGGGTGACCGTTCGGCTGGATGGCAACCAGTTCAGGACCTGCAGCTTTCAAGATTGCAGACTGGAATTTGGGGGTAGTGATCTGGTTGGTCTGGTGGAGTGCAGCTTTACGAATTGCGTCTGGGCGTTCGTGGGGCCCGCTGCTAATACACTCTCGTTCCTGAGCGCCCTGTACCGGGGTCTGGGCCCAGACGGTGCCCAGCTCGTCGAGCGTACATTTGAAAACATCAGGTGCGTTCATGTAACTCAAACGGGGCTGCGATGACAGTTGCAGCTTCAAGTCGCGATGCACATGCCCCTGCAGGGCACGACGGGCAGCCTGAGATAAGGGACAACCGGCTCGATGGCTTAAACATCCAGGTCACTCAGCCAGAGCACCCTGACGAACGACAAACGCGGCTGAGACACGCTGAAGCTGACGCGAGGCTGAGGCGCTGGAAAGATGGCGTGCTGTTCGTCGTTGCCCTTTTAACGACTGTAGCACTCGTGGGCGTGTGTTTATGGGCACTGCTTAGCCCACATACGCCTTCCGAAATGAAAGACTGGGCGACCCATGTAATCATGTTGACTGTCGGCGGGGTCGTCGGATTTCTAACCGGGCGGAAGACAAGCGGATAGATCTGACTGCGACTGAGCGGCTCTTGCACTGCATTCAACAGCAGGATGCCTTGTTGCGATGCTGGACCAGCGGCCTGCTCAAGCGATGTGGCGGGACATTGCAGCCGGACCAGCTGGCGTCTCATTGACGGAAGCGGTGGTAGTGTTGGGGGTGTCCGTGCATGAAGCGGCTGCAAGTATCACAATTGCAGGGCTTAGCGCCATAAGTGTGCCGAGGGTGGGAATCGAACCCACACTCTGTTGCCAGAACCGGATTTTGAATCCGGCGCGTCTACCAGTTCCGCCACCCCGGCGAGGGAGCGCGCCAGTATAAGGATTCCGCGGACAGTCGCAAGGTGCGCAGTGCTGCCAGCCGGTCGGCGGCATGCCAGCGCACTCCCGGCGCCCGGGTCCGCCTGTGCTACCATGCCGCGCCATGCACGTCAGCGACTTCGACTATCCGCTGCCCACTCACCTGATCGCGGACCATCCCGTCCACCCCCGCAGCCACAGCCGCCTGCTCGACGTGGCGGCGGACGGCGCGCTGCGCGACCGGTGCATGACTGACTTCCCGGATCTCATCGAAACCGGGGACCTGCTGGTATTCAATAACACCAAGGTGATTCCGGCGCGGCTGTTCGGCCACAAGGTATCGGGCGGCAAGGTAGAGGTGCTGGTCGAACGTCTGCTGGGTCAGCAGCGGGTGCTGGCACACGTGCGTGCCAGCAAGGCGCCGAAGCCAGGCACCCGGTTGATGCTTGGTGAGGCACGGCTCGATGTCGCGGTCCACGGCCGTCAGGGTGATTTGTTCGAGCTGCGGTTCGCGGGAGACACGCCGGTGCTGGCGCTGCTCGAACAGTACGGGCACGTGCCCCTGCCGCCCTACATTCAGCGTCCCGATCGACAGGCCGACCGCGAGGATTACCAGACCCTGTGGGCGGAATACCCGGGTGCGGTAGCCGCACCCACCGCCGGACTGCATTTCGATCAGGGCCTGCTGAGGGCGCTCGCCGCCAAGGGTATCGAATCCGCGTTCGTGACCTTGCACGTGGGCGCCGGCACCTTCCAGCCGGTGCGAGTCGACCGGCTTGAAAACCACGTCATGCACGCAGAACAGGTACAGGTAACCGCCACGGTGTGTGACGCCGTCGCCGCGACCCGTGCGCGCGGTGGGCGCGTGGTAGCCGTGGGGACTACCGTGGTGCGCAGTCTCGAAGCGGCGGCTCAGGGCGCTCAGCTGAAACCTTTTTGCGATGATACTCGTCTGTTCATTACACCCGGTTATGAGTGCACCACGGTCGATGCGCTGTTGACCAACTTTCACTTGCCGCAGTCGACACTTTTGATGCTGGTCTGTGCGTTTGCCGGTTACGCTCCGGTTATGGCGGCCTACCGCCATGCGCTTGACCGGCAGTACCGGTTCTTCAGTTACGGTGACGCGATGTTCCTGCAACGGCGTCGACGGGTGAGGTGATGCGCTTTGAGTTGTTGAATACATCCGTAAACGCCCGCCGCGGCCGGCTGACGTTTGCGCGCGGCTGTGTGGACACACCGGCCTTCATGCCGGTGGGCACCTACGCTACGGTCAAGGGCATGCGCCCCGAACAGGTCGCCGAGAGCGGGGCGCAGATCCTGCTGGGCAATACGTTCCACCTCATGCTGCGCCCTGGCACTGACATCATCCGCAAACATGGCGACCTGCACGCTTTCATGAACTGGCCGGGGCCGATTCTAACGGATTCGGGCGGATTCCAGGTGTTCAGCCTTGGTGAACTGCGCAGGATTACCGAACAGGGCGTGTATTTCCGCTCCCCAGTGAATGGCGACAAGGTGTTTCTTGGACCGGAAGAATCCATGGCTGTGCAGCGGGTGCTCGGATCCGATATTGTCATGATCTTCGATGAGTGCACGCCGTATCCTGCAGACCGCCGCCAGGCCGAGGCGTCGATGGAGCTGTCATTGCGTTGGGCACGCCGCAGCCGCGCGGCGCACGGCGAGTCGCCGGCAGCCTTGTTCGGCATCGTCCAGGGCGGCATGTACGCCGAGCTGCGGCGCGCGTCCCTCGATGGCCTGAGGGCGATCGGCTTTGATGGTTACGCGATCGGTGGTCTGTCGGTTGGTGAACCGCACACGGAGCGCATCCAGATCCTGGACGCATTGCACCCGCTGATGCCCGCTGACCGGCCACGCTACCTGATGGGCGTGGGGACGCCCGAGGATATTGTCGAAGCGGTGCAGCGTGGCGTGGACCTGTTCGACTGCGTCATGCCAACCCGCAACGCGCGCAACGCACATATTTTTACCTCTGCGGGAACGCTGCGCCTGCGCAATGCCCGATTTCGTGAAGATACCGCGCCCCTGGATCCGAAGTGCGACTGCTATACCTGCGGGAACTACAGCCGCGCCTACCTCCACCACCTCGACAAATGCAACGAAATCCTCGGTGCCCACCTCAACACCGTGCACAACCTGCGCTACTATCAGCGCCTTATGGCTGCCATGCGAGAGGCCATAGAGGGCGACTGCTTCGGCGAGTTTGTGGCTGATTTTTATGCGAAACGGCACCAAACGCCGCCAGCTGTGCCATAATACCGCGCTTTAACAGCAGCGTAACCGTCACCCACAAGGGCTGTTTCCGCCGCGCAGGCAGGTGGTTCCTTGAAGTGAGTGAAGCAACCGTTAAGGGAAAATGATATGAGTTTCTTTATCAGCGATGCGTTGGCCGCTCCCGCCCAGGGACAGACGGACCCGATTTTGAGCTTTCTGCCGCTCGTGCTGATCTTCGTGGTGTTCTATTTCCTGTTGATCCGCCCGCAGACCAAGCGTGCCAAGGAACATAAGAAAATGGTTGAAGGCCTGGCAAAGGGTGACGAGGTGGTCACCAACGGCGGGCTGCTCGGCCGCATCACCGATGTCGGCGAAAATTTCGTGCAGCTGAAGGTGTCCGACAATGTCGAGGTCAAGGTGCAAAAGCACGCCGTGGCCAATCTGATGCCCAAGGGCACCAGCAAAGAACTTCAATAATACGGTAGAACTAAAGCGAATTATGAACCAGTATCCCGCCTGGAAATACCTGCTGATAATCGTGCTGCTCGTCGTGGGCATCCTGTATGCGCTGCCAAATCTCTATGGCGAGGATCCGGCGGTGCAGATTTCTTCTTTGCGGAGCACGCCGCTCGGGGACACCCTCGCAGGAGTAGTCGAAACGCGTCTGGCAGACAGCAAGCTGAAGCCCAAGTCCATTGAGGCGGGCGACGACCGCCTGCTGGTTCGTTTCAGCAATACCGAGGATCAGCTGGCTGCGGCCAACGTCATTAAGGAGGTGCTGGGAGCGGACTATGTCGTCGCGCTAAACCTGGCGCCGTCGACACCCCATTGGCTGGAGGCCATTGGCGCGCTACCCATGTACCTCGGTCTGGATCTGCGCGGCGGCGTGCACTTCCTTATGGAAGTGGATATGGATGCAGCTATCCACAAGGCGCTGGAGCGTTATTCGTCCGACCTGCGAACCATACTGCGCGATGCCAAAGTGCGCTATATCAGTATCCGCGTCAGCGGCGACAAACTGTTGATCAAGTTCCGCAGTGCCGAGGACCGCAGCATGGGTGCTGAGCAAATTCACGAGCAATACCGCGCCCTGCAGTTGCGAGACGTCGACGAGGGCGACAGTTACGTGCTGGATGTCGCGCTGAGCGAGCAGGAAATTCGTGAAACCCGCAGCCTGGCCCTGCAGCAGAACATCACTACATTGCGTAATCGTGTCAATGAGCTGGGCGTGGCTGAGCCCATTATCCAGCAGCAGGGGGACCGGCGCGTCGTGGTACAGCTGCCCGGTGTGCAGGACACGGCGGCTGCCAAGCGTATCCTGGGTGCCACGGCGACGCTGGAGTATCGCGCGGTTGACACCGAGCACGATATCGAGGCGGCGCGCGCTGGTAAGGTTCCGCCCGGGTCGCGCCTGTATAAAAGCCGCGACGGTCGCTATTATCTGTTGAGAAACCGTGTGATTGTCACCGGCGATCAGATCATCAACGCGCGCTCCGGGTTTGACAATAACAGTGGCAGCCCCCAGGTGTCGGTGACCCTGGACGGTAAGGGCGCGCGCAAGATGCTGGAGTTCACCAAGGAAAACGTCGGCAAGCCGATGGCCGTGGTATTCATCGAGAACAAGAGCACCACGCGCATGGTGGACGGCAAGCCGGTGATCAGCAACCAGCAGGTCGAAGAGATCATCAGCGTCGCGACTATTCGCGACGTCTTCAGCAAGAAGTTCCAGACCACGGGCCTGGACAGCCCCCAGGAAGCCCATGAACTGGCACTGCTGCTGCGTTCCGGCGCACTGGCCGCACCCATCCGCATCATCGAGGAGCGTACCATCGGCCCCAGCCTGGGTGCCGAGAACATCAAGCAGGGCTTCCAGTCGGTGGTTATCGGCTTCTGCCTGGTGCTGGTGTTCATGGCCATGTACTACAAGGTGTTCGGCCTGGTGGCGGACCTCGCACTCGCTGTTAATCTGGTGCTGATCGTCGCGTTGCTGTCGCTGTTGCAGGCCACGCTCACCATGCCGGGTATCGCCGGTATCGTGTTGACGGTGGGTATGGCGGTCGACGCCAACGTCCTTATCTTCGAACGTATCCGCGAAGAAGTGCGCAATGGCAATACGCCACAGGCCAGTATACACGCGGGTTACGCCAAGGCGTTGTCGACCATCGCGGACGCCAACGTGACCACACTGATCGCCGCCATCGTGCTGTTCAGCTTCGGTACCGGTCCGATCAAGGGCTTTGCCGTCACCCTGTCGCTGGGTATTCTGACCTCGATGTTTACTGCCATCATGGGAACGCGAGCGGTAATCAACCTCGCTTACGGCGGGCGCCGGCTGCAGCGTCTGCCGATCTAACATGGATAGAACCTGATGCCTGTACTCGATAAGAGCACGCGGTTTGATTTCATGAGCAAGCGTAAGCTGGCCATCGCCATTTCGCTGATCTTTATCGTCGCATCCCTGTTCTCCCTCGTTACACGCGGCCTGAGCTTAGGTATTGATTTCACCGGTGGAACGCTGATCGAAGTCGCCTATCCCGAGGCTGTAGAGCTTGGGGGTATTCGCGACGTGCTGGATGGCGCCGGCTTTAGTGACGTTCAGGTTCAGCATTTCGGCACCGCACGCGATGTGCTGATACGGATCGCACCACGCGCCGACGAGGCCAGCGCCAAGCTCAGCGAGGACGTGATGCAGGCGCTCAGAGATGCGGATTCCACAGTCGAAAAAAGGCGGGTGGAGTTTGTCGGTCCGCAAGTTGGGGAAGAACTGACCGAGCAGGGTGGGCTTGCCGTTCTCTACTCGTTGATTGGTATTCTGATTTATGTGGCGTTGCGTTTCGAGTACCGCTTTGCACTCGGTGCGGTTGCGGCGCTGGTGCACGACGTCATCATTACACTGGGTGTATTCTCTTTCTTCGCGGTCGAGTTCGATCTCACCGTGCTGGCGGCGATTCTCGCGGTGATCGGTTACTCCCTGAACGATACCATCGTGGTGTTTGACCGGATTCGGGAAAATTTCCGCAAGATGCGCAAGGGCTCGCCGGAGCAGGTCATGAATGTTTCGATCAATCAGACACTGTCGCGCACCTTGATGACGTCCGGGACAACCATGCTGGTACTCGTGGCGCTGTTCCTGCTGGGCGGGGAGATCATCCATTCGTTCGCCCTGGCGCTGATCGTCGGCGTGTTGGTCGGCACCTATTCGTCGATCTTCATTGCCAGTGCGCTGTCTCTGGCGCTGGGG
The DNA here is from genome assembly GCA_963814945.1 of uncultured Gammaproteobacteria bacterium. Taxonomy (GTDB): domain Bacteria; phylum Pseudomonadota; class Gammaproteobacteria; order DSM-19610; family DSM-19610; genus Thiogranum. The sequence goes on from CAWFEQ010000014.1 coordinate 246,878, forward strand.
GTGAGCAAAGCAGATCTCATGGCGACCGTCAAGGAAGATAAAGAAGTCGCCGACGGCCCCTGAGTGCCGCGGTTACCCCGGTGCGACGCTTGAGAAAAAGTCGCACAGGCGCTCTGCCCCCTCGGCAATAAACAGCAGGAACGGCAGCATGGCTGCCGTTCCTGCTGTTTGAACGCGGGTAAACCGGCTCAATAACGGCTATTTACCACCCATCACCGAAAAACTGTGGATGAACGGGCCAGCCATGCGCGGATCCTTGATCATCGCCGTGTAGTCACCAATGTTGAATTTAAGCTTGCGGGAGGTATAGGCCATCCCTAGGCCCATCATGCCCGGCGGTTTGCCCATCCACTTGATCCAGTTGTCCTGTGTCGCACGCAGGTCCCAGTTCAAGTCCTGGCCGCTGTATTCCCCGGCCTCGACGACGTGTCCGTTTTCGACGCGGATGAAGCCGCGTGGATTGGCCTCACCATCAAATCCGTAGCCGATCGTCGAGTTAAAACCGATTTTTTCCAGAGCACCGGCCAGTTCGCTGTCGGCATTCCACCGCTCCTTGAAGCCGTTCATCCAATCCGCAGAAAACATGTCAGACATCTCATGGTCTCCTCTTGTTTGATTTATGTTGTGAAGAGCAGCTCATTTTGGAATTCTTGGCAGCTCTTAGTGAACTTCGGATCAAGCCACTCTGACAGAAACACTTAACCTCTGACTCACTGACGTAAAGATAGCACATTTCCCTGAATCACCTAACGAATTCCTGTATTCGTGTGGCGACGGCTAGACCTTTGGCCAATAGAAGCACCTGAGTCCAGATATTGCCAGGAAAGCCGATAAGACAGTGTCACGGCATTGTGGAAACGCCACAGAACTCCCGGCAAACGGATCAGGAGAATCAACAGCATGCTGATTGCAGCGGAAACTGGCTGTGAAATCACCCAGGACCGGGTGGTCCGGCTGGGTTTCCGGGTGAACGATTTGCTCACTGGCGAGCTGCTGCAATACGGTGACGACCTGGTCTATCTCCACGGCGGCTACGGTGGCGCATTCCCGAAAGTCGAATGGGCCATGGAGGGATGCCGCATTGGCGACGTGGTCTCGCTGGAGTTGAGCCCCGAGGAGGGCTATGGCGTGCGCCGCCCGGAACTGGTTATCAACTTGCCGAGCAACGATTTTGCGGATGAACTGCCACACACCGGTGAGGCCGTAGAGGGTTGCCTGCCCGATGGCCGCAGTATGACCTTCACCGTGTCCGCGGTGACCGACCGGCACATCAACCTGGACGGCAATCACCCCTTTGCCGGCCGGCACTTGAAGTTCATCTTCGAAGTCCTCGATGTCCGCGCATCCCTTGATGCCGAGCGCAGCGCCGGTTTCGCGTTTGACGGCATGTTCTGCTGAAATCCGCAGGGCTTGACCGGAATCAACGCCGGTAGGCACCGTTATACTTTAGACTTTGTTGATAGTGCTGCGACGGCAGCAACGGGTGGTATGTGGTTATGGCAAAGTTCTCCCTTCTGATTGGACTGTTAGCGCTGCTTGTGCAACCGGTACGTGCGGATGTGCTGGTGCTGGTCCACGGTTACATGGCGGACGCCAGCAGCTGGGATGTCAATGGCGTCAACCAGGTACTGGCCGCCAACGGCTGGCAGCCGGCCGGCGTGCTGGCCGCTGCCCCGGGTGTTGCCCCGCCACCATCGGCACAACCGATAGCGACCAACCAGGTTTACAGCGTCAATCTGCCGGCAGAAGCGCCGCTGCGGGTGCAGGCCATGTACCTTGCCGCCCAGCTTGGTGTCGTGCGCCAGTGGTATCCTGACGAACGCCTTATTGTCGCCGGGCATTCGGCCGGTGGCGTTGTCGCGCGCATGCTGGTGGTGGGCGGCAACCCATACCGTATCGATACCCTGGTGGCCATCGCTGCGCCCAATCTGGGCACGGCGCGGGCTGCCGAAGGCCTTGATGTCGTCGATTTCAACCCGTTCTTCTGCCCTGGACCGGGGCTGGAATTTCTCAAGTCGGTGTTCGGCGGTGCCCGATACGACTACCTGAAACATTCCCGGGGTGCGCTGACTGATCTGCTGCCAGCCGCATCCGGAAATCTGCTCGCCTGGCTTAACCAGCAGCCGCACGCCGATATCAACTACTACGCCATTGTGCGCGGCTCACCCGATGCGCCGGGCGACAGTATCGTGCCGGCCTATAGCCAGGATTTGAACAATGTTCCGGCGCTGAGGGGGCGGGTAAACACGCTGTACACCATGGCGGGACACGGCCTCAATCCGCAGGACGGACAGCTGCTAGCCAATCTCCTGCTGCGGCCGTCGACGCACCCGGCAAGCGCTAATTGACGCTGTCAGGCCGGTTAGCCGCAGCTTTCGTTCAGCACGAATAGTGGTGGCTAACGCGCCTTGCGCACTTCGTCGAACGAATCGCGTTCGTCGTTCCGAGAGAGAATCTGGTGACACAGCGTACTGTTTCGTTCGGTGCAGCGGTCGTCGTCGGTCCCGCGGATAGTGACCGCCGCCCACACCGCAGCAATGCCCCACAGCGCCACGCCCAGAAGCACCGTGTTCCAGCTGGGCCCCACCAGATTGGTCGGACCGCCGACACTGCCGTAGATGATGGCGACGATGCCGGTCATCCAGAACACCGCAATCGGCGCGGCACAACATGCCGCGCAGCCGAACCGGCAAACGGCGAATGGTGGTGTGAGTAACGTGAGCATTGCCCGTTTCATGGTTATGCCTCCGGCCGGCTCACCAGCCTTCGAGTACCATACAGCATAGTCGCAAAGGCCACCACAACGGCATCCACCGGTAGCGCAATCGCTGGCCTCGGAGGCTGTCGGACTTGGGCGATCGCAGCGAGCACGGTGGGAGGGCGAGGCCATTGTTTCGATCGTTTGAGGAGAATAGCCGTAGCTATTTGACCAAAAGGATCGGGAAAATGGGACGCTCTCCCACCGGCGCAGTAGATCAGCCCCAAGTCCGACAGCCTCTTCGCGGTGGCGATTTCTGAACGTCTGGACAGTGGGCTTGCGGGCCCCGCGGTGCGCTTTCGGACGCATTCCTCGGGTGCGGTAGCGGGTTTCTGTCGTGGGGCCCGCAATTCGCGCTGATTTGAGCTTCCAGCGACGCGGCCGAGTTATTTTGCCAAGAGCTTTGTCATTTAACTTCATAGACTTGCGGAGCGCCTTTAGCGCTGTTGTGCGAGACAATACAGCCGGCTATTGGGTGGCGCTTGGTTGCCCTTGCCGCTTACAGCGTAGCGGCGACAGGCGCTTGCTATCGACCCTGGCGCACGGCCTCAGGCGAGCAGCTCGGGGGTGAGGTGGGGGCGGATTTCGCGCAGAATTGCCGGGAACAACTTGGGTGCGGCAGCGACGATGTTGCCATTCTTCATGAAATCGTGGCCGCCGGCGAAATCGCCGACCAGGCCGCCGGCCTCGCGCACCAGCAGGACGCCGGCGGCCATGTCCCAGGGATGCAGCCCGATCTCCCAGAAACCGTCGAAACGGCCGGCGGCCACGTAGGCCAGATCCAGTGCCGCCGATCCCGGCCGGCGGATGCCGGCGCTGTCGGCAATCAGTGCCTTGAACATGTCCAGGTACGCCCCCAGGCGTCGCTGGTCTTTGTACGGGAATCCGGTGCCCAGCAATGCGCCCTTGAGGCTGGTCTGCTTACTGACCCGGATGCGGCGGTTGTCCAGAAATGCGCCGCCGCCACGACTGGCGGTGAACAGCTCCTGACGCATGGGGTCGTAGATGACGGCCTGGTCGAGGCGACCCCTGTGCTGCAGGGCGATCGACACGGCGAACTGGGGGAAGCCGTGCAGGAAGTTGGTAGTGCCATCCAGCGGGTCGATAATCCACAGGAACTCGTCGCCCCGTCCGTGTTGGCCACTTTCTTCGGCGAGAATGCCGTGGCCCGGATACGCCTTGCGGATGACAGCGATGATCTCGTCCTCGGCCTGGCGGTCAACTTCCGATACATAGTCGTTCGGCTCCTTGCTGTCGATCGTCAGTTCGTCAATGCGGTGGGAATGCCGGACGATAATGTCACCGGCGTTGCGCGCAGCGCGCACCGCGATGTTCAGCATGGGGTGCATAGGAAATTCGCTGTCAGAGTCAAACGGCCTGGCGATTGTATCGGGTTGGCCATCGGCTGTGAATAGTGTCGCTGCCGGGTCGGTCGTTGTGCTGCCGCGGCTGTTGTTGCGGCCATCGACAGCATTATCCGGTATTGGCTGGCGGCAATGAAAAACAGCCTCCTAAGGAGGCTGTCGGATTTGGGACTGATCTACTGCGCCTGTGGGAGAGCGCCCCATTTTCCCGATCCTTTTCGTCAAATAGCTACGGCTATTCTCCTCAAACGATCGAAAAAATGGCCTCGCTTCCCACCTTGCTCGCTACGATCGCCCAAGTCCGACAGCCTCCTAGCGCTGCTGGCGCTGGTACTCTTCACGCAGCCGGCGGCGCTCCTCGGGTGTCATCTGCTGGTATTCCTGTCGTTGCTGTTCGACTTCACGGCGCTTCTGTGGTGGCAATTCCAGGTAGCGTTGCGCCCCGCGGCGCATCTCCTGCTGGCGTTCGCTGCTGTAGCCGTCCCACTGATTTCGGTACCGCCGCAACGCTTCCTGCTCTTGCGGGCTGAGCGACTGCCAGGGAATATCGCCGCGCTGGGCCAGGTAGAGGCGATAGCGGTCGACATGCGCCTGGACGTCAGTCGCGAACAGCGCGATCAGGCTGATGGCGAATACAAATGGTTTGGTGCGCATAAAGCTCAAGTCGAGGAGTCACCGGTCCCCTTATGGTCGGCCAGCCACAGGTAGAAGTCCAGATCCTCGTAGAGGTCCGGCACACTCTGGGTGCTCGTGGCGACCTGGGGCCGGTCGGTTTCGGGCGGCGACACCAGCTGGAACAGGCCGACAGTCGCCACTGCCAGCGCGGCGCCGGCCGCCAGCGGCAGCCAGTGACGCGAGCGGTGTGCCGGTGGCGTCGCCAGCGCCTGCCGACGCAGGCGATCCAGCCGTTCGTCCATCGCTGTCGCCGCAGTGCGCAGACGGGCAGGCCAGTCATAGGCGCGACGACAGGATCCGCACTGCCGCAGGTGTTGTTCGAGTGCAGCCTTCTGCACCGGCTCGCCGTCGAGCAGCCCCGCGCGCAGCCGGTCCAGCGCCAGGCTATCCGGATGTCGCTCAGACCCGTTCATGTTCCCATACCTCCGCCAGTTGTCGGCGCAGCGCACGCAAGGCGCGAAAATGATGTTGTTTGATACTGTTTGGCGAACAGCCCAGGGTGTCGGCGCTTTCCTGGATACTAAGCCCCATTTGTTCGCGCAACAGGAATACCTGGCGCTGACGTTCCGGCAGGGTGCGGACGGCCTTGTCGATGGCGCGGGCCAGCTCGCCGGAGGCCAGGCTGTTTTCGGGGCTGCCCATGCCGGCGGCGTGTTCGCCTGCCGGCAGATCCGCCTCTTTCAGCTGCTCGTCGCTGCTGAGGTCGACCAGCTTCAGACCGGTCAGCGACAGCAGCCTGCGACCGGTGTTGGCCAGCAGGCGTTTGCGCCGCTGGTCGTTGATCCGGCTGTTCAGTACGCTGCGGAACAGCGCGGGCCAAGCCGCTGGCGGCTTGTCGCGGTAGTATTCGACGAACCGCAGCATGCTCTCCTGGACCACATCCAACGCGGTTTCCTGATCCCACAGGGCGCCGTATGCGACGTGATAGGCCTTGCGTTGGACTTCGCCAAGAAAGTTGTCGAGCGACATGGGTCCAGTCACGCGCCCGTCGTCGGGCAATTCAGCCTCCATCAGGTCCAAGAATACGCCGTCCTCGAGCGTACAGCCAGCTGCCAACGGCAACAGGCCCCCGTCAGTACCGGTAGCCTTTGGCATAGGCGGTATTCGTGACATGGTGGTCGCGGTGATCGGTATGGCGAGACGGCCCCGCGTCGCTGTGCGCATGCCAACCGGAGTCGGTTTTGTCGTGGCCATGCCCGTGGCTGTCATAATGGCGGGGGCCATGCCTATAGGGGTGACTGTAATCCCGGCAAACACGGTGATGATGCGAGTGCCTGTGGAAATTAGCGTAAGGCGTGTGGTCGCGGTACAGCGTTTTCGGGTGGTCGTAGTGACCTCGCATGGAATAGGGTGTGTGGTGGTCATTCACGTGAATGACCGTAGTCCGGTCACCGGCCAGGGTCGTCTGGGTCAAGCCGAAGCCGCACGCCGCCAGTGTCAGGACTGCCAGTTTTTTGGAGAGATTTCGCATCAGTTCATCCTCGTGTGGATACAGCGCCTACTAACGCGCTGCCTGCGGCGGGGTTAACAACAACACACGGACCTTCCTGTTTTGATCGAGCCGTCAACAGATGATGGGCCTCCTGCCCGCGTGGTGCGCGGCTGGGAGGGGCGGCGGCGGGAGGATCCGCACGCCCCGGTCCGCGGGCTGTGGGGCGGCTGTGACCCAACGCTCACAGATCTGGGTGAGCGGCAATCAGCCTGTTGGTGTCCCCGGCGTGAACCCGGGTTCAAGGGCGGTTATAGTGGTCGTTGAAATTGTTCGATTTTGGTGGGCCATGCGCGCAGACTCATGGCCGCTGGCCTGACGGCCATCTGTACCCGTGGGAATAACGGCAGCCGGGGCAAGCCGGCTGGGCTTTTCCAGTGTCCCCCTCGTAATGGCCGCGGAGGGCAGATATACGCCTTGGGGACGATCTGTTTGGTAGCGGACTAAAAATGAAACGTGTAACGCTAATCTTGCTGCTGCTGCCAGCCGTGGTACTGCTGGCAGGTCTGGCTGGTCTCGCGGCAGTCGATGATGCCTCGCTGGTATCCTGGCTGCTGCGGCGGATCGAAACGGCAACCGGAACGCAGATCAGCTACCAGCAACCGCCCGACTTGACCCGTGGTCTGACGCCGACCCTGAATCTCAAGTCGCTGAAGATCGTCGACACGCAGCAGACGTTTCGAATGGAGACCCACTCATTCACCCTGCAGGTCAGCCTGCCGGCATTGCTGATTGGTCGCCTCGACGTTCTGCAACTGGCCCTGGATGATACGCGGGTGCAGCTTCAGGATCGCTCCCGTGGCAGCCGCGGTTTGCATATCGACCCGGCGCGACTCTGGTTTAAACCGGTATTTCATCAGGTGCAGCTGACGGGTTTGTCCGTCTCTGCCGAGGGTGAAAGCTGGCGCCTGCCGTTGGGTGAGGTCACCCGGCTCGGCCTGCAACTGAAATCTGATGGGACAACACCGGAACTGTATGCAGACCTGGTGCTCGAAGGCAACCGTCTGCATATCGATGCGGTATTACCGGGTTTCTATCGCGCCGCGCGGCAGCAGCCCTTGCCGTTTGTCGTGCGCGTCGCGGGCGACCAGATTGACGGTGAACTGAAGGGGCGGGCAGACCCGGCAGGGAGCAAGCTGCAGATTGGCGCCGAGCTGCAGCTGCACGCCATGGATCTGTCCAGCTGGCCCGTGGGCGTCGAGGGATTCCGCGTGCCGGGTGAACTGGATTTGCGCGCCACACTTTCCGGGCCGCTCAAGAAACTGGCGGCACAGAAAATCGAGGTTCACTGGCGAGACGGCGGGCAGTCGACGGCGCAGCTCGCTGGCCGTATCGACGAGCTTTTCGAATTGGCCGGCATTCAGGTGCAACTGAACGGCCGTATCGAGGGTGCGGATTGGCTAAATGCGCGGTTGCCAGCCAGCCTCGCGCCGCTCACCCGCGCCAGCCTCGCGGCGAGGCTGTCGGGAACAGGTTCGCGGCTGGTGCTGGATGACGTTGCACTTGATGCCGAAACCGGCGAGCAGCTCAGCATCGAGCTGGACGGCAGTTTCCAGCTGACCGAACAGGCGGGCGGCGGCTTCGCGCCCGAACAGTTTGCGGCGACGCTTGCGTTTGCGGCACCGGCAACCCGGGCGGCGCGCGCCTTGTTGTTCGCAGATGTGCCGGAATTCGGTGCCGTCAGAGGCAGCGCCGACATCCGCTCGCAGACGGGCGACCCTGCGTTAGAGCGCATTCACATCGAGACGCATGACGGGCATGGCACCCAGGTCGCGCTGCGAGGGGCTATAGCGCAGTTCCCGCTGGATCCGGACGAACCGAATCGCGGTTACGATCTGGATGTCACCATGAGCGCTGAGAAGGCTGTGGCCCTCACCAAGGCCGTCGGGCTCGATGTGCCGCTGAGCGGTCCGCTGAACCTCGCCTTCAGGATCGAGGGCGATACACCGGCCCTCGCGCTCAACGCTGTCCGCTTGTCCGCCGGCAGTAAGCAGGCGGTGTCACTCACGGCGGAAGGCAACCTCCAGTTTGGCAGCTGGGCCCGGCAGGACCCGCTGGATTCGCTGGACCTGAAGCTTGGCGCTTACAGCCACACGACACGTGCGCTGGGCAAGTTGCTGGGTACCGCCGCTTTGCCTGAACTCGGGGCGCTCCAAGCGCGCGGGCGCGTGCATACGGTGGCGGGCAAACACCGCATCGATGACCTTGCCGTACACACAGTGAAGGGTGCCGCGCTGAACGTCGACCTGACCGGATCAGCGACAGAGCTCGTCGTGCTGCCGCGACCGGGCGTGGCCGGCATACAGCTGCAGTTGGCAGCGGGTGGCTCAGATACCAGCCTTCTGAATCACACGCTGGCGCTGGCACAGCGACCGATACCGTCCCTTGGCGCGTTTGAGTTGCGCTCCCGGATCAGCGGTAGCGATACGCGGCTGAATATTGACCGGACAGACTTCACCGCCGGCAAGGCGTCTCTGCTGAAGATCAGCGCCCGCGGCCGCCTGGGCACGCTGAGCGCCCGCAGCGGCTGGACGCTCCGCGATACCGATCTGCAGCTAACGGCCGAGTCGAGGAGCAGTCAGGCGCTGGTCAGGCTCATGGGTTACCAGCTGCCACCCCTGGGTCCTTTGTCGGCCGATGCCGTGATCCAGGACAGGAACGCGGTGCTGGTCCTGGACGATCTGCGCCTGCGCGTGGGCGCTAAAGGGCAGAATCCAGTCCTCACGGCTTCCGGGCAGGTAGGAAACCTGCGCGCCGCTCAGCACGTCAGAATCGACGCCAGAGTGAATCTGGACGGTCACGATCTGGCCGCATTCGCAGACCGGCAAGAGCTGCAGGGTCTTGGACCCTTGACCGGGAGTATGCGCATTGCAGACAGCAACGGCGTGCTTGGCATGCAGGCGCTGCAGCTGAACAGTGATCACCCCGCGCTGAGTATCGCTATAAGCGGGGACTTCCGCGATTTCAACAAGCCGCAAACCCTGCACCTGAACAGCCAGGTAAAAGCCCGCGACCTCGCGCTGGTCGGTGCCTTGTTCGGCCAGGACTGGCCGGCTTACGGTCCGCTTGACGTTAACAGCGACATCGGCCGGGACGGTAGCCGCCTGCGCATCAAGAGCGTGGTCAAGGCAGGAGAGAAAGGCCTGGATGCGGATGTGCACGGTGATTTCAGCGTCGATCCCCCGCGTTTTACCGGCAGGCTGAGAGTTCACCAGATGCCTTTTCCGGATCTGTTGACACAAGCCGCCGAGGCGCGCGAAGGGCAAAAAAAGCAAGCCCCCAAACCATCCCAACCGGTGTTTTCCCGTGAGCCGATCGACCTGGACTGGCTCAAGCGCTTCGACCTGGCGCTCGGCGTGGACATCCTGTCTTTTGATCCGGAGGAGTCCCGGGCTGAGTCCGCCAATATGACGGTAACGCTTCAATCCGGATTGCTGAAACTGGACCCGGTGACCATCGAGTACCCCAAGGGTGAAATGGCCCTCATGCTTGCTGTAGACGCCCGTCGAGAGCCACGGGTGCAGTTCACGCTCTACGGCAAGAACCTCAATCCCTGGCTGGCAACCGATGGGCAGGACACGCGCCAGGTCATGGGCTTCGATGCCGCTCTGGACACGGACATCCGCCTGGCCGCAGCGGGCAACAGCCTGCACGCAATGGCGGCGTCACTCGACGGGGATTTGTACATCACGACGCGGCACGGCAAGGTGCGCCGCAGCCTTCTCGATCTGCTGTTTGTCGATATCGTTGGCTGGTCGGTCAGCCACATCCGGCGGGACGCATACGCCGATGTGATCTGCGGCGTGGTCGACTTCAGTGCCAAACAGGGCATACTTTCGACCAATGCATTCTTTCTGGACTTGCAAGATATTAGCATCACGGGGGAAGGCAAGATCGATCTGGGCCAAGAGCAGGTGCAGTACGTGTTTCTGCCAAGAAAGAAAAGCCGGCTGATTCTCAAGGCGGAACCGGTCAAGGTGAACGGCCCGCTGGCGGATCCATCGGTAAGCGCCATCCCGATCGCCTCTGCAGTGCGCAATTTCGGTACCCTGCTGTTTGCGCCTTATGTGTTTGTCGGCCTGACGGCCTCTGACTATCTCATGGGATTTCTGGACTCCAAGGCAGAGGATGCACCCTGTGTGAACTACGAAAGAACTCATCGCATGGCGGATACCGTCGAGGAGTTGCCGCCGCAGCCCTGAGTGCGCCGGCCGCAAAAGCCCGTGCAACGCTGCTATGAATCGAACCGAGGAGTGTTACTGATGACAAGAAAGGTTAGTATGCCCATCGCCGCGGTAGTGGTGGTGCTGCTGGGTGCCTGTGCCAGTGTTCCGACCAGCGACATCAGGATCGAGTCCCAGGTTGCGCCTCGCGTCGATGTCTCCGCTTACAAGACATACGCCTGGCTGGCATCGGCCAAGATTGTCAATGACCCGGCCGGTAACTGGGAACCGCCGAAGTTTGATGCCGACGCCGAGATCAAATGGCTGATCGACCGGGAAATGCGCGCCCGCGGCATCAGTGAGGTGACTGCATTTCCGGATATGTTCGTGGCATTCGTCGCGGGTGTGGACATGGCCCAGCTGGCGCTCAAGGAAGATCCTAAAACCAAAATAGAGGTGCTGCAAAACGTCCCCAAGGGTGCGCTGGTGATGATGTTGCTTGACGGCACCAGCGGCGACCCGGTTTGGGCGGCCACCGCCGTGGGCAATATTGACAAGAACGGTTCCACGGAAGAGAGCAAGGCCCGCCTCGACTATGCCGTCACGGAAATGTTCAGAAGACTCCCGAGAGGTACAGCGCGCTAGGAGGCTGTCGGATTTGGGCTATCGTAGCGAGCAAGGTGGGAGGGCGAGGCCATTTTTTCGATCGTTTGAGGAGAATAGCCGTAGCTATTTGACGAAAAGGATCGGGAAAATGGGGCGCTCTCCCACCGGCGCAGTAGATTAGTCCCAAATCCGACAGCCTCCTAGCTGCACGGATTGCATATTTCGCTGCGACGCGTACCGCAAAGTCAAGCTGAACGGGCCTGTTCAAACCAGGGTAAATCATGCAATCGGACATCATTGCCATAGGCATTGCCTACGCCAGCGGTCTGGCTGCGCGCGTCGTTGGTTTGCCGCCGCTGGTCGGCTACCTGATCGCCGGTTTTGGTTTGTATGCCAGTGGCAGCCGCCTGACTCCGACACTGGAGGAGTTTGCGGAAATGGGGGTCACACTGCTGCTGTTCACTGTAGGTTTGAAGCTGCGGCTCGGCAGCCTGCTGATGCCGCAGATCTGGGCGGTGGCTGCGTTGCACATGCTAGCTGTGGTGGTGCTGACAGCGGTATTTGTTTTTGTCCTCGGGGCGGCAGGAGTTCCGCTTTTTGCCGGCCTGGATGCGGGGGTGGTCGCGCTGATCGCTTTTGCCTTGAGCTTTTCCAGCACCGTATTTGCGGTCAAGGTGTTGGAAGAGAAAGGCGAGATGTACGCGCTCTATGGCCGGATCTCCATCGGTATTCTCATTGTGCAGGATATCGTGGCAGTGGCATTCCTGGCAGTGTCGATCGGTAAGGTTCCATCGGTGTGGGCGCTTGGCCTGCTGGCGCTGGTTCCCTTGAGACCGGTATTACGGCACATACTGGATAAATCCGGGCATGGTGAACTGCAGATTCTGTTTGGCTTGACCCTCGCACTGGGCGGCGCACAACTGTTCGAACTGGTCAGCATCAAGGGGGATCTTGGCGCGCTGATCCTGGGTGTGATGCTCGCCAGTCACCCGCGTGCTTCCGAGCTGGCGCGACAGTTGCTGAGTTTCAAGGACCTGTTCCTGGTGGGCTTCTTCCTGTCGATTGGTCTGTCGGGTCCGGTCAGTGCGCAGGCAGTGGCTGGTGCGCTGTTACTGCTGCTGCTGGTGCCGCTGAAAACTGCGCTGTTCTTTGTGTTGTTGTGCCGGTTCCATCTGCGTCTGCGCACCTCGGTGCTGGCGGCGTTCAGTCTGGCCAATTACAGTGAGTTTGGCTTGATCGTGGGCGCCATCGGGGTTACGAATGGCTGGGTGAGCAGCGAGTTGCTGATAACCCTTGCCATCGCACTGTCGCTGTCGTTTATCCTGGCGGCGCCGCTTAACGTCGCGTCTTACCGAATCTATGCGCGCACGCGCGGGTGGCTGTCCGGTTTCGAGACGCGGCGGCGTATTGCCGAGGAGGAAGTTATTGAACCCGGCGATACGACGGTGATTGTGTTCGGGATGGGGCGGGTCGGCACCGGCACCTACGATGCCATGCGCCAGCGCCTGGGCGATCAGGTGCTCGGCGTGGATGTCGACCAGAAGACCGTCGAAGACCAGCAGGCCCATGGTCGGCGGGTCATCCACGGCAGTGCCACCGACCCCGATTTCTGGAACCGTATACAGCTCGACTTCGAGCGCGTGAGTCTGGTCCTGCTGGCCATGCCCAATGCCCAGGAAAACCTGTTCGCCGCCCGCCAGTTGAAAGAACTCGGTTATGGCGGCAGAGTGGCGGCGATCGCCAAGTACCCGGACGAGATCGACGCCCTGATAAGAGCGGGCGTTCACGCGGCATTTAATCTTTATGCCGAGGCCGGTGCGGGCTTTGCCGAACACGTCTGTGCCGAACTGGTTCCCGAGGCCGCTGACTGAATCCAATTGTCGGCTCGTCTCGCAGGTCCCCAGGCTGTGCGATCGAGGCGCGCCAGCGCAGCGCTCGATAGCGCGGGCAACTCCAGGAGTCCTTTACCTGGCGTCAGTGATTCGGGTGGTGGCCGGCGTCGGCAGTGCGGCGCCCGGGTTTCGACGGCCAGAGCATCGCCGGGCGTCGTTGCCCGTGGAGTTGGCCGTGATCAAGGAGCCACTGGCAAAACGTCACGTAATCCCCTAATCTTTAGCAGCAACAAAGCGACCCCCACAGCCGCGGCACGGAATCCAGGCACGGAGCATTGCAACATTATGAAATCACTGCTGGAAACAACACTCTATGGCTTACGCAGTGCCTTTCAGCGGCGCCCGCGGCGAAGCGAGCCATGGCAAAGCCGGTGCCCTGACGTCCTCACCAGTCTGGAAAGCGTGGTCGATGAGACGGACAGCAGAATCCGCCTCGTGAGCGGCTACCGGAAGAAACTGGACGATGCGATACGTACGTCGCTGCAATTTACCGATGAACTGGTCGCCAGGATACCCGGGGCCATTGAGGTAGGTCGCAGCACCTTTGTGTCGGATCCTTATGTCAACGCCTTTTTCGCCAGCGTTACGGATCTGCAGACGATCTTCAGCCACAGCTCTGAAGTGCGCGAGTTCATGGAAGATTGCGGTGACAGCGAAACACCCCACTGTTACGCGCTGCTGTGCATGCACAAGGAAGAAAAGACGGTTATCGGCATGGACCTGTCGGGTGACGTGCTGACAAAAGACGTTCGCCAGGTCGCGGTAAACTTCAGCGACCACCGCATCTATTCGCCGGCTCCGAGCGAGGAGGACACCAGGGAAGGACTAAGGCAATGCCTGTTTGGCGGCCTGGTTACCAACGCGCTGGAGCGGATCGTGCAGCAAAAGCTCACGGCCCATCAATTGCAGAACGAGCGACAAATGCTGAACGTGCGTCTGAGGCATCTAGAGCAGCAAATGCAGACAGCCGACCATGACGGCGAGTTCGCCTCGCGGACGGCGCGAACTATCGAGGCAGCGCGCCAGCGCCTGCGCACGATCGAGGCGGCGTTGATCAATGCCCGTCCAGCGACACCGCTGGAGTCACTGCAGCAGGTGCACACCGTGTTCAGCCAGCCGGATGCTTTCGTACGAATGAGGAAATACCCGCTCACGCTCAACAAGATGAGTATCCGCGTCAGCGACGACGCGACGCAGGCTTGCAACCGGATCGATCTGACCGAAGTCGAAATAGGTGATGCGGGGCCCCGCGTGGTCACGCTGGCGAAATTCCCCAGGGAAGAACTCCTCCCGCTTGATGATTTTTCACTGCAACGGATGTTCTCCTAGGAGTACCCGCCCCGCGGGCGGCGCGCTGTCGAGCAACAAACTTCGACGGGCCGGTGCTATCAGAATCAATAACTTCCGGGACGTTTGATTGAGAGCCTGTCATAGCCGTTTACCCAGTGCCTGGCCCATGCGCAGGGACTGTTCGGCCCACAGCCCGTCCAGCCAGCTGACCCGCTCCCTGCCAAATAGCAGGAGCACGGTTGAACCCATGTTGAAACGGCCCATTTCCGCACCGCGCGACAGTCCTATACTGCTCTGTTGCAGGTTATCCACTATGACCGCCGGTCGTGGCGGTGGCGTGACCAGCCCTGACCAGACGGTTTCGATGGCGGCGACGTTGATGGCGCCGACCAGTACCACCGCCATGGGCCCGGCGTCCGTTTCGAAACTGGCGACCAGGCGCTCGTTGCGGGCGAACAGTCGGGGAATTGTACGCACGGTGTGGGCGGCGACACTGAACAGGCGGCCGGGGATGTAAACGGTCTCACGCAGTTTGCCGGCCAGCGGCATGTGCACCCGGTGGTAGTCGCGCGGCGACAGGTAGACCGTGACAAAGCTGCCGTCCTGGAAGGCGGCGGCGCGTGCGCGGTCGCCGCCGAGCAGTTCGGTGACGCTGAAACGGTGGCCCTTGGCCTGGAAGACAGCGTCCTGGACGATGCGCCCGACCTGGCTGATGCGTCCGTCTGCCGGGCTGACGACGGTGTCAGCATCGCCTTCGATGGGGCGGACGCCCACTTGCAGCTCCCGGGTGAAGAAAGCGTTAAAGCTCGCGTAGTCCTCGGCGCGCTGGTAACGCGCTTCGCTCCAGTTGACCTTGTAGGTGTCGGCAAACCAGCGGATTAAGGCGTTCTTGAACCAGGGCGTTTCGACTCGCGTCAGTCTATAGGTAAGTCGCGAGATGGTGTGCTGCGGCAGAGGATACAGCGGCCAGGATTTCAGATAATCCGACCAGCCGGCCGCTTGTTGCTGTCGCGGCTTCAAGGGGTCTTTCTGACCACCGCCGTCACTGCCACGCAGCTATCGTCAGCAAAGTGCAACAGAAACTCGATCTGGTCGCCTGCTTTCAGCCGGGCCTCCGGTGCCGGCATCATCAGGTGGTAACTGCCGGGTTCCAGTGCCACCGAGCCGTGCGCCGGTATCAGAATGCTGTCCTGATGCACCATGCGCGCTACGCCGTCGACTGTTTCTGATTTGTGCAGCATCACGTGGGCAAAGTCAGGACTGTCCACAGCTATCAGTCTGGCGTCGCTATCACCGCTGTTGCTGATCACCAGGTAGGCGGCCATCATACCGGCTCCGGGCGGCGCCTCACGTACCCAGGCGCTGTCCACAACAAGGCCACTGCCGGCGACTGCGAGTGACGTGAGCAGGGTGAGTAGCAGGGTAGTCAACAGCGGCTTCATTGTTGTACCTCGTAATAGTCTCTGATCAGCAGGAAGTCGCTGGCGATCTTGTCCGGATCGTGCGGTACGTTGAACAGCGCGTGGAATTTGCCATCGGGGTCGAAGAGAATAATCGCCGCGCTGTGGTCGATCAGATAGTCGTCCTTGCTGGTGCCTTCGTTGCGAACATAGAGGATGCCGAGCTGCCGGCTCAGGGCCAGGATCTCCGCGGGCTCACCGGTGACGCCGACAAAGTCCGGGTAGAAATAGCTCACGTACCTGGCGAGCATTTCCGGTGTATCACGTTGCGGGTCCACGCTGACGAACACGCCCTGTGGCATGCTATCGATGCTGTCGCTGGCTTGCAGTCTGCGCATCACCTGGCCGAGCATGCCAAGCGTCGTCGGGCAAACGTCCGGGCAATGGCTGTAGCCAAAGAAGGCGAATGTCCAGTGGCCCTGGAGACTGTCCAGCCTGAAGGGTTCTCCCTTGTCGTTTATAAGGTTAAAACCAGCGATGGGTTTGGCTGAGGGTAACAAGGTGCCCTGCTGGAGTTGCGGTGGTTGGGGCGGGCTGCAGGCGAGCAGTGCAGTGGCCAGCCACAGCGGTATAATCCGCGCCAGCAGCGATCGGGGGCGGTGATTCTTCATGACGGCGCATTATCTCATCGATGGCGGGCAGACGATAGGCGGCAAGACAAGTCGCCGGTGCCGATGACCCCGCGGCCCGGCTTTCCGCAGCAACAGAGGCGTATCCATTGTGACAGTGGTACCCACGGAACTGAGCAGCATCCGCGACCTGATCCGCTGGGGCGCCAGTCGTTTCAGCGCAGCCGGCCTGAGCTTTGGTCACGGCACTGACAATGCCTTTGACGAGGCCCGTGTGTTACTCTGCCACGCACTGCATCTGCCGTTCCAGTTTGCCGCCGATTACCTGGGTGCACGTCTTACTGACAGCGAGCGCAAAGCGGTATGCGCGCTGTTCGCGCAGCGTATCGACACCCGCAAACCTGCCGCCTACCTGACGCACGAAGCCTGGTTTGCCGGCCTGTCATTCTACGTCGACGAGCGGGTGCTGGTGCCGCGTTCACCCCTGGCCGAATGGATCGAGCGTGGATTTGCTCCCTGGCTGGAGGCTGACGACGTCGACCGGGTACTGGATCTGTGCACCGGCAGTGGCTGCATCGCCGTCGCCTGTGCGGCACATTTTAACAATGCCGAGGTCGATGCCACTGATATATCGGCCGAGGCGCTGGAAGTGGCACGGGAGAATGTTGCCCGTCACCGGCTGGAAGACTGGGTACACCTGGTGCAATCCGATCTGTTCCACGAGTTGCCAACCGAACACTATCAGCTGATTATCAGCAACCCGCCCTACGTTGCGGCGGAGGGAATGCAGAGCTTACCGGATGAGCACCGCCACGAGCCGGAAATCGGCCTGCTGGCCGATAAAGGGGGGCTGGGTATTGTGGTGCGTATTCTCGCCCAGGCCGGCGACTACCTGAGCGACGACGGCATCCTGGTCGTCGAGGTCGGTAACAGCGAAGAAATGCTGGTCGAATGCTTTCCGCACGTACCTTTCGTCTGGCTGGACTTCGAACGGGGTGGTCACGGCGTGTTTCTGCTGGAGGCCGCGCAAGTGCGGGAATATCAGCCGCTGTTTGCGACGGCTATCGGGCAGTGACTGGGTCGGTAAGACGAGTCGAGCGGACCGTCCACGTGCGTCGGTCGCTCCCGCCCGGGTAACTGCCGCGAGGATGTGACCGCCCGATGCACGGCGACACGGCTGTGGTCACCGGTACTGAACGGCTTGTCGGAAAGGTGCTTCGCCTTGGTCTATAACTGCCTGGAGGAGGGTGTCATATGCTCGGCAGACCACGAACTCCCGAACAATATGTGGATCTGGTGGATCAGGCGCTGTTTGAAATCGAGGACCTGCGGCTTGCCGCCGAGTACGACATGGACTCCATGGGGGCGGCCACTGAATTCCTTGATGAGCTCGAGGCAGATGTCCGCAAGCTCCGTGAGTCCATGGCGGACGGCAGCTATCGTTTCGGTAAGGATGACCTGCCGTTCGTAAGAGTGGTCGAGCACCAGGATGAACGGATATTGCCTTTCAGGCATTTACTGCTGAAAATTAATGAGACTCACATCCGTGGGCTGGACGTCGATGACGCCTGACGACGCGATCTTGACTTAGATCAAGGCGCCTGCTGGTCGCGGAAACTAGTCTGCCAGCGTACTCTGTGGAGATTTGTATGTTCGACAACCGGGTGGAATTCGATGCCGAACTGATTCAGCGCTATGCCGGTAGCGGACCGCGTTACACCTCCTATCCCACCGCCATGGAATTTTCTCCCGTGGTAAACGAACAAACCTATGTTGAATGGGTGCGCGCCAGCAATACCATCGGTCGCCCCCTG
This sequence comes from uncultured Gammaproteobacteria bacterium, assembly GCA_963814945.1. GTDB lineage: Bacteria > Pseudomonadota > Gammaproteobacteria > DSM-19610 > DSM-19610 > Thiogranum. The sequence goes on from CAWFEQ010000014.1 coordinate 264,958, forward strand.
TCGCTTTACGTCCACGTACCGTTCTGTGCGCACGTCTGCTTCTACTGCGCCTGTAACAAGGTCGTCACCGCTAATCGCAGCAGGGCCGAGCCGTATCTGGAGAGCCTGTTTCGCGAGATTCGCCTGCAGGCATCGCTGGTTGATCCACATCGCCGCGTCGAGCAACTGCACTGGGGCGGGGGTACACCGACATTTCTCAGCGACCAACAGCTCTGCAGTGTGATGCGGGTGCTGGGAGAAAATTTCTATCTGCTGGAAGATGACAGCGGCGAGTACTCCATTGAGATCGATCCGCGCGAGCTGCGCCCCGACACCCTGGCGGTGTTGCGCGAAATCGGCTTCAACCGAGTCAGTCTGGGTGTGCAGGATTTCAACCCGACGGTTCAGCAGGCCGTGCATCGCCTGCAGAGCGACGAACAATCACTGGGCGCTTTGCGTCAGGCGCGTCGGCTGGGCTTCCGTTCGACCAATATCGATCTGATGTACGGCCTGCCACTGCAAACAGTGGCGAGTTTCTCGGATACGCTGGATGCGATCATTGAAGCCCGCCCGGACCGGCTGTCGGTGTTCAACTATGCCCATCTGCCGCAACGCTTCAAGCCGCAGCGGCGCATCCGCGAGCAGGACCTGCCCAGCCCCGAGACCAAGCTCGAGATTCTGTCGCTGACCATCGAAAAACTCACGGCTGCCGGCTATCAGTATATCGGCATGGATCACTTCGCACTAGCCGATGACGAATTGGCACTGGCTCAGCGCGACGGTTCCCTGCACCGTAATTTCCAGGGTTACTCGACGCACGCCGATGCCGATCTGATTGCTGTGGGCGTGAGTGCCATCAGTGTCATGCCGGGCGGGTTCAGTCAGAACCACACTGCGCTGGACGACTATTACCGCGACCTCGAGGTACCGCGCCTGCCAATCGCGCGCGGTGTGGCGCTCAATGACGATGATCGCCTGCGGGGCGAGGTTATCCAGCAGCTCATATGTAACAATCGCCTCGATACGCAGCGGCTGGAGTCCGCGTACGGAATTCGCTTCGCGGATTACTTCTCAGCGGAACTGGCACAGCTGGCGGGTATGCAGGCCGACGGCCTGGTTGAGCTGGACGCCCGTAAGCTGGCGGTTACGGCGCGCGGCCGTCTGCTGATCCGCAATATCTGCAAAGTGTTCGATCACTACCGCCACGCGACAGAACAGCAGTTCTCCAAAATGATCTGACAGCCACCGGCTAAGATTGGCCGTGCAGCCTGAAAGGCAGGGTTGCCGCCGTCCCTGGCGTCGGGCCTCAATCCTTGTGCCGGTAGATCAGTCCGGGCTCGACCAGCAATTCATTGGCGCTCAGACGGTCGAGCGGAAACTCGTCGTCCTCGTACTCGGCAATGCGGTCGAACACGTACGATTCATCCTGAACCTCGATGGACTCGAAGATCGGTCTACCCAGGTAGTTGCCTATGGCGTGACCATGGTGGCTCACGGTTGCCCCCTTATAGTTGGTTAGGATGATGAAGCATACTCAAGTTGCATAGCGGCGCTGCCGGATCAGGCTTTAACCGGCGTCGAACCCTTATCCAAGGAACTCGGCAAGCCAATACTGTGGCCGGCAAACTGCTGTACAATGGCGGTCCATGTCAGGGAACAGCTTCGGAAAACTCTTTACCGTCACCAGCTTCGGCGAAAGTCACGGTCCCGCCATGGGCTGCATTGTCGACGGCTGCCCGCCGGGCATGTCGCTGACCGAGGCCGATTTGCAGAGCGACCTGGACCGCCGCAAACCCGGCAAGTCGCGGCATACCACCCAGCGCCGTGAGGCTGACGAGGTACAGATTCTATCGGGTGTCTTCGAGGGTCGTACCACCGGCACGCCGATCGGCCTCATCATCCACAACACCGACCAGCGCTCCAAGGATTATTCCAGGATCATGGACCGGTTTCGTCCGGGTCATGCGGACTACACCTACCAGCAGAAATACGGGGTGCGTGACTACCGCGGTGGCGGACGATCATCGGCGCGCGAAACCGCCATGCGTGTCGCCGCCGGCGCTATCGCCAAGAAATACCTGCGCGAACGCCAGGGCTTAGAGATACGCGGATACCTTGCTCAGCTGGGGCCACTGCGGCTCGAGCTCAAAGACTGGTCGAGCGTCGAGGACAATGCATTTTTCTGCCCTGATCCGGGCAGGGTAGGCGAGCTGGAAGACTACATGGATGCCGTGCGCAAGGAAGGCAATTCAGTCGGCGCACGCATCAATGTTGTTGCCACCGGTGTGCCGCCTGGACTCGGAGAACCGATTTTCGACCGACTCGATGCCGATATCGCCCATGCCATGATGAGTATCAACGCCGTCAAGGCTGTGGAACTCGGCGCGGGTTTCGACTGCATCAGCCAGAAAGGTACCGAGCACCGCGATGAAATCACCCCAGAGGGGTTTCTGAGCAACCACGCCGGCGGTGTGCTTGGGGGTATTTCCTCGGGTCAGGACATCCTGGTCAGCATGGCGCTGAAACCCACCTCCAGTATCCGCCTGCCGGGGCAGACGGTGGATATCAGCGGTAACGCGGTCGAGGTGGTGACCACTGGACGTCACGACCCCTGTGTGGGCATCCGGGCGACGCCCATCGCCGAGGCCATGCTGGCGATTGTGCTGATGGATCACTGGCTGCGCCAGCGGGCACAGAATGCCGACGTGGTATCGCTCACACCGGTGATTCCCGCCAGCACCGACTGATGGGTGACCGCAGATCAGGAGGCTGTCCTCGATCTCCCGCTTTCTCGCTGCGTCCCAGGCCCGGCGCTGTCGTCTGTCCCGCTGTTGCTGCAGCCCCGGTAGCCAGGCCGTAGACGACCTTTATGTACTGGCGGCTGTCCGGATTCTATTTCTTCTATTTCGCCTCGCTGGGTGCGTTGATTCCCTACTGGGGCCTGTACCTGAAGTCACTGCAGTTCAGCGTGGTCGAAATCGGCGAGCTGGTAGCCATCATTATGGCCACCAAAGTGGTCGCGCCGAACGTATGGGGCTGGATCGCTGATCATACCGGGCAGCGGATAAGGATCGTGCGGATTGCCAGTCTGCTGGCGCTACTGGCCTTCGCGGGCGTCTTTCTGGCTCACGGCTACTGGTGGATGGCACTGGTCATGTCACTGTTCAGTTTCTTCTGGAATGCGGCCCTGCCACAGTTCGAGGCGACCACGCTGAATCATCTGGGGGCGGATACGCACCGCTACAGCAGTATCCGCTTGTGGGGATCCATCGGATTCATTATTGCCGTCATGCTGCTGGGTGCGCTGTTCCAGCAGACCGGTACCGGCAGCCTGCCGGTCATCCTGGTGGGCCTGTTCGCCGGCATCTGGTTGTCGAGTCTGCTGGTGCCGGAAAAGGCCAGCGGTCATTTGCCGCTCGGGCACAAGCCGCTGCGGCAGGTCTTGAAACAACCGGCCGTGATCTCGCTGTTGCTGGTGTGTTTTCTGGTCCAGGCCAGTCACGGACCCTACTATACCTTCTACAGCATTTACATGTCCGCACATGGCTACAGCGAAAGTCTCATCGGACAGCTGTGGGCGCTGGGTGTGGCCGCCGAGATTGTGGTGTTCCTGCGCATGCACCGCTGGTTGCCGCGCTACGGCGCCCGCCGGCTGATGCTCGCGGCGACCCTGCTGGCGGCGCTGCGCTGGCTTCTGGTGGCCGGCTTTGTCGATGAGCTGTGGGTCATGGCCCTGGCGCAAACGCTGCATGCCGCGAGCTTCGGCCTGTATCATGCTGTCTCCATACATCTCATACACGGGCTCTTCCGTGGACCTCACCAGGGGCGTGGCCAGGCCCTGTACAGCAGCCTGAGCTTTGGTGCCGGTGGCGCGGTGGGCAGTTTCCTCGCGGGTTACTTGTGGGTGGGCATCGGCGCGCAATGGATGTATGTTGCGGCTGCAGTCACGGCGCTGGTGGCGGGCTGGATTGGCTGGCGCGGTGTTCGGGAGGTCGCTTGATTACCAGCTGCTACCCGGTGCTTTGTCTGTTGCCTGCAAGAGGAATCAAGCGGATGCGTTGGTTTGTCGGGCTGCTGGGCCTGTTACCATTCATCGGGAATGCCTACGAGTACAGCCAGTCCGGCTTTATTGCCGGTGAGCTGCGCGGGTTTGTTGATGATGCGCAATTCCCGAACCAGTTCGACGGCGTGCAGGCATCGCTGATCGCGCAGCCGGAATTCGCCTGGCTCGCCGACAGTGGCGCCGATCAATACAGCTTTGTTCCCTTCGTTCAGTTCGACAGCCAGGACAGTCGGCGCACTCACGGTGATATCCGTGAGGCCTACTGGCGGCACGTCAGCGGCGAATGGGAATTTCTGGCAGGCATCAACCGGGTTTTCTGGGGGGTCGCCGAATCGCGCCACCTGGTCGATATCATCAACCAGACCGACCTGGTCGAGGATCCGGACGGTGAAGACAAGCTCGGGCAGCCGATGGTGAAAATCTCATCCCAGCGCGACTGGGGGACCCTGGATCTCTATCTCCTGCCCTGGTTCCGCGAACGCACGTTCCCCGGAAAACACGGACGCCTGCGTTTCCCGCTGGTCACCGACGGTGATGCTGACTACCAGTCGAACAGAGGCCAGCAACACCTCGATGTTGCGCTGCGCTACTCGCATTACCTGGGCGACTGGGATTTCGGGGTTTATTACTTCAAAGGTACGGGGCGAGCACCGCGCCTGGTGCCAAATGCCGACGCGAGCCGCCTGGTCCCGTTTTACGACCTCATCGACCAGGTCGGTACCGATGTGCAGTTGACCCTCGGCGCCTGGCTGTGGAAATTCGAGGGCCTGTGGCGCGCTCAGCACGGCCAGCACTACGCTGCCGCGGTGGGCGGCTTCGAGTACACGCTTTACCAGATCCTGGCGACAGACACCGACCTGGGCCTGCTGCTCGAATATTCCCGGGACGGGCGCGACAGCGACCCGGCAGATCAGCCGCCGGTACTCCTCGACGATGACCTGTTTATCGGCACCCGTGTGACGCTCAATGATGTCCACGATTCAACGTTGCTCGCGGGTTTTGTCATCGATCGCGACAGTCAGGCGTCGCAGTTATCTCTCGAGGCCGAGCGGCGCCTGGACGGACACTGGAAAGCCGAGCTCGAAAGCCGCTGGTTTCTTAACAGCGGCGGCAACGATGTGGCCTCGGCATTCCGGGACGACAGTTACGTCACGCTACGACTGTCGCGCTACTTCTGACCCCGGTCAACTTTTTAGAATCCCCGGCAGAGATCTTGTAAACCCTCCGGTTTCAGGCAACAGATGCGGTTAGGCCGTGGGAGGCGCGGGTTGGTGACACGGGTAGGTTGGTGCTGAGCGTAGCGAGCCCAACGGTTCTGATCGGCCGGCTCGCCAATCAATCCGGCTTTCACCCCTAACCGGAAGCCACTGGCTCTTCGGCGCTGGAGTGTTCATAATCTACTTTAATGTTGATTTAATTTAAATAAAAACAATATATTAAAATATATAGTTAATGTGTATTATAGATACAATGGCTATGTCTCCGGCGCGAACTCAGGCTGTCTCGCGGGTCCGGCGCCGGTCACTGTTGCTGCGACACAGCGCTTCCGTGCTCGCCACCCCGGGCCGATGAACAACCGACGCGTCACCGGTTGCCTCCGCTTCGCCGTGGTCATCGGGCCGCATTTAGTAACCGACCGTGCATAGTGTATATTTCCTCTCCACGGCTGAGCTTAGAATCTGCCCGTCACGAAGGGGATCGACGTGTCATTAGCCAAGACGTACATCCGGATCGCGCTGGCCGCCAGCGTGGCGCTGCTGTACGCCTGTACCACCCTCGGGCCCGACTTTAAGACGCCGCCCGCCGATTTGGAAGCGACCTGGAGTGAACACACGCATGCACTCAGTACCGGCCGGTTGGCCGGTGACTGGTGGTCGGTGTTCAACGATCCGGTCCTCGACCGGCTGGTGCAGCTGGCCTACCAACAAAACCTGCCGCTGCAGATTGCGGGTCTGCGCATCTTCGAGGCGCGTGCCCAGTTGGGCATCGCCATCGGTCAGCAGTATCCGCAGAGCCAGCAGCTGAACGGCAATCTGACCAGGGTGGGGTTGAGCGAAAATTCGCCCAATTTTGCCGAAGCCTTTACCGATGACAGCTATACCCAGGCAGGTGTCGGGCTGGACGCTGCCTGGGAGCTGGATTTCTGGGGGCGCTTCCGCCGCGGCGTTGAGTCGGCCAGCGCCAACCTGGGTGCGTCGATTGCCGACTATGACAATGCCCTGGTGTCGCTGACTGCGGAAGTCGCGCGGACCTATGTCGTGCTGCGGGCGCTCGAGGAGCGGCTGGCCATTGCCAAGAACAATGCGGTTACGCAGAAGCGCAGTTACACCATTGCCGACGTGCGCTTCAAGAACGGTGCGGTCAGCGAACTGGATCCGTCACAAGCCCTGAGCCTCCTCAAGTCGACCGAATCCACCGTGCCGCAGCTGGAAAGCCAGATACGCCAGTCCAAACACGCGCTCAGCACCCTGCTGGGTATGCCGCCCGGCGACCTGCAGGACATTCTGCAGCGCGCCGGCACTATTCCTGAACCGCCTGAAGCGGTCGATGTCGGCGTACCGGCCGACCTGCTGCGCCGGCGGCCCGATATCCGCCGCGCTGAACTGCAGGCCGCCGCGCAGAGCGCGCTGATCGGTGTGGCCAGGACCAACCTGTATCCGAGTTTTGCGCTGGTCGGTTCCATCGGCTTGCTGAGTTCCGATACCAACCAGAGTGATCTCAGTGATCTGTTCAAATCCGACAGCATCGCGTACAACTTCGGCCCTTCGGCTTCCTGGAATATTTTCAATTACGGTCGGCTGAAGAACCAGGTGCGCGTGCAGGACGCCCGCCTGGAAGAATTGATCGTCAACTACCAGAACACCGTCCTGCAGGCCGCGCGTGAGGTGGAAGACGGACTCAGCGGCTACCTCGGCAGCCGTCAGCAAAGCGAGTACCTGGCAGAAAGTGTCAAGGCTGCGCAGCGGTCCGTGGACCTGGCGCTGGTGCAATACCGCGAGGGCGCGGTAGATTATCAGCGGGTGCTCGATACCCAGCAGACCCTGTTGCGGTCGCAGGATGCCTATACCACGGTTCGCGGTGAAGCGATCCGCGCATTGATCGCGGTGTACAAGGCGCTGGGCGGTGGCTGGGAAATGCGGGCCGGCAAGGCCTTTGTCCCCGAGGACCGCCAGCGGCAGATGAGCGAACGTACCGACTGGGGGCATCTGCTGGATCAGAGCGTACCGGCGGAAATGCCGGAGCCGCCTCCAACCGGAACGGCGCAGCCTATCCTGAACGCGCCGCAATGGTAGCGGGCGTGCAACCGGGGCTGACCGCACCCGGTCCATTGTATAGCATAATGCTGGAGTAGCGGATGACAGAAAGCAGACCTGGCAGTGCGTTTATCCTGGGAGTTTTTGTGTTCCTGGGTCTGTCCGCGCTCGGTTATCTCCTCGGCAAGGCGGCCATCGATTTCAAACAATTCGAGCGCAGCGTGACGGTCAAGGGGCTCTCTGAGCGCGAGGTGGCTGCCGACATTGTGATCTGGCCGATAACCTTTACGGAAGCCGGCAACGAGCTCGCAGACCTGTACCAGTCGCTCGAAACAAGCACCGGCAACATCAAGGATTTTCTCCGCGACAAGGGCATCCAGCCCGCCGAGATTTCAGCGTCTCCGCCGTCGATCACCGATAAGTTGGCCCAGCAGTACAGCAGCGGCCAGACGCCCGAGTTCCGTTACTCGGCGATACAGACGGTAACCGTCTACTCGGCCAGCGTCGATCAGGTACGCGCTGCCATGAATGGTCTCGCCGAACTCGGTAAACGTGGGATTGCCTTCACCGGTGGCAATTACGAGAGCCAGACTGAATACATCTTTACCGGCCTTAACGCCATCAAGCCGCAGATGATCGAGGAGGCCACCACCAAGGCGAGAGAGGTCGCGGTGAAATTTGCCCAGGATTCAGACAGCCGGCTGGGCAAAATAAAGCAGGCGTCACAAGGGCAGTTTTCCATCAGTCCAAGAGACAAAAATAATCCGCATATTAAAAAGATACGTGTTGTATCTACTGTTGAATATTATTTGTCAGATTAGATCCTCGCCGGGCTGTCTGTACTGGCCATCGCGAAGCTGCAACACAGCAGGTCGTCATATACGATGCCGTTCCCATTAAGCCGCAATGCATGGATTCTTCTCGTGGCGCTGAGTACCACGAGCTGGATGGGTTACTCGTTTGCGCAGGGGCAGTCAGAGACGCCCGCTGGCGATACGCATCTGCAGAACACCATCAGCACCCTGGATTCACTCATGAAGCTGCAGTCCCAGCTGAAGAGCGATATGGCTACGCTGGGTCGCCAAATGAGTGCCGCCCAGAGCGAGACGGAAAAAAAGGAGATCCAGGCGCAACTCGATAAGATGGCCGCGGACCTGAAGACCACAAACCGAAATCTGCGCGAGATTGCCGCAGGCGCGGACATAGCCGGGCTGAGGGCAGCCGAGGAACCCGAGTTCAACCTGCAGAAAGAGGTGTTTTCCCTGCTGAGACCCGCCCTCAAGGAGATGAAGGACATGACCAGCCATGTCCGTCTCAAGTCCGACCTGAAGGACAAGATCGCTTACCACCAGGAAAAGCTGCCTGTCGCCGAGCGGGCAGTTGCCAATATCACCAGCTTGTTGAACAACACGCAGGACGAATCCCTGCGAGAATACCTGCAGGCGATGTTGGCCGACTGGCGCAAGCAGTTGACCTTCATGCAAAGCGAATTGCAGTCGGCGGAGCTGCAGCTGGACAAGCTGGAACGCTCCGAAGCGTCTCTGGCCGAAGCTTCCCAGAGCTATCTCAAGTCGTTTTTTCGCAAGCGTGGTCTGTACCTGACCCAGGCGCTGCTGGTCGTCCTGGGTGTCCTGCTGATATCGCGCCTGAGCTACGCGGCGATGCTGAGACTGATCCCTGGTTACCGCAAGGAACACAGAAGCTTTCGTATCCGCCTGCTCGACCTGATGCACCGGATGATCACCGTCGTGCTGGCTATTGTTGGACCGATGGTGGTGTTTTATATGGTCGAAGACTGGGTGCTATTCAGTCTCGGCATCCTCTTGCTACTCGGCATCGGCTTGACGCTCAGGCAGGCCTTGCCGCGTTACTGGCAGCAGATCCAGCTGTTTCTTAATGTCGGCTCGGTGCGCGAGGGCGAACGGATCTCGCTGGATGGCTTGCCCTGGCTGGTCAGACAGATCAATATTTTCAGCGTGCTGGAAAATCCGGTGGCCCAGCTCAGCCAGCGGGTGCGGATCGACGAGCTGGTCGATCTGAAGTCGCGTCCGGTGAAAAAGGATGAGCCCTGGTTTCCGTGTGTGCGGGGAGACTGGGTGCTGCTGAGCGACGGCATGCGCGGCAAGGTCACCGGCATTTCCCAGGAACTGGTCGAGCTGATCGAGCGGGGTGGGGCACATCGAACCTATCCTACCCCCGATTTTCTGGCTTTGTCGCCACTCAATCTGACTACCAATTTCCGGGTCAAGGAAACCATTGGCATCACCTACAGTCTGCAGAAGGAAAGCGTCACCAGCATACCGGATATCCTCAAAGCCCATGTGGAAAGGCGGTGCGCCGACGAAGGCTACGTGGATAAACTGCTCAATCTTCGGGTCGAGTTCGAGCGTGCCAATACCTCTTCCCTCGATATCGTGGTAATCGCTGATTTCGATGGCGCGCTGGCCGATCTTTATAACCGCTTGAGACGCGCCATCCAGCGCTGGTGCGTCGAGGCGTGTACGGAAAACAACTGGGAGATTCCGTTTACCCAGCTGACCTTGCATCAGGCGGAATAACCGGGGAAGATGGTATCGACGGGACCGGGACAGTACCGGGCCGGATCAGGCCATCAACGGATCAGGCGATCGACAAGGATAAGGCCCGCTGCTGAGCTGCTGGTGTTCGGCCGTTTCGGCGGGCGTCGGCGCCACCGGAGCGCTGGGAACTCCAGCCTGAGAAGGCGATGCACGATCGCCCAAGTCCGACAGCCTCCTGGCCGCTTGCAGCCGCGCTATGTCGATGCGGCGTAGCCGGCGTCTTTCACGGCAGCGATTAGTGCTTCTTTGTCGGCATTGCCCCGCACCGTGGCGCTGCCCGCGTCCAGCGAAACCTCGACCACTTCTTCAACTCCGTCAACCGCCGCCAGGGCGTTCTTCACAGTGTTGACGCAGTGCATACAGGTCATGCCTGCAACACTTATCTGGATGATATTGTCCATGCTTCACTCCACAGGTTTGAACAGCCGCAAGCGGTTGGCGTTGCTGACCACGGTCACCGAGGACAAAGCCATGGCGATGCTGGCAAAGATCGGGCTCAGCAGCCAGCCGCTAAGCGGATACAGGACCCCGGCCGCCAGCGGGATGCCGGTCACATTGTAGATAAAGGCGCCGAACAGATTTTGCCTGATATTGCGCAGCGTGGCGCGCGACAGGGCAACGGCGCTGGCGATGCTGGCAAGAGAGTTGCTCGCGAGGGTGACATCGGCGCTCTCGATGGCAACGTCGGTGCCCGCACCGATGGCGAAGCCGACCTGTGCCTGCGCGAGCGCCGGGGCGTCGTTGACGCCGTCGCCGACCATGCCGACGCTATGTCCCTGCGCCTGCAGCTGGCGCACAATGTCGGCCTTGTGCGCCGGCAGCACGCGGCTGTGCACGGCTTGAATGCCAAGCTCCGTGGCTACGGCCTGAGCGGTTTCCGCGTGATCACCGGTGCACATGACCAGTTCAATGCCCAGCTTTCTCAGCGCATCCAGCGCGGCCGGTGTGTCTGCGCGCAGCGGATCGCGCAGGCCCAGCAGCGCCAGCACCGCCTGCCGGCTGGCCAGCCAGATGGGTGTAGCGCCCTGGCGCGCGATGTCCTCAGCCCGGGTCAGCAACGCGTCGTCCATGGGAATGGCCAGTTCGGCCAGCCACTCCCGGCGGCCGATCAACAGCGGTTGGCCACCGACCCGACCCTGTACACCCTGACCGGCTTCTGCCTGAAAATCCGCCACGGACGCCAGGCTGATGTTACGCTGCTGTGCCGACGCGACCACCGCTTGCGCGAGCGGGTGTTCAGACGGCTTTTCCAGGCTCGCGGCCCAGCCCAGTGCCTGGTCCTGGTCGACACCGTCGGCGCAGTAGATTTCGGTCACCCACGGCCGGCCTTCTGTGAGGGTGCCGGTCTTGTCGACCACCAGGTGAGTGATACTGGCGGCGGACTGCAGGGCGTCGCCATTACGGATCAGGATGCCGAACTGGGCTGCGCGGCCCATGCCGACCATGATGGCGATCGGCGTTGCCAGCCCCAGTGCGCACGGACAGGCGATTACCAGCACGGCGATGGCGGTGGTCAGCGCGTAGGGCAACTGCGGACTGGGCCCCAGCACATACCAGGCGATGAACGTGAGCACGGCGGTTACGAGCACCGCGGGTACGAACACCGCGGCAATCCGGTCGACCAGCCGGCCGATGGGTGGTTTGCTCAGCTGTGCGCGCTTGACCGCTTGAATGATGCCGGCGAGGGTGGTGTCGTCGCCGACCCGTTCCACGCGGATCGTGAGGGCCCCGGAGCGATTGACAGTGCCGCCGGTGACACTGTCACCCGGGCGCTTGGTGATCGCCAGGGGTTCCCCGGTCAGCATTGATTCATCGACGCTCGAAGAGCCCTCGACCACGGTGCCATCGGTGGCGACCGCCTGACCGGGACGCACCAGGAACCGGTCGCCGGGTTGCAGCATCGAAACCGGCAGGTCCAGCTGCTGTGCGTCGCGAATCAGGTGGGCGGTTTTCGGCGCCAGTTCCACCAGCGCGCCAATAGCCCTGCCGGTGCGTGCCCTGGCGCGCACTTCCAGGGCGTGACCGAACTGCAGGAAAGCCAGAATCAGCACCGAGGTTTCCAGGTAGAGATTGCGCTGGGCCACAGGGACGAAGTCGGGCGCCAGAATGAGCAGCATGGAAGCCACCCAGGCGGCCGCCGTACCCACCGCGACCAGCGTGTCCATGTTCGCCTGGCCGTGCTTGAACTGCTTCCAGGCGCCGACGTAGTAGCTGGTGCCGCTGTATGCCATCGTTGCCAGGCATAGCAGTGCCATCAGCAACCAGAAGCCGCGGCCCGCGAGATCGGTGAGCGCGGAGCCGGCCTGGACCCCGGGCAGCACTCCGGCCAGCATTGCTGCCATCAGCCCGCCACCAACCGTTGCTGCCAGCGCAGCCCGTTTGACCGCCTGGCGTATGCTGCGCCTCGCCTGTCGATCCTGGATGAGGTAAGGGTCTTCGGTGTCTTCGACAAAGGTGGCTGCGAACCCCGCGCGCCGTAGCGCCAGCAGACAGTCGGCGGGGTGCGCGCCGGTTGTCACCTGAATGCGGCGGTCGTCACGCCAGTCGATGGCGGTCGCGGGTGACAGTTTTCGCAGGAGGTCGTCGACCTGTTGCCGCTGGTCAGCGCTCAGGGATGCGGCGAACAGTAGCGTGGCGTCACCCGTTACGGCGACAGGGGCTGGCCGCGAGGGATATCCCTGATCGATGACGGCTTGGGCGACCTGTCGGGCATCACCGCCGATGACGTAGGCGGCACCTTCGACCAGGTTGACCGATGCTTCACGCACCCCTGCAACCGAGAGGATGGCCTTCTCGACCCGTGCTACGCAGCTGGCACAAGTCATGTCGTCGATATCGATACGGTAGCTGCCCGGTGCGGCCGGCACCGGTGGCGTCTGTGGTGTCAGCGGCAGTGCGCAGCTGTCGGCTTGTGGCGCGTGCGGGCGGGCCGTGTAACCGGCGGCCTCAATGGCGGCGATGACCTCGTGTGGCAGTCCGCCGATGACACGGGCCCGACCGGGTTCCAGTCGCACATCGGCCGAGCAGACCCCGGGGACGCCTAGGATAGCTTTTTCGACGCGGGCCACGCAGTGTTCGCAGGTCATGCCGTCGACCGCCAGTTCGTAACGGTCGACGGGCGGTTGCGACGCCGGAGTTTGGGTGGGTGTTGCCACGCGGGCAGTATACTTCTCAATAGCGCCAGGCGAATACTCCACCGGCCGAGGTCGCATCAATCGTCCGTCGTCGCCAACCTGCTGACATCGGCCAAAAAAGCCCTGGCGACCAGGCATCTCGTCTTTCGGAGACCCTATCAGCGGACTGCTGTCGAGATGCGGCTGGTGGCAAGCGGCACGCATCAGCGCATGAAGGCGCACCGGATCCAGTAATCCATGCTGAAAAAGCGCCCGGCGCCGATGAAGAACAGCACCAGCAGCATGATGAAATAGGTGGCGGCGAACTCGATGCCGTTATTCAACACGACCAGGCTGCCGTTCTCTGTCAACCAGTCGTAGTTTCCGTGTGTCTGCAGAATTTCCTTGGCCCGGTCCAGACGCTCGATGGCGCCCTGGGTGCGCGCCGTTGCAAACAGGCCACTGCCTTCGGCGATGGCCAGCCAGCCGTTTTGCCAGTGCACGCTGACCGCGGCGACCACCATGGTGACCATCAGCGGTATGGATATCCAGCGGACGCCAAAGCCAATGAGCAGCATAATGGCTCCGCCGGTTTCAGTCAGCGTGGCCAGCCAGGCCATGAGTTCTGGAAATGGCAGTCCCAGTCCCCAGTCAGGATTTCCAAACCACTCGATGGTGCTGTCCATGTCAGCCAGTTTCGTGTCGCCGGCCATCCAGAATGTCGGCACCAGGTACAGGCGCAGGGCCAGCGGTCCGAGAAAATCAAAAACGCGGGTGCCGTCCAGCAGTCGTTGTAGTTGCACGAGCAGATGCACGGGGTTCTCCTTTCTGGTTATTACCGCCTTTTAACGGCTGGCGCCGAGCACTATCCCAAGACGCCGCCACTCTTCGAGCAGGGCGCTGCCACCCTTGATCACAACGTCAGGGTCGGGGTGCGCCAGTTCAGCGGCAATGTTCTGCAACACTGCGTGACCGCTGCTGGACCTGTTGGCCTGCAACAGGGAAAACAGGCGCGCGCTGACCGGGTTCAATTCGACGAAGCCAACGTCGTCCGCGGTATCGCGGTACGCCAGCAGGTAGGTTGGCTGCGCACCCGCGTATTCGGGCTGGAAGTCGGGGCCGATTCTATGCACCGGGTAGCGGTAGACCAGCGGCCAGGCCGTCGAGGACAGTACGGGTACGCCTTCGAGCAGGTTGCCATCGTGGTCGGCGGGCCTGTCATCCACTGTTTCAGCGACCGAGAGCGCCAGTTCCACCCACTCGTAGTGGGCCAGCTCGCGCATAAAGGGCAGGTCACCTGCGCGTTCGCCGCGTTCCTCATCCAGGTAACTGAGAAACTCGCGCGGAATTTCCAGAAACAACGGGGAGTGGCAGCGGTGGCGGGCGAAAAAGTCGCGCGCGAGCGCCTGCCAGCTGTCGTCATCCAGCAGTCTCCGCAGCACCGGAAAGCTGCTGGACAGAAAGCCTTCGATGTTGTTGAGAAACAGCTCCCGGTAAACGCCCATGCGACGGTCTTCTATCTCCGCGGGCGCGGCATGCTGTTGCGGATCGCGGATGTGCGCCGCGAAGGCATATTGCTGCCGGACAAATTCAGGATCAGCCGTGCCGGACATCTTGTGCATGATTCTGGCGTACGTGCCGTGACTGAGCCTCGAGGATACGTCCCACCTCGGTCAACAGCTCCTCCAGGGGCGGTACGTTGAAGTCGCGTTCCAGCAGCGTGGGTACCACGCCGCAGTGCGCGTAGGCCTGATCCAGCAACTCCCATACCGGAGTGATGACATCGGCGCCATGGGTATCGACAAGCAGGTCTTCGGCCTCGGTGTAGTGGCCGGCGATGTGGAAATACACGACCCGCTCGGCGGGCAGCGCATAGAGGAAGTCTTGCGCGTTGTAGCGGTGGTTGACGCTGTTGACGTAGATGTTGTTGACGTCGAGCAGCAGGTCGCAATCCGCTTCATCCAGCACTGCATTGATGAAGTCGATTTCCTCCATCTGTTTCCCGGGGGCGGCGTAGTAGGAAACGTTTTCGACGGCGATGCGCCGCTCGAGGATATCCTGGGTGCGGCGGATGCGCGCGGCCACGTGCCGCACGGCTTCCCCGGTAAACGGAATAGGCATCAGGTCATAGAGGTGCCCGCCATCGCTGCAGTAGCTCAGATGCTCGGTATAAGTGCTGATCTGGTGCTGGTCGAGAAAACGCTTCAGTCGCCGGAGAAAGGTTTCGTCCAGCGGGGCAGGACCGCCGATCGAAAGGGACAGTCCGTGAGTGACAAACGGATAACGTTCGGTGAACGCACGGAACTGTTTGCCAAAGCGTCCGCCGACACCGATCCAGTTTTCCGGCGCGACTTCATAAAAGCTGACCTGTTCGGGTGGCTGGTCCGCGAGCGGACCCATCAGGGTCCGCCGCAGGCCAAGGCCAGCACCATGAACGGGGCAGGTCGGTTCCGTCATGGTCAGATCGGCTTACTTGTTGCCGCCACACTTGCCTTCTTCGGCTTTCTTTTCGCCGCCGCACTTGCCTTCGTGGCTTTCACGCTTGGCACCGCATTTGCCTTCACCGCACTTGCCTTCCGTCGCTTTCATGCCCTCCTTTTCTGTCATGCCCTCCTTTTCTGTCATGCCTTCGCTGCTTTTCATGCCGCCGCACTTGCCTTCCTCGCTTGCGGCGACCATGTAACCGCTGGGCAACCGGGTCATGCCAAACGGATTGTCAGCCGCATTGGCAACCGTGGTGCCGGCAAGCGAGGTGATGAACGCGGCACCGAGCGCAACAGACAGGGGTTTTACAAGGGTGTTATTGGACATTGGGTTTGCCTCCTTAAGGCTTCGATAAGAACCAACGGTACTGCTGGCACCGCTGAAAACCGGCAAGTGATGCCGTCATCCCTGCGGATGATAGCCACTACGACCTGCCGGGGTCGCAAAAGTTTCCAGATAAACTGCATTCCAGAAACGGCAACGGGAGATCCGGGCGTGGAGGATCTGTTGTTTGACGGGTCACTCGTGCCCGGTGGTAAGCCTCCTTATACAGTCGAGATAGCGTGTTTCATCCGGTGCAGAACGCGCGCGCTGCGCTTGCCAGAACATTTCCGCGAGGCACTCCATCAGCCGATGCTCCAGGCCGTGCGTGTCGGGGTGCCTGGCGGCCAGACGCTGGTACAGCTCGCGAATGCCGGCGGGGCGGTCGGTACTGATCTGTTCCTGCAGGGCCAGGTGCATGCCCATGTGCAGAAACGGATTGCTTTCACCCAGTCCCGGCAGGTATTCGCTTGCGAGCGCCTGCTCCCGGTTCTCCAGCAGCGACTGGTATTGCGGGTGACGCGCAATGACTGCGACGATCTGTGCCTGCAGGGGCTGCAGGGCCTGGCCCTGCCGGTGTCGTCGCCAGGCCTCTCAGTAGACGCTGCGCAGCTGGTCGCGGTCCTGTCCAAAAAACATTGTCGAGTCCTGTGTGCGCAGATTACCCAGGGGGCGTAATCGTTTGCAAATCTTTGTTATTACCGAGAACCGTCAGATTTCTGTCTTATGGCCAAACTCACACAGATCCTCGATGACGCAACTGCCACAGCGGGGCGCACGCGCCAGGCAGGTGTAGCGGCCGTGCAGGATCAGCCAGTGGTGGGCGTCCCGTTTGAACTCGTCGGGTATGTATTTCAGTAACTTGCGCTCAACTTCGACGACATTCCTGCCCGGTGCCAGGCCGGTGCGATTCGCGACACGGAAGATATGGGTGTCGACCGCAATCGTCGGCTGACCGAACGCAGTGTTGAGCACGACGTTCGCGGTCTTGCGGCCCACGCCCGGCAGCGCCTCCAGGGCGTCGCGTTGATCCGGGACTTTGCCCCGGTGCTCGTTTACCAGGATCGCCGCGGCGGCCACGATGTTTCTGGCTTTGCTGTTGTAAAGACCGATGGTCTTTATGTAGTCCTTCAGACCGGCTTCACCCAGCCTGAGCATGGCCTGGGGCGTCTTCACCTTGTTGAAGAGTGCGCGCGTGGCCTTGTTGACGCTTACGTCGGTGGCCTGTGCGGACAGCGTGACTGCTACCAGCAATTGATACGGATTGTCGTATTCGAGCTCAGTGGCAGGGTGCGGGTTCTCCTTGCGCAGACGGCCGAAGATCGCTATGCGTTTCTGTTTGTTCATGGATCATTTACGCGGGGCTCTCGATTTCCTTTATGGAAACCGGCACGGCACGTTTTTCCTTGCGCCGGTCGATGACGTTCTTCATCGCAATCAGCAGACCGAGACCCATGAACGCCCCGGGTGGCAGTACGGCCAGAAGGAAGCCGCTGTAATCGTCCACAAAGGTGATGGTCCAGCTACGCGCCGCTTCGCCGAACATCAGGTATGCCTGGGAAAACAGGGTTCCCTGGCCGATGATTTCCCGCAGGCTGCCCAGCGTCACCAGCACCAGCAGGAATCCCAGTCCCATGCTCAGACCGTCAGTGAAAGCACGGCCGACACTGTTTTTCGACGCGAAGGCTTCTGCACGGCCGATAATCGAGCAGTTGGTGACGATCAACGGGATGAAGATGCCCAGAACCTTGTAGAGGCCATAGAGGTAAGCGCTCATGCTCAGTTCGATCACCGTGACCACCGAGGCGATCACCAGCACGAAGACCGGGATGCGCACCTCGGGTCGGACCAGTTTCCGAATCAGGGAAACAATCACATTCGAGCTGATCAAGGTTATCATGGTAGCCAGGCCCAGCCCCAGCCCGTTGATGAAGGTGCCGGTGACGGCGAGCAGGGGACACAGGCCCAGCAACTGTACCAGGCCGACGTTATTCGACCACAAGCCGTCGCGTACAATGTCTTTATAGGCTGTCATGACTGGTTCGCCGGGTGGGGGTGCTGTTCGAACAGCGTATGCCCATATTCTTTGTAGTATAACAGGGCGTTCTTGACCGCTTTCACGACGGCGCGTGGGGTAATGGTGGCGCCGGTGAACTGGTCGAATACGCCGCCGTCACGTTTGACTTTCCATTGCTCCAGTGCGGGCTCATTCAGCGACTTACCCTTGAACCCCAGGATCCAGTCGGAACGTTCGGCTTCGATATTGTCACCAAGCCCGGGCGTCTCCCGCTGCTGCAGCACGCGTACGCCGGCCAGGGTGCCATCCAGCTTAACTGCAACCAGCAGGCGAATTTCGCCGTTATAGCCATCGGGCGCTACCGGTGTCAGGACGGCGGCGACCGGCCAGCCGGCCTTGCGCGCGCGGTAGACTGGCACCGCTGCGTCGGTACCCAGCAGTTCGCTGTTGTGTACGTACAGGATATCGGAATAGATATCGTTATCGTACGCGCTGGAGGGAATCAGTTCGTTCAGACTCTTCAGCAGTGCGCGCCGCTGGTTCTCGGCGATGCGTTCAGCGGTGCTGTTGTAAGTAAACGCCACCAGCCCGCTACCGACCACAGCAAACAGGAACAGGAACCCCGCGGAGATCAACACCGGCCGATAGGTCACAGGTGGCTATTCCTCCTCGTGACCGAATACGCGCGGCTGGGTGTAATAGTCGATGGTGGGCGCCGCCATATTCATCAGCAACACCGCAAAAGCCAGGCCTTCAGGGTACCCGCCCCAGGTGCGAATGATGTAGATCAGAATGCCAATGCCGGCGCCATAGTAGAGGCGCCCGCGCGGCGTGGTCGACGCGGATACCGGGTCAGTCGCGATGAAGAACGCGCCCAGCATGGTCGCGCCACTGAACAGGTGAAACAGCGGTGAAGCGAAACTGTCGCTGTCAGCGATATGAAACAGCAGCGCCACTATGAACAGGGCGCCAAGCAGGCCCACCGGAATCTGCCAGTGAATCGTGCGCTGGCGCCACAGCCACAAGCCGCCGATCAGGAAGGCGAGGTTTATCCATTCCCAGCCGTAGCCGCCATAGCGACCGGACAGCGGCGTGGCGAGAATCTCGCTCCAGGTGTAGTCGAGGCCAAGTTTCGTCTTGGCCGCATCCAGTGGCGTCGCCATGGTAAGGCTGTCGAGCACGCTGCCTGCTGGCAGCGCCCCGGTGAAAATCAGCCGCAGGGTGTCAGCGAAGCCGAGGCTGTCACCCGGTAAGCCCGCCGGCGCCGACCACATGGTCATCTGCACTGGGAAGGATATCATCAGCACGACGAAACCGACCATGGCGGGATTAAACGGGTTAAAGCCGAGCCCGCCATACAGCTGTTTGGCGACAACGATGGCAAAGCCGGCGCCAATGACTGGAATCCACCAGGGTGCCAGTGGCGGCAAGGTCAGTCCAAGCAGCAGGCCTGTGAGTACCGCACTGCCGTCCAGCAGGGTCGCTTTGACGGGCCGCCGGCGTGCGGCGAGCATGGCGGCTTCGGCGGCTACTGCGGTCGCCGTGGCGGAGAACAGGTTGATCAGCACCCCCCAGCCGAAAAACCAGAACACGCACAGCACCCCGGGGATCAACGCCAGCATGACCCTGGTCATCAGCCGGGTCAGGTCGTTCACGACCGGCAGGTAAGGGGAACTCTGGGTGGGGAACTCCATGATTACCGCCCTGCCGTCTTGTCGGGACGTGCACGGCGGCTGTCAACCTCGGTGATCCGGCGTCGTTGTTCCGCGCTCAGGTTGTCCACATTGCGTGCAGCGGCGTCCTGGCTGGCCTTTCTGGCCTTCACGCGTTCCAGTGCCGCGGCGATTTCCGCTTTCTTGGCTTCGGCGTCGCCGGCGTTCGGTCGTTTCTCCAGTCCTTTCCTGGCACTTGCGCGGCGTTCTTCAAGAGCCTTCTTTTCCCGTTCGAAGCGTTCCAGGCGAAACTCGTGCCGGTGGCGCGCCAGTTCGGCTTTCTGCCGCTGGCGTTCCAGATCCCAGATCTCGGTCTTGGCAAAGCGGTAGTACTGCACCAGCGGTATGTGGCAGGGGCACACCACAGCACAGCAGCCGCATTCAATGCAGTCAAACAGGTTGAAGTCCTGGATCTTGTCGAAGTTGCGTGCGTGCGCGTACCAGTACAGTTGCTGCGGCAGCAGTCGGGCCGGGCAAACCTCTGCACACGCGCCGCAACGGATGCAGGCGCTGGCCGGGAGTGATAACGGTGCTTCTTCGTGGCTGGCGACCAGCAGGCAGTTGCTGGTCTTGATAACCGGAACGCTGTCGCTGGACATAGAGAAACCCATCATCGGGCCGCCCATCAGCAGGCGTGCCGCGTTGTCGGTGTAGCCACCGCAGGCTTCGATAGCATCCGCCATGGCTGTGCCGATGCGGACTTCCAGATTGCCGGGATTCCTGACGCCGGCGCCGGTCACCGTCACGACACGCGATATCAGCGGTTCGCCGTGCAGCAGCGCTCGCGCGATCGCTGCTGCGGTGCCGACGTTGTGGCAGACAATTCCGAGGTCCGCCGGCAACCCCTGGCTGGGGACTTCTTCACCGGTCAGGGCGTAGATCAGTTGCTTTTCGCCGCCGGCAGGGTAGATCGTGGGAACGGGCACAACGCGAACATCGCTGGCGCCCGCGTCTTCGAGGCCCTTGCTGAGGCACTCGATGGCGCTGGGCATGTTGTCCTCAATACCGATCACTACCTGCTGTGCGCCCAGGGCGTGCTGCATGATGCGCACGCCGTCGACCACGTCCCGCGGGCGGTAACACATCAGCGCTTCGTCGCAACTGATATAAGGTTCGCATTCGGCCGCGTTGATGACCAGTAAGTCGACCCGGCGCTGTGGGCCGGGGTTCAGCTTGACGGCTGTGGGAAAACCTGCGCCACCGAGCCCGACAATGCCGGCTTCGCGTACACGCTGGCGGATATCGACCGGATCGGCGGCGAACACATTATCCATCTTCAACCCGGTGTTGGCGCCGCGGTCTTCGCCGTCCGCGTGGATGACTATGCATGTGGCCTTGAGGCCCGAGGGGTGGGGTACCGGGTACTCGCCGATAGCCGTGACGGTACCGGAGGTCGGTGCGTGTACCGGTGCGCTGATATAGTTCAGCGAGCGGGCGATGGTCTGGCCCTTCAGCACCTTGTCACCGACGCTCACCAGTGGCTCGGCGGGCTCGCCGATGTGCTGGCTGACTGGAACCACGAGGCGGTCCGGGATAGGTGCCTGGCGTAACGGTTCGCCCAGCGACTGCGCCTTGTTAGACGCCAGTCGCAGGCCACCGGCTATCTTGAGAGGTTGTTCCAGTATGCTGACCATCAGACGCTGCATTGTACAGCGTGCACAGCAAAAAATATTCCGCCATCCACAGGTGTTTTGACGGGCATCAGACGCTCAACAGGCCTGTTGTCTCGCAGCTGACTGGGCCACGGATCCGGGTTTTACGCCCGGCTGGTGACCACAATCGGCGGGCGCTCGGTGTCCGGATATGGCCACTTCCAGCTGGCGATATCCTGGCTGACGGGCGCCATGCTGATGCAGTCGACCGGGCAGGGTGCCACGCACAGCTCACAGCCAGTGCATTCGCTCGCAATCACGGTGTGCATCTGTTTGGCGGCACCCAGTATGGCGTCGACGGGGCATGCCTGGATACACAGGGTGCAGCCGATACAGGTCTGTTCGTCGATCACCGCCACCCTTGTTTCAGTATGCTCGCCATGTTCTGCATTCAGCGGTTTGGGGTCGACGCCAAGCAGTTCGGCGAGCGCCTGTATGCCACTGTCACCACCGGGTGGACACTGGTTGATGTCGGCTTGACCGGCGGCGATCGCTTCGGCGTAGGGTCGGCAGCCGGCGTAACCACACTGGCCGCACTGGGTTTGCGGCAGCACGGCGTCGATCTGGTCGACGATGGGGTCGCCTTGAACCCGGAACCGAATCGCCGAGTAACCCAGCAATAGCCCGAACAGGGCAGAGAGAATTCCGAGGACGAGTATCGCGGTCAGCATGCCTGGCTTTAGCCCTTGATCAGTCCGGAGAAGCCCATGAATGCGAGTGACATCAGGCCCGCGGTAACCAGTGCAATCGCTGTGCCCTTAAAGGCATCCGGCACTTCGGCCACGGCGACGCGTTCGCGAATCGCGGCGAACAGGATCATCACCAGCGAAAAACCGACCGCAGCGCCGAAGCCATAGACCGCCGACTGCAGAAAGCCGTGTTTTTCCTGAACATTGAGCAGCGCGACCCCAAGCACGGCACAATTGGTGGTGATGAGCGGCAGAAATATGCCCAGCACCTGATAAAGCAGCGGGCTGGTCTTGTGCACCACCATTTCGGTGAACTGTACTACCACGGCGATCACCAGGATGAAGGTGATGGTCCGCAGGTACTCCAGTCCGAGCGGCGCCAGCAGATACTCATTGGCGAGGTAACTGCATACGGACGACAGAGTGAGGACGAACGTGGTGGCGAGCGCCATACCGGTAGCGGTTTCGATCTTGCGCGATACGCCCATGAAAGGGCACAGGCCGAGGAACTTGACCAGGACAAAGTTGTTGACCAAGACGGTGCTGATGAGAATGAGAGCAAGTTCAGTCATGTCTGGCATTTAACCACAGAGGCGCGCTGAGGCGTACAGAGGAAAAGCGGGAGAAAAAATGGGGTTGCCGCCAAGTCGCGCTAAGTTTTTCAGGCAACGGTGGGTATGCCATGCATCCAAAGGACGACAGGAAGCTTCGGAATAACATTCGGGGATTTATAAACTTTGCGCGACTTGGCGGTAACACACTGGCTCAAAAACGCTCCATGCCCCTCCGCCCGCCTCTGTGGTCAGGCTATTTCACCCGCATTCCCGGCTGCGCACCTTGATGCGGCTCAAGGATATACAGCTCGCTGTCGCCCGGACCCGCGGCCAGCACCATGCCCTCGGACACACCGAAACGCATTTTTCGCGGCGCCAGATTGGCCACCATTACAGTCAACCTGCCTTCGAGGTCTTCCGGCCGGTAGGCGCTCTTGATACCCGCAAACACGTTGCGTGTTTCTCCCCCGAGATCCAGTGTCAGGCGCAGCAGCTTGTCGGCCTCGGGCACGGTTTCCGCGCGGGTAATACGTGCGATCCGTAAATCGAGTTTGGCAAAGTCCTCGTACTGGATGGTTGCGGCGACGGGTTCCTCGGTCAGCGGTCCGCTGGAGGTGGGTTTGGTGGTCTGCAGATTTTCTTTCGAGGCTTCCACCATGGCGTTGACCTTTTCGATTTCGACGCGAGTCATCAGCGCCGCGTAGCCTGCAATATGGTGGCTCACCAGCGGGTCCCTGATATCGTTCCACTGCATGCTGCTGACACACAGAAAATCACCCGCCTTTTTTGCCATGGCAGGCAGCACTGGCGACAGGTAGGTGATAAGCACGCGGAACAGGTTGAGCCCCATGGTGCAGACATCGTGCAACGCCTGCTCGGCGTGGTCCTGCTTGGCCAGTACCCACGGCTTGCGTTCGTCGATGTACTGGTTGGCAGTATCGGCCAGCGTCATGACTTCGCGGATGGCACGGCCGTATTCGCGGGTTTCATACAGGTCGGCAATTTCCTCGCCGGCCTTGACGAACGTCTGGTACAGCGCCGCTTCGCCGAGTTGTCCAGCCAGCCCGCCGTCGAAGCGCTTGCTGATAAAGCCAGCGCAGCGACTGGCGATGTTCACCACTTTGCCCACGAGGTCGCTGTTGACGCGCTGGGCGAAATCTTCCATCGACAGGTCCAGGTCGTCGATGCCGCTGCCCAGCTTGGCTGCGAAGTAATAACGCAGGTACTCGGGATTGAGGTGGTCCAGGTAGGTGCGCGCCTTGATAAAGGTGCCGCGTGACTTGGACATCTTTTGTCCGTTCACGGTGAGGAAGCCGTGTGCGAAGATCGCCGTTGGCGTGCGCAGCTGCGCGCCGCAGAGCATCGCCGGCCAGAACAGAGCGTGGAAGTAGATAATATCCTTACCGATAAAATGGTACAGTTCGGCCGTGCTGTCGCGTTTCAGGTAGGCATCGAAGTCTTTGCCGGTGCGGTCACAGTACTGCTTGAAACTGGCGAGATAACCGATGGGCGCATCCAGCCAGACATAGAAATACTTACCCGGCGCGTCAGGGATCTCGAAACCGAAATAAGGTGCGTCGCGCGAGATATCCCAGTTGCGCAGCCCGTCCTTAAACCACTCGCTCAGCTTGTTGCTGACCTCCTCCTGCAGGTGACCGGCGGCCGTCCACTTGCGCAGCATGTCTTCGAAGTCTGCGAGTTTGAAAAAGTAATGCAGCGACTCCTTTTCCACCGGCGTGGCGCCGGAGATCGCCGAGACGGGGTTTTTCAGGTCGGTGGGCGAATAGGTGGCGCCACAGACCTCGCAGGAATCCCCATACTGGTCCGCCGCGCCGCAGCGCGGGCACTCACCCTTGATGAAACGGTCCGGCAGGAACATCTGCTTTTCCGGGTCATAGGCCTGGGTGATGGTGGCCGTCGTGATGTGCCCGGCGTCGAGATTGCGCTGGTAGATCAGCGCCGACAGCACCCGGTTCTCTTCAGAGTGGGTGCTGTGGTAATTGTCGAAGGCAATGTGAAAGTCCGCGAAGTCCGCCCGGTGTTCTTCGGCGACCCGGGCGATCAGTTCTCCCGGTTCAATACCCTCCTGCAGGGCGCGCAGCATGATGGGCGTGCCGTGGGCATCGTCGGCACACACATAGGTGCAGTCGTGGCCGCGCATCTTCTGAAAGCGCACCCAGATATCGGTCTGCATGTACTCCACCAGGTGGCCCAGGTGAATCGAACCATTGGCGTAGGGCAGGGCGCTGGTGACCAGGATGGTGCGTTTGGACTGCGACATGAAATATCCCGACTGCATCGACAGATAACCGCGCATTATGCCAGATGGGGGTGGTTTGCTGTAAGGCTTGCCAGCCGACGCCGTACTCAGTAACCGCACAAAACAGATTGAAGACCCGATTTTGCAAATTGTGTACAATCGCGCCTCAATTTCTCCCGGATTTTCCAAGGCCCGACGGCCGCTTGCAGACCTTAACGAGGAAACGACCATGGCAGACCTGTCCAGAGAGCAGATTGAAACGAAGCTCAAGGAATACATTGATCCGTACATGGAAAAGGACCTGGTATCCACCAAGTGCCTGCGGAATGTCATGATCGAAGGCGACCAGGTGGTCGTCGACGTGGTTCTCGGATTCCCGGCGAAGGGGTACATGTCGGTGCTGGCTGCGAAGCTCAGGGAAATGGTGGAATCCATCGAGGGTGTCGCCAAAGCCCGGGTCAACGTCAGTATGGCTATCGAGGCGCACTCCGTGCAAAAGGGCGTCAAGGCCATCAGCAGTATCAAGAACATCATCGCCGTGGCGTCCGGCAAAGGTGGCGTTGGCAAGTCCACCACGGCCACCAACCTGGCTCTGGCGTTGTCCGCGGAAGGCGCCAGCGTCGGCGTGCTCGATGCCGATATATATGGGCCCAGTCAGCCGCGCATGCTGGGTATCCATGGCAAGCCCGAGTCAAAGGACGGCCAGACGCTGGAGCCCATGATGAGCTACCACATTCAGACCATGTCAATTGGTTTTCTGGTCGACGAGGAAACGCCGATGATCTGGCGGGGACCGATGGTCACCCAGGCGCTGCAACAGCTGCTGGGTGACACCAATTGGAGCAACCTGGACTACCTGGTCATCGACCTGCCTCCGGGTACGGGTGACGTGCAGCTGACCCTGGCCCAGCAGGTGCCGGTCAGCGGTGCGGTCATCGTCACCACGCCTCAGGATATTGCCCTGCTGGATGCCCGCAAGGGTCTCAAGATGTTCGAAAAGGTCGAGGTGCCGGTACTGGGTATCGTCGAGAATATGAGTATCTACATCTGCAGCCAGTGCGGCCATGAAGAACATATCTTCGGTGAGGGCGGTGGTCAGCGCATGGCCGAACAGTACGATGTCGATTTTCTCGGGGCGTTGCCGCTCGACAAGAAAATCCGCGAAGAAGTCGATTCCGGGCGGCCGTCGGTAGTTGCCGATCCGGATGGGCGAATCGCCCAGATCTATCGCGAGATAGCCCGTCGTACCGCGGCCAAGCTGGCGCTGAAGTCGAAGAACTACGCGGCGAAGTTTCCGCAGATTGTTATACAGAGCAATTGAGGCTTGACCACTGGGTCGCATGGGGGCGCACAGAGGAAAGGCAGGCGAAACAGACCCAGTTAACCGCTAAGTCGCGCCAAGTTTCTTTAATTGTATAACCGTCTTTAGCCGGCCAGCGCCGAGCTTAACCGCGACTATCTGAATATGGCGCCCCACGTTTAGATACTTCGCGCGACTTAGCGGTAAATAGCGGCCTTTACCTGTTGTCCTCTGTGCGCCTCAGTGGTTAAACGGCTTTTCACACCACCCCATCCCCTGTATCTTTGCGGCTTGCATTTTTGACAGGACGCGCGATGTCAATAAAATCCGATGACTGGATCCGCCGTATGGCGGAGCAGCAGCGCATGATAGAACCGTTCGAGCCTGGACAGGTGCGGGAGCACCCGGGTGTCGGCCGGGTGATATCCTACGGTACGTCGAGCTATGGGTACGATATCCGTTGCGCCGACGAATTCAAGATATTTACCAACATCAACTCGGCGATTGTTGATCCCAAGAATTTCGACGACAACAGTTTTGTCAATGTTCGGTCCGACGTATGCATTATACCCCCGAACTCCTTCGCCCTTGCGCGCACCGTGGAGTATTTCCGTATTCCGCGCAATGTGCTGACTATCTGCCTCGGCAAGTCCACGTACGCGCGCTGTGGCATTATCGTCAATGTCACGCCACTGGAACCGGAATGGGAAGGGCATGTGACGCTGGAGTTTTCCAACACCACGCCGCTGCCGGCGAAGATCTACGCCAACGAGGGTGTGGCCCAGGTGTTGTTTCTCGAATCGGACGAAGTCTGCCAGACCTCTTATAAAGATCGTGGCGGCAAGTACCAGGGCCAGACCGGGGTGACGCTGCCCAAAGCCTGATGGGTACGAACCTGTCCTCGTTCTCCCACCGGCGCAGTAGATCAGGCCCAAGTCCGACAGCCTCCTAGGGTGCGACTTCCAGGGACGTAGAGTCGCCGAAGGGCGCGAAGTCCAGCTTGCGCAGCTCCAGTTCGATCTTGATCCCGCTTTGCTTCTTTTTCAGGAACCGGACCGGAAAATAGTCCAGTTCCGGTGCGCTCCATACCCAGCTCTCGTCCTTGTCGTCGTTGGTGCGACCGACTTTCAGCGTGTGGTACATGCCTGGCGTTAAATCGATGTCCTCTTCGCCCAGGAGTGCAAAGCGGTAGTCCTTCAGGCGGCCCTGTCGGGGTATCTGGTAATCGAACCGGGTGGCGCCATCGCGCAAATCGAACAGCATGGCCAGCTGCATGACCAGGCGATCCAGCGTGCCCGGTGGCAGGTCGATCTCCCAGTGCTTGCCGGCACCGATGTTCCTGACCTTACCGGCTTCCCAGTCGAATATCAGGTGCTCGTTCTCGTCGTCGTCGCCGCCCTTGCGCTGTGACTCGTACTCAAGCGGCTGGATGCGGCCGTCGATCAGCTGCCAGCGGCTGGTCTCGATCGAGTCATCGGAACTGAACCAGGCTACGATGCCGCTACTGTTGGATTGCTGGGTATACAGATAGCGACCGCCACCTTCGTGCGTCAGGCTGACGGTCACGCTGCCGACGCCGAAGCCGTTGGCGCTGGCGTCGTAATAGGCGACGAACTCCGGGTAGGGAGGCTCGCCGTCGCCGAAACTGCGGTCGGTGCCAGCCACCGACAATAGCAGGCTGGCGGCCAGTATTAGGGTAATCCTGTAGCGCATTCTACTCGTACTGTCCTGCGTCAAGTTGTAGCGGGTGCAACAGTGGTCGCTGATCATACAGCAATTGTTTTCCGTCCCAGTGGACGCGTTTTTCGGCCAGCAGTCGCAATGCCTGTACGTAAAGTCTGTGCTCTGCGCGGAGCACCCGCGCTGCCAGTGTCTGGGCATCGTCATCCGTCAGTACCGGTACGCGCACCTGTATGATTACCGGACCACCGTCAAGTTCCTCAGTCACGAAGTGTACACTGGCGCCATGCTCTCTGAGGCCGGCCTGCAGTGCGCGCTGGTGGGTATTCAGGCCGCGCAGCGCTGGCAGTAGAGACGGGTGAATGTTGATGATACGGCCGGCATAGTGCTGGACGAAACCGGGCGAAAGGATCCGCATGAATCCGGCCAGTACCACCAGGTCCGGATCGAGCCGGTCAATCAGCCCCTGCAGGGCGCGATCATAGTCCTCGCGCACCGGGTAATCCGCGGGACCCAGCGCCAGCGTGTCGATATTGCACTGGCGGGCATGCTTGAGTCCGTCGGCATCGACCCGGGTGCTGATCACCGCTTTGACCGTGGCCTGCAACTCGCCTGCCCGAATAGCGTCGAGTATCGCCTTCAGATTGGAACCGCGTCCCGAAATCAGCGCCACGAGGGACAGCGGCTTGCCGGGTTCAGCCATTCAGATCAACGCGCGCCTGGCCCTGGCCTGCCTCGACACCGCCCAGCACCCAGGCCTGTTCGCCGTGTGCTTCCAACACTGCAACACAAGCGCCGGCCTGTTGCGCCGGGACGCAGACGACCATACCGACCCCACAGTTGAAGGTGCGGAACATTTCGGAGGGGTCCACCCGTCCCTGTTGCTGCAGCCAGCTGAACACTGCCGGCCATTGCCAGCTGCCGGTATCGACACGTGCCACCGTGTTTGCCGGCAGCACGCGCGGCAGGTTCTCCGGCAGTCCGCCACCGGTAATGTGACACAGGCTGTGGACGTCGACCTTCTGCAGCAGGGCCAGTAGCGGTTTGACATAGATCCGGGTCGGCGCCATCAGCCAGTCGAGCAACGGCTTGCCGTCGAGCAGGCTGTTGGTGGTTGCCCCGGCAACGTCGATAATCTTGCGAATCAGCGCATAGCCATTGGCGTGCGGTCCGGACGAGGCAATGCCAATCAGCACGTCGCCAGGGCGTACGGCCCGGCCATCTATCAACCGGTCTTTCTCCACAATACCGACACAGAATCCGGCGAGGTCGTAGTCGGCGGGCGCGTACATGCCCGGCATCTCGGCTGTTTCACCACCGATCAGCGCAGCGCCAGCTGATTCACAGCCGTGACCGATACCCCTGACGACGGCGGCGGCAATCTCCACATCCAGTTTGCCGGTGGCATAATAATCGAGGAAGAACAGCGGCTCGGCACCCTGAACGATGATGTCGTTGACGCACATGGCAACCAGATCGATGCCGATCGTGTCGTGGCGGCCGCTGTCGATCGCCAGTTTCAGTTTGGTGCCGACGCCATCGGTACCAGACACCAGCAACGGCTGTCGATAGCGATCGACGGGTATTTCGAACAGGGCGCCGAAACCGCCCAGGCCGCTGACCACGCCGTCACGGCGGGTACGCGCGGCGACCGGTTTGATGCGTTCGACCAGGGCATTGCCGGCATCGATATCGACACCGGCGTCCCGGTAGCTGATGGGCGTGTCGGGGGAGGACGGTTGCTGTCCGGACACTCGGGCTCCGCGTTGCTGGTAAAAGCGTAATGGTACAGGCAAACCGGCCGCCTCCGCCATAGCACGGGTCGGTGGGGCCTATGGTATGGTAGCGCCCCAAAATGTTACAGAAGGGTGAATGACTTGAAGAAAGCCTCCCTTATTATAGGTGTTGTAGGGATTGCGGGTCTGCTGCTCCTGCCACTGGCCAGGGCGGCGCGACTCGATCACCTCTATGAAGCGGAGGTGCCGGCTGCGGGGCGCGACGCCGGCGCACGCGATGCGGCGCTGGGCGTCGCACTGGAAGAGGTGCTGGAAAGGCTTACGGGTAGCCGGACTGCACTGCAGACCGCTGCTGCCGCGAGCCTGCTGGAACCACCGGGGCGTTTCGTCGAACAGTACCGCTTCAACGAGTTGCCGGCGACCGATACCCAGCCCAAACGGCTCATGCTGTGGGCCCAGTTCGACGGGGTGTCGCTGTCACGAGAACTGCGCCAGGCCGGGTTACCGTACTGGGGTCCCGAGCGGCCTGACTTACTGGTCTGGCTGGCCGTCGATGATCGCGGCCAGCGCTACCTGCTCTCAGACAACGGGGGCCAGCAGGCCGCGGATGCGATAAGGCAGTCGGCGCAGCGGCACGGTCTGCCGGTGACGCTGCCGCTACTCGATCTGGAAGATCAGCGCGTGCTCCAGTTTACCGACGTCTGGGGCGGATTTTTTGGCCGTATCGAAGCGGCTTCTCAGCGTTATCAACCGCAGGTGATTCTAACCGGAAAGCTGGAGCGCGATAGTGCCCAGGGTGGATGGCGAGCCGAGTGGCAGATGGCGGACCAGGACAACCGGCCGAGCTGGAGTTCGCGCGCAGGCAGTCTGGAGTCGGCAATCGATGCCGGGGTGACCGATGCGGCAGAGTGGCTGGCACAACGCTATGCGGTGATTGCCACCCAGGCCGGCGTGCGCACGCTGGTGGTGGATCAGGTGCGCAATCTCGACGACTACGCGAGAGTATCGAGATACCTGGCGTCGCTGAGCCCCGTCGACCGTGTTGACGTCGTGCGTGTCAGTGAACAGGAAGTGGAGTTTAATCTCAAGCTGAGCGCCGAGGAGCGCAACCTGCAGCAACTGATTACACTGGGCAGGCTGTTGCAGCCCACGGAAGACCCGACCGCCTGGCGGTTTCATTTGAATCCGTGAAACGCAGCGATATTCCCAACCTGATCACTGTCTTGCGTATCCTGCTGGTCGCGCCGATCGCCTGGGCACTGCTGCACCAGGCATTTGGGCTGGCCCTCGTCTTGTTCTTTGTCGCCGGATTTTCCGACGGCCTGGACGGCTTTCTTGCCAAGCACTACGGCTGGACCAGCCGCCTGGGCGCACTACTCGACCCGCTGGCTGACAAGGCCCTGCTGGTTACCTGTTATGGGGCGCTGACCTGGACAGGTCTGCTGCCCTTCTGGTTGCTGGTGCTGGTAGTGTCGCGCGATGTCGTCATCGTGGCGGGCGCCGTGCTGTACAACTACCGAATCCAGCGCCTGGAAGCACAGCCGACGCTGATCAGCAAGCTGAACACGGTGCTGCAGATTCTTCTGGTGCTGCTGGTTATTGTCCAGCAGCTTATGCCGTGGGTAGGGCCGAGCTGGATTCGCCTGCTGATCTATGCCGTAACCGTCAGCGTCGTCTGGAGCGGTGTGGACTATGTGGTTACCTGGAGCCGGCGGGCGCGCGACAGTCGATGAATGAGCAGCTCGCGCTGGGTCTGCACCTGCGGGCATCGGCGCGGTTTTCCAGTTTTGTTCCTGCCGGCCACAGCGAACTGGTCGCTCAGCTGCAGCGGCTGGCTGGCGGCGGACCGCCAAACCAGCTGTATTGCTGGGGCGGTCCGGGTAGCGGGAAGACCCATTTGCTGCAAGCCTGCTGTCGGTATGCCGACGCGGCCGCTCGCAGCGCTGCTTACCTGTGCTTGCGGGACAAACGAGAACTCCAGCCCGGCGTGCTGAACGGCTGGGAAACCTTTCAGCTGGTATGCCTCGACGACATCGACGCCTTGGCTGGTGACAATGCCTGGGAAGAGTCCCTGTTCCACCTGTACAACCGCCTCGCGGACAGGGGTAATCAGCTGCTGGTCAGCGCAGCAGTGGCGCCAGCCCAGCTTGCCATTGGACTGCCGGACCTGGCGTCGCGGCTGAGTGGGAGTCTTGTCTATCAACTCCACGCGCTCAACGATGAGCAGAGCCTGGAAGCCATGCGTCTGCGGGCGCGGCAACGCGGTTTCGAGCTGCCACCAGAGACCGGTCGATACCTGCTGCGCCGGCTGCCTCGCGACCTGCCCGCGCTCCTGCTGCTGCTCGAGCAGCTGGATACTGCGTCGCTGGCCGCACAGCGCAAGGTGACGGTGCCGTTCGTGAAGTCTGTACTCAAACTCTGAGGCGGCGGGTTGGGCTGAAACCGCGCAGGGTGGGCTGAGCGTAAGCGAAGCCCAACGTTGCCCAGCTGCGGATCGTGGGGCTTCGTTCCTTGACCCACATCTGGCAAGGGTTACGACAGGTGCCGTTGCGGTGCGCGGCTGTTGCGCAGATAAGCGATTCCACCTGCGATCCAGCATAGGGACAGACCGGCCTCAGTGAACGCCAACCCGCGCACCGCGGTATTGCTGTAGGCTTCCATACTGCCGTGGGTCAAATACAGCAATGACAGAAACAGACTCCAGGCAACCGTATTCCGCCGCGCATGCAGAAGGCCGCGCAGGGGCGCGAACAGCGGCAGCCCCAGCAGCGCCAGCGCCAGACGCGGTGACATCAACTGTGGCGGCGACAGCCAGCCGTACCAGACCGGTAACAGCAGCATGATGCCGAAGTAGCCGGTCAGCAGCAACGCGTAAGACGGCCGGGCGGTCAACTCGGCTTAGTTCGCCAGCTTGTGCGCTGTTTCGGCAAGCCGTTTTCCCAGCGCACGGCACAGCCGTAGTTCCGTGTCCGTCAGCGGCTTCTTGCTGTCGGTGCCGGCCAGGTGACTTGCGCCGTATGGGGTTCCGCCGGCGTCGGTGTGCAGCAGGTCGGTCTCACTGTAGGGTATGCCGATAATCAGCATGCCGTGGTGCAACAGCGGTAGCATCATCGACAACAGGGTGGTTTCCTGGCCACCGTGCAGAGACGAGGTCGAGGTGAATACTGCGGCCGGCTTGCCTGCCAGTGCGGCGCCCAGCCACAAGCCGCTGGTGCTATCGATAAAATATTTCAGCGGTGCTGCCATATTGCCAAAGCGGGTGGGGCTGCCGAGTGCCAGGCCGGCGCAGTCGCGCAGGTCTTCGACGCTGGCATAGGGCGCACCCTCCGAAGGAATACTGTCTTCGGTTGCTTCGCACACGGTCGACACGGGCGGCACGGTGCGCACGCGGGCCCGCATGCCGTCGACTTCCTCAATGCCGCGGGCGATGTGTTGCGCCATGGTTGCCGTGGCGCCGTAGCGGCTGTAATAGAGCACGAGGACCTCGGCCACGTCAGAGGATCTCCAATATGGTTTCGGGAGGGCGCCCAAGGGCCGCTTTGCTCCCCCGGATGACAATCGGCCGTTGCATCAGTTTGGGATGTTCGACCATCGCCGCAATCAACTGCTCCCGGCTCAGCGATGTGTCGTCCAGGCCCAGTTCCCGGTATTCATCTTCATTGTGACGCATTAACTCGCGCGGCTGCATACCCAGCATGTCGAGAATACGGCCCAGCATGACGGCATCCGGTGGCGTCTTGAGATAGTCGATGATTTCGGCATCGACGCCGTGCGCATGCAACAATTCCAGCGCCTGCCGGGATTTGCTGCAGCGCGGGTTATAGTAAATGACAGTCGCGGGCATGCACGTTCTCCCTTTTTGTATCGGGGCAGTATTGTCCGCCATTCGCTGGTGTGCGTCCACGCCACGCGGTTGGTGCTTTCTTGACCCTCCACAGTCGCGGTGCTAGCGTGTTGCCTTGAGCCATCAGTCACATCACCCATGCGCCTAAACGACTTATGCTTTTCGAGATCCCGGCGTTCTGCTGCACCGACGGTCCTGCGGTTAACAGCGAGTCTGCTGCTGCCCCTGCTGGCCGCCTGTGCATCGGCGCCCGTCCAGGAGATGAGTGAAGCCCGGCAGGCGATCGAGGCCGCCCGGGTCGCGGGTGCCGAGCAACATGCGCCCGAAGGCTATCAGAAGGCCACGGCCTTGCTCCAGTCGGCTGAGGATATGCTCAACGAGCATCACTACAGCAGGGCCCGGGAGGATGCCGCGTTGGCCAGGGACGAGGCAATACAAGCGCGCGAAACAGCGCAGAAAGCCAGTGCCGGCAATTGTCAGAACTGCAAGTGAAATCACCGCCGCAATGAAGGAATTTTTTCAGGCTTGTCGCGTCTTTGAGGTTTAAGGTCTCGTGATCGCCGGATTGAGACCCCTTGCTTGACAGTCAGCGGAATCGGGTGTTAGCTTCAGGCAAAATCGAAAGGCGCAGAAAGTCTTCAAGGAACAACCACTAGCGGAGTGATTTTGATGAAATTAACGATTTTTGGCGCGCAACTGGTCCCCGTGGCGCTGGTGCTGGGGCTGGTCGCAGGCTGTGCATCGAACCCGCCGGAGACCCCGACCATGGATAATATGGCCGAAGTGAACCAGGCGATCGATGCCGCCACGGCGTCGATTGCCAAAGCCAAAGCCCTCGACTGGAGCTGGCGCGACACGGAAGACTTTCTGAAGGAAGCCGAGACTGAAGCGGCGGCCGGTCCGGGACACGAGGAGCTGGCCATCAAATTGGCCAATAAGGCGCGTAACCAGGCCGACCTCGCTGTTAACCAGTACTACCTGGAGCACGCCAAGGCTATATACAGGGAGGTGAGCAAGATGTCGGGTCTGAACGCCAGCCAGCAGAGTACGCTGATTGAGGCGGATAAAGCGATCCGCAATGCCGAAGGGCGCAAGGCCTATGATCTGCTGACGCCCTTGATGACCGAACTGGGCACGGCCAATATCCAGTACCAGGTTGTCCGGGGGGACAGCCTGTGGTCGATTGCCGGCAAGCAGGATACCTACGCCAATCCCTACGAATGGCCGTTGATCTACAAGGCCAACCGTGACCAGATCAAGGACGCGGACCTGATCTACCCGGGCCAGGATTTCACCATCAACCGTAACCCTTCCGCGGCTGAGTCGGAAATGGCCATCAATCACGCCAAAAACCGCGGCGCCTGGTCGGTCGGCGTCGTTGAAGAGTCTGACCGCAACTACCTTGGCGGCAGTCTCGATCTGCAGTAGACACTCCTGGAAGAATTCCACCGATATTCACAGCACAGGCGCCACCGGGCCTTGCTGTCCGCTCAGGCGGGAACGTAGATAAAGCGCTCGAATCCGGGCGCGGATTCGAGTTGTTCGGTGCAACGCACCTGTTGCTGGCGGCCCTGTTCAAAAATCGTGACCAGACTGGTGGCCAGGATTTCACCACTGCCCGTGATCAGAGTATGTACGCGCTCTTCACCACGTTTCTGGATGGCCGTGATGGCCGCCTGGTAGTCCCCGAACCGTCCCGTGTCATCCGCGACCCGAATGACCGCAGCACGGGGCTCGCGTGTCAGATACTGGAGTCCCACATCGAAGCCGTTGTCACCTTCCGGCGCCACAAGCCAGCGACACACGGCCACCACCCAGCCGGCGTTTGACTGCGGTGCGGGCCGGCGCAACGCGAGCAAATGCCCGACGCGGGGGGGGGCTGCATGCGGGCCGCGATAGCGAACCGCCAGGCCGCCGCTGCTGCGATTGATGCCGCTGCAGGTCAAAGGAACCGGCACGCTCCCCGCGCTGTGGTCGTTGTCGGGTGCCGGCTGGGCACCAAGATCGATAACCTGATCCTGGCCGGGGAACACGAACAGCGAGGGGTCAAAAGGGCGACCGTGGTTGACCATGCAGTAAGCGGCGTTCAAACCACTGACCAGGTCAATACGGGCATGGGTTTCTACGCGTTCGGCGGTCCGCGTGGCATGGTGCTGCCAGTGATCCAGGGTCTGCTTCAGGCTGCGCAGCAGTGCCTGGGCGGGAATCTCGGGCGGCAGGCCAATGGCCTGTGCCAGCCGGTACTGTGCCAGCCGGGCGATGTCGGTTTTCATGGTAGCGAGCAGCTGATCGAGGTCGAGGTACAGGTGTGGGTCCTGGTCTTCGGGGGGCTGTTGGAACGCTTCCTTGAGCTGGAAACAGTTGCTGTCCGGCGGGGGTTCACTGTGGATGGCACAGAGCTCGATACGCTGCGCGAAGTATCGGCGTAACGGTGCAACCATCCCGGCCGGCAGGCGATAGGGGTCGGCCAGCCGCAGCAGCGCGATCAGACGGAAACAGGCGTCGATCTGCTGTTCGCCGAAGCCCGGAAGCGGGGCCGAATAGTGTTCCCGGCCGCTTCGCCAGGCGTAGGCATACAGCGCCAGGCACTCGCTCCAGAGCGCTCGGGGCGCGCGTCGGTAGCCCGCGTAGCAGTCCAGCAACTGCAGGCCCAGCGTATGGATGGCGCCCAGCAGGGCCAGCGGCAGGTTGCGGGTCTCCAGGAAACCGCTGCGTTTGTTCACCAACTCGTGGGTAACGATCTTGTAGCCGAAACCGATATCCTGGCAGAGGCGTTTAACCAGTGCCTGCAGCGCGTCGCTGTTTCCTGTCTGGCCGCCCAACAGTTCTGCAAGTCGCCGGTAGACAGCAAGAAAATCGCCCAGCATCGCCAGGCGCGCACCAGCCGGAAGGGCCTGCCGGTTCATCAGGCGCAGTTGTTCGCGCACGAGCCGGGCGGTGCGCTGCAGATTCAGAAGGGGCAGATTGTCCAGCCAGGATCTGACCTCGCGTGGCGTGATCCTGACGCTGGCGCGCTCGCCGTCCTGGGCGGGAATGGTTAGCTGCAAGTTGTGCACGACCGATCTACGTGGCCAGGGTTAACAGCCCGTATAGCGGTCAGCCGGGCGAAAACTGGACTACCCGGTGCTCCCGGGAGTCCCGACGGCGCACTGTCGTTGCTCGTTCCGCCTCGCCCGCTGCAGCGACTCGCCATCCGCCGCGACCGCGACGCCTCCACTTGTAAGGGGTATGCGCGGCCTGAACGAAGTCGATCGGGTGATCATTAGCGCATATACTGGGGCGCACTGTGGATCGAGTCAGAGTACTCCCCCCGCGTCCCTGTGCACATGTCGGGGTACTGGAACAGCGGGAACAAATAACGGTGCCGCCGAGTCCTAATCCAGTCTAGGAGGCTGTCGGGCTTGGGCGATCGTAGCGAGCAAGGTGGGAGGGCGAGGCCATCTTTTCGATCGTTTGAGGAGAATAGCCGTAGCTATTTGACGAAAAGGATCGGGAAAATGGGGCGCTCTCCCACCGGCGCAGTAGATCAGTCCCAAATCCGACAGCCTCCTAGAAGGCTGACCGCCATAATTATCCACCCGTCGTAAGGAACAACCCCTATGCGCATGTTTAGTGTTTTTGCCGTTGTCTTTCTGCTGGGCGGGCCTGCGCTTGCCGATCCGGTGGATTACAGCCTCCCGGACCTGAACGGCAAGACCCATTCGCTGGCAGACTACAAGGGCAAATGGGTGGTGGTGAACTACTGGGCAACCTGGTGTCCGCCCTGTCAGGACGAGATTCCCGAACTGGTGAATTTTCACGACCGTCACAAGGACAAGGACGCAGTCGTGATCGGTATCAATTTCGAGGATATCGGTAAAGAGCAATTGGAAATTTTCGTCGATTCGTTTCTGATCAGTTACCCGGTGTTGCGTTCCGAGCCAGCGGCCGCGACCCCGCTGGG
This sequence comes from uncultured Gammaproteobacteria bacterium, assembly GCA_963814945.1. Lineage (GTDB taxonomy): Bacteria > Pseudomonadota > Gammaproteobacteria > DSM-19610 > DSM-19610 > Thiogranum. The sequence goes on from CAWFEQ010000014.1 coordinate 302,138, forward strand.
CCCCATACCGGGACTGCCAACCACCTACATTATTGCGCCGGACGGGTCACCGGTGGCGCGCCAGGTCGGGCCGGTGACCGCCCAGCAGCTGGAAGACTACATCGCCAAGAAACTGAAGGAGAGACACGAGGGCGCCAGTTGAGCGGGCGTTGCCCAGGGCATCCATCGGAACAGGGAGCAAACGCCGAGCGCCGGGCCGGGCGGGCCCGGCAGGTCCCTACCGTCCTTCGGGCCGGAGGCCCGTGGTGGCGGTGATTTCCAGCCGCTTGCCGCCGCGGATACAGTCGAGCCTGATGATGACGCCGGGACCGGCCTGGGCGATCCGGCTCATGGCGGACCGGGCATTTTCCACTGGGCGCCCATCCAGTCGCTCCACCACGTCGCCGGGCTGAACCCCCGCCTCGTCGGCTGGCCCGCCGCGTAACACGCCAGCAATCAACATGCCGTGGGTATCCTTAAGGTGGAAGCTCTCTGCCAGTTGCGGCGTCAGATCCTGCGCCTCAACGCCGAGCCAGCCGCGTTCCACATAGCCACGTTCTATGATCTGCTTCATGACATTGGCTGCCAGGTTCGTCGGGATGGCAAAGCCGATGCCCTGGGAGCCACCCGAACGGCTGTAGATGGCTGTATTGATCCCAATCAGTTCGCCATAGGCGTTGACCAGCGCGCCACCTGAGTTGCCCGGATTGATTGCCGCGTCCGTTTGCACGAAATCTTCATACCGATTGATGCCGAGGTGTGTGCGGCCAGTGGCGCTGATGATTCCCATGGTGACGGTCTGGCCGACGCCGTAGGGGTTGCCGATAGCCAGAACGACGTCACCGACCCGGAGGTTGTCTGTCGAGCCGATGGCGACCGACGGCAGCTCGTCGAGCTGAATGCGCAATACCGCCAGATCGGTGTCCTTGTCGACGCCCACCACCTCGGCGCGGCCACTGCGGCCATCCTGCAGGAGCACCTGTATTTCGTTCGCGCCGGCAATCACATGATTGTTCGTCAGCACATAACCCTGGGGTGAAATAATGACGCCGGAGCCGAGACTGGTCTGGGTCTGTTGGAGCGGTGCATCGGCCTGGTCACCGAAGAAATAGCGGAACAGGGGGTCATCCAGCAGCGGGTGACGTTCGCGGGTAATCACTTTCGTGGTGTAGACATTAACCACGGCCGGCGCTGCGTGTTGGACGGCGTCCGCGTACGAAGTGACCACCGGCGCCGCGCCGGTGCCGTCCGCTGCTCCGGTGGTGACGTGTTGCGGCGCCTCGCGCACTTCGATGACCGAACGGCCGGTTTCGAACCACTCGGGTTTGACCAGCAGCACCAGGAAGGCGGCAACAATTCCCACCGTAGCGGCCTGCAGGAAAAATGAAACGGTATCACGTATATTCATGTAAAGCGTGTCTAAGTACCTTCTGCCCACGAATTATCCCTGAACACGGCAGAGATGGCGAATATCTGAAACAGACGTATGGAAATTGTCGTGGCAAACCTGCAATCACTGGTTGATTACTGCGACCGGCTCCTCGATGCCGCGCAGTTCCGCGACTATTGTCCTAACGGTCTCCAGGTCGAGGGCCGGGCTGAGGTTGGCCGCGTGATCAGCGGGGTTACCGCCAGCCAGGCGTTGATCGAAGCTGCCCGCGAGCAGCAGGCCGACCTGCTGCTGGTGCACCACGGATATTTCTGGAAGGGCGAGGATCCGACGCTGACCGGTATCAAACAGCGCCGGGTGCGTGCCTTGCTCGCCGCCGGCATCAGCCTGCTGGCCTATCACCTGCCGCTGGATGCGCACCCCGAGTTCGGTAACAACGCCCGCCTGGGGACACGCCTGGGTTTAGTGACAGAAGGCTGCTTCGGTGTCGCTGCCGGCCCCGCGCTGGCCTGTTACGGACACCTGCGCGAACCACTGTCGGCGCGACAAATGGCGGCACACCTGATGGCGGTACTGGACCGTGAACCCTTGCTGGTCGGTAATGGCCCCGCCTTGATCAGGACTGTCGGCTGGTGCACGGGTGCGGGGCAGTCTTACCTGGAAGCGGCGGCCCGTCGCGGGCTGGACGCATTTATCAGCGGTGAGATTTCTGAACCGACCGTGCACCTGGCGCGCGAGTACGGTCTGCATTACTTTGCCGCCGGTCACCACGCGACTGAACGCTATGGCGTCCAGGCGCTCGGCGAGCACCTCGCCGGACGTTTCGGGATACAGCATATTTTTCTCGACATCGATAATCCTGTTTGAAAATTCACGCTGACTGACGGAGTTTTACGGTCGTATTACTTGACCTCACCGGGCAGTTCCGACATGCTATGCCCGCTATCCAATTATAGGTTTGAATATCTGAATATTCTAATATTAATCGGCGCCAGCGGCCCCGCTAACTAGGCGTCAGCCGGTGATTTTTGTTTGGAGAACGTAAATGAGTGGCGACGGTGTAGATACCAGCAAACGCCGATTTCTGATAGCCGCAACGACGGTTGTCGGTGGCGTGGGTGCGGTGTATACCGCGGTTCCTTTTGTGGTCTCCTGGCTGCCCAGTGAGCGCGCCAAAGCGGCCGGGGCGCCGGTTGAGGCGGATTTCAGCAAGCTGGAAGCCGGGCAGATGATCCGCGTGCAGTGGCGCGGCAAGCCCGTCTGGCTAGTCAGGCGCACCGAAGAGATGCTGCAGGCCCTGCCCACGCTGGACGACCGTTTGCGTGACCCGGATTCCCTGGAGCCCCAGCAGCCCCCGTATTGTCAGAATCCGGTGCGTTCCATCAAACCGGAGATACTGGTGCTGGTGGGTATCTGCACCCACCTGGGGTGTTCGCCGAGCTTCGTGCCGGAAGCGCTGCCACAGCCCTACGATCCGGAGTGGAAGGGCGGGTTCTTCTGTCCTTGCCACGGTTCCCGCTTCGACCTCGCCGGTCGCGTGTTTAAAGGCGTGCCGGCACCGTTGAACCTGCTGGTCCCACCCTACAAGTACATCAGCGAAACGCAGATCCTGATCGGCGTCGGTGAAGATGGAGGAGCCGCATAATGGGTATGCTGATTAGCCTGCGCGACTGGATCGATGCCCGCTTCCCGATGACGCAGATGTGGGAAGAGCACCTGTCCAAGTACTACGCGCCGAAAAACTTCAACTTCTGGTACTTCTTTGGTTCGCTGGCGCTGCTGGTGCTGGTGATCCAGATCATCACCGGTATCTTTCTCACCATGAACTACAAGCCGGATGCCACCGAGGCGTTCGCGTCCGTCGAGTACATCATGCGCGACGTCGACTGGGGATGGCTGATCCGCTATATGCATTCCACGGGGGCGTCGGCGTTCTTTATCGTGGTCTACCTGCACATGTTCCGCGCCATGCTCTACGGCTCGTACAAAGGGCCGCGCGAGCTGCTCTGGCTGTTTGGCATGATGATCTACCTGGCGCTGATGGCGGAAGCGTTCTTCGGCTATCTGCTGCCCTGGGGACAGATGTCATACTGGGGTGCGCAGGTGATAGTCTCTTTGTTCGGCGCGATCCCGGGCATCGGCGATGACCTGTCGCTGTGGATTCGCGGCGACTACGTGATTTCAGATGTTACACTGAACCGCTTCTTTGCCCTGCACGTGATTGCCGTGCCGCTGGTGCTGCTGGTGCTGGTGGTGATGCACATCCTCGCGCTGCACGAAGTCGGTTCCAACAATCCGGACGGCGTCGAGATCAAGAAGAACAAGGACGAAAACGGTATTCCCAAAGACGGTATCCCGTTCCACCCCTATTACACCGTCAAGGATATCGTCGGGGTGGTGGTGTTCCTCATGTTTTTCTCGTTCGTCATATTCTTTGTGCCGGAGGGCGGAGGCTATTTCCTCGAATCGCCCAACTTCGAACCGGCAGACCCGCTGAAGACGCCAGACCACATCGCACCGGTGTGGTACTTCACGCCGTATTACGCCATGTTAAGAGCGATCACGTTCGATCTCGGGCCGCTGAGCTCCAAGTTCCTGGGTGTCATCGTCATGGGGTCCGCCGTGATCATCCTGTTCTTCCTGCCCTGGCTGGATCGCAGCAAGGTGAAATCCATCCGCTACCGCGGACCCATCTACAAGGTCATGCTCGGACTGTTTGTCATCGCGTTTGCCATGCTGGGTTATCTGGGTACGCAGGCGCCGACCGATACCAAGACCATGCTGGCCCAGGTGGGGACGGCCGTCTACTTCGCCTTCTTCCTGCTGATGCCGATCTATTCGAAGATCGACCCGACCAAGCCGGTTCCGGAACGGGTGACGGGGGGACATTGACATGAAGAAACAACTGTTAGCTGTTGTCTTGCTCGTTAGCCCGCTGCTGGCGTACGCCAGCAGCGGCCATGTGCACTTCGACAAGGTCAACATCGACCCGACCAACAAGGAATCCCTGCAGCGCGGGGCCAGAACCTTTGTCAACTACTGTATGGGTTGCCACTCGGCCAAGTACCAGCGTTATAACCGCCTGGCGCGCGATCTCGATATCAGCGAAGACGAGGTCATGCAGAACCTCATGTTCACCGGTGAGAGGATCGGTGATCATATGGACACCGCCATGTCACGTGCCGACGCCAAGAACTGGTTCGGTGCGCCGCCGCCGGATCTGACCCTGGTCGCCCGGGTGCGTGGTGTGGACTGGCTGTATACCTATCTGCGCAGCTTCTACCGGGACGCATCGCGCCCGTTCGGTGTCAACAACCAGGTGTTCAACAATGTCGGAATGCCGAACGTACTGTGGCAATTGCAGGGTCAACAGGAGCCGGTCTACGCGACAGTTACCGACGAGGACGGGCACGAGCACAAGGTGCTTGAAGGCATAGAAATCAAGGAAGCGGGCGAGCAGAGCCCGGAGGAATTCGACCGCACCATACGCGACCTGGTGAACTTTCTTGCCTATATGGGAGAACCGATCAAGCAGGAGCGCATGGCCCTCGGGGTGAAAGTCCTGCTGTTCCTGCTGGTGTTCTTCGTGGTTGCCTACCTGCTCAAGAAAGAGTATTGGAAAAACGTCCACTGAGCCAGTCGGACATCTGACAAGAGGGTGATGCCAGTTGTCCGCGGTGGGCGGACAACTGGCATTGTCAGCTGCAGTTAATGGAGAAAATCATGGCCGTAATCGCCAATCGCCGTTCGGTGATGACGCTGTTTTCCGATGCAACCTGCCCGCAGAGTCACCGTGTGCGGATGGTGCTTGCTGAGAAGGGGATTACCGTCGAAATCGTCAATATAGAACCCGACAAGCTGCCCGAGGATCTGATAGACCTGAATCCTTACCAGAGTGTGCCGACGCTGGTTGACCGTGAACTCGTGTTGTACGATCCACAGGTCGTGACTGAGTATCTCGATGAGCGTTTCCCCCATCCGCCATTGATGCCGGTCGACCCGGTGTCACGGGCCCGCGCCCGCCTGGCACTGTATCGCATCGAGAAGGACTGGTACTCGCTGATCGGCGAGCTGGAGTCGAAGAACGAAAAGCTGGTCGCCAAGGCACGCAAGACATTGCGCGACAGCCTCGCATCCAGTGCCGAGGTCTTCAGCGCCAGGCCTTTCTTCCTCAGCGATGAATTTTCACTGGTGGACGCTGCAATTGCACCGGTGCTCTGGCGCCTCAAGTATTACCATATCGAATTGCCTCCGCAGGCCAGGGCGGTCAACGAGTATGCCGAGCGTATGTTTGCCCGCCCATCTTTCAAGGCCAGTCTCACCGAAGCCGAAAGGGAAATGGGTGAGTAAGGCCGTGGTGGCAGTGTTTTACGGTCATGACACCCAACCGCCCCTACCTGATCCGCGCAGTCAATGAATGGCTGCTGGATAACGGCTGCACGCCTCACCTGCTGGTGAATGCGGAAGCGCCCGGGGTCGAAGTGCCGCGCCAGTATATTCAGGACGGCAAGATTGTCCTTAACATTGGTCCGAATGCCGTCGAAGGATTGCGTGTGACCAACGAGGAAGTGACCTTTCTGGCACGCTTCAGCGGCGTTTCGCAACTGGTGTCCCTGCCGATCAATGCGGTGCTGGCGATCTACGCCAAGGAAAATGGACGCGGAATGATGTTCAGTGAGGAAGAGGACGGTGGTCCCGGTCCCGAGGGTCCCGATGACAAGCCCCCCCGGCCTTCACTGAAGGTGGTCAAATAGCCTCGCCGGCGTCGAGTGCGTAACGCGCCAGGCCCTTCAGCGCCACCAGGTCGCTGCAAATCACCTGAACGGCAGTGCCTTCCAGCAAGGGCCGCATGCGGCCCTTGTCGAGAAATGCCTCGATGAACAGACCGTCCTGCAGCGCTGGCAGAATCTTGGGCGCGATGCCGCCACCCAGGTAAACGCCACCCGTCGCATTCATTTTGAGGGCGACGTTGCCCGCTTCGCGGCCGTACAACTGCACGAACCAGCGCAGGGTTTCCATGCAGATCTCATCACTCTTCTCCAGGGCAAGACGGGTGATGTGCGCCGCGGGCACCTCTCCGACGGCGGTCAACCAGTCAGGTGCCGCTGCCCCGTGTTGCTGCAGCATGAACTCGTACAGGGTAACCAGGCCCATCCCGGACACCAGCCGTTCCCAGCTGACGTGACCCCAACGCTGCTGGAGATGCTGGGTGAGCGACCAGTCACGCGCGCTTGCCGCCGCGAAATCAGTGTGCCCGCCCTCGGTCGCAAACGGCCGGTGGGCCCGGCCGTCATAGTACAGGCCGGCCTCCCCCAGTCCGGTGCCCGCGGCGACGATGGCGCGGTTGCTGCCCGCAGCGCTCTTACTGTCCTGCAGACTGACCAGCTCGCCGGGGGCGAGGCTGTCGATGCCCCACGCCTGGGCCTCCAGGTCGTTCAACAGGTATACGGCCTCCAGGTTCAGCTGTGCGGCCAGCATCTGTTGCGAAATTTCCCAGGGTAAGTTGGTGATCCGACTGACACCCTGCCTGACCGGGCCGGCGACGCCGAACGCCGCCGCCCTGATGACCGCCTGCTGAGCCGGCTGGTAGCAGCGGATAATGTCGCCCAGGCTGGCGAAGTCGCGGCTGGCGAAGGTTTTGCGCTGCTCGACGTGAATGCCGTCTGCCTGTAAAGAAGCCAGCGCCAGGCGGGTGTTGGTCCCACCGATATCTCCAGTCAGAATCAGCAACGGCTTGTCCCTTTCTAAAGTGTTACCGGGCCCGGTATGGCAAAAGTCACCGCTTTCTTTTAAAGTGGTCAGACAGATCGGGGACCCTCCATGTCCGTCTGCAGTGGCTATACTAACGCGTAACGAACGCGCAGGGGATGCAGCGAGTATGAATTTGTCACGTGTCTTGGTGGCTGATGACAATCAGGAAGACTTGACTACCATCAGTGACGGCCTGAAGGCTGCGGGCTTTGAGATCATCCAGGCAACCGATGGCGAACAGGCGGAGCGGCTGGCGCGCGAACACCGGCCCGACCTGACCATACTGGATCTGCGTATGCCGCTCAAGGATGGTCTCGAAGTTGCTATGACACTGCGCGAGGCTGATCTGCCATTTATCTCTCTGAGTTCCTACGGTGACGAGGAAATGGTACAGCGGGTTACTGAGGCCGGTGCGCTGGCGTACCTGGTCAAGCCACTGGATATCGAACAACTGGTGCCGGCGGTGCAGTCGGCGCTCAGCCGCGCGGAGGAAATGCGGCAGTTGAAAGGGTCCATGGAACAGATGGACAAGGCGCTGTCGCAGAGCCGCGAAATCAGCATGGTGGTCGGTATCCTCATGGAGCGCTGCAACCTCACCGCCATCCAGGCGTTCGATGCCCTGCGCGACGAAGCCCGTTCGCAACGGCGCAAGATCGCCGAGGTGGCGCGGGAATACCTGGCCGCCGCAGAAACTCTGCACGACATGTCCTGCCGTCTTGCTGAGCGTGCGCGGGAAAAGACCGAGCGGGCCACAAAACGCGTTACCAAGCGGTTTCCCACACGCATTGTCCAGTAATCGCGTTGCAAGTCACCGGCATCTGGTATAACCTGCCGCGTTTTCCGGAGAAGTGTCCGAGTGGCTGAAGGAGCACGCCTGGAAAGTGTGTATACGTGAGTAGCGTATCGAGGGTTCGAATCCCTCCTTCTCCGCCATATAATCAATAACTTAGCAACGCATCGCGTCTAATTTTAGGGGTGTTTTGGGGCTGTTTGGGGTTGAGTTAGACACGATTTTAGACAAGATTTTCTTGATCTCTTCGGATCTGCAGGCGATACAAGAAATGCGGTGGTGCGTGAACAACTTCTACGTATTGCAATCAGTCAATCGAACGTAAGACCGGGTGAGTAAGCAGCTAATCGGTGTGATTTAGAAAAGCTGATATTGCTGTCGATGGGAAGGGTAAAATACCCCAATTTATGGAGACAGATTGGTGCGTCGTGCGCGGTGGTGTTCAAGTGAAACGATGTTGCCATACTTCTCCGCTTTACGTCGATTACTTTTAACTAGTAGTCCGTCAGCAATGTATTGATGGATACAAGCGCTTGAGCTTTATGCGAGCATCTTGGGTAGTAAACCGCCAGTTCACTTCAACGGCCTCAGTGTTCCGGCGTTGCTGCCATGCGGCGACTTGGTCGCGCAAGGTTTCCTGGCCGGGTATGCGGCGGTTCAAACATTGGCGTTGCAAGATGCCGAACTCGATTTCAGCCATATTCAACCAACTGCCGTGTTTCGGCGTGTAATGAAACTCCAACCGATCCAGAATGCGCTTTGCCTCGGAGGCCGGGAATGCCTTATACAGCGACGAAGGCTTGTGGGTGTTGAGGTTATCCATGACCACCACTACGCGCTTGGCGTTGGGGAAATGCACATCAACGATTTCGCGCATCAGCAAGGCCCAGTCATGACAGGTATGGCGGTCAGTAACCTTAACATGACGCCAGCCGATCAGCGGCGCAGAGACCATAAACAGATTGCTGACCCCGTTGCGCTCGTATTCGTAATCGTACTTTTCCACATCCCCGGCACGACATGGCAGGGGCAGGCGCGTCTCCTTCACATGCTGTTTGCTCGTCTCGTCCATGCATACCAGCGGTTCGGACTCCGAGACCGGCCGTTGGTACACCGACAGGACATCCTCCATCGCACACACAAACTCTGCACTCTGTATTGCCGGGATGCACCAACACGACTTCAGCCAAGGCTTAAGTTCGTTTTTTTTAGGGTCTGGCGCACCGTTTCGCTCGATATCGATTCGAACACCTCAAGTTCAACCAGCCGCTCCGCTAACAGTCGCAGGGTCCACCGCGTGCGTCCCTCTGGTGGTGATGAACAGGCCAAAGCGACCAACTTCGCCTCGCTCTCGCCATCGAACACTGGTGGGCGCGTCTGCCGGGGGCGCTTGGCGTTTAATGCCTGCTCCAACCCCTCTTCGACATACGCCTTGCGAACGCGTTCGACGGTCGGGCGACTGACGTGAACGGCATCTGCAACCTCGGTGTCAGAAGCCCCACGGCACTCGTCGGTTTCATTGCAGGCGAGGAGGATGCGCGCATGAGCCAGCTTTCGTGCCGCCGACTTGCCTTTGGAGATCAGTTCCTCGAGTTGCTCTCGTTCGTCTGCGGTGAGTGTCACCTTGAACTTTTTCGCTGGCATAGTTTTCTCAAGCTCCTTCAGTGCATCACGGATGGATCTTGAGATTCTACTTTAATTTACATCAGTAGTTTACTGTTGGACTACTAGCACAATGTCCCCACTTCTCAAAAACTCTCTTACCGGCATCCCAGCATCTTTGGGAATCCACCGGTAATAGACTCTAGCCGTGAATGTCCAGTCAGTATGGCCTTGTGGTCAAAAAACTCATCCGCATTGAGATTTCAACATGTTACCAGCTATTGTCCATGTCACAATGCCTTTGTGTTTTGCCTCAAATGAGGCTTAGAATTGGATAATAAATTCGAGTTAACGGTGGGGAATCTTAATGGATTGGGCGTGCATACTGGCCTATATCACTGGGACAGTGGACCAGGAGCTCCTTTTGCGCAATGAGTATCTGGTTGCCGAAAACCGGATCCTCAAAGCTCAACTCAAGACGCCGTTGCGGCTCACTGATGCGGAGCGAATGACGCTCGCGGAAATCGCGTATCGCCTGGGTCGCAAAGCGCTTGAGGATGTGGCTAATGTCGTGAAGCCCGATACCCTGCTGGGGTGGTACCGGCGGCTGATCGCACGCAAGTTCGATGGATCCAAGTCGCGCCGATATCCGGGCCGACCCAGAATTGATGATGAAATCGAGAAATTAGTGGTGCGCATGGCCAAAGAGAACGCGGATTGGGGTTATGACCGCATCGTGGGCGCTATGGCAAACATCGGCTATACACTATCCGATCAAACGGTGGGCAATATTCTACAACGTCATGGCATCCTGCCGGCACCGGAGCGCAAGCGGACGACAACGTGGGCAGACTTCATCCGCGCGCACATGGCCGTCCTTGCAGGCACAGACTTCTTCACGGTGGAAGTGCTGACGCTGCGTGGGTTGGCCACGTATTACGTGCTGTTCTTTATCCACCTAGAGAGCCGTCGCGTTGAGGTCGCCGGGATCACGCCACATCCTAATGAAGCCTGGATGAAACAAGTAGCCAGGAATGTCACTATGGATGAGTGGGGCTTCCTGGAGAGCCGCCGATACCTCATCCATGATCGGGATACGAAATTCACGGATTCGTTTCGTGCGATCGTCAGATCGTGTCATGTAGAGCCGCTCAAACTTCCTGCCCGGAGTCCGAATTTGAACGCCTACGCCGAGCGCTGGGTGAGATCGGTGAAAGAGGAAGCGTTGTCAAAGCTGATTCTATTGGGTGAGGCTTCCTTAAGGCGTGCGCTAAGCGAATACCTGTTGCATTTTCATCGGGAACGCAACCATCAAGGAAAAGGCAATGTGCTTCTGTTCCCGTCTAATCGTAATTCAGTGTCCAGCTCGGACCGATCTGTCCGCTGTCGTGAGCGGTTGGGCGGATTGCTTAAGTACTACCATCGCGAGGCTGCCTGAGGCGCGCCATCGTGCGGGGCGAAAGCGGCATCAGTTTCACAGGGCTCTATATTTGTGGTGTCATCTCCCTCGTCATGCTGGTACTGAAACTCAGCGTCATGGATGCCTGGTCGTGGTGGCGAGTCATGCTACCGGTTGGCCTAATTGTGGGTTTTACCGTGACCAATATGGTGGTCGCTTTCATCTATCTGTCGTTTGCGCATATCCCGGAGAGACCCGATGGTGACGAAGCAGGACTTCTTGAGCCGCACACAATCAACGTTCATTACGTCGCGGCCATGCTATTCTTCGTTGTCTTCGGTGACAATGTGGTTCGCCGGATTGACGGTAGCGAGAACGTCTTACTGGTTCTGGCTTATGTCGGGAAAGGTTGAAGTGCTCGCCGCGTTCGGCGTTCTGAGCGTGCTCGCCCTGTTCGCGTACTGGTTACGGCTTGGGCGCGTGTTGAAAACTTCGAATTGATACCTTAAGACTTCAGTCAGCCGGGCGAGTGAGATGCGTTTTTTGACCTTATGGGTATGCGCCAGGCGCCGTCGCCCCTGCGTGTCGAGTACTCGAACGCGAAACTCCAGAATGTTCGTAGAAATAGCACTGGTGTAAAGCAATGAGACTTTTAATCACCAACTACCCGGCGGGGCCTGTGTTTTCTGCGAACTTTTGCGTGAATTTTCGCTCAGGCCGGCGGGCCAACGACACCGCAACCGTCCCCGAACTCGCTGTCATCACCAGTTAGGCCTCGGCCTTACTGGACTTGGTTTTACACGAGAGGGGAAGAGGGCATAAACAAAATTACATAGGTCTTCTGGCCGTTACCTTCTGGTTGCAACCCTCATCACTGAGAATACTCCATCTCTCCATAGATGCGGGTGTGGTCTTTTTGCTTTCGTTCGGGCCTGCGTTAACGAAGAAATTTCGCTCCAAAGGCTTAGAAGAGACTGTTCTTCCAGAAAATACGTACAGCTAGCCCGCATTTCTCACCGGGATCCCGGATGCTGGCGCAGGACTCGTGTGTCCGGACGCTGCGCTGGAGCGAAAGTGGTAGCTGTAGCTACCACTTGAGTGAAGCGCAAGTCCGGGCGCGCGAGAACCAGCCAGGGCCGGGATAGGCATCTCAGAAGAATACACTGTCCTTTGCATGCCTGGCACGATTTTAATGGGCACAAGAGAATACGGTCTTACAGCGCCGCCCGGTGAGAAATGCGGGCTAGATGTTCTTGATGTTTTTTCGGAGAAGTCGTCAATCTGGATTTCCCAGTCACCCTTCCTGCCGATCGGCTCACCGTATATCGGCGAACGACGCCCTGCCCCTGGGTTCAACTGGCAGACCGACCGTTCTCCTCCTGGCTCTCGCGCGGGTGGTCTCGTTGGCGTCGGCGAGGTTGCTGCGCGTGACGTTGCCCCGCATGCCCAGATGATAAAGTTTGGCCGGCTGTCCCGTCTGGCCAAAAAACTTATCTGTATTGAGATATCAACATATTAGAGCTTTTGTCGGCGCCACAATGATGTCTATAATTGGCCGCTTAATTCGAGTCGGTGGTGACGATTAACATGGATTGGGTGCGTGTTCTGGCCGACATTGCTGGGACCGTGGACCGGGCACTCCTTGTGCGTAATGAGTACCTCGCGGCTGAAAACCCGATCCTGAAATCTCAACTTAAGACCCGGCTGCAGCTCACGGACGCGGAAAGGATTAGGCTCGCTGAAATCGCGCATCGCCTTGGCCGTAAAGCCCTTGAGGATGTGGCTAATGTTGTGAAACCAGACACCCTCCTGGGCTGGTGCCGGAGGCTGGTAGCGGATAAGTTCGATGGATCCAAGTCGCGCCGATATCCGGGCCGCCCCAGAATTGATGGTGAAATAGAACAAATGGTAGTGCGCATGGCCAAAGATAACTCGGAGTGGGGCTACGACCGCGTCGTGGGCGCCATGGCGAACCTCGGCTACAGGCTATCCGATCAAACGGTTGGCAATATTCTGCAGCGCCACGGCATTTTGCCTGCACCGGAGCGCAAGCACAGGACAACCTGGACCGACTTCATCCGTGCACATATTTCTGTCCTTGCGGCTACCGACTTTTTCTCGGTGGAGGTGCTGACGCTACGTGGGTTGGTCACTGACTATGTGCTGTTCTTTATCCATCTGGAGAGCCGTCACGTTGAGGTTGCCGGGATCACGCCACATCCCAATGAAGCCTGGATGCAGCAAATCGCCAGGAATGTCACCATGGAAGAGTGGGGATTTCTCGATAATTGCAGATATCTCATCCATGACCGTGATATTAAATACTGTCAGTCATTTCCGGATATCATCGAATCCGATGATGTCGAGACGCCGCCACTCCCGGCGCGCAGTCCGACTTTGAATGCGTTTGCCGAGCGCAGGGTGAAATAGGTGAAAGAGGAGTGTTTGTCGAAGTTGATTCTGTTTGGCGAGGCATCATTAAGACGTACACTTCGTGAGTACCTCGTCCATTATCATGTTGAACGAAATCATCAAGGTAAAGACAATGTACTGTTATTTCCAGCGGCTACGAAGGCAATGAATCATGATGACGGAATCAGTCGGTTGTAAAGAACGCTTGGGTGGGCTGCTGAAATATTACCACCGGGAAGCCGCATGAATATTTTTACCAGACGGGGTTGGCAAGCATCGTGACCTCCGAAAACGAGTTCTTGAGAGTTTTCGGTTGAAGGATATAATAAAGGCTATCGATTCAGAATGTTATTGTCTGGATGGTGCACCCAAAGATTCGGTGGACTAGAACACCTGCTGGAACTGTCAGATGCCCGAGCGCGATCCCCAGGCGTCGACCCGCCGGGCCGCGCTCTTGGCATCGTTGCCGTAGGGGTCTGAGTCGATCCCGAAGCCATCGATGTTTTTCGAGATATACTTGGCCATATATCCCGCGGCCGAGCACCTACGGGACTTAGCCAGACTTGGCCAGTATTTGAACCTCCATCGGTCGGAGACTCACATGGACCATCCTCGCGGGGCCCGTGGTGACTCCGCCTTGGATCTCGTGGATCTCCAGGCCAGATCGGGTTTCTACCGGCTTCGGGGCAGAGGCGGTCGAGTCGTTGAGAACGTGAAACTGTTCACCGTCATTATTAATGAACAGATCGACCAGGACATAACCCTGAAAATCCTCGCTTGTGTTTGCATTAGCGACGACCAGAGCCTCGCGATTGTTCAGGATTCGCGAAAACGCCAGTACTCCTGGAGCAAAGGGTGAAGCCCCAAAATGAATCCCGTCACCCGAGATCGGCCTGAAATAAAGCCGTCCGTACCGCAAAGCTGGCTCAGTATCGCGGATCTCAGAGATTCGCCTTATCGTCTTGTAAAATGAGTGATTGGTGTCAAAGGCACTTGGCTTGCCCCAGAGAGCCTCGCGCACGAATTGGTCACTGTTCCCACGGCCGTGCAGCCCCTGCTCGGTGCCGTAGTAAAGGCAAGGAATACCCTGAAGACTGAATAACAGCGCGATGCCAATAATGACCTGCGGATCGAACTCGTCTGGCCCGTCCGTACTTGCTCCACGGAACCGTTCTTTCATATCATGGTTGTCAAGGAAGGTCACAAAGTACCGTCCCGCCTCGCCGTGGCTGGTCAGGATGTTGTGTTGAACCTCCCGACGGCGACGGTATACCGCGATGATATCCGTAGGCGGGGCAAATCCTTTGCTGAACCACGGTAATCGATAGAAAAGTGGGAAATCGAGCGCGGCATCGACCCCAACAAGGTCGCTGGCATCTGCGGTGTTTCGGCCGATAAATTCGGCGATGCGCCCCTCGTCGTCGAACACTTCTCCATAGGAAAAGAAGTTCTTTTTGCCGATGCTCAGGCCATATTCTCGTATCGCGTTGCCGAAGGTCTGTGCAAAGTCGCGCTCGATAAACTTCAACGTATCGATACGGAAGGCGTCGATATCATAGCGCGCAATGGCGTATTGGTAGGCAAGGATCAGGGCATTGCGGACCGGGAAAATCGGGCCGTCGCGGACATCGGTCGCGAACTCTTTAAGTGACTCGAAATCCCCGCCCCCCTCTCCACCCTTGCCCTTGCGGCGAAAGAAACTGTTGCGCTGTAATTCCGCCGGCCAGACCAGTGCGTCTGACTCTCGCTGGGCGATAGGGATGTCCTCAATGACCGGAAAGTCAGACCGGGCCTGACCCGTTTCGTCGCGCCACTCGATTGGTCGGGTCTCCGAAGTGCCTGGTGCGGACGAACCGAAGCCCTTATAGCCGAAGACATCACCGGCGTGGTTAAGCACGATGTCGAAGATGACATAGAGGCCCAGAGCGTGCGCCTCGTCCACCAGTGCACGCAACTCGTCCTCCTCCTTGCCGGGCGCCGAAGCAAACCTCGGCTCAGGCAGGAGAAAATCCTGGATGCCGTACCCATGGAAGGTATGCGGGTCTGACTGGCGGTTTTTCAGCGCAGGTGAAATCCAGATCGCGCCGGCCCCCAGGTCCTTGATGTAACCGAGCTTTTCCCTAACGCCATTAAATGTCCCGCCCTGGAACCCGCCGAAGGGCTTGTCATGAGGCATGCTCGTAGGCGATTTGCCGTCCGCCCGATTGAATCGGTCCAGCATAAGGAAGTAAATCCAGAACGTCCCGCCAGTCCTCCGGCGACGGGAAGGGGGTCGTTATTGTAAGGCTATTAGCGCCTACGCTCACTACACGTGTCGTTCTCGTTGCCGCTTGGTCAACGGTAGACCGAATCAGCGGGTCATTCAGTGACGATACCATCGTGTTGACTCCTTTCATCTAAGGCATATCCGCTTTGCTCGCAGGATCGTTTACAAATCGATGCTCGCAATTGACCTCGGACAGGGACCCCCGCCAGCCACCTGGCCGTCGCTCTACACCGAGAACCCATCATCCCAATCCTTTCCATCGATAAAATAGAACGCTTCCTTATCTGTTAAACGCCTGCCTAGCCATGGAGATCAAGAAATGCTACTCATAGACAAGTTTCATATTAGGTAGGCTCGCGCGACTTGGCTGTCGTGGAAAGTACTTATTCAGTACATCAGGATGTAATGATGCTGTAAGAAGTTGATAGAGAGAACGCGCCGGGAAAGACCGTCTCGTCTCTTGCGCCGCTGGTCGAAGTGGCGGGATAGTCCTGAGTCGCTATCAGTGCAGCTACTAATGAGTGCATAGGATAGTCGACATTGCCTATGCGCCTCAGATGTTGATGTAAGCCAAATTCGTATCACGGAAGAAGCCTTTTAAGATCTTGGGCAATTTCTGAAGCCGGCGCATAAACTGACTTACCGCTGCTCTAAACTGATCTGGACCCGATACCTGCGTTTTCCCGAGATTGTGTTTTTTCAACCAATTCCATACCCATTCATCTGGATTCAAGTGGGGTGAATAGGGCGGCAGAATAAATAGTCTCAGCTTTCCGTCTGTCGTAGCCACAAATTCTTTAACCTTTCTCGATTTGTGCACTGGATGGCCATCCAGTATGAGGAAAATAGGTCTTTTTGCTTTGTAAATGAGTCGTTGCAGAAATTCGATGAATTTGTCTGCGTTCATTTTCCCGTTAAAGGCCATAAAGCGTAGCTGACCTTTGGCACTCACTGCCGAAATCATATTGACACTGAATCGTGCCCCTGTTGTTTCTACTACCGGTGTTTTTCCGACCGGCGCCCAGGTAGTCCCACTATGGTAATCTGAACGAATACTGGCCTCATCGCCAAAGTAAATCGTAGCCTTCTCCTTCTTCGCCAGCTTTTGAATTTCCGGATAGGCCTTCTCTTGCCATTCTTTCACCTTTTCCTCATCACGCTGAAAGGCTCGGCGCAATGGCCGCTGCGGCGATAACCCCAGTTTGCGCAGCAAGCGTCCAACCGAGACATCACTGAGCCTGACATGAAACTTATCCCTGATGAGATCTCGAATCATAGCCCGCGTCCATAAGGCAAATTCGAACTTTAAATTGAGCGGGTTCTTGGACGTGATGATGTTATAAAGTTGTTGCAGCTGTCTCCCTTTTAGCTTCGGTTCACGTGTGGGTCCCGAAAATAGGAGCCTGTTGGTTCTGTTGCATTTTTCTGGATGATGGTTGATCCTTGGATCCATGATACGGCTGATCCAGTTCCTGCTGACGTTGGTGACTACATCTGTCCGATCGCGGCTGTCTTTACAGACGGAGAATGCGGCGCTGCGGAATCAGTTGTATGTATAGAAGATCAGGACAAAGACCAAGTATCAGGCCTGCTGACCGGCTGCTCTGGTGCTTCATAGCGAAATTTTGGGTGGGCTGGCGCGCAGCCCTGTACTTTGTTCAGCCCAGGACCGTAACAACCTGGCAGAAAAAGCGATTCCGTGACTACTGGCGCGCACTGAGTCAGTCGACCAAAACAGGCCGACCTCGAATTTCGCCAGAGCTCAGAAAGCTTATTGGGCGAATGTGGGAAGCCAACCCGACGTGGGGCGCGCCGAAGATTGTCGCTGAGCTCGCGATGCTTGGAATCGACGTTGCCAAGTCAACGGTAGAAAAGTATAAGCCTAAGCGGACCGGGCCCCCATCACCTACGTGGAGAACATTCCTGGACCAGCACGTTCGAGATCTCGTATCGATCGACTTTTTCATCGTCCCGACGGCTACGTTTCGGGTGTTGTTCGTCTTCATCGTGCTGGCCTGCGTACCGGCGGAGAATTGTTCACTTCAACGTGACCGAACATCCAACGGCGCAATGGACGGCGCAACAGATTGTCGAAGCGTTTCCGTTTGATACTGCTCCAAGTTATCTGATTCGAGACGGCGACGGCATATACGGCGAGTGCGTTACGCGGAGGATTGAAAGCCTGGGTATCGACGAGGTCATCACGGCACCTGCGTCGCCATGGCAAAACGCCTATGTGGAACGAATGATCGGGACGCTACGCCGAGAACTTTTCGACCATGTCATCGTGCTCAACGAGCGGCATCTCAAGCGACTTATGTCGTCGTATTTGGATTACTACCATCCGTGGCGAACACACCAGTCCTTGAACAGCGATGCGCCGGACGGTCGTCCAGTACGAGTAGCGGAATCCTGCAACGTTGTTGAATTCCCAGCCGCTCACGGCCTTCACCATGTCTATCTTCCGAAGGCTGCATGAATATTCGGGACGGACAGGTCGCCGGCAAGAGGCGTTGAATAAGCTTTACCAAACCATGCTCGAGAACCTCTATCTTGTACCCTTCCTACTGGAACGAAGTCCCCAGCGACTTGATATATGGCACGGTAGCAACCTCGCATGGATTGAGTACGCCGTTGAAGTGCCTCAAGAGTTGCTGAATCTATGGGATGATGTTGCCTTACAGTGGGCCCGCGAAGTGTCGGAGCACCCAGCCGTGGTCGAAAGGGTAGCACGTTATGTCGCCATCCATCGGGAGTTGAAGAGTGAACGCCCTGGGCCAAGGCGATCTGCCTTGGTGCATGAATCTTTCGCCTTGAAGAAGACCGCTATTCCGTTACACTGACGGTGACCTGTGAACAGCTACTCTCGCGTACTCTCTTGGGACCGGAGAACTCAACAGTAGCCGCATGAGTTTTTTGACCGCGCGGGGATTTCAGCTGTGCTGGGTCCGGCCAATTCAAGGGTGTGAATGATCACCACTATGGAGCCATTCCGGGATCGCCTTAATGGCGCCACTTCAGGATCGGCCTAATGGAGCCACGCCAGGATCGCCCTAAAGGCGCCACCTGAAGATCGCTCTATTGGTGCCACCCGGTGCCGGTTTCACGTTTCAGACTTTCTGCTCTTTTGCCTTATCGTTGTGGATTTTCAGCGGAGAAAGGCATGACCAACAGGAGGTTTGAGATGTATCACTACCGTCAGGCTCTGGTGCGGATGCGCCAGGGCGAGTCAGACCGGCAGATTCAGGCCACGGGGCTCATGGGTCGGCGTACTCTAGGGGCATTGCGTAAGCAGGCCGATGAGCGAGGCTGGCTCGACCCGGCGCGATCACTGCCACCGGACCATGAACTGGCTGCCGTCCTTCAGCGGCCCAAGCCGACGCATACCCACGCACTATCGAGCCTCGAACCTTACCGGAGTCTGGTCGAACAGTGGTGGTCAGAGGGCATCGACGGCACCACCATCGACGCTGCTCTCAAGCGCCGCCACGGGTACACCGGCAGCTACTCATCGGTGCGTCGGTTTCTGCAGTCTCTGGCAGAGAAAAAGCCCCGAGTCACTACAGTGCTTGAGTTCGCACCTGGCGATGCAGCGCAAGTCGATTTCGGCAAGGGTCCACAGATCATTGATGTCCATACCGGTGAAGTATTCAAAACCTGGGTGTTCGTTATGGTGCTCGCGTGGAGCCGGCATCAGTACGCCGAACTGGTGCGTGATCAAAGCATCGAGACGTGGCTCGGTTGTCACCGCCGCTCGTTCGAACACTTCAACGGTGTGCCATCGAAAGTAATTATCGATAATCCAAAGTGCGCGATCACCAAAGCGTGCTACCGCGATCCACAGGTGCAGCGCTCTTACGCTGACTATGCCGAAGGGTATGGGTTCCTGATTTCACCCTGTCCGGTTGCCGATCCGCAAAAAAAAGGCCGCGTGGAATCGGGTGTCAAGTACGTCAAGAACAACTTCATGCCACTACGCGAGTTCCGCGATCTCCCTGACGCCAATGAGCAGTTGATGAACTGGGTGATGCAAGACGCGGGTAACCGTATTCACGGCACCACACGCATGCCACCACTGAAACGCTTTGTTGAGACCGAACAGGCAATGCTCAAGCCACTTCCCAACAGTGTGCCAGAGTGTGCCCGTTGGGTAACCGCAAAACTGCACGGCGACTGCCACCTTCAAGTGGAAAAGCGTCGCTACTCTGCACCGTGGCGTCTTGTCGGTCAGACGCTCGATGTGCGCATCACTGAGACCACCGTGCGCATCTACCATCAGCACGAACTCAAGGCATTGCATCCACGCCTCACGCATGACGGTCAACGCCATACCATTGATGAACATCTACCGCCGCAGCATGTTGCCTACAAGATGCGTGACCCGCAGTGGTGCCTGAAACAATCAGAGACCATCGGACCGTACTGTCACCTGTTCATACAACGCCTGTTCGAAAACCGTGTCCTCGACCGCCTACGTGCAGCACAAGGGGTTGTCGGCCTTGCCAAGCGTTATGGCGCTATACGCTTGGAAGCGGCCTGTCAGCGTGCACTCCACTTCGACAACATCCAGTACCGCGCCGTGCGCGTGATTCTCGAGAAGTCACTCGATCAACAGACCGATCCCCAGCAATGCTTTGATGAGATGTCGGATGCCTATACGGGTGCCGCTCGCTTCGGTCGCGATACCCGCAAGCTGTTCACCAAGCACTGATCATGTGCCATCCATTTTCCGCCCCATCGATACTTCTCGATGGTTCTTTCATCAACCCACAACATCACATTCAAACCAGAAGGAACTATGCAATGAAAATCACACCATTACCCGAGCTGACACCCATACTCAAACAGCTTCGCCTGTCCGGGCTACTCGATAGCCTCGACGCACGTAACCGGGAGGCGATCGAGAAAAAACTCACCTACCCAGAGTTCCTGGCCCTGGTCATTCAGGACGAAGCCGGGCGCCGTGAACAGAAAAAGTACGGCATGCGTCTGCGTCGTGCCGGCTTCCGCGGTGACAAGACACTGGAAGGCTTCGATTTTGATTTTAATCCGGGGATCAACCAACAGCTCATCAACGACCTCGCTCAGTGCCGGTTCATCGAAGAGAAAGTCGCCGTTCTGATCGCCGGCCCCTGCGGAACTGGCAAGAGCCATATCGCGCAAGCCATTGGCCACTGCGCGGTTCGACTGGGCTACGATGTGTTGTTCACCTCGCAGTCCAGCCTGCTCTCGCAGATCAATGCCGCTCGTGCTACTGGCGCCATCGAGCGAAAAATGCAGGCGCTGATCCGCGTCCCGCTGATCATCATCGACGACTTCGGTCTCAAGCCTCTCAAGCCCGGTCAAGATGAAGACTTCCACGACCTCATCGCCGAACGCTACGAACGCACCGCAACTGTCATCACCAGCAATCTCGACTTCACTGAATGGGGTGAGGCGTTTCCGAACAAACTACTCGGGGCCTCGACGCTCGACCGGATTCGTCATGCTGCTTACCGACTGGTGCTCGACGGCAAAAGCTACCGCACGCCACGTGGTGAGGCTGAAGCCGAAAAATCAGTGGTTGCAAAGGCACCCAAAAGCGCGAAATAATCACCCCGTTTGAAGCGCTGAAATCGCGCTCCGCTGTGGCGCTTTTAGGGCGAACATCGGTGGCTCCATTAGCTGATCAGTGACACAAGGGGTATCGTGGCCCGTGAGGTGCCGGGCCAGCATCTGTCGTTCATGGAACAGTCGGGCCACGATAACGGCGTCCGAATCGTCGATGTAGAACGCAATCAGATGGCGGGGCTGTCGCACAGACGGGCCTCCGGAATCCGTTCTACTCCATTTCAGGTGGTAAACAAAATAGCCCTGTCGAATGTCATCGATTGATCGCACACCGGCTCGAGCGGCATCGTCGCCGAGATCCTGCAAAGCTTGCTCGACTAGCCGCCGATAACGTCGACGCGCCTGGTCACCGAAGTCTGCTCCACTGCGTTCCAGTATTCTGGCGATGTCGCGTCGCGCCGGGCCGGTAACACGAACCCGCCTCATACCCGAGAATCTGGGGTGGAACTTACCGTCTCGTCCTCTTCGACCATATCGAACAGAGTCGGACTGTAGTCATAGAGATCTCCTGCGGCGACTGCGGCTTCTGCTTCATCCAGCGCACCACGAAGCGCTTCCAGCTTGGCTGCGTCCTCGAGTTCGCGGCGCTGTAGCAGTCGGAGGCCCTCGCGGAGCACTTCGCTTGCGTTTTGGTAACGACCGGAATTGACCAGCTTCTCGATCAACTCGGCCTGCTGGTCCGTGAGCACCACGTTGCGTGTCGGCATGGACAGGGTCCTGTTCGTTTGGAATGAAAGATTAGTCTAGCCAAATTGGCATATTATGCCAATGACAGAGAGGGCTACGCGAAGGCCTGTACGGTTCCTCAGCGCTGGATTCCTGTTAAGACATCCCTGCGACCACCGCGGAGGCCGCTCAATGGGTGGAGAACAATCCTGGAGTGTAAAAATAGAGAGTGGTTATTGGCAGCAACAAGCCCAACTATGAAATTAACTATTTGACAAGTATGAGAAAACCGTTTTGGTATCCTCGATACGCGTGCTGCTGCGGCTCCAAGACATTGTTTATGCAATCCAATAAAAGGGGGCCGCACAACCGCAAATCGAGCAACGTCAGGGTGCACTACCGTTCCCAATAAACGCACCCCACTCACAGCTAAATCAGCCCATCGAGGGGGATCTGGCAGAAATTTGTTGGGAATTGAGAAGGAGAAATTATTATTACTATCAAGCTGATACATAAACCAAGCGGTGTGCCTACGAACCAGGCGGTCGGGAGTTCGAATCTCTCCGGGCGCGCCAAAATTGCTAGTTAAAACAAGTCGTTAAATCGTCGGCTTCCTGCTCGTTTTCTCCCTCATTTTCGACTGTGCTAGTTTTGTGCTAACCAGTCGGAGTTCCGGGAGATTGTCTGCATACTGCGCCAAATGCTACACGGACATATGAGCATAGCGACGCACCATTTCGTGATCAGACCAACCTCCCAGCTCTTGCAGCACATGTAACGGCGTACCCTGCTGTACATGCCAGCTCACCCACGTGTGCCGCAAATCGTGCCACCGAAAACTCTCTACACCTGCTCTGGCAAGTGCTTTGCGCCAGGCATGGTTGTTGGCTCTGGTGACGGGTTTCCCTTTATAGGTAAACACCCGTGTTTTGTGTTTCTCCAGTTGCTGTGTCAATTGAACCGCCCCGGGTATTCCGGAGGCTCTTTAGTTTGAATCAGGCCGCCACGGCCGACTCTTCCAGTTGGCGATAATACGCCTGTTCCAGCTCCGCCGGCGGGATGTTGCCGATCGGCTCCAGCAGCCGGCGGTGATTGAACCAGTCGACCTATTCCAGTGTGGCGTACTCGACAGCGTCGAGATGGTCCGCCACGGTCCACGCCGACGGATCACCTCGGTCTTGAACAGCCCGATGATGGTCTCGTCCAGGGCATTGTCGTACGAATTATCGACACTGCCGACAGACGACTCGTCACCGGTCTCGGCGAGACGCTCGGTGTAACGGAGCGACAGGTACTGAACACCACGGTCGCTGTGATGCACCAAACCCTCCGTCCCGGTCCTTGACCACAGCGCGTGTTCCAGCGCATCCAGCACCAGGTCTGTGCGCATTGAGCCCGCCACCCGCCACCCAACAATGCAGCGGGCAAAGACATCGATGACGAAGGCCACGAAGACCACACCCGCCCAGGTGGCAACATAGCTAAAGTCCGCCACCCACAGCCGGTTGGGGCGCTCGGCCTGGAACTGCCGTTGCACCAGGTCGGCGGGACGATCAGCGCGGCAAAGATCCGAGGCTGCGTTTGAGGTGCTGGCGCCCAACGCACGTTCAACCGGATCTCCGGGACGCTGCGCGCGCCTCGCCCGTTTAATGCCGCTGGCAAGCGCATTTGATCACGGCCCACTCTCGTCAAGCCCGCATCGGTGGCGGTTTGTCCGGTGGCCCGATCGGTGGCTTCTCGGGATCGGGCGGTTCCACCGGCGGTTGTCCCGGCGCGGGCGGTTTCACCGGAGGTTCACCCGGATCAGGCGGTTCGACCGGCGGCTCCCCGGGGCCGGGTGGCTGGATCGGCGGTTTTTTTTTGCCGGGCGGTCTTTGCGCTGTGCTCATGATGTCATCCCCATAGTCGGCCATAGGGCGACATTGCCACGCTTGCGCGGCGGTGGCATTGATATTTGCCAATGCGGCGTTGCGTTGACGGGTTAGGCTGGCAGGACTGCCGTTGTCGGGAATATCTCTATGGATGTGGAAATTGCTGTGTGGCTGGTGTTGCTTGTCGTTGTGCTGCTGTTCGCCAGCGACCGGGTGCCGCCCGATGCCGTGGCGCTCGGCGGACTTCTGGCGCTGGTGGCGGTCGGTGCGCTGGACACGCGTGAGGCGCTGGCGGGGTTCTCCAGCCCGGCCGTGATCGCCATCGGTTCGCTGCTGGTGCTGAGCGCGGCGCTGGAACGCAGCGGTGTGGTGCGGCGTATCGCCGACGGCCTGCAGCGTATCGTCGGCGCCGGCAGCGGGCGCCTGCTGCTGGCGGGCACCGTCGCGCCGGGTCTGCTGTCGGGCGTGATCAACATCATCGCCACGGTGTCGGTGTTCATTCCGGTGCTGCTGCGTATCGCGCTGAAAACGCGCCGGCCGCCGGGGCAGTTGCTGTTGCCGATGGCCTATGTGGCGATGGCGGGCGCCAGTCTCACCCTGATCGGCGCTTCCCACAACCTTGTCGTCAACGACATCCTGCAGTCGCGCAAGGGCAGCGGTTTCGGCTTCTTCGAGTTCACGCCGGTCGGCCTGGTCATGGTGACGGTGTCGACACTCTATGCGCTGCTCTGCGCGCGCTGGCTGCTGCCGGCGCGTGAAACGCCGGAGGACGACAGCGCCGAGGAACAGACACACGCCCTTATCCGCCGCTATGCCTTCCACGAGCGGGTGTGGGAGGTCGAAGTGCAGCACGACGCGGCGGCGGTCGGCAGGCGCATCGACGAGCTGCGTCTTGCCGAGGATTTCGGGCTCAGCCTGATATCGCTGGTGCGCGCCGATCGCAGCCGTCCGCACCTGCAACCGGATTCGTCGCTGCAAGGTGGCGACATACTGCTGATGGGCGGTCGTCGCGAACGCGTCGAGGCGCTGACGGCGCAGGTGGAGGGGCTGGAACTGCGCGGCGCGCCCGCGCAGCGCGATGATTTTTCCACCGGCTCGGCGGAACTGATCGAGGTCCTGGTGCCGCCGCGCTCGCCGGCCATCGGCTGCACGGTGCGCGAACCGGACCTGCGGCAACGCGCCGATCTCACGGCCATTGCCCTGTGGCGCGATGACGGTCCGCTGCGCACCGATGCGGAAACCACCGTCCTGCGCGCCGGCGACGCGATCCTGCTGTACGGCAACAAGCGTTACACCCGCGGTTTTGAACCCGAACCCGAATTTCGCTGGCTGCATCCGCCGCAGAAAGCGCCGGCGTCGCTGCGTGCGCAGCGCCGCGCGCCCTGGACGGTGCTGATTTTCCTGCTGGTGATCGTGGGCGCGGCGCTGGACTGGTTCCCGATTGCGGTGACTGCGCTGGCGGGCGCGCTGACGGTGACCCTGATCGGTGCGCTGGAAGCGAAGCACGCCTATGGCGGCGTCGACTGGCGCACCCTGGTGCTGATCGCTGCCATGCTGCCGTTTGCGACGGCATTGAACAGCAGTGGCGCGTCGGCGCATATGGCGCGCTGGCTGACCGAAAATCCGGGTCAGTGGGGACCGCTGGCGGTGCTTGCTGCGGTGGCGGCGGCAACGCTGTTGCTCACCCAGGCGCTGCACAATGCCGCGGCAGCGGCGGTGATGACACCGGTGGCGCTCGACGCTGCGCAGCAGTTGCAGGTCAATCCGACGACGTTTGCGATCGCCGTGCTGGTGTCTGCGTCCATGAGTGTGTTGTTGCCCATGGGTCACCCGGCGGTGCTCCTGGTACGCCCCGGTGGTAACTACCGGGCCCGCGACTATTTACGCTTCGGCAGCGGCCTGGCGCTGCTCACCCTGGCGGTGGTTGTGCTGGTGGTTCCGCGCCTGTGGCCGTTGGCGGCGCAGTGACGGCGTTCAATCGGGCACGTCGGCGGTCTCGATATAGGCGTTGGCCTCTTCGCCGGGATTGGGCAGACCGGCGATGCGCCAGGCGCGCTTCGGATCGGAAAGCAGGTCGCTGACGCAGTGGGTTTCCAGCCCGGCGTCGCGGCATATGTGCCGCATCACCGGCACGCTTCCGGTCTCGAAATAATGCCGCCGCAACGCATCGATGAATCGCCAGTGATCGTCCCCGAGCGGCGCCAGACCTTCGCGCGCGGCGATGCTCCGGGCGAGTTCGTGGTTCCAGGCGTTCGGGTCCGTCATGTAACCTTCGGCGTCGAACTCGGCGTCGGTCACCGGATTCTGTTGCTCGTGTGAGGTCATGGTTGTCCTCCTGCTTCAGTGCCGTTCAGATGCGCTGGCGGCCGTGATAAAGATTGACCACGTGCTGGCCTTCGGCGAGAAACAGCCAGCGCTCGGTCAGCAGGCCCGCCAGCATCACAAGCACCGCGCCGAGCGCCCACACCGCCTGCGTCTGCAGGCGCGGCAGCAACGCCAGCGGCACCAGGTAAACCGCCACAATCACCCAGCCGCGCAGCACCCACGACAGCAGGCGCGGCACGCGTCTGCCGAATTCCTCGGTGAGGAAGGTGCCGTGCGAGTGGCCGACATCCAGCAGCCGCACCTGCGCGCGCGGCATCGCCAGCGCGGTGTTGATGCCGGTGCCCGCGGGTTTGCCGATCCAGAAGTAATACACCAGCTTCACCAGCAACGCGGCGCCCAGCAGCACCAGCGTGAGCGGCACGATGCGCGTCGCCTGGCCCGACATGACGGCGCGGATGGCGCTCAGCAGCACGCCGCCGGAGGCCAGCGCCAGCAGCACATAGTTCACCGGCACCAGCGGGCTGTGCCACTGGCGGATGGTTTTCAGCGAGGCGTAGATCATGCCCGTGGAAAACACCGTGGCCAGCGCCAGCAGCAGACCCAGCACGCCGGCGGCCTCGATCCAGGGTGCGGCCGGCTCGCCGCTCAGCCAGGGACCGGCCAGGTACAGCACCGCCGGCGCGAAGAAGATCACCGAAAACGCCGCCTCGCGCGACAGCCAGGAGGTGCGGATGCGGCTGAAGGCTTTCCAGCCGTTGCGTTTGTTGGCGAGATGCAGCACGGATGAACCCAGCCCGACGATCACCAGCAACAGCGCGATGATCACGGCAACGCTGCGCTCCTCGCGGCTCAGCGGCACGGCGGCAAACCCGGCGTGCGCGACGGTGAGCACGAACAGGCCGTAACCGGCCCCTGCCAGTACCGTGAACAAGATGAGTGAAAAACTCGGCTTCATGATCCGTCCTTAGCGCTCTATGACCATGGACGCCCAGCGTTTGAAACGCTCGGCGAGACTCTCTTCGGCAACCGGCGTCTCCGCGCGCGGCTGCACCGAGCGGAAATCCAGCGGCGCGCGGATGCGCGGCGTCAGGTAGACATTGGTGGGATCGTAACCCAGCTCCGGCATCAGGGCCTTACCGTTGCGTTCACGCGCCAGTCGTGAGACTTCCGAATCCGGATCATCGTAGTCGCCGAAAAAGCGCGCCCGCGTCGGGCAGACAATGACGCAGGCCGGCTGGCGTTCCGCCTCCGGCAGCGCCTCGTCGTAGATACGGTCGATGCACAGGGTGCACTTTTTCATGGTGCCCGAGTCGAGGTCCAGTTCCCGCGCGCCGTAGGGGCAGGCCCAGGCGCACAGGTTGCAGCCCATGCACTTGTCCTGGTCGACCAGCACAATGCCATCCTCCGGCCGCTTCCATGAAGCGCCGGTCGGACACACCGTCACACAGTCGGCGTCCTTGCAGTGCAAGCAGGACATGGGCACGTTGACCGTCTTGCTGTGCGGATAGTCGCCGATTTCGTAATGGCGGATGCGGTTGAACCATACCCCCGAGGGTGCAGCGCCGTAGGCGTCGTAGTCGGTGAGCGGTCCGGTGGTGCCGCCGGTGTTCCACGATTTGCAGGCCACCGCGCAGGCGTGGCAGCCGACGCACATGTCCATGTCGATGAGCAGTCCCAGTCGCATCAAAGCCTCCTGAATAGCGTGTCGAAGAATCCGCGCCGCAGGTTGACCGGCTTGTGGGTATGGTGGCGCACCTGTTGCGGCGGCGCTGTTTCGCCCGGCAGGTCGAGCACCGGCGCGGGAATGAATGCCAGGCCGGTTTCGCCGGCCGGCGCCTTGCTGATGCGCACACGCAGGTCGTACCACGCCGCCATCCCGGTGACCGGATCGGCGTTGGCCCAGGGATGCGCGTCGCCGTCGCCGCGCAGTCGATCGTCGATCAGCCAGTTCAGCAGAAAGCCCTGTTGCGACTCCGGCGCCGCGGCGCGCAGTCCCCAGGTGCGCGGGCGCTTGCCGATGGCATTCCAGGTCCATACCGTTTCGCGCTGCGTGCCTTCCATCAGCCGTACCGGCACGCGCAGCCGTCCGAGCGGCGACTCCATCCACACCCAGTCCCCGTCCCTGATGCCCATTTCACGGCCGCGCTGGCGGTTCATGTACAGATAGTTGTGCGAAAGGATCTGGCGCAGCCAGGCGTTCTGCGAATCCCACGAGTGGTACTGCATCATGGGCCGCTGCGTCACGGCGTAAAACGGATAGTCCCCGTCGGCGAGCCGCATCTGCTCCAGCGGCGGATGCCAGCTCGGCAGCGGCGTGACGTAGTTCACCAGGCGTTCGCGCAGATCACGGTCTTCCGGCGGCAGCAGGCCCGGGTACTGGCCGAGACCGGCCAGCCGCAGGCGCTGCAGCGGAATCGAATACAGCTGCAGCAGGATCGGTTCCTCGGTGTCGCGGATGAAGTGCATGCGCTTTGCCAGCGCCAGGTACTCCTGGTTGGCGAACTTGAAGTGCTGTGCCGACAGCGGCAGTTCGTAGCGGAAGAAGCCCTGGTTTTCTTCATAGCGCTCCCATTGCTGCGGATTGGGGGCGCCGGTCAGCGGTTCGCTGCCGTCCGCGCCGCGCCAGCCGGCGAGGAAACCCGTGCCCGGGGTTTTTTCGTAGCCGACGATAAAACTTTTATAGTCGCGGAAGCGCGGCGTGCCATCCTCGTTCATGAATGCCGGGAATTCCAGCCGGTTGGCCAGCTCCACCAGCACGTCCTGAAACGAACGCACGTCGCGATCCGGCTGCAGCACCGGCAACCGCACCGAATCGACAATGGCGCCGCCCTCGGTGGGCGGACGGTCGAGCAGCGACAGGCAGTCGTAGCGTTCCAGGTAGGTGGTGTCGGGCAGCACCAGGTCGGCGAAGCTGACGATTTCCGAATCGAAGGCGTCGCTCACCACGATGAAAGGTATCTTGTACTCGCCGTCCTCACCGCGCGCGCGCAGCTGGTCCATGGTCTCGCCGATGTTCATGGATGAATTCCAGGACAGGTTGGCCATGAACAGCATGAGGGTGTCGATGGGGTAGGGATCGCCTTCGGCCGCATTGCGGATGACGTTCTGGATCAGGCCGTGCGCGGCCAGCGGCGCCTCCCAGGAAAACGCCTTGTCGAGGCGCAGCGGCCGCCCCTGGTCATCGACGCACAGATCTTCGGGGCGCGTGGGAAAACCAATGGGTTTGTCCTTGAGCGGTGTGTTCGGCGCGGTTTCCTTCGACGGTTTGTTGCCCGGCGGAACGCGCTTCGGGTAGGGTGGCTTGGAGCGGTGACCGCCGGGTGCGCCGATGCTGCCAAGCAGCACCTGCAGCAGGTGAATGGCGCGGCAGGTCTGAAAGCCGTTGGAGTGGGCGGATATGCCGCGCATCGCGTGCATGGAGACGGGGCGGGCGGTGTACTTGCGGTGTTTGCGTCCGGCCCAGTCGGTCCATTCGCAGGGAATCTCGAAGCTTTGGTCGAAGGCGACATCGGCCGTTTCCAGCGCCAGGCGCTCGATGGTCCCGGCCGGCAGCCCGCACACGTCGGCGGCGTTTTCCGGCGCGTACTTTTCGTCGAGGTATTCATCGAACATGAGCTGCAGCACGGTCTTCACCGGTCGGCTGTCGGGCGCCTGATATTCACCGAGCAGCGCCGGGTGCACGCCGGGCTGCGTGCCGTCGACCAGTTGCCGCTGTTGCACGTCCCACACCAGCTGGCGGCCGAAACGCCAGTGTTCGGGCGCATCGCCGCTGCAGATCGGCATGCCGTCGTCGGCCGCGCCCGGGTCCTGCAACACCAGATGCGGCGCATTGGTAAAACGCACCAGGTAGTTCCAGTCGATGCGACCGGACTTCAGCAGTACGTGGACCATCGACAGCGCCAGCATGCCGTCGGTGCCGGGACGTATCGGCACCCATTCGTCCGCGATGGCGCCATAGCCGGTCTGCACCGGGTTGATGACCACGAACTTGCCGCCGGAACGTTTGACCTTTTCGATGCCGAGCTTGATGGGGTTCGAGGAATGATCCTCGGCCACGCCCCAGAGCATGAAATACTTCGTGCGGTCGAAATCCGGCTCGCTGAACTCCCAGAACGAATGACCGACGGTATACAGCCCTGCGGCCGCCATGTTCACCGAGCAGAAACCGCCGTGAGCGGCCCAGTTGATGGTGCCGAACTGCATCGCCCACAGTCCCGTCATGGCCTGCAGCTGATCGCGGCCGGTGAAGAACGCCAGGCGTTTGGGGTCGCTGGCGCGAATACGTCGCAGACGCTCCTCAAGCAGCTGCAGCGCCTCGTCCCAGCTAATCTCCGTAAAGGCGCTTTCGCCGCGGTCGGCGCCGGGCTGGCGCAGCAGCGGCTTGCGCAGCTTGGCTGGCGAATACTGTTTCATGATGCCGGCCGCGCCCTTGGCGCACAGCACGCCGCGGTTGACGGGGTGACGCGGCGTGCCCTGGATGAAACGGATGCGTTCGTTCTCCAGGGTCACCTTGATGCCGCAGCGGCAGGCGCACATGTAGCAGGTCGTGTAGCGGGTCTGCTGCTGTGCATGATTCTCGAACTGCGGCAGCTTCTTTGCGAAGGACGGGATGGTTTTGAAGGCGCTCATGAGCGAAAGCCTTTTGCGCTGTTGGCGCCCTGCAGCGCGCTGACTACCATGCCGGCTTGCCCCGTATCACCGGCTGGTAGGGCGGATGCCGGTGGTTGTTGTGTTCATTACGGAACGCCACGAAGTCGTCGCAGGACGCCTGGTGCAGGAAAGGGTTCAGGAGGATCTGCTCGGCGAGTGTGCTGACCGGCTTGTCGGCGTAGTCGTGACCGGGATACAGCACGGTGTCCATCGGCAGGCCGTCCACCAGCCGGCGCAGGGTGTGATACATGCTTTGCGCATCACCGCCGCACAGATCGCAGCGCCCGCAGCCGTAGACGAACAGCGTGTCACCGGTGAACAGCGCGCCGTCGGCCTGAAAGCACGCCGAACCGGGCGAATGTCCGGGCGTATGCAGGATGCGGATCGAGAGGCCGCCGACCTGTATGCAGTCGCCGTCGAGGTGGCGGACCAGCGTTTGCCTGTCGACGTTCCAGAACGCGGCCTCCGTGTCCAGGAGATGCACGCGCGCGCCGGTCGCCTCCACCAGTTCGTCAACGCCGTTCATGTGGTCCTCGTGCCAGTGCGTGACAAGGACATCGGTGATGTCGCTGTCACCGGCGGAGTCCAGGATCGCCGTCACGTCCCAGGCGGGGTCGATCACCGCCGCGCGCGGCGTGTCCGGATCTTCGATCAGGTACACGAAGTTCTGCATGTCGCCGAGTTGCAGCGACTGAACTTTCATCGTCAAAGCCTCCAGTCTGTAGTGTACAAGCGCTTCGCAGAAGAACGCCCTGGCGTTGAGGACAGGCCCCGCGCCGGGGCTCTGCCGCCGCAGCACGCTCAGCCATCGACCGCCTCTCCGCGCTCGCTGAGGATGCGGTTGGTCACTTGCAGTGAGCCTTCCGCGTACATACCGGCAATCATTGCCACGAAAAAGATCCACACCTGGGTCTGGCCTGACACCAGCGCCGTGAGGGCGGGGCCGGGACAGAAACCCACCATGCCCCAGCCGATGCCGAACAGCGCCGATCCGAACACCAGCGGCGCGTCGATATCGGTTCGCTTCGGCACGTGAAACTCGGTGTCGAACAGCGGCGAGGACCGCCGCAGCACCCAGCGGTGCAGCAGCAGGAACACACCCGCCGAGGACACCATCACCAGGCCCAGGCTCGGGTCCCAGTCGCCGCCGGCGAAATCGAGAAAACCGATCACCTTCTGGGGCAGGGTCATGCCGGAGATGCCGAGCCCCAGGGCGAACACCAGGCCGGCGGCGAACACGGCGAGGTATTTCATCACAGGCCTCCGGCGACATGGCGTATCAGCCAGGTCGTGAGCACCGCGAGCGCGAAGAAAACGATGCTGGCGACGATGGAGCGCGGTGCCAGCCGACCCACCCCGCAGACGCCGTGACCGCTGGTGCAGCCGTTGCCGATACGGGTGCCGATGCCGACCAGGAAGCCGCCCAGCAGCACCGCGGCGTTGGAAACATCGATGCGTATCGCCATGGCGTCGGGATGAAACCAGCGGATCAGCAGGGCGCCGACCAGCATGCCGGCGATGAACAGCACCCGCCACAGGGTGTTGTTCTTCTGCGGGCGCAGCACGCCCGCGGTAATCCCGCTGATGCCGGCGATGCGCCCGTTGGCGAACAGCAGACCGATGGCGGCAAGCCCGATGAGAATGCCGCCGATGGTCGACAGCACGGGTGTAAAACCTTCCATTTTTCGACCTCCCCGTGTTCGTTGGCATTGTCCGATGGTCGCGCTGCAGCCGTCACAGCGCCTGGCGAGCGCCCCGGGCACTGACCTGAGTGTCTCGAAGCTGAGGTATAGCGTCATTGTTATTTGTCAATCCGACAGCCCGGCCGACTAAATTAAACCCGGAACGCACCGAGAATGGTTGCTGCGCGACGTTTCACAGATGCCCCGAGCGGGGCGCCGCGGGCGGCTTGCGCAGGATACCGGAGAAGAAACCATGCATCCCGGGAGTATTGACCATCCGCCTGACCCGGTCGCCACGGGTGTCCCCCTTGCCTGTGTCGTGGCGCAGCCTGTCGCGCGCTGCGCTGTCCACGGCGGGAAGAAGACACACTGAATGCCCGCCGAAGGGGCGATCAGCGGACTGCATTTTGCCGTGCGCCTGCGCGTGGTGGCGAAATACCTCGGCCAGGCATTTCTCATGCTGGCCGGGCTGACCTGCGTGCCGGCGCTGGTCGCCGCGCTCGGCGGCAGCACCGGCATCGCGCTGCGCTACCTGGCGGTGAACCTGATATTCACCGCTTACGGCGCTGTCACCGCCCGCATCCGCGTGCCGCCGAACATGCAGCGCAACGAGGCGCTGGTCACCACCGCGCTGGTGTTCACGCTGTCGGCGGTGGCGCTGGCGTTTCCACTCACCGGTTACGGTATCCCGTCTCTCGACGCCCTGTTTGAGTCGGTGTCGGATGTGACCACCACCGGGCTGTCGACGCTGGGCAGTGTCGAGGACAAGCCGGCGGTGTTCCTGTTCGCGCGCGCCTGGATGCAGTGGATCGGCGGGCTGGGCGTGCTGGCGCTGGTGATGGCGCTCAAGGGAGTGCTGTGCCTGGACATGCTCATGGGCCGCGTCGAGGTGATCGCCTTTCTGGTGCTGCTGTACCCGCGCACCTGGTTGGGAAGAAAGCGAGGTTGAAGATCATGCGAACCATATTCGTCGGTGCAAGTCCCCTGTCCGTGATGGCGGCGCGGCGCCTGCTCAAGGCCAGTCGCGACGTGGTCATCATCGAAGAGGACGAGGAAAAGATCGCCGAACTGTCGCAAACGCTGGACTGCGGCTTCATCCACGGCGACGGCAGCCGCCCGGGCGTGCTCGAGGACCTGTCGC
This sequence comes from uncultured Gammaproteobacteria bacterium, assembly GCA_963814945.1. Classification (GTDB taxonomy): domain Bacteria; phylum Pseudomonadota; class Gammaproteobacteria; order DSM-19610; family DSM-19610; genus Thiogranum. The sequence goes on from CAWFEQ010000014.1 coordinate 335,672, forward strand.
CCGGCGACGCGCGCATTATCGTGGTCACCCGCGGCGAGGAATCGACCATTGTCGGCGACGATGACGCGTTGCGCGCCGGAGACCGGGTGCTGGCGATCTCGCACCGCCGCGACCTGGAGAAACTGAAAAAGAAGCTCGGGCCCGCCAGCAGCCAATAGCCCGACGCGTTGCCGCGCCTACAGCTGTTGCGCGTGGCGGCTGAGGTAATCGGCGACGCCTTGCGATGTCGGTTTCATGCCTTCCTCGCCCTTGTGCCAGCCGGCCGGGCACACCTCGCCGTGTTGCTCGCAGAACTGCAGCGCATCCAGCATGCGCAGCATCTCGTCCACTTCGCGCCCCAGCGACAGGTTGTTCACCACCTGGTGCTGCACGACGCCTTCGCGATCGATGAGAAAGGAACCGCGGAGCGCCACGCCGTCGCTGTGTTCGATACCATAGGCACGGGTGATGGTGTGGGTGACGTCGGCGACGATCGGAAAACGCACCGGGCCGATGCCACCTTTGTCGCGCGGCGTCTCGCGCCAGGCGTGGTGCACGTAGGCCGAATCGATGGAGACGCCGACAATCTCGGCATCACGCGACCTGAAATCATCGAAGCGGTTGTCGTGGGCGATGATCTCGGACGGGCAGACGAAAGTGAAATCCATGGGCCAGAAGAACAGCACGACGTAGCGGCCGCGCAGATCCTGCAGCCGGAAGTTGTCGTTGATCGAACCGTCGGGCATCACCGCCGGTGCAGTGAAGTCCGGCGCCGGTTTGCTTGCCAGTGTCATGGTGGCCTCCGTGGATTTGCAGCGCTTGGCGACAGCGGCCCGCTATCTTCGGAGAGCCGGCTGCAGCTGGCATTGAAAAAACGCAATGACGGGCACGTCACCTCGCCCCTATGGTGAGCGCTGTCACTTTGCGTTGGCCGCAGCAGCCTGTCGACGGCCCCCATGACACTGAGCCGATGCGATCGGCAGGGAGAATGCCATGAACTGCAACAAGCTTTCAGCCGCGTTTGCCGGCTTGCTCGCCAGCGCGGTGCTCGCCGCGCCTGCTTCCGCGGCCGACGCCGTGGTGCACATGAACAAGGTCAGCGATGCAGGAGTGGGGGAGCCGATCGGCAAGATCCGCCTGATCGATTCACGCGACTACGGCCTGCTGATCGTCCCGGACCTGCAGGGGCTGGAACCCGGTGTCCACGGTTTCCACGTGCATGAGAATCCCGATTGCTCGAGTTCGAAGAAGGACGGCAAGGTCGTTCCCGCGGGCGCCGCCGGCGGCCACTATGACCCGAAGAACACCGGCAAGCACGAAGGCCCGCTGGGCAACGGTCACCTCGGCGATCTTCCGACCCTGCTGGTGGGCCCGGACGGCAACGCCAACATGGCGATATTCGCGCCGCGCCTGCAGGTGCCGGACGTGGTGGGGCGTGCCATCGTCATCCACGAGGGCGGCGACAACTACTCCGACGAACCCAGGCCGCTGGGTGGCGGTGGAACGCGTGTCGCCTGCGGCGTGGTGGGTGTCGACGAACTGTAGAAGCCGCGACCGGCTCCTCAGGACGCACTCTCGGCTGCGGCACTCTTGTCGGCCCCGTTCTTCGCCTTGCAGTTGTTGCCGCTGTGCGCAGCCAGGTCGGCGATCAGCGCGTCGAGATCTTCATTGCGCAGCTTGTCGTTGAAGGTGGACCGGTAATTCAGCACAAGGCTCACGCCTTCCACCACCATGTCGTAGATTTTCCAGCCGTCGCCGGTTTTCTGCAGTCTGTAATTGACCGGCACCGGCGGCTGACCTTCCTGCGTGATGTGAACCCGCACCTCCACGTGGTCACCGTCCTCGGACCAGCGCGGCTGCAGATATTGCACCTTCTGACCGGTATAGCTGGCGAATGCCGCCGAATAGGTGCAGGCCAGCAGGATCCGCATTTCCTTCACGAAACGTTGCTGCTGTGATGCGCTGGCGCCGGACCAGTGCTCGCCGAGAGTCAGCCGGGACGCACGTTCGAAGTCGACCAGCGGAAACACCTCTTTTTCGATCAGGTCAATCAGTTTGTCCTGGTCCTTTCGCAGTTCGGGTGAGGCCTCGAGGCGCGCCAGAATCTTATCGGTAGCATCGCGCATCATTTGTTCGGGGTCGGTGCTTGCGGCCATGGCGCCGGCGTTGCAGACGGCGAGCATGAGCAGGGCGCAGACATGCATGAGCAGGGTCTTCATGGTGTTTCTCCTTTGTACTGGACAGGGGCCGGAGCCGGTGCTCCCAGTGGTTTGAAACGCACCAGCAACTGCGGCAGCAGGGACAGGTCGGCGACCAGCGCCGCGAGCATGGCAATGCCGGTGAACAGGCCGAAGTAGATCGTCGGCACGAAACTCGACAGCGTCAGAATCGAAAAGCCCAGCGTGATGGTCAGGGTGGTGTAGAACAGCGCGCGACCGATGCTGGCGTGCGAGCGCGCGACCGCCGCGCGATAATCGCCGTCGCGGTGGAATTCGTGCCGGTAGCGGTGGACATAATGAATGGTGTCATCGACCGCAATGCCGATGCTGATGGCGGCGATGGTGATGGTCATCAGGTCCAGCGCGATGCCGAGCCAGCCCATCAGGCCCAGCACCAGCGCCGCCGCGAAAAGGTTCGGCACGATCGCCACCAGCGCCAGCCAGAAGTTGCGGAACAGCACCATGAACATCAGCAGAATGGCGAGAAACACGGCGCCTACCGTGAGGATCTGCGAACGGAACAGGCTGTGCAGCAGGTTGTTGTACAGCACCAGCATGCCGGTTAGATGCACCTGCTGCGGCGCAAGCCCGAGGTCGGTCGTGAGTCGCCGGCGGATCTCATCGAGCAGGCGGTCGCGATCCAGGTCGGGATCGGACTCGAACACCCGCACGCCGAAGCGCAGCTGGTTACCGTCGGGAGACAGGTAAGGATCAAGCAGTTGTTCGCGCAGTGCCTCCGGAAGCCGCTTATACAGCACCGACAGGAAAAAGTTGTCGATGGCGCCCTGGTCCTTGAGCTGGCGCAGCATGCGCAACGTGGTATCGAGCGACAGCACCTTGCCGGTGGCGTCGAGTTCATCGAGGCTCGCATGAATGGCGTGCACCTTGTCGAGACGCGCCGTGTTGAACCAGTAACTGCTTGCTGTGATGCCGCCGCCGGCGTCATCCGCGAAGGGGTCTTGAGGATAAGCGCCGGCGGTGTCTGCGCTGAACCCGGACGGTGCGTCGACGATCACGTCCAGCGGCGTGGTGCCGCCGAGTTTGCGGTCGATGAGTTCCATGCCCTGGTGGATCTCCGTGGACGATTTGAAGTAATCGATGAAACGGTTTTCCACGCTCAGGAAACCGATGCCGGCGACGGCAAACACCGTCAGCGCCGCGAAGACGCCGAGCGTGGCGTTGCCGTGACACAGTACCAGCCGCGCGAAGAACCCGGTGATGGCGTGCACCAGGTCGCGCCGCTGCCGCGGCCGCCCGGGTGTCAGGTACAGCGCGGCGCAGGGAAACAGGGTAAAGGCGAGCACAAAGGCGATGGCGACACCGATGGTCATCATCCAGCCGAAGTCGATCACCGGCCGCACGTCGCTGACCAGCAGCGAGCCGAACGCCGCCATGGTGGTGAGCGTGGTGTAGAAGCAGGGCAGCGCCTTGGTGTGCACGGTGTCGCGCACCAGCCGGTACTGGTCGCGGTCCGGGTGGCGGGCGTGCAGTTCGCGGTAACGCACCACCAGGTGAATGGTCAGCGACAGGGTGATGATCAGCAGCAGCGCCAGGAAGTTCGCCGATACTACCGTCACCGGCCAGTCGAGCAACCCCAGCAGTCCTGTCATCACCAGGCCGGTGACGCTGCAGGTCAGGAGCGGCAGCGCCACCCAGCCCGGGCGGCGAAAGGCGACCGCCAGGATCCCCACCACGAACACCAGCACGCCGCCGCCGAACACCAGCAGATCGTGACGGATGAAACCGATCGAGTCGGCGATGATCATCGGGACGCCGCCCAGGTGCAGCTCCGCGTTCGCGCGATGCGGTTCCATCACCTCGCGAATGCGACGCACGTCTTCGCGCAGTTCGCCCTGGCGGCTGGCGTTGACGCGCTTGAGTCGCTGCGAGACCTCGGCCAGCTCGCGACGTTGCGGCGCGGAAAGCTCGCCCTCCAGGCGTTGTTCGCGCAGCGGGCTGCGCCGCTCCAGCAGGCGCCGGTATTCGGGCGCCCGTTGCAGGTTGATCTGCAATGCGGTGGTGCCGCCGTCCGGGCTGATCAGGAGGTTGCGGTAAAGCGGACTGGTCAGCAGTTCCCGGCGGGCCAGCCTCCTGTCGGTGCCGGGACTGTCCAGCGTCGGCACCTGTTCCTGCAATTGCGCCAGGGTCACCGGCGGGCTGCGGATCAGCGGCACGTCCAGGATGCTGGTCACCGAGGCGACATGCGGCAGCGCAGCCAGCGCGTCGCGCAGCGTGCGCAGGTCCGCCAGCGTGGTGTCGTTGAACAACGGCGCTTCCGGCGAGTACGTGACAAGCAGAAAATCATCGGCGCCGTAGCGCGCGCGAATGGCGCGGTAATAGCGCAGCGCCGCGTCGTTTTCCAGCACCAGCGAATCTGCCGAGGCATCGAGCCGGAAATCGCGCGCATACCAGCCGGCGACGGCCGTGACCATCGCCACCAGCAACAGCACCACGCCGCGGCGCTGCAGGATCAGGCGGTCATAGCGTTCCGGCAGCGTCAAGAAGCGAATTCGCAGTGCGACCCGTCGGCGCGGCGCCCGCGCTCAGCCGCCGATACCGCCGCCCGGGAAGTGTCCCATGCGTTCCAGGTCTTCCGCGGTGCACGCGTTGTTGACGCACAGGATGGTGGTGCCGTCGCGTTCCGAGATGCTCGTCAGGTTTGATGTCCGGCTCCTCGAAATCGGCGGCCTCGCTGAAGATGAAATGGAAATCGTGGCCGACATTGAGTTCCAGCTTCCCGCCATTACTCTCGCCGTAGTCGTGCCAGCGGTCGCCCTTGCCGCCGGGAATCTCAGGCGCAAAGCGATCCGTCTTATCATCTTTCCAGGCGATGATCACGGGCTGGGACAGCTTTTCGGCCGCCTTGCCGAAGGCCGCGCGGCGCGCATCGCTGAAGTCGGTCGGGTTTGCGGATACGTTCATCGTTTCGATGGTTTTCTCCTTGTATTGACGAAAATGTTCATGAGGTTTCTCTCGCCCCCTCGACCGGAAGCTGTTCCGCTTCCCAGGCTGTGAAGCCACCGATGACGTTGTAGACATTGCGATGGCCGCTGCGTCGCAGCAGGCTCGCCGCCACCGAGGAGCGATAGCCGCTGCCGCAGTAGACGGCGACCGGTTTGTCCTTCGGCACGTCATCGAGCTGCGCGGGCAGATCGCTGCCGGAAATGTAGTGCGCGCCGGGCACGTGCCCGGCATGCCATTCGGCCGGCTGGCGCACATCGAGAATGAACAGGCCGTTGCCGTCGCGGCGATGCGCGTCCAGTTCCTTCGGCGTCCATTGCGGCAGCGACCCGAGAGGCTGCGCCGCCATACGCCAGGCGCGCATGCCGCCGGCCAGCCAGCCGACCGGTTCGCGGTAACCGATGCGCAGCAGTTTCCAGTACAGATCCCAGAGCTGCCCCGGCGTGTCGACCACCAGCATAATGTCCGCGTCTTCGGGCAGTACCGAGCCGGCCCAGGTGGGAAACGAGGTGCCATCGCCGACGTTCAGCGAGCCGGGGATATGCGCGCCGGCGAAGGCCTCGGGCGCGCGGCAGTCGACCACAAGCGCGCCTTCGGTGATGCGTCGCGCGAATTCTCTCGGCGGCAGCGCCGGCGGTTCGGCCAGCACATCGAGCTGCGCCGGCCCCTGCTGGTTCTGCCGGCGCATGCGCCGCCAGTAGGGTGGTACCGTCGGCAGCGGTCCCAGATCCAGACAGCGATCCTCGAAGCGTTCGCTGTTGTCGATGTTCATCAGCATGTCGTTGAGCCTGCGCTCGTAACCGATAGTGGTCACCAGCATGCTGCCGATGTTGCCGCCGCACAGAGAGCCGGCCACATGCGTGGGGTATACCAGGACGTGGTCCGGCAGCGGCAGGATCTTTTCCTTTAGCGTCCTGCACATCGCTTTGGCGTTCTGGCGTTTTTCGGCCTCGTCACCGAGCAGGTCGGGGCGCGCCACGTCGGCCACCAGCAGCGCGCCGCCCGACAGCAGCATCACGGGGTCTTCGCCGCGGCTCTTGTCGCGCACGAGGAGACTGATGTGCTCGGGCGTGTGACCCGGCGTGTGCAGCGTCTCGAACTCGATTTCGCCCATGGCGAGGCGCTCGCCATCCTGCAGCGGTCGTGTCCGGTAACCGAGTTCGGCACGCGCGCCCGACAACAGCTCCAGCGGCGCACGGCATTCGAGCTGCGTGATACCGGTGAGATAATCGTTATGCTGGTGCGTGTCCGCGGCATAGGCGATGCGCAGGTTCTGCTCGCGCGCAAAGTCGTAGTAGTCATCCACGTCGCGGCGCACATCCAGCACCAGCGCCTCGCCGGTGTCCTCGGACCCCAGCAGATACGAAGCGTGTCCGAGGCTGGGCTCGTAAAACTGTCTGAATATCACGGGCTGCGGTCCTTGCCGGATGATTTGCTGCGGCGTGTGTCGCGGTCGCGGCGCAGTCCGCCGAACGCCAGGACCGCTGCGGCGGCGACCGCGCCTGCAAGTCCGATGACGTGGTGCGGCCCGAGCAGGTGCTCGATGCTCTCGACGAGACTCATTCCCGCGTGCGGTCCGACGTGCGCGGTCGCCGACGCCGGCAGCGCCATGGCGAATAGGAAAACGGTTGGGTAACGCATGCATTTGCCTCCTCTGAAGTTGAGCGGCACAGCGCACACCCGTGCGCTGTTGCAGTTGTCAGACTGCCTGCGGCGGTTCGGGCCGGCATTGATATTTTCCAATGCGGGCATAAAAACGCGGTTTTTTTTGCCGGCGCGGAAATGGATCCCGGCATGCGCCGGGATGACGGGGGGCTGCGCCGGGATGACGCGTGCGCAGTGCCATCGTGCGCCGCCAGCGCCGCGCACACGCCGGCCGCCTGGCCGGTCGCCATCGACACCGGCATCACCACGTAGTCGGTCTGCAGCGATGGCGCCACGGCGCCGCCGGCGTCAACCAGGCGCTGCACGAAATCGCCCACCACGCCGGCGAGCACCGGATCGCCCGGCAGCAGGCTCGCTGTGCCGGGTTTTTCCGCATGCGGCCGCTGGGTGTGAAACGACATCAACGGCATCACCAGCGCCGCGGTGGTGTTGCCGCCGAGAAAGCCGTAGCGCTCGACCAGGATCACCTCGGCACCGGCCTGCCGTGTGGTCAAAAAACACATCCGTATTGATATTTCAACATCTTAACATATAGCATACTGGCCACAGTGCTTTTGAAAATTCTCTCACATTAAGCCTACAATCTATCGATTAATGTTAATCGGTCGTGGGGGATAATTATGGATTGGGCACGCATACTGGCCTATATCACTGGGACAGTGGTCCAGGAACTCCTTTTGCGTAATGAGTATCTTGTGGCCGAAAACCGGATCCTCAAGGCTCAACTCAAGACCCCGTTACGGCTCACTGATGCGGAGAGAATTACACTCGCTGAAATCGCGCATCGCCTTGGCCGCAAAGCACTTGAGGATGTGGCCAATGTTGTGAAACCCGACACCCTCCTGGCTTGGTACCGGAGGCTGATCGCACGTAAGTTCGACGGGTCCAAGTCGCGCCGCTATCCGGGCCGCCCCAGAATAGATTGTGGAATTGAACACTTAGTGGTGCGCATGGCCAAGGAGAATTCGGATTGGGGTTATGACCGGATTGTGGGCGCCATGGCGAATCTCGGCTACAGGCTATCCGATCAAACGGTTGGCAACATTCTACAACGTCATGGTATCCCGCCGGCACCGGAGCGGAAGCGTACGACAACATGGGCAGACTTCATACGCACGCACATGGCTGTTCTTGCAGGGACTGACTTTTTCACGGTGGAGGTACTGACGCTGCGCGGCTTGGTCACGTACTACGTGTTGTTTTTTATCCACCTCGAGAGCCGTCGTGTTGAGGTTGCCGGGATCACGCCACATCCCAATGAAGCCTGGATGAAGCAGATTGCCAGGAATGTCACCATGGATGAATGGGGCTTTCTCTATAATTGCAGTTACCTCATCCATGACCGTGACACCAAGTACTGTGAGTCGTTTCGGACAGTCATCGATTCCGGTGATGTTAAGACGCTACCGCTTCCTGCACGCAGTCCCAATTTGAACGCCTACGCCGAGCGTTGGGTGAAATCGGTGAAAGAGGAGTGTCTGTCAAAGCTTATCCTCTTCGGCGAGGTTTCCTTGAGGCGTGCGCTTCGCGAATACCTGACGCATTTTCATCGGGAGCGGAATCATCAGGGCAAAGGCAATGTGCTTCTGTTCCCGTCGAGACCCGGGCCTGCGCCTGGCATCGACCGATCTGTCGGCTGTCGAGAACGGTTGGGCGGACTGCTCAAGTACTACCATCGCGAGGCCGCCTGAAGCGCGTAACGATGCGTGGCGAAAGCGGCATTAGTCTTACAGGGTTATATGTTTGCGGCGCTATCGCCCTTGTCATGCTGGTCCTGAAGCTTAGTGTCATTGATACCTGGTCGTGGTGGCGAGTGATGCTGCCGCTTGGCGTATTTGTCGGCTTTAACGTGATCAATATCGTGGTCGCCTTCATATATCTATCGTTTGCTCATATCCCGGAAAGACCAGATGGGGACGAAGCTGACGTTCTTGAACCCCACACACTCGACGCTCATTACGTCGCGGCCATGCTCTTCTTCGTTGTCTTCGGCGACAATCTGGTTCGTTGGATTGAGGGCAGCGAGACATCCCACTGGTTCTGGCTGTTCTCGGGCAAAATTGAAGCGCTAGCTGTGTTCGGAGCTCTTAGCGTGGTGGCTCTATTCTCATACTGGTCAAGGCTTGGACGGGTATTGAAAGCCTCGGGTTGATCTCTTGAAGCTTAAGCAAGCCGAGCGAGTGAGACGTGTTTTTTGACCTTACGAGGAAAAACGTTCCTTGAAGCCATTCGCGCCGTTTTACGTAACAAGTACGATCTGCTAATCAAGCCCGCTGAAAATCCAAATTACATCGAACGGTTGTTTGGCAGCGACGACATGCAACTGCTGCGCAACTGCCCTTGTCCGGTATGGTTAACGCGCGCAGAGGAGAACTCGAATTACGCATGCATTATGGCAGCAGTGGACTTAAACCCGTATATACCTGACGCAGTAGATCAAAATATCAACCAACATATTCTTGATCTGTCAAGTTCGCTCGCATTGTCCGATTTCGCTTCACTGCATTTAGTTCATATCTGGGATGCCCCAGGCGAGATGATAGTTTCGTTATGGAGCGACAATCCAAAAGAAGCCAGCATGACCTATGATCAGCAATTAAGAGGCCACATAGGCGCCGAGGCCTACAACCATCTTTCTCCTCAATTCCATTTACGTCAAGGAACAGCTTCCAGAGTCATACCAGAAATGGTGAAGGAGTTGCAGGCCGATCTGGTAGTTATGGGGACTGTCGCTCGGACAGGCATAGCTGGCTTGATCATTGGTAATACTGCAGAGGCTATTCTTGAGCAGATACAATGTTCTGTGCTTGCAGTTAAACCCCTTGGATTTGTCTCCCCAGTGACGCTACCTGCGTAACGAAGAGCAACCCAGAGGTACCTTATAAACGGGCTTTCTCGAGCGACAGAAAAAGCCTAACGAACGTTTTTTCTGTTGGCCGCATCGGGTCGTTGGGTTTGATCGGATGTGAGGACAACCTCGCCGCTTAAAGGAATCAATTTAGCTGTCTTCAGCCACCACGCCACCGGCAACAGCCTGATGTAGGTTGGCAGTCAACAAAATCACAACCCGTGTTCATAGTCGTTGGGCTCCAACACATCCCAGTGTCTACATGCACCGTGTGGCGATAGCTGTGCTCCGCTAATATTCATGCGGCCTTCGGCAGCAAGCCGTATTCATGATGTAATCCACCCAGTATGGGGTGAGCCATCACCTTAAGATGATTAGGAATGCGATGTCGATGTGTTTGTAGTGCGACAGGGAGATCGGATGGTGGGTTCGGTATGCCTGGACCAAGACTGGAGTGAGGTCGTCCTTTGTTGTAATGCGTCATCCAGTTTGTCGTGATGCTTCGCAGATGGGCTTCTGTTATGGGGATAAAGTAATCAAGGCATTCGCGCCGGAGTGTGCCGATCACGCGTTCACAGAAGCTGTTAGCTTTCGGGCTTCTCGGTGGTGATCTCAGGACACGAATCCCCATATGTGAAACCGATTTATCAAGCAGGGGAGAGAAAATGCCATCACGATCATGGATAAGAAAGCGATAACTGTGATCTGAAGGGATAGCTTCACGGTAAGCGTCTGGGCAACTACAGGATTGACCCTAACCGTTCAGGTCTTCCATTGTTAAATTGTGAGCTTAAACTGGATTTAAGCAGCGATTGCCAGTGGTATCAAACCGGACTCATATTCAGCCAGCAACATAGGCCTTCCCGTACGGATATAACAAACCAAACTGGCTTTAAGAAAGCGGTGGAAGGAAATGCCCCTTAACTGACATGTCATGGCGACCGACTGTATGCAAGCATAGGCCCTGGCGCCGTCGGCGGACATGCTGCCACCGGACATCTTCCGCTTCACGACACCCTTCTTTATGATGTATTCGCCGTAGTTGTTGTGGTGGGGCGCGTCTTCATGCTTGATGAAGGTCAGTATATGGTCCTTCTGGCGGTGGACTTTTTTTATCACCTCCTTCAGCGTGTCATTGGGGTTCTTCCATTCCAGCAACGCGTCCAGCCTTTTTTCCAGGGCCTTCAACCGCCGCTGAAACACCAGCTCGCTCAACCCATCACGCGCCGCTTGCAGTTTCTCGCCATCCCTGATGATCCGCCGCAGTTTCAGGTAGAATGTCATGATGGAACGGTATTGGGGAAACGCGTCAATGAAGGCGCGTATCTTGCGGAATATGTGCGCCATGCAGGTTTGCCGGTCACAGACAATCTTCGTGTAGGCGTGCCAGCCGTCCACGATCAGGATGCCTAAGAACACCTCACCCAGGAGGCGCTCAACGACCGGCCCCCCGCGTGTCTTGTCGGGCCAATAATAAGCGCTGCGCTCATTGGCGAATATCCATAACCACCACAGCTTGCCCTTGACCCGCCAGCCGGTCTCGTCGGCCCAGATCTTCGCCCCCTGCTTGACGTCGTTTAATATCTCCTCATAAACCGGCTGTAATAGGCCGCTCAGCCGGATCATGATCCTGGAGATGCCGGCCGTCGACAGCCTCAGTGTCTTGAAGTTGACGAAAAGATCCCTGATCTTCGGGAAGGACAGCGCGCACATCACCCACACGTAGGCCATCTCTATCATGGCGTTCAGGCCGATGTCCGAGCCCGGCAGTGCCTTTTCGGAGGTTGACGAGACCATTTTCTTGCATTGGTCGCACCACTTGGATTCCGTTACCTCTTTGAACACGATGGTCTTCTGCGCGGGCGGGGGGATGTCTTCCACCCTACGCCCGCTGTCCGCCTTGCCTTTCCTGCCGCCCAGGTCATTGCCGCAGCAAGGGCATGATGCCAGGGGAATGAGATGTGTCTCGTCAGGCGTGAGGCCGGATTTTCCCAGGTTGCCGCAGCCGGTTCTCTTTTTGCGCTTTTTCTTTTGGCCCTTTGTTGTCGGCTTCGGGTTGCCGTCCTTGTCCCATTCCGGTTTCTTCGAACTCGGTTGGTTGACATGCTTGTTGATGTCCTTGATCTTTTGCCCGACCTTTCCCTGGTCGATCTCGCCTTGCAGTTTGGCGAGCTGTTCGCTCAGCTCGGTTATCTGCTTGTCTTTTTCGTCAAGCCGGATGCGCGTGTCCTCGCGTTGTTCGAGGATCATTGCAATGAGTTTGGCCTTGGACAGTTTCTCCAGCCCCGCCTTGTCCGGGGCGGGTTGTCCGTTGCCTTTTACGGCGGGGGCTGTCACGTCGTTAATCTGTCTCCACCGCTTCCACCGCCATGATCGCCGCCAACAGGGCGAGCCGTTCCGCGGGGGGTAGCGCCTGGTAATTCCTTGCCCAACGTTCGGCCTTGCGTTTGATGCGCTGGCGGTCGGTGAAGTCCTTTCCCGCGTAGGTGGCCCAGTGCACGCGGTCGATATCGTAGTTGTACCAGAGTTTCTCCGTGCGTGGGCCGCCCCAGGTCATGGCCTGTAGTTCCACGCAGTTCCAATCTTCCAGCCTGCCGTCATACAGGGCGGACGGGTAGCCGGAGAGGATGACCCGGCACGGCAGGGACTTGAGCAGGTCAAGCAGGTCCAAATGGTCCTGCCTGCTGTACTCATGGCGGTAACGGCGTTTCGAGGTCCGCGTCTCTATCAGGTAGGGCGGGTCGCAATAGATCAGTTCTGAACCGGCGTAGTCATATTCGCGCAGGTAGCGGTGGGCGCAATCGTTGACTTTTTGTACGTGATAACCGCAGTCGAATGACGCCAGTGGTTCCGGGTCGATGTCGATGGCGATGTTGTTCCGGGCGGGCGGCTTCTTGCGCATGACGGCCCCGCCGCCCAGATGGGTTTCGATGTAGGTGTCGTGGGGTGGCATCATCGCTATGATGTTTTGGTACAACCCCAATGCGGCCTTGGAGCCGAAATATCCCGTCATGCCGTTGCCCTTGTGTGTTTCATGGGGGCCAAGACTAGCCGGGGTTGTCTATGGCGTCAAGCTGATTTGACACTAGCCGTGCAATAATTTTACGCCTGATGAATTGGGACTCTGAAGATGTCCACAAGAAATACGTCGCGCCAAAAAACGCTTCGTCAGGGGAGGTGCTTTAACCCGTGGCGAGATGGAAAATCAGGTAGGCATAACGCCTTTCGTTTAATGTTATGCTGGAATTTACTTAAAATCAGTTTAAGCTCACGTTAAATTCTGCGGCAGCAAGGCGAGCAGGGCCTGCTCCGATTTGGCAGCCGGAAGCCGTTCAAACAGATAATTCAGGTAGGCCCAAGGCTCCAGCTTATTCGCCTTGGCCGATTCCACCAACGTATAGAGCGTCGCACTGGCATGCGCGCCTCTCGGACTTCCGGAAAATAACCACCCCTTTCGACCAATGACAAAGGGACGGATCGCGTTCTCTGCCTTGTTGTTGTCAATCTCGATATGACCATCCTCAAGACAGGTGATTAGGTTTGGCCAGAGATTCAGAGTATAAGCGATGGCTGTCCCTAACGGACTCTTGGGTAGCACCTTTGTGGCTTTCTCATCGAGCCACGTCTTGATCTTGTCCATGATAGGTGCTGTTTGTTTCTGACGAATAGCTTCTCGCTCTTGTGGTGTTTTATTCCTGGCGGTGCGCTCAACCTGGTACAGCTTATGGATCAATGCCACCATCTGATGGGCCGCAGCGGTATTCTTGCGACCGTGCGTCGCCTCGACAAAGCGTCTGCGCACATGCGCCCAACAAGCTCCATGCCCGAGGATGCCAGGGGATCTGGACAGCGCGTTATAGCCGTCGTAGCCATCGGTGACCAGATACATCTCGCACGCGGGCAGTGCTTCTTCTGTTGGGAACAGGAAGTCTACCGGGACCTCGCTGCCTCGCGAGTCGGCATAGTGATACCAGATCACCGGTTTGTCCGGTGGGCCACCACCATAGACCCACATATACGATAATTGTGTATTGTCCCGGTTGGGTTCATTGAGTACCTGCAACCGGGTTTCATCGATATGGATGACACGACCTTGATAAAGTAGTCGCTTCATTACCGTCATCAGCGGTGTTAGCCGCTCATGGAGTTGAATCGTCCAACCGCTCATCGTCTGACGACTGAGATCGATGTTGTCTCTGTTATAGATGACTTCTTGTCGATAGAAAGGCAATCCATCTACAAACTTGCGTACCACCACATCGGCAATCACTGAGCTGTGGGCAATGGATTTGGGTAGGATCTGCTCCGGGCGCGGCGCGATCCGGAGGCCTTGCTCCGCACCAGCCACCGCATCGTGATTCGGTGCGTACTTGGCGCGTTTGAAGGCGATGACGTAATGCTGACGGGGGATAACGGCCAACTGCTCGGAGGTGTCATAGCCAATAAAGGTCCAGTCATCGCCCATGGCAGCCTTTTCTGCATCACTGAGATCGATGATCTTTTCGATACGATCGAGATTGGCCGGTAGTGGGCGACGGACCGGCTTTTTCTTTTCGCCCTGTTCGTCGGTCGCTTTCTTTTCATGGGCCGACTCGTCTTCCTCTGGATCTGCGGGTAAATCCAGCTCAGCCAGCAATTGCTCCAGCTCGGCTTCATCAAACAGCGAGACTTGATCTTTGTTCGTTCGATCTGCGCTGGCACCGAACTGGCGCTTGCGTAACAGCAGGATGTAATCAAGCAGCTGTTCTATACGCTGTGCTTTCTCGCTTAATGCGTGCTCCTTTTCTTTGACCGCATCCCGTAACTGAACCACCTCTGCCTTGAGCTGAACCGGGTCGTCTGGAAGAGAAACCATGCTTGAATGCATGCGCGATAGTGTATCAAATTCACACGCAACAAGCAGCAAGATCATGCATTAAAACACGGTAAACTTCGCTTTTTTATGTGCCTTGACCTGCGTTACATCCAGCCCCTCCAGCAACCAGCTTAACTCACGGGAGGTGATCTCAATTGAAGCCTGTTCGCCGTCTGCGGGCCACCAGAATCGTTGCTTCTCAAGGCGTCGATAGAAAAGCCAGAATCCGTTGTTGTGCCAGTACAGAATCTTGATTTTGTCTCTCAGGCGATTGCAGAAAACAAACAGATGGCTCGAGAAGGGATCGGCCTCCAATACGTCACAAACCAATACCATCAGCCCGTTGACCGCCTTTCTCATATCCGTAGACCCCGCCGCAAGATAGACACGGGTATTTGATCCAAAGGTGATCATGCCGACTGGAGCGCCTGGACAACCTGCTTCAACGTCACGGGGTCAAAACCGGCCGGTATCTCAATGCGCAAATGATCATCAATCAGCACGGCAAGACGCGATGCCTTGTCAACGGTTACGTTCACCGGCAGAAAGCTCACCGCTGATGATGCCCTCGGCTTTTCTCCACGCATGAATATCCCGCGCCAACGCTGGAAAGAACCCAGCCCAAGCTGCTGCTGTTCGCAAAACGCTTTCTGGGTCAGCCCACTTTGCTTCCAGGTCTCGACATGATCAAACCAGCGCTGGCGATTGGCCTGTCTTTTGGTTAGCCTTGGATTCATGATATGCCCTCGGTAAATCAATGCATGGTGAGGACATCATGATGACGCCAGCGGGGCTGGGGTAGATGTAATTCGCCAGACGCTTACGCTTCACGTAGTTGCTGAAGAGTCCATGCCGCGGTTGGGTGTGCTGTCACGTTACAATGCATGATCCGCCGGGTCTGATGTTCGATGACTATAAAGACGTAGAGCAGCCGGAACGTTGCGGTCACGACAACACGAAAATCACAGGCCAAAATGGCTGAAGCATGATTGCGAGCAAAGGTTAACCAGCGTTGATCGCCACGTGGTTGTTCCCACGGGTGTAGTTGCATATATTTTCGTACGGTACACGGCGATACGCGAATACCCAGCTTTAGCAGCAATTCATTGGCAATGCGCTCCTCCCCCCAGGACGGATTGCTCATGGCCATTTCACGGATCAATTGCCTGAGTTCTATGGGTACACGAGCGCAATTCGGATCGGCGTGTCAGGCCGGCGTGGTTTGGCTTTGCGCTCCTGGAACATGGCCAATTGTTTACGCAGGAAGAGATTCTCGGCAGCGAGGGTGCTCTGCGGGCGTAGGGTAAGCCAGAAGAATGCGGCTAGGTCACCGAGCAGCGTAATTATCGTTTTGACACCTTCCATGACGGGCAGTATCTTGCCATATCATGAAAGGTAGCGCGATTCGAAGGTAACTTCATCCCTAAGAATCAAAAAGATTCAATTATTGCGGACGACAAGAGTAGGGAAGGTTCCCGTAGGGAACAAGACTAAGTATCGGTATTCAGGTGATAATTAACAATTCATCAGGCACAGCAAAGAAATAAAAGAACGTTGTGGCTAAACTAAAATAAATGAATTTATGTGGATACACTATGCTAAGTTTAATTAGTCTGGCTACGGCACTTGCACGAGGTATCCCGGTAGCCGCGCTACTGGCTATGCCTTGTTGGTGTCCAGCCGGGCTGGGGATCTAGTGTTGCCCGAATTTGGCTGGGTAACAGCCCAATCAGGAGGATCCAATGACCAAGACATTGGCGACTAGTTCACTGCTCATCGCGTCGTCGCTGGTTTTGACGCTGACGGTCACGGACGGGGCGAAGGCACAGGACGACACCACTATCACCACCCTCTACACCAGCATGCTCAGCGGGGTCGGAAAGAGCACCGGATCCCAAACCGTCACCTGGGCGATGTCAGCCATCGGCCTTGCCGGAGGCGACTCGTCGCAACTCGGCGCGATCAGCGAAGAGCTTCAGGAGATCGATGCCGAACTCGTGAACATCAACGCCACTCTGAACGAGATACTCGATGCGATCGAAGAGCAGACGTGCACCGAGACTCAGATCGCACCTTCCCTGCAAGATGCCGTCAATGACATCACGAACTTGTACAACGACTATCAGACCTATCTGGTCAATGCGTCGATGGATCCCTCTGTGCCTCCTTCGCAGGAGGAGGTGTTGCTGTGGCAAAACAACGTGCTGACCTCCGTCCCGAGCGATCTCAACGATATTCACAATGGCGTTTACGCCACGGTCAACGCGAACGTCATCGATGAGTGCGCCGTAGCCACTGCGGCGTCGTACATCAATGCGAAGAAAACCAATGAGACCTTCCTGGACGATCGTCCCAGTTATTCACAGCTAGTCGACATCGTTAACTACTACTACGGGATCCAGGTGGAGGGAGCGACCATTCTGGCGGAAGCGTACCACTTGCAAGCCTGCCAGGCAGCGGCGGCGGACGATCCCGATCTGCACTGCGACTTCTCGACCGCGTCCACCAGCACGTCCGCGTCGGATGCCAACGAGATCTGTGACGATCCGACCAACACCAACGTGCAGCGCGCTTGCCTGGCGGCTGAGGAGGCGGTCACCGATCCGACCACCGGCACCGGCATGTACGAACGGGTCGAGGCCCAACTGACGGCGGCCGGTGCGCCCTACTCGACTGGGGAGGCCGTGACCGATGATCCGCGGCAGGTCGTGACCGGCGAACTCGGGCTGTTTTCGTCGATCGATGGCTCGAGCCCCTTGGACTGGAGTTCGAGCTACGCCTATCTGTTTCCCAAGGATCTCTTCGACTTCACCAACACGACAACACTCAACGGTGAGCAGCGCTGGAATTGCACGTCACCGCTGAGTTCCATAGCTCCTTGTGGTCCGGTCGGCATCGCCGACGCGAACTTCAATTCAGGAGATACCTACGCCGGTCACGTTGACTGGAAAGCTGTGACGGCCGATATCTTGCTGCAATTGTTTGCCCCCTACAATGACAAGAATAGCAATGGGTTTGACTTCAGCGGCGTGCTGGGTGATTACATGTACTCGATTGGCTTCTCGGAGGCGACGAAGACCAACGGCCTGATCGTCACGACGGCCAACTATGGAAAGAACAAGGATACGGGCCTCGATGCCATATGCTTCATGGATACGGCAGCACCGCGCGACAAGGCCGAGCAGCCGTGGTGCGATGGCATCGACGGAGAAGTGCAGGGCACTGACAACCTCATCGATCAATCGAATTGCCCATGGGTCCAAAGTAAATACTTGGATAGCATAGGCTCGTTTCCGGAGTGGTACGCCCTGGAAGTGAATTGCGATAACGGCAAGATCAGCCCGGCACCGGGCTGGTTCAATCAGGTGCAGGACGAAGACAGCACTTACTGGCAGTTTCACTGGCCGATGCTGGACGTTTCACAGATCTCCTGCCAACAGGGGAAACCCTACACCAACCCTGGCGGCTTGTTGTCTAGATGTGACGACGACCTGCAGGCTTATGTCGACGCGCTGTTGCCACCGCCGGATAGCGAGACCACGGCGCTCGCTGCAAGTGGGGACACGACGCTGCTGCATGATGAGCCCAACACCAATACGGGCCGTGATCACGTGCTCGCCGTGGGTTCACGGGGAGCAGACGAGTTCGTCGTGCAGTTCTCGGATGATCGCATCCAGCGCTTTCGGGAGGGCGGCAAAATCACCTCAGCCATCTTGCGAGTCGCCATCGCAGAGCCGAACTCTCCACGGCTTCTCGAGATCGTGCCGATCCGCGGTGGCTTTGTCGAAGGTAACGGCGTGGTGGGGACGGGTGCTACCTGGAACTGTGCCGAGGACGCGAACGTCAGCGACGATGTCAAGGACTGCCTGCAGTCCTGGCCCATCTCGCGGTTCGCCAACACGGACACCCACTGGCCAGACGAGCACGATCGCCGCGAAGGGTTTATCGGCTGGGATGTGACCAAGGCCGTCCGCTACGGCATCCACGCATGGCTGATCCGGACACCGTCGTGGCAAGGGCACGACCGTGGGTACGAGCTTCAGCCGATTCGGCATACCTCTCAGTATAGCGACGCTTACCGCCTTGGGCACGGTCATGGGTACAACCATCAGCCGATTCGGCGTACCTCCCGGTATAGTGCCGTCAACCGCCACGCGCGCGCGGGCACCTACTACTCTCGCGAGGGCGCCGCCTCCCTGCATGACCCGACCCGGGAGCCAACATTGCTGCTAGCACGCAACCCCAGGAACGCTCGATAGGATCGCAGTCCTGTGCCTGGCGAATTGTAGATCAGGCTGCAACGGGCAACTGATATAGCTGTGGGTCCCGAAAATAGGAGCCTGTTGGTTCTGTTGCATTTTTCTGGATGATGGTTGATCCTTGGATCCATGATACAGCTGATCCAGTTCCTGCTGACGTTGGTGACTACATCTGTCCGATTGCGGCTGTCTTTACAGACGGAGAATGCGGCGCTGCGGAATCAGTTGTATCTGTATAGAAGATCAGGACAAAGACCAGGTATCAGGCCTGCTGACCGGCTGCTGGTGCTTCATGGCGAAATTTTGGGTGGGCTGGCGCGCAGCGCTGTACTTTGTTCAGCCCAGGAGCGTAACAACCTGGCAGAAAAAGCGATTCCGTGACTACTGGCGCGCACTGAGTCAGTCGACCAAAACAGGCCGACCTCGAATTTCGCCAGAACTCAGAAAGCTTATTGGGCGAATGTGGGAAGCCAACCCGACGTGGGGCGCGCCGAAGATTGTCGAAGCGTTTCCGTTTGATACTGCTCCAAGTTATCTGATTCGAGACGGCGACGGCATATACGGCGACTGCGTTACGCGGAGGATTGAAAGCCTGGGTATCGAGGAGGTCATCACGGCACCTGCGTCGCCATGGCAAAACGCCTATGTGGAACGAATGATCGGGACGCTACGCCGAGAACTTTTCGACCATGTCATCGTGCTCAACGAGCGGCATCTCAAGCGACGTATGTCGTCGTATTTGGATGACTACCATCCGTGACGAACACACCAGTCCTTGAGCAGCGATGTGCCGGACGGTCGTCCAGTACGAGTAGCGGAATCCTGCAACGTTGTTGAATTCCCAGCTGCTCACGGCCTTCACCATGTCTATCTTCCGAAGGCTGCATGAATAATCGGGACGGACAGGTATGATCGGATTGTGGGCGCCATGGCAAATCTAGGCTACAGGCTATCCGATCAAACGGTGGGTAACATCCTGCAACGTCATGGTCTCCCAGCCGCGTCTGAGCGGAAGCGTAGGACAACTTGGGCAGACTTCATCCGAGCGCATATGGCTGTCCTCGCAGGGACTGATTATTTCACGGTGGAAGTACTGACGTTGCGCGGATTGGTCACCTATTATGTGCTGTTCTTTATTCAACTTGAAAGTCGAAAAGTCGAGGTTTCCGGTATCACACTGCATCCGAATGAGCGATGGATGAAGCAGATCGCGAGAAACGTGACCATGGACGAGTGGGGCTTCCTAGAGGGATGCCGCTATCTCATCCATGACCGTGACACGAAGTACTGTCAGTCATTTCGGGATATCATCGAATCGGGTGATGTGAAAACGCTGCCGCTTCCTGCACGCGGCCCTAACTTGAATGCGTTTTCGGGGCGCTGGGTGAAATCGGTTAAGGACGACTGTTTGTCTAAGCTGATTCTATTTGGCGAAAGGTCGCTAAGAATTGCACTGCATGATCACCAGATCCATTATCATGCCGAACGAAATCATCAGGGCAAAGGCAATGTACTGTTATTACCAACCGCCACGCGAACAAAGAATCGTGTTGGTGGGTCAGTCCATTGTAAGGAGCGCTTAGGTGGGCTGTTAAAATATTACTATCGGGAAGCCGCATGAATATTTTGACTGGACGGGGAGTCGACCGGCTTACGCGAACCTGTATGACGATCCAATGACGAAGGCAATCCGACAGCGGATGCAAATCCCGTGACAGATTCACCTGTAAAACAACGAACAAGCAAGGGGTTATCGATAAGGGACAGGCACAACCCCGGTCGCGCGCGACCTGCTTCGGTTTGCTCCGGTTATATGTCGCTTTGCTTTTTCTTGCCTGTGTACTATGTTCAATGCAATCGCACCTTTCTTCCTCCGAGGTAGGCAGGTGCGAAAACTGGTGTTCCGATGCTTGCAATTCGCCTCTGAAACGCAACTGTCTCGGAGGGGGCAATATTAGAGAAGAACAAGATTAGAAGATAAGGAGGTCCTGCATGCGTTTCAGTCCAGGCAAAGCAATCGGGGTTATGTTGATGTCCTTAGGAGTCAGCCTGGCGGTAGCAAACGAGCGGGAAACGATCTGCGCGCACGCGAAGCTGCAAGGTGCGGCCGCCTATGCCAGGTGCCTCGTGCGGGTCACGCAACACACCAAATGGCCCAGCCGGGCGGGCGCAATCGATTCGACGACGCGCTGCGAGAACGCGAAGCTGCAAGCCGCCGGTACTTATGCCGAATGCCTCGTGCAGGCCGCGAAACGAGCCAACCTGAAAGGGGACGAGCTTACCGACGCCAGAATCGAACATTGCGACGAACAGTTCGACAGGGCATTCGAGCGTGCGGAAGCCGATGAATCCTGCCGCACCGCAGGTGGGCCAGCGACGCTTCGCGGCGCCATCCGGGGACAGCTCGAGGAAACCTTCGGCCTGGCTACCACAGCCGGCGGTTGCGCGAGCACCCCCTCGTTCGACCAGGATACCCTGAGCTACACCTGTACCTTGACCAGTGGCAGCGCGGTCGATCTGAGTGCGATCATCGAGCAGATCAACGATGCCCAGGTCACAGCCGATACGGTCGTCTGGATCGAGGCCTGGGGGGGCGGCGGCGGACCGGGTAACACCAGTAACGGCGGTAGCGGCGCGGCGGGAGGCTACGCCCAGGTTACGACCACGGTCGATGACATGATGCGTTTCCTTGAGAACGTCCGACATCTACTATTACCTCGGGGTCAACGGCGGCGGGCCCGCGGCCAACGCCGGCGGCGATGGTGGCACGGCTACGGTCGTGACTATCAACGATCTGACGGAACAAACACCCGTTTTCTTCGCTACGCTGCTCGTGGCAGGCGGCGGTGGCGGTGGCGGTGGCGGACGGGGAACATCGAGCGCCTGCTACTCGAACGTCACCTTGAGTGATCTGGACGTGTTGGGCGGTTTCGGCGGAGACGGTGGCGAGGCGATCTCGTCGCCAGGCAATGATGCCTTTGCCGCCGGCGTGAAGGGCGGCGAGCGGCGCGAACACAACTTCAGTGGCTCCGGTGGGGGGGAGACTCTGTCGGTGCCGGTGGCGCGGTCAACAGCAGCGGCAGCCCGGCGATGGGTGGCGAAGGCTTTGCGCTGCTCGGTGGCGCGGGTGGCGGTCACAACAATCCGAGCACAGGTTTTTTTAACCAGACTGCCGCGTCGGGCAATATTTCCGCCTCGGGCGGCAGCGGCGGCCATCCGGGAGATGACGCCGGCGGTGGTGGTGGCGGCGGCGGCTATGGCGGTGGCGGCGGTGGCTCCGAGGGCGATGGCTCGACGGACTGTGTCTCGGGTGGTGGCGGGGGCGGGGGCAGCTTCGCTTTCGCTTCTACCCAGAGCTGCTCGCGCAGCCGTCCGGCGAATTCTCCGAACGGGTCCAGAGGTGCCGTCCAGATCGTTTTCCGCCAGGGGGCGTGCCCATGATCGCCGGTGCGGTTGCACCTGACTGACATTATGTAATCCATTCTTCGTACCCCAGGGTACCAGGCTCGGCGGCGATGCGCCCCGAGGGAGGTCCTGCTATGACGCCCAAGCATATCCTCGAACTGCGAGCACGGCTCGCCGCCCGGCTCAAGCCCCTGATCCGCAACCCGGTGATCGAGGCGAAGGAACTCGCTGCCTTCGATCTCGTCATGAGCCGCCGTGCGTTCCTCAAGACCTCGACGCTCGCGGCCATGAGTGCCCTCGTGATGGCCGGCATTCCGCCGACGATCTGGGCCCGCAGGTATCGCGAACTCAAGGTCTGCCCTGGCGATGTCGGCCTCACCGATGCCGAGCAGGCGTCGGTCGGCGTGGCGACCCAGCTCATCACCGGCACCGAGCTGTTCCAGGACTCGATCTACGCGCAGCCCGTGGTCGCGCCCGACCAGTCCGGCAAGCACGCCGTGATCGAGGGGTTCCGTGCGCGATCCCGCATCCAGAGCACCCTCCTGAACGACCAACCCGACGAACTCCAGTTCCTCGACAACCAGTACCACTACGGTCTGCCGGAGCTGGTCCAGCTCGAACAGGACCCCGTCTCCGGGGCAGTGGGGCTCGTACACTACCGCCATCCCTTCGCGGCCCGCGACGACGGAGCGCGCACCGACGGCCTGATTCGCGATGTCCTGCTCAGCACAGCGACGGGGGACTTCTCTCAACTCTCCGTGCTCGCACTCACGGGAGGTACCACCAACCGGTTCAGCACGGATGCGGAGGGCAACCAGGTCAACTCGGCGAAGTACATGATCTACGTCGACGGCCCGGAGTTCGAGGACCGATTGATCCTGCTCGGCTACGGCTCCACTTCGGTGTCCGCGCCCTACGATCAGCAGCCCGAGTATCCCGTCAGCTGGAAACCCTGGTCCATCTTCCAAACCTTCCCGTCCGCGGCCACATACAGCTTTGCGGATACGCTGTCCGGCAGCGCCTGGCAGTCGCCTTCCGACAACGGTGCCCCGGAGTACGACCCGGCGCAACAGGCCGAGCACCTGATACTCTATTACTCGAACGGCATCGGCATCGTCACGCTCCAGGATCCCCCGCCGGAGGGCGAGGTCGGCTTCCTGGCCACCTGGGTACCCCTGCCCGCCGACGCGTCGGGGGTTCTCCGCGCGGATCTCCGCGTCGTCCACATCGACTACGACCCCACCGCCACCGACAGAGGCTCCCTCGTCAACGTCGTCCTGGCCGGGAGCGAGACGGCACCGAGCCTTAACGTCACCTACCACCTCTACACGATCAACACGGCCGGGAACATCGCGCTCGACCAGCCCATCGACCCGTTCAACGACGCGACCTTCCAGGGGCGGCTGAACGAGCTCGACAACAACTTCGGGCACCGGCAGACCACGATTTCCGCCTCGACCACGAGCGACGGCGAGTTCTCGCTCGACTACTCGACCCTCCGCAGTGTGAAGGGTCTGCACACCACCATCGTCGACGGCAACTGGTATCACATCAAGCTGGCGAGTTTCGGGAGCCGCGGTGTCTGTCTGTTCGGTATCATTAAGGAGGGGCCGCCGGACGAGGTCAAGGGCCCCACGGCGTTCTTTCCGGGCGGGTTCTTCCCGCTCACGTTTCCGGATGCGGCCGGTCTCGGTTCCATCACCGGCCTGAGCGGCGGGACGAACAAGTTCGGCGCCTTCCGCTTCATGGCGACCGACGCGGACGGCAACCTGTTCCTGATGCGCCAGCGCGGCTACGAGCCGGCCGACACGCCCTATAAGCCACCGATCTATGCCCAGTTCACGGCAAGCGGCGAGCCCCGGACTTCGTGGTCGGCCTCGCCGCAGCCGCTCCCGACGAGCACATCGCCGATCTCGAACCTGCAACTGCTCCAGGCCTGGGTCGACGCAACCGCTCCGGGACTCAACTACGTCTACAATTTCCTCGCGGATGCGGCGCTTGCCTTCGGCACCGACGACTCTAGCGCCTCTCAGGCCGTGTGGCTCGGCAGCACCTACCAGGCCGCCTATGCCCTGAACCGCTTCTCGCTCGACAGCGAGCACGTTGCCGTCCAGCGCGCTCAGGGGAGCGACAATACCTTCGCCGCCTACGCGGTGTTCCAGGAGCCCGTGACCCGCGCCTGGCGCCAGCGCCTCATCGCCACGCAGATCGACCCCCAGGGACCGGGGCTACAGGAGACCGGCGACCACTACCAGGCGACCGTCACACCGGCCAACGCCTACGGCAAGTCCGTCTCGCTCCTCGCCGCGGGCAACGAGAATCTCCTGATCGAGGTCCAGGCCGATTCGCCCACCACGGTGGTCGACGACACCAACAACTTCTACTACAACGTCGACCGCTATACCTCGTTCATGGCGGCGCCCGACCCGGGGTCGGGTCACTTGAACCTGCTGGTCAAGGCCGATGTGTTCTCCCAGGTGCTGTACGTCCGGCTGGTCGACAAAAGCGCACTGCAGCCGTCCGGCAGCGATGCGGCGATGCTGAGTTCTACAGCCGAGACGGAATTCGCGTGGCAGTCGGTGAACCTGGCGCTCCAGGCGCAACAGCGCATGGGCAACGGCGCGCCGGCCTCGAGCCTGCTCGGCGACAACATACCGCTCGCCGACACGACCGTTTACGTCTCGGGCGGCGCGGACGGCACGCTGGCGCAGAGCAACGCCGACGATCCCTGGCAGACCAAGGGCGGCTACTTGCCGTCCACGGCGAACCTGTCTTCGGTCGCCGATTACATGAACAGTTCGGGGCAGAACCTGATCTCGGCCACCGGACAGCTCAGCCTGGGCGCAGCGAACGCGAACGGCGCGATCGACCCGCTCTACGCCGTGACCGCCGTCCCCTCCGATAGCGAGCGTGACACAGTCACGACCGCGTTCGGCTATTCCGCCGGAAGCGTCACGACAATGCGTTCTGCGCCCGCGCCCCAGCTCGCGGAACAACTCGGCAGTCTCTGGGGCTCGCTCTCGCACGCCCTGCACGATGCGCTGCACTGGCTCCAGAACGTGGAGGGCAACGTCTACAATGAGCTCGGCAGCGGCGCCGTGACCATCGTGTCGGCCGTGGACGGCATCACGGTGACGGTCGACAGGGAGATCATGAAGCAGGTGAACGGCGTGGAGGATGATCTCAAGCAGGTCGTCACCACCGTCGAGGAGTACGCCAGCGTCGTCGTGAACGTGCTCGTGACCATCGTCGAGATGAGCTTCATCTTCCGCTTCATCGAGATCCTGATCGCGCTGATCTCGCTGTTCCTGCACTTCGGGGATATCCTTTCGCTGTACAGAAGCATGCGCGACTTCTTCAAGGAACTCTTCGACGGCGGGGGCAGCATCTCGCTGCCTTCGATCCCGGACACGTTCAGCTCGGCCTCGATCGGCGGGCAATACCTGGGTGCGAACAACGCCGTGAATGAGGCATTCGGTGCGGTGGACAGCAGCAACGTCGCCCAGGAGATAGTCGGCACCATCGTGGACGGGGTCCTGAGCAACCCGCTGACGAAGAAGATCCTGAACAAGGTGATGTCGCTCATTTCCAAGATCCTCAAAGAGATCGACCCGCCGCTGCCGTTCAGCTTCGGTCTCGATGAGAGCGCCGCCCAGGATGCTATCACGGACATCGATAACCTGGCCTCGAGCCTCGTGCAGGCCGGGGAGCAACTTGGCGTGGACGTGGCCGAACAGCTGGTCCAGGACATCGCCGCCGATCTCGCCAACCCGCAGACTGCCTACAAGGATATCGGCGAGCAGCTCGGTAGGCTGGTCGAGGGCATCGCCACGGAGCTCCTCGACGACATGTTCTCGCTCGTGGACCAGATCGCCAGGGACGGGCCGACGCTCGCCCACGAGCTGATCTCATCGGACGCGTACCTCACAATCGACACCGCGGCCCTCGCCGATCTGCTCAAGCTTTTCGGCATCGGTACTGCTGCCGACTCGAAGCTCTCGCTGTCGTCTGAAGAAGCGGTGTTCTTCCCGATCGCGGTAATCGCCTGGGTGGCGGTCTACCTGAAAGAAGGGAAGAGTATCAGCAAGGTCGATGACCTCCAGGGGAGCCTGTCGCTGGCCGACGGCGAGCTCGGGAGTGGTGTCGACACAACGCTGTGGAACTATGCCCGCATCGCCGTCGACACGGCGATGCAGGAGCTATTGGGCGCCGTATGGGTGGTAAAGTCGACCGAGAAGCTGGACGAGGAGACGACGCTCACCACGATCCAGCAGGCGTTCGTCGCTCTCGGACGCTGGTGGGGTGTTATGCGCTGGGCGAACGACCTGAGTTACGGTGTGTACAGCTTCGCCCAAATCTCATCACCCACCGCGACCAATTATTTTGACATCAGTTTCACGTCGGCCCGGACCTTCTTCGCAGCGGCCGATTGGGTTTTAACGCTCCCGGGTAAGAGTCTCAACCCGGGTACGGGATGGAAGAACCGGAATCCAAGGCGCACGGACATCACGCAGCTGATCAACTGCATCTTGCAGATTACGGCGATGGGCGTCGATACTGCGCACGTCGTCGAGGCTAAACCCGACACCGAAGCGATCTTTAACATCACCGGCCAGGACATCTTCCGCAGCCAGCTCATCTTCGTGACCGTCTACAACGTGTTCACGCTCGATTCCTTGTTCGATGCATTCGTCCTGGCCGTGCTCGCGACACCGGAGGTCGGCGCGGGGCTTCAGATCGCGGCCCTGACGGGACTCACCAGCCCGGCGCCGGACGAAGGCCCCGCGGCTCCGGGCGGCGCGCCGCACCACAGCTGCGCGGGCGGGCGCGGTACCCACTATGGGAAAGCGTGGTTGAAGCAGCGACAGATGCACCAGAAAATCCGGGAGCGAAGTCGAGCGCGAAAGCGCAAACACAGTGTCTGGAAGTGAGGCGCGAGATGCGCGCATGCATCGCGCGCTTCGACGCGGTGGACTGATGTCCAGCACTGGAAAGATGACTGTGTGACGTCGGATCCGGTGAACGGCTGGCAGGTGTGCTCCGCAAATATTCATGCGGCCTTCGGCAGCAAGCCGTATTCATGATGTAATCCACCCAGTATGGGGTGAGCCATCACCTTAAGATGATTAGGAATGCGATGTCGATGTGTTTGTAGTGCGACAGGGAGATCGGATGGTGGGTTCGGTATGCCTGGACCAAGACTGGAGTGAGGTCGTCCTTTGTTGTAATGCGTCATCCAGTTTGTCGTGATGCTTCGCAGATGGGCTTCTGTTATGGGGATAAAGTAATCAAGGCATTCGCGCCGGAGTGTGCCGATCACGCGTTCACAGAAGCTGTTAGCTTTCGGGCTTCTCGGTGGTGATCTCAGGACACGAATCCCCATATGTGAAACCGATTTATCAAGCAGGGGAGAGAAAATGCCATCACGATCATGGATAAGAAAGCGATAACTGTGATCTGAAGGGATAGCTTCACGTAGTTGCTGAAGAGTCCATGCCGCGGTTGGGTGTGCTGTCACGTTACAATGCACGATCCGCCGGGTCTGATGTTCGATGACTATAAAGACGTAGAGCAGCCGGAACGTTGCGGTCACGACAACACAGAAATCACAGGCCAAAATGGCTGAAGCATGATTGCGAACAAAGGTTGACCAGCGTTGATCGCCACGTGGTTGTTCCCACGGGTGTAGTTGCATATATTTTCGTACGGTACGCGGCGATACGCGAATACCCAGCTTTAGCAGCAATTCATTGGCAATGCGCTCCTCCTGTGGGTCCCGAAAATAGGAGCCTGTTGGTTCTGTTGCATTTTTCTGGATGATGGTTGATCCTTGGATCCATGATACGGCTGATCCAGTTCCTGCTGACGTTGCTGACTACATCTGTCCGATCGCGGCTGTCTTTACAGACGGAGAATGCAGCGCTGCGGAATCAGTTGTATCTGTATAGAAGATCAGGACAAAGACCAAGTATCAGGCCTGTTGACCGGCTGCTCTGGTGCTTCATAGCGAAATTTTGGGTGGGCTGGCGCGCAGCCCTGTACTTTGTTCAGCCCAGGACCGTAACAACCTGGCAGAAAAAGCGATTCCGTGACTACTGGCGCGCACTGAGTCAGTCGACCAAAACAGGCCGACCTCGAATTTCGCCAGAGCTCAGAAAGCTTATTGGGCGAATGTGGGAAGCCAACCCGACGTGGGGCGCGCCGAAGATTGTCGCTGAGCTCGCGATGCTTGGAATCGACGTTGCCAAGTCAACGGTAGAAAAGTATAAGCCTAAGCGGACCGGGCCCCCATCACCTACGTGGAGAACATTCCTGGACCAGCACGTTCGAGATCTCGTATCGATCGACTTTTTCATCGTCCCGACGGCTACGTTTCGGGTGTTGTTCGTCTTCATCGTGCTGGCCCACGACCGGCGGAGAATTGTTCACTTCAACGTGACCGAACATCCAACGGCGCAATGGACGGCGCAACAGATTGTCGAAGCGTTTCCGTTTGATACTGCTCCAAGTTATCTGATTCGAGACGGCGACGGCATATACGGCGACCGCGTTACGCGGAGGATTGAAAGCCTGGGTATCGACGAGGTCATCACGGCACCTGCGTCGCCATGGCAAAACGCCTATGTGGAACGAATGATCGGGACGCTACGCCGAGAACTTTTCGACCATGTCATCGTGCTCAACGAGCGGCATCTCAAGCGACTTATGTCGTCGTATTTGGATTACTACCATCCGTGGCGAACACACCAGTCCTTGAACAGCGATGCGCCGGACGGTCGTCCAGTACGAGTAGCGGAATCCTGCAACGTTGTTGAATTCCCAGCCGCTCACGGCCTTCACCATGTCTATCTTCCGAAGGCTGCATGAATATTCGGGACGGACAGGCTACCATCGGACATACCAAGCAGCGCATCGGCGGCGGGCAGTACCTCGGCATCTCGGAACCCGGGATCATCGCCGCCGAGTCGCCCAACCCGATCGTGAACGATCTGGTCATCCTGCCGGACATCGAGAAGCGCCTGGAGGGGTTCGTGGGCACCGGTCATGCCATCGTGGTCTTTCCGGGCGGCGTCGGCACGGCCGAGGAAATCCTCTACATTCTAGGTATCCTGCTGCACTCTGACAACGCCGACATTCCGTTTCCCTTGATATTCACCGGTCCCGCCAGCGCCAAGGGTTACTTCAGGGAGATCGACCAGTTCATCGGCGCCACCCTGGGCCAGGAGGCGCAGCAGCGCTACCGCATCGTCATCGACGATCCGGTCCAGGTGGCCCGCGAGGTTAAGGCCGGTGTGGCCGATGTGCGCCACTTCCGCAAGGAGACTGAAGACGCCTATTATTTCAACTGTCTCCTGTCGATCACGCAGGAATTCCAGCAGCCGTTCACGCCGACGCACGCAAACATGGGCAACCTCGAACTGCACAAGAATCAGGAGCACCATCTGCTGGCCGCCAACCTGCGGCGGGCGTTCTCGGGCATCGTCGCCGGCAACGTGAAGGACGAAGGCATTCGCGCAATCGAGCAGTACGGGAATTTCGAGATTCGCGGCGAATCGGGCATTATGGATTCGATGGACTTGCTGCTGGGTTCGTTTGTCGCCCGGCAGCGCATGAAATTGCCGGGGAAGACGTATACCCCCTGCTACCGCATCATCAAATGATTTTCCCTGCAGCTACAGCGCGTGTGTGTGGCGAATTGTTGCTCAGGCTGCTACGGGCAACTGGTATAGCCTGCGGCAATGAGATTTCCACCGCAATTGGTTAAGATCCGCACGGCGGATGACGGTTTCGCCGCTGATTTCTGAGGGTGTATCGCCGTCGAGCGAAGTGTGCACACAATAGGAGTTGGAATAATGTCGAAATTCTTCCAGCTTTCTTCCCAGGTCAGCAGGATTCCAGAATAAAGTGTGGTCGAGGTATTCACGACGAATCGTCCCGATCAGTCGCTCCACGAAGGGATGTGATAACGGTACATAAGGGACTGATTTAATCTCTTTGATATCAAGGATACAAAGATTCGCCTGCCAGCGGTGGTACTGGAATAACGGGTCATTGTCAGAACTCAGGTAGTGCGGAACACCCTGGGTAGAAATGGCTGTGTTGAACATTTGGCACAGGGCGATACCATCGACATCGCCGGCATGCACACCGAAGCCGATGATGCGCCGAGTGAACTGATCCATGATGACGAGTACCCAGTGGCTCTTCAAATGAATGGATTCACAACGAAACAGGTCAATGCTCCAAAGGCTATCCTTGATGTGCCCAAGGAAGGACAGCCATGATGGTCCATCGTCATCAGAACCAGGCCGGTAATGTTCAGCGAGGATGAGCCTGACCAAGTCCTTGTCGATATCGACCCCGAATGTTTTGGCGATTTGCTGAGCGATTCGGCGGCAGCCAAAGCGTCTGTTGCGTTGCTTCAGTTCAACGATTGGCTGGATGAGTTCCCATGATGGACCCTTGGGACCTGGCTTTTCTTTTCTGTTGACTGAATACAGCAGTCGATACTTTCGATTCTTGAGAAGGTCGTGAAATTGCAAAACAGCCAGTAATGATAGACACCTGACCGATGGGCCGGATCTACACTGCCGCGGAATCCTCTATATCCAGAAGCTGCGCAATCTCCGACCGGTTAGCAAGCCCGTCCTGATATCCCAGCTCGATCATTTCTCGGCAAAACGGTACCTCGAACAGCAGGTAGCTCAGCAGTGGGCGGCCTTCGCGCGCAAGCGCACCCAGGCCTTTGAGCAACACCTGGGCGGCGCGGGGAAATGCATTGGCATGGCGCTCGGCGATTTCACGCACGTCCTTGCTGGGCGAGATCATGAGGAATTCAATGGGTCTCAGGATCGTATCTTCATGCTCGACAGACCTGGCATTGGTTTCGCCAAGGAGATGGTTAATGCGGGTCATGCGCTCGATATCGGAATCCAGGCTGTCCATGAACAGGGTATCGAGCATGTAGCCGGTAATCTGGCCAATGCTCGGGTACGGCACGTATTCACCGGCGCCCGGTGTGGCATCGAGGACCGGATTGCGCACGCCAATGATCAGCAAGCGATTGGCGCCAAGGTGAATCGCAGAACTCAATGGTGCCGACTCGCGCATGGAACCGTCGCCATGGTACTCATTGTTCAGCCATACGGCTGGGAACACCAGCGGAATGGCCGACGACGCCATCAGGTGGTCTATGCTGATTTCCTGGGCAATCCCCTGACGGCGGGTACGTTGCCAGGGAATCAGTTCGTCGACACCCTGGAAATAACTGAAGGAATGTCCGCTGCTGTAGCTGGAGGCGGTGACGGACAGGGCGCGCAAGGCGCCGGTATCGATGGCATGCTGGATCCGCGCCAGGCGAATGTGACTTTCGATAAACTCCCGCTGCGGACTGTTGTCCAACAGCGCGTGCGGTGCCGACTGGCCCAGCCTGGCTGTCGCAAAGGCCACGGTCCAGTGAAAGCCGCTTTGCAGCGCGGACCAGGCGTCGGCATGAAATACTTTTCCACAGTGAAAGTTTTTCCAGATGCCATTGATACGCCGCACACCCTCGGAGAACCGGCCGGCATTGCTGGCCAGAACTGCTGCATTGATGGCGCCGGAAGATGTCCCGGAAATGACCGGAAAGGGGTTTTTTGCACCGTCAGGCAACATCTCCGCAATTGCCTTCAACACACCGGCCTGATAGGCGTTGCGGGCACCGCCACCAGGGAGGATCAGCCCGTTTATACTGGGAGTGACGTCCTTTTTGCGCTTAAACCAGTACACAGTCGCTAAACCTGGCCGGGGATCAGTGCACGCTGTTTGTACTCATTCAAAACTGATCACTCGTCACCTCTTTCGCCTCCTTACTCCGCCCCTATCGCTTCCATAAACGCTATCTTCT
The DNA here is from genome assembly GCA_963814945.1 of uncultured Gammaproteobacteria bacterium. Lineage (GTDB taxonomy): Bacteria > Pseudomonadota > Gammaproteobacteria > DSM-19610 > DSM-19610 > Thiogranum. The sequence continues at coordinate 367,749 of CAWFEQ010000014.1, forward strand.
TGATTTCCAGTACAGTTGGCAACAGATGCTTGCATATGACAGCCTGTGTATGGCGAATTGTTGCTCAGGCTGCTATGGGCATTTGATATAACCCGCTGCAGTGAGATTTCCACCGGAATCGGTTGAGATCAGCGCGGCGGATGATGACTTCGCCACTGGTTTGTGACGGCGTATCACCGTCGAGCACCGACAGGCCGCCCTCGATGCACCGGGCCCTCCCCACTGGCTCGATCACACCTCGCCGTTGCCTTGCAGGATCTGCAGCAGCGGCTCACTGTCTTGTGTAGTCAGCCGGTGCCCGCCCTGGGTCACGATCTTCCCACGCCTGCCTCTCAGCGCCGCAACCTCATTCATGTCTTGGCTCGAGGAAGGAACTACCAAGTCACCGAAGCCTAGGAGGCTGTCGGATTTGGGCGATCGTAGCGAGCAAGGTGGGAGGGCGAGGCCATTTTTTCGATCGTTTGAGGAGAATAGCCGTAGCTATTTGACGAAAAGGATCGGGAAAATGGGGCGCTCTCCCACCGGCGCAGTAGATCAGTCCCAATTCCGACAGCCTCCTAGCAGGCCGTTGGCGCCCCCGCGGCACAGCCAGTGCGCCGGATTACCGGGTTGTCAGGCGATACGAGATCGCACTACCGACCCGCGGGACCCATTAAGGCCGATCGCCTGGATCCCACGGTTTCCAGTCCGCCCCCATCGCTGAATTCCGTGATAATTCCCTGTTATGGAGGTCTGTTTGGGCGCGCAAGATCTCAAATGTATTTTATTGACAGTATGTTGCGTTTCTGTAGCGGTCAGGAACCGCTGCGGAATGGCAAAAATTCCCTATATTTTTCCCTGCAGCAGAGAAATCGGCGGAGACTGGTTCGCAGCTGACTGCAACCACCGCCATTCATAGAAAAAGGGGCCTTGTGCCCCTTTTCCTATGAATTGTTCAGGCTGGGTTCGAACCCTCGATATTCTAATGGGCGGGTTCGACCAGCGGCGGCAGCCGCGCAGGACGCCGGCTTTGCCGGCGCCCCGAAGGGGTGAGCCGCGCAGCGGCGAATCAATCCCTCCTTCTCCGCCAACTATAAGTGGTCGTTTTTAATATATTTTGTACTAACCCAGCGCACTCGAACAGCTCCAGACATTCCGCTGCCTTGCGCCGCTCCCTGCATCTCCGAGTGGTCCTCGGAGACACTCTCGTTCCACTTTATCGCGACTCCTTCGCCAATCGTCTCTGTCGGCCTGTTTTTTAGTACCACTCGGGCTGTAAATTGGCCGAACCTTGCACCGCCACAGGCGCGTGCCGTTGTGCGAAACACCCACGTGCAACCCCACGACACAGCCCCTCAAAGGGCTGGTTCTGGTATGCACTCCGTCCATATACACGTGCCGCCGGCCGTGGCGAAGCGATTGCCCCGACTCCCGCGCGCGAGAGATTGGAAGAGGGGGGGAGGCGATTAACCGCCAAGCGCCGCTTCTTGATCGTTCCAGTCGATTGGCAGCTGTGACAGTCGCGTGAGTTTCGTTGCGATCAGGTCGGGCGGGTGGCGGATGTCTAGGATCGCTGGGGTGATGTCGAGGCCGAGGAATAGCGCGAACCGGCTGAGCCGCGCAATCCACTTGGTGCTAGCTCACGAGTCTGTCGTACTCCGCGTGCGTTCCGATCCAGAACCACAACAAACCCTCATCGATTTCCACTGTCAACGCCCGATGGTGTCGGCCTACTCTCGCTGACCGATATCGACCGACTTTTTTGAAGTGAAGCGAAGGATGATTTCGACTCGCTTTCAGCAACTCGAAGCTCTTGTCTGCCAGCGCCTGAACGCTCTCGGGAAGCGCTCCGTAACACTCCCAAAACTTGGGCGATGCAAAATGCCTCAAAGCTCTTTGCTTTTGCCGGTTTCGTGGTCGGAGACGGCTTGCTCAGCCAGTCGATCAAGCCTTCCAGCCTTGACATCCTCCTCGAACTGACGGTCCCACGCGGCGGCGTCGAAACGTTCAAACCAGCGCCTAAAGGTCGCTAGCTCCCGTTGAGATAAGTCTTGTACCGCTTTCTCTAACTTCTCAACTTTTGTCATGCTTTCTCCCGCGTGAACTGTCACCGCTGGCGTCTTTGTGGGTCATATGGGCGACCGTTTGAAGTATACCTCCATGGCCTTTTTATCTCGCCGTTCGATTTACTTCTGGTAAGTATTGACGCTTCCTTCCACCAGAAAGTCCAGTGGAAATCGCGTGAATGGCCCGGAAATTAGGCTTGGTCTCTGTGCGGTAACTGGTTCAATTAGTTTAGGAAGTTTAGAGGGTTACGGTTACGCATACTGAGGGTTCGAATCCCCCCCTTCTCCGCCACTTAATATTAATATTTCCTGAAAGTTCAGCATGTTGTGTGGTTTTCTGGTTGGCCATTCCACAATCATTTCCACAAAGGTGATGGATGTCGACCGATTTATGGATAGGTTAAAGGAGACTGTCCGATGTTCGTACTCACTCGGCGTGCGAACTCGGGAAATATGTTGTAGAAGGAGGGTAGTCCAGAGGTGGACCCCAGTGGTTGGACAGGGATCAGGGCCTGATAAGTGTAATCTTCTGAGTTAACATTCTCGAAAGAGAAGGAGCAGAAGATGACCCGAAGAAAGCGACGTAACCATTCATCAGCCTTCAAGGCGAAGGTGGCGCTGGCAGCTCTGAAGAACGAGCGTACGCTGGCAGAGTTGGCCGAGCAGTTCGACGTTCACCCCAATCAGATCCAGGACTGGAAGAAGCGGCTGGCCGAAGGCGCAGAGGACGTGTTCGGAGGAAACGCGGTCGAGGCCCAGCACAACGAAAAGGAGGTAGAGAAGCTCCACGCGAAGATAGGCCAGCTGGCGATGGAGAACGATTTTTTATCCAAAGTGCTGGGGCGCGGCCAATGAGCGAGCGCCGAGCACAGATCCACACGGCACATGAGTTGCCGAAGACACGGCGATGTGAACTGTTGGGTGTCGCACGATCGACTGCGTACTACCGTACCGAGCCGGTCAGCGAGGAGGACCTGGCGCTGATGCGGCTGATCGATGAGATCCACTTGCAGCTGCCGTTCTACGGCAGCCGGCGGGTCCGGAACGAGTTGCAGGACCAGGGTTACACGGTCAACCGCAAGCGGGTCCGACGTTTGATGCGGCTGATGGGCCTGCGAGCGCTGTATCCGCGGCAGCGAACGAGCCAGCCGGGGAAGGGCCACAAGATCTACCCCTACCTGCTCAGGGACCTGTGTGTCGAGCGTGCGAACCAGGTCTGGGCGACAGATATCTGTTACATCCCGATGGCCAAGGGGTTCATGTACCTGGTGGCTATCATGGACTGGTATTCGCGCCGGGTGCTGTCCTGGCGGGTGTCGAGCACCCTGGATACGGATTTCTGCATCGCGGCCCTGGAAGAGGCCCTACAGCGTTTTGGAACGCCGGAAATCTTCAACACCGACCAGGGGTCCCAGTTCACCTCCGAGACGTTCACCGGCGTTCTCAAGCGCCACGGGGTGGCCATCAGCATGGACGGCAAGGGCCGCTGGGTGGACAATGTGTTCGTTGAGCGTCTATGGCGCAGCGTCAAGTACGAGGACGTGTACTTGCGTGCATACGAAACGCCAACCGAGCTCCGCACCGGACTGGCGCGGTACTTCGAGTTTTACAACACCAGACGCCGTCACAGCGCACTGGACCGACGCACCCCGGACGCGGTGTATAACGAGCAGGCTAGCCGCGAATTGGCAGCCTGAAACCCATGGAAGATTTCACTTAAGGCACTGTCCAACTTTCGGGGTCCATTTCTTCCCGCCTAAAACAACTGCCCCTGTCTTTTAAGTTCCTCAGGGTTCAGGCCTGAACGCAGCAGGCCTATCACGATGAATGTGCGCGGGTGCGAAGCCATCGTTCCCGTGATAAGGGGTTGACGGGGTTTTGTCCCGGAAACAGCCAGCCACCGTGCAGTATCTGTCGGTGCGTGTGGGCCTGGCGCCACCAGGCCCGTAACAGGCTGAGCAAGGTGGGCGAGAGCATCGCGTAGCGGTCGCGCTTTCCCTTGCCCTGTTCGACGTGAATGACCATCCGTTGGCTATCGATGTCCGTGACGGTCAGATGAACCACTTCACTGGCACGCAGGCCGGCGCCGTAGGCCACGCCCAGGGCGGCCTGATAACTTCAGACTGCCGGCTGATTGCAGCAGGCGCGTCACCTCCTCCAGCCCCAAGACCACCGGTATCTTGCGCGGCTCGTGGACGTGGCTCATCTTCGCCATGGCCTCGGGGCGCTCGAGGGTGGTCTGGAAGAAAAACTTCAGGCCGGTGATGGTGGCGTTCAGGTTGCCACTGGAGATCCCGTGTTCGACCAGGTGCAGCTGATACCGCCTCAGATCCTCGGCACCGGCCGTATCCGGAGACTGGCCAAAAAAGTGCGTGAAGTTTTTGACGACCCGGACGTAGGCTGCCTGGGTCTGCGGTGAGAGTTTACGCAGCGCCATATCTTCGATCATGCGCTGGCGTAACGGACTGATGGGCTTGGTATTGTGTGTCATCGGTCTGCTCCTTTGTTGTGAATCGAGGCGACATGCCTCAACCCTCAACATAGGAAACAGACGCTTAATGCACTGCTTCACTCAAATCGTGCCACCCCCTACCGCGCGGAGAGCGGTTTAGTCCCCCGACCCTAATGTGGCATTCGCGACTTCCCTTTAGATAGTCTTCGATAGGTGGTTTCCACAATGCCGGCGGGTCTGCAAATTTGTTAGCGTCAAATTAACGCTTGAGGAGCGACCCACAGAACAGCCTGAACTGGATCAGATACCGTCATTGTCCAGAATGAAAATTGGCGGCGAGACTGTATGGGACCTCATACGGGAGTCGGATGAGCGGATCCGCTACTGGACGCAGGCATTCACTGGCTGAAAAGACTGGTAATACACGTATATTTCACATTTATCTCACACACTGTGCAAGTACGCAGGTATCTTTCTGCACCAAACCGAAGCACAACAAGATTGGCCGGCGCCTTTTCAGAAAGTTATCTGGACTGCCGATGCGCATAGTGGGGCAATACGGATAGTTCGCGGCCCGAAAGCCAAGAAGGTCAAGTCGATATGCTCGCTAAGTTAAAACAATTGCTATTTCCGAAACCAGCTAAACGCCGGACGGTATCCGAGTTGCCTGCAGCATCAGGCGGAAATGCGACACCGTTAAACGTCGCAAAGAACCTGACGACCAATCTGCTCGAAGAACTCGATACTGCCTTCTATGCTCATATCCTTGGTGTGCAGTCGGCTATGGTTTGTGAGCTTAACGCATTCGAAACAATAGCCCTGCGTAAACTGAGTCAACTGCTGAAAGAAGATATTTCTCATTCCAGTCTTGTCCCAAGGCTTCCTTCAATCATACCAAGAGTGATGAACAGCCTGCGCAATGACAAATTATCAACTCTGAACCTTGCAACCGAGATCGGCCGCGATCCGGTACTCGTCGGCGAAGTTATTCGCTTGGCAAATAGTCCCTACTATCGTGTAGGCCAAGAGACCACCAGCCTGGAGAGAGCAATATTTCGCTTGGGCAGGGATGGAGTTCGCCAATTGGCGGCCAATGCCGCGCTCAAACCACTTTTCAATCAGAAATCCGGCCACTTTACGGGTCTCTCCGGTACCATTCTTTGGCAACAATCCGAAAAGACTGCCATTGCCTGTGACTACATGGCAAAACAACATAAAGCGGATCGCTTTCACGCCTACCTGGCAGGGATCGTGCAGAACGTAGGTTTTACCGTCGCCTTGAGCGTACTGGATTCCGCTTATGCCGGTAAGGATGCACCCCGGTCTGAGTATTTTCGCGAACAGTTCATCACTGGTTCCAGGAAGCTTTCCTGCATCATCGCCAACCAATGGGAATTCCCGGCGCGCGTAGTCCGCGCGCTGGAAGCTCAGGTGCATTCCCGGAACATGAAAGAGGTGCCAACGCTCGACAATATGCTTTATATGGGTGACAAATTGGCTAAGATGCGTGTTCTTTCTGCGCTGGGACGCTGGGAAAGGGGTATAGATCAAACTGTCTGTCAAATAAAGTCTGGTCTACCTTACGACTGTACCGCATGCTATGCCGCATTAGCCGATCAATAAAATCTTCGCTCTCCGGGCAATTAACATCGACGTTCCGAATATTGAACATCCACTGAGCCTACCTGTGCCTACCAATAACCTAATCCGATGAGAGTGTTCAGAAACTGATCCGCGCAATGTGGAGATTAGCAAAAAAATAAGTCAGCAAGCAGGGTATGACGCGGACCGCAAGAGGGGAATAAACGGCCTTGTTCTATGGATGTGAGAGATCGATAGCAATCGGAGGTACGGTAGGGCAACAGCTGCCGCCTGCTGGAGCACACGGAAACTGGGGCGTTGCGACCCTGTTTCAGGCGGCGCGGCGGTACTCATGATGCAGACCGCCGACGTGCGGGAAAGCGATGACGTTTCCCTGGCCAGGGCGCTCGACCGCGCGTGGTTCTGGGCATTGTTTGTCCAATGCAAGATGCGTTCGCGCCGTGTGATAGTAGCTAAAGTAAGCGCGGAGAATTTTTTTGAGATGGAGTTCATTGAATACGATGACATGGTTCAGGCACTCGCGCCGTATCGAGCCGATGAGCCGTTCCACATAAGGATTTTGCCAGGGTGAGCGTGGAGCACACAGCACCTCGTGCATGCCGAGGCTGTGTACGCGGAGACGGAAGCTCGCGCCATAAATCTTGTCGCGATCACGCTGGAGATAATGGGGTGCAGGCTCCCACGGAAATGCCTCAACCATCTGCTGAGCTGTCCACTGGGCCGTCGGGTGCTCGGTCACGTTGAAGTGGACAACTTCACGACGCTCATGTCTGAGCACGAGGAAGACATACGCGATTCGAAATGTCGCCATAGGCACGGTGAAGAAGTCGACTGATACCAGATCCTTGACGTGATTGTTCAGAAAGGTTCGCCACGTCTGCGATGGCGGCTTAGGATGATGGACCATGTACTTTGCGACTGTCGCCTGGGAGATGTGGATGCCGAGCAGCTGAAGTTCGCCGTGAATCCTTGGTGCACCCCAACCAATGTTGTCCCGGGACATCGTCCGGATAAGTCTGCGCACCTCAGGTGCGACGGGTGGGCGTCCGCCCATCCGGCAACGGGACTTCCAGGTCCAGTACCATCGGAAGCCCATGCGGTGCCATCGCACCAGGGTATCCGGTTTGAAGGCCTGCAGTGTGTTTAGGCAACCCGGCCACAGGCGGTAGAGCCAGACCCAGAGAGCGCAGTCTTTGTGCCGCTATACCGGGTGGGCGGCTTCGACCACGTCGCGGTTGATCTCAAGCACCTGCTGCCCGTCCCGTTCCTGCACCAGGCCACTGGCCCGCGGGTCGAATTCCAGGCGTTTGACTATGCTTCCGAACACGTCGCTCAGCGCCCGCGCGCCAAGACGATTCGCGCGCGCCGCCTTGTCGGCAACCAGGTACGCGGCCTCATCGGTAATAGTGAGGGTGATACCCGTGTGCTTGAAATAGTCGACCGCAATGGGCCAGATGGCACCGGGAATGTCCCGGAAGATCGTTACCAGGTCGGGTGCAGTGAAATCGCGCAGCATGACGATGCTGGCGAAGCGGGACAGGAACTGCGGTGTCATGCCATAGTTGAAAATATCTTCCAGAGCCATGTGCCTGGCCATATCAAATATGAAGCGTCGCTCCAGGCTGCCGTCGGCGCTCGGTACCAGCTTGTAGAAACTGTCGGAACCGGATTTGCTTGTGACACGCTCAAACACCTGGTCATAGAGTTCTTCGAAGGCCCCACCGGCGACAAACAGGATGTGCTGGGTGTTGACTGCCGTGGTTACTGAATGCCAGCTGCCCGCCTCGAAGTAAGGCATTTCGATCTGTACGTTCTCGTTTTCCATCAGGGTGAGCAGGCTGTCCTGCGCGATGATGCCCTTGACGTTCGGTTCCCCGCCGACTACCGCACGCAGCTTGTCGACTTCATCGACACAGACAATACCGTGCGAGACGTAGTCCAGCATGGTATCGAGCGTGGCACGCTCGCCGAGAATGTTAGAAGCCCGGCGCGCCAGGCGGTCCATGACGACGTTGCTTTGCACGCCGCGGCTCGCCAGGTCGGCCACCAGGTTGGCGTTGATGCGAATAATGGTGGAGAATTTTTCGAAGCCTTTGGCGCGGGCAAAAAACCGCTCCGCGGCGCGCATGATGGTGGTCTTCCCGGTACCAGAATTGTGATCAGCAGCACGTTGCCTACGGAGTGCTCGATCAGGTGCTCGTAAATAGCGACTGCCATGTCCCGGATCGCCTGGTCCTGTCCGATCACGTCCTGGCGCAAGGCAGTAAATATGTCGGTGGGTGTCATTGCATGCTCCTTGCCCGTGGTGGGAGCTTTAGAACGCATAATACTACGGCATAAGGGGTGACAGATCGAACCGCGGAGCACGTGAGTGAACGCGAAGCAAGCCTCGAAAATGTCTTTGCGCAGGACGACCCCTCCGCCAGCGCTGGGAAGGTTGAAACCTCATGTTGGTGATATATGATACGGGTGTGTTCTCCTCACCGGAGGTCCTGAGCAATATCGTGTTACAACATGTTCATGCCCGGTTGATCGGGCCTGTGAAACTAATCATTCTCGGACCTAAGCCTCAAAGGCCTTTTGTGCTGCAGGCTCTAGCGGGTTGGTCGGACGCTTCTCTCCGCGTCTGGTGTAATGATGTATCAGGGGCATTCGGCAGGGATGGCCAGTGATTATTCTTTTAGTTTGCGGGCACATGGCTGTGCAGCGCGTGAT